>CAVVDW010000016.1:0-203656 GCA_963747175.1 uncultured Alphaproteobacteria bacterium | reverse complement strand
CCGGTATCGGCCACCTCTATGATTGTGACCGCGCCCTCGCGCCGCGCCAGCACCATGATCTCCCCGGCGCGCCCACCTTCGCTCTCGAGCGCCTGCACGGCGTTGCGGCAGAGATTGCTGAGGACGCGGAAGAGCTGATCGCGGTCGGCATCGACCTCGAGCCCCTCCTCGATGTCGAGGGTCCAGCCGACAAGCTTTGGGCGCGGAAGTCCGAGCGCATCGCCGACTTCGGCGACGAGCGGGGCAAGCTCGAAGCGCGTCCGCCGCGGCGGGACTTCCTGCGCCTGGCCGAAATCGAGCGTGCGCGCGCACAACCTGATGGCGCGATCGAGCGAGGCGATCAGCTTCGGTACCAGGTGCTGCACCGTGGGATCGTTCACCGCGATCAAGCGGTCAGAGAGGAGCTGCGCGCTCGACAGCATGTTGCGCAGGTCGTGGCTGATCTTGCTCACGGCAAGGCCAAGCGCGGCGAGGCGATTGCGTTGCGACAGGGTCTCCGACAGCTCCTTCTGCATGGCGGAGAGCTCGCGCTGGGCGGTGCCGATCTCATCGCGCCTGGAGGACGGCGTGATGATCCTGGTCGGGTTTCGGGACGCTCGCTGAAGCGCACGATGTTCCAGGTAAGCTTGGTCATCGGCTTCACCAGGAGCGCATCGAGCGAGAGATAGACGAGCGCCGCGGTGATGATCGAGATGAGAATGGAAAGCCCGAGAATATCGAGGCCGTAGCGGATCATCGCCTCTTTGAGCGGTCCCTCTCCCATCACCACATCGATGAGTTCGTCGGGATTCAAGCCGGGCTGGCCGACGACGCGGATGACGCGGTCATCGGGCGCCACATAGACCATCAACGCATCGGCGATAAGGGTCACCCAAGAGGCGTTGCGGAGATCGTAGGAGGCGCCGATCTCGGCCGGCATGTCCATCTCGACGATAAGCACGCGCGCGTCCGCCTTCTTCACTGCGATCGCCTTCACCTTGGCGCGCTCGAGAAGCTCGTCGCGTAGCGTGGGAGGGAGTTGGCCGCCGGGAGCGGCCTCGGCGGCGAGCGCCGCGATCTGCGCCGCGGCAAGCCGCTCCATCAGCCATTGCCGGCGGAAATTGGAGACCGAGGGGACGAACACGAGCACCTCGGCAAGCATGACGAAGAGGATGGTGAGCAGAAGCAGCTTGGCGGAGAGGCCCGGCAGATAGCGGGGCGTTCGCCGAGTTCCCCCCTCCGCGCTCGAAGCTCCTTCGGTCACCTGAGATACTCGCCGTGACACTTTGCGGCGCGTGCAGCGCGCCGCTCTCGACCATCAATCCTACCTAAAAACGGCTCTTTTCGGAATGGCGAGCCTAGGGGCCCAGAAGGCAGCTAGCCGAAGCGGCGCAAGAGCCCGATGATACTGCGCACCCAGCCTTTCGCCAAAGTCGGTTGGTAATAGGTGAAGGCCACGCGTTTAGAAAGCTCCGACAGGGTCGGATAAGGCAGCACGAAATTAGTGATATCGCCGAGCTTGATGTCCTTGGCCATGGCGACCACCCACATCTGGATCAGCTCGCCGGCGCTCGCGCCGACGATGGTGCAGCCGAGAATCGTGCCGTCGCGCTTGGTGATAACCTTGATGAATCCTTCCGTCTCGCGCTCGCACTGGGCGCGGTCGTTGTCGGCATAGGGCCAGCGATAGATGCGGATCGAGCGCCGGCGATAGCGCTTATGCGCCTCGTCCTCGGTGAGTCCGATCTGGGCAAGCTCGGGGTCGGTGTAGATGACGCGGGGAATCGCCGTGGCGCTGACATCGGGCCGCAATCGGAACAGCGCATTCTTGATGACGATGCTGGCGTGATAATTGGCGAGATGGGTGAATTTCGGGCCCCCGATCACGTCGCCGATCGCGTAGATGCGGCGGTTCGAGGTCTTGAGCTGCTCGTTCACTTTGATGCCGTCCTCGGTGAACTCGACGCCGGCGCGATCGAGGCTCAGCGATTTGACGTTCGGTTTGCGCCCCGTCGCGACGAGGAGGTGCGTTCCCTTGATGATGGTGGTCTCGCCGTCCTTGTGGAAATGCACGGCGACGCCCTGCACCGAGCGCTCGACGCGCTCGACCCGGGTGTTGGGATAGAGCACGACTTGCGTGTCCTCGAGCCTCTTCATCAGGACGCGCGCAGCTTCCGCGTCCTCATTGGCGAGGATGCTCGCGGTGTCGAAGATGGTGATGTGGGAGCCGAGCATGCGATGCGCTTGGCCGAGCTCGAGCCCGATCGGGCCTCCACCCAAGACGATGAGGTGCTGGATGCGCTCGCTCACGTCGAAGATGGTCTCGTTGGTGAAAAAGGGCACCTCGTCGAGGCCCGGGATCGGCGGAATCGCGGGCATGGAGCCCGTGGCGATGACGAATCTCCGCGCGCGCACCAGGACGCGTCCGGCTTCAACGGTGAATTTGTCGAGGAAGCTCGCGCTCGCCTGGATGACGCGGACGCCGAGCCCCGTCATGCGCTCGATCGAATCGTTCGGCGCGATCGCCGCGATGACGCCATGAACGTGGTCGTGGACGCCGCGATGGTCGATTTGCGCCTCGATCACATCGATGCCGAAATTGGACGCGGTGCGTACGGCCTCGGCGCGTTTGCCGGCGGCGAGCAGAGCCTTGGAGGGCACGCAGCCATAATTCAGGCAGTCACCCCCCATGCGGCCCTTCTCGATGAGCACGACCGGCACGCCGAATTGGGCCGCCGCGGCCGCGATTGAAAGGCCTCCTGAGCCCGCGCCGATGACGCAGAGGTCGGGCTTCAGCACCTCTTCCATGGAGACCAGTCCCCCCTTCAGACCTTCAGACGGCCCGGCGCCTGGACCATTTGACCAGAACCGGCACCAGCGCAACCAGCCCAAGCGCAACCAGCCCTGCAATCAGCCCCGGCGTGACGAGCGCCCCCGGATCGAGCGTGTATGGGCAAAACTCTTGGCCTCCCGCTCCCATCTTGGCAAGGCAGGATTGGTGGGCAGCTTGCTGCGCCTCGAGCACGCTGTCGAGGCCATTACCAGCGAGAGAATAGGCAAATGTTCCCGGAATGATGCCGAGTATCGTGGTGAGGAGATAGGTGGTGAAACCGACGCCAAGCAGTCCAGGGGCGAGATTGACCAGCCAAAAGGGAAAGATCGGCACGAGCCGCAAGAAGAGGAGATAGTTGAAGGCATCCTCCTGGAAGCCCTGGCGGAAACGATCGAGCCAGGGGCCAGCTTTCGCGGCGAGAAACTCGCTCAGCGCGCTCTTGGCAATGATGAAGACCATCACAGCGCCGAGCGTGGCCCCGATCACCGAGGCGACGCCGCCGAGGAACCAGCCGAACAGGAGCCCGCCGGCGAGCGTGAGCACCGCGCCACCTGGTAAAGAGAGGGCGACCGTCACCGCGTAGAGCGCGACGAAGGCGAGGATTGCGAGGAGCATGTTGGCGTCGATGAAGGCGCGCAACAGGTCGCGGTTCTCGGCGAGGGTCTCGAGCGAGAGATATTTTTGCCAGCCCATGGCGAGCACGAACGCGGCGCCCGCGATGAGAAGGGCGAGCGGCCAGAGCCGCTTCAGCCACGAGGTGGCGCGTTCCGTTCCGTTCTGCGCCGTCTCCTTGCGCAAAGGCAGTTCTTGGCGTGACTTCATGGCCAAGACATTGGTCATGGCGAGGACCGGACGGAACGGCCCGTAGCGCCATTGTGATGCTCCGTCACCGGGCGTGATGCGGAACGACTTGTCTATCGCACCTTGGGGATTTGTCATTCTGGCATGACTGGCAAATCCAGGCGCGACGCCCGGCGTGGAGGAGAGCTCGTATGATTAACCGACTTTTGTGCATTGCCACAACACCTCGAACTCCTCAGCGAAAGAAATGAGGTGGATGAGAGCGCTCGGAGCGCGAAGGCTGACCCCGTGTCAGGGCTCCGCGCGTCCGGAGGCACTTGGACCAGCGCTTGGCGGAGGGATTGATTGACCGAGGCGGGTGCCCTATAAGCCCGCAAAACCCGCAAGTTTAGGTCAGCCGAGCGCAGCGCCGGCTAATCAAGCCAGGAGACGCCCTCGTGAAGCGCACCTATCAACCCTCAAAGCTCGTCCGCAAGCGGCGTCACGGCTTCCGCGCCCGTATGGCAACCAAAGGCGGCCGGCTCGTGCTCGCGCGGCGGCGTGCCAAGGGGCGCAAGCGCCTGTCGGCCTGAGCCGGCGGCCCTCGCACCTTCGGTGACGGCGATCGGACGCCTCAAGACCCGAGCCGAGTTCCTGCATGTTCGCGGCGGAGAGCGCTACACGGCGCCCTCGCTCGTCCTGCAAGCGCGAAGGCGCGAGCGGCGAGTGGGCGGTGAACCGAGCCTTGATCCGCACATCGCCCGCTTCGGCTTCACCGCGACCAAGACCTTGGGAGGCGCCGTGGTGCGCAACCGAGCGCGCAGGCGGCTGAAAGAGGCGGTCAGACTCGCTGGAGGGGCCCATGCCGTGGAGGGCTATGATTATGTTTTGATCGCGCGGGAAGGCACGGTACAACGGCCCTTCCCAGAGCTGATCAAGGACCTTGAACGCGCTCTCGCCAAGGTGCACGCGCCGAAGCCCGCAAAGAAGCGCTGAACGCACCTAGAGGCACCCCTACCCTTTTACCCGGCGGGTTCGCGGCAGAAGCGGCCCTTGAGCTGAAAGCCCTATGGACGAAAATAACCGCAATTTCATCCTTGCCATCGTGCTGTCGATCATCGTGCTGTTCGGCTGGCAGTATTTCTTCGTGCCGAAGCCGAAGCCGCCGGCCGAGACGCCTTCAGTCACGCAGCAGCAGACCGAGCCGGGGCCGCCTCAGCCTGGCGCGCCAACTCCCGGCACCGGCGCCCCGCAGCCCGGTGGGCCTGCGGTCACCACGCTGACGCGCGAGGAGGCGCTCGCGCAATCGCCCCGTGTCGCCATCGACACGCCGGCGCTGAAAGGCTCGATCGCGCTCAAAGGCGGCCGGATCGACGATCTGACCCTGAAGGACTACCGGGAGACGGTCGAGCCGGACAGCCCGAACGTCGTGCTGTTGTCGCCGGCCGGCGCCCCTCACCCCTACTACACCGAGAACGGCTACGTCGCCGCGAGCGATCAAGCCGGCCCCTCCGTCCCCGGCGAAGACACGCTGTGGACCGCCTCGACGCAAGGCCCGCTCACGCAAAGCTCGCCGGTCACGCTCACCTATGACAACGGCAAGGGGCTCAAATTCACGCGCACGATCTCGGTCGACGACAAATACATGTTCACCATCGACGACAAGGTGGCGAACACCGGATCGGACCCCGTCACGGTCTATCCTTACGCGCTCGTCTCGCGCCACGGGATCCCGCAGGTGAAGGGCTACTACATCCTGCATGAGGGCCTGATCGGGGTGGTCGACAACGGACTCGAGGAGATCAGCTACAAGAAGGCCGTCGGCAACCCGCCGCAAACCTTCAAGAGCAAAGAGGGCTGGCTCGGCATCACCGACAAATATTGGGCTGCCGTCGTCATCCCCGAGCAGGGCAAACCGTTCGAGGCCAAATTCTCCGGCACCGAGGGCGACGGCCAGGAGCGCTTCCAGGCCGACTATCTCATGGATGGGCTGAAAGTGGCCCCGGGCGAGACGGCCGAGACCAAAGGACGCGTCTTTGCCGGCGCCAAGGAGGTCAATCTCGTCGATCGCTATGCGGCGAAGGAGGCGATCCCGAAATTCGACCTCCTGATCGACTGGGGCTGGTTCTACTTCCTGACCAAGCCGATGTTTTTCGCGCTCGACTTTTTCTACAAGCTCGTCGGCAATTTCGGCGTGGCCATCCTCATCGTCACGTTCTGCATCAAGCTCGTGCTCTTCCCGCTCGCCAACAAGTCCTACGTGTCGATGAGCAAGATGAAGAAGCTCGGGCCGGAGATGCAGCGCATCAAGGAACGCTACGGCGACGACCGCATGCGCCAGCAGCAGGCGATGATGGAGCTGTACAAGAAGGAGAAGGTGAACCCGGCATCGGGGTGCCTGCCGATCCTCGTGCAGATCCCGATCTTCTTCGCCCTCTATAAGGTGCTGTTCGTCACCATCGAGATGCGGCATGCGCCCTTCTTCGGCTGGATCAAGGACCTCTCGGCGCCTGACCCGACGACGGTCTTCAATCTGTTCGGGCTCATCCCGTGGACGCCGCCGGAGTTCCTCATGATCGGCATCTGGCCGTTGATCATGGGGCTCAGCATGTGGATGCAGATGAAGCTGAACCCCACGCCGCCCGATCCCGTCCAGCAGAAGGTGTTCGCCTGGATGCCGGTGTTCTTCACCTTCCTGCTCGCGCGCTTCCCCGCGGGGCTTGTGATCTACTGGGCGTGGAACAACACGTTGTCGGTGATCCAGCAATCGGTGATCATGACGCGGCAGGGAGTTGAGATTCCGCTCTTAGAAAATCTCGGCTTCAAGAGCAAGAAGAGCGCCAAGGGCGAAACCAAGAGCTAGGTGCCGCCTCTCCGAACTCGTCATGGCCGGGCTTGTCCCGGCCATCCACGTCTTTAATGTCGCTTGCGAGAAATCGTGGATGCCCGGGTCAAGCCCGGGCATGACCGAGAGTGGGCAATGGCGGTCGCTTCAACAACAACTGAATTCACGGCTTATGACCTTGCCCGTGGCGAGGCGCTGTTCAAAGGACCCTGCACCTTCGTCAAGGGCGTGGTCAGGATCGACGACCTGCCTAAGGACGGAAGGCCCGAGGTCGCCTTTGCCGGCCGCTCGAATGTCGGCAAGTCGAGCCTGATCAACGCGCTGACCGGCCGCACCAGCCTCGCGCGCGTCTCGGTCACGCCGGGCCGGACGCGCGAGCTCAATTTCTTCAGCCTCGGCAAGGACGGGGCGCTCTATCTCGTCGACATGCCGGGCTATGGCTATGCGAGAGCCTCGAAGTCGGAGGTGAAGGGCTGGACGCGGCTAATCCGCGACTACCTCAAGGGGCGGCGTGAGCTGAAGCGCGTGTTCCTGCTGATCGACGCGCGGCACGGCATCAAGCCTAACGACACCGAGACGATGAAGATGCTCGATGAGGCGGCCGTCTCCTATCAGGTCGTGCTGACCAAGGCCGACAAGCCGAAGGCCTCAGAGCTTGCGGCGTTGCAAGAGAAGATCGCCGGCGATCTTGCCAAACATCCTGCCGCCTATCCGCAGATCCTGACCACCTCTGCGCGCATGGTCTCAGGCATCGACGAGCTTCGCGCCGCGGTCGCTTCGCTCACACCTTGAGGTCTCAGTGGGCGAACCAGCTCCACAAGGCCGCGATCCAGATCAGAGCGCCGAGGACAAGAGCGAAGAAGACGCCGGCTGAGGCGAGGTCCTTGGTGATGCGGATCGCCTCGTGCCGCTCGGGCTGGATGTGGTTGCACAGCCGCTCGATCGCCGTGTTGAGGAACTCGATCGACAGAACGAAAAGCAGGCTTCCGACGAGAGCCACCCAGGTCCACACATCGTGCGCGATGAAGAAGGAGACCGGCAGAAGGAGGCAGGCGATTGCCACCTCCTGCTTGATCGCCGATTCGGTCGAGAGCCCTTCCTGAAGGCCGCCGAGAGAGTTCCAGAAGGCCGCTGCGATGCGCGCGAGACCGCCGCGCCCGGGAAGCGCAGCCTGTTGCCTCGGCAGACCATTATCGACGGACTTCGAGGGGCGGTCAGCCGGTCGCTCTCCGCGCATCGCTATTGCCTCCATGGCCGTGGCGGTGGAAATGCCCACAAATCAGGCACTGGCGGAGACGTATAGTCGAGCGGCGGGGCACTGAATAGATCAGCCTATCGCTTGTCCCCGCTGCCTTGCCGCCGCTATAAGCGCGAGGTGAGCAAAACCAAGTCGACCCAAGCAAAGTCCAAGGAACGGCCCGCTCCCAAGGCGGCGAAAGCGCCCGCTCGCGCCCAAAGCGTGGCGGATGTGATCGCTTCGGTCCATGCCAAGGCCAAGGTGCTGTCGGAGGCGCTGCCTTATATGCAGCGCTACGACAAGCAGACGGTGGTGGTGAAATATGGCGGCCACGCCATGGGCGATCCCGGGCTCGCTGCGAATTTCGCCCGCGACATCGTGCTCATCAAGCAGGCCGGCGTGAACCCGATCGTGGTGCATGGCGGCGGCCCGCAGATCGGCTCGCTGCTGGAGCGGCTCAATATCAGATCGAACTTCAAGGGCGGCTTGCGCGTCACCGACCAGGCGACCGTCGAGGTGGTCGAGATGGTGCTGGCCGGCTCGGTCAACAAGGAGATCGTCACCGCCATCAACAATCAAGGCGGCAAGGCGGTCGGCATCTCCGGCAAGGACGCCAATCTGATGCGGGCGAAGCGGCTCGAGCGGCGGATGCGCGATCCCGATTCCAACATCGAGGAGATCGTCGATCTCGGCTTTGTCGGCGATCCGGCGGCGGTCGATCCGCATATCATCGATGTGATCAGCAAGTCCGACCTGATCCCGGTGGTGGCCCCGCTCGGGGTCGGGCCCGACGGCGAGACGCTCAACATCAATGCCGACACGTTCGCCGCGGCGCTCGCCACCGCCATGAAGGCGAAGCGCCTTTTGCTTCTCACCGACGTCGAAGGCGTGCTCGACAAGAACGGCCAGCTCATCAAGTCGCTCACCACGACGGAGGCTCAAGCGCTGATCGAGGACGGCACCATCTCCGGCGGCATGATCCCCAAGATCGAAGGCTGCCTCGACGTGATCGCGGAGGGCGTGGAGGCGGTCGTGATCATCAACGGCCGAGTGCCGCACGCGGTGCTGCTCGAGCTGTTCACCGAGCATGGCGCCGGCACTCTGATCGAGAGGCGGAGGCCAAGAAGCAGCAAGAGGGGGTTGTCATGAGCGGGCAGCCCAAAGAGGCGCGCGGCTTCGACCATGTCGAGGCCTGGGTGTTCGACCTCGACAACACGCTCTACCCCGCCGACTGCAATCTGTTTGCCCAGATCAACCGGCGCATGGGCGAGTTCATCGCGCAAGAGCTCGGCCTCAACCTCGACGAGGCGCAAGCTTTGCGCCAGACCTATTACTACGAGCATGGAACGACGCTCGCGGGACTCGTCAGGCTGCACGGCATCTCGCCCGATGCGTTTCTCGACTATGTGCACGACATCGATCTCAGCGCGATCGCCGCATCGCCGGAGCTTTGTGCCGCGATCGATGCGCTGCCGGGACGGAAATTCGTGTTCACCAACGGCTCGCGCAGACATGCCGAGGCAGTGGCGGCGCGGCTCGGCGTGCTCGGGCGCTTCGAGGACATCTTCGATATCCACGCGCTTGAATACATCCATCCCAAGCCGTCGCAGGAGGCCTATCAGCGCTTCGCGCATGCGTGCGGGGTGAGCCCGAGGGAAGCGGCGATGTTCGATGATCTCCCGCATAATCTGAAGACCGCGCATGAGCTCGGCATGACGACGGTGCTGGTTCATGGCTTGACGGAGCATCCCGAGCACCAGGCGATCGCGTCGTGGACCGAGCTTCCCGCGCATATCCATCACCGGACAGACGCGCTCGCGCCATTCCTCGCCGAGATCGGTGCCGCGCTCGCCAAAGACCACGACAACACCGAGGCCATCCCCTTCAACGCCCAGTTCTGCCTGACCTGACGGGACGCCATGACCTACGACCATCTCAAGACCTTCATCGACAGCGCCTTCGAGCACGCGGCGGAGATCACGCCCGAGACCAAGGGCGTGGTGCGCGACGCGGTGGAGGAGGTGCTCGATCTCCTCGACAAGGGCGAGTTGAGAATCGCCGAGAAGCAGGGGGGCAGCTGGGTCGTGCATCAATGGCTGAAGAAGGCGATCCTGCTCTCCTTCCGCCTGCACGAGCCGCACCGTATCGAGGGCGGGCCCGACGGCGCGTCCTGGTGGGACAAGGTGCCGACCAAGTTCACCAAGTGGAAGGCGAAGGACTTCAAGGAGGCGGGCTTCAGGGTGGTGCCGGGCGCGGTCGTGCGCCGCTCGGCCTATATCGCACCGGGCGTCGTGCTGATGCCCTCTTTCGTCAATCTCGGCGCGCGGGTCGAACTCGGGCACCATGGTCGATACTTGGGCCACGGTCGGCTCCTGCGCGCAGATCGGCAAGAACGTGCATCTCTCCGGCGGCGCGGGCATCGGCGGCGTGCTCGAACCGCTCCAAGCGAACCCGGTGATCATCGAGGACAATTGCTTCATCGGCGCCCGCGCCGAGGTGGCAGAGGGCGTGATCGTGGGCGAGGGGTCGGTGCTCTCGATGGGCGTCTATCTCGGCCAGTCGACCAAGATCATCGACCGAGCAACCGGCTTCGTGCATCAGGGCCGGGTGCCGCCCTTCTCGGTCGTCGTGTCGGGGACCTTGCCCGGCAAGCCGCTCGCCGACGGAACGCCTGGCCCTTCGCTCTATTGCGCCGTGATCGTCAAGACGGTCGACGAGAAGACCCGCGTCAAGACCTCGATCAACGAGCTGCTCAGGGATTGACTATCAGCAGGGGCCGCGCCGATGGACTGGACCTGGCTCACCTGGCTCTTGTTCAGCTTCAAGGGGCGCATCCAGCGTCTTTATTGGTGGATTGGGAGCCTCGTCGTCGGCGTGGTGACCGGCATGGCGAGCTCGACCATCGAATTCCTGGCCCGGTCTTATGGGTTGGGCGTCGTGGACGCCGACACCAACCAATTCGAGCCGACGGGCGTGCTCGGCGCTCTCCTCGTGGCAATCGGTATCCTCAATGTGTGGATCAATTACGCGCTCTCGGCCAAGCGCCTGCACGACCGGAACCGCAGCGGCTGGTGGCTCGTGGCGCCGACCGTCACCCTTCTCGTCGCGATTCTCCTTGCCTTAGTGATGTTCGCTCAACCCGAGGGGCAGAGACAGCCTTGGAACTCCGCCGCAGTAATCTTCACGCTTGCGACCGCGGCGCTCGGGGTTTGGCTTTTCCTCGAGATCGGCTTCTTACGGGGCACCGAAGGGCCGAACCGCTACGGCGCCGATCCTTTGACTGGACAAAGCCCCGCGCCATAGGACTTTTGCGCATGCCTCAGGGCCAGGGGAGCGAGGATTAGAACGGTTTTGCGCAGGCGCGCCTCTCACATCCCCTCTTCCGAAGCATGCCCTTCGGCCTTACAAGAGTCGGGGCCCGGTGAAACCTGGCTGCAAAGGGAGGGGACAGAATGGACTTCCAATATCTCTTCACGTCGTTCGACGGGCGCATCAACCGGGCCAAATACTGGGCGGGCGTGGTGATCCTTGCCATCATCAGCATCGTGCTCGGTTTCATCATCGGCGCCATATTCGGACCTTCGACCCTTGGCGCCATCCTGGTGACGCTCGTGACGCTCGCCCTGTTCTATCCGGGATATGCCGTGGCAGCGAAGCGCTTCCAGGACCGCGACAAGCCTGGCCAGACCGCCCTTTATGGCCTCGTCCCCGTTCTGATCGCAAGCCTCCTGCAGGCCTTCGGGCTTACCGGCGCGCCGAACAACCCGAACGCGCTCGGCTGGATCTGCAACCTCGTCAGCATGGGCGTCGGGCTCTGGTTCCTGATCGAGCTCGGCATCCTCAAGGGAACGCCCGGACCGAACCGGTTCGGCGGCGATCCTTTGGCCGCTGTGCGGTAATCCCTCAAAACTTCATGGCGATGTGTCGCGCGCTCGACGCAAACAAGATCATCGCCACCATCGATGCAGCCAGAGCAGCGCCTTGGCTGGGCTTGCGCGCTAGCGTCTTGGCCGTCATGGTGCTGACGCAATGACCGCACTTGGCGATAAGGCGCTCGCGCTCGCGCAAAGCTTGATCCGCTGCGAGAGCGTGACGCCACGCGACGCCGGCGCCATCGAGGTGCTGATGCAGGCGCTCAAGCCCGCGCGCTTCATGTGCGAGCGCTTGAGCTTCGGCGATGGCGGCGGCGAGCCGATCGCGAACCTCTACGCGCGGGTCGGCGAAGGACCGCCGCATCTTTGTTTCGCCGGCCATACCGACGTGGTGCCGCCCGGGGACGCGAAGCTCTGGCGCCATCCTCCCTTTGCCGCGAATGTGCTCGCCGGCGTGCTCTATGGCCGAGGCGCCTCCGATATGAAGGGGGCGATCGCCTGCTTCGTCGCTGCGGCGCTCGATTACGTCAAGTCGCGCGGGCGCGAGATCGACGGCTCGATCAGCCTCCTCATCACCGGCGATGAGGAAGGCCCCGCCATCAACGGCACGCGCAAGGTGCTCGACTGGATGGCGAAGAAGGGCGAGCGCCCCGATCATTGCCTAGTGGGCGAGCCGACCAACCCCACGCGCCTCGGCGAAGCCATCAAGATCGGGCGGCGCGGCAGCCTGAACGGCAGGCTGAAGGTGACCGGCGCGCAAGGCCATGTCGCCTATCCGCATCTTGCCAGCAATCCGATCAAGGGCCTCATCAGGATCCTCGCCCGCTACTACGACTCCCCGCTCGATTACGGCAGCGCGCATTTCTCGCCGTCCAATCTCGAGGTGACGAGCATCGATGTCGGCAATCAGGTGGTGAACATCATTCCGCCCGCGGCGGAGGCGCGCTTCAACGTCCGTTTCAATGATCGCCACTCGCCGGACTCATTGCAGGCGCTGTTGCGAGAGCAGGCGGCGGCCGCGCTCGCCGGCAGCGAGCTCTCCTTCGCGCTCGATTTCGAGCCGCCGAGCCACTCCTTTCTCACCGAGCCCGGCCCGCTCGACGCCCTGCTCTCGGAGGCGGTGCGCGACGTCGTGGGCATCACGCCGAAGCTCTCAACCGATGGCGGCACGTCTGATGCCCGCTTCATCAAGGATTATTGCCCGGTGGTCGAGTTCGGGCTGCTTACCACGAGCATTCACAAGGTCGACGAGAATGTGAGCATTGCCGATCTCGAGCAGCTCACCGCCATCTATCGCCGCTTCATAGAGCTCTACTTCAAGACATTCGGTGGCGCCGATGCCGGGTGATCCCCGGCCGATCGGGGTATTCGACTCCGGGATGGGCGGGCTCACGGTGCTGCGGGCGCTGATCGCGCGCCTGCCAAACGAGCATTTCGTCTATCTCGGCGACACAGCGCGGCTCCCTTACGGCACGAAAAGCGCAGAGACGGTCCAGGCCTACGCGCTCCAGGCGACACGACTCCTGATCGATCAGGGCGTGAAGATGCTGGTCATCGCCTGCAACACGGCCTCGGCCGTGGCGCTTTATCTTCTTCAGGAAGCGTGGGAGCCGGTGCCCGTCATCGGCGTGATCGAGCCCGGCGCCCGCGCGGGCGCGGCGGCCACCCGCAACCGCCGCATCGCCGTGATCGCGACCGAGGGCACGGTCAAAGGCGGCGCCTATGCGCGAGCCATTCACCGGCTGATGCGCGACGCGGTCGTGGTGCAGCAGCCCTGTCAGGTGTTCGTGGCACTCGCCGAGGAGGGCTGGACAGATTCTCCCGTGACGCTTGCGGCAGCCGACCGCTATCTCAAGACCCTCTTCAGCGGGGACGAGGCGCCGGACACGCTCGTGCTCGGCTGCACGCATTTCCCCGTGCTCGCCTCCTCGATCCGCAAGAGCGTCGGGGACTCCGTCGCGCTTGTCGACTCGGCCGAGACGACGGCGGCGGCCGTCGCCGCGGCGCTTGCCGAGAGGCGGCTCGCAAGCGCGCCGGAGAACCGCGGACAGGCGCGCTTCTTCGCGACCGATTCGCCGGAGCGCTTCGCCCGCGTCGGCGAGATCTTTCTCGGGCGCCGGATCGATCCGCAATCGGTCGAGCTTGTGGATCTCCTGGCGGAATAGCCTCGTTCAGACCTTCGGCGGCGGCTCGGAATCGGGAAACGCGGCGGAGTCGTCGGTCGGGTCGGCCGGCTCAAGCATGGGAGGCGCCTCCGTCTCGGCCACGACGGTCACCTCTCTGAGCAGGCTCTTCAGCCACGGAAGACCGAGCAGAAGGAGAACGGCCCCACCATAGACGATGGTGCCAAGGACGAAGAGGGTGAGGAGGATCGTTTCGTCGTGGAAGTGGGTGAGATGGGCGAGAGCGCGATGTAGCGCGTAGGCGCCGGCGATCAGTACCACAGCGAGAACGGCGCCGGCCGCGAGCAGCTTCACCACCGGCTTGCCGATGTCGGCGCCGGACACGGCAAAACCCTGGCGGCGCGCGAAGTAGGCGAGCAGGCTCAAATTGATCCACGCGCCGACGCTGGTCGCTGCCGCGAGCCCGACCTGAGCGAGCTGCCCCATGAGCAGCACCTTGAGCAGGATGTTGATGCTCGCGGCAAGGAGCGCCGCCTTGACCGGGGTCACCGTATCGCCGCGGGCATAGAAGGGCGAGGTGAAGCTCCGAAGCAGCACGAAGGGTAGAAGCCCGAAGGCGTAAGCGGCGAGCGTGGCGCCGGCGGCGGCAGCATCGGCCGCGGTGAAGGCGCCGCGGGCGAAGAGTGCCCGCATGATGAGGTCGGGGATGGCGATCGAGGCGGCGGCGCAAGGAATGGTGAGGAGAAGCGCGAGCTGGATGCCGCGGGCTTGCGCCGAAGCCGCGCCCTTCTCATCGCCTGCGGCGAGCCGCCGCGACATCTCCGGCAGGAGCACGGTGCCGACCGCGATGCCGACGACGCCGATGGGAAGCTGGTTGATGCGGTCGGCGTAGTAGAGCGCAGAGAGCGCGCCGGTCGGGAGATAAGAGGCGATCAGCGTATCGGCGAAGAGCGCGAGCTGGACACCGCCGGCGCCGATGATGGCGGGCCCCAGGGCCTTCAGGAATCTCCGCGTCGGCGCGTCGAGACGCGGCATGCGGAACCTGATGCCGACCCCGTGCATCTCGGCGTCGCTACCGACGACGAGCACGATCATCACGCCGGCCAGGAGCACGCCCCAGGCCGCGGCGTGGCCGGCGTCCGGGAAGAAGGGCGTCAACAGAAGCGTGGCGATGATCGAGAAATTGAGCAGGATGGGGGCGCCGGCCGCGGCGGCGAAGCGGTTATTGGCGTTGAGAATGCCGGCGAACAAGGTCTCGAGCGAGACGAGCGCGAGATAGGGAAAGGTGATGCGGGTCAGCGCTACGGCAAGGTCGAAGCGGATCGGATCGTCGGAGAGGCCAGGCGCCAGCAGGCCGACAACCTCGGGCGTGAAGAGCAGAGCGAGCGCCAGAAGAACGAGATTGAGCACGATCAGCGCGGCGGCGATCTGATCGGCGAAGAGCTTCGCGGCCGGGAGCCCGGCCTGCTCGAGCGTGCGGGCATAGGCCGGCACGAAGGCGGCAGCGAAGGCGCCCTCGGCGAAGATGGCGCGGAAATGGTTGGGAAGCCTGAAAGCGACGAAGAAGGCGTCGGCGATCGGCCCGGCGCCCAGGATCGCGGCCATGACCACGTCGCGGATGAAGCCCGTGAGGCGCGAGACGAGCGTAAGCCCGCCAACGGTGGCGATACGTCTGATCATCTTGTGCTGGAAGCCCGGCGAACGACGCTATGGTGCAACTGAACCCCCTCCCCGGCCCTCCCCGTTGCGAAGGGAGGGGAAGCTCGCCAATGGTGACAAAGCTCCTAACCCAGCAGGGAGGGCCTGTCTATGCGGCAGCCTGGACGCCAAGCGGGCCAAGGCGCGGCATGGCGAAGCGCCGCCTAAAAGCCGGCCATCAGCGTGAAGATGCCGCGTTCTCGGGCGCCCCGCCGCCCAAGGCTTTCAGGTGCTCGGCGGCCTCCTTCTTGGCCTTGTCGTCGTAGAGCTGGCGGCTCTTGAGCGACAGCGCCTTCTGGTAGTCGGCGATCGCCTTTTCGCGCTCGCCCTTCTGCTCATAGGCGCGCCCGCGATCGGCATAGGCCCCGGCAAGCTCGGGATCGAGGCCGATCGCCTTGTCGAAATCGGCGAGAGCAAGATCGAGCTCGCCCCGCTGCAGGTGGATCCAGGCGCGAGTGTGCATGGCATTGGGCTCGTTGGGGATCAGGCTCACGGCGCGCTCCGAATCGACGAGCGCCTTATCGAGGTCGCCCTTCTGCGCATAGCCCCAGGCGCGTCCGTTGAGCGCGTTGCCGTCGTCCGGCGTCGCGGCAAGCACCTTGCCGTAATCGGCGATCGAGCGGTCGAGCTCGCCCATGTCGTCGAGCAGCGCGGCGCGGTCGGCGAGCGTGCCGACGTCGTCGGGGTCGAGCTTGACGGCCGCATCATAGTCGGCGAGCGCACGGGTGAGGTCGCCCTTCAGCCAATAGGCCCAGCCGCGATTGCGCAATGCATTGATATGGTCTGGCTTGAGCTTCAGCGTGGCACTGCAGTCGGCGATGGCGCGATCGTATTCGCCGATCTTGATCAGCGACAGGCTGCGGTCGCTGAGATTGTCGGCATTGCCGGGGGCGAGGCGGATCGCCTCGCTATATTCGGCGACCGCCTCCTCATGCTTGTTCCGTTGCGCGAGCGCCCAGGCGCGGTTGGCATGGCCGAGCGCATAATCGGGCTTCAGCGCGACCGATTTGTCGAAATCGGCGAGCGCGTGATCGAGGTCGCCGAGCTCGGCATAGGCGTTGCCGCGATCGTTGAGAAGGTCGGGATTGCTCGCGTCGAGCTCGACGGCGCGGTTATAGTCGTTCAGCGCGCGCGCGTAGTCGGGCTGCTGCGCGTAGGTCCAGCCGCGGTCGTAGTAGATGCCCTGGAAATTCGGGTCGAGCCTGATGGTCTCGGTGTAGTCGGCGATGGCGAGGTCGTATTCACCGATATCGGCGTAAGAGGAGCCGCGCGCGCGAAACGCCTTGGGATCGGTGGCGTTGATCTTGATCGAGCGGGTGAAGTCGGCGATCGCCTTGGCGTGGTCGCCCTTCTTCTGATAGCCGACGCCGCGATTGTAATAGGCGATGGCGAAATTGACCTTCCGCTCGTTGCCCTCGGCGATGATGCGGTCGCAGGCGGCGATGATGCGGTCGGCGTCGTCGGAGGCGCAGTCCTTCCAATCCGTGTTGCTGTCGGCGAGCGCCGGCGGCACAAGAAGCATGCTCGCGAGAAAGACGGCAGCGGCGGAACGCATGCATCCTCCCTTGGCCTTCGGGCGAACGGGTAAGTCTATCCCGATCCGCATGGGGCGCGAAACCCGGCACTGGCCCCGTCAATAATCGACCTTAACGAGATAGAGACCTTGCGGCGGGGCGACTGGGCCGCAGGCGGCGCGGTCACGCGCTTCGAGTGCTCGTTTGAGGTCGGTCGCGGTCCACCTGCCCTCGCCCACGAGCTTCAGCGAGCCAACCATGGAGCGCACCTGATTGTGCAGGAAGGAGCGCGCCTTCGTCTCGATGCGGATGATCTCGCCGTGGCGGGACACATCGAGCTGGTCGAGCGTCTTGATCGGCGACTTCGCTTGGCATTCGGTCGAGCGGAAGGTGGTGAAGTCGTGATGGCCGATGAGAACTTGGGCCGCTTCGCTCATTGCCTCGGCGTCGAGGAGACGGAACACGCCCCAGGCACGGTTCCGCTCGAGCGCGAGCGGCGCGCGGCGATCGACGATGCGGTAGAGATAGTGTCGCGCAGTCGCCGACAGACGCGCGTCGAAATCCTTGTCGGCACGCTCGCAAGCTAGCACGCTGACCGGATCCGGCCTGAGCTGCGCGTTGAGCGCGTCGCGGATCTTGTCGGGCTCCCAGTCCTTGGCGAGGTCCATATGGGCGACCTGGCCGAGCGCATGGACGCCCGCGTCGGTCCGCCCGGCTCCGCGCGGCACGATGTCGTCGCCTGAGAAGGCCTTGATCGCTTCGGCGAGACGCCCCTGCAACGAGCGACCGTTCTCCTGCATCTGCCAGCCGACGAAGGGCGTGCCGTCATATTCGAGGATGAGCTTGTAGCGGGGCATGGCGGTTATCCGAGGACAACGCCGGGTAGAAGCGTCATGCCGCGGAGGAAATCTTCGGCGCTCATCGGGCGCTTGCCGGCGCGCTGCACCTCGGTGAGGCGCACCGCCCCTTCCCCACAGGCGACGGTCAAGTGGTCGTCGAGGACCATGCCCGGCATTCCGGCTCCGGCGGCGATCGTCGAGCGCAGGACCCTGATCCGCTCGCGCTTGCCGTTTGCCTCGATCTCGAACCAGGCACCTGGATGAGGCGAGAGACCACGGATGCGATCGTGCACATCGCGCGCGAGCAGCCGCCAATTGATGCGCGTCTCCTTGGGATCGAGCTTGGGGGCGTAGGTTGCGCCTTCGTCGTGCTGACGGCGGCAGGAGAGGCTCCCCTCCTCGAGCTTTTGCAGCGCGCTCACCATCAGGCCCGCACCGACGCTCGCGAGCCGGTCGTGCAGCTCGCCAGCCGTCTCCTCGGGGCCGATCGTGACGCGGGTCTCGAGGCAGACGGGGCCCGAGTCGAGCCCCTCCTCCACGCGCATGATCGAGACGCCGGTCTCCCGGTCGCCCGCCATGATGGCGCGGTTGATGGGGGCAGCCCCGCGCCAGTGCGGCAAGAGCGAAGCGTGGACATTGAAGCAGCCGAAGCGCGGGGCGTCGAGGATCGCCTTGGGCAGGATCAGTCCATAGGCGACGACAACCGCGGCGTCGGCATCGAGAGCGCGGAAGCGCTCCTGCTCCTCGGGACTCTTAAGCCGTTCTGGTGTTGCAACGGTCAGGTCTGTTTGTTCAGCCGCCTGGTGCACCGGCGACTTGCGCAAGGCCATGCCGCGGCCGGCTGCGCGCGGCGGCTGGGTATAGACGGTAACGACCTCGTGGCCGGCTTCGAGGATCGCGCGAAGCGTCGGCACGGCGAAGTCGGGCGTGCCCATGAAGATGATGCGCAAGGGCGGCATGGGCCCTTATGTCATTGCGGCCGCCTGTGCCGCAATCAGGGCTTTTCCCTGTACAAGCCCCAGACCGCGACGAGCGCGCTCAAGGAGGCGATCAGGAAGAGCACGGAGAAGACCCCCTCGCCCACGTTCCAACCCTCTAGCCTCGCGACGTCGTAAAGCACGTAAATGGCGAAGGTCACCGCGAAGCCGTAGAGATGCGGGCGGTCCTTGAGCGCGCCAAGAATCGCGAGGATGGCGACGGCGGCTTCGACAATGATCGCGGCAATGAGCACGTGAGCCTCTTACAGCGCCTCGGCGCGCTTCTGCTTGGTGAACTTGCGCACCACCATGTCGCGCTTCAGCCGCGACAGATAGTCGATGAACAATACCCCGTTCAGGTGGTCGATCTCGTGCTGGACGAGGGTCGCCCAGATGCCCTCGAGCTCGACCTCCTGCTTCTTGCCTTCGCGATCGATATAGCCGATGCGCGTCTTGGCCGGCCGCTCAATCTCGGCGGTGAAGTCGGGGATGGAGAGGCAGCCCTCCTCGTGCAGCCGCATCTCCTCGGCGCGCTTCAGAATCTCGGGGTTGACCATGACGAGCGGCGTCTTCGGCGCCTCGTCCTTGGCCGGATCCATGACGATCAACCGCCTGGAGACGCCGATCTGCGGCGCGGCGAGCCCGATGCCCGGCGCGTCGTACATGGAGGCCAGCATGTCGTCCATGAGACGGCGCAGTTCGGCATCCACGCGCTCGATGGGCTTAGCCTTCTTGCGCAGGACGGGTGCTGGAAGCGTGAGGATCGGACGGATAGCCATTTGAGGGGCTGAGATAGGGTTGCGGCGGGTTCAGGTCAATATGTTCCTGTTTTGGTCTAAAAGAACGAATCGGGCTATAGGTTCTCACCATGGCCCTGGAGCCCATCCAGATTGGGAGCGTCACGCTCGACCCGGTCATTGTCCTGCTCGCGCTCGCGGGACTTGCCGTGCTTGCGCTGGTTGCGCTCGCCATCACCCTGATCGTGCATATGAAAGGGCGGCGGCGCGAGGTCGAGGCGCAAGCCGCGGAGCTCAACGAGCTCAAAGGTCGCTTGCAGACCTTCGCGGAGATCAGCGTCGCGCGCCAAGGCGACATCGCCCGCGCCGTCAATGAGCGGCTCGACCGCATGACGCATCGCGTCGGCTCAGACCTCAACGAGACGGCGCGCAAGACGAACAACTCGATCGCCAAGCTCCATGAGCGGCTCGCCGTGATCGACACGGCGCAGAAGAATCTCACCGACCTCTCGACCAACATGGTCTCGCTCCAGGAGATTCTCGCCAACAAGCAGGCGCGCGGCGCCTTCGGCCAGATGCGCATGGAGGCCATCATCATGGATGGTCTGCCGAAGGGCGCCTACTCGTTCCAGGCGACGCTGTCGAACGGCAAGCGCCCCGACTGCCTCCTGCACATGCCGAACACGCGCGCAGGCGTCGTGATCGACGCCAAGTTTCCCCTCGAAGGCTTCGAGGCGTTCCGCACCGCGCGCCGCGACGAGGAGCGGAAGGAGGCGGCGCGGCGCGTGCGCGTCGATGTCGCCCGCCACGTCGAGGCCATGGCCGAACGCTACTTCCTGCCGGGAGAGACGCAAGACACCGCCATCCTCTTCGTGCCGTCAGAGTCCGTCTATGCCGACCTCGCCGAACATTTCGACGACCTCGTGCAGAAGGCGCACCGCTCCCGCATCGTGATCACCTCTCCCAACATGCTGATGCTCGCCGTGCAGACCATGCAGGCGATCCTCAAGGACGTGAAGATGCGCGAGCAGGCGCACCTCATCCAGCGCGAGGTGGTGCATCTGATGGAGGATACTGGGCGGCTGCGCGAGCGCGTGCTCGACCTACAGCGCCATTTCGGCCAGGCCAATGCCGATATCGAGAAGATCCTCACCTCGTCGGAGCGCATCAACTCGCGCGGTCGGAAGATCGAGGCGTTGGAGTTCGAGGAGCAAGCTCCTCCGGTCGCCGAGATCGCAAGCCATAACGGCGCTGCTTCATCCCCCTCACCGCAGCCCGCCCTCCAGCGGGGAGAGGTGATCGAGGGGCGGCGGAACGGCGGCCCGCGTGTGGTCCGTCAGCCGGACCTGCTCGCCAAAGAGCCATGACTACGCCTCTACCGCTGTGGCATGGCATCGTGCTCGATCAAATGCTGGTCGGCGCGGCGGCGAGCCTCGTCAACCTCATCATCCACGCCCTGCTGCTCGGAGCCGTGGTGTGGGCCGTTCGCGGCTTGGCGGCGAGAACCACTTTGTCCCCGGCTTCGTGCAATACACCGTCGTCATCGTTGCGACCGGCATATTGCTCATGGCAGGACATTTCGTCGAGGTGATGGTCTGGGCGATCACCTATGGCTTGGTCGGCATAGCGCCCCCCAGGGTCGAGCTCATCTATCTCGCTTTCGGCAACTACACGACGCTCGGCTATACCGACCTGGTCGCGCCGGAGGAATGGCGGCTCTTACGGCCGATGACGGCGCTGAACGGCAGCTGATCGGCTGGTCGACGGCGGTGATCATCGAGATCTTGCGCCGCGGCGGCCAGACGGCGACTTCTTAGCAGCAGCGGCGCGCTTCTTCGCGGCGCGCTTGCGCGTGGCCTGCTCACCCTTCTCGCCGTAGCGCATGCCTTCGAGCTTCATGCCGTCGGGGTCGAGGAAGAACACGGCGTAGTAGTCGTCGTAATATTCGCCGGCCGCGTCGATGATGGTCGCGCCCTTCCCTTCGAGATAGGCCTGAAGCGCATCGACGTCCTTCCTGCTACGCAAGCGGAAGGCATAGTGGTGAAAGCCGATTTCGCCCTTGCGGTATTTGTGCTTCTTGCCTTCTTCGTCGGCGGCGGCGATCCAGAACAGCGTCTTGCCGTTGGCCCAGCCCATCATGCTGCCGTCGTATTCGGCCTCGACGTCGAAGCCCAGAAACTCCATCAGCGGGGCATAGAATTCCTTCGATTTCTCGAAATCGCCGACGCTGACCACGAGGTGGTCGATCCCTGTCACGCTCACCATCAGTCTTTCTCCTTTGATTGCCCTAATAACGTATTCGCCCATCCGGCGTTCGCCTCATCAGGGCGACGAAAGCTCGCAGCCTCGCTTACTCGGTCAACGTCGCTTTGACGTGGCCGGCAGCACGCAGGCTCAGCGCGGCAATGGTCAAGGTGGGATTGGCGGTCGCCGACGTCGGAAACACGGCCGAACCCAGTATGAACAGGTTGGGGTGATCGTGACTGCGGAGGTTGGGGTCGACCACCAACTCTTTCGGATGGCTGCCCGAGCGGGCCGTGCCGATGATATGTCCGGCACCTTCGGCAACGTCCCGATGCGTTATCTCGGTGGCGCCGAGCGCGGAGAAGATCTCGGCGTGAGCAGCGCGGGCCGCCGCGAGCCCCGCCTCGATGTAGGCGCCAAGGCGATAGGCGATGCGCGGCAGTGGCACGCCGTAAATGTCGGAAGCGTTGGGGTCGAGCGTCACGCGATTGTCCGGGTCGGGCAATTGCTCCAACAGCGAGGTGAGGCGGAGGTGGCGTGACGCCTGGCTGCGCAATGCGCTGTTCAGGCGTTCGCCGCGGAGGCCGAGCCGCGCGAGATCGGAAGCGGTCGTGGTCGGCGCGCCCTTGGGCCATGCCCAGCCGTCATTGCCGATCTCGATGCGGAAGGCGGCGCGATCCTTGCGGAATTGGCCGTCGCGAAAATTTTCGATGCCAGAGGTCGATAACGGCCCGCGATAGGGCCATACCGGCGCGCGCGCCAGAGCCCAGCTCAATTGCACGGGATGGTCCATGAGATTGCGGCCAACCTGATCCGAGCTGTTGGCGACCCCGTTCGGCGTGACCTCGCTCAGGGAGTTCAAGAGAAGCCGCGGCGTCTCGATCGCATGCGCGGCGAGCACGAAGACCTTGCCGACCGCCTTGCCCTCGCTGCCGTCCCAACGCTTGAAGCGGATCGCGGCGATGCGGTGGCCGGAGTCCACTTCGACCATCGTTGCCGTCGTTTGCGCGTGCAGCACTGCGCCGCTCTTCTCCGCGAGCGACAGATGCACGGTCGCATCGTATTTCGCCTGAATCGGGCAGATCGGGATGCAACTCGCATTCCCGCAGCAGGGAGGCTTCTCGCCGCGAGAGATTGAATTGCGCGCTTGCGGCGTCCCGCGCACCTCGAAGCGCGTGCCGGCGAGCGCCTGCGTGTACGCTATGTCCATGAAGGTCGGCGGGATGGCCGGCATCGGATAGGTCGCGGAGCGCGGCGATCCGAGCGCCTCGGTGGAATCACCCGACACGCCGATCTCGTCCTCGGCCTCGCTGTAGAACGGCTCGAGGTCCTCGTAGGTGATCGGCCAGTCGGCCCCGCAACGATAGGCGCCGCAGAGGCGAAAATCGTTCGGAACGAAGCGCAGGCAGCTCCCGAGCCAGTGCCACGTCGTCCCGCCGACCACTTTGAGATAGGTGCTCTTGAATTTGTCCGGCCCGGTCTGACGATACCAATAATCGGGGTCGTTGCTGATCGGATGATCGGCCTTTGGGCTCGGCGGATAAGGGCACTCCGGTGTCCTGAGCGGCGCATTCCAGAAGAGCTTTGTCGCCTCGGCGCGATCGACCTTCGCGCCGGCCTCGAGAATGGCAACCTTGACGCCGGCCTGTGCCAGCCTTGCGGCCAACAGGGCGCCAGCAATGCCCGATCCAACGATGACGATTTCGGCTTCGATCTCGGCCATCGGCGATGCGTTCAAGGCTGAGGCGGAGCGGCCCAATAGCCGGTCCCGCCGCCGCACAGGCCAGGCGCCTTGGTGAAATCGAGAGCATTCCACACGAGCGCGTCAGTGAGGTTGAACGCGGCGAGGCCCGCAGCTGTCGCGTAGCTCCCCGAATACCATGCAGCGACGATCTCCTCGGCCAGAGCTCCGCTGCTCGCTCCGCCGGCGATGAGCGCGGCGAGCTCGGCGCCGCGTCCCATCGACAGGAAGCCGTCGAGCAGCTTGGCTGCAGCAGTCATGTTGAGATCGGACACGCGCGCTTCCGTCAATCTTGCCGACAGGCTGCGGAACTCATCGACGGTGACCGTGTCTCGCGCGGCAGACCGGAGCGGAAAGCCGAGAGCAAGGGTCGCAGCGCTCGTCCCACCCAGGATGATGCTGCGACGGCTTATGGTCTGCACGCGAAATGCTCCCGCATGGCTTTCGATCATTATGCACGGCAATTCGACCGGCAGCGCGTGCTTTTGGGGGAGCGTGAAAGCCCCCGTCCTGCTATGTAGCAGGACCATGACGGCGGCAGAGGGAATGCAAAAGCCGAGCTTGGGCGAGAGGATGGCGCGCGCGGCCGCCGTCTTCCTTGACCCGCGCGTCCTCATCATTCTTCTGCTCGGCTTTTCCTCCGGCCTGCCGCTCGCGCTGTCGGGCTCGACCCTTCTTCTCTGGATGAAGGATGTGGGAGTCGATCTCGGCACGATCGGCCTCTTCTCCCTGGTCGGCGTCCCCTACACCATCAAGTTCCTGTGGGCGCCGATCGTCGATGCCTTCCAGGTGCCGGTGCTCGGACCGGCGCTCGGACATCGCCGCGGCTGGCTCGTCTTCTCGCAGATCCTCTTGATGGCGGCGATCGTCCTGCTCGGCTTCCAGAACCCTCTCGTCTCGCCCTGGATGGTGGCCCTCGCCGCGGTGATCGTTGCCACGGCCTCAGCCACGCAGGACATCGTCATCGATGCTTTCCGTGTCGAATATCTGCCGACCGAGAACCAGGCGGCGGGCATGGCCTATTTCGTCGCCGCCTATCGCATCGGCATGCTGGTGTCGACGGCAGGCGCGGTCGCGCTCGTCGCCTATTTCGAGCACATCGGCGTCGATCGGAGCCTGGTGTGGACTTACGGCTATGCCGCCATGGCAGCGCTGGTCGTGATCGGCATGGTGGCGGCGCTGCTCGCCAAGGAGCCGCGCGAGAAGGAGCGCGAGGCCGAGGCGGAAGCCGCCGGCGAGCGCGAGGGCAATCCCCTGTTCCGCTTCTTCCGCGCAGCCTATGCCGCCTTCGCCGATTTCTTTTCCAAGCGCGACGCGCTGCTGATCCTGCTCTTCGTCGTGCTGTACAAACTGACCGACACCTTCGCCGGCGTCATGACCGGACCGTTCGTGCTCGATATCGGCTTCGATAAAGCGAGCTACGCCGCGATCGTGAAAGGCGTGGGACTGATCGCATCTCTGCTCGGCGGCGTGGCGGGCGGCCTGCTCGCCCGCGCCATGCCGCTTAGTCGCGCGCTTCTCGTCGCCGGCGTCCTCCAGGCAATCGCGAACTTCACCTTCTCCTGGCTCGCGTGGCTCGGGGTGAACCATCTCGGGCTCGCCATCGCCATCTCGACGGAGAATTTTACCAGCGCGATCGGCACGGTGGTTTTCATCGCCTATCTTTCGGCGCTCTGCACCAGCCCGGCGCATACGGCGACGCAGTTCGCGCTGCTGACAGCGCTCTCCTCTTTCGGGCGCACCACGCTCGCCTCGGTCACAGGCTTCGTCGCTGCGGCCACGGGGTGGGCGGTGTTCTTCATGCTGTGCGCGGCCGCCGCGATCCCGGGCCTCTTGCTGCTCTGGCTGCTCACCAAGCGCGGCGACTTCGCCGAGATCGAAGCGAAGGAGCGCGCTGCCGCGGCCGCCTGAGCCGCCTCTTCGAAGAGAAATCATATGCTGCGGCTGTCGTAGGCCCAATGCAGCAGAGCCTGGCGTTGCCGCGGACGGCAAAAAATGTCGCCACGCTCGCAGTGCCGCTCAATCTGCCTGACGTGTCGGCGCATCGCCTTCCACCGCTTGATCTGGCGGAGGTCTTCATCTTGCATACGGCGGCCCAAATAATAGCGGCAATACCACTGGAACCAGCCGCGCGGGTCGTCGGGGTGAATCCAACCCTTCTTGCGCCAAACGGACAGAGGCTGGCTCGCGTCAACGCCGAAGAAGTTAAGCGAAGGGTTGCGGCGCCGTGGAGAAAGCTTGACGCCGGCGAACCAGCTCTTGGGAAACTCATTTCGCGTGTCGGTCAGGTACTTGCCCCCAAATACGCCGAGCCTCAGCATCTCCTTGGGCGTCAGCTCGGGCGTGAACTCGGGATCGAAATTGCGACCGATGGGGGCGGTCAGAACGTAGCGATAGTTCCTCTGCATCTTGTCGTTCACGACGACGATGCGCTTGTCCATGACCCTCAAACACCCATCGCCAAAGTTCGCGCAACCAACCTACATCGCTTTGCGGGCTTTGACCGCGGCGGCGAGAGTGCCTTCGTCGAGATAATCGAGCTCGCCGCCGATCGGCACGCCATGCGCAAGGCGCGAGACGGTGACGTTTGCGCCTCCGAGCTGGTCCATCAGGTAATGCGCGGTCGATTGGCCCTCCACGGTCGCGTTCAGAGCGAGCAGCACCTCTTTTACTTGCGGATCGCGCGCCCGCTCGATCAGCTTGGCGATGGTGAGGTCCTCGGGGCCTATGCCGTCGAGTGGCGAGAGCGTGCCGCCAAGGACGTGATAGAGCCCGTTGAGCACGCCGGCGCGCTCGAGCGCCCAGAGATCGCCGACCTCCTCGACCACGCAGATGAGCGAGCGGTCACGCGCGGGATCGCGGCAGAGCGTGCAGGGCGATGCCGTGTCGATATTGCCGCAAGTCTCGCAGGTGAGGATCGTGTCGCGCGTCTCGGCGAGCGCCGCCGCAAGCGGAGTGAGCAACTGCTCCTTCTTCTTGACCAGAGCGAGCGCCGCGCGGCGGGCCGAGCGGGGTCCTAGCCCCGGCAGCCGCGCGAGCAGCTGGATCAGCCGCTCGATCTCAGGTCCTGCCGCTACCCGCGCCACTCCTATTCACCCTCGCAAATCGCATGCTCCGTCATGCCCGGACTTGATCCGGGCATCCATGCCGTTCCCTCGCTACGTGGAAAGGCCAGTGGAATGGGTTGCCGGGTCAAGCCCGGCAATGACGACTCGTTGGAACGTTGAGAAGCCGCCACCCGCATCAAAACAGCTTCAGCCCGGGTGGGAGCGGCAGGCCGCCGGTGAGCGCCTTCATCTTCTCCTTCATCGCCTCTTCGACCTTCGACTTGGCGTCGGCGTGGGCCGCGACGATCAAATCTTCCAGGATCTCGCCCTCGCCTGGCTTGAGCAGGGAGGCGTCGATCTTGACGCCCGTCATGTCGCCCTTGCCGTTCAGCGTGAGCACGACCATGCCGCCGCCCGAGCGGCCCTCGATCTGCGTGCGCTCCATCTCGGCCTGCATCTCGGCCATGCGGCCTTGGAGCTGCTGCGCCTGCTTCATCATCTCGGCGAAATTCTTCATCGGCTCGTCCCGTCCTCTCTCAGCTCGTCCGCCTCGTCGGCCGCCTCATCGTCTCCCTCCGGTCGCGCCGTCGGTCTCACCGCGGCGATGCGGGCGTCGGGGAAATGCTGGAGCACCTCCTTGACCTTCGGGTGCTCGCGGATCTTCTCGATCTCGCGCGCGGCCTGATCGCGGCGTTGGGCACCGAGAGGCTCTGCGCCCGGCTCATCGCTGACCGCGACGATCCACACGCGGCCGGTCCACGCCTTGAGCTTGCGCATCAGCTCCTGGGTCAGGTCCTTCGCGGCCTGGGGCAGCGGGTTGAGCTCGATATTGCCAGGCTTGAAATGCACGAGCCGCACCTGCTCGAGCAGAGCATGTTTCAGCTTCAGATCGCGCTTGGCCTCGGCGAGAGCCACGACGTCCTCGAAGCTTCTGAGCTCCGATGATGGCGCAGGCTCCGGCGGAGGCGCCGGGTTCTCCGAGTCAGGGAGCGGATCCTCGCGAGGCGGTGGAGAAGGCTGCGCCGGAGCGGCCTTGGCCTCGGTAGGGGCTGGCTTGCGACGGTGCTTGGGCGGCGGCGCGGCAGGGGCCGGCGTCTTTTCGCTTGGTCCCGCGCCGTCGCGCATGTGGCGGGCGAGCTCCCCGGGTGGTGGCAGGTCCGAGGCATAAGCAAGCCTGACCAGAACCATGTCGGCGGCCGCGAGCGGGCGGGAGCTCGCGCGCACCTCCTCATGTCCCTTGAGCAACATCTGCCAGGCGCGGGCAAGCGACGGCATGGGGAGCCGCGCGGCGAGATTGGCGGCGCGTGCGCGCTCGGCCTCGCTCGAAGCGGGATCAGCGCTTCCCTCGCCCGCGGCCTTGACCAGAGTCACCGCATGGACTGCATCGGCGAGATCGGCGATCACCTGGCCGGGCTCGGCGCCGTCGCGATTGAGCTGCGCAAGCTGCTGGAGCGCGGCGCCGGCGTCGCCCGAAAGCACGGTCTCGAGCAGATCGAAGATGCGGGTACGGTCGGCGAGACCCAACAGCCCACGCACGGCGTCGGTCTCGACATTGCCGGCGCCGAAAGCGATGGCGCGGTCGAGGATCGAGAGTGCGTCGCGCACCGAGCCTTCGGCGGCGCGGGCGATGAGCGCGAGAGCGCCCTGCTCGGCGGTCGCGCCTTCCTGCTCGGTGACGCGCTTGAGATGATCGATAAGCTCGCCGATCTCGATGCGCTTAAGGTCGAAACGCTGGCAGCGCGACAGCACCGTCACCGGCACCTTGCGCGCCTCGGTGGTGGCGAAGATGAACTTCACGTGCTCGGGCGGCTCCTCGAGCGTCTTGAGCAGGCCATTGAAGGCCTGCTTCGAGAGCATGTGCACCTCGTCGATGATGTAGACCTTGTAGCGGGCGGTGTTCGGCTTGTAGTGCGCGCTGTCGATCAGGTCGCGAATGTCGTCGATGCCGGTGTGGGAGGCTGCGTCCATCTCGACCACGTCGAGATGCCGGCTCTCGAGGATGGCGCGGCAATGAACGCCTTCCTCGGTCATGTCTAGGGTTGGACCGCTGGCCCCGTTGCCCTCGTAGTTGAGCGCGCGCGCGATCAGCCGGGCGGTCGTGGTCTTGCCCACCCCGCGCACGCCGGTGAGCATATAGGCCTGCGCGATACGCGCCGAGGCGAAGGCGTTGCGCAACGTCCGCACCATCGCCTCCTGGCCGATCAGCTCGGCGAAGACTTTGGGCCGGTACTTGCGCGCGAGCGCTGCGTGACTCTCAGGGGCTTCGGGACTCGCATGAAGTCCGTCCGCCTTCGGCTTGGCGGAGCGCTTGCCGCTCTTCTCGCGATCTTCGACGTCAGCCATGAACGGACGGTACTTTCAACGCAAAGCCTGGGTCGCTAAGGGGCGCTGGAAGGGCCCCAGACACGCACTATAACGCTTAAGGCAGGTGGGAGGCTGGACGAGCAACCCGCGAAACGCTCGTTAGGGCTGCTTCCTTCCGGACCTGACCCGGTTGGCGAGGCACGCGCCTGCTGCCAACCTCCCGAGCCAGTATATCGGGGATCGGGGCTCTCGTGGCAACCCGCAGGCGCGCGAGCCGACGGCGGAAGGTTTCCCCGCCGGCGCGTTCCGGCGGCATGGAGCTAACACTGACATTACGAAAAAGGCACGCATTACGAAAAAGACACCCCAAATTCCGGCGAAAGTCGCTAGGCTCAAATCCCAATAAAGCCACACGCCTTACTTGGTGTGCAAAGATGAACGAGCAGGCGCCTCAAGCCACGGTTGAAGCCGTTGCTGGCAGTCGAGCCAAAGTTTTCGTCTCCTACTCGCGTAAGGATTTACTCTTCGCCCAATCACGGTCGAAGCGCTTACCGAGCGCGGCTTCGATGCCTTTCTCGACAAGACCGGCATCGCGCCGGGAGAACCCTGGAAGGAACGCCTCGGCGGGCTGATTGCCGCTGCCGATACGGTGGTGTTCGCGATCAGCCCGGATTCGGTTGCCTCAAGCGTCTGCACCTGGGAGCTCGATGAGAGCGCGCGGCTCGGCAAGCGGTTGATTCCCGTCGTGGCGGAGAAGCGCGGCTAGAGCAGTCGGAACTTTACCGGAAAGATTAGGGTTCTTTCCAGAGAGACTCGCTTCATTTCTGGGCAATGCAAGGAGTGCTCGCATGACCAATCCATCCAGCTCGGCCAAAAAAGGCGTTTGTCGCCGCTCGCTGTTGAAGAGCGTACCTATGATCGCCGGGGCCATCATCACGACCAACGCCGTTGGGCAAAACCTGTTCGCGCAGACGAAGCTCACGCATGACGCCGCCAAATATCAGGACCAGCCGAAAGATGGGCAGCAATGCTCGGGTTGCGTACAGTTCTTGGCGCCGTCTTCATGCAAGTTGGTTGAGGACCCGATCAGTGCCAGCGGCTGGTGCCAACTCTTCATGGCCAAGCCGGCTTGAGACTGATCCGGCCGGCTCAGCCCTCTAGGGCCTTCAGCTTGGCGCGGAAGGGGCTCGCCGGATAGGTGCCGAGCACGGTCACCTCGCTTGAGAAGAAGTGCAGCTCTTCCATGGCGAGCGCGACCGGCCGCTCGTCGGGATGGCCCTCGATATCGGCGTAGAACATGGTGGCGTTGAACGAGCCCTCGAGCTGATAGGATTCAAGCTTCGTCATGTTGACGCCGTTGGTGGCGAAGCCGCCGAGCGCCTTGTAGAGCGCGGCCGGCACGTTGCGCACGCGGAACACGAAGCTCGTCACCACCGGTCCGTCGCTCGCGCGCGTCCGCACCGGCTTGGCTGCAAGCACGACGAAGCGCGTGGTGTTGTGCTCGGCATCCTCGATGTCGGCCTTGGCGATCTTGAGACCATAGATCTCGGCGGCGAGGCTCGAGGCGATCGCGGCGCGGGTGCGGTCGCCGAGCTCGCGCAGATGACGCGCGGCTCCAGCCGTGTCGGCCTCGATCACCGGCTTCAGCTTCAGCGCGGCGATCGCCTTGCGGCACTGGCCGAGTGCCATGATGTGGCTGTGTACCGTCTTCAGCTCGGAGAGCTTGACGCCCGGCAGGGTGAGCAGCTGATGGCGCACCCGCTCGAAATGCTCGGCGACGATGTAGAGGCCCGAATGCGGCAGGAGGTGATGGATGTCGGCCACGCGTCCCGCCACCGAATTCTCGATGGGGATCATGGCGAGCTTCGCCTTGCCGCTCTTCACGGCGGCGAGCGCATCCTCGAAGGTGGCGCAAGGTAGCGCCTCCATGCGCGGATAGGCATCCTGCGCGGCGAGATGGGAATTGGCGCCGGGTTCGCCTTGAAAGGCGATTTTGTTGGAACGCGATTTCTTCATGGGCTCGGGAATGCGGGCGGAAATCAGCGGCGGGATCGAATGAGCTCACGCGCCCGCTTGAGGTCGGCCGGAGTATCGACACCGAGCGGGACAGTGTCAACGAGGCCGACATGGATGCGCATGCCGGCCTCGATCGCGCGGAGCTGCTCGAGCTTCTCGCGGAGCTCGAGCGGCGATGGCGGCAGCGACACGAAATGCTTCAAGGCCTGCCGGCGGTAGGCATAGATGCCGATATGGTGGAGAAGCGGACCCTCGCCGTAAGGGGCGGTGGCGCGCGTGAAGTAGAGTGCGCGGAGCACCTCTCCCCCCTTGAGCGGCGTGCCCACCACCTTAACCACGTTGGGGTCGGTACGCTCCTCCTCGCGCACGATGGCCGCGGCGATGGTGCCGATATCGGCATCGTGGGCGCGCAAAGCGGCGATGCAGCTTCGCACGAGGCGGGGGTCGAGGGTGGGCAGGTCGCCCTGCAGATTGACCACGATGTCGATATCGCCCTTGGGATCGAATTTCTCGATCGTCTCGAACACGCGGTCAGAGCCGCTCGGGTGATCTGCCAGCGTTATCAAGGCCTTACCGCCAGCGAGCAGGACCGCGTCACGCACCGCCTCGGAGTCGGTCGCGACCACCACCGGCCCGCAATCGGCCTCGACCGCGCGGCGCCAGACATGCACGATCATCGGCTCTCCACCGATATCGGCGAGGGGCTTGTCGGGGAGCCTTGTCGCTTTCAATCTTGCCGGGATGACGATAAGGCAGTCGGCCATAGCCAAGCTCGTTAGCACGGGAAATTTTCCTAGGCGACTGCTGCGCGCATGGCAATTGTCCGTGTTGCAACAGGCGCATACGCCCTATAGTCTCCCGCCGCGTCGCAAGAGCTACGCAAGTAGCCCGCTCTGGGGGGTCTGAGATCATGAACTTCTATCGCTTCAATCAAATTGCCATGGCAGTGCTCGGGGCGCTGCTGCTGTTCTTTGGCGCGAGGACGATCGTCAACATCGCCTTCGAGGAGCACGAAGAGAAGCCCGGCTACGACGTTCCCGGCACCGAGCCAGGCAAGCCCGGGGGTGAGAAGCCGGCCGCAGGCGATGATCTCCCCACACTGCTTGCGAAAGCCGATGCCAAGCACGGCGAGGAGGTCGCGAAGAAATGCGGGCTATGCCACAACTTCGAAAAAGGCGGCCCCAACATGATCGGCCCCAACCTCTACGGCGTGCTCGGGCGCAAAGTCGCGAGCCATGAGGGTTACGAATATTCCGATGCGCTCAAGGCCAAGCAGGGCAATTGGGATTACGAGTTGATCAACCACATGATCACCAACCCAGCCGAATACGTGCCCGGCACCAAGATGGCGATCTTCCCCGGGCTGCCTGATGCCAAGGATCGCGCCGACGTGCTCGCCTTCCTGCGCACCAAGAACGACAACCCACCGCCTCTGCCGGAGGTGAAGGCGGGCGGCGAGACGCCCGCGCCTGGTGGTGAGCCCACGCCCCCCGCCGCGCCGGCCGGTGGAAGCGATTTCATGGCAGCGCTCGCCACCGCAGACCCGAAGGCGGGCGAGGCCGACGTCGCCCTCTGCAAAGTGTGCCACACCTTCAACAAGGGCGGCGCCACTCTGGTCGGTCCGAACCTCTACGGGGTAGTCGGGCGGAAGATCGCCTCGGTCGAGGGATTCAACTATACGCCCGGGCTGAAAGCCCATGAAGGCGATTGGACCTTCGACAAGCTCGATGCATGGCTGACCAACCCCGCGGCGTTTGCGCCCGGCACGATGATGGCGTTCCCGGGCATTCCGGATACCAAGAAGCGCGCCGACGTCATCGCCTATCTCAATTCCAACAGCGACAATCCCGTGCCGCTGCCGAAAGCTGGCGCCGGCGGCGCAGCGCCGGCCCCTCAGGCAGCACCTTCGGCGGAGACGCCCGCAGCGCCTTCGGCCGAGACACCGCCGGCCGCGCCTCAACAATAGTCGCACGGCACCACATCAAGACGAAGCAGTCCGGCCTCTGTCGGGCTGCTCTCGTTTTGTCTTGCCGCGAATCTCAAGTTGTGGAGCCCAAGGCCTGGAAAATCTCGGATAATTCGCCGCATGACCGATAATTCATTTGGCAGGCTAGCGCCCCATGTTAAAGACCGGGCTCGCCTCTTAGGCGCCCCCTGCCAGATGAAAACGTGAGGAGCTTGAGCGCGCCAGCATGAGCCGATCTCGCCTTCCCCTTACCCTCCTCCTCGCCCTGCTTCTCCCGGTCTCCGGCCTCGCCGAGGACGCTCCCGTCCACCATCACGCACTCTCGCTGATCGGCGAGCCGAAATACCCAGCGGACTTCAAACAGTTCGGCTATGTCAATCCCGACGCGCCCAAAGGCGGGCTCGTACGCATGGCCGATATCGGCTCCTTCGACAGTCTCAATCCCGTGCTCTACAAGGGCGAGGCGGCCGCAGGGCTCGGGCTCGTCTATGAAAGCCTGATGGCCGACAATCTCGACGAGCCCTCGACCTCTTATGGGCTGATCGCCGAATGGGCGAGCTATCCGCCCGATTATTCCTCGGTCACCTTCAAGCTGCGCGACGAGGCACGCTGGCAGGACGGCACGCCCATCACGCCTGAGGACGTGATCTATTCGCTCGGCGTGAACAAGGAGGCCAACCCGCGCATGGGCCTCTATTACAAGAACGTCTCGCGCGCCGAGGCGACCGGGCCCAACGAGGTCACCTTCTATTTCGACACCAAGGGCAACCGCGAGCTGCCGATGATCATGGGTCAGCTCACCATCCTGCCCAAGCATTATTGGACGGGGAAGGACGCGAGCGGCAATCAGCGCGACCCAATGAAGACGACGCTCGAACCGCCGCTCGGCTCTGGCCCCTATCGCATCAAGGACGTGAAGCCCGGCCGCTCGATCTCCTATCAACGCGTCGCCGACTATTGGGGCAAGGATCTCCCCGTCAACAAGGGCCAATGGAACTACGACGAGATCCGCTTCGACTATTACCGCGACGAGACGGTCGCCTTCGAGAGCTTCAAGGCCGGCAATATCGATTACTGGCAGGAATCGAGCGCCAAGAACTGGGCGACGGCCTATGACTTCCCCGCTGTGCGCGACGGCTTCGTCAGGCGCCAGGAGGTCCCGATCGAGCGAACGCAGCCGATGCAGTGCTTCGTGTTCAATCTCAGGCGCGCGCAATTCGCCGACCGCCGCGTGCGCCAGGCCTTCAACCTCGCCTTCGATTTCGAGTGGGCCAACAAGAATTTGTTCTACGGCCAATATGCGCGGGTCGGGAGCTTCTTCCAGGGAAGCGAGCTCGCGGCCGAGCCAGCGCTGCCGTCGGGCCGCGAGCTCGAGATCCTGAACGAGGTCAAGGATGGCGTGCCCACCGAGGTGTTCACCGATATCCATAAGAATCCGGTGAATGCCACGCCTGACGATACGCGCAACAATCTCCGCAAAGCGGCCGTGCTGCTGAAGGAAGCGGGTTACGAGATCAAGAACGGCGTCCTCACCAACGTGAAGACCGGACAGCCGATGAGGGTCGAGTTCCTGCTCGTCTCGCCGCTGTTCGAGAGAATCGTGCAGCCTTACGCCGCAAATCTCGACAAGCTCGGCATCAAGAGCAGCATCCGCATGGTCGACTCGGCGCAATACACGCGGCGGCTCAACGTGTTCGACTACGACATCGTGGTGGGCAGCTTCGCCCAGTCGGATTCGCCAGGAAACGAGCAGCGCGATTTCTGGGGATCGGAGGCCGCTGGCCGGGAGGGCAGCCAGAACCTGATCGGCGTCAAGGACCCCGCGATCGACAAGCTGGTCGATCATGTGATCTTCGCCAAGGACCGGGCCGAGCTCGTCGCCGCTACGCGCGCACTCGACCGCGTGCTGCAATGGAACGAGCTCGTGGTGCCGCAATGGTACTCGCCCAATGTGCGCATCGCCTATTGGAACCGCTACGGCCAACCCAAAGTGCTGCCGGGGTTGACGCCGGGCTTCCTGCAAGTCTGGTGGTTCGACCAGACGCTCGCGAGCAAGCTTCCGGCATCCTCGACGCAATGAGGACGCGGCGCGCGACTTCGGTGCGACATTCCTTCGCGTCAGCCGCGCTTCTCGTCCTTGCCTTCATCGCCGCGCCGGCCTGTGCCTCTGAGCCCAAGTACGGGCTCTCGGCCTTCGGCGATCTCGCCTATCCGCCAGACTTCAAGCATTTCAACTACGTCAATCCCGATGCGCCGAAGGGCGGCACCTTTTCGCTGGTCGGCTGGGGCGGCGTGGCCACCTTCAACAGCCTCAACAATTACATTCTCAAGGGCGACGCGGCGCAGGGACTCGAGCTCCTGTTCGACACGCTGATGACGCCGGCGACTGACGAGCCCGACGCGATCTATGGCCTCGTTGCTTCGAGCGCAGAGGTCGCCGACGACCGCATGTCGGTGACGTTCCATCTCAGGCCCGAGGCGCATTTCGCCGACGGCACCGAGCTTACCGCCGACGACGTGGTGTTCTCCTTGGATGCGCTCAAGGAGAAGGGCCACCCGCTCTACCACCAGATGCTCGAGGACGTGGTGAAGGCGGAAGCCGTCGATCCGCGAACCGTGCGCTACACGTTCAAAGGCGATCTCGTGCGCGACCTGCCGCTCACCGTCGCGGGGCTGCCCATCTTCTCCAAGGCCTATTACGCGACGCAACCCTTCGACCAGACGACGCTCGACCCGCCGCTCGGCTCTGGGCCCTATGTGGTCGACAGCATCGCCCAAGGGCGCACCATCGTCTATCGCCGTAACCCGAATTATTGGGCCAAGGATCTGCCCGTCAATCGCGGTCGCTTCAACTTCGACAAGATCCGCTTCGAATATTTCCGCGACCGCACCGCCGCCATGGAGGCGTTCAAAGCCGGGACCTACGATTTCCGCGAGGAATTCACTTCAAAGGTTTGGGCCACCGAATACGACTTCCCGGCGATCCGCGACGGCAGAGTGAAGAAGGAGGTGCTGCCCGACGAGACGCCATCAGGTACGCAAGGCTTTTTCCTCAATACGCGGCGCGAGCCGCTGAACGACCCCCGCGTGCGCAAGACTCTCGACCTCGCCTTCGATTTCGAATGGGCGAACCGCAACCTGTTCTACGGGCTCTATACCCGCACCCAGAGCTTCTTCGAGAACTCGGCGATGAAGGCTGAAGGCCCACCGTCGCATGCCGAGCGGGCGTTGCTCACGGGCCTCGGCGTTCCCGTCTCTGACGAGGCGCTCGGGGTCGCCTACGTGCCGCGCGAGAGCGACGGCTCGGGCCAGGACCGCGATCTTCTGGTCGAGGCCGGCAAGCTGCTCGACGAAGCCGGATGGACCGTCAAGAACGGAATGCGCGTCAATGCAAAAGGCGAACCGCTCAAACTCGAGATCCTGTATTTCGAGGACGTGTTCGAGCGGCTTAACGCGCCTTACGTCAAGAATTTGAAGCTACTCGGCATCTACGCGTCGATGCGCATGGTCGACCCCGCGCAATATCAGCAGCGGCTCAAGAATTTCGACTTCGACATCACCACCGAGCGGTATCAGATGCGCAACACGCCGGGCGTGGAGCTCAGGAGCTATTTCGGCTCGCAGGCGGCCAAGACGGACGGCTCGCTCAATCTCGCCGGCATTTCCGACCCCGCCGTCGATGCGCTGATCGAGCGGGTGATCGCCGCCAAGAGCCGGGATGAGATCAACACCGCCGCCCGCGCGCTCGATCGCGTTCTCAGGGCCGGCCATTATTGGGTGCCGCACTGGTACAAGCCATCCTTCAACATCGCCTATTGGGACAAATTCTCCCGCCCCGAGAAGAAGCCCCGCTACGACCGCGGCATTCTCGATACGTGGTGGTATGACGAGGCCAAAGCTGCGAAACTCGCCTCGGCCGCAGCGACTCAGCTTGAGGGCGCCCCGGCCACCGCAAGCTCCTGGCGGCCGTTTTTGATCATCGCCGCCCTGCTTCTCGTGGCGCTGGCGGGTTATCTTGTCGTGCGCTCGAGAAGGCCGACCGGAGAGCAATGACAGCCTATATCCTTCGCCGCATCCTGCTCATCATCCCGACCATGCTCGGCATCATGCTGGTGACATTCGTCATCGTGCAGTTCGCGCCGGGAGGGCCGGTGGAGCGTCTCGTCGCTCAGCTCACCGGCACCGATCCGGGCGCGACCTCGATGTTCAGCGGCGGCGGTGGCGATGCGACGGGGCCGCGGCCAGGCCAAGGCGGCCTGCCGGGCGACGTCTCGGCGCCGTCGAAATATCGCGGCGCGCAAGGGCTCGATCCCGAGTTCATCAAGAGCCTAGAGAAGCAGTTCGGCTTCGACAAGCCGGCCTATGTGCGCTTCGGCATGATGATCAAGAACTATCTCCTGTTCGATTTCGGGAAGAGCTATTTCCGCGACACGAGCGTGCTCAAGCTGATCAGCGAGAGAATGCCGGTGTCGATCTCGCTCGGGCTGTGGATGACGCTGCTCTCCTACGCCATCTCGATCCCGCTCGGCATCCGCAAGGCGGTCCGCGACGGCTCGCGCTTCGACATATGGACCAGCACGGTGATCGTGATCGGCTATGCCATTCCCGGCTTCCTCGTCGCGGTGTTCCTGATCGTGCTGTTCGCCGGCGGCTCGTTCCTCCAGATCTTCCCGTTGCGCGGGCTCGTCTCCGAGAATTGGCACGAACTCTCCTGGCCAATGAAGATCGCCGACTATTTCTGGCATCTCGTGCTGCCGATGTTCGCCATGTCGCTGTCGGCCTTCGCCACCACCACCTTCCTCACCAAGAACTCGTTCCTGGAGGAGATCAGGAAGCAATATGTGATGACGGCGCGAGCAAAAGGGCTCGCCGAGCACAAGGTGCTTTATGGGCACGTGTTCCGCAACGCCATGCTGATCGTCATCGCCGGCTTCCCCGGCGCGTTCATCGGCGCGTTCTTTGCCGGCTCGCTCCTGATCGAGACGATCTTCAGCCTGGAAGGGCTCGGGCTGCTCGGCTTCGAATTGGTGGTGAACCGCGACTATCCGGTGGTGTTCGCCACGGTCTATATCTTCTCGCTGCTCGGCCTCGTCATCAATCTCATCTCCGACCTCACCTATACCTGGGTCGATCCGCGCATCGATTTCGAGACGCGCGAGGTCTAGCGAGAGATGGACGCGCCGATCGACACCACGATCACCGAGGAGGTCACCGCGCAAGGCGTGCCACTGCCGCGGCCGTGGCTGTCGGCCCTCCAGCGGCGGCGGCTCGAGATCTTCAAGGCCAACCGGCGCGGCTACTGGTCGTTGTGGATCTTCCTTGTCTTGTTCTTCGTCAGCCTGTTCGCCGAGTTCATCTGCAACGACAAGCCGATCCTCGTGAAATATGAGGGCCAATATTACTGGCCGATCTTCAAGTCTTACCCCGAGACCGCCTTCGGCGGCGTCTTCGAGACCGAGGCCGACTATCGCGATCCCGCCGTCAAGGCGATGATCAAGGACGCCGGCGGGTGGACGCTATGGCCGCCGATCCGCTTCTCCTACAACACGCAGAACAAGACGCCGCCGATGGCCTTTCCGGTGAAGCCGACTTGGATGCTCACCGATGAGGACTGCAAGCTCGCGGTCGAGCGCGGCTTTCATCCTTGCAATGCCGATCTCGAATGGAACTGGCTCGGCACTGACGACCAGGGGCGCGACGTCATTGCCCGCGTCATTTACGGCTTCCGCCTCTCGGTGATCTTCGGCCTCGTGCTGACGCTGTTCTCCTCGCTGATCGGCGTGGCCGCCGGCGCGGTGCAGGGCTATTTCGGCGGCTGGACCGATCTTCTCTTCCAGCGCTTCATCGAGATCTGGACGAGCGTGCCCCAGCTCTATCTGCTCATCATCGTCGCGGCGGTGATCGAGCCGAATTTCTGGATCTTGCTTGGAATCCTGCTCGCCTTCTCTTGGGTCGCGCTGGTGGGGGTGGTACGCGCCGAGTTCCTGCGCGCGCGGAACTTCGAATATGTCACCGCGGCGCGGGCGCTCGGGCTCTCCAACATCAGGATCATCTTCAAGCATCTCCTGCCGAACGCGATGGTGGCGACGCTCACCTTCATGCCGTTCATCCTCAACGGCTCGATCACCACGCTCACCTCATTGGACTTTCTTGGCTTTGGCCTGCCGCCGGGATCGCCGTCGCTCGGCGAGCTCTTGGCGCAAGGCAAGGACAATCTCCAGGCGCCGTGGCTGGGCCTGACCGCCTTCTTCGTCATCGCCGCCATGCTCAGCCTTCTCATCTTCGTCGGCGAGGCGGTGCGCGACGCGCTCGACCCGCGCAAGACTTTGGGATGAGGCAGATGCACGGATCGCATTCGCATCCTCACGGTCCCTCAGGACACAGCCATGCGGGTCATGCCCACAAGGGCCATGCGCACGGCGCGGTTGCCCATGCCAATGACGAGCGGCGCATGGGGCTCGCGGCGCTCATCACCGGCCTCTTCATGTTCGCGGAAGTGGCCGGCGGCATCGCCGCCGGCTCGCTCGCGCTTCTCGCCGACGCCGGACACATGCTCACCGACTTCGCCTCGCTCTCGCTTGCCTGGTTCGGCTTCAGGCTGTCGCGGCGTTCGGCAGACTGGCGGCGCACCTACGGCTTCGACCGCTTCCAGGTGCTGGTCGCTTTCGCCAACGGGCTTGCGCTGTTCGCCATCGCCGCGTGGATCGTCTACGAGGCGGTGGAGCGGCTGATGACGACCCCGCAGGTTTCGGGCGGCATCATGGTCATCGTCGCCGTGCTCGGCCTCGCTGTGAACGTCGCCGCGTTCTTCCTGTTGCGCGGCGCCGACCGCGAGAACCTCAACGTGCGCGGCGCCTTCATCCATGTTCTCGGCGACCTGCTCGGCTCGGTGGCGGCACTCGCCGCGGGCGCCGTGATCCTTGCCACCGGCTGGACGCCGATCGATCCGCTGCTCTCCATTCTGGTCGCCGCCATCATCGTCAGGAGCGGTTGGCAGGTGGTCGCCGATTCAGGCCATATCCTGCTCGAAGGCGCGCCAGGAGAGCTCGACACCCGCGCGATCGGCCCTGACCTGATTGCCCATGTCAAAGGTGTGGAGGACGTCCACCATGTCCATGTCTGGTCGATCACGCAGAGCCGCCGCATGGTCACTCTGCACGCCGCGGTCGGCGAGGATGCCGATCAGAAGCGCATCGTGAAGGACATCAAGGCGCGGCTCATCGAGCGCTTCGGCCTCGACCACGCCACCATAGAGATCGAGTGCGGCGAATGCGCCGACGCCTCGCCTGCCAAGGTGAGTCGATGAGCAGCCTACGGCCCCTTATCGACGTCAAGGACTTGTCGGTCGACTTCAACTCGGGCGAGACCGTGACGCACGCGGTCAAGCACGTGTCGTTCGATATCGGCGACGCCGAGACCGTGGCTCTGGTCGGCGAGTCGGGCTCTGGCAAGACGGTGACGGCGCTCTCGATCCTTCGCCTCCTCCCCTACCCCGCCGCGTCGCACCCATCCGGCGCGATCCTGTTCAAGGGCGAGAATGTGCTTAAGCTCTCCCCGCCGGCGCTCCGCCAGATCAGAGGCAACAAGATCTCGATGATCTTCCAGGAGCCGATGACCTCGCTCAACCCGCTGCACACGATCGAGCGGCAGATCGCCGAGGTGCTGAAGATTCATCGCGGGCTTTCCGACCGCGCCGCGCGCGAGCGCGTGCTCGACCTCCTCAATAAGGTCGGCATCGACGATCCCGAGGGGCGACTCCAGTGCTATCCGCACCAGCTTTCGGGCGGTCAGCGTCAGCGCGTGATGATCGCCATGGCGCTCGCCAACGAGCCCGACCTCCTCATCGCCGATGAGCCCACGACAGCGCTCGACGTCACCATCCAGGCGCAGATCCTCGAGCTCCTGCTCAAGCTCAAGGCCGAGTTCAACATGGCGATGCTGCTCATCACCCATGACCTCGGCATTGTGCGCAAGATGGCCGACCGCGTCTGCGTCATGAACAATGGCGAGATCGTCGAACGGGGCGCCACAGCCGACATCTTCGCCGCGCCCAAGCATCCCTACACCAAGCACCTGATCGCGTCGGAGCCCAAGGGCTCGCCGCCTGCCGCCAATCCGAAGGCCAAGACCATCCTCGAGGCCAAGGATCTGCGTGTGTGGTTCCCGATCAAGCGCGGCTTCCTGCGCCAGACGGTCGGGCATATCAAGGCGGTGGACGGCATCGACCTCGCCGTGAAGGAAGGCCAGACCCTCGGCGTCGTAGGTGAGTCAGGCTCGGGCAAGACGACACTCGGCCTGGCGCTGCTCAGGCTCATCTCGAGCGAGGGCCCGATCGTCTATCTCGGCAACCGCATCGACGGATACGATTTCGAAGCGCATGCGCCCGCTCAGGCGTCACATGCAGATCGTGTTCCAGGACCCTTACGGCTCGCTCAGCCCGAGACTCTCGATCGGGCAGATCATCGAGGAGGGCCTCGTCATCCAGAATCCCTCGCTAACCCGCGAAGAGCGGAGCGAGCGCGTCGCCCGCGCGCTGCAAGAGGTGGGCTTGAAACCCGAGTGGCGCGACCGCTATCCGCATGAGTTCTCAGGCGGCCAGCGCCAGCGCATCGCCATTGCCCGGGCGCTCGTGCTCGAGCCGAAATTCCTCATTCTCGATGAGCCGACAAGCGCACTCGACGTCTCGGTGCAGGCGCAGATCGTCGACCTTCTGCGCGACCTTCAGCGCCGCCACAAGCTCGCTTATCTCTTCATCAGCCACGATCTGAAGGTCGTGCGCGCGCTCGCCAACTCGATCATCGTGCTGCGTTACGGCAAGGTCGTCGAGAAAGGTGCGGCGCGGGAGGTGTTTGCCCATCCGAAGACCGACTACACCAAGGCGCTGCTCGCCGCTGCCTTCGAGCTCGAGGCTACGCGCGGTGGCGCCGTCGCCACCTAGGTACGGAACGCTTCGCAGCTCCGCGCGTTACTAGGCTCATCACCCCGTAAACGGAGCTTTCGATCATGCGTGGCGTGCTTCTTTGGCTGATCGGCATCCCCATCCCGATCATCATTCTGCTCTACCTGTTCCACGTCATCTAATCTCGCTTCAGCGCGGCTGCCGCTTTAAGCGCGGCAGCCGCCGCACACCAATCACCTCATAACCGGCCTCCCTGATGCGAGCGCTCGCTTCGGCGAACGACTCGATCTCGACCGCCATGTGAAAGGCGTTGGCGTGGAGCAGGTGCGTTCCGCTCGTCATGATGCTCACGTGCCCCTCCCAGAACACGAGGTCGCCGCGGCGAAGCTCGGTGCCTTCCCGCCAGTCGATCAGGTCGCCGAACTCCGCGGCCTGCATGTCGGCGTCGCGCGGCGCCATATATCCCCCCGCCTCGAAGGCGAGCTGCACGAGGCCTGAGCAGTCGAGCCCAATGCTGGTCCGACCGCCCCAGAGATAAGGCGTGCCGAGAAAGGCCTCCGCGACGGTGACGGGATCGTCAACAACCTCTCCGGCCGGCAGCGCATGCCGCGCGAAAACATAGCCTCCGTCTTCGAGCGCGAGGAACTTGTCCTCTTCGGCTTTGACGGTGAAAAGCGCGTTCAGGCTGAGCAGGGCGAGCGGCGGGGACTTACCGTCCGGCTCGGGATAGACATAGGTCCTGAGCGTTGCGACCCGATGGGTCGGCTCGACGATCGAAGCGCTCAAGCCCTCGCTTGGCATGTAGCCGACATAGAGGTCGCGGTCGATCTGCACCCAGGCCCAGCCCTCGCTCTCGGCGAAGACGGTGACGGTCTCGCCCTTCAGCGCCTCGGTTTCGAGGATCGAGTCGAAGCGCGCCTCGCGCCGCAAGGGCAGCGACGGCGCGATCACTTGGCGTGGCTCGCCCTGCACGTAACGCTCTGCCTCGATCAGACCCTTGAGTCTCGCATCGGCAAGATCCGCGCGATAAGCGTGGCGCCGCGGGTCGGGAATTACCGGGCTGCTCACGAGCTTCCCAGCTCTTGGCGGAAGAACTGGAAGAGCGCGCGGGCTGCTTGCGGCTCTCCGCCTTGCGGGCGTCCGGGCTGCTCGCGCGGCACCCAGGCGAAAATGTCGAGATGGGCAAAGCGCCTGGCCTCCTTCACGAAGCGCTTCAGGAAGAGAGCGGCAACCACTGAGCCGGCATAAGAGCCCTCGGCGATGTGGCTCACATCGGCGATAGAGCTCTTGAGCATCTTGTCGTAGGGCGCCCAGAACGGCATGCGCCACAAGGGATCGCCGACGGCCCGGCCGCTTGCGAGCAGGGCAGAGGCGAAGTCCTCGTCGTCACTGTAAAGTGGCGGCAGATCGGGACCGAGCGCGACGCGCGCGGCGCCGGTCAAGGTGGCGATGGTGACGAGATAGTCCGGTGCCTCCTCGTCGGCGAGGCTGATCGCGTCGGCCAGCACGAGGCGACCCTCGGCATCGGTGTTGCCGATCTCGACCGTCATGCCGTTACGGCTCGGCAGCACGTCACCAGGACGGAACGCATTGCCGGAGATGCTGTTCTCTGCGGCGGGGATCAGTACGCGAAGCCTGATGGGCAGCTTGGTGCGCATGGCGAGGAGCGCGAAGGCGAGCGCCGAAGCCGCGCCGCCCATGTCCTTCTTCATCAGCCCCATGGCGCTCGAGGACTTGATGTCGAGGCCGCCGGTGTCGAAGCAGATGCCCTTGCCCACGATGGTCACTTTGGGAGCATGCTCCGCGCCGAATTTGAGGTCGATGAGACGTGGCGTGCGGTCGCTTGCGCGCCCGACGGCATGGATCATCGGGAAATTGTCGGAGAGGAGCCCAGAGCCCTCGGTGACCTTCACGCTTCCGCCATAAGCAATGGCGAGCTCGCGCGCGGCGGCCTCAAGCTCGGCGGGGCCAAGATCGTTCGCCGGCGTGTTGATGAGATCGCGGCCGAAATAGAGCGCCTCGGCAAGCGCCAAGACCTCCTCTTTGCTCACGCCTTCGGGAAGGACGAGACGTTTCGCCTTGGCGTCGTTCGAGGTCTTGTAGCGCGTGAAGCGGTAGCTTCCGGCGAGGAAGCCGAGCGCGGCAAGCTCAGGGTCCGGAAGGGCCGAGGCGAAGCGATAGTCGCCCTGCGGCAGAGCGGCGGGAAGCATCCCTGTGAGGAGCGGCGTGCGCGAGGCCCAGTCCTTGCCGCCGGTGCCGAGCAGCACGCCACCAACGCCGCTTGGACCTCCTGACAGGAGCAGAACCGCACCCTCCTTCGGTTTCCAGCCTTGTGCCTCGATCCAGCCGCGCTCGGCCTCGCTCAAATCCTTGAGCACGGGATCGTCCTCGGAGGCGACGAGGCGAATGGGGAGGCCTTCGGCGCCCGCATCGAGAAGCTGGTCCTCAAGCGCATCGCGGATCGTCTCAAGCGTCATGGCTTTGCTGGTCATCGGCGATAGGAATTAAGGGGTTGCGGGGCCGGCGCATTAATGGCAGGGGAGCGCGGTGCTGACAATGGCGGAAGGGGGCGCACATGGCCGCGACCAACTATACGCTCGTCATCGGCGACAAGAACCTCTCCTCCTGGAGCCTGCGGCCCTGGATTGCGCTGAAAGCGTGCCGCATCCCCTTCTCCGAGGAGCGCGTCAGGCTGCGCCAGCCGGACAGCAAGGCCGAGATCTCGCGCCTCTCGCCGTCAGGCAAGGTGCCTGTTCTGAAGACGCCGAACGGCATCGTGTGGGATAGTCTCGCCGTTCTCGAATATCTCGCCGAGCACCACCCCGATTGCCGTCTGTGGCCGCAAAGCGCCGAGGCACGCGCGGCCGCCCGTTCGATCTCCGCAGAGATGCATTCGGGCTTCGTCACGCTCCGCAACGACATGTCCATGGACCTGCTGGCGCGTATCGCCTTTCCTTGGGTGAGCGAGGCGCTCGAAGCCGACATCAGGCGGATCGTCGCCATCTGGCACGACGCCCGTACCCGCTTCGGTAAAGACGGCCCTTTCCTGTTCGGGACCTTCACCAACGCCGATGCCATGTACGCGCCGGTGGCGACGCGCTTCCGCACCTATGGCGTCGACCTTGCGCGATTTGGCGATGACGGCACGGCCCAAGCTTACGCCGATGCCCTGCTCTCGATGCCGGAGATGGCGGAGTGGACGGCAGGCGCCATTGAGGAAGTGAAGCAGCGCGCAGGCAGCTAAGCCTTTTCCAGGATGGTTAAGCGTAGCCGGTCGTAGCGTGAGCTGTGCGGAGGCGGAGGTGCTTTGGCTCGGGGGGCGGCGGACTCGGTATTGAGGTGGGAACTACGTTTGCCGAACATTGCCTAACTACTCGCTTGTCTTGGTCGCCTCAGTCGGGAAAGGATGGGTGCGAGCAGAGAGGTCCGCTCGCTCTTCTGCTCGATGCGATCGGTCAGGAGATTGGCGAGGCTGCGGAACACTTCGGCTGCCTTCGACTTGTCCGATACTTCCTCGATCATCTGCCCATTATTGGCAGCGGTGCCGAAGAGCTGGGCGTCGAAGTCGATGATGACCTTGGGCTCAAGTTCGATGGCATGGCCGAAATCCTTGACCGGAATCTCCGGGCGCTTCGGCACGCCAACCTGATTGAGCACAAGAAGCGGCGGGCGGTCGTTCGGCCGCGTGGCTTTGAGCTGATCGACGAGATTCTTGGCGTTGCGCAGATTGGCAAGGTCGGGGGTCGCCGTGATCACGACGTGATCAGCCCTGAGCACAACCTGCTTCGCCCACGTCGTCCAGAGATGCGGCACGTCGACGGCGATCCACGGCACGTTCTCACGCACCACGTCGAGCACCCTCTCGCAGTCGTTCGGCTCGAGATCGTAGGGTTTATCGAGCGTGCTCGGCGCGGCGAATAGGCTCAAATGGTCGGAGCAGCGCGAGAGCAGTCGGTCGAGCAAGACGTCATCGAGGCGCTCAGGCGTGGCAAGAGCTTCGCCGAGGCCCTGAAGGGGATCCTGATTGAAGTCGAGCCCGGCCGTGCCGAACGGCAGGTCGAAATCGGCGATGACCACGTCGCTCTTGAGCGCTGACGCAATGGCGAAGGCGGTGTTGTGACAGACGGTACTCGAGCCAGAGCCGCCCTTGGCGCCGACGAAGGCGATAACCTGTCCGACCGGTCCCGGGTCGATGGAGATCATCGAGATGCTTTCGATGATCTGGTTGACTTCGACGGGCGCCAAGATGTATTCGCTCACCCCTCGCCGCACAAGCTTGCGATAGAGCAGCACGTCGTTGATGTGGCCGATAACGATGACCTTAGTGCCGGGATCGCATATCTCGGCGAGGCGGTCGAGATCGGCGAGCAACGGTCCGCGGTCGAGCAGCGACTCGATAATGATCAGACTCGGGGTCGAGGCATTTTGGTAGAAGGCGAGAGCGGCCTGCACGCTGCCCATGCGAACCGTGACATGGGCCTTGGCGAGGCGCCTGTCCTCTGATGCCTTTTGGATTACCGACGCTGTATCCTGATTGTCGCAAAACGCCTGAATATTGACGCGCGGAATAGGACGGGCACGCGGCGCCTCGTGAACGGTCTCGGACTCGTAAGAGCCCAGAGAATATGCAGCGTCACCGATCACTGCGCGGCTCCGAGACGATCTTCTGGACGATCCGGGCGGCTCCGAGCGCTGCGACCAAGGCGATGCCGAGCACGAGGGTCTCTTCCTCTTTTCATGACAGACACTTCTCCTGGCGAACGCTCCACGCCTGACGCCTGAAGTTCACTTTGAAGGCGAATTCTCAACGCCAAGTTAATGGCCGTGCCAAATTGGCCGCCTGGGTGGGAACGCGAAAATGCCGCAGGGCGCGTCTTTGGTGGGCGCGGCTAACTAGGTTAGGTTGGGAGGTTGGCGGCGCTAGGAGCCGAGGGCGGCGATGGAGGGAGTTGCGGCTAGACCATGAGACCCGCGGCCGCGAGCGCAATGCCATTGGGCACCCCTTCGCGCCACGGCGCCAAGCTTCGTTCGCTGAGTATATGGTTGCACGAGAAGGCGTTGGAACACGATGAGCGGGTCGCTCAGCTCATCTTTCCGCTGACGTAAGCGGCGAGACTTTTCGCGAAGTTCAGTTGAGTCAAAGCCGCCGTCAGCGTCGCTGACACCAATGTCCGCTAAGTGCCATCAGCAGAAGTGGAGCTGCAACGCGAAGGGGGCGAAGCTGCCAGCTAATCGGGATGAGCAGCCTTGTGAGTTTCGCTGCTCCTTACACCGTGTTTGAACTGCTTGCGACCCTCCTGATCGTTCGGGAACTTCATCTTGGCGGCCGCGCCGCAGCCGCTGTGTTTGTAGATAGGGCCGCTCAAGGCCGGCCGCATCGACGCCGTCGTGCTCATAAGAGGCTGAGGCCAAAACGATGTTCTTGCACATCAACGCCACTCCGTCAGCTTCACGCTAGCACTTACTACTCGAGACCGAGACGAACGTAGGCATTAGAACCGACTCACAACCTCAGTCGGTTCGTCATCTGTCTCGCGTCTGGCCCGCTTCACTCAGCTCTCGCAAAGCGGCCGAAAAAAAACAGCCCGAAGCCGCCTCGACGTTCTGGGCGCCGCTCCCATCGCCTGTCGAATTGCGCGATTGCGACATAGTCTGGGACCCGAATTGCTGGTCTGGTCGCGCGAAGGCGCTTTTTTGCGGTTGGCATCGGGCTGGCCCGCGTTGGATCCGATAAAGCCTTGTTGGTGGTCGTCGCCATCGCCGTTTGCGTAACGGTCGGATGGTCTGTCGGGACGAGATAGGGTTCAAACACCCATCCACGCTCTCGGGAAGTGGGGTCGGTTACCTGAATCCAGCCGTTCTCCCGGCTCACGACCTGCAATGCCGTACCAGGCTGATAGAACCGCATTGTCGGCAATGAGACAGAGGCTTCACTATGAAGCCTCGCGGCAAGTGTGACTCTGACCCATTCAGTGGGCTCGTATGCGGTGGCGTTGGATTGTAAGGAAGTTGGTTTTTCCTCCGCCCTAGCAAGGCCATCCAAATGTTGGGTGGGATTACTGGCAGATGACCCTGGCATCACGGCAGGCTTGCGGAGCCGCGGCGACGATTCCTGAGAACTTGCTAAGGCCGGAAGATCTGTGCCCCACGAGCGCAACTGCCGAGTGGTTGGACGCGTAAGTCCTTGGCTACTGAGGCGATGGTCTGCCCTGTCGCTTTGCAGGAGATCGTGACTTACGACTAAGGCGGTGTAGATGGCAGCGCCTACAACGCCTAACAACAACACACCCTTCATGGCCAGGCTCCTACCCGGCCCCCGTCATTATCTCGGGTTCAACGAGTGCGTTTTCAACTCTCTACATCATAAGTCGGTTCAAATTGACGCGCCAAAGTCATCCTTCAGGTTAGTTAAGCTAGCCGTGGCTCTGCGCGTGTCCGCTTCGATCAGCGGACCCTTAGAGCGCAGAGCTGAGACGTCCCCTTCACCCCTTAAGCGGACAAGCGAGGTAAACACCGATGTCCGCCAAGTGCCAACAACGCTCCACGACTGAACGCGAGCAGCGGCAAGTTCTGGCTTCTCGATCTGATCATTTTAATGTCCACCTCCGCACCTTATCGGCGTTACCCCGTCAAACGCCTCAAATCTCTGAGGCATGCCGCAAGGGAACGAATCCTGACCAATCTTAACGTTCGATCAACCGACATGAGTAGATTCTGTCGCGATGGACAGATCAGCAGAAAAGACGCTCCGCCTTCTACGAGAGGCGGATAGTCGAAAGCCCTGCACGGAGGCTAAGAATCATTTTCCACGGACTGAGTTTTCCTACCATGCCTCCGCAAGGGCGACCGTGTCCGCTAATCGATACCTAGAGATCATTGAAGAGTCTCTCGCGGTGAACGAGAAACTCGCCGTCTATGAGAGGGTAGCAGACGACGAGAGCGCGGCGCGGGAGCTAAGGATGCTGCTGGCCCGCAGGGCGAACTGGCTTCGCATTAGTGCCAGACTGCGGGCAACCGGAAAAAACGCAAGCGGATTAAAACAAGAAGAAAGCGGTGACAGTGAACGCACACACTTCATGAATGCAGCAGAGGCCGAAGCTCTCCTTTTTTCGCCAATAAGGATGGCGGGAAACCTTCGGGAGCGTGCCAACGAGGCGTGCCAAAAGATCGTGAAAACGTCCAAGCAGCCGGTGGGTCTTATGGTCTCCCTCAAAGAGAGCGTTGCCCGACGACGCCAAAAAAATAAGCGTTTCGCATTGAAGACCTCGGCAACCGACCTATAAGCGAATCGCTCATTGAGATTGACTACATTTTTGAATTTACCACTCGGCAAGAATTAAGGGCGTAGCCTGTGCGCACCGTCTGACCAGTAGACGGGGGAACTACCGAAGCGGTCTCAGGGGCGCCTCCTTGGGGCCGCTTCACTGACGATAAGCTCGCTGGCTGCAAGGATGACTTTTCTCGATCAAGACTGGACGGAAGTGCAGGCTCAGGGACTTCTTGATGCCCTGCATCTGGTGGGCGGAACTCCTAATTGGAAACCAGAACACCTCAGGAAGCTACGAGACTGGTGCTCCGCTAATGGTAAGGACCCAGCGACAGTCGATGGCCAACTGGAATTCGTCGCATATGAGCTTTGCAATAGCTTTCAAGCCGTAGGCAGGGTTCTCAAGCAAGCCAAGACCATCGAAGAAGCTAGAGAAATAGTCCGACCTTACGTAAGGCGATTGAACACCAGCGAAAGGCCCGATATCGCGACCTATTTGCGCGCAGAGAGTTCGCCAACGAGCATCGTCGAAACAGGAGACGGGCCCAGGAGGCCCCCGCCTGGGGCCGTTGCTATTCTGCCGTCTGCGCAGGATAGTGAAGGACGGCAGCCGTCTCCCGGGATCCGTAGCTTTCCATCAAATTCGTTTCTTGGAAGTGAGATCACCGAGCGCCGCGGGGCGGCGGTTACGGCGGCAAGTGCCAGTACGGCCACAACAATGTTCGATGAGCCCTTCGATAAGCTCTTGAGAAGGCTTTTGCCGACCCCAACGCCTGGTCCACAGAGGCGGCGTGATTAGCATCGCATGGGGGCCCAGCAATAACCAACCGCGGAACCTGGTGGCGGAGAGCCGGGGTCGTGACAGGCCCAGTAGCACCGATCGTAGTTTCGCAGGCAAAGGCCCTTCCCTGTTGCGCCGCATAAATATTCGGACGTGCGGTTAGCAGAATAGCTAACGCACACTAAAATGTTTTCTTCAGTGCGGTAATAGCCATGGCAATCGCAACCAGGAAGGAAGCCGTTGCTGTGGCTCCTGGATAGCCAATTTCCGCTTGGGCTTAGCTTTCGTCCTAATTGTGGGAACGAAAGACTTGTCCGCAAAAGGTCCGCGCGTGGCATCGGATTTGAACGGTGCTGCAGTGATCGCATTCGTGATTAATATCATTTCAGCTACGGTCATCGGAGGCAGCGACATAGGTTCTGCCGATGTGGCCCCCAAAACACTGAATCCTGAACATGGAGCGAGCGATACTGGCCTCAAAAGATCGGCTCCCATGGTGGTCTCAGGCTGTAGAGCCAGGGGATTTGTGATCCCGATCATTTCCACAATCGTTTTCGGAGGCAGGGACAGCGACTCGGCCGATATGGCCGCCAGGACAGAGAAGCCTGAAACCGGCACTATCCGGAGCGGCCCCGCGGTTGGTGCTGCGTCCATATTTTGATGTTCGAGGACTGCAATAGAATTATCTGATGTCGTAGCCCGAACCGCCCCGGCAGTAAGGACGGCAACAGCAATCGTTGCAAAGCCCCAACCAGGAACGCTGCTGTTCACGACGGCTTCCACACCGTGCAGTCAAAGCGCACACGATCTGGTTTTTTTAGCAGCTCTCTATGAACGCGCCCTTAAGCGTCGCTATCTACTGGTCGGTGGGTAAAACTTGGTGCGTTCTCAAATTGCCCGAAATGAAGGTCTCCGCCGCCGGGGGGGGACGAGGTACTGAACTGGTGACAAGTAAGCCTTGGCTTTGCCTCCGAGAGACAGCGAGACTTTATCGAAGTTCGCAATGCAAACTACGCATGCGGTATTGCTGCCTTTCTCCTATCCCCTTCGTCAGTAGTGGCGACGGAGAGTTCCCTCCACTTTTGAGACCAGCCTACGGCGGAACGGCTCAGGCTGCTTTGGAAGCGTTGGCAATTCCTGAACGTAGATGCATAGCCCGCTGGGGGCAATAAAGGCGCTCGGGCAACCGGACCTGGAGGCTCGTAGGCCAGCGGGCTGTTGGTAGGACTCTCGTCCGCCGAAAGCCGCGGCTCAGAGCACGAAAGCAACACTGGTCCTGCGGCCATTGTGACCGCGACTAGTAAGACTCTACGCACAGAGATTCCCTCGGCGCCCTCATCAGAGCCTGGGACTAAGTTCTGATGGGCCTGGCCACCAAAAGCGTTTAGCTCTAGTAGGCCTTGAAGATTTCGCAGTCTCCACTGCGTTAGCGGCGGCCTGTGCTAGACGCGATGCCAGCGTGCGTCGGCCGGCCATTTGTCGAATGTCATTCATCGTGAGATGCCGGTCTGCAGCTCTAATCCAAGCAATGGAAGCGGATTTTGACGATGGCGAGTCCATCACGGCCCGGATCGCTTCCGTCAAGCAATCAAAACGCGTCACTTCGCCCCGCTGGCCACGCGGGCCATAAGTCCAGAAGACGATAGCCACATCCGCGGAGTTGAGCTTGTCCATTCGTTAATTATGCAGGGCGGCTGTTAACTCTCTCTTACCTAACTAGTCACTGCGACAGTAATGATTGGGAGTTTAGGGAAAGCTCCTGCGGGCGTCACTGGCGCCTTGCCCGATTGCTCGAGGAAGGTCCTGCCCTATGGAGCATCGCTTCAATCTTGGCTGTCGGAGCCTTCGTTGGACGTCGCCGCGGGAAATCACGGAGCCTCCGTTATCCGAGTCCTCCAGGGCGGCACCGGTGGCCACACTAACGATCTGAGCAAGGTCCCACAGCGCTGAAATATCTTCGAGTTCCCATTCGCGATCCTCTCTTTCCCGTAACGATCTTTTCGTGCTGAGCGTTGGCTAACTACGGCGCTGCGACAAGGATTTTGTGAGTTGCCACTGCTCGTGCACTGCAAAGGGGCTTCCTAACTTTATCGCGATTAATATTTTGCAAGGGAGTTCGGCCAGAATGAAGTGGCATGAAATCGCTCGTCGCTTCGATGATTGTGGCCTCCCTCGGTGGACTGGCGCTCGGTTTCGCTGCTGTTGTCGCGCTGTTCCCGGATGCACACCAAGGCATTGAGATCAGTCAGATTGAGTACGGCAAGCTTTGGCCATTCGTCATGCCAAAAGGTCGCCTTCGCTGTGAGGATGCCGGTGCCGTCATTCTCTCCGCGGGAGGAAAGGATTATGCAGTGAATGGGATGGCCAGCACGCGTTATGCCTCGATTCAGCCAATTTACATCCAGAACAGCCATTCAGTTGTCGATGCCGGACCCATCATCTCGCGCGGATTGACGCTCTGCAAATGGTAGGCTTTTTGGGTATGGGCCATTCTGTTCGGCAAGAAAAAGTTCGGAAGGACTGCGAACGTGCAGGCGAGCAGCAAGTGATGCTGAATCTCGCGACAGGTGGTATCTGGAGTCAGACGCAAAGCGAATGGCATCAGCATGCCAAGACCTGGCTGTTAACGCAGGGTTGGAAACGCGCAAGAGCAACCGAAGTAGCCGCCAAGAGGGCAAGTCAAGCGGCGTGGTTCTCCGCACTGGCGGCGATGGCCTCCACCCTTCTTGCGCTCATTTCGATTTTAATCAGCCGTTGAGACCCGAGCGGCTGACCGCGTCATTCTCCACCAATCGGGCTGGCAAACGCAATGGATTATGAAAAGGCGAAGATAAAGAGCTGAACGAGACCAATTAAAAGAACCCACAACGCGTAGCCGATCGCGAGCGACAAAGCGCATTCGGCAAACCGCTCAAAATCGAAACTCATGGCTGAATCCGTCGACGGCCAGCGAAAGCCAAGCACCCGTCGCGGCGAAGACAGTGTCCGAAAGAAGATTAGGATGAAAGGCTAAGGCCGAAACGTTGCTTTGCGGTTAAGCGAGTCGGCTGACGAAAGTTGGATCGATCGCCAATACGCCTACGACTGGCGCGAGCGTGAACGGCACGCAGAGGGGGACTTATCTTCACAAGACGTCGTGGAGTGTATGACGAACCCCGTAATCACCTTTGTGATAAAGGAGTGGCTCTCCTCGATTTGAGCTGCGACTTCATCGAATTGCTGGCGCCAATATGCCGTTTGCAATTCCACCACCTCGGAAAGATCCCTGGCCCGAGCTAAGTTCGATGCAAGCTGAAGACCAACACTCATTCGACGTGCGGCGAACCCTATGCTCTTGAGACAAAAGCTTAAGACCGCCTCAGCAGCGGCTCCAAAGCCATCGTTGTTCACGGCCTCAAAAGGTCTCGCTGAGATCGTGTGCTCGACCTGTTTCTCCTCGGCGCGGGCCGGGGACGTTTTTTTCAATGGTTCAGCCGCGCAGGACGTTTTGCGGCCGTGCGTGGCGCGGATCTTCGCGCTCCGAACCACCCGCGAAGTAGCGCCGCGATGCATCTCGTCGAGGACTCTCTCGTCCGCAATGTGGCGAGGCAGACCGGTTGTCTCTATGGCCGCGAGCTTAGGTGCAGTATTTCGCCTCGATGGTTCTACGCGTGAAGGTCGCTTCGTACTCCCAATGGCTTCATGCCCGCCTTTACGCCCGGGGCTTAATATTTCTTCACGAATTTTGAAATTCGCTTTCTCGCGAGGAAGCGCTTCACCATTCAAACTGTCGGTCGCTGCGCTCTCGTTTTGACGGGCCACCCTCGCTTTCTTTGATTGAGCGCGCTTGTTTCCGCCAACTTTAGAGGAACGGCGTTTTGTCATCACATGGAACTCCAGGTCACTAAGACTTCGAAGATACCATCTTCTAACGTCCCGCCTCCGTTGCTAAGAGGCCGGCGCTGCGAACCGACAACCATGTGCGCTGCTGCGCTCCCCGCCTCTTATGATGAGCGATTATTTCCTCGTTTGTGATGCTGAGTGCATGCGAAAATTCGCGGTTCCTCTGAAGAAGAGATTCAATGCGTGCGCTCCCTTCTCTGCTGACATCGGCAGGGTCCAAATTTCATGCAAGCTGCTTCTTGCCCAAAAAGCTGAGCAGCCTCCATCTGCCTCTGCGACTGTTCGGCCGTTAGACAATCGGAGGGAGAGCACTTCGCTGAGAGTCATGCTGTCTACTCCGAATTGGTCATAGAGCCTCTTGCTGACGCGCTCGGCGGGTCTTCCATATAGCTCTCAGAACCAAGGTGCCTCGGCCTCGAGGGCGAGCGTTGCGCTCGAAATTAAAACGTTCAGCAAACCAGTTAAAAAGCAGCTCCCAGCACATTGGCCGTTCTGTAATGGGGCAGCAAGAAATTGTTTGGAGTTTGAGGCAACTTATTAACCGTGGGTAAAGACAAAATCCAATTTGGTGCGAACTCACAACTGGTTTGCGGCAACATCGACTCCCCTACCGTGTGGAATCGGAGGACAAATGGAGCGCTGCATTGATCCTATTCAGGCTGTGCAAAATGGATGGGTCGAGCTTTGGTATCAGCCGAAAGTCGATGCCCAGGCACTCGCAATGCTCGGTGCAGAGGCTCTCCTGCGCGTCCGCCATCCGGTGGTCGGCATCGTTCCCCCGAGATTCTTCATCGAAACGCCTGGTGAGTTCAGGGTGCAAACTCTCTCAGAGAGCATCATCAAGCTTGCCACCAGCGATTGGACGCGATTCCTGGCGGACCGGCGTGTGATAGAAATCGCCATCAATCTGCCGATGGCGTATTTTCGAGAACAGCGCGGGATTGATTATCTATGTCGGTACTTACCCGACCATCCCCGCTTTCCAGGCCTAGTCATTGAAATCGACAGCGCGGATATTACGCGCAATTGGTCACTCGCAAAAGCGATTGCTCAGACGCTTCGCCACAGGAAGGTCGTGCTCTCTGTTGACCGCGTCGGAGCTAGATGCGCTTGGCTCCGCGATCTTCGGGAGGTGCCCTTCGTCGAACTCAAAATCGATCCCACCCTTGTAGTTGGCTGTGCCACTGACAAGCGGAAGCGACTTATATGCCAGGAAATTTGTCATCTCGCCCAAAGCTTTGAAGTTCGCACCGTCGCCGGGAGAGTGGACAGTTGGTCTGATGCCCTGGTGATGCGTGACCTCGGGTGCCAAGCAATGCAAGGCTCGCTGTTTGCGAGACCCGCACCTCACAAGCAGTTCGCAACGTCCTGCTGGGCCAACACATGGCAGGACTTTGACCGCGGGTTCCTACGCTCTTCGATAACCTCTCAAACCTCACGAGCTTGAACAAAGGAGTACTGTAGGATGATCGACGGACTCAAGAACGCGCTGTTCGCAAAGGATGCGGCGGACACTCACATGACAGATGAGAGCCTAGAAAACATCGCTATCGCTGGCGCATCGGCAATCCAGCGACTGATCGCAGATCGGGATCACCTGCGAAATTATGTGAGCACGCAACAACGGGATCTGATCGCCCTGACTGCGACTAATGAAGAGCTGCGCCGACGTATTGCATCGATTCGGCATCACTATATCGAGCTCGGGACCAGGATACTTACCCAGCTAGAGCAGTTTGACCAAGCGACTCGCGATTTGATGCAAGACAAACAGCCCGAGGCTGTGATGGTGCGGGAAGAGGACGCAAATCTGGTATCGCTTGCTCACCGATTGAAGCCATCGAGGCAGCAAGACAATGAAAATCTCGGTGAGCGTAAGCCGGAGGGCTTATAAAACCCAATCGGGCTGAGGTGCGAGGCGATATTTACGCAGCAAAGGAACGACCTGCTCGAGGTAAACGAAACGTTGTCTCCATGACAACGAGGTCATGCCCTTCCCGATGATTTGATGGGCTACGCCATAAGCCGCGCTGTCTGGCTTAAGTGCATTCTTAGCGAGGAGGGTTCGCATTGTTTGCTTGAGCTGCATGTCGAACTCAGTCATCGGAGCTCTCCATATTCCAGCCCGACCCTCTTAAGACTACCTACGGCAAACTAATATTTTTTGAAGCGACACATTCGAGCCGAGACCGTGATGCGGGCTCACACAGCCGACATTGAAACAAAATTAAGATTACGAGCTTAAATTCAAGTGAGGGGGAGAAGAATGGCCGATCGCTCAGCCATTGAAAGCCAGCTTTGTCGGTTTGTGGCACATCTGCTCGATAGCGGCGTATCGGCGGGTCCCCTTGGTATTGAGCTGCTGACCCTCGGGTTGGTCATGCTCACTAAGGAAGAGCATTTTCGTCACATCAGAAACGATGAAGGCCATAGTGATTGGCCTCCTCGTGACACGGGCTACTCCGCCCTCGGCTAACGTAACCCCACTAAGGTCAGAAGCTGACATTCAGCGCAAAGGCAATGGCCTTCAAAACTCGCACTTTTTTCCAGACGATCCCGCATAAAAAAGGGGCCGGAGCAAGTGCTCCGGCCAAAAACCTTTGCGGCTGTGTGCGGGGGCACGAGGGGATAGCCGCTGCTGCGGCTGACCGAGCAGGGGGTCTGTTCGATTGGCAACGAGCACGAGAAATGCTCGCCACACAATGCTCGACGCAGCAACTCGCTTTTTAACGCAGTTTACCGGGAAAGTCCTGACGGAGTAAAAGCATGGTTAACGCAAAGCGCGGCTCCTGTTAAAGCTTTGTTAAAAGGTTTGATCTTTGATTCCCTTGCTTGCCGAAGGGCGCCCATCCCAAGGCAATGGGCGAGCTACTCCACATAGGGCTCGTGCGTCTTCCAACAGAAACAGGAACGCGGAAACGTGCGCCCAGGCGAGATCGGCTTCTACATCATAGCAGCGAGCTTGGCGCTAACCGTCGCCCTCCCGCAACGCAGTAGCGTTCTTGCGATGGCCCTCTTCATCGCCATTGCTGCTTTCGTCTGCATTGTCGCGCTCGAAGTGTAAAAATCGATAGCTAGGATTCACTATCGTTTCACGGCGGGGAAAAGCCGTGCGAACAGCTAAACACTTTCTCAAACATTTCATTTAAGGCTTCTTCGCAGGAACTCGAGAGAAGAGCAACGCAAATGCGTCACTTGCTCTTTACCATGACTCTGATCGCGTTCATCGCGCCAGCACGGGCAGAGACCTCGGCGACATCGGAGTTCTTGCGATGGCCTGAGGATCGTCAGACCGCCTATGTGGCAGGAGTGCTCCAAGGCGTCTCCTACCTGATGTCAAATTACGACAAAGCGGGCTACCAAAGGTGGGGTGCGTGCGTTCAGGCGCAGAGCCTCGAGGCAACTGTGGTGGATGTGCTCCGTCTGCTCAAAGAAAATCCGAATGAGAGCTCCACCCCAGTGCCATGGGCAGTCGTCAAGGCAATCAGCCGGCATTGCTAAGCGAGATGTACATTAACCGCTAGAACGGAATTTTCCTAACGGAGGCTTGGCCGCATTCGGCATTACCCCCAGCTACTAGGGCCAGCCTATTAGTCATCGCTTATTGTGCTCGCGTTTGTTCTGATTGCTTGAGCACGCGTGATGAAGCTCAGCTCGACGGCCCCTGGCTCAACAACCGCACCTGTCCATAGATGGTGACCTCATCGCTTAGCGCTCGATCGGAGAGGCCGATCGTTGGTTCTGTCTGAGACCGACCAGGGCTGTGCGGGTCACCGTCGGAACGTGGCTTAAGATTACACTGCAATTTTTTCTTAAGGCCAAGCTCCTATGCTAAGCCACAGGAAAGGAGCCGGTCATGGCGAGCATTGCATTTGCATCCGTTGGAAAACTCATCGAACTCCTCAGCGCGGCGACTACAGGCGAGGATGCCTATGTCCGCGTTCTGAGCTCAAATCGACTAGCCGTGGGCACTGATCCATTCCATCCAACTCACATTCTGGACATTTCGAGAGAAGTTTTGGTTCCTTTCAAGCAGGCCGAGCCCGCATCTGATGCCTCGATGAGGCAGCAGGCGTCGCCTGCGGCGAATGGATATGCCAACATCAGTCCTGACTGAGATCGCAAGTTAAGGCTGCCTAATCTTAGCTCGCTGCTCTTTCTGCTCTTGTCGGCGCAAGGCTCTTTGCCTTCGCGCTCACAACGCGCGCCAGGCTAGAGCTAAATGTCTACAGGTACTGCGTATGAAACGGCCCCGGGCAAGGCGGGGCCGTTTTCCTTTGGCTTCTACCCGCGAGGAAGCACATCGGTCGTCCGTGCGGCCAAGAGCAATGGAGCGTCGCCCAAGATGGTCAATCATATCCTGATCGAGGAACTTGAGGCTATGGAGACAAATCTCCGCGCGATTTACCCGCCCGAGCGAGTGCAGGCGATCGTGGATGAATTATTGGTCGTCTACGATGCCTACAAACAGTGGATTTTGCCCGATAGCGAACTAAACACTCTTAGCTCCCCAAAGGCGAACGATATCTTCCTCCCAGACTTCAATCGCCGCTCGGACCTGGATTGGGGTCGATGATTTTGCTTTCGCCGCAGGTCTCCACTCCCTGCACTCACACTCGATTTCGGAAGCGTCCCAATGCAGGACCGCTTGGTCGAGCCAGTGTCCGCTATCGATTCGCCACCCAGGCGACGGAGTTACTTTGGATGCGGCGCGGAATACCCTGAGCGGGGTTAGACAAGCTTTGCTAATCCCGCGCTCAATCCGCAGCCCGTCGACGTGTGCCAGAGCCCTGCTGTCTGATCGATGGCATTCGGAGACAGCTAATAATCGGATTCGTCTCGGGATAGGTCATAAGCCGGCCCTTCATCCCAAAGCGAGCCCAAGTCAGTTCGAGGATTGAACCCCTTCTGAGCTGCGGGAGGTGCGCTCTTAGGAGCATTTTTGGCTTTGGTCGTGGTGTTGTGGTTCGGGGAGCGCGTGTCGGCGACGGCCTGAGTTGACATTATTCCGGGTTTGCTTCGGCCGTTCGCGGGAATCACGAGTAGCGAGCGCATCGCGACCACAAGAAGGCTTACCAAAAGAAAGATCGCACAAAGAACCGCCTCAAGTTGGTGGCGCCAGCTCATAAGCGGTCAGTGTGAAAAATCGAGGATAAAAGTGCGTTACTAGAATGCGTTTTCCGCTCTGGAAGCTGGGCTTAGTTCGTTCAGCACTCCACCCGTAGGGTTAGGGTCTGCGGGTCGCCCACCAAATGAGCTCATCGCTACCTCTCCGGCGCAGAGAGTATGAGAGATCGTCATTTGTAGCGCCCCCAACGACTGCTCCGATTCTGGACACCGGCCGTCGCAACCGTTTGCGTACTTTATTCCCCGTTAACCAGCTATTAACCATTTTCGTTAATGTTTAGGTGGTCCCATAATGAAACCTCTACCTGCGGCCCCCTAAATGGGGCCGCTCTTTTTTGAACGATACGATCCGACCGATAGATTTACTCGCGGAATTGCTTTGGCCTGGAAACCCGCTGCTGTGGTGGCAATTTTCTACCCCCGTTTGCTAACATGGAGAGAATCATCCAAGAATGAATGTGGCCAGTCGGGGCGGACGAGCTCCCGTACGACGGTTGCGTCCTGCTATTGGGCAGTAAAATAGAGAGCTTTCCGAGGACTACCTTGAGCTCAAACGGCTCATGAGCGACGCATCAGAAAAGCTCAATTATGACACGGATCTGGCGGAAGATGAGCGCTTGGCACTCGCTGCCGCGAATGCCATTCAGCGCCTGATCGCTGAGCGGAATGCACTACGTGACCAAGCGGCCGATCAGAAGCGAGAGCTTTTGCGCGTTTATCGGCAGGTAGCGCTAATCCGCGACAGCTACCGACGGCTCACCCTGGAATTCGTTACACAGCTGCAGCACATCGACAGCGTCGTGGCCGGTGTCTTCCCAGATTCTAGCGGGCCTGCAGGTACAACCTACTCCGGCGATAAAAGCGCAGAAGACCCATCACTTGTGCAGGGCTGAGATTGTACGTCCGGCACTACTCGAGTTTCGGCGGCGCTGGCTCAGACCTCACCAAATCTGCTCGACGGCAACGGCAATCTCAAGACCAATTTCGCCTAAGACCCGGGCGTCAGGGGGACGTCGTGGTGGTCAGGGCCTTCTAACAATGGCCGCCAAGGCGATCAGCCTCGGCAACATGCAGAACGGGGACAGGCTGCTGGTGGCAACCGCCGCTTTCCGGAACGAACCTTTCCAGCCACCGCAGTGGTAGCACGATGGGACGCTTGGCATCGATCTTCCACATGGAGCAGCTTAGGCGCGAGCTCCCTCGCTTGGCATGCGATCCGCGAGCCGGCGCGTGAGTTCGTCCTGATCTTCCCGATGATATCGTGCTCTATATCGGGTCGGTCGAGAGGGGCAATTTGCTCACCATGTGCCGGCGGGCATCGCAAGTCGCCTCCACCGCCGCCGATCTCACCGCTCAGGTCAAGACCGTCTCGACGAGCGATCTGTCCGACATGACGTCGGCGGCAAGCAGCTTCATGATCCCCTACTCCACCAATCCGCTCAAGATCGTGATCTCGAGCTTCGTCGCCGACCAGAACAACATCGGCAAGGTCGCGTGGAGCTATGGCAGCAAGGGCGGCGCACGCGCGACGGGCAGCGTCTATCCAACGCCGACGGGACTGACGGAGCCCGGCAGCAGCGTGATCGTCGCAGAGGTCACATACGGCTTCACGCCGTTGGTCAACATGCCGCAGTTCTTCAGCCCAGGCTCGTTCGACATCAAGCGCACGTTCTATGCGCGGCCGCGCAAGAGCCTCACCGTCACCAAGAAGAACTGAGCGCGATCAGTGCGCGAGCCTCGCTGCCGGCTTGCGCCGATATGATCTGAGGGACGCGGAATTCTGGGTGGCAGGCCGCGCCCAGAGATCATATTCGTCGGCCTTCTCGACCTTGACCTTCACCAGATCGCCGGGCTTCACGTCCGTCGCGCCGTTCAAATGGACTGCGCCGTCGATCTCGGGCGCGTCCCAATGCGAGCGGGCAATGGCTCCTTCTTCGTCGACCTTATCGACCATCACCTCGATAGTTCTTCCTACGCGCTTTTTCAGCAGCTTCACGCTGATCTCCTGCTGGTGGCGCATCAGCCCGTCGTAGCGCTCCTGCTTCACCTCCTCCGGCACATGACCTTCGAGGTCGTTCGCCGCCGCGCCATCGACGTTCTCATATTTGAAGCAGCCTACGCGCGAGAGCTTCGCCTCCGAGAGCCAATCGAGAAGGCGCACAAAATCCTCTTCGGTCTCGCCGGGGAAGCCCACGATGAAGGTCGAGCGGATGGCGAGGTCGGGACAGGTCTCCCGCCAACTCGCGATGCGCTCCAAGGTTCTCTCCTGTTTCCCGGGACGGCGCATCGCCTTCAACACGGAGGACGCCGCATGCTGGAAGGGAATGTCGAGATAAGGCAGCACGCGCCCCTCGGCCATCAGCGGAATCACCTGATCGACATGGGGATAGGGATAGACGTAGTGCAGGCGCACCCAGGCGCCGAGCGAGCCAAGCGCCTCGGCGAGCGCGAGGAAGCGCGTTTCGCGTGCCTCACCCCGCCATTCGCTTTGCGCGTAGCGCAGGTCGAGGCCGTAAGCGCTCGTGTCTTGGGAGATGACGAGAAGCTCCTTGACGCCCGCCGCGACCAGGCGCTCGGCCTCGCGCATCACCTCGCCGAGAGGACGGCTCTTAAGCCTCCCGCGCAAGGAGGGGATGATGCAGAAGCTACAGGTATTGTTGCAGCCCTCAGAAATCTTCAGATAGGCGTAATGGCGGGGCGTAAGCCTGAAGCCTTGCGGAGGCACGAGATCGAGAAAGGGGTCGTGCGGGCGCGGCACGGCCTTATGCACCTCGGCGACGACGGTCTCGTATTGATGCGGACCGGTGATCGCGAGCACGCCCGGATGGCGTTCACGAATGCGATCGGCCTCCATCCCGAGGCAGCCGGTGACGATGACGCGGCCATTCTCGGCAAGTGCCTCTCCTATCGCCTCGAGCGACTCTTCCTTGGCGGTGTCGAGGAAACCGCAGGTGTTGACCACGACGGCATCGGCGCCCTCGTAGCTCGCCGACAGCTCATAGCCCTCGGCTCTGAGCCGCGTGACGATGCGCTCGGAATCGACGAGCGCCTTGGGGCAGCCCAAGCTGACAAGTCCGATCTTCGGTGGGGCGGTAGGCATGGCCGCGTATATAGGGGAGAGCCGCGCTGCCGTCGACAGAAGGATGTTTGGCAACTTCTTTGCCGCAGCGCTTGACCTTCGCCCTCAAACCACCATTGCTTGGGCGCCAATAGCTGGAAGTCAGGCATTCACGAAACCGGGCAGCACGTGCGGGAAAGAACGTGCTCGGCCAAATCATGCTTTAAGGGCGACTCTACGTCCTCCGCGTGGCCTACACCAAGGGCAACGTCGATGCGCAGGATCGATGGCAAAAGACAGGCTCATCTTCGCCAACACCAAATATTCCTGCCTTGCAACGTTCGATCCCGTCCACTCGTTTCAAGCCGCGTGGAAGCCGCGTTTCACCTCGAAGCTCGCGCCGGAGGACCGCTGCCACCTGAACGGACTCGCCATAAAGGACGGCGCGCCGAAATATATGACGGAGAGCGCCGATGTGCGTCGGCCTCGCCATCCAGAGATGCGTACGCTGATCACCTTTGCTGAAACGTCCGACTCGACCGCGGAAGCTGTGGCCTGACTCGTCAGCGGAGGATGCGCTGGAGGTCCGGGTCCTCGGGCTCGTCGGGCGCGTTGTCGTTGTTGTCGCCCTGTCCGCTGGCATCGGCATCTGGTGCGGGCTCGCCCTGCTGGTGCGGCTTGGCCGACTGCTTTTGCTTCGCGGGCGGAGCCTCCCCCGGCCTCGGCGTCTCCGCCATCGCCGCCATGGGTTCCGATCTGAACATTGCCGAGGAGCCGGCCGATCGCTTCGCCCACCGGCTTGCCCTTAAACTTCTTCTTGATGACCTCGCCGATCTGCTTGACGGTCTTGTTCGCCTGCTCTGGGCTCGCGAACATGCCCTTGAGCTCTGGCTTGATCTTCGGCGAGTCCAACGGGCCTTCGATCCTGACCGGAACGGTGAGGCCGGCGAGATCGTTGGCGCCGCTCCTTCCCTTGCTCCCCCGCAACGATCTCCGGATTGGCGAGGATATCGATGGTCGACTGGGCGATGTCGACTTTCCCCGCGGCAGCGACTTTCAGCAGCGGGCTGGTCATCTGGAGATTGTTCGTCTCGATGATGCCATTGGCGATAGTGAAGCTTGCGCCGAGATCGCTGAACGCGGTCTTGGCGCCCGGTCCCTGGCGCATGTCGGGGACCTGTCCCTCGCCGATCGAGCTGATCATTTCCGTCAGATCGATGCCCTCGATGGCGCCGTCGCTCACGGCAAGGCTGCCCTGGCCTTGCAGCGTGGCCTTGATCTCGTCGGCAGAGTTGCCGGTGCCGTTGAGTTGAAGGGCGAGCTTGGTCTTGCCCGAGACCATGCTGAATTGCGCCGCGTCGCTCAGAAGCGTCTTCGCCTGGACGCCGTCGAGGCGGAAATCGCCGGTGAAGGTGGGCACCGGTTTTGCCGCATCGAACACGATCTTGCCGGTGGCGTGCCCGTCATAGAGCTCCATGCCGCCGAGCGTCGCGGTCAAGATGCCGTCGCGGAAGCCAATACCGAGCGAGCTCGGGCCAAGCTCGAGATGGGCGATGCGCGTCTGCCGCACGTTGAGATTGACGTCGGCATCGAAGGCGGCTGGGTGTGCGGCAGGCGCTGGGGCTGTAGCGACGGGAGCCGCTAGGGCCGCGGGCCCGAGCTCCCTCGGCTTCAGGCGCTGACTGATCGGCTTCGGCGCTCTCCGCTGGCGCGGCTTGATCGGCACCTGCGTTCTCCTCTGCGTCTGGCTTGACGAACCCGCTCTTCTTGGCCGGGGCGTTGGAAGACGACGCGGTTTCCGAATCCGTCTTGGGCGGGGCGGCCGTCTCGGCCGGTCCTGCGCCAATCTCCTTATACTTTGCCGGCTTGCCGGATGAGCCCTTGCCAGCGAGGAACGGGTTGAGATCGAGATGGTCGAGCGCAAGCGCTGCTCTGATATGCGGCCGCGGGGCCTGCAAGGTCACGACCGCCTGACCCTGCCCGCTCGCATGTTCGAGCGCGAAACGCGCCTCGCTGAAGGTAATCTCCTGCTCGGTCCAGACGATCTTGCTCGCAAGCTCGCCATCGCCGATCGCGGTCGCGGCCGGCGGCCTCTCGCGCATCCAGGCGAGCAGAGAGGGAATGGAATGAACCTTGGCTGACAGCTCGCCGTGGCCAGAGAAGCTCGGCTTGGTCATGACGTCGCCCTCGAAGCGGGCGGCGATCGCCGGATTATCGAGCGAAACCACGACGCGAGCGGGACGCTTGGCGCGGAGATCGGCAAGCGTGGTCAGCTCGATACCGAAATCGACCGGCTGATCCTTCCACACGAATTTGCCGGTGCCGGTGAGCGGATCGGTCAAAGTGGGCAGGCTGACATTGGCATCGATATGCTCGATGCGCCGCTCGGTGGCCTTCTCGTCATAGACGATGTCGACCGTGCCGTCCTCGATGCGCACGTCCTTGAGGCGCACATCACGCTCCGGTTCATCGTCGTCGGTCGCGGCCTTGATGACATGCGGGCGCTTCTCTCCGGCGTCGCTCCGTTGCAGAGGCGCCGTGTTCTTGCCGAGACGCAACGTAAGGACCGGGCGCACCAAGACGACGCGCTCGGCATCGACCTGGCGGCTGAGAAGCTGGCTGAAGGCAAGGTCGAGCTCGAGCCGGCCGATGGCGACATCGGCGGTGCCAGCGCGCGCCTCCGGATCGGTGAGGGTCGCTTCGGTGATGACGACATGCGGACCCGGCGTGAAGAGGAGGGCCGTCGTGCCGTTGACCTTGAGCTCACGGCCGGTCTGCTCCTTGATGCGCGCGGCGACGCGATCGCGCACCCAATCGGCCGAGATGAGCAGATTGACGGCGATGAGCGCGACGACGAACACGCCGACGATGCCGCCGGCGATGGCGAGGAGAACCTTCACCCTTGAGCTGAGCGCAGGCAGCTGCGGGAAACGCTTCCGCATCGGCGCCTTCTGGTTCGGTTGAGTCGGCATGGGTCCCGGACTTTGCGGAGATTAGCCCGACAAATAAGGTGAGAATAGGAATTGGAAGGCCGCGTTCCTGTCCGCAAGGCGCCTGTATGACGGCCGATTTCCGGCGACGGGTTGGCCCTGGCGCCGCTGCTCTCAGCGCACCAGGATCGCGTGGTTGTCCCAACTATAGTTCGACGACTGGCGCGCCGATTCGCCCTCGGCATCGGCCGTGACGAGCCAGCCTTCGCCGCTCGTCAGCAGGAAGCTCGCGCTTCGATGCGTGGGCGCGAGACCGCAGCCGTCATTCAAGTCAGACACGCCGAGATAGCGCCGGTTTGTCACGTCCCAATAGGTGACGAGGCCGCCCTTCGGTGCCGAGGCCGCGACGATGGTACCGCCCGCATCGGCGGCGACCGAGCCGATATAATTGCGGAAGCCGATCTGCGTCTCATCGGGCGCCGGCACGATCACGAGCGGCTCGCCGCGGCGGTGGAAGCCGACCAGCGGCGGCGCATCCTGCTCAGGCCCCCGATACTGGCAGCCGAAGGCGATGGTATCGCCGGCGGCGATGGCGAGATGGCGGATCGAAAGGTGATGCAGCTCGGGCGCAAGTCGCTGCTCCTCCATGAGATCGCCCGTCTCGACATCGACATAGACGAGCGAGGGCTGCATGTCGGGGAGGTTCAGTTCGCCCTCGCTGTCGGGCCGGGTGCGGATGCCGCCATTGGCGATCACCATGGTGCGGCCGTCTGCGAGCAGCTGGATGTCGTGCGGCTCCATGCCATGGGCCGGGAATTCGCCGACCTGCTGATAGCCGTCGGTCGCGTCGCGCACGCCGATGACGCCGCGCGCGCCATCATAGTCGTTCTCGGTCGAATAGAGCAGCTTGCCGTCGAAAGAGAAGGCGCCGTGTCCGAAGAAGTGACGATCAGGTTTGGTGGCGAACCAGACGGGCGGGCGCGAGTTCGACAGGAATCGCCACGCCGAAGCGGCCCGGCCTCCGCGCGAAGGTCACCCATTCGCTGCCGTCAGGCTTCAGCGCGATGTCGTGGCCGCGGCCAGGCAGTTCGACGGTGCGAACGTCGCCGCCGTTCAAACTGAATAGAGCCGCCGAATAGATGCCGCGATCGTCCTTGCGCGCGGCAGCGAAGCACTCAGCCTGGATGGCGGCGGCGGCTCCGTCCGGCAGCGCCAGCATGGCGGCGCTGCTCGCGAGGCTGATCAGAAGCGCGCGGCGGTCAAGCTCCATCGTCCTAGTCTCCATCCATAGCGTTGAAGCCGAAGCTGAGGTCCGCGCTCCGCGCGATGATGTCGCCGGCGGTCTGGCCCGCGCTCTTGAGCCCGACGCGCAACGCTTCGAGCTTGGCGCGAAGCTCGGGGTCGCTCGCCACTTCGGCGAAGGGCTTGTTCATGCCGCCCAGAACCTCGATGGCATGATTGAGATCGAACAGGATCGAATCCGACACGCCCGGCGAATCGGCATCGACGACTTGAGCGAAACCGCCCTTGCTGAATAGCAGGCTCACGCCTTGGAGATTGCCGATCGCGTTGGCGAAAGAGAGGTTGCTGTGCCAGAACGCGGCGAGCTTGGGCTTGGCCTCGTCGGCTGACGCCCCAAGAGGCTTGCCGAGCTTCTGGTCGCGCACGAGCTCGATGCCCGAGGCGAATGCCTTGAACAGCTCGAGCGTGACCTCTTTCGGGGTGTGATAGATCGCGTTGTCGGGCGCCGGCCCGAGAAACGACTTCTCGTAGTCTGAGCCGTCGCCCCAGCCTTCGACCACGTTCTTGGCGATGCCGTCGACATTGGCGGCGATGCTCGACGCGAAGCTACAGCGGAAAGCGGCCGCCTCGCCTCCAGTCGCAAGGCCATCTGCACCCTCGCCATAGAGCAGATATTCGAGCGCGGGCAGGCCCTGAAGCGCGACCGATTTTGCGGCAAGCTTTGCCGGGTCGGTCACGCCCTCGTCCTTCTTGGCGAGGGCATCCTCGATTTGCCGCAGCCCGAGGTTCTTTGGGTCCGGCCAAAAGAACAGGCGCTCATAGCTGTGGTCCTGCGCGATGGGGCCGAAGCGAAAGATCTCGACGTTGCTCCAGGCATCGACCGCGCCGGCGAAGGCGTCCTTCGCGGCTTGGAGGGCATCGGTTGACGGCTGCTTGCACAAGGCTGCGACTTTGTCGTTAAGCGAGAAGGTGGCGGCGGCGAGCGCCGCATAGGCCGGGCGGATCACCTCGGCGAGCGAAGCCTTGGCAATCGCGGCGTGATCTGTCTCGGCACGGCAAGGGCCAGCCCAGACAACCTGCGCCAACAAGAGCGCGACCAGGAGACGGATCAATTCAGCCTCACAGCGAGTTCACGAAGGCGACGAGGCGGGCGCGGTCAGCTTTGAAGAGCGCGGCGAACTTGTCGCGCGAGGCCTCGCCCTCGCCGCCATGCCACAGGATTGCCTCGGTGATATTACGCGCGCGCCCGTCATGCAGGAACAGGGTGTGGCCATTGACGATGCCGGTGAGCCCAACGCCCCAGAGCGGCGCCGTGCGCCACTCATTGCCGCTGGCCGCACCCTCAGGCCTGTTGTCGGCAAGTCCCTCGCCCATGTCGTGCAGCAGCATATCGGTATAGGGGTAGATCAACTGGTGCGACAAATGCGGCTGGCCCGTCGCATCGCCGGTCATGAATTTCGGCTTGTGGCAGCTCGTGCAGCCGATTTCGTAGAACAGCTCCTTGCCCTTCAGCGCCTCGGGATCATCGGGCTTGCGGCGCGGCGGCACGGCGAGATTCTTGGAATAGAACGCGACCATGGCGAACAGGTCGTCGCCCACTTCGACGTTCTGATATTTCGGCGAGTTGCCGGTGGGCGCGGCGAGACATTCCTTCTCCTTTTCAGTGCAGTCGCCGGCCCCCTTGGGGATCATGGTGGTCGAGAGGCCGATATCGCCGTTGAAGGCCTCGGCCGCCTGCTGGGCGATGGTCGGAATGCCGGCTTTCCAGCCGAAGCGGCCGAGCATCAGCTTCTGGTGCTCGCGCGACCAGACCTCGTTGGGCTTGCCGGAGATGCCGTCCTTGTTGGCGTCGTCGGGATCGGCGGATGCGAGGATCTCTTCCTCGGGAACCGCTTCGAGCAGGCCGAGCCCGATCATCTGCGGGGCGACCCGGGGGCTGATCATGATGTCAGGGCTCGAAGGCCCGTAATTGAGACCGGTGAGCGAATAGGTGGGCACGCGCAAACTGATCATCTCACCGCCGGCGAGCTTCACTTTGCGCTCCTTGTAGTCGATCTTGAGCTTGCCCTCCGCCTCGATGCCCTGGATGGAGAAGTCCTGGAGCTGGCCGCCATAAGTCGGATCGGGCAGCGAGTTCACCTTGTGGGCATCGAGCAGGGCCTTCTCCTCGTCGGTCGTGGGCGGCACCGACAGACGCACCAGCATCGAGCCAGAATTGTCGGGCACGTCGGAGAAGAGAGGCGGATGGCCGCGCCCGTCCTTGAGATGGCAGTTCTGGCAGGCGCGCGAGTTGAACAGAGGCCCGAGCCCGTCAGAGGCATCGGTCGATGACGGCGCGGAGACCCAGTTTTTGCGGAAGATGCCGTTGCCGACCTTGAAGTCGAGCTCGCGCTTGAAATCCATATTGCCCGAGGAGAGCGAGAAGGCGTTCGGCGTGTCGGTCGAGCCGCGCGAGGTGGCTTCGCCCCCTGGCTTCGCCTCGCCTACCTCGAGCTTGGTGAAATCGGTGGTCGGCGCGAGCAGGGTGTCGAGCGCGGCGTCGGTGCCGGCCCCATGAGTGGCTATGGCGCCAGCGAGAAGCGGAAGGGCCGCGCCAAAAGCGACGGCGCCGAGGAGGAGCGCGCGCGGCGCTCGGCTCGGCGATCCATCCTTCGGTTTATCCGCTGGGCGGTGGCGATATCTCAAACAGGGTAAGTGCACGCGTCCTTCGTCAGAAACTGATGCTAGTGCGCGCCCCCAGCACGGCGGCATTGTCGACCGCGCCGTTGCCGTCGACATTGGGCACGTTAGCGCCGGACTGGAAGAAGTATTGGAAATCGGGCTGCAACGTCCAGCCGGGCTTGATCTGGTAGGTGTAGCAGATCTCGATCACCGCCTCGTAATTGCGCGCGACCGGCTGATCAAGATCAATGTCCAAGCCATGCGCCTCGCTGGAGATGCCGGTATAGGCGAAGCCGATTGCGAGCGCATCGGCGGAGCGCCCGGGGATCATGCCGGTGAAGGTGACGCCGCCGTCGGCGTAGAAGTCGACGACATTGCGGTCGGATGGTGCGCCGATGACGCGGGCAAACACCCCCACGCCTGCAGGGTCCTTGCTTTCCGGCACGCGCCAGACGAGCTGATCGATGATGCCGTAGAAGCCCCAATCGTTGTCGAGCGGCCTGCCGGGATTGCCGGTCTCGGCAATGGGCATGCGGCCAGAGTCGAAGCGCAGATGCTCGAAAGTGCCGAAATGATTCCAGCCGCCGAGCTTGAGCGTGCCAGGGAGGGGCTGTGCCTGATTGTACTTATAGGCGCCTTCGACCATCAGCAGCGGGGGCGAGTCGAGGCTGAAGTCGAGTCCGTCATTGTTGCAGATCTGCGGGTCGTTGCTGGAACAGTGCGACGAGGGATCGCCATTATAGACGCCGACCAAAAGACTCACTTTGTCGTTCGGGGTGACGGTGGTGAGAACGCCAGGCGTTGCCAGAGGATAGGCAGGCCCGCCGCTCGGCAAGTCGGAGGCCGCGATCGAAGGCCAGCCCCAGGTCCCGTTAAGGAAGTACTGCCAGGAATTGGTGAGGATGAAATCATTGTCGGCTGCGAGCTGCCCGATCTTCACTGCCAGATGGTCGTTGAAGAGATGCTGCTCGAACCACAACTCTTCGAGGCGCGTGGCGGGGGTGGCCTCGATATTGGAGACCGGCATGAGGCTCAGAATATTGTCGGCCGTGATGCTGTGACCGTGAATTTGGAAGACATTGGTATGGAAGCAGAGGCCCTTCCAAAGGCCGAGCTTTCTCATGTCGGCATCGAGATGAAGATCGAGCAGGCCGTCATAGGTCACGCCCTGCTTGAAGCCGCCCCAGTTGCCGAACGACTCGCCGTAATAGGTGCCACTCAGCCCGATGCCGGATTTTGCCAGCGCCTGGCGGGCGCCGCCGACATCGAGCTTGAACGCAACGTCGTCAGGAATGCCAGTGTCGGTCACTTCGCAGTCGGCCTTCGCCGTGGTCGGATGGGAGAGGCAGGCGGCGGCAAGCAGCGAAGCGGCGCCGACGGCTTTCAGCCAGTTCGTTCCGAGCCGCCTGATCGAGGACAAGTGTCGTGCAAGGTCGCAAAGCGCGATCTGCCAGATGGTCATTGTTGCAGCCCCCAAAGCCTTTGTATTTTGCCACAGTTTTCAACAATGCCCAGGCCGTTATGTTATAACGTATGCGCTATCTCAATCCCACCAGTCAAACCGACTCTTACACCCGCGCGCCTAGCCCCCACTGGCGGCCTTGCTCTCTTGCACCTTGCCCGGATTATCCAGGCTTTCAGATCCTTCGAACTTGATTGCCTGAAGGTCGAGGGTGGCGACGGCACGCTCGAGCGACTTGGTCTGATCGAGCAGCGCGTCAATGGCGTGCTGCACCACCGCGTTGCCCTCATCGTTGCCCTCGCCGATCATCTGATCGTAGGACTCGGTGGTGAGCGCGCGGAGATAGAGCACGTTCATCGCGTTCATGGTGGCGTCGAGCTTGGCGCGCACCTCGGCATCGACCTCCGGCGATTTCGCCTTCACCAGATCGGAGAAGCTGGGGCCAGAGACGAGCGATCGGTCGGCGCGACGATAGGCGCCGAGATAGACGTTGCGGATGCCGAGCGCGTCGAAGAAGTGCGAGGCATGCGTGTTGTCGGAGAAGCAGTCATGTTCCTCCTCGGGGTCGTGGATCATGAGACCGAGCTTCATGCGCTCGCCGGCTAGCTCTCCATAAGAGAGGCTGCCGAGACCGGTCATGATCATCGTGAGTCCTGCCTCGTCGCTCCCGTCCATGGCCTTCTTGCGCGCTGAGCCATCAGGCCCCCATTGCGCCGCCATCCAGGCGAGATCGTCGACAAGGAGATCGGTCGCGGCGCGAAGATATTCGGCGCGGCGCGCGCAATTGGCGTGAGTGCAGCTCTTGACGTCGTAGTCGGTCGCCGGACGGTTGCCGTTGCCGGGACCCGTGGCGTTCAGATCCTGGCCCCACAGCATGAACTCAATGGCGTGGTAGCCGGTCGCGACATTGGCCTCGACGCCTCCAGCCTCCTGCAGCACGTCGGCGAGAAGCTCCTTGGTGATTTTCGAGGTGTCGAGCTTCTTGCCGCCGATGGTCAGCGACTTGTTGGCGATGACATTGGCGGTATAGAGCTCATTCTCGGCCGAGTCGGCGCCATAGATCGAGGTGTCCACGTAGTCGATCAGGCCCTCATCGAGCGGCCATGAGTTCACGCGGCCTTCCCAATCGTCGATGATCGGGTTCCCGAAGCGGAAGGCCTCGGTCTGCATATAGGGGATGCGGGCGGCGATCCAGGCGGCGCGCGCGGCGCGGAGATTGTCATCGGTCGGCTTAGCGAGGAACGCATCGACCGCGAGCTTCAGCGTGCGCGCGGTGTCGGCCGAATCCGAATAGGCGGCCTCCGCAATATCCGCGTAGGTCTTGAGCACATCCTTGGGCGTGGGCTCGGCGGCAGCGGCGGGGGTAAGCCCGAGAGAAACGCCGATCGCCAACGCGGCTGACCAATAGTCGCGAAACATCTTCACCCCTTCGATCCTTGCCGCACCGCAAGCCTCACCCCAGCCAAACAGAAATTTGCGGCGGCCCTCTGGCGCGAACCTTTGGGCCGCCGCAAGGCTGAGATGAGGAAACATCCTAGCTTTCGTTTCGGACGTTTCAGACATCCGGGCTGGGCAGCCGGATGCCTTGTCAAAACAGTAGCCCGCCGGTTAACATGCATGAAGTGAACTTTTCTCAGCAGAATAGTTGCATTAGATGCATCTAAGGGAAGTCGACGCCAATCTCCTCGTCACGCTCGATGCGCTTCTCGTCGATGCGAGCGTGACCCGCGCCGCCGAACGGCTCGGGCGCAGCGCCTCGGCCATCAGCCATGCGCTCGCCAAGCTCCGCGAGATCTTCGCCGACGAGCTGTTCGTTCGAGCCGGCCAGAAGCTCGTGCCGACGGCCAAGGCGCTCGAGCTTGCGCCGACGGTCCACGTCATCCTCGCCGGCATGGAGAGCCTGCTTAGGCCGAGCAAGCCGTTCGACCCATCGCTTGCGTCACGCGGCTTCGCGATCGCCGCGAGCGAGGCCGGGGAGCTCATCCTGGTGCAGCCGCTCCGCCAGCGGCTCGCGCAAGCAGCGCCAAGCGTTCATGCCGACTGGATGCCGTCCCATCGCGAGGAAAACATTGAGGCGCTGCGGGCCGGACGCTGTCATTTCGTGATCGACATCGAGGGCCTGCCGGTTCAAGCGCCCGATATCCGCGTGTTGAAGCTTCTCGACGACAGGCTCCTGACCCTCGCTCGGCCCGGCCATCCACTCGCCAAGCGGAAGCCCAAGGCGCTCGTTTTCGCTGGCGCCGACCACATCGCGGTGAATTCCTTGCCGGCGCTCGAGCTGATCGACCGCGCGCTCGCCGCGGAGAAGGTTTCCTGCCGGATCGCCGCCCGGGTCTCCTCCGTTCTGGTCGGGCTCCTACTCGCGCTGAACAGCGACGCTCTGCTCACGCTCCCCGCCTCGCTCGCCTCAATCCTCGAGCGGCAATTCGGGCTCGAGCGCATTCACCAGCCCTTCGGGGGCGTCGGCTTTCCGTTGAGGCTGTTCTGGCATTCGAGCTATGACCGCGACGAATGCCATGAATGGGTACGCGGTGAGATCGGCACGCTCGCGCGCGAAATAGAGAATGCAGCTTAAGGAGAGACGCGCATGAGCGAGACGTTGCGGCGGCGGTTGAAGCTTGCCGCGCTCCTGCTTGGCGGTCTCCTGTCGATGGCGCACCCCGCTTTGGCAGGCGCTCCTGCGGACCTTGAGTCGGGTCTCAACGTCGCCATCGGCGGCGTCAGCAAGACACTTACGCTGAGCGAAGCGATGACGGCGCTCAACATCCCCTCGGTCAGCATCGCACTGATCGATCAGGACCGCATCGCGTTCGCCAGCGCCTACGGTCAAGGCGCCACGCCTGACACCCTGTTTCAGGCCGCATCGCTCTCGAAATTCGTCGCGGCAATAGGCGCCATGCGGCTCGTCGATCAGAAGCGGCTCGCCCTCGATGACGACGTCAATTCAAGCCTCACCTCTTGGCGCGTGCCGGCCAACATTCTCGACAAGGATCATCCGGTCACATTGCGCGGGTTGCTCAGCATGACGGCGGGGGTCGGCGTGATGGGCTTTCTCGGCTACGAGCTCGGCGCGCCGCTGCCGACTCTCACGCAGATCCTCGACGGAACGCCGCCCGCCAATTCCGCGCCCGTCACGGTGATCGGGGTGCCGGGCAGCTCTTATCATTATTCGGGCGGCAGCTACGAGATCGCCGAAGCGCTCATGGTGGATACGCTGCACACGCCCTTCGTCGAGGCGATGGACGAGCTCGTGCTGAGGCCCGCAGCGATGATCCACTCGACCTTCGCCCAGCCTTTGCCGGATGAGCTCAAGGCAAAGGCCGCGAGCGGACATCTCGCCGACGGCACGGAAGTCGAGGGCGGCTTTCATGTCTTCCCCGAGCATGCCGCCGCGGGACTCTGGTCGACGCCGACCGACATCGCCAATCTCCTCCTCCTCATCGCCAGGGCGTGGCGCGGTGAGAGCGCGCTCTTTCTCGCGCCCGAAACCACGCGCGAGATGCTGAAAGCGCAGAACGGGGGCCCATACGGGCTCGGCGCCGCAATCGCGGAAAGCGAGGGAGCGCTCATCGTCATGAAACGGGGGCAGAATGTCGGCTACCAGTCCTATCTGATCCTTACCCCCGGCGACGGCCAGGGCATGGTGGTGATGACCAACTCCGATAACGGCTCGATCCTCGCCGAGGCGCTCATCCGCCGGGCGGCGGAAATCTATGGCTGGCCGGCACTTCCGGCCTTTGCCGACTGAGGTCAGATCGGGGCCCTGGTTTCCGTCACAAGGCTCCATTACGATAGGGCTCTTGCACCCGTCTGCCGAGAACGGGTCCCCGGAGGAAACAATGTTCGCATGGTTCCGCGCCGGCCTGGTCGCCGCGCTGTTCGTTGTCCTAGCCACCCCTTCCCTCGCCGCCCAGAAGACCTATCAAGACGATGCCCTCGATGACGCGGCGATCACGCTCATCGCCGATCTCAAGGATCAGGCGGGCACCGTCGACAAGCCGCTGATCAAGCTGAAGCAGCAGGCCGATGTGCTGCTCAAGTCGCAGGATCTTTCGGGCGCTGCGGATGTTTATGTGCAGATCGTCACCGTGGCGCCGAACGACGCGGCCGCCTGGCGGAGGCTCGCCGATATCTGGCTCTCCATTCCGGTGAGCGATGAGGACGACGGCTCGACGCGCTTCGAGAACGCACGGACTGCGGCCTATATCTCCTATCAGCGCGCGACCAATGCGAAGGACGAGGCTGCGGCGCTGATCACGCTCGCCAATGCCTTCGGCAAGCGCGACGAGTGGCGTCAGGCGCTGAATGTGCTGAAGATCGCGCTCGCGCTCGACGAGACGCCCGACCTTCGCGCCACCTATGCCTCGCTCCGCGAGAAATACGGCTTCCGCGTCTCGAATTTCAGCGTGGACTTCTGACTCCGCCTCCCCGCGTGCCTGCTTCCAATTCTCAGAGAAGCTTCCGAAGCGCACCGACTTCGCGCCTTACGTCGTGGTCGCTGGCCAAGACAAGCCGGCGCTTTCGGTCGACGACCAGCAGCTCTGCGTCGAGGGGCTAGAGCACGGCGACACTTATTCCATCACGCTCCGCGCAGGTCTTCCCTCGACGGTTGACGAGACTTTGCTCAAGGACGCCGAGTTCACCATCTATGTGCGCGACCGGAGTCCCTCGGTCAGGCTCGCCGGCAAGGCCTATATGCTGCCCAAGACCGGGCAGCAGGGCATCCCGCTCATCAGCGTCAACACCGATGAGCTCAAGGTCACGATCTACCGCATCGGCGACCGCAGCCTGCTCGACAACGTGCTCGGCTACGACTTCGAGCGCAATCTCTACGGCTATTCTCTCGACGAGATCGCCGACCAGAAGGGCGAGAAGGTGTGGACCGGCGCGCTCAAGGTCGAGAAGGAGCTCAACCAGGAGATCACCACCGCCTTCCCCATCACTGAGGCGCTGCCGACCATGCAGTCCGGCGTCTATCTGCTCGCGGCGCAGCCGGCCAACGTTCCCGGCGACGATTACGGCGAGCGCGCCACGCAGTGGTTCATCGTCTCGGATCTCGGGCTCACCTCCTATTCCGGGTCAGACGGCATCCACGCTTTCGTCAACTCGCTCGCGACCACGGCGCCGGTCGGCGATGTCGAGATCAGGCTGCTCGCCCGCAATAACGACGTGCTCGCGGTCAAGAAGACCGACGCCTCCGGCGCGGTCGCCTTTGAGCCGGGGTTGGCGCGTGGCGAAGGAGGCCAGGCACCCGCCATGCTGGTCGCTTCCGGCGACGGCGGCGACTATGCCTTCCTCAATCTCACGTCATCGGCCTTCGATCTGACCGATCGCGGCGTGGCAGGCCGCGAGCCGCCCGGCGCGCTCGATGCTTTCGTCTTCACCGAGCGCGGCGTCTACCGCACCGGCGAGACGGTCTATGTGACCACGCTCCTGCGCAACGCCGTCGGCGTCGCCGTTCCCGATGTCGATCTGACCATGGTGGTCGAGCGGCCGGACGGGGTCGAGTATCGCCGCACCGTGGTGCCGGACCAGGGGCTTGGCGGGCGCTCGCTCAACATTCCCATCATCTCCTCGGCGCCGACCGGAACCTGGCGCGTCGCCGTCTATTCCGATCCGAAGCGGCCCTCGATCGGCGAGGCGAGCTTCCTCGTCGAGGATTACGTGCCGGATCGGCTCGAATTCGATCTCACCACCGAGGCCACCAGCATCTCGCCCGATGCCTCGGCCAAGATCACGCTCGACGGACGCTTCCTTTACGGCGCGCCGGCTGCGGGCCTCGACATAGAGGGCGAGGTCACTGTCGCCAAGGCGACGGAGCGCCCGGGCTATGCCGGCTACGTGTTCGGACTGAATGCCCCCGATATGGGCGACCAGGACGAGGTTTCGACCGAGGCCACGCCGCTGGCCGACCTGCCGCAGACCGACGATCAGGGCAAGGCGAGCTTCACCGTCGATCTCGGCAAACTGCCGTCGAGGACCAGGCCGCTCGACGCGACGATCAACGTACGGCTCGCGGAGCCCGGCGGCAGGGCGGTACAGAGAAGCATCACCCTTCCCATCGTGCCCGCGACGACCATGATCGGCGTGAAGCCGCTCTTCACCGGCAGCTCGCTCAGCGATCAGGACACTGCCAATTTCGAAGTCTCCATGGTGGCGCCCGACGGCAAGAAAGTCGAAGCGAAGGGGCTCAAATGGCAGCTGCTCAGCATCGAGTTCGAAATATCAGTGGTATCGCTCGAACGGCTATTGGAACTACGAGCCGATCAAGGTGACGCGCCGCGTCGCCGACGGCACGCTCGATCTCGCCGCCGATCAGATTGGCAAGATCTCGGTCCCAGTCACATGGGGCCGGTATCGGCTCGAAGTGACGAGTGCGGACCCGCAAGGGCCTGAGACTACCTATGGCTTCGATGCGGGCTTCTATGCCGAGTCTTCGGCCGACACGCCTGATCTCCTCGAAATCGCTCTCGACAAGAAGGAGTACAAGCCGGGCGATGAGATGACCGTCGCGGTGACGGCGCGGAGCGCTGGGCAAGTGACGCTCGCCGTGATCGGCGACAAGCTGCTCACCACCACGACGACCGACGTGCAGCCTGGACTCGTCAAGCTTCCGATCGCGGTCGGCGAGGACTGGGGCACGGGCGCCTATGTGCTCGCCACGCTCAGGCGTCCTCTCGACGAAGCCGAGAAGCGCATGCCCGGTCGCGCCATCGGCGTGCAGTGGTTCGGCATCGACAAGGCTGCACACACGATCGGCGTCGCCATGGACCTGCCGGGGCTGATCCGACCCGAGACCACGCTGCGCGTGCCGATCAAGTTCAGTGGATTGACACCCAACGAGCAGGCGCGCGTCGTCGTCTCCGCCGTCGATGTCGGCATCCTCAACCTCACCAATTACAAGGCGCCCGACCCCGACACGTATTATCTCGGCCAGCGCAAGCTCTCCTCCGAGATCCGCGACCTCTACGGCCAGCTGATCGACGGCATGCAGGGAACGAAGGGTCAGATCAGGACCGGCGGCGACGGCGGCGAAGGAGAGCTGAACGGGAGTCCGCCGACCCAGCCGCCGCTCGCGCTCTATTCCGGCATCGTCGCCGTGGGCACAGACGGCACCGCCGAGGTCAGCTTCGACATTCCTGGCTTCGTCGGCACCGTGCGCGTGATGGCTGTTGCCTGGAGCAACGACAAAGTCGGGCACGCCTCGGCCGATGTCGTGGTGCGCGACCCCGTGGTGCTCACCGCTACGCTCCCGCGCTTCCTCTTGATGGGCGATCAGAGCACGCTCAGGCTCGATCTCGACAATGTCGAAGGCGAGAACGGCAATTACCAGATCGCGGTGACCACCGAAGGTCCGCTCAGCGTCGAAGGCGCTGACAAGACGCTTCCCCTCGACGCCAAGAAGCGCGGCGGCGTGAGCCTGCCGATCTCGGCAACCGGCGTTGGCGACGGAACCGTGTCGGTTGCCGTCACCGGTCCCGGCGATTTCTCGGTCGAGCGGAAATACGCGCTCGCTGTGAAGCCCGCGACGCAGATCCTCGCGCGGCGCACGGTGAAACCGCTCAATCCGGGCCAGAGCATCACCATCACGAGCGACGTGTTCAGCGACCTCGTGCCCGGCACCGGCAAGGTCGCGCTCTCGGTCACGCCGTCGGCCGCGCTCGACGTGGCGAGCCTGCTCGCCGCGCTCGACCGCTACCCGCTCGGCTGCACCGAGCAGGTCGTGAGCCGCGCGCTGCCGCTTCTCTATGTCAACGAGATGGCGCTCGATGCGCAGCTCGCAGTCGATACCGGGGTCGACGAGCGCATCGCCAAGGCAATCGAGATCGTGCTCGCGCGCCAAGGTTCGGAGGGCTCGTTCGGGCTATGGTCGCCGGGCGGCGAGGACGCCTGGCTCGAACTCTTATACGACGGACTTCCTCACGCGTGCCCGCGCGCGCGGCTTCTCCGTCTCGGACGACCAGTTCAAGCTCGCGCTCGACCGCTTGCGCAATTACGTGAGCACGGCGCCCGACGTCGCCACCGACGGCGGGCTTGCGCTCGCTTATGCGCTCTACGTCCTTGCCCGGAATGGCATGGCGCCGGTCGGCGACCTTCGCTACATCGCTGACGTGAAGCTCGACGATCTCGGCACGGCGACCGCCAAGGCAGAGATCGCGGCCGCGCTCGCCATGCTTGGCGATCGGGTCAGGGCCGAGAAGGCCTTCGATGCGGCACTTGCCGCGCTGCCGAAGGACAAGCGCTACGAGGGCGGCCGCATCGATTACGGCTCGCCGCTCCGTGACGCTGCTGCGGTGGTGACGCTCGCCGCCGAAGGCGACGCGCCGAAATTGATCCTGGTCAGCGCCACCAAAGACATCGACAAGGCGCGCGACGTGGTGACCTACACCTCGACGCAAGAAGACGCCTGGCTCGTGCTCGCGGCGCGGGCGCTCGGCAAGCAGAATGTGAGCCTCACCGTCAACGATGCCGGCCAGCAAGGCCCGCTCTATCGCAGCTTCGACGAGGAGCAGATCGCTGCGACCCCGCTCACGGTGACCAATAGCGGCGACACGCCCCTCGACGCGGTGATCTCGGTGAGCGGCGCGCCTAAGACGCCTGAGCCCGCTGCCGACCATGGCTTCACCATCGAGCGGAGCTTCCACACGCTCGACGGGGCCGATGCCGATCCGAGCCACGCCAAGCAGAACGACCGCTTCGTGGTGGTGCTCAAGGTAACCGAGCCGCAGCCACAATTCGCACGCGTCTCGCTCATCGACTATGTACCGGCGGGCTTCGAGATCGACAATCCGCATCTCGTGTCTTCCGGCGACACCGGCACGCTCGACTGGATCGAGAACGCCGGCGAGCCATCCTTCACCGAATTCCGCGACGACCGGTTCGCGGCGGCCTTCGAGCGGCGGAGCGACGACAAGCCCGTCTTCACGATCGCCTATGTCGTGCGCGCCGTGTCTCCCGGAAGCTATGTGCTGCCGCAAGCGGTGATCGAGGACATGTATCGGCCCGACCGCTTCGGCCGGACGGAAACCGGAGAGGTCACGGTCGCGCCGGCGAAATGAGCACGCATAGAAAAGTGGGTGAGGGGATTTCCGGAGCAATTCGGACTCCCGAACCCCCTCACCCCAGCCCTCTCCCCAATGGGAAGAGGGAGCACCGCCACCGCTCGTGGGGACGCCGAGCCATTTTTGCCGGCATTGGGGTGGTGTGGATCGCGGCGGCGATCGCTGGCAGCATCTCCGGCCTGTTGCAGGCCTTTGGACCAGCGCCGCTCGGGCGCGATCTCGAAGTTTCGACTGTCGTGGTCGACCGCGAAGGCAAGCTGCTCCGCGCCTATCTCACGAGCGAAGGCCGCTGGCGGCTTCCGGCCGCGCGCAAGGACGTCGACCCGCGCTTCCTCGAAGCTCTGCTCGCCTACGAGGACAAGCGCTTCTTCCACCACCGCGGCGTCGACCCGCTTGCCATGATGCGCGCGGCCTACCAGCTCACGACGCAAGGCCATATCGTCTCGGGCGGCTCGACCATCACCATGCAGGTGGCCCGCCTGATGGAGCCGCGGGCCAAGCGCTCGCTCTACGCCAAGCTCCATGAGGCGGTGCGCGCGCTTCAGCTCGAATGGGCCCTGTCCAAGGACGAAATCCTGTCGCTTTATCTCACGCTCGCGCCCTATGGCGGCAATCTCGAGGGCGTCCGCGCGGCCTCGCTCGCTTATTTCGGCAAGGAGCCGCGGCGGCTCACGCTCGGCGAGACGGCGCTGCTCGTGGCGCTGCCGCAATCGCCTGAGCTCCGCCGGCCCGACCGCTATCCGGCGGCGGCCAAGCGAGCGCGCGACCGTGTTCTCGAGCGCATCGCCGGGCGCGGCCTCTATAGCGCGGCCGAGATAGCCCACGCCAAGGAAGAGCCCGTGCCGACCGAGCGCAAGCCGATGCCGATGATCGCCCCACATTCCGCCGACGAGGCGAGCGCACTTTCGCAGAAGGAGAAGGTGCTGCGGCTCACCCTCGACGGCGCGTTGCAGAAGACGCTCGAGAAGCTCGCGCGCGAACGGGCGCAGAGCCTTGGACCCGATTTGTCGGTCGCCATCGTCGTGATCGACAACGCGACCGGGGAGGTGCTGGCGCGCGTCGCCTCTCCCGATTATTTCGATCTCCGCCGCGCGGGCCAGGTCGACTTGACGCGCGCCGTGCGCTCGCCGGGTTCCGCGCTCAAGCCGTTCATCTACGGCTTCGGCTTCGAGGACGGGCTGATCCATCCCGAGACGCTGATCGACGACCACCCGATTCACTACGGCAATTATGCGCCCGAGAATTTCGATCTGACCTATCAAGGCACGGTCACGGTGCGCCGGGCGCTGCAATTGTCGCTGAACACGCCCGCCGTCGCCGTGCTCGACGAGGTCGGTCCGAGCCGCCTGATCGCCCGGCTCGCGCAAACCGGAGCCCCTCTCGTTCTACCGAAAAGCGAGGCGCCGGGACTTGCGCTCGGGCTTGGCGGAGTCGGCATCAGGCTCATCGACCTCACCATGCTCTATGCCGGGCTCGCGCGGCAGGGGACCGTGGCGCCGCTCGTCGAGCAATTCGGCCAGCCGTCACAAGCGCCCAAGCGGCTCATCGAGCCGGTCGCGGCCTGGTACGTGGGAAACGTTCTCCTCGGCACGCCGCCGCCGGAGAATGCCGCAGGCGGGCGCATCGCCTTCAAGACCGGAACGAGCTACGGCTATCGGGACGCCTGGGCGATCGGCTTCGACGGCAAGCGCACCATCGGCGTTTGGGCCGGACGGCCTGACGGCGCGCCGGTCGTCGGGCTTGGCGGCCGCGTTACCGCAGCGCCGATTCTGTTCGATGCTTTCGCGCGGCTAGGCACACCGCTCCAGCCGCTGCTGCCCGCGCCGAAGGGTGTGCTGATCGCGTCGAGCGCCAAGCTCCCTCCCCCGCTTAAGCGTTTTGCGCCGCGTGACAGCGCGGGCGAGGCCATGGCGCCCAAGGTGCAGATCGTGTTCCCGCCGAACGGTGCGAGCCTCGAGCTCTCGCATGCAGAGGGCCAGGCACCCGACCCGATCGCCGTCAAGATTACCGGCGGCACGCCGCCGCTCAACGTGCTGCTCAACGGCATGCCCATTTCGGCCAAGAGAAGCGCGCGGACGCTCTTCTTCGAGCCGGACGGCCCCGGCTTCGTGAGGCTTACGGTCACGGACGCGACCGGCGCGGCCGACAGTGTCGTGGTGCGGCTGCAATAGCCGAGGCATGGCCGCCTCCCCTTCACTCAAAGACCTCGCCGTGCCGCTCGGCCTCGAGCCGATGGAGGCGAAGCTCGTCACCGAACTTCCGCATGATGAAGGCTGGCAGTTCGAGCCGAAATGGGACGGCTTCCGCTGCCTTGCCTATCGCGCCGGCGATGAGGTCGACCTCAGGGCGAAATCCGGCAAGCCGCTTGCGCGCTACTTCCCCGAAATCGTCGCGATGCTGCTCCGCCTCCCGCAGAAAGAGTTCGTGCTCGATGGGGAGCTCGCCATTCCGGTGGGCGATACGCTGTCATTCGATGCGTTGCAGATGCGCATCCATCCCGCCGAAAGCCGGATCAAGAAGCTCGCGATTGAGACGCCCGCGATCCTCATCCTGTTCGACATGCTGCTCGATGCTAAAGGCAAGAGCCTGATCGAAGCGCCGCTCGGCAAACGCCGCGCCGCGCTCGAGTCGTTCTACGAAAAGGCGCGCGAGAGGACGTCGCTCAAGCTCTCGCCCTTTACGCGCGACCTCGATGTGGCGGAGCTCTGGCTGAGAGACGCGCGCGGCGCTCTCGACGGCGTCGTCGCCAAGCGCATCGACGGCGTCTACATCCCCGGCGAGCGGGCCATGCACAAGGTGAAGCGGATCAGGACCGCCGACTGCGTGGTCGGCGGGTTCCGTTATGCCACCGGCAGCCGGGAGGTGGGCTCGCTTCTGCTCGGCCTCTACGACAAAGAGGGCAAGCTCGATCACGTGGGCTTCACCTCGACCATCACCAATGTAGAGCGGCCGGCAATGACCAAGATGCTCGAGGCGCTGATCGCGCCGCCCGGCTTCACCGGAAAAGCGCCCGGAGGTCCGAGCCGCTGGAGCACTGAGCGGTCGGCCGCGTGGGAGCCGCTGAAGCCGAAGCTGGTGGTCGAGGTCCGCTACGACCAGGTCACTGGCGACCGCTTCCGCCACGGCACCAAGCTCGTCCGCTTCCGCCCCGACAAGGCTCCAGGGCAATGCACCTTCGAGCAGATCGAGCCGGCTGTGCTCCCGGAGAACTTTAAGTGCCTCCTCACGTCGTAACTTGACGAGGTGCGCGCGTCATGTGCGCGAGAAGCGGCCGTGTCTCGTTGCCGCGCCGAAGCCAGGAGCGTCGGAAGCCGAGACCGCCATGAAGGGCACGATGGAGTGCAAGGCGTAAGCCTTTAAGCTCACCCCAGACGCGGGCGCGCAGGCCTCGAGCCCAAGCGCCCGAGTCCAGTAGCCGCCTCAAGACCCCGCCGACTTGCGAGGTCCAAGGGTCTTGGGCGGTTTTACTTTATAGGCCCGATCAGTCTTGTGCCGACGCCGGGTAAAGGCGATAGCGGCGCGGCAGAAAGGCGATTTCTCGTGCAAGCTCCAGCCGGAGATCGGCGGGAATTTCGATTTCGACGCGGCTGTTTTTTGCTCCAACCGACAACTCGACGCGCCGGGCACCTTCATGCCGCCTATGTGTCGAAATCGTCCCCCATAGGGCGCGTTCCGGATCCACCACGATCTCAACGTCGTGGGGACGCAGGAAAAGCTGCGCCGGGCCGGAAGGAAGGTTGCCTTGCGGCAGGTCAAGAGGCCTCGAATCGAGCCAGACCCTTCCCTCCTCCAGGCGAACAGGAAGGACGCTCGATTCGCCGATGAAGGAGAACACGAAGGGCGAGTTCGGCTCGTCGTAGATCTCGTCGGGCGTGCCGATCTGCTCGATCTTTCCTTCGCTCATCACCACAACGCGGTCGGCGAGCTCGAGCGCCTCCTCCTGGTCGTGGGTGACGAACACGGTGGTGTGCCCGGTCTTATTGTGGATCTCGAGGAGCCAGCGGCGAAGCTCCCTGCGCACCTTGGCGTCGAGCGCGCCGAAGGGCTCATCAAGCAGAAGCACGCGCGGCTCGATGGCGAGCGCGCGGGCAAACGCGACGCGCTGGCGCTGGCCGCCGGAGAGTTGCGCCGGAAAACGTTTCTCCAGCCCCGAGAGCTGCACGAGATCGAGCAGCTCGAGCGCGCGCCGCTTGATCTCCTTGCGGCTCGGGCGGCGCGACCGCGGACGAACGCGAAGGCCGAAGCCGATATTCTCGAGCACAGTCATGTGGCGGAACAGAGCATAGCTCTGAAACACGAGCCCGACATTGCGCTGCTGCACGGTGAGCTTCAGCGCGTCCTCGCCGTCGAACAGCACGCGGCCAGAGGTCGGCACGTCGAGGCCGGCGAGGATCCGGAGCAGAGTTGTCTTGCCCGAGCCAGAAGGGCCGAGCAGGGCCACAAGCTCGCCAGAGCCGATGTCGAGCGATACGCCATGCAAAGCGGGCGTCACGCCAAAAGTCCGTACGACGTTCTCGATGGTAACTTGCATCGGAGTTTCCCAGCGCGTCGCCCAGCTGAGCGGCCACGTGCCGCCGGCCGCCGAGTTGACCTCATTTGTGACCCGAGCGTCCATTGCTTTCTCCTAACGGCGGCTAGTGGCGGCGCGACGCTGCGATCTGGTCGGCATAGCGCCATTCGAGCGTGATCTTGATGACAAGCGTAACGAGGGCGAGCAGAGCGAGCAGCGAGGCGACGGCAAAGGCCGCGGCGAAATTGTACTCGTTGTAGAGAATCTCGACATGGAGCGGCATGGTGTTGGTCTTGCCCCTGATATGCCCCGACACCACCGACACGGCGCCGAACTCGCCCATGGCGCGCGCGTTGCAGAGCACCACGCCGTAGAGCAGCGCCCAGCGGATGTTGGGCAGCGTCACCTTGAAGAAGGTCTTCCAGCCGCTTGCGCCGAGCGACAGCGCGGCCTCCTCGTCCTGGGTCCCCTGCTCCTGCATCAGCGGCACGAGCTCGCGCGCGACGAAGGGGAAGGTAACGAAGATGGTGGCGAGCACCATGCCGGGAAGCGCGAAGATGATCTGAATGTTCTCGCTCTTGAGGTAAGGGCCGAAATAGCCCTGCGCTCCGAAGAGAAGCACGTAGATCAGGCCGGAAATCACCGGGGAAACGGAGAAGGGGAGATCGATCAGAGAATTGAGCAGGCTCTTTCCGGGGAAGTCGAACTTGGCGATCGCCCATGACGCCGCGAGTCCGAAAATGACGTTGGCGGGAACGGCTATTGCCGCGATGAGCAGGGTGAGCGTGATGGCCGAGACGGCGTCGGGCTCGGTGATCGAGGCGAAATAGGTGCCAAGCCCTGCCCGCAGTGCCTCGACGAACACCGAGGCGAGCGGCAGGAACAAGAACACGACGAGGAAAATGATCGCGACGCCAATCAAGGCGTAGCGTACGAGCGGCTGCTCGGTGGTGACGGCCTTGGGCCGCGAGGTCGAGAGCAGGAGCGGCGCGATGGCTGCGTCGGTCATTGGCCGAACCTCTTGCGGCTCCAGGCCTGCACGAGATGCACGAAGAGAAGGATGGCGAAGGAGATCATCAGCATCGCCGTGCCGATGGCGGCGGCCTGCGCATAGCCGAACTCTTCGAGGCGGATGATGATGAGGAGCGGGGCAATCTCCGATTTGAACGGCATGTTGCCGGCGATGAAGATCACCGAGCCATACTCGCCGACGGCACGGGCTAGAGCGAGCGCGAAGCCGGTCAAGATCGCGGGAAGCAGCGTCGGCAGCATCACCAGGAACACGGTCTGGCGGCGGCTCGCGCCGAGCGTGGCGGAGGCCTCCTCGAACTCGCGGTCGAATTCCTCAAGCACCGGCTGCACGGTCCGCACCACGAAGGGGAGCCCAATGAAGATGAGAGCGATGGTGATGCCGAGCGGCGTATAGGCGACCTTGATGCCCAACGGCTCGAGCCAGCTACCGATCCAGCCATTCGGCGCGTAGAGCGCCGTCAGCGCGATGCCGGCGACGGCGGTCGGCAGCGCGAAGGGAAGATCGACGAAGGCATCGAGCAGGCGGCGGCCGGGGAAGCGGTAACGGATCAGCACCCAGGCGATGATCACGCCGAACACCGCGTTGATGACGGCCGCGATCAGTGCGGTGACGAAGCTCAGGCGCAGCGCGGCGAGCGTGCGCGGGCCGGTCACCACATCGAGAAAGCCGGCCAACCCGAGGGTTGCCGACTTGAGCACGAGTCCGGCGAGCGGAATGAGGACGATCAGGCTCAGATACGTCAAAGTGAAACCGAGCGCCAACCCGAATCCCGGGAGAGCGCTCGGTTTCTTCAACGCAAGGCCGCGGGCGCCGGCCATGGCGTTTTCCTCACGTTGGCCGACCAGCTAGTTGGTCGACTTGGGCTGATAGATCTGATCGAAGATGCCGCCCTCGTCGAAATGCTTGGGCTGCGCCTTGGCCCACCCGCCGAACAGCGGATCGTCGATCGACACGAGCTTCACGTCGGAGAAGCGCGCGAGGTCCTTGGGATCGGCAGATTTGGGATCGGAGGGGCGATAGTAGTTATGGGCGATGAGCTTCTGGGCTTCCGGCGTGTAGAGGAAGTTCAGATAGGCCTCGGCTACTTTGCGCGTGCCCTTGGCATCGACCACCTCGTCGACCACGGCCACCGGAGGCTCGGCCTTGATCGAGAGCGACGGCACGACGATCTCGAACTTGTCGGCGCCGAGCTCATTAAGGGCGAGGAACGCCTCGTTCTCCCAAGCGAGCAGGACGTCGCCGATACCGCGCTGGGCGAAGGTCGTGGTCGAGCCGCGCGCGCCGGTATCGAGCACCGGCACGTTGGCGTAGAGCCTCTTGATGAAGTCCTTATCCTTGTCCTCGCTGTGACCGAATTTCTGGTCGGCGTAGGCCCAGGCCGCGAGATAGTTCCAGCGCGCGCCACCCGAGGTCTTCGGGTTCGGCGTGATCACCTCGACGCCGTCCTTCACGAGGTCATCCCAATCCTTGATGTGCTTGGGGTTCCCCTTGCGCACCAGGAAGACGATGGTCGAGGTGTAGGGCGAGGAATTGTTGCCGAGCCGCTTCTGCCAATCGGCCTTGATCTCGCCGGCCTTGGCAATCTGGTCGATGTCGCCCTGAAGGGCGAGGGTCACCACGTCGGCCTGCAAGCCGTCGATTACGGCGCGGGCCTGCTTGCCTGAGCCGCCGTGGGACTGCTCGATCGTCACGGTCTCTCCGGTCTTCGCCTTCCAATCCTTGATGAAAGCCTCGTTGACCGCCTTATAGAGCTCGCGGGTAGGATCGTAGGAAACGTTGAGAAGGGTCGTGTCGGCGAGCACGGCGCTCGCGGTCAGCGTCGCCGCGATCAGTGCCGCGCCGGCGAAAAGGGTGCTGCGAAATCTCATGGCTCGATCTCCTCTGTGATAACACCATAAACTCTATCTAGTTTGTAGTGTTTATCAAGGGCGGGCCGTACCATTCTTCGCCACACGCGAGCCACCCCGAACTAACGAACCCTCGGACGAGAGAAATTGTTTCCAAGGGGGCAAGTGCCCGGGGGTGGAAGTCGAGAAATTGGGGAAAAAGGCCTAGCGAACGGCCTAGATGGCACCGATTTCCGCGCTTTTCGGGCTACGGATCGCGTCGGCGATGGTGGTGCGATCGAGCACCTCGCGAGCAGAATTGGCGACCGCTGCGAAGACATGCCTGATCTCGCAATCCTCCTCGGTGCGGCAATCGACGCAGCGCCGATACGCGATCCGGCTGAGACAGGGCAAGGGCGCGAGCGGACCGTCGAGGATGCGCAAGACCTGGCCGAAGGTGATCTGGTCGGCGCCCATCAGCAACGCATAACCCCCGAGCTTGCCTCGCCGGCTCATGACGATGCCATGTCGTTTCAGTTCAAGGAGAATCTGCTCGAGGAACTTGCGCGGGATGCGCTCTTGCGCAGCGATCTCGCCGATCATCATCGAGTCCCCGTTGCGCGCGAGCGCGACGAGGGCGCGAAGAGCATATTTTGCCTTATGCGAGATCACTAAGGGACAGCCGAAACCCTATCTGATGTGTCGGGTAGATAGACGCTTCGCCGGTCCAAAGCAATGCAGCGCGTCCTGTTACTTAAGTCGGGGCCCTTGACGAGAGCGGCGCCGGTGCCCAACAAACAAGCCGGGGTGAGGCCCCCTTAGAAAAAATGTCCAAAAAGCTGCATATCAAGACTTTCGGCTGCCAGATGAATGCCTATGACAGCGAGCGCATGGCTGAGGCGCTCGGCCCGCTCGGCTATGGCTTGACCGAGGATCAGGACGCGGCCGATCTCATTATCCTGAACACCTGCCACATTAGGGAGAAGGCCGCCGAAAAGGTCTATTCGGAGCTCGGCCGCGCGCGGATTGCCAAGGAAGCTCGCAAAGGCCAGGGCTGGAAGACGCTGATCGCGGTCGCCGGCTGCGTCGCGCAGGCGGAAGGGCAGGAGATCATGGCGCGGGCGCCTGTGGTCGACATCGTCGTCGGGCCGCAAAGCTACCACCGTCTCGCCGATCTCATCGCGCAAGCCGAGGCGACCGGCAAGGGCGTCATCGCCACAGACTTCCCCGCCGAGGACAAATTCGCTCATCTGCCCGAGCGGCCGAAAGCCAAAGGAGCGCCGTCAGCTTTCGTCACCGTGCAGGAAGGCTGCGACAAATTCTGCACCTTCTGCGTCGTGCCCTATACGCGCGGGGCCGAGTTCTCGCGCTCGCCCGCTGAGATCGTTGCCGAGGTCGAGAGTCTTGCGGCCCGCGGCGCGCGCGAGATCACGCTGCTCGGACAGAACGTCAACGCCTATCACGGCGCCGATGTTGACGGTCGCGACTGGCCGCTTGCGAGACTGCTGCGACGTCTCGCGCAAGTGCCGGGGATCGAGCGGCTGAGATTCACCACGAGCCACCCGCGCGACATGGACGATGAGCTGATCAAGCTCTTCGCCGACGAGCCTAAGCTCATGCCCTATCTGCATCTCCCCTTCCAGGCGGGGTCAGACCGCATCCTTGCGGCGATGAACCGCAAGCACACCGCGGATGATTACGAGGCGCTGATCGGCAAAGTGCGCGAGGCGCGGCCAGATATCGCACTCTCGACAGATATCATCGTTGGCTTTCCCAGCGAGACGGATGAAGACTTCCAGGCCACCATGGCGCTCGCTGCCCGTGCCCGATTTGCCCAAGCCTTCTCTTTTAAGTACAGCGCGCGGCCCGGCACAGGAGCCGCGACCTTCGACGACCAGGTGCCCGAAGCGGTAAAGCGGGAGCGGCTGCACGCGCTTCAGAGCCTGCTCGACAAGGACCGCCACGTCTTCGACCAAGCAACTGTCGGGCGCAAGCTCAAGGTCCTGTTCGAAGGGCGCGGGAGGAAACCCGGACAGATCGCCGGGCGTTCACCTTATCTACAGGCAGTGCATGCGGAGGGGCCTTCGGAGCTGATCGGCGAGATCGTCGAGGTTGACATCTTGGCTGCGGGCCCGAACAGTCTTCACGGTGTCATCAATTTGGGGTTTGCATGGCGCGAGCCAGTTCAGGCGGCCGTGTGACCAAGGCCAGCGGAAGGAAATCGTCATTGGCGCGGGGGCGCGGAGCGGCGCTGAAGCGCTCTACCGCCGCCCATGCCAATGGCGGCGGAGAGCCGACCGTCGTGTTCTTCGACGACATGCGGCTCGTGCGCGATCTCCTAGGCGACTATGACGCCAATCTCGCCGTGCTCGAGGACCGTCTCGGCGTCGAGGCCGTGGTCAACGGCAATGCGGTGAGCCTGCGTGGGCCAGAGGCCTCCTGCGCCACGGCGAAATCCGTTCTCGAGCAACTCTATGGGAGGCTCGCGCAAGGCGAGATGATCGGCATTGGCGAGGTGGTCGGCGCGATCCGCCACGCGAAGGTCGTCGAGCCTATCGAGGGCGACGGCGTTCAGGCCGAGCTTCCAGGGGCGCAGCAGATTAGGACGCGGAAGCGCCTCATCACCGCGCGCACGCCGGCACAAAGCGCTTATCTCGCCTCGCTGAAACGGAACGACCTCGTCTTCGCCACGGGCCCTGCCGGAACCGGCAAGACCTATCTCGCCGTCGCCTTCGCTGCTGCCTGTCTCGAAAGCGGGCAATGCGATCGGCTCATCCTGTCGCGGCCGGCGGTCGAGGCCGGCGAGCGGCTCGGCTTCCTTCCCGGCGACATGCGCGAAAAGGTCGATCCTTATCTTCGCCCGCTCTACGATGCGCTCTACGACGTGCTCGCGCCGGAGCGCGTCGAGCGCGGGCTTGCCACCGGCGTGATCGAGATCGCTCCGCTCGCCTTCATGCGCGGCCGCACCCTCTCCCACGCCATGATCATTCTCGATGAGGCGCAGAACTGCACCAGCGTGCAGATGAAGATGTTCCTCACGCGGCTTGGCGAGCAGAGCAAGATGATCGTGACCGGAGATCCGACCCAGGTGGACCTGCCGCCGGGTAAGGATTCAGGCCTGATCGAGGCGATCAACATCCTCAAGGGCATCGAGGAGATTGACCACATCGCCTTCACCCGCGCCGACGTCGTGCGCCGCGAGCTTGTCGGTAAGATCGTCGATGCTTACGAAACCGCTCCCCCCAAGGGTGGGCGCCATGGCTGACGGTGGCCCTAGTCGCAAGAGCGTAGCGCTTGGGTCGCGCCCTCGCCTCGATGTCGCGGTCGTGCGCCATGACGAGGCTTGGCGCGTGGCGCGCGTCACCGACGCCATACTCGCGCGCGCGGCTCGCGCCGGCTTCAACGCGGCGATGCTGTCTTCGCTGGGAACTTACGAGGTCAGCATCCTTCTCACCGACGATCAAGAGATGCGCGCGCTGAACCGCACCTGGCGCGGCAAGGACGCCCCGACCAACGTGCTGTCCTTCCCCGCGAGCGACGATCCGACCGAGCCCGGCCTCCTCGGCGATGTCGCGCTCGCCTACGAGACCACGCTCGACGAGGCGCAAGCCATCGGCATCGCTGTTTCCGATCATGCCGCCCATCTCGTCGTGCACGGCGTGCTCCACCTACTCGGTTTCGACCACATGGAGGAAGACGAAGCAGAGCAGATGGAGGCGCTCGAGAGGCAGGCGCTTGCCTCGCTCGGCATCGCCGACCCCTATGCCGAGAGAGACGGCGCGCTGCCCGCGGAGGTATCGCCATGAGCAACGCCCCCATAGCCGAGAACGATCTTCCCAACGAGGAAGAACGTCCGGCAGAGGAGGAGGTGTCCTGGTTCGAGCGCTTGCTGCAGACCTTCGGTCTCGGCGAGGAGCCTGACCTGCGCGAGCTGATCGAGGATGCGCTTGCCCGCAGCAAGAGCGACACGCTGAGCGGGCAGGAGCGCAACATGCTGCGGCGCATCCTCCGCTTCGGCAAGCTCACGGTCGAGGACGTGATGGTGCCGCGCGCCGACATCATCGCCGTCGAGGATACGCTCACCATCGACGAGTTGATGCGCGTGTTCCGCCAGGCCGAGCATTCGCGGCTGCCCGTCTATCACGAGACGCTCGATGATCCGCGCGGGATGATCCACATCCGCGACCTGATGTCGTGGATCACCACCGCGGCGGAGGTTGGAGAGAATGCGCCGCTTAATCTCGGCAAGGTCGATCTGGCGCGGAGCGTCGGCTCCATCGGCATCGCGCGCGAGATCCTGTACGTGCCGGGCTCGATGTCGGTGCTCGACCTTCTGCTCAAGATGCAGATGACACGGCTGCATCTCGCCCTCGTCGTCGACGAATATGGCGGCACTGACGGACTCGTCTCCATCGAGGATCTGGTCGAAGAGGTGGTCGGCGAGATCGCCGACGAGCATGACGTGGAGAACGAGCCCTTGATCCGCACCGATCCACGGCTCGGGCTGATCGCCGACGCGCGCACGCCCATCGAGGATCTCGAGAAGCATCTCGGGCTCGAGCTCGTCTCGGAAGAGCTCGAGGAGGAGATCGACACGCTCGGCGGTCTCGTGTTCTCCATCGCCGGACGCATCCCGGCGCGCGGCGAGCTCGTGCGCCATCCAAGCGGCGTCGAATTCGAGGTGCTCGAAGCCGATCCGCGCCGGATCAAGAAGCTGCGCATCCACGTCCCGCCGAAAGAAGGCGAGGCCGCGACGCCCGAAAGCCAACAGCCTGAATGAGGCCGCGCGGCTGGCTCTCCCCTCCCCGCTCCGGGGGCCGCCGGAGCGCGGCGTCATGACCGCCGGCGCCACTTGGGTCGCGAGCCTTAAAGGATGGCGCCGTGCCCTTTTCGCGGCGGCTCTCGGCGCGCTCTCCCTGCTCGCCTTCGCGCCGCTGCATCTCTGGCCTGTTCTGTTCCTGACCTTCGGGCCTCTCATCTGGCTGCTCGACGGCTGTCACCGCGACCATCGAGAGCTCGGCGCGCGGCTCAAATGCGCCGCCCTGGTCGGGTTCTGGTTCGGCTTCGGCTATTTCCTCGCCGGACTCTATTGGGTCGCCGAGGCCTTTCTCGTCGAGCCTTGGCGGCATGGTTGGCTCATTCCCTTCGTCATGACCGCTCTGCCCGCTGGCATGGCATTGTTCTTCGTGGCGGCCGCGGTGCTTGCCATGCTGATGTGGTGGCAAGGAGCCGCAAGAGCCTTCGCCCTCGCCATCGCCTTCGGATTCGCCGAGTACGCGCGCGGCCATGTCTTGACCGGGCTTCCCTGGAACCTCGTGGGCTACTCCATCCTAGACGGCGGCGCGATGATGCAAATCGCCTCGCTGTTCGGCGTCTATGCCTTGAGCCTACTCGCCGTGCTCTTGTTCGCAAGCCCGGCCGCGATCGCAGCGCCCGCGGGCTCGCGGCTCGCCGGTGGCAAAGGCACGATCGCTCTCGCGGCCTCACTCCTCCTTCTACTCAGCGCCGGCGCTTTGTGGGGCGAACGAAGACTCGCTCACGCCGACAGCGCTGGCACCGGCATCAAGGTGCGCATCGTCCAGGCCGACATCGATCAGGCCGAGAAATGGCGGCCAGAGAACAGCGCCGAGATTTTCGCCGACTATCTCAATCTCACCAAGTCAGGCGCGGGCGGGCTCACCGGCATCGCCCTCGTGGTTTGGCCCGAGACGGCGGTGCCGTTTCTTCTCGCCGATTCTCCCGAGGCGCTGTCGCTCATCGCCGAGGCGCTGCCCGAAGGGACCTCGCTCTTGGTGGGCTCCGCGCGCCTCGTCGAGGAGCGAGATGCGCAAGGCGCGCTGACTGCCACCCGTATTTATAACAGTTTGCTTGTGATCGACGACAAGGGCGAGGTTCTCGACGGCTACGACAAGATCCATCTCGTCCCGTTCGGCGAATATCTGCCCTTCCAGGACTTCCTGGAGAGCTTGGGCGTCATGCGGCTCACCGGCGTGCGCGGTGGATTCTCGGCGGGAACCGGGCCTCGCCTTCTCGCCATTCCGGGCGCGCCGCCGGCGAGCCCGCTCATCTGCTACGAGATCATCTTCCCCGACGACGTCGTCGAGACATCGTCGCGGCCGGGGTGGCTGCTCAACATCACCAACGACGCTTGGTTCGGCTCGAGCGCCGGTCCCTACCAGCATTTCCATCAAGCGCGAGTGCGCGCAGTCGAGCAGGGCTTGCCGGTGGTCCGCGCCGCCAATACCGGAATCTCGGCGATGATCGATCCCTACGGGAGAATTCTCGCCGAGATCGATCTCGGCGAGAAAGGTGCAATCGATTCCGAACTGCCCAAAGCGGTCCCGCAAACTTTGTTTGCTCAGCTCGGATTGGTGATCGAAATCTCGATGATCGGGCTTGCTTTTGCCTGCTGGCTCGTCCTCCGCGTGCAACCAATTGGAGCCAGCTATTAAGGTCAATGTGGTCTATAATTGAGTAAGGTTGTTGTTTGCTTGACGACCGTAGACCACACCCCCTATGAACGACGCGCGAAGGGGACCATTTTCATCAAGATTGTGAGTCAGCTTCCCTTTTTTTGATTGATCATGTCTCTTACGAGCGAGCGAATGGCAGGCAAGAAGCCTAACCCGGTTGACCAGCATGTCGGAAGCCGGGTGCGACTGCGCCGTATGCTGCTTGGCATGAGCCAAGAGCGACTCGGCGAAAGCATGGGACTGACCTTCCAGCAGGTTCAGAAATACGAGAAGGGCGTGAACCGCATCGGCGCGAGCCGGCTGTTCCAGATCTCGAAGATCCTCGATGTGCCGGTGCAGTTCTTCTTCGAAGAAGCACCGCATATCGGCGGCGACGGTACAGCCGCGCGCGGCATGGGCGAGCCGGACTCCGAGGCCTTCATTCTCGAATTCCTGAACAGCCGCGAAGGGCTCGAACTCAATCGGGCTTTCGTCAAGATCGGCGACCCCAAGGTTCGCAAGAGCGTCGTCGACCTGGTGCGAGCCCTGAGCGCGAGCACTGGCGCTCCCTAAAATTCCAAGACGCGGTCAGGTGGACTTGACCGGCCGCGCGCCCTGTGGTTTGCGAGAACGGCCGCGGCCATTCCGCGCGGCCTTCCGTGACAACAGGGGGTGCCCAAGTGTCCCGCGCCAATTACGTCTTCACTAGTGAGTCCGTGTCGGAGGGCCATCCCGACAAGGTGTGCGACCGCATCTCCGACGCGGTGGTCGACCTCTATCTCGCCGCTGACCCGCATTCGCGCGTCGCCATCGAAACGCTCGTCACCACCAATCGCATCGTGATGGCGGGAGAGGTGCGCGGACCGGAAAGCGTGACGCCCGCGACCATCGAGCAGGCGGCGCGCCGCGCGGTGCGCGAGATTGGCTACGAGCAGAAGGGTTTCCACTGGGACCTCGCCGAGTTCCAATATTATGTCCACGAGCAGTCGGCCGATATCGCCCGCGGTGTCGATGCCGACGTCGATAGCAAGAAGGAAGAGGGCGCTGGCGACCAGGGCATCATGTTCGGCTTCGCCTGCCGCGAGACCGAGCCGCTCATGCCGGCCCCGCTCTTCTATGCCCACCGCATCCTGCATGAGATGGCGAAGGCGCGGCATACCGGGCGCACGCCCGAGCTCGGCCCCGATGCTAAAAGCCAGGTGACGCTCGCCTACGAGAACGGCAAGCCGGTGTGCGCCGATTCGATCGTGGTCTCCACGCAGCATGGCGAGGATGTGAGCCAGGAGCGCGTCAAGGAGATCGTGCGGAACTTCGTCGACGAGGTGATGCCGCGCGGTTGGGTCAGCCGCGATACCAAGCTCTATGTCAACCCGACCGGGCGCTTCGTCATCGGCGGCCCCGATGGCGACACCGGCGTCACCGGACGCAAGATCATCGTCGATACTTATGGCGGTGCTGCGCCGCATGGCGGCGGCGCCTTCTCTGGCAAGGACCCGACCAAGGTCGACCGCTCGGCAGCGTACGCCGCGCGCTATCTTGCCAAGAACGTCGTGGCGGCAGGGCTCGCCGACCGCTGCACGCTCCAGGTCTCCTACGCGATCGGCGTGTCGCAGCCGCTCTCGCTTTACGTGGACCTGCACGGCACCGGTCAGGTCGCGGAGGACAAGCTCGAGAACGCGCTCAGGCAGGTGATGGATTTGAGCCCGCGCGGCATCAGGGAGCATCTTGGCCTGGCGCGCCCGATCTACGAGCGCACCGCGGCCTATGGGCATTTCGGCCGGCAGCCCGACAATGACGGCGGCTTCTCCTGGGAGAAGCTCGACCTGGTCGAGCCGATCCGCGCCGAGCTGACTTAGGCCGCTGTCGCGCAGCCCAATAGCCTAACCGTCCGACGAACGAGACGAAAGCATGAGTGCGATCGCGCCGGAGCTGCGCACGCCTATTGTGCGATGCTCAATCCCTTCGGATAGCCCGGATCGCCTTTACAGCGCATCACCCATTTCAGGCAGCTGTGCTCGCCCCATTGGTCGCACATCATGATGCAACTCTTGTCGACACGAGCAGCAGGAGTGATGGCCGTTCAGCTGACCATGTCGCGAAAGTCGCTTTGGCAAAGGTCGCCGTCTGGCTGCACAGGAGCGCAGCTAGACTAACTTGACTAAAAAGAAGAGCCCAACGCCAAGGGTACAGCACGGCTTTTCCTCCTCTATAAACGCGGCGATCGTTGTGCTCTGGGCTGACGCTTGGCCCGCAACGAAAAATCCGCCGGTTTGCAAAGGAGTTTAGCGCAATGCGGGATGCCCGGGGAGAGGCGGGAGCACCGAAGCTGCTCAGGTCTTATGGCAGGCGCAAGGGCAAGCCCTTGAGCGCGCGGAAGGAGCGCCTGATCACCGAGCTCTTGCCGCGGCTTCGCCTTAACCTCAAGGAGCCACCTCCCCGCGATCTCTTTTCGGTGCCCGTCAAAGAAGTCTGGCTCGAGATCGGCTTCGGCTCGGGCGAGCATCTGCTGTGGCAGGCGGAGCAGCATCAAGACATCGGCTTCATCGGCTGCGAGCCTTTCGTCAACGGCATGGGGAGCCTGCTCGGCGCCGTCGCGGATCGCGGCATTGCGACCATCCGCGTCCATGACGGCGACGCCCGCGACGTGCTCGCTTGGCTCCCCGATGGCTCTATGTCGCGGATCTTCATCCTCTTCCCCGATCCTTGGCCGAAGAAGCGGCAGCTCAAGCGGCGACTCATCTCGGAGGAGACGGTGAGCGCGCTCGCGCGCGTGCTTCGCTCGGGCGGCGAGCTCAGATTTGCGAGCGATAGCGGCGACTATGCCGCGCAGACTCTCTTCCTTATTGCCAAGGGCAGCGCGTTCGTCTGGCTTGCCGAGCGCGCCTCAGACTGGAGGGCGCGTCCGGCCGACTGGCCCGAGACGCGCTACGAGCGGAAGGCCTTGGCCGAGGGCCGAAAGCCTGTCTATCTAAGCTTCGAGCGTCTGTGAGCAGGGAGGTGCATGATGCGTGCGTTGCTGTTGGCTTTGGCGATGGTGATGGTGCCGTTCGCGGCCATGGCGGGAACCGACATCGTCGCCGCCTGCTACAAGGACTGCGAAGCGCAGACGCACTCGAACCCGGAATATAAGGCTTGCCTGGCGCGCGCCGCCGACAAGGCCGACGCCGCGCTCAACCAAGCCTATAAGGTGGTGCAGGACAAGATTCGCGCCGCCGCGAAGGACATGGGGCAGCCCGCCGATACCCATCTCGAGGACCTCAAGGCCTCGCAGAAATACTGGATCAACTTCCGCGATGCGAATTGCACGCTTGAGGACAATCTCGCCTTCGGCGGAACGGCCATGGGCGGCAATTACTCCTCATGTCTCTGCGCGCTGTCGTATGAGCGCATCAACGACTTCGAGCGCATGTCGAAAGACGTGATGGGCGAACCTTAAAGCGGGCAGAAACGGCCACAAGGGCGCTTGAAACCCCGGGAAAAGCTCGTATATTAGCCACCGAACTCATGATTGGTTTTGATCAGGAGTGGGCCTTCCGCCCGCTCCTTTTTGTTAGGTCCAGCGCCTATTGGCGGCTTGCCTGTCAGGCCTTGCTCTAGATGTCCAACCGCCCAGCGAACGCCGATCGCCGTTTCGTGCAGGAGACGGGACCGGCGCGGGCGATCGCAGAACTCGCCGAGCCCGTGCTCGATGAGCTCGGCTTCCGGCTCGTGAGAGTCAAGGTCTCGGGGCGCGACGGAGGCACGGTGCAGATCATGGCCGAGAGGCCGAAGGGCGGAATGAGTGTCGAGGATTGCGCCACGATCAGCCGCAGGCTTTCGCCGGTGCTCGATGCCTACGATCCGATGCCTGGAGGCTACCGGCTCGAGATCTCCTCGCCCGGCATCGATAGGCCGCTGGTGCGCCCGAGCGACTTTGCGTTATGGGCGGGTCATGAAGCCAAGGTAGAGCTGAAGGAGCTCATCGACGGACGCAAGCGCTTCAGGGGCGTGATCGACGGCGCTGCCAAGGATGAGGCTCGTCTTCGCATCGAGCTCGAAGGCCATGAGGAGCCGGTTGTGATTGGCCTCCCCTTCTCGCTCATCAGCGAGGCGAAGCTCGTGACCGACATCCAAGGCCTCAAGGCCGACCTTTCGGGCAAGAAGCCCGCATAGTGAATTCACCGTGAGGCGCGCGAGAAGTGGCGCCCACGCAACAGGACAAGGATCGGAGGAGAAGAACATGGCTCAGGCAGGCGTCAGCGCCAACAGGCTGGAGCTTTTGCAGATCGCCGACGCGGTCGCGCGCGAGAAGGCGATCGACCGCCAGGTGGTGATCGCCGCCATGGAGGACGCGATCCAGAAGGCCGCGAAATCCCGCTATGGCAGCGAGAACGAGATCAAGGCCGAGGTCGATCCCAAGACCGGCGAGATCAGGCTCGCCCGCCATCTCGAGGTGGTCGAGATGGTGACCATGGAGGCAACCCAGATCTCGCTCGAAGAGGCGCGCAGGCGTAACCCCGCGGCGCAAGTCGGCGACTTCATCGCCGAGCCGCTTCCCCCGCTCGATTTCGGCCGCGTCGCCGCGCAGAACGCGAAGCAGGTTATCGTGCAGAAGGTGCGCGAGGCCGAGCGCGAGCGCCAATATGACGAGTACAAGGACCGTGTCGGCGAGATCGTGAACGGCATCGTCAAGCGCGTCGAGTATGGCAACGTCGTGGTCGATCTCGGCCGCGCCGAGGCGATCGTCAGGCGCGACGAGACACTGCCCCGCGAGAATTTCCGCTATGGCGACCGCATCCGCGCTTTTGTCTATGACGTGCGCCGCGAGCAGCGGGGACCGCAGATTTTCCTGTCGCGCACGCACCCCGAATTCATGGCGAAGCTGTTCGCCCAGGAGGTGCCCGAGGTCTATGAGGGCATCGTCACCATCAAGTCTGTGGCGCGCGATCCCGGCAGTCGCGCCAAGATCGCGGTGGTGTCGAAGGATTCCTCCATCGATCCGGTCGGCGCCTGCGTCGGCATGCGCGGCAGTCGCGTGCAGGCCGTGGTCAATGAGCTCCAGGGCGAGAAGATCGACATCATCCAATGGTCGCCGGACGCCGCGACCTTCATCGTCAACGCCTTGGCACCGGCCGAGGTGGTCAAGGTCGTGCTCGACGAGGACGCCGAGCGCATCGAGGTCGTCGTGCCCGACCAGCAATTGTCGCTCGCCATCGGGCGCAAGGGCCAGAACGTGCGCCTCGCCTCCCAGCTCACCGGCTGGGACATCGACATCATGACCGAGGCCTCAGAAGTCCGAGCGGCGCCAGGCAGAGTTCGCCGAGCGCTCGCAGACCTTCATGGAGGCGCTCGACGTGGACGAGGTGATCGCCCAGCTGCTCGCTTCCGAGGGCTTCTCCTCGGTCGAGGAGGTGGCCTTCGTCGAGCCGTCCGAGATCGCCTCGATCGAAGGGTTCGATGAGAACACGGCGAACGAGATCCAGACCCGCGCGCGCGAGCATCTGGAGAAGATCGAGGCCGAGCTCGATGCCAAGCGCAAGGCGCTCGGCGTCGCCGACGAGCTTACCGAGGTCCCCGGCGTCACCACCGCCATGCTGGTCGCCTTCGGCGAGAACAACATCAAGACGGTCGAGGACCTGGCCGATTGCGCCACCGACGACCTCGCCGGCTGGACCGAGCGGAAAGATAAAGAGAAGGAGACGGTGCATCACGACGGCATCCTCGCCAATTTGCGGCTGAGCCGGGAGCAGGTCGAGAAGCTGATCCTCGATGCGCGGGTCAAGGCCGGCTGGATCGATCAGGCGTCGCTCGAGCCTCCCGAGGAGACCGCGTCGGACACATCTACCGAGGATGCGGGTTCGACCGGAGATGCGCCTGCAAGCGGCGCTGACGCCTAATGAGGCTTATAGGAGACATAAGCCTTGCGGCATCAGGCGGCAGAGCAGGAGCGCGATAGAGAGACGGCGGACGGTTTCCGCCGCTGCGCGTTGACGCGCGCAAGCCGCCCTAGGGAAGAATTGTTGCGTTTCGTTCTCGCCCCCGACGGGGCCATCGTCCCTGACCTCAAGGAGAGGCTGCCGGGGCGGGGCGTTTGGCTGACGGCGGCTCAGGACTGCGTCGCGGAGGCCGAAAAGCGCAACGTCTTCCCCCGGGCCTTGAAGGAAAACGTCAAGGTTCCTGAAGGCTTTGCGGCTCAGGTTGACCGGCTCCTCGCCGACGCGGCGGTCAGCGCGCTGGCCCTGGCCAACAAGGCCGGGGAGGTCGTTTTCGGCACCGCCAAGGTCGAGGAGGCCATCGCCAAAGGCAAGGTGCTTGCCCTCGTTCATGCGCGCGAGGCGGCCGAGGACGGCTGCCGCAAGCTCGACGGCAAATTCCGCGGAACGGAGGGTGAAAACGCCCTCCCAACGGTCAGAGCCTTCAGCTCCGATGAATTGGGTTTGGCATCAGGGCGGACAAATGTGATACATGCTGCCCTAATCCAGGGCGGAGCGGCTCTTAGATTTCACGCGGCGGCGTCGCGCCTAGAACGCTACCGCAAAGGCAGCGCTGCATTCGCAGCCCGGAATGGATTGGATACGGACAAAGAATGAGTGAGACCAACGAAACTGAAGGCAAGGCCGCACGAGGCGGGAGCAAGATGACGCTCAACGTGCGCCGGACGGTCGAGTCCGGCCATGTGCGCCAGAGCTTCAGCCATGGGCGCTCGAAGTCCGTTCTGGTCGAGAAGAAGAAGCGCCGGGCGATCGGATCGACCCCTGCCCCGCAGCCGGTCGAGGAAGTAAAGCCGAAGCCCGAGCCGCGCGTCGTCGCCGAGACGATTCAGAAGAAGCCCCAAGCCGAGGAGGCGCAACAGCCGCGCGCCAAGGGTCAGGTGCTGCGCCAGCTCTCCGACGAGGAGAAGGACGCGCGCAGCCGCGCCTTGAAAGATGCCCGCCAGCGCGACGCAGAGCGAACGCGCGTCGAGCAGGCCGCGGTGGTCGAGCTTACGATGCTCGAACAGCGCGCGAAAGAGGACAAGACCGTCGCCGAGCGCAAGGTCAAGGAAGACCAGAGGCACGAGGCCGAGGCCAAGGCGCGCAAGGTCGGCGAGGAGGCCGTCCGCAAGCATCTCCTTAAGGAAGAGGTTGAGGAACCCGCGCGCACGCCAGATGCCCGCCACAAGAAGAGCCCGGTGGCTCCGCGGCGCGGCGAGGAGCGTCGCGTGCGTGGCCGCCTCACCATCACCAACGCGCTCGACGAGGAGCAGCGCCAGCGGAGCCTCGCTTCGCTGAAGCGGCGGCAGGAGCGTCAGAAGAAGCAGATCACCGGCCCCCAGGCGCAGGCCAAGATCCAGCGCGACGTCATCATTCCCGAGGTCATCACCATCCAGGAGCTCGCCAACCGCATGGCCGAGCGTGGCGTCGACGTCATCAAGGCCCTGATGCGGGATGGCGACATGCACAAGATCACCGACGTGATCGACGCCGACACCGCCCAGCTCATTGCCGAAGAGTTCGGCCACACTGCCAGGCGCGTGTCGGAAGCCGACGTCGAGGAAGGCTTCATCGGCGCGGAGGATGAGGTCGAGGATTTGCAGCCGCGCGCGCCGATCGTCACCATCATGGGCCATGTCGATCACGGCAAAACCTCGCTGCTCGACGCCATCCGCACGACCAATGTCGTGAGCCAAGAGGCCGGCGGCATCACGCAGCATATCGGCGCCTATCAGGTGGTGACGCCCGCAGGCCACAAGGTCACCTTCATCGACACGCCGGGCCACGAAGCGTTCACCGCCATGCGGCAGCGCGGCGCCCAGGTGACCGACATCGTGGTTCTCGTGGTCGCCGCCGACGATGGCGTCAAGCCGCAGACGGTCGAAGCCATCAATCACGCCAAGGCGGCCGGCGTTCCCATGATCGTCGCCATCAACAAGATCGACAAGCCGGGTGCCGAACCACAGCGCGTGCGCACCGAGCTGCTCAGCCACGACATCGTGGTCGAGAGCCTGGGCGGCGAGACGCTTGAGGTTGAGGTCTCGGCGCTGAAGAAGACGGGCCTCGACAGGCTGCTCGAGGCGATCGCGCTTCAGGCAGAGGTGCTTGAGCTCCAAGCCAATCCCGAGCGCGCGGCGGAAGGCGTCATCGTCGAAGCCAAGCTCGAGCGGGGACGCGGGCCGGTCGGCACGGCGCTCATCCAGCGCGGCACGCTGCATCTTGGCGATCTCATCGTCGCGGGCTCGGCCTATGGCCGCGTTCGCGCGCTGATCAACGAACTCGGCGAGCAGGTGACGAGCGCAGGGCCGTCAGTCCCCGTCGAGGTGCTCGGCTTCAACTCGGCACCTGAGGCGGGCGATCAGTTCGCCGTGGTGGAGAACGAAGCGCGAGCGCGCGAGATTACGAGCTACCGTATGCGCGAGCGGCGCAAGCGGCTGGCCGTTGCCGGCCAGCGCGGCACGCTCGAGCAGATGATGAGCAATCTGAAGTCGGCCGGAACTAAGGAGTTCACCCTCCTCGTCAAGGGCGACGTGCAAGGTTCTGTCGAGGCCATCGTGGCCGCGCTCGACAAGCTCGGCACCGAGGAGGTGCGCGCCCGCATCGTGCATGCCGGCGTCGGCGGCATCACTGAGTCAGATGTCGGGCTCGCCGCAACCTCGGGCGCCGTGATCCTCGGCTTCAACGTGCGCGCCAACGCTCAGGCCCGCGAGGCCTCCGAGCGCGACGGCGTCGAGATCCGCTATTACAACGTGATCTACGACCTGGTCGACGAGGTGAAGCAGGCGATGTCGGGCCTGCTCGCGCCAACCAGGCGCGAGACCTTCCTCGGCAATGCCGAGATCCTCGAAGTGTTCACCATCTCCAAGGTGGGCAAGGTCGCCGGCTGCCGCGTGACCGAAGGCAAGGTCGAGCGCGGCGCGCAAGTGCGGCTCATCCGCGACAATGTCGTCGTGCATGAGGGCAAACTCTCCACCTTGAAGCGCTTCAAGGACGAGGTGCGCGAGGTGGTGGCGGGCCAGGAATGCGGCATGGCCTTCGAGGGCTATCAGGACATGCGCCAGGGCGACGTCATCGAGTGCTTCGAGGTCGAGCACGTCCAGCGCACCCTCTAAGCGCTCAGCCTTCCACGCCAGCCTTCGTCAGGCGTCATCATGAGCAGCCATATGGAAGTGCGCCGGCTGAGTGCCGCCGACGCCGAGCAGATGCGAGACATCGTCGCGATTTTGCCGGTGCCGGAGTGGCGCGACGAGCTAGTTCCTGGGCTTCGACATTTGGCGACGGCGCTTGCCGACCCTTCCGTCTATGTGTTTGCCGCGTTCGAAGGCGAGCGGCCTGCGGGCTTCGTGTCGGCTTACCGATTTCCCTCGCTGACCAAGGAGTGCAATCTCGTTTACATCTACGATGTCTATGTGGCTCCCGACGATCAGGCGCGAGGCGTTGGGCGGCAGCTCATGGACAGCGTGATCGCCCAGTGCCGGAGCGACGGCGTCACTGAAGCCTGGGTCGCCACCGATGTCGACAACCCGGCGGCGCATCGACTGTACGAGGCTTCCGGTGCAAGCGGCCACATGCAATATGTCCAGTTCGAGTTCGACCTCGCGACGCCGCGCGAAGAGGAGACCTAGCATGACGAGAGGAAGCTCCGCGAAAGGACCGAGCCAACGTCAGCTCAAGGTCGGCGAGCTGATCCGCCATGCGCTTGCCGAGATCTTCTCGCGCGGCGAGATCGTCGATGAGGTGCTGAACCGGCATTCGCTCACCGTGCCAGAGGTGCGCATGACCCCCGACCTCAAGCTCGCCACCGCCTATGTGCTCACGCTTGGCGGCGGGGAGGCAAGCGAAGCGGTCGAGCATCTCAACAAGCACAAGCGCTTCCTGCGCGGCGAGGTCGCGAGGCGTGTCAACATGAGATACATGCCCGAGCTCAGGTTCAAGGTGGACACCTCCTTCGAGGCGTCGACCCGCATCGATGAGCTGCTCGCTTCTCCAGACGTCGCACGCGACCTCAAGGATTAAGCAGCGAGCTTGATGATCATGGCACTGCGCCGCAAAGGCTCACCCGTCAGCGGCTGGCTGATCCTGGACAAGCCGCAGGGCATGACCTCGACCCAGGCCGTGACCAAGGTGCGGCGGCTGTTCGATGCGGCCAAGGCGGGACATGCCGGAACGCTCGATCCGCTCGCGACCGGGGTGCTTCCGATCGCGCTCGGCGAAGCGACCAAGACCGTGCCCTTCGCGGTCGAAGGCTTGAAGACATATCGCTTCACCATCCGCTTCGGGGCCGAGACCGACACCGACGACGCCGAGGGCGCCGTTACTGCCGAAAGCGAGGCACGCCCGTCGAGCGAGGCCATCGCGGCGATGCTGTCGCGCTTCACCGGCGAGATCTCCCAAGTGCCCCCGCGCTTCTCGGCGCTCAAGGTCGACGGCGCCCGCGCCTACGACCTCGCGCGCGACAAGGAGGAGTTCGAGCTTGCCCCGCGCATGGTCTCGATCGAGCGGCTTCTTCTCGTCTCGCGGTCCGATCCCGACCATTGCGTGCTCGAGACGGAATGCGGCAAGGGCACCTATGTGCGGGCCTTGGCGCGCGACCTCGGCCGGGCGCTCGGCACATGCGCCCATGTCGAGGCGTTGCGGCGGACGCGCGTCGGTGCTTTCGGCGAGGAGGACGCCGTGACACTCGCCGATCTCGAGGCGTTGAAGGAGTCGGCACCCGAGGGTGAGCCACTCCTGCGCGCACTGAGGCCGGTCGAGGCTGCGCTCGGCGATCTCCCGGCGCTTGCCTTCTCCCACTCCGACGCGGCTAGGCTCCGGCAAGGCCAACCGGTACTGTTGCGCGGGCGCGACGCACCCGTTGTCAGCGGAACCGCCTACGCCACCTCGAAGGGCATGCTGGTCGCCGTGGGCGAAATGGAGGCGGGAGAGTTCAGGCCGAAGCGAATCTTCAATTTGCCGCGCTGAAGCGGTGTTTCACTAGTTCGTCTCCTGCTATTAACGGTTGCCCAAACGGCGCGCAAATTCCTCTGGTTTCGCCCGGGATAATCCCTATATTGCAGCGATTGCGCGTGGGCGCCGCTCGCGGGCCCATATGTGCATTTTACGAGCCGACCGTGCTGGACGACATCCTGGCCCGGCCATGTACAACCCCCTAACTTATAAGGATCATCCGATGTCGATCAGCGCTGTGCGCAAGCAGAATCTCATCAAGGAATATGCGACCAAGTCCGGTGATACCGGCTCACCGGAGGTGCAGGTCGCCATCCTGACCGAGCGCATCACCAATCTGACGGAACATTTCAAGACGCACGGCAAGGACAACCATTCGCGCCGAGGGCTGCTCAAGATGGTCAGCCAGCGTCGCCGGCTGCTCGACTACGTCAAGTCGACCGACGAAGACCGCTATCAGAAGCTCATCAACCGGTTGGGCATTCGCCGGTGACGTTACCGTCATGGCGAGCCATCACGCAGTTCGGCTTGCGCATTACTGACCCTAGGCTGCCTTGCCGCCATCGGGCGAGCGGAGCGACCTATCCATCCCACTCATTGGAACACAACCATGTTCATTAAACAGACCGTAGACATCGAATGGGGGGGACGCCCCCTCAGGCTCGAGACCGGGCGCATTGCCCGCCAGGCTGACGGCGCCGTGCTTGCCACCTATGGCGCGACGAGCGTTCTCGCCACCATCGTCGCCGCCAAGGAGGAGAAGCCGGGAATCGACTTCTTCCCGCTGACCGTCAACTACCAGGAAAAGACCTTCGCTGCGGGCAAGATCCCCGGCGGCTATTTCAAGCGCGAGGGACGCCCGACTGAGAAGGAGACGCTCACCTCGCGGCTCATCGACCGGCCGATCCGCCCGCTGTTCGCCCCGGGCTTCAAGAACGAGACGCAGGTCATCGCCACCGTCCTCTCCCACGACATGGAGAACGATCCGGATATCGTGGCGATGATCGCGAGCTCGGCGGCCCTCACGCTGTCCGGCGTCCCGTTCCTCGGACCGATCAGCGCCGCCCGCGTTGGCTATATCGAGGGCCAATATGTGCTGAACCCGATGATCGACGAGATGAGCGTCAGCTCGCTCGATCTCGTCGTGGCCGGGACCGCCGACGCCGTGCTGATGGTCGAATCCGAGGCCAAGGAGCTCTCGGAGGAAGTGATGCTCGGCGCCGTGGTGTTCGGCCAGAAGCAGTTCCAGCCAGTGCTCGACGCCATCGTCAAGCTCGCCGAGCGCGCGGCGAAGGAGCCGTGGGAGTTGAAGCCGAAGGACAATGCCGAGGTCCTTTCGAGCGTGCGCTCCGCTGCCGAAGCGGAGCTGCGCGAGGCCTATGCCATCGCCGCCAAGCATGAGCGCCGCGACCGCGTCGCCCAGATCAAGGACAAGGTGCTCGCCGCTGTCGTTCCCGCCGATGACGACGGGACGGGAGCTACCAAGGCCGCTTCGGCCTTCAAGGAGGCCGAGAAAGAGGTCGTGCGCTCGAGCATTCTCGAGACACAGAGACGCATCGACGGCCGCGATTTGGAGACAGTACGGCCGATCGTGTGCGAGGTCGGCATCCTGCCCCGCACCCATGGCAGTGCTCTCTTCACCCGCGGCGAGACGCAAGCGCTTGTCGTCGCCACGCTCGGCACCGGGGAGGACGAGCAATATGTCGACGCTCTCCAGGGGACCTACAAAGAGACTTTTCTGCTGCACTACAACTTCCCGCCTTATTCGGTCGGCGAGGTTGGCCGCATGAGCTCTCCCGGACGCCGCGAGATCGGCCATGGCAAGCTCGCCTGGCGCGCCATCCATCCGGTTCTGCCCGATCGAGAGAGCTTCCCCTACACCATCCGCATCGTCTCGGAGATCACCGAGTTCGAACGGCTCATCCTCAATGGCCACGGTGTGCGGCTCCTCGCTCGCGATGATGGACGCCGGCATCCCGCTCAAGCGCCCGGTCGCCGGCATCGCCATGGGCCTCATCAAGGAGGCCGAGAAGTTTGCCGTGCTGTCCGACATCCTCGGCGACGAGGACCATCTCGGCGACATGGACTTCAAGGTCGCCGGCACGAGCGAGGGCGTGACCTCGCTGCAGATGGACATCAAGATCACCGGCATCACCGAGGAGATCATGAAGGTCGCGCTGCATCAGGCACGCAGCGGCCGCATGCATATTCTCGGCGAGATGAACAAGGCCATCAACGAAGCACGGCCGGAGCTCGGCGAATATGCTCCGCGCATCGAGACGATCCATATCCCCGTCGACAAGATCAGGGAGGTGATCGGTTCGGGCGGCTCGGTAATCCGCGAGATCGTGGCCGAGTCGGGCGCCAAGATCGACATCTCCGACGACGGCACGGTCAAAATCGCCTCGGCCAACGCCGAGTCGATCCGCACCGCGATCAACCGCATCAAGTCCATCGCCTCTGAGCCCGAGGTCGGCGAGATCTACAAGGGCAAGGTGGTCAAGGTGATGGAGTTCGGCGCCTTCGTGAACTTCTTCGGACCGAAGGACGGCCTCGTTCATATCTCGCAGCTCGCCGAGGGGCGGCCCAAGGCCGTGACCGACGTGGTCAAGGAAGGCGATGTCGTGTGGGTCAAGCTGCTCGGCTTCGACGACCGCGGCAAGGTCAAACTGTCGATGAAGGTGGTCGATCAGACGACCGGCAAGGAGCTGGAGAAGGTCGAAGCGGCAAGCTAGCCTCCTCTCCCAAACGTTCGTCATGCCCGGCCTTGCGCCGGGCATCCACGAATTTCCTTCGCTCAGAAAACGTGGATGGCCGGGACAAGCCCGGCCATTGCCATTTCTGGACTACGCCAACAGCGCTATCGGGTGGAGGCAGAGGTGCCTTTTTTCTCGCAGCGCCAACCGATGACGAAATACTGGTTGTTGACCCTCTGCCACTCGTCGGCCTTGTCGCCCGCCGATTTGAGGCAGGTCACCACGTCGTCGGCCGTCGCCTCCGGCACGCCCTTCTCGGTGCATTGCGTCGGGTCGGAAAGAAGACAGATCAAAACTACGAGCTCGGCCATTGCATTTGCCTCCACACTATTACTGCGCCGCTTCGCGCGGCGTGGCCTTCTCCACCGCGGCCTCGAGCTCCTCGGCCTGCTCCAAGGTCTTGAGCGCGGCAAGATTGGGCATGGCGATGGTCGAGTAGCCGCAATCGACAAAATGGACCTCGCCCGTCACGGCACCTGAAAGATCGGACAGGAGATAGAGGGCGGCGCCTCCCACCTCATCCAAGGTCGGCGAGCGGCGCATCGGCGCATGGCGCTGCTGGAAATGGAGCAGCGTGCGCGCGTCGGAGATGCCCGCGCCGGCGAGCGTCCGCATCGGACCGGCCGACAACGCGTTGACCCTGATCCCTTGCGGACCAAAGTCGGAGGCGAGATAGCGGACGGAAGTCTCCAGCGCGGCCTTGGCGACGCCCATGACATTGTAGCAAGGGACGACTCGCGTCGATCCGCCATAGGTGAGCGTCAACAGCGAGCCGCCGGACGGCATCAGGTCGGCGGCAAGCTTGCAGATCTCCGTGAACGAAAAGCAGGAGATCACCATAGTGTGCTCGAAGTTCTTGCGGGTGGTATCCGCGTATCGACCGCGCAGCTCGTTGCGATCGGAGAAGGCGAGCGCATGCACGACGAAATCGAGCGAGCCCCACTTTTTGCGGATCACCTCGAACACGCGCTCAACGCTTTTCAAATCCTCGACGTCGGCTTCCACGATGATTTTTGCGCCGATGCCTTCGGCGAGGGGAACGGCGCGGCGGCCGAAGGCGCCCCCCTGATAGGAGAAGGCAAGCTCGGCGCCCTGCCCGTGCAGCACCCGCGCGATGCCCCAGGCGATCGAGCGGTCGTTGGCGACGCCCATCACCAACCCCCTCTTCCCGGCCATCAGCGGTCCGGGCTCGGCGATATCTCTTGTTGTTGCCATGTTGGTTACTCTGGTTCGTCGGTTGATTGGCTTAGCTCCCGTTCGTTCACCCATCCACACGCTTGAACACGAGTGTGGCGTTAGTACCGCCAAAACCGAAGCTGTTCGACATCACGGCGTTAATGGCGACATTGTCCATGCGCTTGCGGGCGATGGGCATCTCGGCAACGGCAGGGTCGATCGTCTCGATATTGGCGGATTCGCAAATGAAGCCGTTATTCATCATCAGTAGCGAATAGATCGCCTCGTGCACGCCCGCGGCGCCGAGCGAATGTCCGGTCAGCGACTTGGTGGCGCTGATCGGCGGGCATTTGTCGCCGAACACCTCGCGGATCGCTTCGATCTCGCGCACATCTCCGATCGGGGTCGAGGTGGCATGCGGGTTGATGTAGTCGATGCCGTCGATACCGTTCATCGCCATGCGCATGCAGCGCGCGGCGCCCTCGCCCGAGGGCTGCACCATGTCATAGCCGTCGGAGGTCGCGCCATAGCCGACGAGCTCACCATAGAGCCTCGCGCCGCGGGCCTTGGCATGCTCGAGCTCCTCGAGCACGACGACTCCGGCGCCGCCGGCGATGACGAAGCCGTCGCGGTCCGCGTCATAGGCGCGGCTTGCGACTTCCGGGCGGTCGTTGAAGTCCGAAGACATGGCGTTCATGGCGTCGAACAGGACCGAGAGCGTCCAATCGAGCTCCTCGCCGCCGCCGGCGAACACGATGTCCTGCTTGCCGAGCTGGATCAGCTCGGAGCCGTTGCCGATGCAGTGCGCCGAGGTCGAGCAGGCCGATGAGATCGAATAGCTCACGCCCTTGATGTGATAGGGGGTGGCGAGCGTCGCCGAGTTGGTGGAGCACATGGCCTTCGGCACCTCGAAGGGCCCGACCTTCTTGGGCCCCTTCTCGCGCGTGGTGTCGGCGGCCTGGACGATGGCGCGGGTCGAGGGCCCGCCTGAGCCCATGATGAGCCCGGTCCGCTCGTTGGAGACGTCCTTCTCCTCGAGCCCTGAGTCGCGGATCGCCTGCTCCATGGCGATGTAGTTCCAGGCGGCGCCGGCCCCCATGAAGCGCCGCACCTTGCGGTCGATCATCCCTTCCCAGTCGAGCTTCGGCGCGCCATGCACCTGGCAGCGGAAGCCGAGCTCGGCATAGGTGTCGGCCTTGACGATGCCGGATTTCGCCTCTCTGAGCGAGGCGAGCACTTCCTGCACGCTGTTGCCGATCGAGGAAACGATCCCCATGCCGGTCACGACCACACGTCTCATGAGGTCAAGATCCTTGGAAACCAGAGCCGTCTGGCGAATCACACACTGGCTGACGCGGCTTCGCCCGCCTGGAAGAGGCCGACCCTTAAATCCTTGGCCGTATAGATGGTCGCCCCGTCGGCCTTTAGCCAGCCGTCGGCGGTGCCGAGAGTGAATTTCCGCCTGATCACGCGCTTCAGCTCGACGATATATTCGAGCTTCTTCATGGTCGGCAGCACCATGCCCGAGAACTTGACCTCTCCGACGCTGAGCGCGCGGCCCCTCCCCGGGGCGCCGAGCCAGCCCAAGAAGAAGCCGAGCAACTGCCACAGCGCATCGAGCCCAAGGCAGCCCGGCATGACGGGATCGCCCTTGAAATGGCAGGAGAAGAACCAGAGGTCGGGCTTCACGTCGAGCTCGGCAACGATCCGGCCATGGCCGTGCTCGCCGCCCTCCTCCTCGACCTGCGAGATGCGGTCGAACATCAGCATCGGCGGCAAGGGCAACTGGGCGTTGCCCGGGCCGAACAGCTCGCCCCGCGCACAGGCGAGCAAATCCTCATAGTCGAATTGCCCCCGCCTCTCTTGCATCGGTTTCTGCACTCTGGCCAGCCTTCACCTACAGCGAAACTCGCGGCGTTTCCTAACACAGACGCGAGCCCATCAAAAGCCCACGGACGGCCTCTTCGGAGGTTAGGCGCTGCCCCGATTCCGCTGCAATTCACTGCTGCTTGCCGGGCGGAAAGGCGGCCTGCCGCTCGCCAGCAAGACGTTAAGGTCATATCCCGTTTTGACGTAGATCAAATCCGCCAACGTTGCGGCAGGGCAGGCTTCAGCCTATATTTCGGTGGAATTTGCCCATCACGATCAGCGCCTTTTGGCTGCGGGGACGACGACTTGCATACCGATACGAAACCAGCGGACATTGCCAAGCTGTTGCGCGGAGCGGGCCTTAGGCCGACCCGGCAGCGTGTTGCGCTCGCCTCAATGCTCTTCGCCGGCTGCGACCGTCACGTGACGGCCGAGACGCTGCACGAGGAGGCGCAAGCCCGCCGGGTCCCGGTGTCGCTCGCCACGGTTTACAACACGCTGCACCAATTCACCGAGGCAGGCCTCCTGCGCGAGGTCGCGGTCGAAGGCGCCAAGACCTATTTCGACACCAACACCTCGAACCACTATCATTTCTTCTGCGAGCATTCCGGCAAGCTGCTGGACATCGAGACCGGCGCGATCAGGATCGAGGGCCTGCCGGAGGCGCCCGACGGCATGACCATCTCGCGCGTCGACGTGCTGGTCAGGCTCGTGGACAAGTCGACCCGCTAGGCCCGCCAGGGCTATTTGATCTCTTCGCCCTTGTACACGCCCCACAGCTCTTCCTGCTGGACGTAGCCCGAATAGTCCTCGACCGAGAGCTCGCACCACTCCCCGTCGCAATTCAGCACATTGCCGAGCACGCCTGCCTGAAGCGCCGCGACGGCGCGCGAGCTGGTCGATTTCGAGGAATAGAGCGGAACGCTCGAGCCGTCCTTGGACCAGGGCGTGACGAGCACGGTCCGGCGCGCGCTGAGCAGACTGTGGAACACCCAGCCGTCGGCGCCCTCGCTGTCACGCACGCGACGCCAATTGTCGGACTCGGCGATCACCTCGACGGGGAGTCCGGCGCGGGAGAACACCCAGACGATCGCCTGGTCGGTGGCGGGACCTTTGCGCACATTCACCTTGTCGGATTTGAGGCTCACGAAGCGCGGCACCGGGAGCGCGCTCTTGCCCGGCTCGAGCGCCGCATGCTTGGCGCTGTCTTCGGCCGCGACCCCACCAGCGGCGAAGAGGCCAAGCGCCAGTACCAGTCCTATCGCCAACAGATTGAGATGCCGCACGGCCAGCAACCCCCCACCTCGCGTCCCGACGGACGGCCGATAACGCCCCGAATCGGCCTCCTCCTGATTGGACCAGAAAAGTGAACGGATCGTGGCCCAAGCCAAGAACAGGCTTTATCTGGTGAAGCCGCTTCTGTTAGAGAAGGCGGCGGCCTTGGCAACAAGCGCCCCATCCCTCGCGGGGAGGACCCCTGCCCCGCCCCCATCCTGGCTGGACCGTTTATGGCTGATCGACCGATCGTTATCGTCACACGCAAGCTTCCCGACGTGGTTGAGACCCGGCTGCGCGAGCTGTTCGACGCCCGCCTCAACCTCGACGACAAACCCTTCTCGCGCGAGGAGCTGATCGAGGCGGCCAAGACCGCCAACGTGCTGGTGCCGACCGTCACCGACCGCATCGATCGCGGCGTGCTGAGCCAGACCGGCCCCGACTTGAAGCTCATCGCCCAGTTCGGCACCGGCGTGGACAATATCGACCTCGAGACCGCGCGGAACCGCAGCATCATCGTCACCAACACGCCCGGCGTGCTCACCGAGGACACCGCGGACATGACCATGGCGCTGATCATTGCCGTGCCGCGGCGGCTGACCGAAGGGGCCATGATGCTCAAGAGCGCCGAAGGCGAGTGGCAGGGCTGGTCGCCGACCTGGATGCTCGGCCATCGCATCTTCGGCAAGCGGCTCGGCATCGTCGGCATGGGGCGCGTCGGCCAGGCGGTGGCGAAGCGGGCCAAGGCCTTCGGCCTGCAGATCCACTATCACAACAGGAGACGCGTCGCGCCGGAGATCGAGAAGGCGCTCGAGGCGACCTATTGGGACAGCCTCGACCAGATGCTCGCCCGAATGGACATCATCTCGATCAACTGCCCGCATACGCCCGCGACCTATCACCTGCTCTCGGCGCGGCGGCTCGCGCTGATGAAGCCCTCCGCCTATATCGTCAACACCGCGCGCGGCGAGGTGATCGACGAGAACGCGCTCGCCCGCATGATCGAGAACAACGAGCTCGGCGGGGCAGGCCTCGACGTGTTCGAGCACGAGCCCGCGGTGAACCCGAAGCTGCTCAAGAGCGACAAGGTGGTCGTGCTCCCGCATATGGGCTCGGCCACGCTCGAGGGCCGCGTCGACATGGGGGAGAAGGTGATCATCAACATCAAGACCTTCCTCGACGGCCACGCTCCGCCCGATCGCGTCCACCCGGCGATGTTTTGATCGAGAAATGCAGGTTTTCCGTCTCCAGCGGCTGCTGACTCCATCGACAATTCAGGTATAAAAGCGTCCGACCACGGGGCTTCTCGGAGCGGCGATTAGCGCGATGCTGAGATTGTTTGCGGCTCTGCTCTTGCTTGTCTGGTCCTCCGCCGCTTTCCCGGCCAAGCACGGCAACTACGATCAGCCCGACCAGCCGGATGCCAGCCATGCGGTCGATTCCGCACCGGCGGCGGTGGGGAGCGGAGGCGAATCCGCGGCCGATGTCGGGAGCTGCGCCGAGGGCAAAAAGGGGATCGACGCCGTCCTCTCCTGCGCGCATGCGGCCTGGAGTTTCGCCTTTGGCTCGGCCGAGCGGGCGATCGCGACCTTCGCCGGAATCCTCGCCGCCTCGACCGTGCTGCTTTGGGTCAGCACGAGGCGAACGGCAACCGCCGCACGGGTCGCCGCCGAGCAGATCCCCGCGGCGGAGCGGGCCTATCTCTTCGTAGCCCCGACCAACATCTCGCTCGACGAGGCGCGCACGGAGACGACCGTCCATCTCAGGGTGGACAATCCAGGGCGAACACCCGGCATCCTCACCATGGTCTATGGGCAATTCTCCAAGAAGCCGCCCAAGGGCGCGGCGCCCGCCTATGAGGGCGGCGGCTCGAAAGAGTTCGAGCTCGTCATCAACAGCAGCAACGGGATGAGCCCACACGACCCAGCGTCGAACGTCATCCTGCCGGTGACGTTCAAGATCGACTTCGCCGACCCCATCCATTTCTGGGGCTATGTCGAATATCTCGACATTCTCAAGAAGCCGCACACCTCGCGTTTCTGCACGCTGATCTATCCCGCGCAAGGCAAGTGGGAGATCGCCGGCGGCCGCGCCTGGAACGACTGGACGTAGGCGCTATGCCTTTGGCGGAAGCTCAGGCGAGCGGACATGCTCGGGCCTGAAGCCCAAGCCCAGTAACCGCGCCGGGATGCGACGGAGCACTGGGAGCCAATTGAGCAGCTTGACCGCAAAGGGCGCCGCGGGCCGGGTCTTCCGCGCGAGCACGTTGGAGATGACGCGATCCTGGATGAAGAGCTGAAGCCGCTGCGTGGCGCGGGTCGGCCATTCGCGCCGCTCCTGGATCTTGCGCAGGACATCGTCGCTCACCGCGCCCTCGCCGAGCGGCCGCCAGAGGATATTCGCCGCGGCCACCGCATCCTGGATAGCGAGATTGATGCCGACGCCGCCGATCGGCGACATGGCGTGAGCGGCATCGCCGATGCAGAGCAGCCCGTGGCGATACCAGCGCTTCAGGCGATCGACCGTGACAGTCAGGGGCTTCACGTCGTCCCATGAGGCGATCGCCACGACGCGATCGGCAAGCTTCGGGTTGAGCGCGACCACCGCCGCGCGGAAGGCGTCGAGCCCCTCGCGGCGCAGTTCGGCAAAGCCCCCTTTGCGGATGACATAGGCGCATTGCCAATAGTCGCCGCGATCGAGCATGACGAAGACGACGCCCGCCTGAATGCGACCGAGCGTCTGCCCCTCGTCGTCGGGGCGCTTGGGCAGGCGGAACCACAGCACGTCCATCGGCGCGCCGAGATCCTCGACCTCGAGGCCCGCCTTCTCGCGCACGATGGAGTGGCGCCCATCGGCGCCGATGACGAGATCGGACCTCACCTCGAGCCGACCTTGCGAGAGCTTGGCGGTCAGCCCGACGAAGGCATCTCCATCCTGCAACAGACTGTCGACCTCAGCGAGCATCTTGAGCTTGAAGGAGGGATAACGCTTCGCCCGCTCGGCGAGAAAATCGAGGAAGTCCCATTGCGGCATCAGCGCGATGAAATGGCAGTGGGTGGGAAGATGCGAGAAGTCGGCGAGTACGATGCGGTCGTCGCCGATCTGGCCTGCGAGCTCGCGCACCTCCGAATGCGGGCGCTTGAGGAAAGCGTCGAGCAGACCAAGCTCGTACATAATCTCGAGCGTCGAGGGGTGGATGGTGTCGCCGCGGAAGTCGCGCAGGAAATCGGCATGCTTCTCAAGCACGAGCACATCGACGCCGGCGCGGGCGAGCAGGAACCCGCACATTATGCCGGCGGGCCCACCGCCGGCGATGACGCATGAGGTGGTGATGGTCTCTGTCGCCATGCCTAGGCGTCGGCCTCGACAGCGGCTTTACGGAGATGCGACAGGTCGGTGAAGCGGGGCTCGCGCCCATTAAGCGGATTCTCGGGGTCCCAGCCATAAGCGACCGCCGAGAACCGCGCCTCGAGCGCGTCATAGAGGAGGAGCTTTCCGACCAGCCCCTCGCTGAGATGAAGCAGCTCCTTGATGACCTCGACGGCCTGGAGGCAGCCGATGACGCCCGCCACCGCGCCGAGGATGCCGGTCTCGGAGCAAGGCGGCACGGTCCCCTCCGGCGGCGGCTCGGGAAACAGGCAGCGATAGGAAGGGCGCGGATTGCCGTCGGCGCCGGTCTCGAAGGCACGGAAGGTGGTGAGATGGCCGTCGAGCGGCCCAACGGCAGCGAACACGAGGGGCCGCTTGGCGAAGTAGCACGCGTCGTTCACGAGATAGCGGGTAGCGAAATTGTCCGACCCGTCGGCGACGATGTCGTAGGCGCGGACGATGTCGATGGCGTTCTCAGGGACGAGGCGCGTGGTGTAGAGGCGCGTCTCGACATGCGGGTTGATGCGCTCGATGGCCTCGGCGGCGCTCCGCGTCTTGAACTTGCCGACGCTCTTGGTGTCGTGGGCGATCTGCCGCTGGAGATTGTCGATGCTGACGCGGTCGTCGTCGATGACGCCGATTGCGCCGACGCCCGCCGCGGCGAGATAGAGCATCAGCGGGGAGCCAAGCCCACCGGCGCCGACGATGAGGACGCGCGACGCTTTCAGCTTCTGCTGGCCCTCGCCGCCGATCTCCTTCAGCACTAGGTGGCGCTTGTAGCGCAGGATCTCGTCAGGGGTGAGCATGACGGGAACTTATGTCATCCAGGCAAGGGCTGCCAATCGGCAAAGTCGCGAGGAACGCCTCGCTGCGTTCTCCTGGACAAGAAGGCTCGTTATGCGCCGTGGCGGAGCTCTGTCGGCGTTGTGCCGAAGCGGCGCTTGAAGTTGCGGTTGAAGTGGGACAGGTCGCCGAATCCCGCCCGGTAGGCGATCGCCGCAATCGTCAAATGACGGAACTGGTCGTCACGCAGCATCCGATAGGCGCCGACGAGGCGCTGCTCCATCGCATAGTCGGTGAAGCTCTGGCCGCGTTCCTCGAACAGCATCTGCACGTAGCGCGGCGTGACGCGCTGGCGCGCTGCAATTGCGGCAAGGCCGAGGGACGGATTGGCGGCGAAGTCGGGCTTGATGGCCTTCATGCGCGCCGCGCGCACCCCTCGCGCCATCGCGATCTGCCTGCCGTCGCGCGTTGCACCGATCGCCAGCGCCATCAGATCGTAGATGTGGGTTGCGATGACCTTGCAGAGTGTTGGATCGGCGATGTCAGCGTACTCGCGCAAATTCGCGATATACGCTCTCAGGAGACCAAGGCCTCGGTTCCTCGCGGGACGAGACGGGTGCAGGTATCCTCGAGGTCGGGCACGAAGGAAACCAGCGCAATCCGCGGCACCATCAGCACGACGTGTTCCACGAGGTCGATGAGCCCTCGCGCTATTGGTCCGTGGAGCCGAAGCCGCCTTTGCCGCGCTCCGTGGCACCGAGCCCATCGGCTGCGACAATCTCGACATGAGTCACGGGCGAGACGACGAGCTGGGCGATACGATCGCCGCGCTGGATAAGGAAGGTTTCGGCGCCGAGATTGATGAGGAGCACCTTTACCTCGCCGCGATAGTCCGCATCGATCGTGCCCGGGCTGTTCAGCACCGTCACGCCGTGCTTCAGGGCGAGGCCGGAACGCGGCCTCACTTGCGCCTCGTAGCCTTGAGGCAGCTCGATCACGAGTCCGGTCGGCACGAGCGCCCGATCGCTCGGTTCGAGCTCGATGGGATCGTCCTCGGGAAGCGCTGCGACAAGGTCAAGGCCCGCGGCGTGCGCCGATTGATAGGACGGAAGCGGCAAGCCCTCACCATGAGGCAGGCGCATCACGCGGACCGCGACGCTCATTCAGCCGCCGGGCGAAGCGCCGCAAACGCGGCGGCGGCGCGCGCGAGCAGCCGCGCCGCCATCTCGTCCTTGGTCATCGGCGGCCAGTCCTCGACGCCCTGCTCGGTCACGAGATGGATCTGGGTATGATCGCCGCCCATGGCGCCCGTCCCCGGCCACACGTCGTTGGCGATGATCCAGTCGGCGCCCTTCCTGTCGCGCTTGGCGCGCGCGTTCTCGATCAAATTCTCGGTCTCGGCGGCGAAGCCGATGACGAGGCGCGGGCGTATGGGGCCGGGCTTGGAGATGGTCGCGAGGATGTCCGGGTTGAGCGTGAGCGCGAGCGTGGTCTCGGTGCCCTGATGCGGCTTTTTCAGCTTATGCGGGGCCTCGTCAGACGCGCGCCAATCGGCGACGGCCGCCGCGCAAATGGCGATGTCGGCGGGAAGCGCCGCCTGCACGGCGGCGAGCATCTCGTGCGCGGTGTCGACCTTGACCACGCGCACGCGTTCCGGATCTGGAAGCGTCACAGGGCCGCTCACCAGGGTGACCTCCGCGCCGAGCGCGGCAGCCGCGCGGGCGAGCGCATGGCCCTGCTTGCCCGAGGAGCGGTTGGCGATATAGCGCACGGGATCGATCGGCTCCTGGGTCGGGCCGGACGTGATGAGCACATGCCGGCCCGATAGGCTCCTGAGTGGCGTCGCTTTCGCCGCCGGTCGTGCTTCTTCGGCGCCGAGCAAGCCGGCGATCGCCTCGAGGATCGTTGCGGGCTCGGCCATGCGGCCCAAGCCGAACTCGCCGCAGGCCATCTCGCCTTCGTCGGGGCCGACGAAGCGGATGCCGTCGGCGCGAAGCGTGGCGAGGTTCCGCTGCGTGGCGGGATGCTCCCACATGCGCACATTCATGGCGGGCGCCACGAGCACGCGCTTGTCGGTCGCGAGCAGGACCGCGGTGGCGAGATCGTCGGCCAGACCATGTGCCATCTTGGCGAGAATGTCGGCGGTCGCTGGCGCGACCACGATCAGATCGGCCTCGCGTGAGAGGCGGATGTGGCCGATCTCGGCCTCGTCCTTGAGGTCGAACAGATCGGTGAAAGCGCGCTCCTCGATCAGCACGGAGAACGAGAGCGGGGTGACGAACTCAGCGCCGCCCTTCGTCAGAACCGCGCGCACCGACGCGCCCCGCTCCTTCAAGCGGCGCACAAGCTCGAGGCTCTTATAGGCAGCGATGCCACCACCGACGATCAAGAGGATGCGCTTGCCTTGCACGCTCTTACTCCCGCAGTCATGCCCGGCTTTATGCCGGGCATCCACGTCTTGGACCAGATCAAAATCGTGGATGGCCGGGTCAAGCCCGGCCATGACTATCATTTGGGGTTAATGATCGACACTCAAAAGAGCAGCGTCAGGGCGACCACGGCGAGCGCGATGGCCCCGATCCAGATGCCGATGCGGGTCGCCCGGTTCTGCCGGCTTTGCGCCTCGGCCAGACGCTCGACGGTATGCTCGTCGAGCCGCACGCCCTCGTCGAACATGGCCGAGAAGGCGTCGGCCGTGCGCTCGGCCTGCCCCAGCAGCTTGGGGATGTCGCTCATGAAGCGCCCGACGCTGACCGCCCCTTCCGCAGCCGCCTCAAGCCGCGCGCCGGCGCCCAACTCCTTCTCCATCCACTCCTTGACCACGGGCTCAGACACAACCCACATATTGAGCTCGGGGTCGAGGCTCCGACCCACGCCCTCGACCACGACCATGGTTTTTTGCAAGAGCAGAAGCTCGGGCCGCGTCTGCATGTCGAATACTTCGGTATATTGGAACAGCTGGCCGAGCAGTTGCGCCATGGAGATCTCGCTCGCCGGCCGGTCCATGATCGGCTCGCCGATCGCGCGCAAGGCTTGGGCGAATTGCGCCACCGCGTGCTTGCGCGGCACGTAGCCCGCCTCGAAATGCACCTCGGCCACTCGCCGATAGTCGCGGTTGAGGAAGCCGTAGAGGATCTCGGCGAGGAAGCGCCGCTCCTTCATCCCGAGCCGCCCCATGATGCCGAAATCGACGGCGACGATCCTACCCTCGGCATCGACGAAGAGATTGCCGGGGTGCATGTCGGCGTGGAAGAAGCCGTCGCGCATGGCGTGGCGCAGGAAGGTCTGCATCAGCCGCGCGCCGAGCGCCTTCACGTCGTGCCCGGCGGCGCGTAAGGCGCGGTGATCGGCGATCGGGATGCCGTCGATCCATTCGAGCGTCAGCACGCGGCGCGCGCTCCGCGTCCAATCGACCACCGGCACACGGAAGCCTTCATCGTTCTTGCTGTTCTCGGCCATCTCCGAGATGGCAGCCGCTTCCATACGAAGATCCATCTCGATGGCGACGGATTTCGCGAGCGTGTCGACCACGGCGACGGGGCGGAGGCGGCGCGAGCGCGGGTGGAAGCGCTCGACCATACGCGCGGCGAAGAAATAGCTGTCGAGATCGCGCTGGAAGCGCTGCTCGATGCCGGGCCTCAGCACCTTGACCGCGACCGGTTTCAGCGTGCCATCGGGCATGCGCACCTTCGCCTTGTGCACCTGCGCGATCGAGGCCGCGGCGACGGGCGGTCCGAATTCCGCGAAGAGTTTGTCGATCGGGCTCCCTAGAGCCTCCTCCACCGCTTTTCGCGCATCGGCTTGGGAGAAAGGCGGCAGGCGGTCCTGAAGTGTTGAGAGATCGGCGGCAAGCTCCCGCCCGATGATGTCGTCTCGGGTGGCGAGGAACTGGCCGAGCTTGATGTAGGACGGTCCGAGCGATGTGAGCGCGGCAGAGAGCTTCGTCTCGTTGCCATCATCCGCGGCGCCGTTCTTGCGGAGCGGCGCGGTCACGCGGCCGAACAGAGCGAGCGGCGCCGGAAGATTCGCATCCTCGGGAAACACGCGCGCGCCACGCCAGGCGAGGACCGCTCCTGCCTTGGTCAACCGCGCCATGTTGGCGATGTCGTTCACTTACTGCCTCATCACAGTCGCCAGGCTGAGTGGATGGCGGCGATCCCGCCGGTCAGATTGCGGTAGCGCACGCGCTCGAAGCCCGCATTCTCGATCAGGCGCATGAAGCTTTTCTGATCGGGGAAGCGGCGGATGCTCTCAACCAGATAGCGATAGGACGCGGCGTCGCCCGCGACAAGAGCGCCGAGCGCCGGGATCGCGTTGAACGAATAGGCATCATAGAGCGTGTCGAGGAGAGGCACCTCGACGGCGGAGAATTCGAGGCAGAGGAAGCGGCCGCCAGGCTTCAGCACGCGGAAGGCCTCTTTGAGCGCCGCGTCAATTTGGGTGAGATTGCGCATGCCGAAAGCGATCGTATAGGCGTCGAAGCTCCGCTCGGCGAAGGGCAGGGACTCCGCGTTGCCGCGCACGAAGGAGAGACGATCGATAAGCGCCTCGGCCCTCGCCCGCCCCGCCTCCATCATCTCGGCGCTGATGTCGCAGATCACGGCGCGAGCGCCAGAGCCGGCCGCGTCGAGCACCTTCCGCGCGATATCGCCCGTGCCGCCGGCAACGTCGAGCAGCGCGTAGGGAACGGCGCTCTTCGGCGGCGCGAGCAGACTCACGAACTCGCTTTTCCACAGCCGGTGGAGGCCGCCCGACATCAGGTCGTTCATCAGGTCGTAGTTGCGGGCGACCCTGGCAAAAACCTCGTTCACCAGGCCCTGCTTGGCGCCCTCGGCGACAGAGGCGAAGCCAAAGCTCGCTTTCGGCCCCTCAGGGCCAGTGTTCTCAAGGTCTTCCGACATAGGAAGCGGACAATAGCGCAAGGCCCAGGATCAGGCTATTGTTGCACTGCAACGGAGCCGCTTTTTGCGCTGCGATAAGGACAGGCCATGCCTGAGCTTCCAGAGGTCGAGACGGTGCGAAGGGGCCTCGAGCCAATCCTGGTCGGCAACGAGTTCGCGCGTGTCGAGCAGAGGCGCAAGGATTTGCGCTTCCCGCTGCCCAAGCGCTTCTCCGAGCGGCTCGAAGGGCGGAAAGTCGAGGCTCTCGACCGGCGCGCGAAATATCTCTTGGCGCGTCTCGACGACGGCGAGGTGCTCGTCATGCATCTCGGCATGACCGGCCGCTTCTCGATCGATCGCGCCAATGGCGAGGCCGAGACGCCCGGCCGCTTCGCCCACAACGCGCCGAAGCACGAGCATATCGTCTTTCATCTCGGCGACGGTGCAACGATCCGCTACTCCGATGCGCGGCGCTTCGGGCTTATGGACCTCGTGCGCGCCGATAGGCTTGCGAGACATGCCCTGTTCAAGGGCCTCGGTGTCGAGCCGCTCAGCTCGAGCTTCACGCCCGAATGGCTTGCCGCAAAGCTCAAGGGCAAGGCGACCTCGATCAAGGCTGCGCTCGTCGATCAGAGGCTGATCGCGGGGCTCGGCAACATCTATGCCTGCGAGGCTCTGTTCCGCGCGCGCATCTCGCCGAAAAGGCTCGCGGGCACTCTCGCAACAAAGACGGGCAAGCCGACCGAAAAGACGAAGGCGCTGGTCGATAGCGTGAAGGCAGTGCTCGAGGACGCCATAAGGGCCGGCGGCTCGTCGCTCCGCGACTACAAGCGCGCCGACGGCTCGCTCGGAGAATTCCAGCTCAGATTCAAGGTCTATGGTCGCGAGGGCAAACCTTGCGCGAGAAAAGGCTGCGGAGGAACCGTACGCCGCATCGTCCAGGGAGGACGGTCGACTTTCTATTGTCCAACCTGTCAACACTAGGGGACTGAAACGATCATGTTCTTGAATGTCTTCACCGCCACGGAACCAGAACCCGAGGCGCCGAAAACGAACGGCGCCTATGAAACGATCCTCGTCTCGACCAAGGGCAAGGTCGGGGTCATCACGCTCAACCGCCCGCACGCGCTGAACGCGCTCAACGCCGAGCTGATCGGCGAGGTCAACCGCGCGCTCGACCGCTTCGAGGCCGATCCCGCGATCGGCTGCATCGTCATCACCGGCAATGAGAAGGCGTTCGCCGCCGGCGTCGACATCAAGGAGATGCACAAGAAGACCTTCGTCGAGGCCTATGGCAGCGACTTCCTCGCGCCGTTCGACCGCATCTCGAGTTGCCGGAAGCCGATCATTGCCGCGGTCGGCGGCTATGCGCTGGGCGGCGGCTGCGAGCTCGCCATGGCATGCGACATCATCCTTGCCGCCGACACGGCGGTGTTCGGCCAGCCCGAGATCACGCTCGGCATCATGCCGGGCAATGGCGGCACGCAGCGGCTGACGCGCGCGGTCGGCAAGGCGAAGGCCATGGAGCTCTGCCTCACCGGGAGGCGCATCGATGCCGAGGAGGCCGAGCGCTCAAATCTCGTGAGCCGCGTGGTGCCGGCAGCAAAGCTGATGGACGAGGCGATGAAGGTGGCCGACAAGATCGCCAACCTCTCGCAGCACGCGGTGATGATGATCAAAGAGGCGATCAATCGCGGCTTCGCCACCACGCTTGCCGAAGGCGCGCGCTTTGAGCGCGGCCAGTTCTACTCGCTGTTCGCGACCGAGGACCAGAAGGAGGGAATGGCCGCCTTCATCGAGAAGCGGAAGCCGATGTTCACCAACAAGTGAGCTTTTATTCGCCGTAGGGCTTCGAACCGCCCAACTCAGGCGCCGGTGGCTCCTGCGTGGTATAGGGCTCGGCCGGCTGAGCATTGGCGGCACCCTCCGCCGCGGACGGATTATCCCAGGGCCCGGCGCGATCGGCATAGGCCGGGACGTCCGCAGGGGCCGTTTGCGCTGTCCCTAAATTCACATCGCTCGGCTTGTCGGCGACCTGGTCCGTCGGCTCTTGAATCCTCACCGGATTGCTGATGACCGAGGGGTCGGTGGGCGGTGCCTGGTCTGAGGTTTGCGCGTTCCTGCTGGACGGCCAGGCAAGCACGACGGCGATCGCGGCGATGGCCGCAGCCAGCACAGCGCCAGCGCCCCACATCCAGCGCGACGATGAGCGAACCTTCACCTCGGGCGCTGCGACTTCAGGCTCTGGCGGCGCCTCCTCAGCGAAGCGCGCGGCCAGCCGATCCATGTGGGTCGCGAGCCTGCCAGAGAAGGCATCGATCCATTGCGTACCGGAGATGAACAGTTGGAGCGCGCGCGATGGCTCGACGTTCTCGATGCGGACGGGGATGACCGGCTTCTTCTTGCTGATCGCCCGCTCGACCTCGCGCGCCACGAAGTCGGACTCGTTGCTCGCGCCCGACAGAATGAGAACGAAGGTTGAGGAGGTCTCGATGCCCCTGATGATCTCATCGCCGTAGGAAGCGCCCGGCTTCACGTCGCGCGGCGCGATCCAGCATGTCACGCCGCGCTCCTCGAGGCAGGCGGCGATCTTGCCGGCCTTCTTGGCGTCGGCCTTGGCATAAGAAATGAAGACCCGATTCTGGGGCATGGCGGCCTTTGACGCGGCTGTTGCCGGAAGCATGCCGGGGTGTCCTCGCCCGGTCGATTTAACTTGGGCGCGGGTCCGGCTGGCTCAAACGCGATAATAGTCGCGATACCAGGCGACGAAGCGCTTGACCCCCTCTTCGAGTGGCGTGCTTGGGCTGAAACCGGTCGCCTGCTTCAGAGCCTCGATATCGGCATAGGTCTCCTCGACATCGCCAGGCTGCGCCGGGAGCAGCTCCAGCTTCGCCTTCCGGCCGATTGCCTTCTCGATCATGGCGATGAAGTCGAGAAGCGCGACCGGGGAATGATTGCCAATATTGTAGATGCGATAGGGCGCCGAGGAGGTCGCGGGGTCGGGCGCTTCAGGGCGCCAATCGGGGTCGAGGGTCGCGGTCGTGTCGAGCGTGCGCACCACCCCTTCGACCACATCGTCGATATAGGTGAAGTCGCGGGCATGATGGCCATAATTGAAGACGGGGATCGGCTCGCCGGCGAGGATCTTGCGGGTGAAGATGAAGAGCGACATGTCGGGGCGCCCAAACGGCCCGTAGACGGTAAAGAACCGCAAGCCAGTAACCGGAAGCCCGAAGAGATGCGCGTAGGCGTGCGCCATCAGCTCGTTCGACTTCTTGGTGGCGCCGTAGAGGCTCACGGGATGATCGACATTGTCCTCAACCTTGAAGGGCAGCGCGCGATTTCCCCCGTAGACCGAACTAGACGAGGCGTAGACGAGATGCTCCACCCCGTGATGGCGGCAGCCTTCGAGGACATGCAGGAAGCCGGTGACGTTCGAGGCGATATAAGCGTGCGGGTGACCGAGCGAGTAGCGGACCCCGGCTTGCGCTGCGAGATGCACCAAGCGGGCGGGCTTCTCCTCGGCGAAGGTCGCCTCGACCGCGGTCCTGTCGCCGAGATCGGCCTTGATGAAGCGGAAGGATTTGTGCCTCGCGAGCTTGAGAAGCCGCGCCTCCTTCAGCGTCACGTCGTAATAGGGATTGAGATTGTCGAACCCGATCACCTCGTCGCCGCGCTCGATCAAGCGCTCAGCCGTGTGATAGCCGATGAAGCCGGCAGCGCCGGTAACCAGAATTCGCATGTGCTCGCTACTTTGCCTCGGTTCCGACGCCTGCCCCCTTAAGGGGCGCGACAGCAGAGCCATCGCCGCTCGTCTCTGTCAATTGCGTGGGGCGTAAGCGCGTTTCGCGCGGTTGACGCTCGAAGTTGCGCTCGCTATAGAGGCCCCAATCATCCGCTCATGCCAGCGCTTTCTCCGCCTTTTAGAGGCCGAACGGCGCCTTAGAGGACAAACTTCATGGCGAATACCAAATCGGCGAAGAAGGCCGCTCGTCAAACCACCCGCCGGACCGCCGTGAACAAGGCGCGCAGAAGCCACATGCGGAGCTCGGTGCGCAAGGTCGAGGAAGCGATCGCCTCGGGCAACAAGGAAGCTGCCCAAGCCGCACTGAGAGAGGCCGAGCCCATCATCGTGCGCACGGCGCAAAAGGGCATGACCCATCGCAAGACCGCCTCCCGGAAGGTCTCGCGGCTGGCCAAGCGTGTCGGCGCCATGGGCGCCCCCTAACGCGCTCGCAACCACTGCTACAAAAAAAGCCGCTGCTGTTGCTCTAGAGCAACAAAGGAAACGCGCGCCTGCGCGCTTCCCAACATGTCAATTCAACGAAGATTTCAACTGCTTGACCTTGGGGTGTCCGGAGGAGCAGCTCAACCCGGCTGATCCTGGCTAGTCCCGCAAAAAAAATCTTGCAGCAGTTTGGCCCTCACAAGGGTTGCGAGAGGGCCTCGCCCACGGTCTGCCAGTCATGAATTTGTCTTACTGACCAGAGGCTTGGAAAAGATAGCTGAGTGCTCCGTTTACGCCCCATTCGGTCCAAGTTTGATGACGTTCGTTCGCTTGATCACCGCATGGTGCATGTGTATAGTCCAATCATCCGAACGGGGCATTCCCCTCCTTTACAATCGAGTATCTTGTGCCTGGTTATTGCCGGGGCAGGTTTTCTTTGTCTCTGGCGTAAGGAGCGTGGAAATCATGTGGAATGTTGATGCGTAACCTGTGGGTTGTCGTGTCGTAATCCGTGCCAAGCCCCAACCTATAGTGGGCCGCACCCAATTTGTACTTACGACATAAGCAAGAGTTTGCGAGGAGGAAGACTTCAATTGGGCGCAGGCGGCGGAGATAACGCGGATGAGGTGGATATCGCCACGGCCTGGGAAGGCCTCGTGTCGAAGCCTCGCTCGCAGCTCGTCGACGTGCGGACGCGCGCGGAGTGGACCTATGTGGGCATTCCGGACCTCGGGCCTTTGGGAAAGCGGGCTGTGCTCGTCGAGTGGCAGACCTTTCCCGATCAGGCCGTCGATCCGCGCTTTGCCGAGCGCTTGGCGGGCGAGCTCAAGGCGCTCGGTGTCCAGTCGGACGATGACCTCTATTTCATTTGCCGTTCGGGGAGCCGGAGCATGGCTGCGGCCAGAGCGATGGCGTCGGCGGGTTACCGCAATTGTCACAACGTGGGATGCGGCTTTGAAGGGCCGCTCGACGACGAGCGACATCGCGGAACCGTCGCAGGTTGGAAGGCGACGGGCCTACCCTGGCAGCAAGGCTAGGGAAGTATGGCTCGCCGAAGGACGGTCATGGCTGTCCGCGTCGATCCTGTTGACTGCTCAAGTATGAGGCGTGCGGTGCGTAACGGCGCGAACGATACGAATGGGAAAGAGCAAGAACCGTGGCACAAGAGCAGTGCGCGCCAAGCGATGCTTGGGCAAAAATCAAGAGCCGGCTCCGCGCGGAACTGGGAGAAGACGTCTTCGCCAGTTGGTTCAGAGGGGTGGAGCTTGACCAGGTGGATGACGAGGTCGTCCACCTCACCGTGGCGACGCGCTTCCTCCGCAACTGGCTCAGGACGCATTACTACGAGTCCGTGCTGAGATTGGCGCGGGCGGAGTGGCCGTCGGCCGAGCGCGTCGAATTCAGGGTGAGGCAACCGCATTTCGGCAACGATGGGGCGAGCGAGCTGCCGCGCCAGAAGCGGGTGGCGATGCCGCCTTCGGCCCCTGTGCTGGAGGCCACGCCGCTGCCGATGCCGCTCAGGACCGGCTATGGAGGATTTGAGGGCTCCCCGCTCGACCCGAGGCTGACCTTCGGAAGCTTCATGGTGGGAACCTCGAACCGCCTCGCTTACGCTGCGGCGCAGGAGGTCGCGACCGCCTTCTCCACCCCGCAAGCTTTGTTCAACCCCCTGTTCGTTCACGGCAATGTGGGTCTCGGCAAGACTCACCTCCTGCATGCGATCTCCTGGGACGTCAAGCAGCGGAAGCCCGAGGCCGAGGTGCTCTATCTCACCGCCGAGCGCTTCATGTCGGGCTTCGTGCAGGCCTTGCGTGCCCGCGATGCCCTCGCCTTCAAGGAGAAGCTCAGGAAGATCGACATCCTCCTGATCGACGACATGGAGTTCCTGCAAGGGCCGACCATCCAGCAGGAGTTCTGCCATACGCTGAACTCCCTGATCGACGGCGGACGGCAGGTCATCGTCGCCGCGGACCGCGCGCCGACCCATCTCGACAAGCTCGACACGCGCATGCGCTCGCGCCTTGGCGGCGGCCTTGTCGCCGAGATCGGCGCCATGGAGTACGAGCTTCGCCACAAAATCCTGGCGAAGCGCGCGCAGGAAGCCTGCGCCGAGACGCGCGGGCTCAATGTCTCCGACACCGTTCTCGCCTTCCTCGCCGAGCGGCTGACCGAGAGCGGGCGCGAGCTCGAGGGTGCCGTGCATCGCTTACGCGCGAGCTACCAGCTCACCGACGAGCCGGTGACCATCGAGAATGCCGAGCAGATCGTGCGCGATCTGATGCGCGGCGCAGAACCAAGGCGGGTGCGCATCGACGACATCCTGCGCACGGTGTCGAAGCATTACGGCGTGAACCGCGGCGATCTGCTGTCGGGGCGGCGCAACCGCTCGATCGTGCGCCCGCGCCAGATCGGCATGTATCTCGCCAAGCTCTTGACGTCGCGCTCACTGCCCGAGATCGGCAGGAGGTTCGGCAATCGCGACCACACCACCGTGCTGCACGCGATCCGCAAGATCGAGCAGTTGATGAATGACGACAATCAGCTTCGCGAGGAGATCGAGCTCCTCAAGCGCTTGCTGCGCGACTAGAGGGAAGGCGCGGCGGGGGTTTGGCCTCGGGGCCAAGGCGTCCCCCGCCCGCTCTTGCGGGAGAACCCAAACCGGTGCCTACGGGACCTATTCTCCCGGCTTTCCGCGGGCCGCGTGGCACTTGAATTATGACCCTTATCGCGGCAAGGTCTCTCACGGGAGTCTTAGCCTCTTCGCTCGGATCGGCGGCTTGACCGAAGCATCGACCGGCTTCGGCTGAGCCTGTCGCACCGGGAGAAAATAAACAAAAATTGGGGTATCGGGCCATGCGGCTCAGCATCGACAAAGCAGGTCTCGCCAAGGCGCTTGCGCATGTCGCGAGCGTGGTCGAGCGGCGGAACACCATTCCGATCCTGTCGAACGTCCTGCTCAGCGCCCGCAACAACGAGCTGAAGCTGACCGCGACCGATCTCGACATGGAGCTGGTCGAGACGGTGCCGGCGCGCGCCAAGGGCGAGGGCGCGACCACGGTGCCCGCCCATATGTTCTACGACATCGTGCGCAAGCTTCCCGAAGGCAACGATATCGAGCTGGCCAAGGACGGCGACCAGGGCCGCCTCGTCATCACCAGCGGTCCGGCGCAGTTCTCGCTCCAGACGCTTCCCGCCGACGATTTCCCGGCGCTCAGCGTCGATGATCTCGGCCACAGCTTTGCGCTGTCCGCTTCCGACCTGAAGCGCCTCATCGAGAAGACGCGCTTTGCCATCTCGACCGAGGAAACGCGCTATTATCTGAACGGCATCTATCTCCACGCGACGGAGTTGTCGGGCAAGCCGATGCTGCGCGCGGTCGCGACCGACGGGCACAGGCTCGCCCAGGTCGAGCTGCCGCTTCCCTCCGGCGCCAAGGGCATGCCGGGGGTGATCGTGCCGCGCAAGACGGTGCTCGAGCTCGCCAAGCTCGTCGAGGACGCCGACGGCGAGGTGCGCATCGAGCTGTCGCCGTCGAAGATCCGCGTCTCCACGGCGCGCGTCATCCTCACCTCCAAGCTGATCGACGGCACCTTCCCCGACTATGAGCGCGTCATCCCGCAGGGGAACGACAAGCGCATGGAGGTGGACAACGCCGCCTTCGCGCAGGCCGTCGATCGCGTCTCGACGCTGTCGAGCGACAAGGGCCGCGCGGTGAAGCTCACCATCACCGACGGCAAGCTCACGCTCTCGGTCAACAATCCCGAGAGCGGCAGCGCGACCGAGGAGCTTCCCGTCGATTACGGCTTCGATCCGCTCGAGATCGGCTTCAACGCGCGCTATCTGCTCGACATCGCCGGGCAACTCGAAAGCGGCACGGCGGAGTTCCAGCTTGCCGATCCGGGCTCCCCCACCATGGTGCGCGACGGCAAGGATCAGTCGGCCCTCTACGTGCTCATGCCGATGCGAGTATGAGGGCCTCCCACACGCATCAGGGTGAGGTCACATCGTCGGAGCCGAAAGCGGGAAGCGCGGCGCCGGGGCGCCTCTTCGTCGAGGAGCTTAAGCTCACCGATTTCCGCAACTATGCGAGAGCGCGGCTGGCACTCGGGCCACAGCCCGTGGTGCTCGTCGGCGACAATGGCTCGGGCAAGACCAATCTGCTCGAGGCGGTCTCCCTGCTCGGCCCGGGGCACGGCTTGCGCGGTCGCCCCTATAGCGAGCTTTGCCGCAAAGACGGCGCTGGCGGCTTTGCCGTCGCGGCGAAGATCGCTTCTCCGCAAGGCGAGGTCGAGATCGGGACGGGGCTTGCCGCAGACTCCCGCGAAGAGAGCTCGGGGCGGACGGTGCGCATCGCCGGCAAGGAGACGAGCGCTGGCGCGCTTAGCGACTATTTCAAGCTCGTCTGGCTGATCCCGGCGATGGACGGGCTCTTTACCGGGCCAGCGTCAGAGCGGCGGCGCTTCCTCGACCGGCTCGTGCTCGCCGTCGATCCGAAGATGCGCTCGCCTCTTGGCCGCTACGACCGGGCGATGCGGCAGAGGAACCGTCTGTTCCAGATGCGCGAGGGATCGCGCGCTCTGTTCGAGGGGCTCGAGGAGCAGATGGCTGAAGCTGGTGTGGCGATCGCCGCCTCCCGGCTCGATGCCATGCACCGCCTCGTGACGCTGATCGAGCGAACGCGCGACGTCCGTGGTGAGAATGCGCCCTTCCCTTACGCGCTGATTGCGCTCCAAGGCAGGCTCGAAGAGGCGCTGGCGAGCCGGTCGGCGACCGAGGTCGAGGACGAATTTCGCCGCATCTTGAGCGAAGGCCGCGAGCGCGACCGGGCTGCCGCGCGGGCCCTTGAAGGACCGCACTTAAGCGACCTAATATTGATTCACGGCCCGAAAAATGCGCCCGCAGAGCAGTGCTCCTCGGGCGAGCAAAAGGCGCTCCTGATCGGGCTCATTCTCGCCAAGGCCGAGCTGATTAAGGATATCGAAGGGGCCGCCCCTCTCGTCCTCCTGGACGAGGTCGCGGCCCATCTCGACGCAGCCCGAAGAACCGCACTTTTTGGCGAAATTCTGCGACTTTCCGCCCAGGCCTGGATGACCGGGACCGACCGCGACCTATTCACCCCGATCGCGCAAGACGCCCAAATCTTGGCAGTGAATTGGGGTAAGATCAGCGTCTGATTCACCCCGGGCGGCAGGAGCCGCCAAGACGACCAACAACCGCTTCCAAGGACCCATGACACCAGCTTCCAAACGCAAAGCCGCAGCCGCCGCGGAATACGGCGCGGAATCGATCAAGGTGCTGAAAGGCCTCGATGCCGTGCGCAAGCGGCCGGGCATGTATATCGGCGACACCGACGACGGCTCGGGTCTCCACCACATGGTCTATGAGGTGGTCGACAACGCCATCGACGAGGCGCTTGCCGGCTACGCGGACGAGATCGTCGTCATCCTCAATGCCGACGGCTCGGTCACGGTCGAGGACAACGGACGCGGCGTCCCGACCGAGATCCACAAGGGCGAAGGCGTCTCCGCGGCCGAAGTGATCATGACGCAGCTCCATGCCGGCGGGAAGTTCGACCAGGATTCCTACAAGGTCTCCGGCGGCCTTCACGGCGTCGGCGTGTCGGTGGTGAACGCGCTCTCCTCCAAGCTCGAGCTGACCATCTGGCGCGGCGGCAAGGAGCATTTCATGCGCTTTGCCGACGGCGTGCCGGACAAACCACTCAAAGTGGTCGGCGATGCCGGCGGCAAGACCGGCACGCGCATCACCTTCGTCCCCTCGCCCAAGACCTTCACCATGGTCGAGTTCGACTATGCGACGCTCGAGCATCGCCTGCGCGAGCTGGCCTTCCTCAACTCCGGCGTCAGGATCGTTCTGTCCGACCATCGCGGGGTCGAGCCGAAGGTCGAGGAGATGCGCTATGAGGGGGGCATTCGCGCCTTCGTCCGCTTCCTCGACCGCACCAAACACCCGCTGATCAACGAGCCGATCGTGGTCGAGCGGCAGCAGGACAAGATCACCGTCGAGGCGGCGCTGTGGTGGAACGACAGCTACCACGAGAACGTGCTGTGCTTCACCAACAACATCCCGCAGCGCGACGGCGGTACGCATTTGGCCGGGTTCCGCGCGGCGCTCACCCGCACCGTCAACACCTATGCCGCTGAGTCGGGCATCGCCAAGAAGGAGAAGGTCGCTCTGACCGGCGACGACGCGCGCGAGGGGCTAACCTGCGTGCTCTCGGTCAAGGTGCCCGATCCAAAGTTCTCGAGCCAGACCAAGGACAAGCTCGTGTCCTCAGAGGTGCGCCCCGTCGTCGAGAGCGTCATGGCCGACGCGCTCTCGGGATGGTTCGAGGAAAATCCCGGCGAGGCTCGCAACATCGTGCAGAAGATCGTCGAGGCCGCGGCGGCGCGGGAGGCGGCGCGCAAAGCGCGCGATCTGACCCGCCGCAAGGGCGCGCTCGACATGGCTTCGCTCCCCGGCAAGCTCGCAGATTGCCAGGAGCGCGATCCTGCCAAGTCGGAGCTGTTCCTGGTCGAGGGCGATAGCGCCGGCGGCAGCGCCAAGCAGGCGCGCGACCGCGCCTTCCAGGCCGTGCTCCCGCTTCGCGGCAAGATCCTCAACGTGGAGCGGGCCCGCATCGACAAGATGCTGTCATCGGCTGAGATCGGCACGCTGATCACCGCGCTCGGCACCGGCATCAGCGATGAGTTCGATCTCTCGAAGCTCCGCTACCACAAGATCATCATCATGACCGACGCCGATGTCGACGGTTCGCATATCCGCACGCTGCTGCTCACCTTCTTCTATCGCCAGATGAAGTCGCTCATTGAGCAAGGGCACCTCTTTATCGCCCAGCCGCCGCTTTACAAGGTGGCGCGAGGCAAGTCCGAGCGCTACCTCAAGGACGAGAAGGGACTCGAGGAGTATCTCGTCGGCGAGGGACTCGAGGATGCGATCCTCATCACGGGAGACAGCGCGAGGCGGGGCGGCGGCGATTTGCGTGAAATCGTCGAGACTGCGCGCAAGATCGGCTCGATCCTCAAAGGCCTGCACAGCCGCTATCCGCGCTTCATCGTCGAGCAGGCGGCAATCGCCGGGGTGCTCAATCCGAAAGTGTTGAAGGACGCCAAGCAGGCTCAGGCCGCGGCAGCCTATATCGCCAAGCGACTCGATGCGCTCTCTGAGGAGACCGAGCGCGGCTGGCACGGCGAGGCGCTTCCAGAGGGCGGCTTGCGCTTCTGGCGCGAGCTCAGGGGCGTGATGGAATCCCATTTGATCGATGGGCCGTTCATCGCCTCAGCCGATGCGCTCAAGCTCGACTCCTTCGCTCCCCATCTCCAGGAGGTCTATGCCAAGCCCGCCACGCTGAAGCGGAAGGATTCGATCCTCGTGGTGCATGGACCGAGCGAGTTGCTTAATTCCGTTATGGTCGCGGGACGCAAGGGGCTCACGCTCCAGCGCTACAAAGGTCTCGGCGAGATGAACCCGGAGCAGCTCTGGGAGACGACGCTCGATCTCGATACGCGCACTATGCTCCAGGTGAAGATCAAGGAAGGCGAGGACGCCGACGACATCTTCTCGCGGCTGATGGGCGACGTGGTCGAGCCACGACGCGAATTCATCCAGGCCAACGCGCTGCAAGTCGCCAATCTCGACGTTTGAGCTTGGGCATCTGACACCGAGCTGAGAAAGACTTGCTCGCTGGCGGCGCAACTACTGGAAGAAATTGCAGGGAAGCGCCCTCGGCCCGGTCGGCGCGGCAGCCGGAGGGTTGGCGGGACTGGTCGCCGGAGCGATCGAGAACTCGAGCGGTCTCGACGTCGTAGGAGTTGCCCCGGAGGGACCTGCTAGCCCCACCGTCGATACCGTCAACACGTCGAGCGGAAAGGTCGTGCACCCGAAGGGCATGCGGCCGCCCGACGTCGACCAGAGCCGCGCAGTGGAATGGCAGAGCCAGGATAATTTCGTGAATCCGGCCAACGGCCGCCGCTACGACTCCACGGTAGATCGCGAAGCGCAAATCCTCTGGCCCGGCGATCCCATGTACAAGGGCTATACCGGCCGCTGGGGCCCGCGCATGGAAAGCGACCCGCAGACCCGCCGCGCCGGCATGCGCTTCCCGAATTTCTGGCTCATCTTCTTCGAGTGCGGAACGCTCACCCCTCCCATGTGCAATTCCTGACCGTCGGCAGCGGCACCTGGACCGTTCCTGCCGACTGGAACAACGCGAACAACAGCGTCGAATGCGTCGGCGGTGGCGCAGGCGGAACAGGCTCCTGGACTGATAACAACGTCGGCGGCTCCGGCGGCGGCGGCGGCGCTTATGCCAAGAGCATCAATCTGAACCTGACGCCGGGCGCTGCAGTCGCGTACACGGTGGGCGCCGGCGGCGCCGCGGGACCTGCATCTGCCGGCGATACAAGTAACGCGGCGGCTGGCGGTGACACATGGTTCAACAGCGCGTCCTTTCCCACTACGGGCGACGCCTGCGGCGCGAGAGGCGCAAATGCTCACATTGGCAAAACGCCCGGAACGGGAGGTCAGGCGGCGAGCTGCTATAGCACCGGTCCAGGTGCGGTTACCCGCATTGGCGGAGACGGCGGAGCAGGCGGTGGCTCTGGCGTCGCGGCGGGCGGAGGCGGAGGCGGAGCGGCCGGACTTAGCGGGGACGGGCAACGCCGGAGCTGCCGGATCGGCAGCAACGACAGGCAACGGCGGCACCGGCGACTCTGGCAACACGCCCTCTGGCGCGAACGGCACGCAGTGGGATGCTGCTCACGGCTCGGGCGGAGGCGGAAACGGCGGCAACAAAGCGGTAGGGGTCAACGGTGGTCTCTTTGGCGCCGGCGGTGGCGGTGGCGGCTATGTCGGCCCAGGCGTAGGACGCCACGGCGGCAAGGGCGCCGACGGCCTGATCGTCATCACCTACGCGCCCTGATGCTAACGGCTGATCTCGGGCGACTGAGGTCCACCGTTGTTGGTAGGTCAATTCTTTAACATTGTGTCAATCCGGAACGCCTAGGCTTTTCGCTCCTAGGGTCGCATGCGGCTACGAGGCCCGGCGGCGCTCGCTCTTGCTTGAGCTTATCGGGGCGGACATCAATGAATGGCGCGCGGCGGAGCGTGAGGCCCGGCGGCAAGGGACACGGCCGCCTTGAGCCTACGTTCGGCGTGCGCCGCGACGCGCCGAAGCGGAGGCGACCCCCGACACGCATCACGCGCAGGCCGCGGCGGCGGCTCCGGCGCGTCGTGGGGAAGCACCCACTTCTCTACAAAGCTCTGCGCTTCACCCTGCTCGCCGTCATCTGGGGCACGATGGTGCTCGGCCTCGCCATCGTCTATTTCATCGCGAGCGTGCCGGACCCCATCATCGCCGCGCTCGACGACCGGCCGCCCAACGTCACCATCCTCGCCGAGGACGGCACCGTGCTTGCCGAGCGGGGCTTGCGCCGCGGTCATGTCCGCCTCGACGTGCTGCCGCCCTACCTCGCCAAAGCGGTGATCGCGACCGAGGACCGGCGCTTCTACCATCATTTCGGCATCGACCCGCTCGGGCTCGTGCGCGCGTCCTTCCGCAACGCATCCGCCGGCACGGTGGTCGAAGGCGGCTCGACCATCACCCAGCAGCTCGCCAAGAATCTGTTCCTCTCGCCCAAGCGCACCATGACGCGGAAGCTCGAGGAGGTGATCTACGCGATCTGGCTCGAGCAGCGCTTCACCAAGGACGAGATCCTCGAGCTCTATCTCAACCGCGTCTATTTCGGCGGCGGCACGTACGGCATCGAGGCGGCGGCGCGGCATTATTTCGGCAGGTCGGCGCGCTCAGTCACCCTTCCTCAGGCGGCGCTGCTCGCCGGCCTCCTCAAGGCGCCGTCCAAATACGCGCCGACGCGGAGCGTGAAGCTTGCCACGGCCCGCGTCGATGAGGTGCTCGAGAACATGGTCGAGGCCGGATTCCTCTCGCCAGAGGAGGCGCGCGCCGCGAGCCAGCAGCCGCTTCGCTTGAGCGCCAAGGGTGACGATACGGGCTACCCTTACGCCGTCGACTGGGTGGCCGAGCTTCTTCCGGAATTCGTCGGCGAAAATGACGGAGACCTAATCGTCGATACGACTATCGATGCCGGGCTTCAGCGCCAGGCGCAACAATCGCTCCGCCAGATCCTCGACGAGCAAGGAGGCGAGGTCGACGCGAGCGAAGGCGCGGTGGTGGTGCTCGATTCGCAAGGCGGGGTGAAGGCGCTGGTGGGCGGCCGCTCCTACTCGACGAGCCCGTTCGACCGTGCGCTCAAGGCCGAGCGCCAGCCGGGCTCGGCCTTCAAGCCCTTCGTCTATCTTCCCGCGCTCGAGAACGGCTACACCCCCGATTCCCGGGCCTATGACGGGCCGACCACCGTCGCGGGCTGGTCGCCCAGGAACCACAGCGGCACCTATCAAGGCGAGGTCTCGCTCAGGGACGCGATGGCCTACTCGCTCAACACGGTGGCCGCGCGTCTCGGGGCGGAGGTCGGCGGCTGGCGCGTGGTGCGGACGGCGAAGCGGCTCGGCATCCACTCCAAGCTGCACAGCAATCCCTCGATCGCGCTCGGCACCGCCGAGGTCAATCTGCTCGAACTGACCGGCGCCTATACGCCCTTCGCCAATGGCGGTCAGGGCGTGATGCCGCACATCATCCAGCGCGTGCGGAACGGCGACGGCAAAGTGCTCTATCAGCGGCAGCGCTCGACCACCGGCCAGGTGGTGGCCCTCCCCTATGTCGCCGAGATGAACGACATGCTGAACACGACGGTTCTCCGCGGCACCGGCAGGCGCGCGGCCATCCCCGGCCAGATCGCCGCCGGCAAGACCGGCACGACGCAGAACTTCCGCGATGCCTGGTTCGTCGGTTACACCGCGTACTACGTCGGCGGCGTGTGGATCGGCAACGACGACGGCTCGCCGATGCGGAAAGTCACCGGCGGCATGCTGCCGGCCATGCTGTGGCACGACATCATGCTCTATGCGCATGAGAACAAGCCGCCGCTTCCGCTGCCGGGCACGCGCGCGCCCTCGCTGGAGGGCGTGGCGGCGCGGCTTCCGTGGTCATCCCCGCAAGCGACTGGCGATGAGGATTCGGACGAGCCGCTCTATCGCCGCGTCATCGGCATTTTCGGCGGCAACGGTTAGCCTATTCGATGCTGCGCTTCGGCGAGTAGCCGCGCGATGAGGGAAGCATCCCTTCCGCGCCATAGCGGTGCAGGCTCGCGCCGTGCTTCCTGAGCCAGGTCCTTGCCTCCTCGAGCCGCGGCATGGTGCGCTCGACCAGCGTCCAGAACCGTGGCCCGTGATTCATGTGGCCGAGATGAGCGACCTCATGCGCGGCGAGATAATCGAGCACGAAAGGCGGCGCGAGAACGAGACGCCAAGAGAAGGACAGGGCTCCACTCGTCGAGCACGAGCCCCAGCGTGTAGTCTGGTCCCGCACATAGATGCGCTTCGGCGAAAGATCGAGGCGCCGCGCATGAATCTCGACGCGAGTCTTGAGATCGAGATGCGCTTGACGCTTCAGCCAGTCGAGCAGCCGGCGCGGCGCATGCTCCTCTTCGCCCGCGACGTGGAGGAGCGGCAGGCGTCGCACCGAGACGTGCGCGCCCTCGGGCCAGGCGGGAGCGGCCTTGGCATCCTCGGGCTCCTCGATCCACACCACGCCACGGCGCCGCATCGAGCCCGCGAAGCGGAGCGTGTGCGCGTAGCCCCGCAGGGGGACGATCGCGCCATGAGTGAAAGGCACGGGCTCAGAGAGGCCCGCGACGCGCTCCTTCAGCCAATCGAGATGGCGGGAGAGGAACTCATCAGCATCGGCGAAGCTCGAATAGACCGGCATGGTCAGCACCGCGCCGCGGCGCGCTTCGCTCACTTGCAGGCTGAACCTTCTGGCGCGCGCGCTTCGCCTCAGCAGAATGGGAATACCGAGCCCGCGGACCTTGACCTCGATGGTCTCGCCACGACCGAAATTGAGTCGCTTAAGCATGGTTACGCTCCCTACCGCCGACCGTGCCCTCGAATCGGCGGCCGGTACGATAGCACAGGGATTTGGGGGAGCGCGCGCCTCTCTCTTAGGCAGCGAGGCCGAAAGCTCTCGCCAAAATTCCCCTACGGCGTTGATGTGTCTTGATAAAATCGCGGATTCGCGGGGCTATTTCGGCGCGGAAGCGCGACCCGTTGAAGACGCCGTAATGGCCGACGCCGGGCTGCATGTAGTGCTCGCGCATGGATGGAGCGAGGGATTTGCACAAAATTTGTGCAGCATAAGTTTGTCCCAGTCCGGAGATGTCGTCCTTTTCCCCTTCGACGGTCATCAGCCCGACCCTATGGATCTTGGCAGGATCGACCAGCCTATTGCGATGCACCATAGTCCCCGTGGGCAGCTTGTGCTCGAGGAAGACCGTCTCGATGGTCTGGAGATAGTACTCTGCCGTGAGATCCATGACCGCGAGGAACTCGTCATAGAACTCGCGGTGCTTGTCGGCCGAATCGCCGTCGCCGCGGATGAGGTTGTGGAACAGCTCGCGATGGGCCGTGACGTGGCGGTCGAAATTCATGCCCATGAAGCCGCTGAGCTGAAGGAAGCCCGGATAGACGAGACGCATCATGCCGGGATAGGGCCACGGCACCTGGGTGATGACGTTGTGGCGGAACCAGTTGAGGCTGCGCCCTTTAGCGAACTCGTTGACCGCAGTCGGGCTCTCGCGCGCATCGATCGGGCCCGCCATGAGAATCATCGAGCGCGGCACGGCGGGATCGTTCATCCCCTCCATCAGCGACACGGCGGCGAAGACCGGGACGGTCGGCTGACAGACGCCCATGATGTGCACATTCCCCCGGAAGAACCGAAGAAAATCAATGATATAGTCGATGTAAGCGTCGAGGTCGAACGGGCCTGCTGCACGCGGCACAAAGCGCGCGTCCTGCCATTCGGTCACGTAGACCTCGTGGTCGGGAAGGAGATCGCGCACGGCACCGCGCAACAGCGTCGGGTAATGGCCGGCGAGTGGGGCGACGACGAGGACCTTGGGGTCTCTGCGGCGGCGCCAGGCGGAGACGTTCCTCTCAAAATGAACGAGATTGCAGAACGGCTTGGAAATCACCGTGCGCTCATGCACGGCGACCTTGCGGCCGCCGATCGCAACGTTCTTGATGCCCCACTCGGGCTTCCGGTAACGGCGGGTGGTCCGCTCGAACAGTTCCAACACCGCCGCCGCGCTCCGCCCGAGCGGGGTATAGGCAGCCGGATTCAGCGGATTGCGGAACAGCAGCCGATAGGCATCAGCAGCGGCCCGTGCGGGCGTCAACGCAGCCTGGTTCAGCTCGTAGAGATGGTAAAGCATGGATCGACCTCCTGCTCACGATACACCTTGATTGCTGCATCGCGGAATCAAATGGTGATTCTATGCTGCATTGCAACGACAGTTTGACGCGGAGGTGGTTAGGACGCGCGGCTAAAGGTAGCGACGCAAAGTTTCCGCCATTTTCGCGGCGGGAGTTCCATAGCTGAAATGAGTAATATACTCGCCGTTCTTGTCCATCAAATAGAGAAGTGTCGAGTGATCGATACTATAGCCGCTCTGCCCGTTGCTATCTTTATACTCGAATTTTGAGAACGAGACGCGGTATGCCTTGGCGGCGGCCGCGATAGCCTCTGGTGAGCCGGTCAGTCCGACGAAATTAGGACCGAAATTCTTGACATAGGCGCCCACGGCCTCGGGCCTGTCGCGCTCGGGATCGAGGCTAATAAAGACGGGGACGATTTTGGAAGCCTTGGGCCCAAGCTGACCGAGTGCGTCCGCCATCACCTGGAGCTCGGCCGGGCAAACGTCAGGGCAATGGGTGAAGCCGAAAAAAACGAGCATATAGCGGCCGCGGAAATCCTTGTCGGTGACGGTCTTGCCGGTCTGGTCGACGAGGGAGAAGGGACCGCCGATCAGTGCCTTGCCTGAGGTCTCGACTTGAGGCGCGGGCGCGCCCCGCGTGAGGAGGAGGAGCGCGGCGCCGCCGAGCGCACCGGCGAGGAATCCCAAGAGGATGACGATGAGGAGGCGGCCGCGCATCTATTCGCCAAGCTGTAGCAGCGTTCCGTTCTCCCGCGCGCTCGCGAGGAAGCGGCTGAAGGTTAGGTAACCGGCGAGCAGATAGACGGCGTTGAGCGAGAGCGCCCACCACAGCTCCTTCACGTCGAAGGTGTGATGCAGAAGGATCGAGCGCATGCCTTCGAAGACGTGCGTCGGCGGGAGAGCGAGCGCGATGATTTGGAGCCAGTCCGGCAGCACCGAGACGGGGTAATAGACGCAGCAGATCGGGAGCAAGAGGAAGGCGAGCGACCAGGCAAGCTCCTCGGCGCCGAGCCCGTAACGCAAGATTACGCCGGCCGAGATCAGCCCGAGTGACCAGCTCGTCAGCACGAGCACGGCGAAGAAGGCCGCGAGCGCGAAACCGAGATCGAGCAAATTGAAGCCGAAGATGAAATAGGCGGCGATGGCGACCGGCACCATGCTCACGCTGAGCCTGATCACGCTCCACAGGCAGAGCGCGGCGACAAGCTCATAAGGACGCAGCGGGCTCGTCAAGAGATTGCCGAGATTGCGCGACCACATCTCCTCGATGAAGGTCGTCGAGAAGCCGATCTTAGAGCGGAACAGGATGTCCCACAGCAGGACCGAGCCGATCAGGACGCCCGCGCCTTGCGCGAGCGGGCTCGTGGTGGCGGCGAGATATTTCTGCAGGAAGCCCCAGGTGAGCATCTGGAGGAACGGCCAATAGATCAGCTCGACCAGCCGCACGCCCGAGCTGCGGAGAAGATACATATAGCGCCGGACGAGCGCGCCGATGCGCCGGAAGGTGGCGGCAAGGCCGGTCGGCGGCAGGAGGATGGGCTCCGCTCCGCTTTCGCGCGCTTCGACCATGCTCATGATGCTTTCCGCGCCGGCGCGGCGTCGTCCTCCGCGCTTCCGCCTCGCTCGCGGCGGCGGCGGACCACCTCGAGAAACACGTCTTCGAGCGTCTTGCGTCCGTAGGTCGCGATCAGCGCGCGCGGCGTCTCGTCCTCGATGATCCGGCCCTGGTCGAGCAGGATGACACGGTCGGCCAGCCGCTCGACCTCTGCCATGTTGTGCGAGGCGAGCAGAAGCGTGGCACCGCGATCCCGCGCGTAGTCCCTAAGCTTCCGCCTGATCCAATCCGCCGTATCGGGATCGAGCGAGGCGGTCGGCTCGTCGAGCAGAAGCAGCTCGGGCGCGTTGAGGAACGCCTTGGCGAGCCCGACACGGGTTTTCTGCCCGGCCGAGAGCTTGCCCGTGTCGCGGTCGAGCAGCGGCTCGATCTGGAGATCCCGCGCGACATAGGCGATGCGCTCTTCCGCGTTGGCGATGCCGTACAGTCCGGCATAGACGGCGAGATTCTGCCGGACGGTGAGCCGCGACGGCAGGTCCACGTAGGGGCTCTGGAAGTTCATGCGGTGGGCGACCTCGCCCCGCTCCTTGCTCATGTCCTTGCCGAACACCCTCACCTCGCCACAGGTCGGAACGATGAGCCCAAGCAGCATGGCGATGGTCGTGGTCTTGCCGGCGCCGTTGCCGCCGAGCAGAGCCACCGTCGTGGCGGGCATCAGCGTGAAGCTGATATGGTCGACAGCCGTCATTGTGCCATAGACCTTGGTCAGGTCGCGCACCGCCACGGGGACGCTTGCGTCAGCGGCGCCCACCTCGGAGCTGCTCGCGCGGGGAGCGCGACCCGAATTCACCACTCTCTCGTCCATGGACTTGCGCTGCGCGTCCGCTTTGTCGGAATTATGACTCTTTCGCCACGTGCTAGACTTCACCTATGGCTGCATCGAACAAGAGTCAAACCACGCGCTGGGCGGAGTTGCCCGACGGCTTGAGGCACGGCGAGAGCCGGCTCAGGCTCCAGACGATCGTGCGCTTGCGCTGGCTCGCGGTGCTCGGCCAGAGCGTGACGGTGATCGGCGCCTATTGGGTGATCGGCATCGACCTGCCCATCGGCTGGTGCCTCGCGGTTATCGCGCTCTCGGCCTGGATCAATGTCGTGCTCCGCATTCGCTACCCGGCGAGCCAGCGGCTCAAGTCGAGCTATGCCTTCATGATGCTCGGCTTCGACGTGCTTCAGCTCTCGGCCCTGCTCTATCTCACCGGAGGGCTCGAGAACCCCTTCGCCTTCCTGCTCATCGCTCCGGTCGCGGTCTCGGCCTCGACCTTGCGTCTGCGCGTCACCGCCGCTCTCGGCCTGATGGCCATCACCCTGGCGACGTTGCTCACGAGCTTCCACCATCCGCTGCCCTGGTTCCATCACTCGAACCTGCTGCTTCCCTTCCCCTATGTCATGGGAGTGTGGGCAGCGCTCGTCTCGAGCATCCTCTTCATCGGCTTCTATTCGTGGCGCACGGCAGAGGAAGCGCGGCGCATGTCGGAGGCGCTTGCCGCGGCAGAGATGGTGCTCGCGCGCGAGCAGAAATTGTCGGCGCTCGATGGGCTCGCCGCAGCGGCCGCGCACGGTCTCGGCACGCCGCTCGCCACCATCGCCGTGGTCACCAAGGAGCTGATGCGCGATGCCAAGCCCACCGATCCCCATTACGAGGACGTCGTGCTCTTGCGCGCCCAGGCCGAGCGCTGTCGCGACATCCTCGCCGAGCTTGCCGCGCGCGGCGAGCAGATCGACATCATCGTGTCGCGGCTCCCGGTGAGCCATCTCATCGAGGAGGTGGTCGCGCCGCACCGGCTCGTCGCCGTGCCCATCGAGGTTAGGACAGGTCCCGCTCCCGGTGTCGTGCCGGGGAGCGCCGCCGCAGTCGAGCCGGTCACGCAGCGCAATCCGGGCGTCCTCTATGGTCTCGGCAATCTTTTGGAGAATGCCGTCGACTTCGCCGACACCAAGGTCGAGGTCGATGCGCGCTGGTCGGAGGGCGAGATCAAGATCGTCATCGCCGATGACGGCTCGGGCTTCCCGCCTTACGTGCTCGAGCAGCTCGGCGAGCCCTTCGTCACAACGCGGCCCGCGCAGAGCTTCCGCCAGGAGGCGCCAGACGAGCATATCGGCATGGGGCTCGGCTTCTTCATCGCCAAGACGTTGCTTGAGCGCTCCGGCGCCACGCTCGCTCTCGCGAATCGCCCCGCGCCTCAGGTCGGCGCCGTGGTGACGGTGATGTGGCCGAGGTCGAAGTTCGAACGGGTATCCGACGAGGCGAAGTTCACGCCCGAGCCTGCGGCACTTTGACCGCCCGCGAAGCGCGGCTTTTGGCGCTTTTTCCGTTCGATGTCCACCACATTACGGGCTGTTCATTTCACTCCCGACTCATACTTTGGTAGCCTTGCCCGTCTTCGCAAAACCTTCTAGCTCTTAGCCACCTCGTAAAGCATCTCAGAGAATCCATCGGTCGTAGGGACGCTTACGCCTTCGGGGTTGGGCAGAAGCAGCAGCATCAGGAGCCCTGATATGGAAGCTCATCAGGTTTCGCCGACGCCCTACCAGGGCGGTCCAGTGCCGCCCGAGAACACCCTTCTCATCGTCGATGACGATCGCGCCTTCCTCGCGCGGCTTGCCCGCGCCATGGAGACGCGGGGCTTCGAGGTCGAGGCCGCGGCCTCGGTCGAGGAAGGCTTGTTGTCGCTGAGGCGCCGGCCGCCGGCGTTCGCCGTGGTCGACATGCGGCTCGAAGACGGAAACGGCATCGACGTGATCGCGGCGCTGAAGGGCGTGCGCCCGGAAGCCCGCGCCGTGGTGCTGACCGGTTACGGCAATATCGCAACGGCCGTCACCGCAGTGAAGCTCGGCGCCGTCGATTATCTCGCGAAGCCCGCCGACGCCGACGATGTCTATAACGCGTTGGTCGCCTCCACGATGGCAAAGGCGCCGCCGCCGGAGAATCCGATGTCGGCTGATCGCGTGCGCTGGGAGCACATCCAGCGGGTCTACGAGCTTTGCAACCGCAACGTCTCGGAGACGGCGCGGCGGCTCAACATGCATCGCCGCACGCTGCAGCGCATCCTCGCCAAGCGCGCCCCGAAATAGCTAGATATCGAGCCCGCAGGTAGGGTCGAGGTGGAGCTGGAGCCTAAGCGCTGCGGCCCGGGCGAAGCACAGCATCATGGCCTTGCGGCGCGCGGCCGTAATCCGATCTTCGATCCCCTCGCGCACCAGCTCGGCCCCGTAGCGATCGGCGAGGATCAGCCCGGCTTCCTGGGGGATGACCTCGCGAGGAAAATCGGCAGCGACGGCGAAATAGAGCCGGTCGCAGAAATCGAGATAGTCCTGCCACTTCGAATCGGTCCGGTAGTCGATCAGGCAGGACTTGATCTCGACGATCAACACGTCTCCTGAGGGCGATAGCCCGACCACGTCGGCGCGGCGCCCGTTCGCCAGCGGAAGCTCGGTCACCACCGAAAGGCCGAGGGCCCGGAAGGCGCGGCACACGCCGCGCTGAAGCTCTGCCGCGACCTCGGACTGGCGCCCGTCGAGGCAGACGACCTCGTCGTCCTTCCGGGCAAGCGATTCCCGCATCCAAGACTCCAAAGAAAATCAAATCGTGCTCACCAGATTGTGCATGGTTGATCATTTCGTGAGGCGGAACAAGCTGGTAAATCTGGCGTTCAAACATGCTTAGCCAAGTTGCCCGGGTGACCGGGCTTTTTGATCAGGCCGGAAGCTAGGGAGCCGACCATGAGTTCGAGGACCGCCACCCTCGCCGAGCCGAAGCCAGGTCCCGAATCGAATTTCCTCCTGCTCAAGTCGCGGCTGATGGAAACGCGCGCGCTCTCGACCGAGCTTGCCGCACCGTTGAGCGATGAGGATCAGGTCGTCCAGGCGATGGACGACGCGAGCCCGACCAAGTGGCACCTCGCGCACACCACCTGGTTCTTCGAGGCCTTCCTGTTGACGCGCTTCCTGCCCGGCTATCGCGTCTTCGACGAGCGCTTCGAATATTGCTTCAACTCCTATTACGAGAGCGTCGGCCCGCGTCATCCGCGGCCGAAGCGCGGCTTGCTCACGCGGCCCTCGAGCGGTGAGGTGCGCGCCTATCGTGCTTATGTCGATGAGGCTCTCGACCGGCTGTTCGAGCAGGATCTTGCGCCTGAGGCAGCCGGGCTCGTCGAGCTCGGCATCAATCACGAGCAGCAGCATCAGGAGCTCCTGCTCACCGACATTCTCGCCCTGTTCGCGTCGGAGCCGCTGAAGCCCGCTTACCGCCAAGCAAGCCCGGGCGTCGCCGTCGGCGAACCCACGCCGCTCGAGTTCGTCTCGTTCGACGGCGGCATCTTCGAGGTCGGGCATGACGGCGACGGCTTCGCCTATGACAATGAGGGGCCGGCACACGAGGAGCTGATCCGCCCATTCAAGCTCGCCTCGCGCCTCGTCACCAATGCCGAATGGATCGAGTTCATCGAGGACGGCGGCTACGAGACGCCGGCGCTCTGGCTTGCCGACGGCTGGAACACCGTCTGCACCCAGAACTGGCAGGGACCACTCTATTTCGAGCACGGCGACGGCGGGTATCTACAGATGAGCCTCATGGGCCTGCGGCCGGTCGACCCCGCCTCTCCTGTCACCCATGTCAGCTATTACGAGGCCGACGCCTTCGCGCGCTGGGCCGGCTACCGGCTGCCTACCGAATTCGAGTGGGAGGTCGCGGCGGGAAGCGTGCCGGTCGAGGGCCGCACCCTCGGCAAGGGACACCTCAGAGCCATGCCGGCGAAAAGCGGCGCGGGCCTTCAGCAGATGTTCGGCGATGTGTGGGAATGGACGGGGAGCGCCTATCTCCCCTACCCGGGCTTCAAGGCCGCGCCCGGCGCCGTCGGCGAATATAACGGCAAGTTCATGTGCAATCAGTTCGTGCTCAGGGGCGGCTCCTGCGTGACGCCAGAGGGCCATGTGCGGCGGACCTATCGCAATTTCTTCTATCCCCATCAGCGCTGGCAGTTCATGGGGCTCAGGCTCGCGGGCGGCGCGTGATGGAGGGCGAGGTCTCGCTTCAGCTTCCGGACGGCACAGCCGTCCTTACGGAAAGCGTGCGGGCGAAGCATGCGCCCGAGGCGGACGAATTCGCGCGCGCCGTGCTTGCGGGCTTCTCCGCCACTCCCCGTTCAATCCCGTGCCGCTTCTTCTATGACGCGATCGGCTCCGAGCTGTTCGAAGAGATCGCCAAGCTCGAGGAATATTACCCGACCCGCGTCGAGGCCTCGTTGCTCGAAACCCATCGCGCCGAGATTGCCGAGCTGGTCGGGCCCTCTCGCGTGCTGATCGAGTTCGGATCGGGATCGAGCCGCAAGACGAGCCTCCTGATCGGCGCTCTTCGCAAGATCCCTGCCTACATCCCGATCGACATCGCCGCCGAGAGCCTCAAGGAGGCGGCCTCGTGGCTCTCCGAGCAGCACCCTGGTCTCACCATCCTGCCGCTCATCGCCGACTTCACCAAGACGCGTACGCTCCCTGAGGTCGCGCCGCCGCGGAAGCGGCTCGGCTTCTTCTCGGGCTCGACCATCGGCAATCTGACCCATGCGGAGGCACGCGCCTTCCTCGTCAACGCAGCGCGGCTGCTCGGCAAGGGCAGCGCCTTCCTCATCGGCGTCGACCTCAAGAAGCCTCTCTCGATCCTCATCCCCGCCTATAACGACGCCGAGGGCGTCACCGCCGCCTTCAACCTCAACCTGCTCGCGCGCATCAACCGCGAGCTCGGCGGCGATATCGAGCTCAACCGATTCGCTCACGACGCCGTCTACAACGAGGTGGACGGCCGCATCGAGATGTATCTGGTGAGCCTCGCCCGGCAGACCGTGCATGTGCTCGGGCGCTCCTTCACTTTCGCGGAAGGGGAGCGCATCCACACCGAGAACTCGCACAAATACACGCTGGCCGAGTTCCAGGCGCTGGCGCGGGCGGGCGGCTGGCAGCCGGTCAAGGCCTGGACCGATCCCGAGCAGCTCTTCAGCCTCCATCTGTTGCGGCACCATCAATAGGATGATGCCGGTGCCAATCCGCCGATTATTCGGTGAACAGAGGCAGCATGCGGTCGCGCATCAAATGGACCGCCTCGTTTATGGTGCGGACATTGGTGCGCGGCTCGAGACATTTGATGCCGCTTTCGATGACGGCACGCACGTCTGCTCGCGTCAGAATCTTGCGTTCGACCAAGTGTTCGAGAAGCGCCAGCGTGGTCACGCCATTGGCGACCGCGATGGCCTGGTCGCTGCAGCCTAGAAAGCTGATCATGGCTTTTTCTCCATCTCCTCCCAAGAGACCGTCTTTTTGTTCCTCTTTTATAACTGCTCCGGCCGTAGTTTGGCTCGCCTTCAGCTTGCCAGGGGTTGAGGGGTTGGGCATTCTCGCCGCCCGCACAACGACAAGGAGTGACCCCTCGTGCCCGATCTCCCTACCGGCAATGCGGTGATCGGCCAGTCGGGAGGGCCGACCGCGGTCATCAATCAATCGCTCGTAGGCGTCATCGAAGGCTTGAAAGCAGGCCTTGCCGCTTCGGGCCAGGTGAAGCGCATCCTCGGCACGCGCCACGGCGTGCGCGGCTTGGTGAAGGCGGCCGGCGACGGTCTCGTCGATCTCACGGGGATCGACAAGGCGAAGCTCGAGGCGGTCGCCCGCACCCCGTCTGCGGCGCTCGGCTCGACCCGCGACAAGCCGGACGAGGCCTATTGCGCCAAGATCCTCGCCGGCGCCCGGGCCAACGACGTCCGTTATTTCTTCTATATCGGCGGCAACGATTCGGCCGACACCTGCCGCATCGTCAGTGAGAAGGCCGACGCCGCGGGCTACGAGCTCCGCTGCTTCCACGTGCCGAAGACGATCGACAACGATCTCTTGGAGAACGACCACACGCCGGGCTTCCCTTCGGCCGCGCGTTACGTGGCGCTCGCCATCGCCGGCGACGCGCTCGACAATGCGAGCCTCGGCGGCATCAAGATCAATGTCATCATGGGACGGAACGCGGGCTTCCTGACCGCCGCCGCCTCGCTCGCGCGCCAGGCGGCAGCGAATGGCGCGGCGCCCGCCGACCGGCCCGCGCCGCATCTCATCTACCTGCCCGAGGTGCCCTTCTCGACCGACGCCTTCCTCTCCGATGTCGCGGCGGTCTACGCCAAGCTCGGTCGCTGCCAGATCGCGGTCAGCGAAGGCATCCGCGACGATAAAGGCGAGGAGATCGCGCCCAAGCTGATGCGCTCGGGCGAGGTGGACGCGCACGGCAATGTGCAGCTCTCGGGCTCGGGCGCGCTCGGCGACGGGCTCGCAGACCTGGTGAAGACGGGGCTTACGCCAAAGGGCGGTAAGGCCCCCCGCGTGCGCGCCGACACGTTCGGCTATATCCAGCGCTGCTGGCCGGAGCCCTCCCCCATCGATGCGGTCGAGGCACGCGCCGTCGGCCGCTATGCCGCGGAGCTTGCGGCGCGCGGCGACCGAAGCGCTTCGGTGATCATCGTCAGGACGTCTAACGCGCCAGACGCCTATCGCAGCGAATGCGCCCGCGCCGAGCTCAAGGCAGTGGCGCGACGCACGCGCCATGTGCCGCCCGAGTTCATCTCAGGTTCAAATGACGTGAGCGCGGCTTTCGACGCCTATTGCCGCCCTCTGGTCGGCGAGCTGCCGCGTCTCGCGCGGCTCTGATAGGCGGGAAAGGTGGAGGCTTAAGCCTCGACCAGCTCCCGCACGTAGGTCGGCAGCGCGAAGGCGGCGACGTGGACGTCGGGCCGCCAGTAGCGCGTCTCGAAGGCGCCGGCCTTCTCGTAGCGCCGTGCGATCCTCCGCCTCTTGTGGCCCCTGAGCTTCGCGTTGTCGGTGGCCCAGCCATAGGACATCGGGCCGCCGAAATAGCTCGGCGTGTTGGCGAGATAGGCGTAAGCGTCGCCGAACAACTCGCGGAAATAGCCCACGCTCTGCTTGAGCTCGGAGGCCTGGAGGAAGGGCAGCCCGTTCTGCGTCACGAGCAGCCCACCCGGCGCGAGACAACGCCGGCAGCCGGCATAGAACTCGCGCGTGAACAGCACGGCGCCCGGCCCGACCGGATCGGTCGAATCGATCATGATCACGTCGAAGCGCTGGTCGGTCTCGGCCACGAATTTGGTGCCGTCGGCGATGACGATGCGCGTACGCGGATCGTCATAGGCACCGGCCGACACCTCGGGGAAGTACTGGCGGCAGAGGTCGATCACGCCGCGATCGATCTCGCACAACGTGACCTCTTCGAGCTCGGGATGCCTCAGGCACTCCCTGAGCACGCCGCCGTCGCCGCCGCCCACGATCAAGGCTTTGCGCGCCTTGCCGTGGGCGAACAGCGGAACGTGCGACATCATCTCGTGGTAGACGAACTCGTCCTTCGTCGTGAGCTGCACGATCTGGTCGAGCATCATCACCCGCCCGAAATCGGCGTTTTCGAAGATGATCAGCCTCTGGTGCTCGGTCTCGCTGTCGAAGAGGACGCGGTCCGCCGTCAGACGGACACGGAAGCCACGGTGGAGCGTCTCTTCGACCCAGCGGTCTTCGACCTTACGGTCCATCGGCTGATTTCCTTCCCACGCAGATGCTCTTTGACGATTACCTTCCCAGGCGAGAACGCCTCCTTGAGCACCTCGATCGATGCTCGCGGATTGGTCGCGCCGCACATGAAGACGTCGAGCGCGGCATAGCCGTACTCGGGCCAGCTGTGGATCGAGATGTGCGATTCGGCGAGAACCGCGACACCCGATACACCCCCGTTAGGGGTGAAGTGGTGAAGGTGGATATGCAGCAGCGTGGCGCCCGCAACCTCGACACAGCGTCGAAGCGTCTGCTCGATATGCTCTAGGTCGTCGAGCCGCTCTGCCCGAACGAGATCGATGATGAGATGAGTGCCCGCATAACGGACCCCATCACGCTCACAGAAAAAATCCTTGCGCTCTTCCTCCCGCGAGGGAGCAAGGCGACGAGAATGCTTTTCTTCCGTTTGGGCGGTGCTTGAACCATGATCCAAGTCCATCCCCAATTGGAAGAGGGCGTCACTGGACATGAGCGTCCTCCCCAACCAGCAGATGTTCAAGTTACAAACGAGGCGCTATTTACACCTGCATTCACGCGATGCAAGAGGTTTTTGACCTCATGAGGCAGAATGACCACGAAAAAGTTTCCAGAAGCTTCCGCGCGTGACACTCGCGGCTACGAGCGGAGCGGTGCTGACGAGGACGTGCGCATCGAGCTGAACAAGACGGAGCTTACTTCTCGCCTGCTCGCCGCGGCGTGCCTCGCTGCCCTGCTCACGCTGCTCTCGCAGCCTCTCCTCGCGGCCGAGTCGCTCCCGTCTGAGTCACCTGCGGCGGAGTCATTGCCCGAACTCGGCGCCGATATAGGCTCGACCTCCGTCTCGGGACTGTCGTCAGGCGCATATATGGCCGAGCAGATCGAGGTCGCCCACTCGAAAGACATCAAAGGCGCCGGCATCGTCGCCGGCGGCCCTTACGCCTGCGCCGAGTCGCAAGCGAGCCGGCAGGTTCCCTTCTGGCCGTCGGCGGTGCTGCAGAACGCCCAGCAGGCGCTGAATCAGTGCATGCAGACCACTGCGGGAACGCCGGACCCTAAGGCGCTCGCCAAGCGCGCCGAGGAGCTCGCCAAGGACGGCGCGATCGACCCGCTTTCCGGACTTGCCGACGACAACGTCTACCTCTTCTCCGGCAATGAGGATCAGACCGTGACGCGCCCAGTGGTCGAGGCGGCAGCCGAGTTCCTCAAGGACGCGGGCGTGGCGGCGACCAACCTGACGCTGGTGGAGAAGGAGGGCGGGCATGCCTTCATCACCGAGCAGGGGGGCGCGGCTTGCGGCATCACCGCTACGCCTTACGTGAGCGACTGCGACTACGACCAAGCCAAGGCCATCCTCGCCTGGATCTATGGGCCGCTCACTCCCGCCGAAGGACCGCCCAAGGGCAGCTTCATCGTGTTCGACCAGCAGCCTTTCTCAGAGCCAGGCGACGGGTTCGCCGACGAGGGCGTGGTCTATGTCCCTCCGAGCTGCACCGAGAAGCCGGGTTGCCGCGTGCATATCGCGCTGCATGGCTGCGAGCAATCGCGTGAGGCAGTGGGCGAGGACTTCATCAAGGAGTCCGGCTACGCGGAGATCGCCGACGCCAATCGGCTTGTCATCCTCTTCCCGCAGGCGAAGGCGATCACAGGGATCAACCCCCAAGGCTGCTGGGATTGGTGGGGCTATACCGGCCTCGACTATCTCGGCAAGGACGCGCCCCAGATCGCGGCGATCTGGGCCATGGTCGAGCAGCTCGCCAAGAGGCCTTGAGCCAATGCGCGAGGCGCACGAGAACGGCATCAGGATCGTCGAGGCGCCGCTCGGCTCCGACGTCTACCAGCAGTCGCTCCTGCTCCGCGAGGCGGTGTTGCGGACTCCGCTCGGGCTCCATCTGAGCGAGGAGGAGCTCAAGGACGATGCGCTCCGTCGCCATTTCTGCGCGCTCTCCCATAGCGCCGTGGTGGGCTCGGTCTCGCTCAAGCCGCTCGATCCAGAGACGCTTCAGCTCCGCCAGATGGCGGTCGCCGAGGACCGGCGGCGGGAGAAGATCGGGGCCGAGCTTCTCGAGCGCGCAGAAGCGTTTGCGAAGGGTGAGGGCTTCAAGCGGATCGTGCTGAACGCGAGATTAGGCGCCGAGGGTTTCTACGCCCGGTTCGGCTATCAGGCCGAGGGCGATCCGTTCGACGAGAACACCATCCCCCATATCAGGATGAGCAAGGACTTGGCTTGAGCCCGGCGACCCGCCGGAGAAGGAGACGACGATGGGCCTCAAGGTTGGAGACAAGGCGCCCGATTTCACCCTGCCGTCAGACGGGGGTGGAAAGGTCTCCTCGAAGGCGCTCAAGGGCAAGAGCGTAGTGCTCTATTTCTACCCCAAGGACGACACGTCGGGCTGCACGGCAGAGGCTTGCGCCTTCCGCGACGCTCTGCCCGACTTCTCGAAGACCAAGGCGGCCGTCATCGGCATCTCGCGCGATTCGGTCGCAAGTCATGACAAGTTCAAGACAAAGTATGGCCTTCCTTTCCCGCTCGCCTCGGACGAAGACGGCAAAGTGTGCGAGGCCTATGGCACGTGGGTGGAGAAGAGCATGTATGGTCGGAAATATATGGGCATCGAGCGCGCGACCTTCCTCATCGACGGCAAGGGCATCATTCGCCACATCTGGCGCAAGGTGAAGGTGCCCGGCCACGCCGAGGAGGTGTTGGAGGCCGCGTCTGCGCTCGACTAGCGGCGAGGAGTGCGAAATGAGAGTTCTTGCGTCGATCTCACTGTTGCTCGTGGCGTTGTTCTCCGCGCCGCTCGCTCTGGCGCAAGTGGAGGGCTACGTGCCCGGCCTCGGCGACATCATGACCACGATCCAGATGCGCCACATCAAGCTTTGGTTCGCGGGCAGGCTCAAGAATTGGGACCTCGCGACCTATGAGCTCGAGCAGATCAGGCAAGGCCTGGAGGACGCGGCAACGCTCTATACCGGGATCCCTGCCGAATATGTCGGGGCAACCGTGGACCCGATCAGAGAGATCGACGCGGCGATCAAGGCCAAGGACGGCGCGAAATTCGTCAAAGGCTATGGCGCGCTGACCTCAGCCTGCAACGGCTGCCACCAGGGCATCAACCGCGGCTTCATCGTGATCCAGGTGCCAAACACCTCGCCCTTCAGCGATCAGTCCTTCGCGCCGCCCACGACGCGATGAGCGGGGCACGATCGAGCGGGCCGATGCCTCTCGGCGTGTCGCGCAAGGTCTGGCTTGGCCTCGTCGTCGTCCTCTTGGTGGCGGCGGCGGGGATCGCGCTGCCGCGCATCTACCGCACCGCCCTGCTCGGCTCCGGCTTCATGGCACAGACGCTCTGCGACGGGCTGTTCATCTCTGGCCGCGACCCTCAGTCGCTGCTCGACGAGGATTTGACGGGCAAGGGCTACGAGCTGCTCGTCTTCTTCCAGCCTGAGATCGCCCGAGATGCGAAGCGGGTGACTGCCTCGGCCTTCGGCGTAGGACGCCAGACGGCGATCTTCCGCGATGGCCTCGGCTGCACCCTGCTCGACGGCCACTCCGAAGCCGAGCTCGAGGCGGAAGCCGCGGGCCTCTCTCCCCCGACCGATCCTCCGAACAAGGACGCGCTCTGGCCAGAGGGTGAAAGGGTCGAGCTCGGCACGATGCCTGAAGGGGTCGATGGTGCGGCGCTTGACCGGGCCATCGACGCCGTCTTCGCAGAGCCCGACGCCGCCCACCCGCGCCGCACCAGGGCGCTGGTCGTTGTGCAGGGCGGCCGCATCGTGGCCGAGCGTTACGCGCCGGGATTTACGCCCGCCATGCCCTTGATCGGCTGGTCGATCGGCAAGAGCGCCTTGAACGCGCTGATCGGGATTCGCGTAGGGGATGGCAAGCTTGCGCTCACCGACACCGCGCTGATGCCCGAGTGGCGCGGGAACGACGACCCGCGCCGGGCCATCACCGTCGATGAGCTGATGCGGATGACGAGCGGGCTCGCCTTCGATGAGAGCTATGGCGACACTGAGAGCGACGTCGCCCGGATGCTGTTCGTGCAGGGCGACAAGGCAGCGTTTGCGGCGGAGAAGCCGCTTCTCTTCCCGCCGGGCACGCATTGGGCCTATTCGAGCGGTACCGCCGTCATTCTCGCTCGTGTCCTGCGCGAGACCTTCGCTGCGGAGCGCGACTATCTCAGCTACCCAAAGGAGCGCTTGTTAGAGCCGCTCGGCATGACGAGCGCCGTGCTCGAGCCCGACGCGTCAGGCACCTTTGCCGCCTCGTCCTTCCTCTACGCCACGGCGCGGGACTTTGCGCGGCTTGGCCTCCTCTTCCTCCATGACGGGGTTTGGCAGGGGACGCGCATCCTCCCCGCGGGCTGGGTCGATTACAGCCTGACGCCGACAAAGCTCTCGCCCGATGACGAGTATGGCGCGCATATCTGGCTGAAGCTTCCGGAGTCGTCGCATGGCGGCGAGCCGCCGATGCCGGCCGATGCCTATTACATGCTCGGCCATGACGAGCAGGTCGTGGCCATCGTGCCATCACGCGACCTTGTCATCGTGAGGCTCGGGCTGACGCGTGAGGGAGGCGACTGGGACAGCGCGCGAGACTTTGCGCCGATCGTGAGCGCATTTCCGCTCACCGCGCCATGACGCGAGGCGACCCGGCCGCAAAGCACGACAAGCGCATGAGGCCGGGTCGGAACCTAGTGTCGATAAACCCGATGACTATTGGGCCGGCGGCGGGGTCTGAGCCGGCGGCGGCGTCTCGGCAGGCGGCGGCGTCTCAGGCGGTGCGGCGGGAGCGGCGGCCGGAGGCGTGGCCTCCTCCTTTTTCTCGCCGCAGCTGTTGGCCGACAGGCCGACGAGCGCGATCGCGGCAATCGCTGTCGCGAAAAGAACTCTTCTCATGGTCATCTCCTCTGTTGGGCTCAGCTTCCGCCAGGCGCGAATGCGAGGCCTCCATGTTACGCCAAACGAATGGCCTCTACCTCATCTACGAGGCTAGTGCACGCCCTTGATGACGATGTGTCGGGAACTATCCCCATACGCATTAACTCTCCGAGCGGCGTTTGGTTCGTCGATGCGCGTCGAGCCGGACGCAAACCGATTTGACAAATCCATAACCAATAGGTTATGAATTACGGTATGTCTCTGGAGACAAACGAAATTTTCGCAACGTTGGCCGACCCAACCCGCAGAACCATCTTCGAGAGACTCTGCGCTGAGGGCGAGCTCACAGTCAGGGTGTTGACCGATCAGGCCGGCGTCTCGCAACCCGCCGTCTCCAAACATCTTGGCGTGCTCAAGCTCGCCGGCCTCGTCAGGGATCGGCGGGACGGACGGCAGACTCATTACCGCGCCGAGCCCAAGGGCCTCGCACCGCTGATCGACTGGATGGGCCTCTATGGCGCCTTCTGGCGCGACCGGTTCGACCGCCTCGAAGACTTGCTGAAAAGGATGGACCAATGAACGAAACGTCGACCGAAACGCTCTCCGTCGTTATCGAACGTGAGATACCTTATCCGGCGGAAAAGATCTGGCGCGCGCTCACCCAACCACACCTGATCGAGGAGTGGCTGATGAAAAACGATTTCAAGCCGGTCGTGGATCACCGTTTCAATCTTCGCGCAGACTGGGGCGCTGTCGACTGCCAGGTCCTGGCGGTCGAGCCGAACAAGAAGCTGTCTTACACGTGGGCGGCCTATGGTCTCGAGAGTGTCGTCACTTGGACTCTCACCCCTACGAGCACGGGGACGCACCTGCGCATGGAGCAGTCGGGCTTCCGGCCGGATCAGCAGCAGGCCTACCAGGGCGCCAAATACGGGTGGCAGCGGTTCGTCGCTGCGCTTGAGCAGGTCGTGGCGCGGCTCACGTGACGATGGGCGTTAAGCGCCTTCAATTTCCTCGCGCAGCAACTCGAGGCGAAGCCAGTCCTCTTCGGCGGCAGCAAGCTCGGCTTGCGCTTTCGTCAGCGCGCTTCCTGCCGCGGTGAAGGCCGGGCGGTCTCGCGCGTAAAGATCGGGATCGGCGAGAAGGCGCTCGAGCCGGGCGATCTCCTCGATGAGCGCAGCGATCCGCGCCGACGAGGTTTTCAAGACGTGCTGCTCGGTCGGGCTCAACCGCTTGCGCGGCTCGGCCGTGCGTGCCCGCGCGACGGGCTTTGCCGCGCCCTTCGTCGCCGATTTATCCCGCTTGAGCGCGCGGACGCCGTGGCCACGCTGCGCCACCATGTCGGAATAGCCGCCGGCATATTCGATCCATCTGCCGTCGCCATCCGACGCGATCACCGAGGTTACGGTGCGGTCGAGAAAGTCGCGGTCGTGGCTCACGAGGATGAGCGTGCCGGGATAGGAGGCGAGCATCTCCTGCAACAGGTCGAGCGTCTCGAGGTCGAGATCGTTGGTCGGCTCGTCGAGCACCATGAGGTTCGAGGGCTTGGCCAACGCCCGCGCGAGCAGCAGCCGGCCCTTCTCTCCTCCAGACAGCGACTTGACGGGACTCTGCGCCTGCTCGGGCTTGAACAAAAAGTCCTTCATGTAGCCGATGACGTGGCGGGACTCGCCGTTGATGATCACCGAATCGCCCCGACCTCCGGTGAGCGTCGCGGCGACGGAAGTGTCGGGGTCGAGGCTCTCCCGCCGCTGATCCAGGGTGGCGATCTCGAGATTGGTGCCGAGCTTCAATTGGCCAGAGTCGGGCAGAAGCGTGCCGATCAACATGTTGATGAGCGTGGTCTTGCCGGCGCCGTTAGGGCCGACGACGCCGACGCGATCGCCGCGCGCGATCTTTGTGCTGAAGTCGCGGACGATGGGCACGCCGCCATAGCTCTTGGCGATATGCCGCGCTTCGATCACCTTCCGCCCCGTTTCGCCTGCCTCTTGCAGCGTCAACTTCACCTCTTGCGGCGCGCTTGCCTGCTTCTCGCGCCTCCGCTGGTCTCTCAGCGCAATGAGTCCATCGAGACGGCGGACATTCCGCTTCCGCCTGGCGCTCACGCCGTAGCGAAGCCAGTGTTCCTCCTGGACGATGCGGCGATCGAGCTTGTGGCGCGCAATCTCCTCCTCATCGAGGATCGCATCGCGCCACTCCTCGAAAGCGGCGAAGCCCTTGTCGAGGCGGCGCGTCGTGCCGTGATAGAGCCAGACGGTGGCTTGCGAGAGGGTCTCCAGGAAACGCCGGTCGTGGCTGATGATCACGAAGGCCGAGCGGGTCGCCTTAAGCTCGGCCTCGAGGCTTTCGATGGCCGCGATGTCGAGATGGTTGGTCGGCTCGTCGAGCAGGAGGATGTCGGGCTCTGGCGCGAGCACGCGGGCGAGCGCTGCGCGGCGGCTCTCCCCGCCTGAGAGGCGATGCGGCTCCTCCTCCCCGGTCAGCCCGAGACTCTCCAGGAGATAGCGCGCGCGATTCGGATCGTCTCCCGGCGCAAGTCCTGCGGCGACGAACGCGCCGGTCGTGGCGAAGCCGGCAAAGTCGGGCTCCTGCGGCAGGTAGCGGATCGTTGCCGAAGGCTGGACCAAGAGACTGCCGCCATCCGGCTCAACAAGGCCAGCGGCGATCTTGAGCAGGGTCGATTTGCCCGAGCCGTTCCGCCCGACGAGGCAGAGCCGCTCGCCCGGCGAGATCGAGAGCTCCGCGCCGTCGAGCAGCGGCGCGCTGCCGAACGTCAAACGGATGTCCTTGAGGAGGAGAAGCGGCGGTGTCATGGCCGAAGATTGCTTGCTCGCTGCGCGGCAGCCCCTGCTATTTCGGCCAAGGCATGATCGGCACGACGCTGATCGCGTTGGCGGGCGAGCCATTGATGATCTTGGAGCTGACGGCGAGATAGATGATCGCATTCCGCTTCACGTCGGGAATGCGGTAGATGCGCGTCGCCTTGAAGAAGATGCTGGTCTTCTCGGTGAACGCCTCCTCCTTCTCGGGAAGCTTGGAGATGTCCACGGCGATCGGCCCCATCTGGCGGCAGGACACCGAGAAGTTCGACGGGTCCTCGTTGAGGCCGAAGGGCTGGCCCCATCCGCCGGTGCGAGCCTGCGAGATGAAGCAGGTGACGCCCTGCACCTCGGGGTCATCGAAATCGCTGATGCACACCTTGTCGTTCGGCGACAGCAGATTGAAGGTCGTGCTGACGCAGGGGAAATCGTCGGCCCGCGCCGCGCCTGACACCCCGACGAGCAGCGCAACGGCGGCAAGAAGCAGTCTCATGGTTCTCTCCATTCGGTGATTTGCGACAGCGCCTGCTCGCTCGCGACGTCAGGCCGGCGCCGAGATGCGAGGGCTAGTCGCCACCACCTTGTCGCTTGGTGAGCGCCGGATCGTTTTGGAAGCAATAGAGCTTGCCATCGATCGTTTTCTTGATCGGGCACTCTGCCGTTCCGGTATGTTTGTCGTTATCGTTATTGCTACCGCTCGCGCCGGTTTGGGGATGATCGCCCGCCGATTGGACCGACTCCGCGGCGGCGACTGCCGCAGTCCCGAGAACGAGCAGAACGCCGGTCGCCAACAGCCTGACGGTTTTTCTCATGGCCTGCATCCGTAATGGCTTTGTGAAGGAATGGCGCACCCGACAGGATTCGAACCTGTGACCTCTGCCTTCGGAGGGCAACGCTCTATCCAACTGAGCTACGGGTGCTGGTCCAGCCGACCCTAAACTAAAGCATCGCGATTAAGCAACGCTTCGGCCTCGGTCCGAAAACCAGAGATCAGGCGCCAGACGCCGGAAATCAATGGCCCTTCGGGCCTCTGCCCGCCGGTTCTGGCGTCAGGCTTGCAACGCTTCCTTGAATCGTCCCGCGGCGGGACGAAGAAGGAGGCACCTCGTGGAGCTTAACCAAGACCGCGTCGCCTGGGTCGATTACGGCAAGGGCTTCTGCATCGTCATGGTGGTGATGATGCATTCGACCTTGGGCGTCGAGCAAGCGGCCGGCGCGACGAGCTTCATGGGGGCGGTGGTCGCCTTCGCCAAGCCCTTCCGCATGCCCGATTTCTTTCTCATTTCGGGACTGTTCCTGGCGCGGGTCATCGACCGGAATTGGCACGACTATCTCGACCGCAAGGTCCTCCACTTCGCCTATTTCTACGCGCTCTGGGTCACCATCCAGTTCGCCTTCAAGGCCCCCCGCCTCGCGGCCGATCTCGGCTGGGACGGCGTCGCCAAGGCTTACGCCTTCTCCTTCATCGAGCCTTTCGGCACGCTGTGGTTCATCTATCTGTTGCCCATCTTCTTCGTGGTGACCAAGGCGCTCCGCAATGTACCGCCGCTCATCATGTGGTCCGCCGCGGCGCTGCTGCAGATCGCGCAAGTTCACACCGGCTCGACGGTGATCGACGAGTTTTGCGCCCGCTTCGTCTATTTCTATTCGGGCTATTTGCTCGCGCCTTACGTGTTCGCCTTCACCGCGCAGGTCGCCGCTTGCTGCCGTCCTGCTCCTCATGGTCTGGGCCGTGTTCGAGGGTGTGATGGTGTTCCAAGGCTACTCCGCCCTTCCTGTCGTCGGCCTCGGCCTCGGTTTCCTCGGCGCGCTCGCCGTCATCGCCCTCTCGGTGCTGCTCTCGACCGCGGGCTTTGCCAAGCCCTTGCGCTATGCCGGGCAGAACTCGATCGTAATTTATCTCGCCTTCTTCCTGCCGATGGCGGCGACGCGCGTCGCGCTCCTGAAATTTGCGCCCGACCTCGATCTCGGCATCGTCGCGCTCATCGTCACCACGGTCGCCGTGATCACGCCGCTCGTCCTCAACGAAGCGGTGAAGGACACGCGGTTGCGCTTCCTGTTCCGGCGGCCCGACTGGGCGCGGCTCACGCCAGCTCCCCTGCCCGCCGCTCAGCGCGGGCCACGCCGGGGCTCGCCTGCTCTCACGCTATCGAACCCATAGGGGCACGGCATTTCCGCATCTGGCTTGGGGCTGCCATCCTCAAGCCACGTGCTTTTCCGTTCCTAAAACCCCACATTCTATGGGTCAAACCCATCGAAAACCTGAGCCAAAGCGCGACTTGACGCAGTGCAGCATTGGCGTAGGTATGGGCCGAGAACAAATATGAGGCTGGGCAAACCCAGAGATGCCCATGGCTAAGAAGAAAGTCCTGGTGATCGGCGGCGGCTTCGGCGGCGTGTTCGCCGCCAAGGCGCTCGAGAAGCAGGGCCGCGGCAAGCTCGAGGTCGAGCTCGTCAACGGCAACAACTATTTCGTCTTCCAGCCGCTGCTCCCAGAGGTCGCCGCCTCGTCCATTCATTCCGCCGACGCGGTCGTGCCGCTCCGCCAGCTCTTGCGCCGCCTCCAGGTGCGCCAGGCCGAGGTGATGGGCATCGACTTCATGGAGAAGAAGGTGATCGTCGTGCAGGGCGCGCGGCGCGTGCCCGTGGACCTTCACTATGACGAGCTTGTCATCGCGCTCGGCACCAGCGTCGACCTCAACCGGTTCCCCGGCCTGCCCGAGCACGCGCTCACCATGAAGGACCTGGCCGACGCGCATCGCCTGCGCACCCATGTCATCGGCTGCCTCGAGACGGCCGACGTGACGGACGACCCCGAGGTGAAGCGGCAGCTCCTTACTTTCGTCGCGGTGGGGGCCGGCTTCTCGGGCGTCGAGACCATCGCCGAGACGCGCGAGCTGGTCCGCCGCGCGCTGAAATATTACACGAACATCCGCACCGACGAGATTCGCTTCTATCTGATCGAATATGCAACGCGCATCCTGCCGAGCTTTCCCGCCGACCTCGCCGAATACGCGACGCGGCGACTGCAAATTCACGGCATCGAGGTCCTGACCGGCGTCGGCACCAAATCAGCGACGGGCACGGCTGTCGAGCTCACCGACGGCCGCATCATCCCGACCTCGACCATCGTTGCCACGATCGGCAATGGGCCGCACCCGTTGGTGTCGTCGCTCGGCCTCGATATGCAGTGGGGACGCATCAAGACCGACCGGTTCATGCGCGTGCCCGGCCGCGACGGGGTATGGGCGCTGGGCGATGCGGCGCTCATCCCGCTCGTCGAACACCCGGGCGAGGACCCGGCTCATTACGCCACCCAGACGGCGCAGTTCGCTGTGCGCGAGGGAGCGCAGATCGCGAGCAATATCATCGCCAAGATCGAGGGCACGGAGCTCAAGCCCTTTGCCTACACCTCGAAAGGCTCGCTCGCCTCGCTCGGCATGAGCAAGGCGGTGGCCGACGTCTATGGCATCAAGCTCTCCGGCACGCTCGCCTGGCTGCTCTGGCGGGGCTTCTACCTCTCCTTCCTGCCGGGCTTCGCGGCCAAGTTTAAAGTCGGCGTGACATGGCTCTTGAACAGCGTCATGCCGCCCAACATCGTGCAGATCCAGTCGACGCCGCCGGCGACCCGCTACATCCATTACCGCAAGGGCGACAGGGTGTTCGAGCCTGGCATGCTGATCGACGGCTTCTATACCGTGGTCAAAGGGTCCTTCCAGCTGACCATCGACAACCCCGAGACGGGCGAGCATTTCGCCAAGCTGTTCAGGCAGGGCGACCATTTCGGCGAGCGCGTGCTGCTCAAATCGGCGCTCCGCACCGGCCTCGTCGTGGCGCTCGAGGATTCAGTGGTGCTGTTCATCGCGCAGAAGGACTTCACGCGCTTTGCCCGCGCCTTCCCCATCCTCGACACCTATTTCAAGGACTATATCGAGAAGACCTTCGGCGGCCCCGAGAAGTCGTTTGCAGCGGGCAGCGCCAACCACAAGCACGAGCTCGAGACCCTGCCTTAGGTCGGCAGTTAGTTCCCGTCATGGCCGGGGTTCGTCCGGGCTTGACGGGGTAGTGGATGACGCCCGCAAGCGACTCCCTTGAGCCGCGCTCAATCCCTATATTCCCCCCATCATGGCAACAGCAAAGAGCAACAGCCCCGCCGGCAAGCCGGTGGCAAAGGGCGACCATGTCTATCTGATCGACGGATCGGGCTACATCTTCCGCGCCTATCACGCGCTGCCGCCGCTGACCCGCCCCTCTGATGGGTTGCCGGTCGGCGCGGTGCACGGCTTCTGCGCCATGCTGTGGAAGCTGCTCCGCGAGACGGGAGAGCTCGCGCCGCCGACCCATATCGCGGTCATCTTCGACTATTCGGCCAAGACGTTCAGGAGCGACCTGTTCGACGGCTACAAGGCGAACCGGCCCGAGCCGCCGGGCGACCTCATCCCGCAATTCCCGCTCGTGCGCGATGCCGTGCGCGCCTTCAACGTCGCCTGCATCGAGATGGAAGGTTACGAGGCCGACGATCTGATCGCGACCTATGCGCGGGAGGCGGCCGAGGCCGGCGCCGACGTGACCATCGTGTCCTCGGACAAGGACCTGATGCAGATCGTACAGCCCGGCGTCATCATGTACGACACGATGAAGAACAAGCGAATCGAGGAGGCGGAGGTGATCGAGCGCTTCGGCGTGCCGCCGTCGAAGGTCGTCGAGGTGCAGGCGCTGATCGGCGATTCGTCGGACAACGTGCCGGGCGTGCCAGGGATCGGAGTGAAGACCGCGGCGCTGCTCATCAACGAGTTCGGCGATCTCGAAACGCTGCTCGCGCGCGCCTCGGAGATCAAGCAGGACAAGCGGCGCGAGAATCTGGTCACGTTCGCCGACCAGGCGCGGCTGTCCAAGGCGCTCGTCATCCTCGACACGCATGTGCCACTCGACGTGGCGCTCGCCGAGACCGCCGTGCGCCAGCCCGAGGCTGACGCCTTGACCAGCTTCATGCGCAAGCTCGAATTCACCACGCTGCTCCGCCGCGTGGCTGAAGGACTTGGCGCACCGCTGCCCGAGGGCATGACGCCCTCGACTACGCCGCAGCGCAAGAAGAAGGACGATTACGATCATCCCTTGCGCCGCTCGCCGCGTGGCGACTTCGTCGCCCAGCGACCTTCGGCCGAGCCCGTCAAGAGCGGGGCAAGCTCCCCCGCGCAGCTTGCGGTGATGCGCGCGGCCAAGCTCGAGGCGATTGCCTTCGACCGGTCGAATTACGAGACCGTCACCGATGCGCGCCGCCTCGCCGGGCTCCTGGCCGAGGCTCGCTATCTCGGACGCTTCGCCTTCCGCGTGAAGCTCAATTCGTCCGACCCGATGCGGAGCGAGTTGGTGGGGGTTGCGCTCGCGTTGCGGCCGGGACACGCGGCCTACGTGCCGCTTGCGCATCGCGCCTCCGACGGGCTCGATCTTTCCGGCGACACGGTCGCGCAGATCCCGATGCGAGAGGCCTTGGACCTGTTGAAGCCCATCCTCGAAGACGCAAGCGTGCTGAAGATCGTGCAGAACGCCAAGTTCGACATGGTGGCGCTCGCGCGCTACGGCATCGCGCTCGACACCATCGACGATCCCTGCCTCATGTCCTACGCGCTCGACGCCGGCCGCGCCGAGCATCTGCCAGAGCAGCTCGCTGGCCGCCTCTTGAGTCATACCTGCCTCACCGAGAAAGAGGTGATGGGAACAGGGCGGAATTCGGTCGGGATCGACCGCGTCAGCGTCGCCCGCGCCACCGAATTTGCCGGCGAGGAGACCGATATCGGGCTCAGGCTCTGGCTCGTGCTGAAGCCCCGGCTTGCGGCGGAATCCGTGACCACGGTCTACGAGACGCTCGAGCGGCCGCTCGCGCGCGTGCTTGCCGAGATGGAGCGCGCCGGCGTCAAGGTCGAGCGCGCGACCCTCGCTTCGCTCTCAGGCTCGTTTGCCCAGACCATCGCCCGGCTCGAGGACGAGATCAGGGCGCTCGCCGGAGAGGACTTCAATATCGGCTCGCCGAAGCAGCTCGGCGAGATCCTGTTCGACAAGATGAGCCTCGCAGGCGGCAGGCGCACCAAGACCGGCGCCTGGAGCACCGACGCCGCCGCGCTTGAGGAGCTGGCGGCGGAAGGCCACGACCTGCCGCGCAAGGTGCTCGATTGGCGGCTGCTGGCGAAGCTCAAGAGCACCTACACCGACGCGATTCCGGCCTATATCCATCCCGAGACGGGGCGCGTGCACACCTCCTACGCGCTCGCGGCGACCACCACGGGGCGGCTCTCGTCGCAGGAGCCGAACCTCCAGAACATCCCGGTGCGCACCGCTGAGGGCCGCGCCATCCGCAAGGCCTTCGTCGCCGACAAAGGCAAGAAACTGATCTCGGCCGACTACAGCCAGATCGAGCTTCGCGTGCTCGCGCACATGGCCGATACCCCGACGCTCCGCCAAGCCTTCGCCGATGGGCTCGACATCCACGCCATGACGGCATCCGAGATGTTCGGCGTGCCGATCGAGGGCATGGACCCCAACATCCGCCGCCGCGCCAAGGCCATCAATTTCGGCATCGTCTACGGCATCTCCTCGGTCGGGCTTGCCGCCCAGCTCGGCATCGGCCGGAGCGAGGCCGGCGCCTATATCAAGACCTATTTCGAGCGCTTCCCCGGCATCCGCGACTATATGGAAGCGATGAAGGCGGAGGCCCGCCGCCAGGGCTACGTCAAGACGCTGTTCGGGCGGAAGGTGCATTACCCCGAGATCAACACCAAGAACCCGTCGCTTCGCGGCAATTACGAGCGCGCGGCCATCAATGCGCCGATCCAGGGGAGCGCGGCCGACATCATCCGTCGCGCCATGATCAGGATGGTTCCTGCTTTGGAAGCGGCCGGGCTTTCTGCGCGCATGCTGATGCAGGTGCATGACGAGCTCGTGTTCGAGGCGCCGGAGCGCGAGGTCGAGAAGACCATGGAGGTGGCGCGGCACGTCATGGAGCGGTCGCCAGAGCCCGCGCTCAAGCTCAAGGTTCCGCTCAAGGTCGACGCCAGAGCCGGCGACAACTGGGAAGCCGCGCATTAGATCAGTTCTCTTGGAGGCAGCCATGGGCAAATGCGTGCAGTGCGGCAACGAGTACGACCAGAGCTTCACCGTTACCATGGGCGGGCAGACTTTCGTCTTCGACTCGTTCGAATGCGCGATCGCGGCGCTCGCGCCCGTCTGTCCGCATTGCGGCGTCCGCATCATCGGCCACGGCGTGCAGCATAACGACACGATCTTTTGCTGCGTCCATTGCGCCAAGCATGAGGGCGTCAAGGGCCTGCGTGACCGGGATTGATCGCCGCGCTCCTGCGCTGTGATATTGAGAGAACTTCACCAAGGAGGTTCCATGCGGCGCATGCTTAGAGCCCTCGGTCTGCTCGTCTTGATCATGCTCGGCGCCAACCCGGCGCTCGCTCTGCCCGCGCCGATGTCCGATGCCGACCTCCTGTCCAAGAGCGATCTCGTCGCGCTCGTCCGTGTGCTCTCGGTCACCTGCACCGCGATCACCCATGACGACTTCTCGAAGCAGGACATCGCGAACTACAGCGCCAATGTCGAGCTAATCGAGGTCATCAAGGGCGACGTGGCCAAAGGCGGCGAGGTCAACATCACCTTCCACGAGATCCCCAAGGGGCTGCTCGGCCCGTGGAGCGTGTTCTACTACCCTGGCGAGATGGTGTGGACGCATCTCGTCAAGGAAGGCGACGACTACACCACGACCTGGTGGAACGGCCGCGGCGAAGTGGTGAACAAGGCGGTCATCACCAAGCTACCCACGACGCCCGGCGAGACGGTCGGGATCAAGCGGCTGCGCGGTGAGCATCCCTCTCACGACTAAGAGGCGGCGACCCCGTCGAGCCAGTCATTGAACAGCGTGCGGCTCGCCTCGTTGGCGGCGGGTGCGTAGCGCGCGGTTTCGGCGCGCAGTTGGGCGAGATCGACCTTGGCAAGCTCGAGCGTGTGGCCGATCAGCCATTTCTCGAGGTCCCGCTGCGGCAGCTCGACATGGAACTGGAGCGCGAGCACGTTAGGCCCGTAGATGAAGGCCTGGTTCGGCGTGATCGCGCTCGAGGCGAGCCGGGTCGCGCCGGTGGGCAGGTCGAAGGTGTCGCCATGCCAGTTCAGCACGCGCACGCCGTCGATGGCGCCGAGCGGAGAGGCCTTGCCCTCCTTCGTCAACGTCATCTCGTCCCAGCCGAGCTCCTTCTGCTTGCCCGGATAGACGCGCGCGGCGAGCACGGCGGCGAGAGCCTGGCAGCCGAGGCAGATGCCAATCACCGGCACGTTCTTCTTCATCGCCGCCTCGATGGTCGCGAGCTCGCCTTTGATGAATGGATAGCGGTCGATCTCGTAGATGCCGATCGGGCCGCCGAGCACGACGAGGAGATCGGCATCCTTGGCGGGGCTTAGATCATCGACGCCGGCTTCGAGATAGTTGAGCGCGATGCCGCGATCTTCGAGCACGCCTTCCAACGTGCCGGCATCCTCGAAGGCCACATGGCGTATGGCGATTGCGTTCTGCATGGCGCGCGCCCCCGGACAGTCTCCAGAATAGGCCCACATCTTGCATCCGGGCCTCGCGGCCCACTTGTCAATTAGCGACGCCCGATTGACGTTTTGCGACGTCGCGGCTGGCCTGCGCTCAAACGATCAGAGCAACGCCCCGCCGGCGCGGATCGCCGGCGCCCTCGAGGCCGCCCTTGTAGTGGCGGCGGGCGGCATGCACCCCGCCGAAGAAGAGATTCCTCTCGGGCCAGGCATGCACGTTCTCGCCTAAGCCGAGGAGCGCGCGCTCCTCGCGCTCGGTGAGGCCGGGCTCGAAGCTCGTCTTGCCGTCGCGCTCGACATGAAGGCGCGGCGCCTCGACCGCCGCTTCGAGATTCATGCCGCGGTCGAGCAGATTGACCGCGACCTGGAGGATCGCCGTCCTGATGCGGTTCGAGCCGCCGGTGCCGAGCGCGGTCACGCTGCCGTCCTTCTGCAAAATGATCGTCGGCGCCATCATCGAGGAAAGGCGCGTGCCGGGACGCCAATCGCCGAGTGCGGCGCTCGCGATGTCCTCCTCGCCCAGCATGTTGTTCAGCATGAAGCCGAATTTGCCGACGATGGTGCCGTTGCCCTCCCCGTTGGAGAGGCTGATCGCTGCGGCGTTCCCGTCAGCGTCGATCACGCTCACATGAGTGGTGCCGCGATAGGCCGCGGGGTGTCGCGCCGCCTGGTTGATCTCCTTGGCGAGATGGCCACCGGCGAGCCGCGAAGCGAGGGTCTCGCCATGTGCCGCGCGGGCTTCGTTGGTCGCCTCCATGGCGGCGCGAAGCGCGAACGCATCGAGCACGCGCCCGTGCTCGGCAAGCGTTGCAAGAAAGCCGAGGCCGAAAGCGATGAGAGCTCCGCTCGCAGCCGGCGGCGGATTGAGCGCGACGGTCGCGCCGGCGTGCTGCCAGTAAAGCGGCTCACGCCATGCGACGCGGTACCGTGCAAGATCGTCATGGGTGAGATAGCCGCCCTGATCGCGCGATTGGGCGACGATCGCGTGGCCCACATCGCCGTCGATGAAGAGGCGCGCGCCGTCCTCTGCGAGCCATTCGAGCGTCTCGGCCAGCTCCTCGTTGCGGAAGGTAGCACCGGCCTTCATCGGCGTGCCGCCGGGGGCGAAGATCTTCGCGACGCCTTCGCTCGCGGTCAGGATCGGGGCGATGACGGTGAAGAGATAGGCCTGGAAATCGGTGACAGGAAATCCTTGGCGCGCGGCGCGGACCGCCGGCTCGACCAGGCGCTTCATCGGGAGCGTGCCCAGCCTCTCGTGCAGGGCGAAGAGACCGGGCACCACGCCGGGCGTCGCGCTCGAGCCGAGGCCGATGTGAAACTCCTGCTTGGCTGGCCCGAAATCGGCATGGATGGGATAGAACGAGACCTCGCTTGCGGGGCGGCGCTTCAGCGGGGTCTCGGCGAAGAAGTCGAGCAGGTTCGCGTCGTCTCGCCCCGCGCGCCGCGCCATGAGGAAGCCGCCGCCGCCGGGGGAAGAGAACACCGCCTCGGCGACGAACGTCATGAAGATTCCGGCGAGCGCCGCGTCGAAGGCGTTGCCGCCATCCTGAAGGATTTCCGCCGCCGCGCGCGCGGTCAGATCATGCCCCGCAGCGACGACGCCTTTGCCCTGTGCCATGCGCGTGGCTTAAGCGGAAGCACTCTGAGCGGCAAGCGTTTGACTCACTCATTCTCCGCGTTCCCGTCATGCCCGGCCTTGTGCCGGGCATCCACGATTTTTCTGGAGGAGACGTGGATGGCCGGGACAAGCCCGGCCATGACGCGTCAATATCACAGAAATGAGCGACTAGCTGAGCCGCTTCTCGAGGGCGGAGAGCTCCGCGTTGAGCGCCTTGGGGAGCTTTGAGCCGAAGGTTGCGAAATGCTCCTTGATGAGCGGCAACTCGGCCTTCCAGCCATCCTTGTCGACGCTGGTCAGCTCCTTCAAGTCATTGGGCGCAATCTTCAGCCCGTTGACATCGAGCGAGCCCTCCGCCGGCAGCTTGCCGATTGCGGTATCGACCGCCTTCGCCGTGCCGTCGCAGCGCTCGAAGATCCATTTCAGCACGCGGCTGTTCTCGGCGTAGCCCGGCCACATGAACTTGCCGTCGCCGTTCTTGCGGAACCAGTTGACGTAGAAGATCTTCGGCATCTTGCCGCCGCCCTTCTCTCCCATCTTCAGCCAATGGGCGAAATAGTCGCCCATGTGATAGCCGCAGAAGGGCAGCATGGCCATCGGATCGCGGCGGAGATCGCCGATCTTGCCGGCGGCGGCTGCCGTCTTCTCGGAGGCCATGATCGAACCGAGGAAGGTGCCGTGCAGCCAGTTGAGCGCCTCGACGACGAGCGGCACCACGGTGGCGCGGCGGCCGCCAAAAAGAATCGCGTCGATCGGCACGCCCTTCGGATCTTCCCATTCCGGCGCAATCACCGGACACTGCTTTGCGGGCGCGGTGAAGCGCGCATTCGGGTGAGCGGCGGGACGGCCCGACTTCGGAGTCCATGAGCGGCGCATCCAGTCGACTGTGTGCTCGGGCGGAGTGCTCATCTGCTCCCACCACACGTCGCCGTCGTCGGTCAGCGCGACGTTCGAGTAGATGCAATTGGCGTAGAGCGTCTCCATAGCGTTGAAGTTCGACTCGGTCGAAGTGCCGGGCGCAACGCCGAAGAAGCCGGTCTCGGGATTGATGGCGTAGAGCCGCCCATCCGCGCCGAACTTCATCCAGCAAATGTCGTCGCCGATCGTCTCGGCCTTCCAGCCGGGGATGGTCGGCATCAGCATGGCGAGGTTGGTCTTGCCGCAGGCCGAGGGGAAGGCCGCCGCCATGTATTTCGACTTCCCTTCCGGATTGGTGAGCTTGAGGATGAGCATATGCTCGGCCATCCAGCCTTCGTCGCGGGCCTTCACGCTCGCGATCCTGAGCGCGTGGCACTTCTTGCCGAGCAGAGCGTTGCCGCCATAGCCCGAGCCGTAGGACCAGATCTCGCGCGTCTCGGGGAAATGCGAGATGTATTTCGTCTTGTTGCAGGGCCACGGCACGTCGGCGGTGGTCGGCGTCGGCAGCGGATAGCCAACGGTATGCATGCCACGCACGAAGTCTTCCGAGTTGCCGAGCGCCTTCCACACGGCATCGCCGACGCGGGTCATGATGTGCATGTTGGCGACGGCGTAAGCACTGTCGGTGACCATCACGCCGATGCCCGCGATCGGCGAGCCGATCGGGCCCATCGAATAGGGCAGCACATACATGGTGCGGCCGGCCATGGCGCCGTCATAGAGCTTGCTGAGCGTCGCCTTCATCTCGGCGGGATCGAACCAGTTATTGGTCGGTCCAGCGTCGTCCTTGGACTTCGAGCAGATATAGGTCTGGTCCTCGACTCTCGCGACGTCGAGCGGGTCGGAGCGCACCAGGATCGAGTTCGGGCGCTTCTCCGGGTTGAGCCACATGGCCGTCCCGCCGTCGACCAGCGATTTTAGGAGATGCTGATATTCGGTATGCGAGCCGTCGCACCACACGACCGCTTCAGGCTTGAACAGCGCTTTCGCCTCCTCGACGAAGGCCAGCACCTTCGGATTGGAGGTCTTTGCACTTCCAGGCGCAATCTTGGACTGAACGCTCATGCGGCTAGGTCCCCAGCTTTTCGAGGTGGCGGTTGAAGGCGAAAATCTGCCCCTTGCTAGCACCGAAGTCGCGAAGCTTTCAAGGCAGGGCGGGCCATGATCGAGGGCTCGGCCCCCTCACCTACCAGACGCGGTTGATCTTGGCCGGGGCCATCGGGGTCCCGACCGTGCAGGCGAAAGCCTGGCGGAAGGGCAGCATATTCATCAGGACTCCGTTGACCCGGTACTTGCCGGGGGCGTGCTCGTCGGTCTTAGCATCCTCCTTGGCAGCTTCGTCGGTTTCGTGCTCGCACCAGCCTTGCGCGTAGCTGAGGAAGAAGCGCTGGGTGGGCGAATAGCCTAAGCCGTCTTTGCCATCCTTGGCCCCGGAGGTGGCGAGGAAGGCATCGTAAGCAAGCCAGAGACCGCCATTGTCAGCCGTGTTCTCGCCAAGCGTGAGCTCGCCATCTACCAGCACATCCTTGGCAGGGTTGGAGCGATCCTTGACCGCGACGAAGCGACCATATTGGCGCACGAGGCCCGCGGCGCGCGCCTCGAACGCCTTAGCGTCGCGCCGCGTCCACCAATCTTTCAGATTTCCCCGCGCGTCGTAGTGGCGCCCTTCATCATCAAACCCATGCGTCAGTTCGTGACCGATCAGCGCGCCCAGATTGCCGTAATTGATCGCGTCGTCGGCGGTCACGTCGAAGTTCGGGGGCTCGAGAACGCCGGCGGGAAGGGTGATGTCGACGGCCTGATCGTCATAATAGGAATTGTTGGTCGGTGCGCTCGTACCCCACTCTGAATGGTCGAAAGCTTTGCCGATCTTGGCGATGTCGTGTCGAAAGGCGAAGTCAGCGGCGCGTTCCGCGTTGCCCAAAGCATCGCCGCGAACGATCTTTAGCTCGGAATAGTCGAGCCAAATGTCCGGATGACCGACCTTTTCGGCCACGCTTGCGAGCTTTTCGAGTGCGCGCGCTTTGGTCGGCTTGCTCATCCAGTCGATGGACTTGATATCGGCGCGCATCGCCCTTTCGATCGCGTGCGTCATGGCGAGAACGCGCGCTCTCGTCGCCTCGTTGAATTCGCGCGCGACGTAAGCCTCGCCCAGCGCATCGCCGAGCTGCTCTTCGGTCGCGTCGACGCAGCGCTTCCAGCGTGCCGCGATCTTCGCTTGGCCGTCGAGCCGCTTGCCGAAGAACGCGAAGTTTTCGTCGACAAAGGCCTTCGGCGCCATCGACACGAGCCCGTCAATGAGGCACCAGCGCAGATAGGCCTTCCAGTCCTTAAGCGGTAGGGACTTGAGCGGTGGCTCGAGCCCCCTGAAAAAACCTGGGTCCGCGACATCCACGGAGCTAAACGGAGGCGCGCCCAACTCGGCGAGATACGCTTTCCAGTCGAACGAGGGCGCAAGCTTGGTGAACGCGGCAAGCGTTATCTTGTGGTGGATATTCTTCGGCTCGCGCCGATCCACGAGGTTCATTGCCGCTTTGGCGAGCGCCGTTTCGATGCGCATCACCGCGTCGGCCTCGCTCGCAGCTTCCTTCGCGCTGTCGCCGAGCAGCCGGAACATGCGCGTCACATGCGCGCGATAGTCAGCGCGCTCGTCCTTGAACTTCGTGGTCAAATAGTAGTCGCGGTCAGGAAGGGCGAAGCCGTCCTGGTCGGCCGTGGCAATCACGGTGCTCGTATCGGTGTAGTCTGGTGCCGATGAGAAGAAGAACAGCGGGCCCGTGCCGATACGGTGGAGATGCGCAATCGCAGCGGCGAGGTCGGCCTTGCTCTTGATCGCTGCGATGCGCTGAAGCTCAGGCGCAAAAGGCCGCAAACCGTTGTGCTCTATCGCCGCCTCGTCCAGGCACGAGGCGTAATAGTCGCCGATTTTGCGGCTCTGCTCGGAATTTACGCCCCGCCCCGAGGCGGCCTCCTCCAGGATCGTCGCCAGGACCGCGAGCGTGTGCTCGTCGAGATCGCTGAAGCGCCACCAGTCCGACTGGTCTCGTGGGAGCGGATTCGCCTTCAGCCATGTACCGCAGGCATATTGGTAGAAATCGGCGCACGGCTCAACACGCTGGTCGATCGCCGAGGGGTCGAACACTGCAGGGAGCGGCTTCTTCAGGATCTTGTCAGGCGTCTCGGATCGCAAGGGCGGCGTCAGCAGCGCCAAGCCCAACATGAAGATGGTCAGGCATTGTCGCAGCATGGCGTTATTGGCGCCCGGCGCGAGCCTCGGTCGCAAGCCTGACCAGCTCCTTGCGGGCTTCCGCAGGGGTGGCGATAGGTTCAGCGAACAGGACGCGATGCGCTGCGCCGTCGAGGACGAGATCGAAGCCTTCCATGTCGATGCCAGTCATACGCCAAGCGCCGGGCTCGCCATCGGCAAGCGCAGTCGCGTAGAGCTCGACTGCGTCGGCATGATCCTCATTCATGTGCTCGACGATCTCAGGCTCGGCCTCGAGCAGGATCGCCGCCCTCCCGGTCTCTATCAGGAGCTCGTTCGGGGCGAGGTCGAAGATGCGCCCGAAGCCGCCGATATAGTGAGCACCTTCCACCACCAGGCGGCAGAAGGCGAAATCCGGAAAATCGGCATAGAAGGAGGCTTCCGGATGACGCGCAAGGAAGCGCCGCCTGACCGCCTCGTCGGCCGTCCGCTCGACCCTGCCGTAGAGGGTGACGCGGGCGCCTTGAAGGGGATCAGCAAGCGCTCCCGTCTCATCGACCATGATCGAGGCGCGGGGGTCCTTGGCAAGGTTCGCGGTGTGCCTGGCGAGGTCCGAGATGAGCAAGGTCGGGGCGCCCGAGGCGTCGGTCGCGAGCGTCACGAGCGAGGCGTAGGGATGGCCGTTCTTCGCGTCGATCGTCGCCATCGATCCTTTGAAAGCCCTGCGCACAAGGGCTCTTGCTGCGCTTCCCACCTCCTCGCGAGTGAGCATCTCTTGAGACTTATTTACTTGCGCCATAATGATAATTGTTGCATTGCGGTAAGAGCTGGGTGGCCAACAGCGCCCCAATCGTGCCACAATTGGCGCAGCCCCTGAACCCTTAACATCGCTAAACCATCAATCGCCGCAAGGGCCCCACACAATGCCAACAATCGCACTTGTCGACGACGATCGTAACATTCTCACCTCCTTGCGCATGGTGCTCGAGGCGGAAGGCTATAAGACGCAGACCTATAATGACGGCGCAAGCGCGCTCGACGGCTTCGCCGAGAGCCCGCCCGACCTCGCCATCCTCGATATCAAGATGCCGCGCATGGACGGCATGGAGCTGCTGCGCCGCTTACGCCAGCGGAGCGAGTTGCCGGTGATCTTCCTCACCTCCAAGGACGAGGAGATCGACGAGCTGTTCGGGCTCAAGATGGGCGCCGACGACTTTATCAGGAAGCCCTTCCCCCAGCGGCTCCTGGTCGAGCGGGTGAAGGCAGTGCTCCGGCGCGCCCAGCCCCGTGACGGCTCGGCCTCCGTGGTCGAGGACAAGTCCAAGGTGCTCGAGCGGGGCAAGCTCAAGATGGACCCGGAGCGGCATACTTGCGTGTGGGACAACCGTCCCGTGACCTTGACCGTGACCGAGTTCCTCATCTTGCAGGCGCTCGCGTCCAGGCCCGGCGTGGTGAAAAGCCGCGACGCCTTGATGGATGCGGCCTATGATGATCAGGTCTATGTCGACGACCGCACCATCGACAGCCACATCAAGCGCTTGCGCAAGAAGTTCAAGGCGGTCGATACGAGCTTCGACGTGATCGAGACGCTCTATGGCGTTGGCTACCGATTCAAAGAGTAACGGGTAATCCGGATGACCGCCGAGGCGGACAGGTCCTGGCAGCGGCCTGACGTCGCCACGATCAAGGAGCGGCTTCGCCGCGCTTTGCGCGTATCCTTGGCGCGCACCCGCCGTGGCTATCGTTGGCTCGCCGAGCACCTCCCCTTCCGGCATGGCTTCTCCAGCCTGACGCGGCGCATCGTCGTGCTCAACCTGATCGGACTCGCCATCCTCGTCTCGGGCATTCTCTACCTCAACCAGTTCCGCGCCGGCCTGATCGACGCCAAGGTGCAGAGCCTGCTCACGCAAGGGGAGATCATCGCCCGCGCCATCGCCGCTTCCGCTGGCGTCGACACCAACGAGGTGCAGCTCGACCCCGAGAAGCTGCTCGAGACCGAGCAGGGCCAGGCCGATGACGACGACGCGCTCGGTGGCTCGCTCGAGTTCACCATCGACCCCGAGCGCGCGGCCCCGATTCTCCGGCCCCTGGTCAAGCCCACGGGAAGCCGAGCCCGCATCTATAACCGCGACGGCGCGCTGATCCTCGATTCAGACACGTTCTATTCGCGCGGCGAGGTGCTGCGCTACGACTTGCCCCCTCCCGACGTCGAGAAGCGCGACGCGCTCACCTCGTTCTGGCAGGCGGTGAAGACGCGCCTCAACCAATACGATCTGCCGCTCTATACTGAGATCGGCGGCGCCAACGGCAAGGCCTATCCGGAGGTGGCGACCGCTCTCACCGGCACCTCGGTGCCGATCGTCCGCGTCAACGACAAGGGCGAGCTCGTGGTGAGCGTCGCCGTGCCGATCCAGCGCATGCGCGCCGTGCTCGGCGTGCTCTTGCTTTCGACGCGCGGCGGCGACATCGACAATATCGTGGCCGCCGAGCGCTGGGGCATCGTGCGGGTGTCGCTGTTCGCCGCAGCCGTGACCATCGTGCTCTCGGTGATTCTCGCCAACACCATTGCCGGCCCAGTGCAAAGGCTTTCGGCCGCGGCCGAGAGGGTGCGGCACAGCGTCAAGGCGCGTGCCGAGATCCCGGACTTCACCGATCGCACCGACGAGATCGGCCACCTTTCCGGCGCACTGCGCGACATGACCGATGCACTCTACAAGCGGATCGATGCGATCGAGAGCTTTGCCGCCGACGTCGCGCACGAGCTCAAGAACCCGCTCACCTCATTGCGCAGCGCCACGGAGACCTTGCCGCTCGTCAAGACCGACGAGTCGAAAGAGCGGCTGATGGAGATCATCAAGCACGACGTGAAGCGGCTCGACCGGCTGATCAGCGACATCTCGGATGCCTCAAGACTCGATGCCGAGCTTGCGCGCGAGGATGCCCGGCCCGTCGACATGGCCGAGCTGTTGCGCACCACGGTCTCGCTGTTCAACGACATCCATCGGGGCGACACGCCCGACGTGGTGTTCGACATCGCCTATGCGCCGGGCGCGCATCCCTACCGCGTCACCGGCCACGACAGCCGCTTGAGCCAGGTCGTCGTCAACCTGCTCGATAACGCGATCTCGTTCTCGCCGCCGGCGGGCCGCGTCGCCGTGGTCGCGCGCCGCATCGGCAGCGATATCCAGATCGCCGTCGAGGACGAAGGTCCCGGCATCCCCGAGGAGAATCTCGAGCGCATCTTCGAGCGGTTCTATACCGACCGGCCGCAAGAGAATTTCGGGCAGAACTCGGGGCTTGGCCTCAACATCTCGCGGCAGATCGTGGTCGCCCATGGCGGGCGGCTGTGGGCCGAGAACCGGCCGCCGGCCGGCTTTGGACGCGGCAAGGGCGATCGCGGAGACAAGATGAGCGGCGGCGCGCGCTTCGTGATCCGTCTGCCGGCTGCTTAATCAGTGAAAGAGGCGCGCGAGCTCGTGCATGGCACTTGCGTTGCGATTGGGCCGCGCGCGGCGCTCCTGCGGGGGCCGTCAGGCGCCGGAAAATCCGATCTTGCCTTGCGGTTTCTGGCGCTCCCCGGCGAGGACGGAGAACGGCCCCTCCTCGTTGCCGACGATCAAGTCTTCGTGGCACCGAACGGAAGTGGCGAGCTCGTGGCTTCTGCGCCTCCGAGCATCGCCGGGAAGATCGAGGTGAGAGGGCTCGGGATCGTCGAGTTGCCCGCCGTAGCCCAGGCACGGCTCACTCTCGTGTGCGACCTTGTCAAAAGTGACGATGTGCGCAGAATGCCGTCACATCCATGGGAACGGACCGTGATCGCGGGCGTTCCCGTGACGCTGATCAAGCTCGACCCTTTCGAGGCCTCCGCCCCGTTGAAGCTCAAAATGGCGCTCTTGTGGGCAGCGCGCGATCTTCCCAATTAACGCTGCAGGAACGCACTTGCGCTCGACCCCTCTCCCGACAAAGATAGCGGCCTTTCGCCTGGGGGCATCTACTCAAGGACTCACATGATCGGCGTCGTCATCGTCACCCATGGCAAGCTCGCGCACGAATTCCGCGCGGCGCTCGAGCACGTCGTCGGACCGCAAGAGCAAATCGAGACGATCTCGATCGGCCCCGACGATGATCTCGACGAGAGACGGAGCGACATGCTGACCGCCCTCGAGCGGGTCGATAGCGGCGGAGGCGTCGTGGTGCTCACCGACATGTTCGGCGGCACGCCGTCGAACCTCGCCATCTCGGCCATGGATCACGACAATGTCGAGGTGATCGCCGGCGTCAATCTGCCGATGCTGGTGAAGCTCGCGAGCGTGCGCGGCGAATGCGGGCTCGACGAGGCCATCACGCAGGCGCAGGAAGCCGGGCGCAAATATATCAGCGTCGCAAGCCAAATCCTCGCGGCGAACTAGAGTGGGCAAACCGCGCGACAAAGAGATGGAGCCGCGCGACGGCCTCTACTTCGCCGAGGTGGTGATTCCCAACAAGAAGGGTTTGCATGCGCGGGCCTCGGCGCAGTTCGTGCGCTGCGCCGCCCGCTTCACCGCGGAAGTGCACGTGACCCGCGAAGGCCATACCGTCGGGGGCACCTCGATCATGGGCTTGATGATGCTCGCGGCGGGACAAGGCCACACCATCCTCATCGAGACGGAAGGTTCCGAGGCGACCCAGGCGCTCGAAGCTCTGATCGCGCTCGTCGAATCCGGCTTCGGCGAAGAGGATTGACGGCCTTTCCACCCATCCACTCGCGGATTCGAAATGAGATATGCCCCAAGCTGCATCGCACTTGCCGTGATGGCCGTGCTTTGCAGTCTGGCGGGAGAAGCCTCAGCTCAGGCGACGACTTCGGAAATCGAGTCCGCCGATCAGCTGTTCAAGGCCGGGAAGTTCGCTGAAGCGCGCGAGCTGTACGAGCAGATCGTCGCTCAAAGTCCCAACGATGATTCTGCGATCCTTCAGCTCGGCCGCATCGCGCTCCTCTCCAACAAGCTCGACGAGGCGCTGGACTGGTTGCGGCGGGCATTGGCCTTGGATCCGAGCGACACCGACGCTCCAATCTTGCTGGCCGAGGCGTATTATCGCCGCGATGATTTTCAGAAGGCCGCGGCGGCGCTGAACGGCATCGATGTCGCCACCAACAAACTGATCATCGAGCAATATCCGACTTTGAACGTCGCCAAGTTGGAGAGCTTCAAGGGCCAGACGCCGTATGAATTGCACGGCGACGGGGACACCTCCCGCCTGAAATTCGCAGGAACCGGACCGCTGCCGGTCGTCAGCGTGCGCGTGAACGGCGGCGAGGAGGTCAGCTTCTTCATCGACACGGGGGGCTCCGAGGTCGGGCTCGACACGGATTTTGCGAAGGAGCTCGGCCTGCCGAATTTCGGCAAGGTGCAGGGCACGTTCTCAGGCGGCGAGCAGGCCGAGGTCGGGCAGTCGCGCATCGAGCAGCTCACCCTCGGCGACTGGACCGTGAATAACGTGCCCGTCATGACGCTGCCCTTTCGCCAACTCTCGGCGGGACTCGGCGTGAAGCGCATCGACGGCGTCATCGGCACCACTCTGTTCTACCATTTCCTCGCGACGCTCGACTTCCCGAACGGCGAACTCGTGCTCCGCCGCAAGACACCGGAGAGCCTCGCCGCGTTTTTGGCAGAGCCGTCGGGCAAGAGCGTCGCGGTTCCGATCTGGATGGCGAGCGATCACTTCATGGTCGGCTGGGGCCGGGTGGAGACGTTGCCGCCTACGCTCCTCTTCGTCGACACGGGGCTCGCTGGCGGCGGCGCGAAGCTCGCCGAGCCGATCATCAAGGAGGCGGGGATCAAGCTCGAGGAAGACAAAGCCTACTCCGGCGCGGGTGCGGGCGGAACGCTGAAGATCGTGCCCTACACCGTGAGCCGGCTTTCTTTCGGAGACATTGAGGAAGAGAACGTGCCAGGGCTCTATGACGGGCCATTCCCGTGGGAGAACACCTTCGGCTTTCATTTGGCCGGCATGATGGGCCACGACTTCTTCAAGCCCTACGCGGTGACCTTCGACTTCGCGACGATGCAGATTTTTCTCCGCTAGGACTCGGGGCGAGAGGGGCTTCGGCGAAGAGGGGATTGAGGCTGAGGCGAAGGGCTTCCCGCCTTGTGGTTTTTCAGGCCTCCGGCAATGAGCCAAAAAAAGGACCCGGGTGATCATCTGCCCAGGTCCTTATGAGGAATCTTGGGTTGAGAGACGACGCTAGACTGTCTTCCTAGCTATAGCTGCCTTGACCGGCTGGTAGGCCGTGCGGGCCAGGCCAACATACATCTCACCGAGTTTCGTGAGCTCGGCCACGTGGGTATCGTAGGCCTTCTTGGCGTATTGGGTTTGGATCTCGATCGCCTGCTCGACCGACTTCGCCCCGACCAATTGCTCGAAGGCATGGGTACTGTCCTCGAACACTCGCTTTGAGTAGTTCGTCACCTCGGCGGCAATGGCCTGGAAGCCCTTATTCACATCGCCCAATGAACGGACGGCGGCACCGAAACCGTCTTTGCCCACTTTCTGAAACTCTTCAAACGCTTGGTCCATTTCGCGACCTCCCCTCGCTAAAGTTACAAGTGGGAGCCGATGGCTAGCGACTTGGGAGAAAAATGAGAATAGTCACCGCACCCAATGGGCAAACAACAGGCCTGGAAACTTGTTCCCTGACGGAGAGGATTAGCTAACGCGGGCGCTTGTAGCCGGTCAACATGGCGCGCGGGAGATTCTCGCGGAACACGAAGCTCGCGAGGATCACCGCGCAGATGTGAGCAATGACGAGCGCGAGCGTGATATTGGCGATGAGCTCGTGCATGTCCTCGAAGGACTCGCCGAAATCCTTGGTGAACATGCCGGCGAGCGGCCCCGCCTGCTGATCTCCGCCATAGACGACCAGGCCCGTGGTCACGGTCAAAGCGAGGAACACGAGCAGCGTCACCACCATCGCGCCGCCGCCGGGGCTATGGCCGAGATGGCGCTCGGCTTTGAATAGAACCAGATCGCGCACATAGCGGAGCGACGCGCCGGGCGCATAGACGAAATCCGAGAAACGCGCATGCTCCGGCCCCACGAAGCCCCAGATCACGCGCGCCACGACGAGAGCCCCCACCAAATAGCCCGCCCAGACATGCACCTGAAGCACGTCTTCCTCGGTCAGGAGATAGGCGACCGTGAAGGCGATGACCAAGGTCCAATGGAAGACCCGCACGAACGGGTCCCAGACATAGATTTGGCGCTCCGCGCCGGGCTGATCAGGATCGCGCATACAATAACCTTACCGTGCCTCGAACCTTACCGTGCCTCGCCTTGCCGGGTCTTGAGCGGAATCAATGAAGGTCCAATAAGAGCCAAGGCCATCTTACCCCTCGCTTACCGCCTCGTGCGGGCTCACAAATGCCCTAGTCAGAGGTCTGGAAAATGTATAAGGACTTCTTTATATCTTTATCAGTTGGAGCGGAGTGAAGCGGCATGACCTACCACGTCAGAGACATCGGATTGGCCTCGTGGGGCCAAAAGGAAATCGACATCGCCGAGACGGAGATGCCGGGCCTTATGGCCGTGCGCCAGGAATATGCCGCCAAGCAGCCGCTCAAGGGCGCGCGCATCGCGGGCTCCCTTCACATGACGATCCAGACCGCAGTACTGATCGAGACGCTAAAGGCGCTTGGCGCCGACATCCGCTGGGCCTCGTGCAACATCTATTCGACGCAAGACCACGCGGCAGCCGCGATCGCCGCCAAGGGCATTCCGGTGTTCGCCTATAAGGGCGAGAGCCTCGAGGAATATTGGGACTACACCAACCGCATCTTCGAATGGTCGGACGGCGGCACGCCGAACATGATCCTCGACGACGGCGGCGATGCAACCTTGCTCATCCATCTCGGCGTGCGCGCGGAGAAAGGCGACACCGCCTTTCTCGACAAGGCCACCAACGAGGAGGAGCAGGTCCTGTTCGCCTCGATCAAGGAGCGGCTGAAACGCGAGCCCGGCTGGTTCTCGAAGATCGCCGCCAATATTCGCGGCGTGACCGAGGAGACCACGACCGGCGTGCATCGCCTCTACGAGATGCAGAAGAAGGGCACGCTGCTGTTCCCCGCCATCAACGTCAACGACAGCGTCACCAAGTCGAAATTCGACAATCTCTATGGCTGCCGCGAGAGCCTGGTCGATGGCATCCGCCGCGGCACCGACGTGATGATGGCGGGCAAGGTGGCGATGGTCGCTGGCTTCGGCGACGTGGGTAAGGGCTCGGCCGCGTCATTGCGCAATGCCGGCTGCCGCGTGCTGGTCGCCGAGATCGATCCGATTTGCGCGCTACAGGCCTCGATGGAGGGCTACGAGGTCACCACCATGGACGACGCGGCGCCCCGCGCCGATATCTTCGTCACCGCCACCGGCAACAAGGACGTCATCACCCTCGACCATATGCGGGCGATGAAGGACCGGGCCATCGTCTGCAATATCGGGCATTTCGATTCGGAGATTCAGGTCGCGGGCTTGCGCAATTTCAAATGGCACAACGTCAAGCCGCAGGTGGACGAGATCGAGTTCCCCGGCGGCAAGCGCATCATCCTTCTGTCGGAGGGGCGGCTCGTCAATCTCGGCAACGCCATGGGCCATCCGAGCTTCGTGATGAGCGCGTCCTTCACCAACCAGACGCTCGCTCAGATCGAGCTGTGGACCCATCCCGGCAAATACGAGAAGAAGGTCTACACCCTGCCTAAGCAGCTCGACGAGAAGGTGGCGCGACTCCACCTCGCCAAGGTCGGCGCCAAGCTGACCAAGCTCAGCTCCGACCAGGCCGATTATATCGGCGTGCCGGTCGAAGGCCCCTACAAGCCCGAAGCCTACCGCTACTGACAATTGGGGGGCTTCGTGGCTCGAGGCACCCGCTCCGCGGGCTCCTCACTGTAAGGGGTGGCTCCTCATCCCGAGGAGGGCCGAAGGCCCGTCTCGAAGGATGAGGCCACGGGTGCGCGATTAACCAAAGCGCGCAGCCCAGTGGGCAAGAGTCCACGATGCAGCTAATCTACCGCTGATTTGCCTTGAGGTTCGCGTGGGGCAGAGGGAGCCCCGCGTTTTAGTCTGTGGCAGCGTTTGCGGCGCGAGGCGAGGCCATGGACGGCGGCGTGGAGCACAACACGACCATGCGAACAAGCGGGGGCAAGGCGGCACCCTCATCGAGGTGGCCAAAGGTGCTGTTCCGCGTTTCCGTGCTCATCGCTCCGCTGCTGTTCCCCGTCACGAGCGCGCTTGCTGCCACCGACGACGCCGCGTTCGACGCGCGCACCTTACTCACGCTCGGCATCAATCTCGGCATTATCGCCTTTGCCGTCGGCACGGCGATCGCGTGCCTGCGCGCCACGGAACGTGCGCGCGCTGCCGCAGCACAGGCGGCGGTGGAAGCCGATCGCTATCGTCAAAGCGAGAGCACGCTCGAAACGGTGCTGGCAGCCGAGCCGCAGGTGCTCCTGATCGTGAGCGAGAGCGGAGAGCCCGAGCTTCTGGTCGCCAACCTGCCCGTCGGCCTCGGCGTGCCGCGCGAGGCGAACGCGCTGCTCGATTTCGAGAGCTGGCTCGACGCGCCGTCGGCATCTGCTCTCGACCTTGCCTTGCGCACGCTCGTCGACAAGGGCGAGGCCTTCAACCTGATGCTCTCGACCTTGCGCGACCGCTTCGTCGAGGTCGACGGCCGTGTCGCCGGGCACACCATCGTGCTCAAGGTCCGCGATTTGTTCGGCCGGCGGCTCGAGCTTGCCGAGCTTGCCGCCAAGCACCGTCAGCTCGAGGACCAGGTCGCGTCGTTGCGCGCGCTCCTCGATACGCAGGCAAGCCTGGCCGAGCGCGCCCAGCCTGAGCCTAAGCCGAGCGTCGAAGCGCGCTTCAGGAGCTTCGACCGGCTCGCGACCGCTTTCGCCGTGTTCGACCAGAACCAGAGGCTCACCCACTTCAACCAAGCCTATGTCGAGCTCTGGCAGCTCGACCCCGCATGGCTCGGAACTCATCCGCGCGACGGAGAGATCCTCGACCGGCTGCGCCAGGAGCGGCGGCTGCCGGAGAAGGCGGACTACCGGGACTGGAAGAGGACCTGGCTCTCCTCCTACGGCTCCAATGCCCAGGTCGAGGACCTCTGGCACCTACCCGATGGCCGCACCCTGCACGTGATCGCCGACAGCGAGGCGGGAGAGGTGACCTATCTCTACGAGAACGTCACCGAGCAGATCGCGCTCGAGAGCCGCTACAACGCGCTGATCCAGGTGCAACGCGAGACGCTCGACACGCTGCGCGAAGGTGTCGCCGTGTTCGCCCCGAACGGCCGGCTCAGACTTTACAATCAGGCCTTCGCCGCGCTCTGGCGCTTGAGCCCGCGCCAGCTCGACAAGGAGCCGCATATCGATGAGATCATCGAGGAATGCCGTGCCCTTTACGATGAGCCCGAAGAGTGGGAGCGGACCAAGGCAGCGGTCACCGCGATCGTCTCGGAGCGGCGGCCCTACGAGAGCCAAATCGACCGTGCGGATGGCTGCGTACTCGCCTGCGCGGCGTTGCCCCTGCCCGATGGCGGCACGCTGCTCACCTATAACGACGTCTCGGATGCGAAGCGCGTCGAGCGGGCGCTGATCGAGCGGACCGAGGCTCTGGAAGAGGCCGACCGCCTGAAGTCGACCTTCATCTCTCATGTCTCCTACGAGCTCCGCACGCCGCTCAACTCGATCCTCGGCTTTGCCCAGCTTCTCGCGAGCCCCGCCTTCGGACCGCTAGCCGAGAAGCAGCGCGAATATGTGCACGACATTCTGGCGTCGGGGCTCACGCTCCGCGCTATCATCGACGATATCCTCGACCTGACCACCATCGATGCCGGCACCCTCGAACTCAACCTCTCGCCGGTCAGCGTGCGCGAGGTGATCGAGGCGGCGGCGAACGGCGTGCGCGAGCGCCTCAAGCAGAACGACATGACGCTCGACGTCGCGGTCGAGCCGAGCATCGACACATTCGTCGCCGACGGCGCCCGGGTGACGCAGATCCTCTATAATCTCCTCTCCAACGCGATCGGCTTCTCGCCGTCGGGGGGCAAGATCGCGCTCAACTGCCGCCGCGAGAATTCCATGGTCGCCTTCACCGTCGAGGATCAGGGGGTCGGCATCCCCGATGACTATCAGAAGGCCGTGTTCGAGCGCTTCGAGAGCCGTCCGCACGGCTCGCGCCATCGCGGCACGGGGCTTGGGCTTTCAATCGTCAAGAGTTCTCGCCGAGCTACATGGGGGCACCGTCGCGCTCGATTCGATCCCGGGCAAGGGGACGCGCGTCAAGGTGCTGCTGCCGCTCTCCCAAGAGCCCAAGGGCGAGGCGGCCGAGCTCGACGAGCTGCGCTACAGATCAAGCCTCGCAGGATGACGAGCGTTTGGAGTCTCGACGATGTCGACCTGGTCAGGCTCGACATCATCGCGAGCCGCCTTGTGCTCGCGTTGAAATCTGGCGACGTGATCGCGCTGTCAGGTCCGCTCGGCGCCGGCAAGACCACGTTGGCGCGGGCTCTGGTTGATAGGCTCGGCGGCGAATACGAAGTGCCGAGCCCAACCTTCGCGCTCATGCAGCGCTACGATACGCCTCGGCTCGTCGTGACCCATTGCGACTTCTACCGGCTTGAGCCCTCGGAGCTCGGCGAGCTCGGCCTCGACGATGCGCTCGCCGAAGGCGTTCTTCTCATCGAGTGGCCGGAGCGCGCGGCAAGCTGGCTCCCGCAAGACCACCTCGACGTTGCCATAGACGAGACGGCGACGCCGAACATGCGCCGCATCGTTCTCGCCGGCCATGGGAGCTGGGCGGAGAGGCTCGATCGTTTGCGGGCGCTCTCGGAGTTCCTCGACAAGACACCCTACGGCGAAGCCGGTGCCCAATATCTGCAAGGCGACGCCTCGACCCGCTCTTATGCCCGCCTCGTGCTGCCCGGCCGGAGCGCGATCCTGATGAACTCGCCGCGCCAGCCTGACGGACCTCCGATCCGCAACGGCAAGCCCTACTCGGCGCTGGTGCATCTTGCCGAGGACGTGACGCCGTTCGTCGCGGTGGCGGATGCGCTCCGCGAGCGCTCGCTGTCGACGCCCGCGATTTACGCCTTCGACCTCGACCGCGGCTTCCTCATCATCGAGGACCTCGGCGACCGAGTGTTCGGGACTGAGATCACCAAGCACCACGACATGGCGGAGCTTTGGGCGGGTGCGGTCGATGTCCTGCTTGCGCTTGCCGAAGCGCCGCCTGAGGAGCGCCTGCCGATCGAAGGCCACGCTCCCTACCGGCCTCCCCATTTCGATGCCGACGCTATGCTCACCGAGGCATCGCTCCTGATCGACTGGTTCTGGCCGGCCCTGCACGGCAAGGCCATGCCGGAGATTTTGCGCGACGAGTTCATGGCGCTCTGGCGCCCCCTCCTCGACGACGCGGCAAAATCGGACCTCGGATGGGTGTTGCGCGATTACCACTCCCCGAACTTAATGTGGCTGCCAAAGCGCGAGGGGTTGAAGCGGGTTGGGCTTCTGGACTTCCAGGATGCCCTTAGGGGACCGCTTGCCTACGACCTCGTTTCGCTGCTCCAGGACGCTCGCCTCGACGTTCCGGAAGCGCTTGAACGCGATCAACTCGCTCGTTACTGTGCCGCCCGAAGCGCGCAAAGCCCGCATTTCTCCAGCGACCAGTTCCGCACGCTCTATGCAATCCTTGGCGCGCAACGCAACTCGAAGATCCTCGGCATCTTTGCCAGGCTGGCGAAACGTGACGGCAAGCGCGCCTATCTCGCTCATATCCCGCGGGTCGCGCGCTATCTTGAGCGCGACCTCGACCATCCAGCCCTCACGCGCTTGCGCGGTTTCTATGCGCGCGAGTTCCCGCGCACTGCCGAGCTTTCGCCTTTGGCTCTCTGACCAGGACCAGGCCCATGAGTGAGGCGCGCCCGTCCGAGGCGAAGACGGCGATGGTGCTGGCCGCGGGCTTCGGCGAGCGCATGCGGCCGCTGACCCTGCGCATGCCGAAGCCGCTGGTGCCGCTCGCCGGGAGACCGCTCATCGACCACGTGCTCGACCGCCTGGCACGGGCCGGCGTCAAGACCGCGGTGGTCAACGTGCACTACCTTCCCGATCAGCTTGAATCTCACCTCGCTGCGCGCAAGGGCAAGGCGCCCGACATCGTCATCTCGGACGAGCGCGGCGTTCTGCTCGACACGGGCGGCGGCGCGAAGAAGGCGCTGCCGCTGCTTGGGCGCGGGCCGTTCTTCATCCACAATGCCGACTCGGTATGGAGCGAAGGTGCCGCACCCGCGTTGACGCGCATGCTGAAGCTGTGGAACCCCGCCACCATGGACTGCCTCCTCCTGCTCGCGCCGGTCGCCACCAGCATCGGCTACGGCGCTAAGGGCGATTTCGCCATGGGGCCCGACGGAAGGCTCGCGCGCCGCGGCGAGCGGCAGGTCGTGCCGTTCGCTTTCGCAGGCGTCTCGCTCTGCGACGAGAGGCTGTTCAAGGACTCTCCTAACGGCCGCTTCTCGTTGAACCGGTTGTGGGATCGCGCACTCGCCAAGGGCAGGCTTTACGGGATGAGGCTCGACGGTACCTGGATGCATGTCGGCACGCCGGAAGCTTTGGCGGAAGCCGAGACCTCGTTCGAGCGCGAAGGTGCGTGAGCCCCTTAAAGCGGGGCGGAGGCTCTACACCATCCCACCCTCGGCGCCGTTCCTCACGACGCTCGCAAGAGCCATTCTCGCAGGCGACTTGCCGCTACCCAGCGGGCCGAAGCCAGACCCGCTCACTCTCCCTTTCACCACCATCTATCTCCCGACCCGCCGCGCCGCTCGGGCCCTGCGCGAAGCCTTCCTCGCCGAGGCTAAGGCCGAGGCCCTGCTCCTTCCCCGCATCAGGGCGCTGGGTGATCCGGACGAGGAGGCTGCGCTGATCCTTGGCGCGGGTTCGGGTGCCGATGAAGATGGTGGGGCCGGCGCTCCCGCGATCGGCGGGATCAAGCGGCGCCTCGCGCTGATGAAGCTCGTGCTCGCCTGGGCACGGCGGCTCCGCGAAGACTTCCTCGCTGCCCCCGACGACTTTCTGCCGGCGCAGTGGATCGCGACCCCGGCTCAAGCCTCGCATCTCGCGGCCGACCTCGCCAGGCTCATGGACTTGATCGAGTCGGAGGAAATCTCGCGCGTCGAGATCGAGCGCCTCACGCCGCCCGAGATGGCCGTCCACTGGGAGCAGACGGTCGACTTCCTCAGGATCGTCACCGAGCATTGGCCCGATTACCTCGCCGACAATGACCTCCTTTCGCCCGTGGCACGGCGCAATTTCCTGATGCGGCTCGAGACCGAGCGCCTGGCGAAGGGATCGGCGCATCCGGTGATCGCGGCGGGATCGACCGGAACGGTGCCTTCGACCGCGCGCCTGCTCGAGGTCATCGCCTCCCTCCCGAACGGCGCCGTCGTGCTGCCGGGACTCGATCGCTCGCTCGACGAGGAAGATTGGGCGAGCCTCGCGAAGCACCACGAGCACCCGCAGGCCGGCATGGCGAAGCTCTTGCGCAAGCTCGGCGTCGCGCGCGATGAGGTCGCCTATGTGCCGGGGAGCGAGCCGAATGCGATTCACCGCGCGCGGCTCGCTCTCGTCAGCGAGGCGCTCCGTCCAGCGGAGAGCACGGAGCGCTGGCAGAAATTCCTCGCCGCCGACGATCTCCTGTCGGACGGGCGCGCGAGCTTCGCCAACGGACTTGCCGGCATCCGCCTCGTCGTCGCGCCGACCGCCCATGACGAGGCCGAGGCCATCGCGCTCGTCCTCAAATCGTGCATCGAAACTCCCGGCAAGACCGCCGCGCTGGTGACGCCCGACCGGGTGCTTGCGCGGCGCGTTGCGGCACGGCTCAAGCGCTATGACTTGGCAATAGACGATTCCGCCGGCGTGCCGGTGGCGCGCACTGTGCCCGGCGCCTTCCTCGATCTTGTGCTCGGCGCGGCGGAGGCGAATTTCGCCCCGCCCGCGCTGATGGCGCTCCTCAAGCATCCGCTCACGTTGCTCGGGCGCAGCCCGTTCGCGATGCGGAGCGCGGCGCGGGCGCTCGAGCGGGGTGCCTTCCGCGACGTCTATGTAGGCGAAGATCTTGCCGGCGCTCGAGAGGCGCTAGAGGCCGCGCGGGATCCCGAGAACCGCCGGCCCCGGCCTGCGCGTATCAGCGAGCATGAGCAGGAAAGAGCGCTGAAGCTCGTCGCCGACCTTGAAGAAGCTTTCGCGCCGCTCGTGGCGCTGCAAGGGGCGGAGCAGCCAGCCTCGCGTCTTGCCGAGGCCCATGTGGCGGCAGCGGAGGCGCTTGCCTCCGATGAAACCGGCTCGTCATCGGGGCTTTGGCAGGGGGATGCGGGCGAAGCGTTGACCACGCTTCTTGCCGAGCTGATCGAGGCTGGCGACGGCCTCGCCATCGAGCCCCACTCTTACGCGCCCTTCTATCGCAGCCTGCTCGTCGGCGAAGTGGTTCGCCCGGCCTATCCCGCCCATCCTCGCCTCTTCATCTGGGGCCCGCTCGAGGCCAGGCTTCAGCAGCCGGACGTGGTGATTCTCGGCGGCCTCAACGAAGGCATATGGCCGCGTCCGCAAGAGGCGGGCCCTTGGCTCAGCCGCCCAATGCGCGAGGCGCTCGGGCTTCCCGCGCCCGAGCAGTTCACCGGCCGATCGGCTCATGACTTCGCTCAGGCGCTCGGCGCCGGAAGCGTCTATCTCACCCGCGCGCTGAAGGTCGAGGGCGTGCCGACCGTTCCCTCGCGTTGGCTGCAAAGGCTGCTCGCGCTCGTTGAGGCGGCGAAGCTCGAGCAGCGCATCGCGACGGAGCTGCCCTTCGTCGAATGGGCGCGCTTGCGCGACCACGCGCCCACCTACGCGCCGGCTCAACCGCCCCGCCCCTGCCCGCCGGTCGCCGCACGGCCGCGGGGCTTAAGCGTGACGCGCATCGAGAGGTGGATCGCCAATCCTTACGAGATCTTCGCGCGCTTCATTCTTAAGCTCGAAAAGTTGAAGCCGCTCGGCAGCGAGCCGGACGCCGCCTTGCGCGGTCAGATCGTTCACAAAGTTCTCCACGATTTCGCGCGGGATCACCGCGATAGCCTGCCGACCGACATCTATGGCGAGCTGATGACGCGTGCCGACAAGCATTTCGCCGATCTTGGCGGATCGCCACTGGTCGAGGCGTTCTGGCGGCCGAGTTTCGCCCGCTTCGCGCGCTGGTTCGCCGCGACCGAGCCGGTGCGCCGGGCCGAGCCGATCACCACTTTCGCCGAGCTCGATGGCGCGCTCGAGATCGTCGAGGGATTCACGCTGACCGCGCGTGCCGACCGCATCGATCTCAGCGATAACGGCAGCGTTGCCATCTATGATTACAAGACTGGGAGCGTCCCGCTCGCGAAGCATGTCGATGAGCTGTCGGCACCGCAGCTTCCACTTGAGGCGGTTATCGTGGAGGGGGGAGGCTTTGAGGAGCTCGGCGCGCGCGCCGTCAGCGCTCTCACCTATATCCGCGCCTCGGGACGTGACGAGGGCGGCGAGGAATGTCAGGCGGGCAACAAGCCTGCCTCGGACCTCGCGCAAGATGCACGCGCCAAGCTGATCAGGCTGATCGCACGCTACGACGATCCCACCATGCCCTACGAGGTCAAGCGGCGCCGGGGCCCGGCCTTCACCCGCGCTTACGATTATGACGACTACGAGCAGCTTGCCCGCATCCAGGAATGGCTGACGCAAGAGCTCGAAGAGGATTTCAGATGAGCGCCCGCGTTGCCCTTCCCGAGGAGGCCGATCGCAACCAGGCTCGGGCCTCAGACCCGTCGGCCTCGGCCTGGGTGTCCGCCTCCGCCGGCACGGGCAAGACCGAAGTGCTGGTCAGACGCGTGCAGAGGCTCCTGCTCGCCGGCTTCGATCCGGAATCGATCCTCTGCCTCACCTACACCAAGACAGCGGCGGCCGAGATGCAGAACCGCCTGCTCAAGGATCTCGCCGCCTGGGCGACCATGCCCGATGGCGAGCTTCGCCAGGAGCTCGAGGCATTAATGAAGCGCGCTCCTGAGACCGGCGAGCTGCACAAGGCGCGGCGCCTGTTCGCGCGAACGCTCGAAGCCAAAGGCGGGCTCAAGATCCACACCATCCACGGCTTCTGCGAGCGGCTGTTGCAGCGCTTCCCGCTCGAGGCGCAGGTGACGCCGCATTTCTCGGTGCTCGATGAGCAGGATCAGGCTTTGTTGCGCAGGCAGGCATTCGATGCCGTGTTCTCGCGCGCCGCACAGGAGCGCGACGGCCCGCTCGGGCAGACGCTCGCGCGCGTGATCACGCTCACGAGCGAGTTCTATTTCCGCAAGGTCATCGACGCCGTGTTCGCCAAGCGCGCCGAGATGGAGCGCATGGTGGCCTATCACGAGGGTCGGGACGATTGGGCCGAAGCAGAAGCCCTCACCCTCAGGCATGTACTCGGCGTCCACGAAGCACAGGAAGAAGCGCTGCTCACCGAGATGGCGGGCGTCCTCTCGCACGCCGAGATCGACGAACTTCTCGATGCGCTTGCGACGCATGGTGCGACCGGCGATGACGAGCGGGTCAAGGCGAGTTTGGCAGCGGCCAAAGGCGTGTCGGGTGAGTTGCGCGCCGCGGCCCTCAAGCCGATCTTCTGCGGCGACAATCACAAGCCCCGGCAACGGCTGTGCAGCAAGGCGATGAGGGATACCGCGCCGCAGCTCTGCGTGGCTCTTGAAGCTGCGCGTGACCGTTTTGTCCCCCTCGACCTCTTGCTCGCCAAGCTGCGCGTCGCCGAGGCAAGTGGCGCGGTGCTCATCCTCGCCGACGCGGTAATGAGCGAATATGAGCGGCGGAAGCGCGCCGAGGCCGCGCTGGATTACGACGACCTCATCGTCAGGACGCTCAACCTGCTCTCGCGCGCCGGCGCGGCGGCGTGGGTGCTGTACAAGATCGATGGTGGTGTCGATCACATCCTGGTCGACGAGGCGCAGGACACGAATCCCGCGCAATGGGCGATCATCGAGCGCCTGGCCGAGGAGTTCTTCGCCGGCTCAGGCGCCACGATGCGGCCGCGCACGATTTTCGCCGTGGGCGATGAGAAGCAGTCGATCTACTCGTTCCAGGGTGCCGATCCGGCGCGGTTCGGCGCCATCGGCCGAGCCTTCCAGCGCCGCGCCGAAGCCGCCGGCCTCGGCTTTCATCAGGTCCCGCTCAACCTGTCGTTCCGCTCGACCGAGCCCGTGCTCGAGGCGGTCGATGCGGTATTCGCGAACCCTAAGGCTGCGAGCGGTCTTATCTTCGCCGAGACATCGGTCATTCAGCACCATGCCACACGTGTTGGCCAGGCTGGGCTGGTCGAGATCTGGCAGCCAGAGGCCGAGACGAAACCCGATCCGGCCGATGCCTTCGCGCCGTGGGAGGAGGCCGCCATGGGCGCTCGATCGGTCGATGCGCTCTGCCAGCGCATCGCTCGCCTGATCAAAGGTTGGCTCAACTCTGAGGCGAAGCTTCTCTCCGAAGGGCGCCCGATAAAGGCCGGGGATATTCTCATCCTCGTCCGCCGCCGCGATCCGTTCACCACGCCGATGATCCGCGCGCTGAAGCGCGAAGGCGTTTCGGTCGCTGGCGCCGATCGCATGAAGCTGATGGACCAACTCGCCGTGCAGGACCTCGTCGCGCTCGCCGACGTGCTATTGATGCAAGAGGACGATCTTGCGCTCGCCGTCGTGTTGAAGAGTCCGCTGTTCGGCCTCGACGACGACGCGCTGTTCGATCTCGCTTATGAGCGGAGGGGCTCGCTCTGGTCGGCGCTGAAGGACAAGTCGCGAGAGGATGGGCGCTTCGCCGAAGCCTATCAGCACTTGAGCGCCTGGCTCGGTCGCGCCGATCTCTTGCCGCCTTACGAGTTCTTCTCGGAGCTGCTCGGCGCAGAGGGACAGCTCATGCGCGAGCGCATGCTGATCAGGCTCGGACCAGAGGCGGCCGAGGCGATCGACGAGTTTCTCGACCTCGCGCTCGCCTATGACCGCGAGACCGCGCCCTCTCTTCAGGGCTTCATCGATCAGTTCCGCGGCGGCGATGTCGAGATCAAGCGCGATATGGAGCAGGGCCGCGACGAGGTGCGCATCATGACGGTGCATGGCGCCAAGGGCCTGCAAGCGCCGATCGTGTTCCTGCCTGACACCTGCATGAATGTGCGGCCGCAAGGGGTAAGGCTGTTTCCCCTGCCCCGCCCCGGCGAGCCGGAAGAGGAGGTCGCCCATCTCATCTGGGCCGCCGGTGGGCGCACCGACCTCGAGGAGATCGACGAGCCCAAGGAGATGCTTAAGCGGGCGGACCGCGAGGAGTATCACCGCCTGCTCTATGTGGCGATGACGCGAGCGCGCGACCGGCTCTATGTCTGCGGCTGGCAGGGCCAGAAGGAGAAGCCGGAAGGCGAGTCCTGGTACGAACTCATAACGAATGGGCTTAGCGGCCATCTTGTCGAGATCGAAAATTCAGATGGCACTTCGGTGTGCCGGATGGAATGCCCGCAGGAAAAGCCCGCGAAGACCGGCGAGGCTGCTCGCGAGCAAGGCACTGTCCCCCCGCTTCCCGACTGGGCGCGCAGCCCTGCGAAGCCCGAGCGGGCGAGGCAAAGGCTCACGCCGTCGCGGCTCGCGCTCCCCAACGTGGAAGGAGCACAGGCACCTTTCGCCTTTCAGCCTCCGCTCGGTCCGCTGTCGCTCGCCAAGAATCAGCGATTCGCTCGGGGACGGCTCGTGCACGCCCTGCTCCAGCATCTTCCGGAGATCGCGCCCGAGAATCAGGAGCACGCGGCCCGCACCTTCGTCCTTGCGCAGGGCGGAGGCCTCACGCAAGATTTGCAGGATGAGATCCTGAGCGAAACGCTCGCCATTGTCCGCGACGCTCGCTTCGCGGCTCTGTTCCGGCCGGGCAGCCTCGCTGAGGTGCCGGTCGTGGCCAAGATCGGGGATGGCGAGCACGGCTACGAGCTCGAGGGCCAGATCGACCGCCTCGCCATCCTGGAAGAGGAACTCCTGATCCTCGACTACAAGACCAACCGCCCGCCGCCCAAAGTGGTCGAGGATGTGGCGCCCGCCTATATCGACCAGCTCGCCTCCTACCGGCTCGCTCTGAAACGGATGTTTCCCGGCCGGGGCTTGCGCGCGGCGCTGTTGTGGACCGACGGCCCCAATCTCATGGAGATCCCATCAACTTCGCTTGATGGCGCGGAGGAGCGCATCCTAGGCCCCCGCGCCAAGCCTTGACGGCTTGGGGGCGCATACCTAGTTTCGGGTGCTTAAGAGGCGAGTCCGGTCGTTACGTTGCACCGCCGGCGATTAGGAGAAGCAAATGGCGACTGAAAAAGTGTCTGACGACAATTTCGAGACCGAAGTGCTCAAGTCCTCGACTCCCGTAGTCGTGGATTTCTGGGCCGAGTGGTGCGGTCCGTGCCGGCAAATCGCCCCTGCTCTCGAAGAGATCGCCAAGGAGCTCAACGGCAAGGTGCGCATCACCAAGCTGAATATCGACGAGAATCCGCGCACGCCTTCCTTCTACAACGTGCGGGCGATCCCGACCCTCATCCTGTTCAAGGACGGCGAGGTCGCGGGCACGCTCAAGGGCGCCTACCCGAAGAACCAGCTTACCGCTTGGATCAACGGCACCGTCGACGCTTAGTCTTAAGCGCCGCCGCACGAGTGCTGCGAGTCGGGAGCTTCCCAGCTATCGCCGGTGCGGAAATTCGTCGCGCTATAGACCTTGCCGCGGTCGTCGCCGGGCGGGCAGTCCTCCGGGATGCTGACGAGGCAGAGCCTCACCGGGTCGCCGACCCGCGAGCGATGGATCTCGGGGATCGTGTCGTAGGAGACCTGCCCGCCGCCATTGGCGTAGCTGATCGCGCTGCCGCTGTCGGGATCGCCAAGCCGATAGCCGATATCCTCGATGGTGGTCTCGCTGCACGCGCCGATTTCAGTCGGCAATTCTTCCGCTCTCGCTTGGCGCAAAGCGGCGGTCATCAGGAGTATCGCGAGGACCGTCACACGCAAGGCCAAACCCATCGACATATCTTCGCCCTCTCAGTCGCAGCGTCCGGTCACTCTACCCAAACCACAAGCTGAGTTATAGTCGCTCATGCAAGAAAGCGTTTCGATGACCCGCGCTGCGCTATTTCTTGCGGCCTGCGTGCTCGCCGTCAGCCCGGCTAACGCGTCGGCCTATTTAAGCGAGGAGCAGGCCCGCGCTAAAGCCGTCAAAATTCTAACAGGCGATCCTTACGGGACGACGACGGAGGACGTCTTGAAAACAATCGTTGGTGGAGGGCTTCTCAAAGACGGGAGGACCCAAGCGTGCGGCGATCTAAAGCGGCCGGTCTGGCAATTCCACATCCATGTCGAAACTCCCGTCAATAACCCCGAGAGTCCGATCGACGGCTATCTCGCTCTCGATGCAGTGCGTGGCAAATTGATCTGCGCAAACTTGCCGATGCTTGACTAGCCGTGCAGCTTGAGCACGTGGCCCGCGAGATAGAGCGAGCCGCAGATCAAGATCCGCGCCGGCTCCTTCAAAGCCTCGCGTGAGCGGGTCAGCGCATCGGCAACGCTGTTCGCCTCGACCACGTCGAAACCTTCGGCCTTGGCGATCGCGACGAGATCGCGGGCGCTGAAGGCGTTCGGCTCGTCCGGGATCGGCACGGTATAGATGCGCCCGACCAGGCCCTTGAACGGGGCAATGAAAGCGTGGGCGTCCTTGGTCTCCATCATGCCCCAGATGAGATGCACCGGGCGCGGCACCCGCTCGTCGAGCTCGGCAAGCGCATGCGCGATGACCTGGCCGCCGGCGGCGTTATGACCGCCGTCGAGCCAGATCTCAGTGCCATCCGCCACGTAAGCATGAAGCGCGCCGGCTGAGAGCCGCTCGAGCCGTGCCGGCCATTGCGCGTGGGTCAGCCCATGCTCGAGCGCGCGGATGTTCAGCGCCTCCCCGAACACGATGCTGGCAGCGGCGATTGCATTGCCCGCGTTGTCGATCTGATGGCGGCCCTTGAGCCGCGGCAAAGGAAGGTCGATCAGGCGGGAGTCCGTCTGGAAGACGAGCCGCCCCTGCTGCTCGAAGGCGTCGAAATCGCGCCCCGCGACATGGAGCGGCGCGCCGATTTCGGCCGCTCTCCGATCGATCACCTCGAAGGCTTCGCGCTCCTGGCGGCCGACCACACAGGGAACGCCCGCTTTCAGGATCCCTGCCTTCTCCCCAGCAATCGCCGCGATCGTGTCGCCGAGAAAGGACACGTGGTCGATCGAGATCGGCGTGATCGCCGTCAGCAGCGGCTTCTTCACCACGTTGGTGGCGTCGAGCCTCCCGCCCAGCCCCGTCTCGAGCAAAAGGAGATCGGCAGGCACCTCGGCGAAGGCGAGGAACGCGGCAGCCGTCGTGATCTCGAACAAGGTGATGAGCTCGCCGCCATTGGCCTCCTCGGCTCGCGCCAGGCAATCGACGAGATAGTCCTCGCCGATCGTGCTCGCGCCATGGGGGCCGGCGAGCACGATGCGCTCATGGAAATTGACGAGATGGGGCGAGGTGTAGACATGCACGCCCTTGCCCATCCCCTCGGCGATCGCGCGCAGGAAAGCGAGGAAAGAGCCCTTGCCGTTGGTGCCGGCGACATGCACGACCGGAGGCAGCCGCTCCTCGGGATGGCCGAGCGCGGCAAGCAGGCGCTCGATGCGCCCGAGCGAGAGGTCGATCGATTGCGGGTGCAGCTTCTTCAGGCGCTCGAGCAGCGTGTCGCTTGACGAGGCCTTCGGGCGGGCCGAGGGGCGCCCGGCGCTGTGGGGAAAATGGGTCAAGGCCTTGAAGCCGGTCAGCTGGTAGGCGGCGGAGTGGGATTAGCGCCATTGCCGGCGCCACCCGTCAAGGCCTCTTCGTCGTCGTCAAAGGCCCTATCGAGCCCGTTACCGCTGAGATGGATGGCGCTTGGCGGCGCTTTCGCCGTCATCTTGCCGTCGATCTCCTCGGCGACCGCGATCTCGGTCCCGGGCTTGCGGTGGGTGAGAAGGCTGCAGATGCGGACGAGCGTGCCGCGGAGCGCGTGGCGATGCACCACCATGTCGACCATGCCGTGGGCATGGAGATATTCGGCGCGCTGGAAGCCGTTCGGGAGCTGCTCACGGATGGTCTGCTCGATGACGCGCGGGCCGGCAAAGCCGATCAGCGCGCCGGGCTCGGCGATATGGATATCGCCCAGCATGGCGTAGGAGGCCGTCACGCCGCCGGTCGTGGGATGGGTCAGCACCACAATATAGGGGAGCTTTTCCTCGCGAAGCTCCTGCACGGCGACCGTGGTGCGCGGCATCTGCATGAGCGAGAGGATGCCCTCCTGCATGCGCGCACCGCCAGAGGCCGCGAACAGGATGAACGGCGTCTGGCGCTTAACTGCGGCGCGCATGGCGGTGATCACGGCTTCGCCGGCGGCCGTACCGAGCGAGCCACCGAGGAAGTCGAAATCCTGCACCGCGGCGACGATCCTCTGCCCTTCGAGATAACCTGCGCCGGCCAGAACCGCATCGGCCAGCCCGGTCTTGCCGCGAGCATCTTTCAGCCGGTCGGTGTAGCGGCGCTCGTCACGGAACTTGAGGGGGTCGGCGGGCACCTCAGGCAGCGGCAAGGTCTCGTACTCGCCATTGTCGAACAGGAACTTCAGTCTGGCCGAGCCCGTCATGCGCCAATGGTAGCCGGACCCCGGAACGACGAACTGGTTCGCCTCCAGATCCTTGTAATAGATCATCTGCCCCGTCTCGGGGCATTTGACCCACAGATTCTCCGGCATCTCCTTCTTGCGAAGGAAATTGCGAATCTTAGGTCTGACGACGCTATTGATCCAGTTCACGGCTACAAAACTCTCAAAGAAACCAATACTCGCATTTCATAACGCCTAAAGCGCGGCAGCTTCGGCCGGGTGACGCAAGGCCGCTGCAAGCCGCGCGACGAGGCCGATGACTCCCGGCTTGGTCGCGCTCGTCGCGCACCCGTTGCCATCGAGGCTTTCGGCGATCGCGCTTACCAGCGCCGAGCCCACCACGACGCCGTCGGCGATGCTTGCGATCGCGCTCACCTGCGCTTCCGACTTCACGCCGAAGCCGACCGCGATGGGTAAGCTCGTCTGCGCCTTGATGCGCCCGACATGGCTACTCACGTCTGCCAAGTCTGGCGCCTTCGTGCCGGTAATGCCGGCGATCGAGACGTAGTAGACAAAGCCCGACGTATTGGCGAGCACGACCGGCAGGCGTTTGGCGTCAGTCGTGGGCGTCGCCAGCCGGATGAAATTGAGGCCGGCTTCGCTCGCTTGCGGGCGAAGCTCGGCATCCTCCTCTGGCGGCATGTCGACCACGATCAGACCATCAACTCCAGCCTTGGCGGCATCAGCAATGAAGCGATCCGCCGGGTACACATATATGGGGTTGTAGTAGCCCATTAGCACTATGGGGGTGGTGGTGTCGTCGGCGCGGAAGGCTCTGACCATCGCGAGCGTCTTTTTCATGGTCTGACCGGCCTTCAGCGCGCGCTGGGAGGAGGCCTGGATGGCAGGCCCGTCGGCCATGGGGTCCGAGAAAGGCATGCCGAGCTCGATGATGTCGGCGCCGGCACCGGGCAGGCCCTTGAGAATGGCGAGCGAGGTGTCGTGGTCGGGATCGCCGGCAGTGACGAAGGCGACCAGTCCTGCGCGCCCCTGACGCTTCAGCTCCGCGAATTTCTTGTCGATGCGCGTCGCCACCTCAGTTTGACCCTCGCGCTTTGGCGCTCATAAAGCTCGCAACGGAATCGAGGTCCTTGTCGCCGCGGCCTGAGACATTCACCACCATCAAGTGGTCCTTCGCCTTCGTCGGGGCGATGTCGAGCACGCGGGCGAGCGCGTGTGCCGGCTCGAGCGCCGGGATGATGCCCTCGAGCTTGCTGCACAGCTGGAACGCAGCCACCGCCTCGTCGTCGGTCGCCGAGAGGAATGTCACCCGCTTCACATCGTTGAGCCAGGCGTGCTCAGGCCCGATGCCCGGATAATCGAGCCCTGCCGAGATCGAATGCGCTTCCTCGATCTGACCGTCGTCGTTCATCAACAGATAGGTCCGATTGCCGTGCAGCACGCCAGGTCTGCCGCCGGCGATCGAGGCCGCGTGCTTGCCGCTATCGAGTCCGAGGCCGGCCGCTTCGACGCCATAGATCTCGATCCCCGGCTCGTCGAGGAAGGGATGGAACAGGCCCATGGCGTTGGAGCCGCCCCCGATGCAGGCGATGAGCGAATCCGGCAGCCGGTTCTCGGCCTTCAGAATCTGCTCGCGCGTCTCGCGGCCGATGATGGATTGGAAATCGCGCACCATGGCCGGATAAGGATGCGGGCCCGCGACCGTGCCGATACAGTAGAACGTGTCGTGCACATTGGCGACCCAATCGCGCAACGCCTCGTTCATCGCGTCCTTCAGCGTCTTCGAGCCCGATTCGACGGCTCTGACCTCGGCGCCGAGAATCTTCATGCGCAGCACGTTCGGCTTTTGCCGCGCCACGTCCACCGAGCCCATGTAGACGATGCAAGGCAGACCGAACTTGGCGCACAGCGTCGCGGTCGCCACTCCGTGCATGCCGGCGCCGGTCTCGGCGATGATACGTTTCTTGCCCATGCGCAGCGCGAGCATGATCTGGCCAAGGACATTGTTCACCTTGTGCGCGCCGGTGTGATTGAGCTCCTCGCGCTTGAAATAGACCTTCGCGCCGCCGCAGTGCCGCGTGAGCCGCTCGGCGAGATAGAGCGGTGAAGGCCTTCCGACATAGGTCGCGAGATGACCGTCCATCTCCGCCTGGAAGCGCGGATCGGCCCTGGCTTCGGTGTAGGCGCGCTCAAGATCGAGGATCAGCGGCATCAGCGTCTCGGCGACGAAGCGGCCGCCATAGATGCCGAAATGGCCGCGCTCGTCCGGCCCGCCGCGATAGGTATTCAGCTGATTCTGCGAGGGTCGCGCGCTCATGACGCCTTCGCCCGTGGTTGCTCGGAGGCCTGCTTGGCGGCTCTGATGAAGCTCGCGACGAGCTTCGCATCCTTCTCGCCGCGCGCACGCTCGACGCCTGAGGACACATCGACCAGCGTCGCGCCGGTCACCCTGATCGCCTCGCCGACCGTCTCTGCCGTCAAACCGCCAGAGAGAGCGAAAGGAGGCTTTACGCCGGCAAGCGCCTGCCAATCGAAGGGGACGCCGTTGCCGCCGGCAAGGGACGCGTCGGGAGAGCTCTTGGAGTCGAAGAGTATGTAATCGGCGCTTCCCGCATAGTCGCCTGCGCGCCTCACGTCGGCGGCTTCAGCGACGGGAATAGCCTTCATGACGGGAAGCCCCGTCATGGCCTTGATGGCGGTGACCCGCGCGGGGGTCTCATTGCCATGAAGCTGGATCAGGTCGGGGCGGACCCGCTCGGCGACGCCTCTAATTAGCTCGTCGTCGGGATCGACTAGGACGGCAACGGTGCCGATCTTGCCCCGGGCGATCACCGCGAGGACGCGCGCCTCCTCGAGTTCGAGATGGCGGGGACTCTTGGGAAAAAGCACGAGCCCGATGAAGTCGGCGCCGGCTTTGCCCGCTTCCTCGATGATGACAGGCGTCCGCACGCCGCAGATTTTGACCTTGACCGGCACTTCGAGCTCGTAAGGTGAGGGGTGGCGGCTCAAAAGGGCTCGCGCGGCGCCACCCTATGCAATCCAAGGCTTAAAGTCTACCGCACTGCAGCAAATACAGGAATTGAAAGACTTCGTGTGGGGGGCGAAAAGGCCCCCTAATCCGACTTCTGGTTTCTTATGTCTGACCTCTGCCCTAGTCGGCCGGGAGGCGGGCGCGGACGCGGGTCGAGTCGAGGCCTTCGAGCTCCTTCTCGAGCCGGTCGACCTGGCGGCGCCAGTCACGGGCCTGGCGAGTCTCTTCACGCGCCATCCGCCGCCACTTGCCTTGAGTGAACCAGGTGGCGATGCCGCCCACGATCAGCCCGAAGGCGAAGGCACCGAGCAGGAGCAGAAACAAGGGCGCCTCGATGCCGACGGTAGGGTCGAGCGCACCGAACGGATCGAGCGTGAGCTCGGCGGGCTTCCGGTTCGCCACGGCGAGCGCGATCAGCACCACGGCGAGCGGCACCACGATGAAGCCGAGAGCGATCTTACGCCACAAGGGGCCGCTCCTAGAGAGTGCCTAAGGCCAGTATGCCAGGAATGCCCGCAAGGCCCGTAGCCTCAAGCCGGGTTCAGCCGCTCGCGCAGCTCCTTGCCGGTCTTGAAGAAGGGCACGTATTTGTCCTCGACGAAGACCGTATCCCCGGTGCGGGGATTGCGTCCCTGCCGCGCGGCCCGATGCTTCACCGTGAAGGCGCCGAACCCGCGCAACTCCACCCGGTCGCCACGCGCGAGCGCTCCCGTGATCTCATCGAGCACGATATTGATGATGCGCTCCACGTCGCGATGGAAGAGATGCGGATTGGCGGCCGCCACTTTCTGAATCAACTCGGACTTGATCATGAGACGCCCCACCCCGGCGCGGTTCTCCGCCGCTGCCCACCCCCCGCTAGCTGGAAGCAGGGTGCCAAACCGAAACAAGACCGTCAAGCTTAAGGGTTGCGGTGACTTGGCCCAGGAACCCTAGGATTCTATCGGCGGAAATGCCGGCAAATGAGGTCATCGAGTGGAAAAACCAGCCCCAGAGGCCTGAACTTTCCTCCTCCGGCTTCCAATCGACGATCTTGAGGCCCGAGGGAACGTTGCGTTCCTTGCTGAGCCAGGTCTTGGCATCCCTCTCCTCGCCGATCTGATCGACGAGCTTGAGCTCGACCGCCTGGCGCCCGGAATAGATGCGGCCATCGGTGAGCCCCGGGACGGAAGCGGGATCGATCTTGCGGCGCTCGGCGACGAGGTTGACGAACCAGGTCTTAGCCTCCTGGACCATCTCCTGCGACAAAGCGAGCGTCTTCTCGTCGGCCGGCTCGAAGGGGCTCGGCACCGCCTTCAACGGGCCGCTCTTCACCTCCTCGACCTTGACGCCTAGCGTGTGCAGCAACTCGGTCACATCGGCCCATTGGAAGATTACGCCGACGGAGCCGGTGATGGTGTTGCCGTAGACGAAGATGCGGTCGGTCGCGAGAGCCACGATATAGGCGGCGGAGGTTGCGATCGTGCCGCACACCGCGACCACCGGCTTCTTCTCGGCGAGCCTCCTGATCGCGTCGTACATCGCCTCGCCGCCGGTCGTGGTGCCGCCCGGGCTGTTGATGTCGAGGATCACCGCCTTGACCTGGTCGGCCTTGGCGACCTTGTCGAACAGCTCGTTCATCTTGCGGTCGTCGGTGATGATGCCGGAGACGTCGATTTGGGCGATATGCGGCAAGAAGCCGGCTGAGCCAGCGACGTTCTTATCGCTCAGCATCAGCGAGCCGAGGAACAGGATCGCGAACAGGACCGCGGCGATGCGCCAATCGGTGAGCCGCCGCTTGAGGCGGCGGCGGTCGACCACGCTTACGGCGTCGAGAACCATGATTCCTCGCTCACGGAGCCGGGCACTTCATTTGGCGAGCGGGGGGTGTCGCTCCGCGCGACGTCCCCTTTACTCGTCAGTGTCCTGCTCGGCCTCGGCATCGTCCTTGGCGGCACGCTTCCGCTTCGGCTTGGCCGGCGTCTCCTCGCCGTCCTCGCCTTTCGCCTTGTTCAGCGCAGCGCCAAGGATGTCGCCGAGCGAGGCGCCGGAGTCGGTCGAGCCATATTGCGCGACGGCTTCCTTCTCTTCGGCAATCTCAAGCGCCTTGATCGACACCGAGACCTTGCGTGCCTTGGGATCGACCTGAGTCACCACCGCGTCGAACTTCTCGCCGACGCCGAAGCGGTCAGGCCGTTGCTCGGAGCGGTCGCGTGAGAGATCGGACCGGCGGATGAAGGTGGTGAGGTCGTGGTCGAGCAGCTTAGCCTCGAGACCGTTCTCCTTGACCTGAAGCACCTCGCAGGTGACGCGCATGCCCTTCTTGAGCTTGGCGGACGGCGCGCCAGAGGCGAACGGATCGGCGGAGAGCTGCTTGATGCCGAGGCTGATGCGCTCCTTCTCGGAGTTGGCCTCGAGCACCACGGCCTTGGCGGTGTCGCCCTTCTTGTAATCCTTGAGAGCTTCCTCCCCAGGCTTGGTCCAGTCGAGATCGGATAGGTGCACCATGCCGTCGATGCCGCCATCGAGGCCGATGAATAGGCCGAACTCGGTGATGTTACGGATCTGGCCCTCGATTGTCGTGCCCGGAGGATGGTTGTTGGCGAACGCGACCCACGGATTCTCCTGGGTCTGCTTCAGGCCGAGAGAGATGCGGCGCTTGTCGGGATCGACCTCGAGCACCTGCACCTCGACCTCTTGGCTCGTCGAGATGATCTTGCCGGGATGGATGTTCTTCTTGGTCCAGCTCATCTCCGACACGTGGATCAGGCCCTCGACGCCTGGCTCGAGCTCGACGAAAGCGCCGTAGTCGGTGATGTTGGTGACCGTGCCCTTGAAGCGCGAGCCGACCGGATATTTGGCGGCAATGTTCTGCCAGGGGTCGGCCTCGAGCTGCTTGATGCCGAGGCTGATGCGCTGGGTCTCGGGGTTGATGCGGATGATCTGCACCTTCACCGTGTCGCCGACATTGACGATCTCGCTCGGATGGTTGACGCGCCTCCATGCCATGTCGGTGACATGGAGCAGACCGTCGATGCCGCCGAGATCGATGAAGGCGCCGTAATCGGTGATGTTCTTGACCACGCCGTCGATGACCTGGCCCTCTTCGAGGCGGGCGACGATCTCGCTCCGCTTCTCGGCGCGCGTCTCCTCGAGCACCGAGCGGCGGGAGACGACGATATTGCCGCGCCGGCGATCCATCTTCAGGATCTGGAAGGGCTGCGGCTGGTTCATCAACGGGCCTACGTCGCGGATCGGGCGAATGTCCACCTGGCTTCCCGGCAAGAAGGCCACGGCGCCGTCGAGATCGACGGTGAAGCCGCCCTTAACGCGATTGAAGATCACGCCCTCGACGCGCTCGTTCGCCTTGTATTTCTCCTCGAGCCTAGTCCAGCTCTCCTCGCGGCGCGCCTTCTCGCGTGACAGAACCGCCTCGCCTGCTGAGTTCTCGACGCGCTCCAGATAGACGTCGACTTCATCGCCGACTGAAAGACCGTGGGCGCGGCCGGGGACGCCGAATTCCTTTAATGGGACGCGCCCTTCGGTCTTCAGACCGACGTCAATGACGGCCACGTCCTTCTCGATGGCGACGATGGTGCCCTTGATGACACTGCCTTCCTGAAGCGCCGTTCCGGTGAGCGACTCTTCAAGGAGAGCTGCGAACTCGTCGCGGCTCGGATGGCTTACGCTAGCTTGCGGCTCGATCATCTAAGCTCCTACTCGCCGTCCCATCATAACTATTCTCCTCGCTTCGCCGTTCGGCCTCAAAAAGGCAAACGACCCAGATTTGTGGACCACGGAAGCGACCCGGCTCAAGGCGGCCCGTTCACGGCCTCCCTGGCTCCGCTCGCTTTCCCGCGGAAAACCTCGAAAATTGGGGTGCCAATGCAAAATGGGCAGGAGCCTCAAACGGCCTGCCCGGCATGGCCCATCGCAGCATCGATCAAATCGATGGCTGCCTTGAACGCGGCGTCTATATCTAAATTCGTGGTGTCGAGCAAGACTGCGTCTTCGGCCATGCGGAGCGGTGCAGCCGCCCGGTTCCCGTCGCGTTCGTCGCGCCGCCTGATGTCGGCCAGCACTTCGGCCTTGGTAATCGGGGTCCCGTTACGCTTGAGCTCACGGAAGCGGCGCCGCGCGCGCTCCTCGGGCGTGGCGACGACGAACAGCTTCACGTCGGCGTCGGGGCAAATGACGGTGCCGATATCGCGGCCGTCGAGCACGGCACCGCCCTTCCGGCGCGCGAAGGCGCGCTGATAGGCGAGCAGCGCGCTCCGCACCTCGGGATGGGCGGCAACGAGCGAGGCTGCCTCGCCGATCTTGCCGTCGTTCAGGCCGGGGTCGTCCAGCGTCGCCGGGTCGAGCGCTTCGGCTGCGGCAAGAGCTGCGCGTGCATCACGCGGATTGCCGCCTCGCGCCAAGGTATCGCGCGCGACCGCGCGATAGAGCTTGCCGGTATCGAGATGGGAGAGGCCGTAATAGGCGGCGACAAGCTTGCCGAGACTGCCCTTGCCGGAAGCTGCCGGCCCGTCGATGGCGATGATCATGCGGCGCTCTTGGCGCGCGCGATGCCGGCGCGGATCAGCTCCGCCGCCTCGCTCGGCTCGGCCCAGCGTTGCAGCTTCGCCCATTTGCCCTTTTCGAGATCCTTATAGTGCTCGAAGAAGTGCGCGATCTGCTCCATCACGATCTCGGGCAAGTCGCGATAGCTGCCGACGCGCTTATAGAAGGGATGCAGCTTATCGGTGGGAACGGCGATGATCTTCTCGTCGATCCCCTTCTCGTCCTCCATCAGGAGCGCCCCGATCGGCCGCGCGCGGACCACGACACCGGGCGCGACCGGCGTGGGCGACACGACGAGGCAATCGACCGGATCGCCGTCCTGCGACAGCGTATGCGGAATGAACCCATAATTCGCCGGATAGAACATGGCGGTGTGCAGGAAGCGGTCAACGAACATGGCGCCCGATTTCTTGTCGATCTCGTATTTCACTGGCGCTCCGCCTTGCGGAATCTCGATGATGACGTTGACCTCATATGGAGGATTGTCGCCGACCGAAATGCTTGCGATGTCCATAACGAGATGCCCTCAAATTACCGGTGTTGCGTCAATGCGCGCTCAGGAGAAGTGGGCGCCGAGCTTGGTCATCAGCGCGAGAAAATCGGGGAAGCTCGTCGCGATCATGGTCGTATCGTCGACGGTGACGGGAGAGCTCGCGCCGAGCCCGAGCGTGAGGAAGGCCATGGCAATGCGATGGTCCATATGCGTCGCGACCAGGCCTCCACCTTTGACTCCACCTTTTCCTTCGACGATCAGATCATCGCCCTCGATGCGCGCCTCGACCCCGCAGGCCTTGAGTCCGGCTTCGGTGGCGGCAAGGCGATCGCTCTCCTTCACCTTGAGCTCGGAAAGGCCTTCCATGCGCGTCTCGCCATCGGCGAAAGCGGCAAGGCAAGCGAGCATCGGATATTCATCGATCATCGAAGGCGCGCGCTCAGGCGGAACGCGCAATCCCTCGAGCGCGCTCGACCTCACGCGAAGATCGGCGACGGGCTCTCCCCCTTCATGGCGGAGGTCAAGTAGATCGATGCTGGCACCCATCTCGCGCAAGACCTCGACGAAGCCGGTCCTCGTCGGATTCATCAACACGCCTTCGATGGTGATGTCGGAGTGTTCCGCGATCAGAGCCGCGCCGATCAGGAAGGCGGCAGAGCTCGGATCGCCCGGAACCGTGATGGCGGCGCCGTGGAGCTCGGCATCGCCGCAGATGGTGACGGCCCTGCCCTCTGCCCGCTCCTCGGCGAGAAGCTCCGCGCCGAAATAGCCAAGCATGCGCTCGGTGTGGTCGCGGGTCGGCAGCGCCTCGACCACGGTGGTTTTGCCCGGCGCGTGCATTCCGGCGAGCAGAATGGCCGACTTCACTTGCGCCGACGGCACCGGCAGCTCGTAGACGATGGGGATGAGGTCCTCGGTGCCGCGAATCTTGAGCGGCAGAGTGGCCCGCTCCTCTTCAACCTCGAGCCCCATCAGGTTGAGCGGTTGAAGCACTCGCCCCATCGGCCTTCGGCAGAGCGACGCATCGCCGGTGAACTCGACGTCGATTGGGTTGCCGGCGACCGCCCCCAGCATCAGCCGGCTGCCGGTTCCGGAATTGCCGAAATCGAGGGGCGAAGCCGGGGCAAGCAGCCCGCCGACCCCTTGCCCCGTGACCTCGACGGTCCCATTTGAGCGCCTTACTTCGGCACCAAGCGCGGCCACAGCCTTTGCCGTCGCCATCACGTCCTCGGAATCGAGCAGCCTGCTGATGCGGGTCCGCCCGGTGGCGAGAGCGCCTAGAATCAAGGCGCGATGGGAAATCGATTTGTCGCCCGGCACGCGTACCCGCCCGGAAAGGCGCGCTGAGCGGCTTGAGGTCAAAGGCTGCTGCATAAGGGACTCTTTTTTCGCGTATTTGCGGCGGTCGATAGCTTTTGACAGCACAGGTCCGGCGTGGCAATGGGGAGCTCAACTCAATCAAGCATCGAGGACTATCAATGTCGAAACCCGCACGGGGAACCAAGCGCGTTTGCCCGAGCTGTGGGGCGCGGTTTTACGACTTGAACCGCACCCCGATTACCTGTCCCGTCTGTCAGGCCGTGTATCAGGTGACGCCGCCCACCTCGCGGCGCGGCGAGCGCGCCGCTCCGCCAGAACCACGAAAAGTCGTCGAGGTCGAGGTCGAGGCGCCGGTGATAGAGACCCCAGACGTCATCAGCCTCGAGGAGGTCGAGGAGGCCGGCGCCGACGTGCCCGTCGAGGAAGACGAGGAGATCGTCGATCTCGGTGAGGACGCGCCGGAGATTCCGGCCGGCGCCGACGACGACACCTTCCTCGAGGAAGAAGAGGAAGGCGAGGCCGACGTGTCAGGCATCGTCGGGACGCCCGGCGAGGAGACCTAGACGCGGAAGCCAGCGATCCTGAGCCGTAAGGCTTGCCCGCTGGCTTCGCATTTTTCTTGAACCGGCAAGTCGCCGGGCCTAAGTGAGTGGCCCGGATCGGAAGCGGCCGGAACTCTTCTGGTTTCCGACGTCCCGCTTCTGATGACCACAAGGGGCCATAGCTCAGTTGGGAGAGCGCGTGAATGGCATTCACGAGGTCGGCGGTTCGATCCCGCCTGGCTCCAC
>CAVVDW010000015.1:0-384076 GCA_963747175.1 uncultured Alphaproteobacteria bacterium | reverse complement strand
GTGCGGGTCGCCCACCGGCGGCTTATCGCTTCGCAAGAGTTCAGCTTTGTAGAGGGTGAGCTAAGGCTGAACTGAGGGCAACGGCTGCCAAGCGGTGGGCAGTCATAACTGCGCGAGGCTCAGCATTTTGGAGCGCAAAACGAGGTTTTGCGCAGTACCTTATCGCTAATCGCCGAAGAACCCTTGAAGTGAACCTGCAAGGTCGTTGCCGCTTGCCGTTTGCTTTCCGCGCACAGGGGCGTTCGCCTCCTGTCCACGTGAGCGTTTGGATTTGGGGGCGGCTTAGGAAAACCTTTGGCGTTGCCGAATAGCGCCACCGCGAGCTTGTTGTCGAGACCGTAGAGGTCCGCGACCTTAGGCAAAAAGCCCTCGTGCTCGGACTTCCACTTGGCCACCGCCGCTAGGCAATGCCGCGCCGCTTCTAGTCACCCTGCGCCGAGCGAATATCTGGTGGCTTTGTCGTCAAGGACGCGGACAGCCAATGGCTCGCGAATTCCAGTGTCGTCTCGCTGCCAGGGCGCAGTCTCTCCTAGCAGCTTCAGTTATGCGTCGCCGTCACTCCGAATGGTTCTGACAGCTAAGGGCGCGGACCTGAACCATGTAGTTGAGGGTGAGATAGATCTCAGTGATGCGACTGCGGATTGACGCGATGTTTCGCTTCCGAGACGCTTTAGTTCAATTCTAGCATCCGATCCCAGTAGGTGCGGCCTATTGCGATCCGGCCAGTTTTGCTGCCCGATGTAATTCGTCGCAATTCTTGATCCATCCAAGCTGCCGAGCCACATCATTGGCAGCCGCCCAAGCTGCGTTGCGAAATTCGGACAACGTCATCGGGGCATCTAGATCATCCGGCCCGTATTCATCGGTAGCAAGCCAGGGAGCATTTTGTTTTCGATATTTTGCCCTGAAACAGGTTCCTCGCAGGACGACAACGATGTTTGTGCCCTGCACTTCTACCCTAAGATTCGAGTGGGTCATGTCAACCTCCCGACGGTCCGGCATACGCCCCACTCGTCATTGCCGGGTGAAGGGCTATATTAGCTGACTGAAATGCCCTCGTGAGTGTGGCAGAGCTGCACCTTCCACCGTAAATCTTTGGTTTAGCAGCACGCACCAAACCCCGCTTCATTGATACGACTGCTGAGCGTCCTCAGACGCTAGAAGGCATGAGAAAGCTCGCCCGAGCTATTGCTGCGAGAAGCGATCCACGATTTATCACCGTCCCGCCCCAACGCGGTGGCTCCAAGGTGCACTTCACGGAGGAGCAGCTTACCGTCATGCGCGGCGGGCTGACGGTCGAGGAATATCGGCAGAAGACCATGGCTCCTTGTCCGCACTCCGCATCGTGCCTGACCAATATCGCTAGTCTGTGCCCGAAGCTCAGCAATCCTTGACGGAAGTGATGGCCTTCTCGGCCTCACTTTCCGACCTGTACTTTCCCTCCGTTTTATATCGTTTGGCGTCGGAAGGTTCGGTCGTCGTAATCGTACAGCCGTGCATCGCTTTGTCGTAGATGATGAAGAATGTCTCCTCGGCCAAAACTGGACTCGTCAGAAAGACGGTCACCATCGCCGCCATAAAGAAGCGTTGCATGATGATATCTCCTCTACTGAAGGATATGACGCAGTGCATTTACGGCCGAACAGGCGAGCCGAAACGGCTCAACGTCACAGCTACCTGCAGCGCCGTTATCTCAAACGCTAAAGCGCGTGTCCTGTTTCCGACCAAAAAAGTCGGATAGTGCAATAGACGACATTGCCCCAGCGACAAACAACGCCCTCCCTCATCGATTGCAAAGCCATCGTGGCGCTGGACGTGCGAGCAAAAATTGAAAAATTGTGGCAACCAGAACCCTCGCACGGCGTTCTGGCTGCGGCGCGCTCACGCATTTGGTGGAACCTCGGGAGTATTGGCGTGAAACTGTTGGCGATGCTTTTGCTGATCATCTTCAGTGGGGTTCCGGGGCGGGGCTTTGCCGTAGATGCCCCGCCTCAACCTTCAACGCGAGCGGATTGCGAAGCAGCATCGGGTTGGTCGTGGAGCGAGACGGCTAATGTCTGCGAGCTCTCTTCCCAAGAGGCGGCTACGGCGAGGCCGCAGCCTCTCACGAGAGCCGATTGCGATCTGGCCGGCATGTTGTGGAACGAGAGCGCGCTTGTGTGCGAGGAAAAATCGGAAGGATCGGCGCAAGCGTCAGCACTGACAGAGAAACCGGCTGCTCACTCGATCCTCATCAACATCGACAAGTCCACGCAACAAATGACAGTCTTCGTCGACGACGTGCAGAAATACGATTGGCCGGTATCTACGGGTAAGCGCGGTTATTCCACTCCGTCGGGCACCTTCACGGCCATGTCCATGAATGAGATTTGGTACAGCAAGGAGTGGGACAACGCTCCCATGCCGCATGCCATCTTCTTCATGAAGGATGGGCATGCCATCCACGGCAGCTACGAGGTAAAGCATCTCGGCCAGCCTGCGTCGCATGGCTGCGTGCGCATCGACCCGCAAAATGCCACGCTCCTCTACGACTTGGTGAAGGAGAGCGGCCTGGAAAATACGCAGGTGGTGCTGAGCGGCGAGACGCCAGGCGGCGAGGGTAAAGTGGCAAGTTCAGCGAAATCTCGGGCTCGTTATGGTCAGGCTGCTCCCCGCTCGTTCAGGCCCGGCTACTATGCCGAGTTCGATGACTTCCCATCTCGCAGGCGCGGTGGCTTTTTCAGGCGCCTGTTTGGCGGCCGGGGGATGTCACGGTAACTCGGATAGCTCTGCGGTTCGTCGCCGATTAGCATCATCGGATGAGACCGATATCGTTTAGGCGCCACCGCTTCCCGCCAGAAATCATCCGCCACGCGATCTGGCTCTATGCCAGGTTCACACTGTCCTTTCGGGATGTCGAGGAATTGCTGGCCGAACGATGGATTGACGCATCCTACGAGACGGTCCGGCGGTGGTTCCTGAAGTTCGGGCCCGTCGATCGCGGCGAATATCCGCCGTTCGCGGCCGCGACCGGGCGATCACTGGCCCCTCGATGAAATGGTGATTTCGATCCGCGGCGGTAAATACTGGCTCTGGCGAGCGGTCGACAACGAGGGTGAGGTGCTGGATTTCCTCGTCCAGCGCAGACGCGATGCCCAAGCCGCAAAGAAACTCATGGTGAAATTGCTTAAGAAGCACGGCTTGACCGCCGTGCGATTGATAACCTGGCGCAGGATCTGAACGGCATGGGTTTCGTCGTCGAGCTGGTCGGCCAGCGAGCGCTGCCGCGGGAAGCCTTCGATGCCGGGCGTGATCAGTTCCATGCCGACGCCCTCCTCGCCCTGGCGCATTCGAGGCTCAGCGCGTGCTCGGGCTCTGAAAAAGAAGAAGCCCGGCCCCCCGGCCAGGCTTCTCCACTTCCCTCATTCCCCCGAATCCAATGAGGCCATCTACAGGTCCGAAAAAGGCAAATCTCGGGCCTCTTTAAATTGTGCGTATTAAAAAAGACAAATGTTGCCGAAACGTCACTCGATCCGTGCGAGCCCCGTTAACCCCCGCGTCAAAAAGCTTGGAAAATTGCCGATTTTTAATTATCTCGACCGCGGCAAGGGTGCTAAACATAACAATCTGATGGGGTTTTCCCTCCCCCATCATGGTTCCCCCCATAGGAACCCGAAGAGGCCCCGTCCCCCCGTCGGGGCTTCTTCCTTTTTGACTATGGTGCCGCGCTGAGCTCATCCAATCTGGACCGGTACGAGCGGATCGCACCGCTCTACGACCTACTCGATCTTCCCTTCGAGTATAGCCGCTATCGCAAGATACGGCCCTTGCTCTTCCAGGGGCTCAAGGGACGGGTGTTGGATGCGGGTATTGGAACTGGTCGAAATATTCAGTTTTACCCACCTGGGGCCCAAGTCGTCGGCATCGATATCAGTCCAGCAATGCTGGCACGCGCCGAGCGGAGACGTCTTTCGCTCGGGGCCCGCGTTGAGTTGCATCAGATGGATGTAACCCACCTTGCGTTTGAGGATCAGTCCTTTGACGCTGCGGTGGCCACCTTTCTGTTCTGTGTTCTACCCGATGAGCTACAGGTCCCGGCTCTGCGCGAGATTGGCCGTGTCGTTAGGTCTGGCGGGACAATACGACTGTTAGAGTACGTGCGCCCGCGCGGTGCCATGCGGAGGGCCATCACGCGGCTGTGGGAGCCGTGGGTTGCTTGGGCCTATGGGGCAGGTTTTGATCGCCGGACAGAGGAGAGCGTTCCGGAGGCTGGCCTCGAAGTCGTCGAGTCCCGCCTTGTGGTGGACGATCTAATCAAGCTCATTTCAATTCGCACAATGAAAGGCCGACAGGGTGCTGGTGTTTCAACCCTGGGCGGAACCGCCTCACGCGCCCAGGGGAGCATATAGGTCGCAGTAGCCCATTGGGCTAATTCTACCTTCGACTAGCTGGCACGCTCCGGCTCCCATCATGCCGCCTCCCATCGGGCACCCCATCATCCCGGAGCGACCGCCGCCCGCCGAAATGAAGAATTTGCACGTCTGGCACATGCGCATCTTCCCGTTTGGGTGGTCTTGGTAATGCACAGCCGATTTGCTGGCTTTGGCTTGGGCAGCCGTGGAGGCCAGCACTAGAGGCATCCCGGCAGCAGCCGAGAACAGTGCCATCCCTTTGAGCCAAGTTCGCCGTGAGATCTTTCCATGTGCTGACATAAGTAACCTCCCACTGGACGCGCCAAGCACGCGCCCCGCGCTATGGGCTGATCGCGAGCTAGGTGCTACAAGCCCTCGACAACTCTTTTGAGCCTGGCTTGGACCTCCTTCGCCACCTCGGCGAGGCCGGGATTGTCAATTGCCTGCATGGAGGCGACTGGATCGACGGCGGAAACCTCAACGCTGCCGCCTTGGTACTCCTGCACGATGACGTTGCAGGGCAACATGGTCCCGATCTTATCCTCAAGCCGCAAGGCGCGATAAGCGAGCTGCGGGTTGCAAGCGCCGAGAATCCTATAGGGGCGAAAATTCTCGCCGAGCTTCGACTTGAGCGTGGCTCTGACGTCGATATCGGTGAGGACGCCGAAACCCTCGCGCTTCAGCGCGGCGATCACGCGCGCAACTGCCTGATCGAAGGGAACGTCCAGCCTTTTGGAGAAATGGTAGCTCATTGCCATCCGCGTGCCCGTCAGCGACGCGGCCAGGAGCACAGCGACATTTCCATCGCGTCGTCACAAGAGCAAAGCCAGCGTATATTGGCGTCGCCGTCCTTGTATTTGACCAGAATCAATATGCGGGGGCACTGCTCCCTCGCTGCCCTACGAATGTGTGGAACTGCCTCAAGAGCAGACATGCCCAGCGCCGCACCGATCCCGCAAATGACCCAAAGCGCAGCTACAGAGAACCGACTACGCCTTCAGACAACCTGCTGGTCAACAAGCCCGGTTGCTTGTGGTGTTGCCGAACTTTTTCGTATCGTGAAGCCCCTTGGAGCGAAGCACATGGTCACCGAAGCGTCCCGGAAGAACCATGCGCCCCGATGTTTCTTGGCTAGTGTGAAAGCAAAACCGGCAGCGGCGGTTTTAAAAGCATGCTCCGCGTGGCTCCGCCCAGAATAAACTCCCTTAGGCGCGAATGGCCGTACGCGCCCATAACCAGAAGGTCCGCTTGATTAGACGTGAGGTAGGAGCTCAGGATTTCACCGATCCGACGACCCGCTGCATCGATGCAATCCGGCTTGGCAACAATCCCGCGGCGTTCCAGATATCTTGCCAATTCTGCAGCAGGCGATTCGCTGGTGAGCTCTTTTTCATTCAAGACTGTTAGAACGCGCACTTCTTTTGCTCGCTCTAATAGAGGGAGCGCGTCCGCGACCGCGCGAGCGGCTGGACGACTTCCATCCCATGCAATCACCACGGTATTTAGGGCAAACCCGCGATCACTGCCCCGCCTAGGAAGTATTAGAACTGGGCGCCCAGAACCAAAAACGATCGACTCCGCATACCACTGATAATTGAGGTCTTCTAAGATTGCGGGGACGATCGTCAGATCCCTCAATCGTGCCTCTTGGATTAGCAAATCTGGAGCGTCGGACGTGAAACACGTCTTCGTAAGGCTCTCCTGGAAAACCCCAGCCTTCTTTGCGGACTCCTCAAAGGCCACCAACAACTCGGCGGCAACGTCGGAGCTTTTCTGCCTTTCCGAGGCAACAAGACCAGCAACGAAGCCTTCGCCGAGATGCTGCGAGGGAGCCCGAACTTGTACGGCGCAGGCGATGGCGGAAATTCGCGCATCCAAAGCGACCGCGAATGCAACGGCCTCCTGAATTTCAGAGGCATCCGTGGCCTTCGGGTAAGTAATGAGGACTAAAAGTATGTCTTTGAATGCCATGACAGCCTGGGTTGAATTCTGTTCTGCCATTACCGGAGCACAGCAGCCCTTTAGCATATTGAGTGGCGTGGACCGCTCGCGATTTATCTGCAATGCCCCACGTGGTCAGTCAGTATGGCCGCTCGCGAATGCGCAACCAGAACAGTACGCGGGATAGTGCCAACTCTCCGAGGAAAAAAATAACCGTGGCGGCTGCGATCTCGAGGATCGTCAAGCGCAAAAGGAAGCGACAAGCCACTAGCGGCAGGAGCGATTCGGGAATCTGATCAAGGCCGATGCATTGGCTGCTTGGGATTAAGCCCATTCTCCTTTTAATGAAGCTGGACAACAGATCGCCAAACATGGCGGTGACCGCGATAAGGGCTCCAAACGTCCAATCCAGCCCGATCAGCGGGGCAGAAACGGATGTAAGCAATACGGCGAGCAAGATGCCGCGCAGCGTTTTTGATGCGCCAAACAGCGGTTGGCCGTCACAAAATGCTATACCGAAATCGACGGGATACGCGAAAGTCTTCCCCAAAATCTTCGTGGCAATCACGGGCGTTCCGTTGGCCACCGCCAGCAAAATAAGCAGCTGTATAACTAGGGCGAAGCGGATCTAGCTATTCCTAACGAGTACTTATTTGTCGCGTAAAACCACCCTACATCTGTTTCCGCCGCCTAGGAAGGTTGGAGCGATCGTGCAGAAGCTCTTTGATCAATTTCGCTTTCATATTTTCGAGATGGCGACCATGGCGTGGCTCGCATCAGATGTAATTTCGCTGTCCATGCGCTATTACCAACGTGGCGGTTCGGGTGGGCGAGAGTTGCCAGTGCCCTGTGACCACGGTGTCACTACGTCGGCAAACCAAACCTCAAAGCTCTGACGCTCAGCCTTCGACAGTTTGTCCACAATGGCCGACATCATCGCTTGCACCCCATACGCATATCCACGGCGGTAAGCCTTCTCGCACGCTGCGTCGGTCTCATGATCGGAACGTTTGGCCATCGGTCGGTCCCTCCTTGCACTCTAAGCATGTAGGCCCGTATTGATCTCAACGCTCGGCGGAATCGCCGTTTTTGGTCTCAGCCTGAGTGGCGAAAAACGCGCTTCCCCTGATGAGGGCATCGGACAATTTCTCTTTAATTGCGCTCAATCAGTTACCGCAACCGGTCGAGCAAATTGGTGACCCATGTCGGCGAGGCGTCCATGACCTGCTCAAAAGACGTACCAAAATCGAGATTTCCCGATTTGATTTCCTCGTGCAGGCTGGTCGCTTCCCGCACTAGGGAAGCGGCAATCAACGTCAGTGGCACGATCACCAACGCCAGGATGATCAGCACTGTGGAAAGAGCGGCAAGATTTTGTTGTTGCGAAATTAATCCCCACAGCCGCCGATGGAGCGGCGCAAAAACGATCGCCAACACGGCCGCCCAGAGCACGGCGCCGAAGAACGGCCAGAGGATCCACTTATACGATAATGACCAGCAGGAGGAGGGTGTTGTCTTCGAGACTGCGCATCCAAACGTTTTAACCGGCATAATCGTTAGACAAGCAATCGTAACCGGAAGTTCGCGGTGACAAAATTCAGAGTCAGGCAGAATGGTAGACACTGTTCTCGAAAGGATGGGTCGGCACGACACGGTACGAAGCTAGCTGAATTTGCAGATGGAGGACGCAATAGCTTCTAGGATTGCTATGGTGCTAGGCACATTTTTCCTTGCCGCCGTGCCGCAAGATGTTGCTGCCCACAAGCCTAGTTCGGCTGGCAGTGCATTGCGTTTGTGTTCATTGGTCGACGAGTGGGGCAAGTCGGAAAAATGCTCCGTTTCAGAGTGGTACAGATCAGTCGATATCACGGTCGCTGGCGAACTTTCCGCCAGTGGCGCTCGAGAGCTATGTGATATTTTCGTCGAGAGAGCAGCCAAACTACATTTGGTTTTCGATGTGAATTGGCAAATACACATCCACTCGCCATCCAGTGGAGAACACACAATCGCATTCTGCGACCTGCGTTAATGCCTGCGCCTGCAATGGCCTTTTTTTCTCTCCTCGCTTTAGCGAGAAGTGTCAGGCAGAAAGGCCTAATCGTTGCTCTTGAGGCTGTGGATGTAGGCGACAACGTTCCTGAGATCATCCTGCTCCAGAATGATGTTGGGCATGGTCGGATGGGAGCTTTGCATCCAGACGGAAAGCGCCATCTCGGTCATGCCGGACGTGTCAGCCACTTTCTGGAAGGTCGGAGCCTGGGGCAAGGGAGAGTTGCTCGTTCGGCAGTACTGCATGGCAGAGCGCGCAGACTTGCTTGGCATAGGTGGCACCCGCGCCAATGTCGGCTTCTTGCGCCCAGGCCGCCGGGCCTAGGCCGAACAACAATCCCGCTGCGACAGCAGGAATATGAAGCATCCGAACCTTCCTGTTCCGGCGTTCCAGGCCAGATAGCAAAAGCCCAAGGCGTCAACTCCGATTACGGCTGCGGGGTCGGCGTAGCCGCCACGCTCGGCGGCATGATCGGGTAAGTGACTTGCGGTTGCTCGCCCGTCAATGACTTGAGGAATGCAGTGATCTTCGCGACCTGATCATCGTTGAGCGACTTGCCAAGCTGGTCGGTGGCCATGATGCCGACGGCCTGATTCAGATCCCACACCTGACCAGAATGGAAATAAGGAGGCGTGAGTTCGATATTGCGCAGCGGTGGCACGCGGAACACGTACTCGTCACTTACCGTCTTCGTCACCGCGAACCGGCCCTTGTCATTGGGGGGCAGAATATCGGCTCCTGGCCTCTCGACGACGCCAAATGGCGCGTACATCTGACCACCGATATTGATGCCCGAATGACAGGCTGGCACAGCCGGTATCGATGAAAAGTTTCAAACCTTCCTGTTGCTCAGCGGTAAGCGCGTTCGCGTCCCCCTTAAGATATTTGTCGAAGGGGGAATTCGGTGTGATCAAGGTTGCCTCAAACGCGGCAATCGCAGTCACCACGTTTGGCATGGTGATTGGATCTGCATCGTCTGGGTAGGCGGCCTTAAACAATGGCGTATAGCCAGGAATGGCCTTCAACATTTCGATGGCGTGCTCGTGGGTTATTCCCATTTCGATGGGATTTTGGATGGGTCCACCAGCTTGCGCCTTCAAATCAGCGGCGCGCCCATCCCAGAACTGTGCCACGTTGAAAACGGCGTTCAGTACAGTGGGTGCGTTGCGCCCACCCTTTTGCCATTTATGCCCGATCGAGGTGGACATCATGTCCACGCCGCCAAGCCCTATCTGATGGCACGTGTTGCAGCTGATGTTGTGGCTCTGGGACAGCCGCGGATCAAAATAGAGATCCTTTCCAAGCTCCACCATAGGAGGTGTTGCGGTGACAGCCTTCATCGCAGGGGGTTCTAGAGGAATTGGCTGGAATAGTCCTTGCGCCTGCTTCATCAGCGGATCGTCTGCCGCAAGGGCAAGCGCCGTGAGACCAAGGATCGATATCAGAGCCGCGGGAAGTGATGAGAGACGCAACATAACCGCCTCCTTCTCCAATCCGAAGAGAAACGCAAAAAAATTATACCTTTGACGCTTGTCAATTTAGAGGCAATGCGGGCGTGCTAGAGAGTGACATGCAAAATCCAGACCTCGCATCTCGGCGAGACCAGATCTATGTGTGGGATCCGTTTGTAAGGATCTTCCATTGGACCCTGGTTGCTGCCTTCACCGTCGCCTATTTGACCGAAGATCCCCTCGCGGTGCATGTCTGGGCGGGATACGTGGTCGGCGCGCTCGTGTTGGCGCGGATCATTTGGGGGTTCTTCGGCTCAGGTCACGCGCGCTTTTCGGATTTCGCCTACAGTCCTGCTGAGGTGGTTTCCTACTTGCGAGACATGACCGCCTCGCACGCGAAGCGCTATCTCGGCCACAGCCCGGGTGGCGCAGCCATGGTGTTCGCGCTTCTCGTCTTCCTCGCCGCAGCCGTGGTGACGGGGCTCATAGTCTATGGCGGCGAGCACCAGGCGGGACCGCTTGCTGGCATGTTCAGCAAGGAAACGGGGGAAGCCGTGGAGGAGGCTCACGAGCTCTTCGCAAACATCACGCTCGCGCTCGTGGTCTTCCATCTCGTGGGCGTGGCGCTCGCGAGTTTTTCACACCGTGAGAATTTGGTGCGCGCTATGATCACCGGCTACAAACGTCCGTAAAATAAGGACCCTAATGCAGAGGCTCGACACTCTGAGCTTCGCCCTTGCAGGCGCAATCTATGGGGCGGCCTGCGTGGCTTTGGCCACGATCGCGGCACTTGTGGGCATCCCCGGGTTCAGGCCGTTCGCAGACTTACTCACGCAATTCTACGGTTTCTACGGCTACTCGGTTTCAGCGCTAGGCGTTTTGGTCGGGGCCTTTTGGGGCTTTGTCGAAGGCTGTGTGCATTTCGGCATATTCGCCTCGCTCTACAATCTTGTACTCGAGCGTCGGCGAGGCCGAGCTTGATCAGCCAGGTCGAGACGGAGCGAGACCAGAATAGATGCCCGATAGTCCCAACGTTCGGGCGATAGTTAAACCGGGACGGCAGGGCAATTTATGAGAGGCCTTCATAAAGAGAGCCATCTCGTCGAGCGGATTGGGTGGCTGAGGGCCGCCGTGCTCGGCGCAAATGACGGGATCATTTCGACCGCAAGTGCCTTGAGCGACAAAGGGAAGGACAACGTAGGGGGGAAGTTGAAAACTATCCCCGCCGAGCGAGTCGTGCTGGAGAGGGCGTCCGCTAGCTCGATCAGGGCGACGACGGCGAGCGCGGTGCGCAACCAGTAATGCGGCGCGGGCGCAGCCGTCGTATTTTCGGCGGTGGTCATCGGCGTTGCCCTATCGGCGCCAATCATACAAGAATCATCGAGGCCAAATTGCCGCTATTGGCACGCTGGGATCAGAAACTCTTGCTCGACACATCTGCTAAACAGCACAAAACGGACCTAAGCTAAGTCGGCGCACGTGTCCGGTTTTGACCCTTACCTGATGTCGCATCAGACCTAAGGAGGAAGCAACTATGGCGGCAACACACAAAGGCGAGTGTTTTTGCGGAGCCGTTCATGTGGAAGTTTCGGGCGAACCGGAAGCAATGGGATATTGCCATTGCCAATCATGCAGGTCCTGGTCAGCTGCCCCGGTCAATGCTTTCACCCTTTGGAAACCCGACGCCGTGCGGGTTACTGCGGGTGCGGAACATGTTGCCACGTTCCAAAAGACCAAATTCAGTCAACGGCAATACTGCAAGAAATGCGGTGGCCATCTCATGAACAATCATCCTACGATCGGATTGGTGGATGTATATGCAGCGACGTTACCCACCTTGAGGTTCAGCGCGGGTGTGCACATCAACTATGCCGACACAGTTTTGCCTATGCGGGACGGACTCCCCAAGCTAAAGGATTTTCCCAAAGAGTTTGGCGGCTCAGGCGAAGGCGTGCCGGAGTGAGAGGGGCGGCAAAAGCTTTGGGAACGACCGCGGAAAATGACGTGGCCCTTAGCGGACAATCCGACCCCACCCGCGTTTGTCCGCTATGGCTCTTAGCGGACGATTTCGATGGGTCGTCGTAACGTCCGCTTGTGACCCATTGCGGACATGTGAGTGAATTGTTCTCTGGCTTTCTCGGCGCGTAGCGCGAATTGTGCTCTGGCTTTCTCCGCGCTTAAAGCTCATCCCCGGCGAAGACCGTCGCCTCGCATTCTAAATTCTCCTTCTTGAAGAGACCGCAGACTTGGGTCGCCTCAGCAGTACTACCGAAGGGACCCGCGATCAGCTGCCACTTTTTGTCTGGCGCCGGCATGCGACGCGGCTGTAATCCCGCCACGAGCGCGGGATGCTTGGTGAGGATGTCGCGCCACAAGCGCTGCAAGCCAGCCTGCTTCTCGACTGTCCCGATCTCGATCCCAAAGCGCGTGGTGCCCGGCGGAATATTAATCGTTGGCTCGAGGTTCGCGGTTTGCGTGGGCCCCCCAGAGTCTGCCGCTCCAGCTGAAGTTGGCGTGGATGACTTCGAAGTAGAGCCCGAAGGCTCAGCCGAAGGCGAGGACATCGTAGATGCCGGCTTGTCGCCTGAAATGGATGAAGTCGCGAGCGGCAGAACCGCGCCGGCCTTTGGTGCGGACTCAGCGGTGGCGGTCGGATTAGCCTTAGAGCCCTCGTTGGTACCACTAGGACTGTTAGGTCCACTCAAGGCATGTTTGCCGGTGTCGGCTGCTCCTCCGTTGGCAGCAGCGCTGGGACCGTGCGGCCCAGCCGGAGTTTGTTGACCGACACTTGGTCCTGCTCCTCCGCTGGCGCCAGGAGCGGTTCCGTCTTGGCTCTGCGGGAGAGGAGTCTTGTTCTCAGGCACAGTGGACCCGGTACTCACTGTCGCGTCGGTAGCAGCGAGGCTCGCTTTTGGCCCGACGATCTCGGGGCCCTTGAACACCCCAGGCTTGGCCGTTGCCGCCACCGTCGGGGTACCGTGGTTCACCGCAGCAAAAAGCGCCCGATTAGCGCTCGCGATGCGCTGATGCTTAACTTGCAATGCCGTTGGCTGCGTGTGTCGTTCGCGAGACCAGGCCACCTCTTGAGCCGTGGGCTGAGCTGCAATTCCACCGGGCCCATTGAAGCTGATATTGTTCACCGTGGCGGTGCCGACGACTTGCTTGTTGTAGGTGTTGGTGATGACGGCCGTGTCTACCCTCGTGACGGCGGTGTTGTAGTAGAGCACCCCGTCTTTCCAATAGCCGCCTTCATAGCCGGATCCGAAATAACCGAGGCCGTAGTTGATGCCGCCATAGTAGCCGACGTGCGGTCCCCAATATCCGGCATGCCAAATGTACCGCTGGCCTTCATACCCCCAGTAGCCTGGCGTCCAGACGAGGCCGACAGCGGGGGGCAGCACCCAAGTTCCGGGCACCCAATAATATCCGCCCGCAGCGTAAGCCCAGTGACCCGGCGTCCAGACGTAACCCGGTCCAGGACAAAGGGGCTGGTCGTAAACTGGAAGAGGAGGCGGGGCGATACTGATCGAGGCCACGACAGCTGCGCGACGTGGCGGAGCGGGGTAAGCAGGATTTGTCGCCCCGTAATGACCATTACGTCTCGAGCCATAGCTAGGCGGCGGACCGTAGTAGCCAGGAGGGGGCGGCCCATAGGCAGGTGGCGGCCCGTAATATCCCTGCGCCTGCGCATTAGCCTCGGCCGCACCACTCAGCGCCCCGATACCAGCGCCAATTCCAGCACCCGTAGCGGCGCCTTTGCCGCCGCCAACAATGCTGCCAATGATGGCGCCTACGGCCGCTCCTTCGACGCCACGCTCCAGCACCTGAGCCCTCGCCGGCGTGCTCGGCCAGCTTCCGACGCACAGCAGAGCTGAGCAGCCCAGCGAAAGTGCGAGCATCCGTCCACATGTCATGGGAATTCCTCCCTCAACGCATGCAGACCAGCAGGATCAGTAGGTCCCACCAGAAGTAAATTTGTGGTGTCGGGTAGGGCAAGCGCCTGATCCCTCTGGCTGCGCGGAAAACAATACCCCTTCGGTTGAATAGCGCCGGAACAGAGCGAAACTTTGGCATTTCGGCGTCTGTCGTGACCGCCCGGCGGGCGTACGACCTCAACGTTTAGCAGCGTCTCTCCCTGGTTTGATCGCGAGAGCCAGAGCCAGGATTATCGCTGGAACGTTTGCGGCAATGATCGCCACTAAAACGGAGAGATACAGGTGCAACATTGGAAGTCCCTCGGATCGATAACGTATCGCAAGGGGCTTAGTTCCGACCTGCCAGCTTTCGAGGTCGCGCTCTAAAGTCGGGCATTCGTCAAGAAGCGAAGCTGCTATCCAGGTGGTTTGGCGCCTGTAGCAACTGAGCCTAGAGAATCGCGTGATCAAGGTGCAAATAACGCTGGTTGCGGGTCCCTGATTTGAACCTACACCTCGATTTTTAGGAAAGGATGATTACGGCGGATTCGCTCCTCCGCTACCATTCGTTCCCCTTTGGCGTCAGCCTTATGCGTGCAGACGTGCGACGAGCCAGTCTGCGAGGTGCTTGCGGGCGCGGCCGTGCGCTCCACGCAGCACGCGGCCCATATTCATGAAACCGTGGATCGTGCCTTCGCAGCACTCATACTCGACCGGCACGCCTGCGGCTGCGAGCGTCCTTGCATAGTTTTCGCCCTCGTCGCGCAAAGGATCGTGGCCCGCAGTGATGATCAGCGCCGGGGGCAGGCCCGTATAGTCTTCGTATAGCGATGGAATCGCGCGCGGGTCGGTGAACGGCCAGGCGATGCCGAAATAGTGGTCGAAGAACCAGCCGATCATCTCGCGCGGAATGGGGAAATGCTCGGCGAGCTCGGTGCGCGAGGGCATCCGGCCGCGGAGATCGAGCGCGGGATAGATGAGAGCCTGAGCGCGCACCGGCGCCTTAAGCTCACCCTTGGTCTCATGCAGAGCGACGGCGGCAAGTCCTCCGCCCGCGCTGTCGCCGGCGACGGCGATGCGCGTCGGATCGAAGCCTCTAGCCTCATGCGAAAGCCAGGTCAGCGCGGCGACGGTGTCCTCGACGGCGGCCGGGAAGGGGTGTTCGGGCGCGAGCCGGTAGCCGAGCGAAAAGACGGTCGCGCCCGTGTCGTGGCAGAGCGTGCGGCAGAAGACGTCGTGCGTGTCGATATCGCCGAGCACGCAGCCTCCGCCATGCATGAACAGAATGGCGGCTTCGGCAGTGGCGCCGGCGCTGGCCGGCACATATTTGCGCACCCGTATCTCACCTTGATGGCCGGAGATGGAGAGATCGCTCGCCTCGCCGATTGCGGGCGGCGCGATTTCGGTCTTGGACAAGGTCCGGCGATATTCGTTGCGCGCGGCTTGCGGAGAGAGAGTCCAGAGCGGCGTCGCCGTCGCCGACGACGTCCAATAGAGCAGCGCTTCGGTTTCGCGATCGAGCTTCAAACGTCGTGTTTCCTGGTGCTTGCGAGCAGCGCGAGCGGTGGATTGCGATTGATTGGTCGGCGGAGGGGCTCTCGCCTCCAGCCATAGTAACGCAAAGCGGGAAGCCTACGCTTAGCGAAAATAGATGCGGATCGTGTAGGACGAAGAGGCAGGGTCCGGCGGCGGCGGGAAGGGCGCGGCATTGCGCACTGTCTGAAGCGCCATCTGGTCGAGTTGAGAATCGCCGCTCGATCCGCTGATCCGCACCGACCTGAGGCCGCCGCCCGGTCCGATGGCGAAGGTCACGGCCGCGCTTCCGCTTTTCCCCGTCTTTGGCTTGTGGCGCGCGAGCGCCGACCAGATCTTGGCGTTGTAGCTGCCTGCTCCCTCTGTGCGCTTGGGCGCAACCTTCGGCTTTCCCACCAAGTCCTTGTCGGCGGGGGCAAGCGCCATCGGCGTCCAGCGCGGCTTCGATTCCGCTGCTGCTTCCTGCACTTCGGTCTTGGCGGCGGGCGCGACCTGTTTTGCCGTTGCTTTCGCCGTCTTCACATTGGCGGCGGGAACGGGTTTTCGCGCCGGAAGCGGCACGCTCGGAGGAGTTGGCTCGAATTCGGCGGTCTCATTGCTCTGCGTTGTGGAGTTCGCTTCGGCGACTTTCGGCTCGCTCGGCTGTTCCGGCTCCGCCACGACAGGAGCTGGCGCAGCCGGTGTCTCGGCCTCCGCGACGTGCGGGGAAGGTGAGATTGTCTCGGGCGTGACGGGGATTGCTTGCTCAGGCACCTGCGATTTGGCCGGCGCGCTCTCAGCGTCTGCTGTTTGGGTGGGCTCGGCAGGCTTCGGCGCTTCGTTTGCCTCGACTGTCGGTTTGACCGCTTCGGGCGTGGCGGACGGAGCCGCCTCGGCGACTTTCGGCTCGGATGCGGCTTGGGTGTCAGTCTCTGCCGTTTGCGAGGGCTCGGCCGGCTTCGGCGTTTCGCTCGGCTCGACCACTGGCGTGGTGGCTTCGACCGCGGGTGTGACGGTCTCGGCTGCCGAGGCGACCTTATCTTCTTCGATCGCGGGTGAGGGGACGGTTTCGCTCGAGGGAGCTTTGGCTTCCGCTTTCTCGACAGGCTCACTTGCTGGCTCAGGAGCCGGCTCCGAGGAGACTGTCTCGGCAGGCGCAGGAGCAGAAGCGGGTGTCTGGTCACCTGCGAAGGGCGTTGCGTCGGAGTGCGACCGGTCGAGAGTGGCACCGGTGACTTCAACCTCGATCGCCTCCCGCTGGGCAGCAGGCGCTACCGAAGGCGCAGGCGTGGCTACGGGGGCAAGCTGTTGCCCGCTCTCAGGGCGACCGTAATCCGAGCTCGCAATCAGCAGGAGATGCGTGCCGCACACGAGAATGGCGCTGGCAAGCAGCGCCGAGAAGGACTGGAGGAAGCGGTTCTCTGTCACAACCGAGATAGCAGCGCGATATAGTTAACCAAAGGTGAATCGCCGGCCGATTTCTCGGCCCCCCGGTTTGCGAAAAAGAGACGGCGGCGCAATGCGTTAGAAGTGATCCAACTGTTGCAAATCGGCCACCATCTGAGCTCCGAAATATGATTTCGTAGGGGCCTGCTTAGGTCAGTATGTGGCGTTATGAGTGGGGGCCAGTAATGCGTATAATCGCCGTCTTGGCGGTCCTTTTAGCGCCTGTGGCGCTGGGAGGCTGCTTCTTCCATCACAATCAAGCCGTCGTTGCCCAGCCGCTTCCGCCGCTGAAATAGCGCGCGCGATTTTATGACTCTTGCGGCAGGTGGCCCGCCAGCGATGCGGCGGCGGGCCTGTAGCTATGTCCGCGTTCAGGGATTGATGCGGGTGATCTTCGAGCCTTCGAGAGTCAGATTGTACATCAGCCCCTTCTGATCGAGCACGAAACCGATGACCGGGCTCGTGAGGTTGTTGGTGTCGATCGCGCCGTCAGCCCCGAGCGTGACCAGCACCACCGATCCGTCGACGCCCACCTTCCACCCGGCCGTTGCATCGAACTGGTCGAGCGCGTCGCGCGTCATGAACATGATGATGACCGCGCGCGACTGCACGCCGAGCTGGAAGCCGAACGAGGCCGAGATGATGTTGTAATAGGCGTTCGACCGTCCGCGGACGAGAAGGGCGCCTTCGCCATATTCGCCGCCGAAGCCGAATCCCGCCTTCACCACCGAAGGAAACACGAGCACGCCTTCCGCCTTATCGGCAAGCTCGCGCGCGCCGCGCACCTGAGTCGCAAATTTCTCGGCGGTGGCGCGCACATCGGCATCGATCGAGGCGGCCGAGGCCTTGCTCCTCTCCGGTGCCGCGACGCTTATGGAGAGACTAACCAGGACAAAACAGAGCGCTTTGAGCAGGGTCTGCATATTGCGGAGCCTCCCGGCGAATCGTGGATCGAGCTACCCTAGCACCGCATAGTGTGGCGACTTGCCTTGCGGGGCGACGGATCAGGCCCGCGTTCTTAATGGCTTGAGGCTAGAAAGTGGCATCACCGGGGCAGGTTGCTGGCGTCATTCTCGCGGGCGGCAAAGCGAGCCGCATGGGGGGCGCCGACAAGGCGCTCTTGCCGCTTGCCGGCAAGCCGCTGCTCGCTCATGTCATCGCGCGGCTCGCGACGCAGGTCTCCGACATCGTCATCAGCGCCAACGGTGATCTGTCCCGCTTCGCGTCCTTCGGCCTCCCGGTCATCGCCGACAGCCTGGCGGAGTCTGCCGGTCCGCTCGCAGGCCTGCTTGCGGGGCTCGAGTGGCACGCAAAGAACCGGCCCGAGCTCTCTTACGTGGTGAGTGTGCCGACCGACACGCCGTTCTTTTCCGTCAGATCTCGTCGCCCGACTCGTTGCCGCTGCCAACCGTGAGCGGAGGCCGATTGTGGCACGCTCTGAGAGCGGTGTGCATCCGGTGGTCGGGCTATGGCCGGTCGAGATGACGCAAGATCTCAGGAAAGCGCTCAACGAGGGCGTGCGCAAGGTCGGCGCCTGGGCCGAGCTGCAATCGGCGATCGAGGTCGCATTCCCGCAAGGCCAGGTCGGCGGCAAGCCGCTTGATCCCTTCTTCAACATCAACCGGCCAGAGGAGCTCGCCAAGGCTGAAGCGCTGTTGAAGGCCTCGTGAAGCAACGTCTAGGCGACGTGGCTCGCGATCTTGCCCTTCACCCGATGAGGGTGGGTGAAGACCTCGAACCCGTCCTTGCGCGCGATCGCGATCAGCGTCATGCCGGCTTCATCGGCCATGCGCACGGCAAGCGCCGTCGGCGCCGAGACCGCGGCAACGACCGGCGCACCGATCATCGCCGCCTTTTGCACCATCTCGATCGAGATGCGGCTGGTCAGCACCACGAGACCCTCTCGTGCGCTCGTGCCATCGCGAGCGAGAGCGCCGGCGAGCTTGTCGAGCGCATTGTGGCGTCCGACATCCTCGCGCAAGGCCACCAACCCGCGCTCAGGCTCATAGAAGCCGGCCGCATGCACCGCGCGCGTCTCATGATTGAGCACTTGCATGGGAGAGAGAGACTCGATCGCGGCCATGATCTCGGCGGGCGTGAAGCTGCGACCTTCGCCGACTTTGGGCGGCGGGCGCATGGCCTCGGTGAGACTCTCGATGCCGCACAGCCCACAACCGGTGGGGCCAGCCATCTTCCTGCGCCGGCCGAGAAACTCGGTGGCCTCGCGCGCCTTGAGCCAGATGCGGAGCTCGATGCCGATCTCCTCCTCGACGATGTCGATGGAGTCGATGGCATCGATCGAGGAGATCACGCCTTCGGTCAGGCTGAAGCCGACCGCGAAGTCCTCGAGGTCTTGCGGCGTGGCCATCATCACCGCGTAGGTCGCGGTGTTGAAGGTGAAGGCGATCGCCGTCTCCTCGGGAATGGCGCGCTCGCCCTCGGTGACGCCTGATGCGCGCCAGATCGAGCGGGGAGCGCGGACGAGGGGGTTGGGCAACGGGGGTGCTCCGCAAGTCACAAGAATGGCCGAAGGCTAGTCCTCCGGTCTCGGGGTTACAAGCGCGGGAAGAGCTTGCCCTGCGGCTCGATTCCATGAATTTCACGCTTTGCGAGATTTGTGGCTGTGACCTTGCAACCCACCGCTGGGGCTGGTCTTTTGGGCTAGAGTTCATGTTGAGGAGGCACGTCTTGCCGTCAATCCGATCCGCCATCCCGCGCGCCGTTATGGTGCTCTTTCTGGCTGCTGCCGGCGTGACTCCTTCGCGCGCCGCGGACCAAGGCGAGCGCAATCCTTGCACCGAAGACGCGATGATCGTGTTCGACGCGTCGGGCTCGATGGCGGGCAACGTCAACCAAGGCATCGCCACCACGATCCCGCGCATCGACGAGGTGCGCGGCGCGCTCGCGACTGTGCTGCCCACCGTCACCCGCGCCCGCCGCGTCGGCCTCATCACCTTCGGGCCCGGGCCCTATCAACAATGCAATGTCGACCTCAAGCTGAAGCCCATGGACAACGCGGCCAAGCGCATCATGCACGAGGTGAATGCGCTGTCGCCTGCCGGCAAGACCCCGCTCACCGCGGCGGTGAGAAACGCCGCCGAGGTGCTCGATTATCGCCACAAGCCCGGCGTGGTCGTGGTGGTGACGGACGGCGAGGAGACCTGTGGAGGCTCACCCTGCGACCTCGGCAAGGAGTTGCACGCTTCGGCGGTCAATTTGACCGTCCATATCATCGGCTATCGCATGAAGGACTTCAGCTGGACGGGCGAGCAGAGCATCCTCGATGTCAAGTGCCTCGCCGAGGAAAATGGCGGTCTCTATATCGGCACCGAATTGAAGCAGGATCTGATCGAGGCGTTGCAGAAGACGCTTGGCTGCCCGATGCTGTCTCTGCGCGATCTGCCCTGAGTCCTCTCCGGCGCGCTTCGTTACGGCGTAGCCGTCAGTAGAGGAGATAGGGCGCCCTGATCTCGGCGAACTCCTCTTCACCTGGCCACCAGCTCGCGGCGATCTCATGAAGCGGCACTTGCTGCTCGATCTGCTCGCGGAGCTCTGGCGAGCCTGCGAGAATGTCGATCGGCATCTTGTCATGCTCGTATTCGTAAGGCGGGTCGCGCCATTTGAAGCGGTCCGGAGCGAGGCCATAGCTCTCACGCAAGAATGCCACTCCGGCGGCGACCGGCGCGAAATCGCCGCGCGAGGTCACGTGAATTTGGCAGCCGCCGCAGGTGGTCTTCGCGTGCTTCTGGAAGGTCGGCTCGAAACTCGCTGCGCGGAAATGCACGCCTTTCAGCCCGATGCGGTTGAGCCGCGGGGCGAGCATCTCGCCGTCGAGCCAGGGCGCGCCGATCAGCTCGAAGGGACGCGTTGTGCCGCGTCCTTCCGACAGCATCGTGCCCTCGAACAGCACCGTGCCGGGATAGACGATGGCCGTGTCGAGCGTCGGCATATTGGGGGAGGGCATCACCCAGGGGATGTCGGTCGCGTCGAAATACATGTCCCGCGACCAGCCCTCCATCGGCATGGTCTCGAGCTCGGCGCCGATCTTGAAATGCTCGTTGAACAGGCGCGCGAGCTCGGCGACGGTCATGCCGTGGCGCATCGGCATGCGAAACAAGCCGACGAATGATTCATAACCGGGCTCGAGCGTCGGCCCCTCCACGTCGATCCCGCCGATCGGATTAGGGCGATCGCAAACGATGACGGGAAGACGTGCGCGCGCGGCGGCGCGGAGGCAATTCGCCATGGTGTAGATGAAGGTGTAGATGCGCGCGCCCACGTCCTGGATGTCGATGACGAGCATATCGATCAGATCAAGCATCTCCGCCGTGGGCTCGCGTGTCTCGCTGTAGAGCGAGAAGATCGGCACGTTGCGGCGCGGATCCTTGGCGTGCGGCGTCTCGATCATGTTGTCCTGGAGGTCTGACCGGAAGCCGTGCTGAGGGCCGAAGATCGCCGTGAGCTTGAAACGTGATGACGCCCCGAGCCGGTCGACAATATGGATAAAATTGTGATCGATCGAGGCCGGGTTGGCGAGGACGCCGACCTTCAACCCGTCGAGGCGCGAAGAGGCGAGGAGCCGTTCTGAGCCGAGCATCATGGATTCGGGGCGGTTTGGACGCAGGCTGGCGGGTTTGAAACTTCGATCATGCTATGGTAGTCGGCGGCGGGGGCGACAGGAAGCCTTGGGGCTCTCCTAATAACGCGAAACATCGCACCCGCAAGGTTCGGGTTGGCCGCTTCCGGCCTTATCCCATGGTAGATTGCGTGAGGGAGTTCGGTAACAACGCATGAATAAAGACCGCGCGCGGCCGATTGCGGCCTTCATCGACTTGGCAGCGCAGCGTGAGCATCTCGGCGACAGCATCGAGAATGCGATCGCTACCGTGTTGAAGCATGGTCAATATGTGCTGGGGCCAGAAGTCACCGAGCTCGAGCGAAAGCTCGCCGAATTCTGCGGCGCGAAACACTGCATCAGTTGCGCCAACGGCACCGACGCATTGCTTCTCGTGCTGATGGCCGAGGGGATCGGTCCGGGCGATGCGGTGTTCGTTCCGGACTTCACCTTCGTTGCCACGGCGGAGGTGGTCGTGCTCGCCGGCGCGACGCCCGTCTTCGTCGACATTTATCCAGATAGCTTCAATATGGATGTCGCGAGCCTCGAAGCCGCCATTGGCGAGGCGAAGCGCCTTGGGCTGAAGCCCCGCGCGGTCATCCCGGTCGATCTCTACGGTCAGCCTGCTGACTATGGCGCGATCAACAAAATCGCCAAGACACATGATCTCCTTGTGCTCGCCGATGCGGCCCAGAGCTTCGGCGCGAGCCTCAACGGCAAGATGGTCGGCACGCTCGCCGACTATACCGCGACGAGCTTCTATCCCTCTAAGCCGCTTGGCGGCTATGGCGACGGGGGCGCCATCTTCACTGATAATGACGACAAGGCGAAGCTCCTGATCTCGCTTCGCTGCCACGGCAAGGCGCCGGACCAGGCTGAGAGCGAGTTCATCGGCCTCAACAGCCGGCTCGACACCATTCAGGCGGCGATCCTTCTCCAGAAGCTTCGCCTGTTCCCGAACGAGATTTCGGCGCGTCAGGCGGTTGCCGGCCGCTATGCCGAGGGTCTCGGCGTGGTCGTGCAAGTGCCGACGCTGGTGAACGGGGCAACATCGGTCTGGGCGCAATACACAATCCTGGTCGATCGCCGCGACGAATTCGCCAAGGCCTGCCGCGATGCGGGTGTGCCGACCGCGATCCACTATCTCAGCCCGATCCACGCGCTCCCCTCTTATCGCGAGTTCCCCAAGGCTCCCGGTCTCCACCAGACCGACAGCCTCGCGCGCCGCGTGATCAGCCTGCCGATGCATGCTTACCTGGCGCCTGAGACGCAAGACCGCATTATCGACATGGTGCAGAGCGTGGTGCGGTCGCTGAAGGCGGGTGTCGCCGCCGAGTAGCGGACAGACGGACCATGTCAGATCAGATTCGCGTCGCCGTTGTCGGCACTGGCTATTTCGGGCGCTTTCACGCCAATCACTATTCGCGCAATCCGCGCGCCAAGCTTGTCGCGGTGGTTGATGCCAATGAAGAGCGGGCGCGGGCGGTTGCTGCGGAGTTCGGCGCCGAGCCTCTCTTCGATTATCGCAGCATCATTGGGCGCGTCGATGCCGCGAGCGTGGCCGTTCCCACGACGCTGCATTACGAGGTCGCTCGTCCGCTGATCGAGGCCGGCATCAACGTGTTGATCGAGAAGCCGATCACCGAAACCGTCGACAGCGCGCTCGCCCTCACCAAGCTTGCCGAGGAACGAAAAGTCGTTCTCCAGGTTGGGCAAATCGAGCGGTTCTCCAGCTCCTATCGTGCGCTCTCCACTCTCATCACGGATCCGCTCTATTTCGAGAGCTACCGCATCGCTCCATGGAAATCGCGCGGCATCGAGGTCGATGTGATCCTCGACCTGATGATCCACGATATTGACATGATCATGGGTCTCGTTCCGTCGCGGGTCGCCACGGTCGACGCGGTCGGCACCCCGGTGCTCGGCCCCAGCATCGATCTCGCCAATGCCCGCATCACCTTCGAATCGGGATGCGTCGCCAATGTCACGGCGAGCCGCGTGAGCTACAAGACCGAGCGGCGCATGCGCGTCTTTGCCTACCAGCAATATCTCAACTGCGATCTCGGCGAGGGGAAGATCTTCGGTTACCGGCTGCGCGGCGACCCGATGAAGGAAGGGCTTGCAGCAATTAGCACCGAAACGCACGAAATCCAGAAAGAGGACAGCCTCGCCAACGAGATTGCGTCGTTCCTAGACTGCATCGCGACCGGCAAGAAGCCGCTGGTGGATGGCCGCGCGGGCTCAGAGGCGCTGCGCGTGGCGAGCATGATCAACGAGAGCATTGAGGAGCATCTGCGCATCGCGCGCGCACGCCCGGGCTTCGCGGGGTCTCCCGGCGCGGGCCAGCCGGCGGCCTAGGGCTTGCGGCCGGCGACGATGTCGAGCACGACTTTGGCCGCGCGCTCGCTCGGGCTTGGGTGAGCGTCGCCGAGCGCCTTTGCCAGTTCGCGGAAGCCCTGACGTTGCGTCTCGCGCACCTCTTTAGATTCGAGCAGAGCCTCGACGCCGGCGGCAAGACGCTCCGGCGTGCAATTTTCCTGCAAGAACTCCGGCACCACCTCGCGCTCGGTGAGCAGGTTGACGAGCGAGGCGTGCTTTACGCTGATCAGGCGGCGGACGATGAAGGCCGTCGCCGGGCTGACGCGGTAGGCGACCACCAAGGGGACATTAGCGAGCGCAAGCTCGAGGGTGACGGTGCCCGATTTCGCCATGGCCGCATCGGATGCGGCAAAGGCATCGAAGCGATCGGCGGGGGAGGCGAACACCACCGGGAAAGACCAATCGCGCGTGAGCTGGGCAACCAAGTCTGCCGCGGCGTCAGCCACCGGAATGACGACGCGCAAATCCGGGTGCTTCTCCCTGATCATGTCGAGTGCGGGGCCAAAGATCGGCAGCATGCGCCTCGCCTCGCCCGGCCTGCTGCCAGGCACGACGCATAGGAGGGTGGCATCCGGCGGGATCGCGTGCTTGGTCCTGAAGGCAGGACCGTCACCATAACCTGCACCTGATTCGATCGCGGGATGACCGACGAAGGTGCTGGCGATTCCGTATTTGGCGAAGAAGGCAACCTCGAAGGGAAGCAGCGCCATCAGATGGTCGATGCGCGTGGCGAGTTTACGAGCGCGGCCGGGCCGCCAGGCCCAGAGCTGCGGCGCCACGTAGTGGACGACCGGAATTCCCGAGCCATGCAGACGATGGGCGACACGGAGACAAAAGTCCGGTGAATTGACGGTGACCACCACGTCTGGCCGCAAAGTCTTCGCCGCCTCCACCGTCTGGTTGAGCCGCTTGATCAGGCGGGGGAGATGCGGCAGCACCTCGGCGAGACCCATGAGCGACAGCTCGCGCATGGGAAAGAGGCTCTTGAGCCCTTGGGCTTCGCTCTGCGGTCCGCCGACGCCGACGAAGCGCACGCGGCCGCCCGTCTCAGCCTTGAGCGCTGCCATCAGCCGCCCGGCGAGATTGTCGCCAGACGTCTCGCCAGAGACGATGAAGATCAGCGGCTCCTGCCGGCTCATGAAAAACCCCGAGACTTGGCCCGCGCGAAAGCGGGCCAGAGCAAGCTCCGGCCGAACTAGCGATGAGGGATCAAGATGTCAAACGTTACGCCAGGAGGAGAAGGTGGCGGCCTGGCCATGCCTCGTGCCGCTGGCGTCGATCAGCTCCCAGACGATCCCGTCTTCGATGGCAAAGTGCCGGCCGGACTTTGCGACGCGCACGCCCTTATAGCCCGACATGAAGCCGCGCCGTGCGACCGCATCGAGGAGTGCCCGCCGCCCGGCGCGATCGGCCGGCTCGGCAGAAAGGCGTGATGGCAGCGTCGTGATCTCGTCCCAGTCGTATTCGAAGCAGGCTTGCGCGTATTTGTTGGCATAGATGAATTTGGGATCGTCAGATCCGTCATGCGCGAGGACGGCGAACGGCGCATCCGCATAGAGCCAGGCGGCATCCGCGCCGTCAGGAACGAGCGTCCTGGCGACGAGCCGCTGATAGCTCCCGGTCAAAAGCGTGAAGAATTCGGGGTCTGTCGACCGGCTCATGAGAAGGGGTGTGGTCAGAAGCTCGTCAGCGTGAGGCGAATTAAGCCCCAGAGGCGCCCATGCGCGCCAGGAAATTTCATTCCCTTGCGAGGGGAAATTGCCACCTAACTCCACCTGAACGGTTGCTGAACGGCCCGCGCCCTTGCCGAAAAATAATTTTTGCGACGTTCTGCCACGGCGGTCGCGTCTCCGGGCCTTTGGCGACTACATTGGTGAGGGGCGCGATGGGGAAGCGGTCTTTGATGCAACGTCACGTGAAGCAGAGCGATGCCGGAGCGAAGCTCGACGGGCAGCCTTCGAAGCCGTTCGCCGAACAGCCTGAAGAAGTTGCGGCTCCGGTCGATGCGCCAACCAAACTGAAGCGAAAGCCCCGCGCGTCCGCCCGGCTGACCGCGCTCGTTGCGCTCGCCGCAGCCGTATTGCTGATCGTGGATCGCGCGCCCCTCGAGAATACCGGGGGAACCGCTGACAAGACGGCGAGCGCTCCAGACAAGAAGCAGGGAGCGCCGCCGGTGCCGGTCACGGTCGCAGAGGTCGGCACGCAGGACGTGCCGATCTATTTCGAAGGGCTCGGCACGGTGCAGGCCTCGAATACCGTCGCGATCCACAGTCAGGTGGACGGCAAGTTGCAAAGCGTGAATTTCGTCGAGGGGCAGCGGGTCAAGGCGGGCGACGTGCTCGCCGTCGTCGATCCGCGACCCTTCCAGGCCGCGCTCGATCAGGCCAAGGCCAAGAAGGCGCAGGACGAGGCGCAGCTCGTCTCGGACGCCAAGGACCTCGCACGCTTCCAGGACCTGGTGAAGAAAGGGGCGGGGACGCAGCAGGCGGTCGATCAGCAACAGGCCAAGGTCGATGCCTTGAAGGCGACCATCGCGTCCGATCAGGCCGGCATCGAGAATGCCGAGACCCAGCTCAGCTACGCGACGATCACCGCTCCGATCAACGGGCGTGTCGGCTTCCGCCAGGTCGATGCCGGCAACATCGTCCATGCCGGCGACCAGACCCCGATCACCATGCTGACCGACCTCACCCCCACGATGGTCGTCTTCACTCTGCCGCAGCGCGATCTCGCATCGGTGCAAGACGCCATGGCGAATGGCGAGGTGGCGGTCATCGCCATGGACCAGGACAATGTGCACGAGCTCGGCAAGGGCAAGCTTCTCCTGTTCGACAATCAGATCGACCAGACGACGAGCACGATCAGACTCAAGGCCACCTTCCCCAATGAGGACGAGAGGCTGTGGCCCGGCGAATTCATCAGGGCGCGCGTGTTAGTGGAGACGCTGAAGGATGCGGTGACGATTCCTCAGGCGGCTGTGCAGCGAAATTCCCAAGGCCTGCTCGCCTGGGTGATCAATGCCGACAATACGGCGGAGAGCCGTCCGATCGAGGGCGGCCCGACGGTCGGCAACATGACCGTGGTCAAGAGCGGGCTCAAGGCTGGCGAGCGCGTCGTGGTGAGCGGACAGTATCGGCTCTGGCCAGGCGTGAAGGTCAGCTTCGTGACGCCACAACCGGCGCCGCAGGCGAAAAGCGCGGAGAGCGTGGCGCGATGAACATCTCGGCGCCGTTCATCAACCGTCCCGTCGCCACTACGTTGCTGATGATCGCGGTCGCCTTTGCCGGCATCGTGGCGTTTCCGCTCCTGCCAGTAGCGCCTCTGCCCAAGGTCGACTTTCCGACCATCAACGTTTCGGCCTCGCTGCCGGGCGCGAGCCCCGAGACCATGGCCTCGGCCGTGGCGCAGCCGCTCGAGCGCCAATTCTCGCAGATCGCCGGCGTGACGCAGATGACTTCGACCAGCACGCTCGGCGCCACCTCGATCGCGCTTCAGTTCGATCTCAACCGCGACATCGACGCTGCGGCGCAGGACGTGCAGTCGGCGATCGCCGCAGCGGGACGGCAACTGCCGACCGATCTGCCGTCGCCTCCCACCTACCGCAAGGTCAACCCTGCCGACTCGCCGGTGCTGGTGATGGGGGTGCATTCAGACACGCTCCCGCTCACCGTCGTCGACGACTACGCCGACACCATCCTTGCCCAGCAGATCTCGCAAATCGACGGCGTGTCGCAGGTCTCGATCGGCGGCGAGCAGAAGCCGGCGGTAAGAGTGCAGGTCGATCCCGCCAAGCTCGCAGCCAAGAATCTCACCCTCGAGGATTTGCGTTCGACGATCGCCGCGGCGACGACCAATGCCGCCAAGGGCACGCTCTACAGCAACGATCGTAGCCTCACGCTCGCCGCCAACGACCAGCTCTCCAAGGCGAGCGACTATGCCGACGTGATCGTGGCCTACCGGAACGGCGCTGCGGTCAGGATCAAGGACGTGGGCCAAGCGATCGAGGGGCCTGAGAACCTCTATAGCGGCGCTTGGGACAACAGCAAGCGTGCGGTCCTGCTCGTCGTCTTCAAGCAGCCGGGCGCCAACGTCATCGAGACGGTCGACAAGGTCAAGGCGGCGCTGCCGCGTTTGCGTGCCGTCATTCCGCCGGCGATCGGCGTCGACATCCTGTCAGACCGCACCGAGACGATCCGCGCCTCGGTCGACGACGTCGAGTTCACCCTAGGCCTCACCATCGTCCTCGTCGTGCTGGTGATCCTGCTCTTCCTGCGCAATCTCCGCGTGACGATCATCCCGGAACTCGTGGTGCCGCTCTCGCTGCTCGGCGCGCTCGCGGTTATGTATCTCTGCGGCTTCAGCCTCGACAATATCTCTTTGATGGCCCTCACCATCTCGGTCGGCTTCGTGGTTGACGACGCCATCGTGGTGGTCGAGAACATCTACCGCCACATCGAGGACGGCATGACGCCGCGCGAGGCGGCGCTCAAAGGCTCGCGCGAGATCGGTTTCACCGTCCTGTCGATCAGCGTCTCGCTGGTCGCCGTATTCATCCCGCTGCTGTTGATGGGCGGCATCGTCGGGCGGCTGTTCCGCGAGTTCTCCATCACCGTGACGGCGGCGATCGCCGTCTCGGCGCTCGTGTCGCTGATCCTGACGCCGATGCTGTGCGCGCGCTTCCTGCATCACGAAAGCGGACAGCATGGGCTCGTCTGGCGCGCGATCGAGGCCGTGTTCGACGGCATGCTCTCTTTCTATCGCCGCACGCTCGACGGCGTTCTGCGCCATCCCTTCATCACGCTCATGGTGTTCTTCGCCACCATGGCGGCGAGCGTCTATCTCTATGTCGTCGTCCCCAAGGGCTTCTTCCCCATTCAGGACACCGGGTTGATCACCGGGTTTGCCGAGGCCGGGCAGGACATCTCTCCGCAGGAGATGGCCCGGCTGATGGTGCAGCTCGGCGACGTGGTGGCCAAGGACCCCGGCATCGCCGCAGTCGGCAGCGCCATGGGCAGTACGGGAAGCGCGCAGACGGCCAATACCGGGCGTTTCTTCGTTGGGCTCAAGCCGCGCGATCAGAGGACCGCCACCGCGAGCGAGATCATCGACAGGCTCCGTCCCCAGCTCGCGCGGATCGAGGGCGTCAAGCTGACGCTCCAGCCCTCGCAGGACATCACCGTCGGTGGCCGTATCGGCCGCGGCCAGTTCCAATACACGCTACAGGATGCCGATATCGGTGAGCTCAACGAATGGGCGCCGAAGATCCTCGCCAAGCTCCAGACGCTGCCGGAGCTTGCCGACGTCTCGACCGACCAGCAGGGCAATGCGCCGCAGCTCATGGTGAGCATCAATCGCGACCAGGCCGCGCGCTTCGGCATCCTGCCGGAGGTCATCGACGCCACGCTGAACGATGCCTTCGGCCAGAGGCAGGTCGCGCAATACTACACGCAGACCAATACCTATCACGTGATCCTCGAAGTGCCGCCCGAGATGCAGGGCGATCCGAACACGCTTGACCGCATCTATTTGAAATCGCCGCTTACTGGCGCCTCGGTTCCGATCTCGACGCTCGTGACCATCGACAACACGCAGGTCGGGCCACTTTCGGTCTCGCATCAGAGCCAGTTCCCGGCGATCACGCTCTCCTTCAACCTGCCGAGCGGGGTCGCGCTCGGTCAGGCGGTCGAGACCATCAACAACGCGGTTCTCGACATGGGTGTTCCGGTAACGCTGACCGGGACATTCCAGGGCAACGCGCAAGCCTTCCAGGACTCGCTTTCGAGCGAGCCGGTGCTGATCGCCGCCGCGCTCGTCGTCGTCTATCTGATCCTCGGCATGCTCTATGAGAGCTTCATCCACCCGCTGACCATCCTCTCGACGCTTCCCTCGGCCGGCGTCGGCGCATTGCTCGCGCTGATGATGGGCGGCTTCGACCTCTCGGTGATCGGCATCATCGGCATCATTCTACTGATCGGCATCGTCAAGAAGAACGGCATCATGCTGGTCGATTTCGCCATCCAGCGCGAACGCGAGGGCGATTTTCCGCATGACGCCATCCGCGAAGCCTGCTTTCTCCGCTTCCGGCCGATCCTGATGACGACCATGGCGGCGATGCTCGGCGGCGTCCCGCTGATGCTCGGCCACGGCGCGGGCTCAGAGCTGCGTCAGCCGCTCGGCTATGCCATGGTCGGGGGATTGGCGCTGTCGCAAGTATTGACGCTCTACACAACGCCAATTGTCTATCTCTATCTCGCGCGCCTCCAGAACCGGCTCAAAGGCAAGAAGCGCGTAACCCGCAAAGCGCGAGTGCTCGCCCCTGCCGAGTGACACTTGTTCGACGCTTGCCGGACCGCTATCAGAACTAACGGTTTGGCTCGGAGGAGGAGACGGCGACGGTGACCTCTCGCGCTTCGCGCATGGACCTGATCATCAGGTTCGCCAATGGCGGCAGGCTCACGCCTGAGGATATCGCGCTGATCGACGCCATTCGCGCCTCCCGCTCGATTCTCGGCGCGAGCCGGGCGACCGGTGTCTCCTATCGCAAATGCTGGCTGATGGTCGATGCGCTGAACCGCACCTTCGAGACACCTGTGTTCGCCACCTTCCCCGGCCGGCGCGGCAGCGGCGCCGAGCTCACCGATTTCGGCGAGCGGCTGGTCGCGCTTTACCGCTCGATGGAGCGGAGGGCGCGGAGCGCGAGCGCGCAAGGCCTTGCCGAGCTCACCGCTTCGATGGATCCCTCTTATCGCCCAAGGGCCAGCGGCGAGGCTCAGGAAGGTGATCAGGCTCAACCGCGTCTTTCCCGATTGCGACGGTCTTGATCATCGCCCAGGCGCGCAAGCCCTTCTCCAGCCCGAGCCGCTCCACCGACTCGGTCGTCACCAGGGAATCGAGACGGGTCGAGCCGAGGTCGAAGGTGACGCGCACGTAAGGAAGCGCGAGAGGCTCGATGGCGATGATCGTTCCCGGGAGGCGGTTGGTGATCGACACGTCCATCGGGCGCGAGAGCGCGATCGAAACGTCGCGGGCATAAATCGTCACTTTGACGCCCGAATCGACGGGGACCGGGACGAGCGGCACGCGCAACTCTCCATCACCGAAATAGAGCGTCGACAGCCCATGCACCTCGTCGTGGCGGAGGACGCGAGCATTGAGCGTCGTGGCGAAGGATGGCGTCTTCGCTGCGAGGGTCTTCGCCGGTGGCGGCTTCGGGCGTCTAGTCTGCCCGCTACTCATGATGATCGCCGTCTTTTGATCGACGGTCCTTCTCTTCACAGCAAGCTCTTCGCGTAGAGGTCGGTGCGGCGGTCGCGGAAGAAGCCCCACTCGGCGCGATAGCGCTCGATCGCCGCGAGGTCGAAGCTTCCGATCAGCACGCCTTCCTCACTCGCGCCGAAGCTCGCGATGAGTTCGCCCACATGATCGGCCATGAAGGAGTGGCCGTAATAGGTCTGGCTCGTCCCGTCATTCTCCTCGGCTCCGACGCGGTTTGCCGCGATGACCGGCACGGCATTGGCCACCGCGTGGCCCTGCATGACGCGCTGCCATTGCCTGTGGGTATCGAAGGTGAGGTCGTAGGGCTCGGAGCCGATGGCAGTGGGGTAGAGCAAGAGCTCGGCCCCCTCGAGCACCATCGCCCTCGCGGCTTCCGGGTACCATTGGTCCCAGCAGATGCCGACGCCGATCACGCCCATCTTCGTCTTCCACGTCTTGAAGCCCGTGTCGCCGGGACGGAAGTAATATTTCTCCTGATAGCCCGGACCGTCGGGGATGTGGCTCTTGCGATAGATGCCGAGGATCTCGCCGCCGGCATCTGCCACCGCCACGCTGTTGTAATAGCGCGGACCGTCCTTCTCGAAGAAGGAGATGGGGATGACGATGGTGAGCTCCTTGGCGAGCTTCTGGAGCGCGATCACGGAAGGGTGCTCGCGCAGCGGATAAGCGGTCGCGAACCATTTCGGATCCTGCCGCGTCGGGAAGTAGATGCTCTGGAACAGCTCGGATGGGAGCACGATCTCTGCCCCCTTGTTGGCCGCTTCGCGCACGAGCTCGGCCGTCTTGGCGATATTGGCCACGATGTCGTGCCCGTAAGAGGTTTGAATGGCGGCAATTGTGACCTTACGCTCGCTCATCACGAAGGTTCCTGCTGCGTAATGCAATGGAACGATCCGCCGCCCGACATGCCGGAGCCTAGCAGTCCGTGCGAAGGGAGGCCTATGACCTTTCGCGTGGGAAATACGCGTTGGAGTGCCTCAAGCGCGCGCTGAGCAGAGGGCGTGCCGTAAACCGGCACCACCACGACGCCATTGGCGATGACGAAATTCATGTGCGAGGCAGGGGAGGGCTCCCCCATTGCGTTGGCTATGAGGCCCGGACTCGGAATGCGAACGACATCGAGCTTGCTGCCTTGCGCGTCGGTCGCGCAGGCAAGCGTCTGTGCCACGCCCTCGAGAATCGCGGCATTGGGATCATCGGCGCCTGACGGCGACTGACAGACGACGCGGCCCGGCGCCACGAAGCGCGCCACATTGTCGATATGCCCGTCGGTGTGGTCGTGGGCGAGACCCTGGTCGAGCCAGATGATCTTGCGCGCCCCGAAGGCGTCACGCAGGGCCGCTTCCGCCTGTACCTCGCTCCAACCGTTGCGGTTCGGGTTGAGCAGGGTCTCGCGCGTGGCGAGGATCGTGCCGGCCCCGTCATGGTCGATGGCGCCGCCCTCGAGCACGAAGTCAAATTTTCGGATTTGGGCACAAGCGAGCTTGGCAATGTCGTCACCAATGGTCTGATCGTCGGGGAGGTCGAACTTGCCGCCCCAGCCATTTGTCTTGAATCTGAGAGCGACGGCGCCGTCCTCGGTCCGCGCGAAGATCGGGCCAGTGTCCCTGAGCCAGATGTCGCCGTAGTGCGCGGACACGAGCTCCGCCATGTCACCAAGCTCAGCCGGCGCGGAGGCTTCGGCCTTGGCGCCGTTCACCAGGAGCCTGATATGGTTCGTCGGGGCAAGCGCACGCACCAACGCGGCGACATCGCGGCGAGGTGCAGCGAGGTCCCCGTTCCATTCCTCGGAATTAGCGGGCCATGCGGTCCAGATCGCCTTTTGCGGCGCCCATTCCGGAGGGATCGAGATCGATGTGTTGGCCAATGCAGCTCTCATGTGGCCCCAGATATAGAGAGTGCCAAAGAAGCGCAAAGGAGGATTTCACCTTCAAGACGGCGATTGCCTATTGGCCAGGCATTGCAAGCGGCCATTGGGCCGCGAGGTACTCGCGAAACCAGGCGCTATATCGCTCCGGCATGGCGGCGAGGTCAGCCCTGATTTCCGCGAGGCTTGCCCAGCGATAGTCTTCGGCCTCGTCCGTGTCGGGCGCGACCTTCCCGTCGTGCAGCCCTCTGAAAACATGCACGAGCTCGTGCTCGGTCATGCCGCAGTCGAGCTCGGCGCGGTAGGTGATGATGCCGAGCGGGCTCAATTTGCAGGCAAAGCCCATCTCTTCCTCGAGCCGCCGGCGGGCGGCAGCTCCAATTTCCTCTTCCGGGCGTGGGTGGCCGCAGCAGGCATTGGTCCACAATCCACCGGAGTGATACTTGCGAGTGGCGCGCTTCTGGAGGAGCAGGCGCCCCGTGCTATTCCACACCATCACCGAGAAGGCGCGATGAAGCGTGCCCTTGCGGTGGGTCTCGATCTTCTCACCCGTACCGATGATGCGGTCATCTTCATCGACGAGCACGATCAGCTCTTCGGAATCTTGCATGTCCCGTCCCCCAACGTCAGTGAGAGTAAGTCGTCGATCTCTGCGGGGAAAGGATGATTTCGGGGAGGCCTTGGTTCCGCTACGATCGGGCCTCGCGCCAACGTTCCCACGAGGAATTTAATGATTTTCCGGCAGCTCTTCGACAGCACCTCGAGCACCTATTCCTATCTCCTGGCGAGCCGCCATGGAGGGGAGGCGCTGATCATCGATCCCGTGCTCGAGCGGGTCGACCGCTACATCCAGCTCCTGCGCGAGCTCGATCTTCGGCTGGTGAAGGCTATCGACACCCATCTTCATGCTGACCATATCACCGGGCTCGAAGCGCTGAGCGAACGCACTCGCTGCATCACGGTGATGGGCGAGCAGAGCAAGGCCGAGGTGGTCTCGATGCGCGTCACCGACGGCGACAAGGTCGAGATCGAGGGTCTCAGCCTCGAGGCGGTCTATACGCCCGGCCATACCGACGATTCCTACAGCTTCGTCATGCCGGACCGGGTGTTCAGCGGGGATACCCTGCTCATCCGCGGCACGGGGCGCACCGACTTCCAGAACGGCAGCGCGCGGGCGCAATACGATTCCCTGTTCGGGCGCCTGCTCAAGCTTCCCGACGAGACGCTCGTCTATCCGGCGCACGATTACAAAGGCGACACGGTCAGCACGATCGCCGAGGAGAAGGCGTTCAATCCGCGGCTACAGGTGAAGTCGATCGACGAATATGTCGACCTGATGAGCAATCTCAATCTGCCTAACCCGAAGATGATGGACGTCGCGGTGCCCGCCAATATGCGGATCGGGATGGCGCGCGACATCGCCATAAAGCGCGGCTGGACGTTGACGCCGGAAGAGGCGAAAGCGGTGTTGGGCAAGCCGGAGATCGCTTTGATCGACCTCAGGGAGGACCAGGAGCGGCGGAAGGATGGGATCATCCCGGGGTCGCTGCACGTTGCCTATCCCGACGTCGAGCAAAGTCTGAAGGCTGACGGCCTCCTGCATACGCTCGCGACGTCGGCGGGGAAGCAGCTCGTGTTCTATTGCACCTTCGGCCAGCGTTCGGCCATGGCGGTTCAGGCGGCGCAAGCGGACGGCCTAGAAACCGCGCGCCACATCCAGGGCGGGATAAGAGCCTGGCAGCACGCGGATGGCCCGCTTGTGCGATAGCACGGCTCTCGACGGCGCCCCGATAAGCCACTAAGAAGCGGGTCATGTCTGCATATCGCCTTCAACTTGCGGCCTCGGGGGCAGTGTTGGTTGCCTCCATTGCGTTAGCCACAACACCCGCTCTCGCCAACGCGAAAGTCTGCCGCAGCCAGGAGCAGCGCTTCGAGCAGATCGAGCGCGATCCTACCTCGATCGAAATCAACGCGGCTTTGTTCTCGGCCGCCGACAAGGGCTGCACCGACCTTGCTCGCAAGCTGCTCAACAAGGGCGCTTCGCTCGATGCGCGCGACCGCTTGGGCGCCAAGCCGCTCGCGCGCGCGGCGGTAGCCGGAGAGGTGGAGATGGTCACGCTCTTTCTCGACAAGGGTGCTGCGATCGACGCCCAGAATCTCGATGGCTCGTCGGCGCTCTATCAGGCGGCGGAGAATGGCCGGCTTCCCGTCGTCCAGCTCTTGATCGAGCGCGGTGCGAATGTGAGTTCTTGCCGGACGGAGCGGCATCACGCCGCTCTCGGCGGCGGCCTATATGGGCAGCGTGCCGATCGTCGAGCTCCTGATGCAGAAGGGCGCCGATCCGAAGACGGTCGACACCACCGGCAAGACCGCGATCGTCTATGCGGCGGGCCGCGGCTTTCCTGCGGTGGTGCGGCTCTTGCTCGATCACAGCGTCGACGTTAATGCCCGCTACGGGAACGATCTCACCGCGCTGATGTGGGCGGCCGGCCATTCCGACGAGGCAGGCGTCCGTGACGTCGTCGAGGTCATGACGCTGCTGCTCGATAAAGGTGCGCATATCGACGACGCGGATAATCGCGGGCGCACGGCACTCATGATCGCCGCCGAGCTCAACCACGCGGCAGCGGTCGATCTCCTCATCGCGCGCGGCGCAGACAAGAGCCTCAAGGACAAAGAGGGCAAGAGGGCGAGCGACCTGACCTCGCTCACGGCACTCCGCGACAAGCTCGCGGCCAATCCCAACTGAATTGCCGCTGTCATTCCCGCGAAAGCGGGAATCCAGTAACCCCGGTTGTCGTTGATCTCACGGGCGCAGAGGTACGGGATTGCCGCTTTTGTGGGAATGACAGCAAGAGATGGTCGAGGCTACTGCCCCTGATTGAGGTACGCCTCGATCTGAAGGCCAGCGAGATATTGCGCGAGCGCAGCGAGATCATCAGGCGACGTCGCCTTCATCAGATCTGACATGCCGGGATTGTTGCCACGCGTCCCGTCGCGAAAATCGGTCATCGTCTTGATGAGATAATCGTGGTTCTGTCCCGCAAGTCGCGCCGTGGTGCCGTCCCCCTGAAAATAAGCGAGGTGACAACCGGGGCAACCGACCGATGCCGCGGCGGCCTGCGCCTTCTTGGCGACATCGTCAGGCGCAGGCGGCTGCCCGAGATTGGGCCATTTCAGCTTGGAGAAATATTGCGCAAGCGGCAGCAGGTCAGCCTGATCGAGATTTGCGGCAATCGGCGACATGAGATCGTTCTTGCGCGCGCCGCTCTTGAAGTCGCGAAGCTGGTAGAACAGATAGCCGGCGTTCTGGCCCCAGATCACGGGAATCACCTTCTGGATAGGGACGCCCTGCTCGCCGTGACATCCGGCGCAGACCTTCGCCTTGGCTTCGATCGCATCGTCAGCACGCGCGTTCCCGCCCGAAAGAATGAGCGCTCCGAGGAACAAAGCGGCTACCGCAACGGCCCCATGCTTCACAGGTCCTAGCCCCATTTCATAAGAAAAGGACGGGGCATTGCTGCCCCGTCCCATCATGTCTTATCAAGCGAAGCAAAGGAACGATCAATCGACCGTGAAGGCGATGATGTTGTTGCCGCGCTTGAAGTCGATCTGGGTGTTACCACCCGCGCCGACCACGATATATTCCTTGCCGTCCACCTGGTAGGCCGCAGGCGGTGCATTGACGCCGGCGCCGGCGAAGAACGACCACAGAACCTTGCCGTCCTTGGCATCGTAGGCCCTGAACCAGCCATTGCCCTCGCCGGTGAACATCAAGCCGCCGGCCGTGGTCAGAGCGCCGCCCATCATGGGTAGGGGCGTCTTGACCTGCCAGGCGATCTTGCCGGTGTTGTAGTCGACGGCGGTGACGTTGCCGAACGACTCCTCGGTCGCGATCACCTTGAAGGCGCCGCCGAGCCAGAGCTTGCCGCCCGGATAGGGCGAGCTCTGAACCTGGTAGGTCATCGGCTGGTGCAAGTTGACCGCGTAGGTCAGCCCAAGCTCGGGATTGACCGCCATCACCGACCATTCGACGCCGCCATTGGCGCCAGGCAGCATGCGCGCGCCGGTAGCCGTCGGCAATGTGTACATGCCATCTTGCGACACCATCGGCTCGGAGAAGCGGATGAGGCTGCAATCCTTGCGGCTGTTGACATAGACGTGCCCAGTCTTGCCGCCGTGAATGACAGCAGGAACGACGTTGCCGTCCTTGTCCTTGGCGTCGACCAGGACCGTCGGGCTCGTGTCGTCGAGATCCCACACGTCGTGGGGGATATACTGGAAGTGGCAGACATATTTGCCGGTATCGAGATCAACCGATACCAGCGACTCCGTATAGAGGTTGTCGCCGGGCCGGATCGCGCCGTCGAGATCGGGCGAAGGATTGCCGACCACGAAAAAGATGCGGTTGGCCTTGAGGTCGACTGACGGATTTTGCCACACGCCGCCGCCGACCGTCTTGTAGGGGTCGCCGGTCTTGGCCAACTGAGCCTTCTCCGCCGCGATGTCGCGATGCAGATCTTTGCCCGTGGCGTCCGTGGTCGCCCAAACGCCAACGGAGTTCTCGGGGGCTGTGTCGAAATTCCAGATGAGCTTGCCGGTCTTGGCGTCATAGGCGCGCACGAAACCGCGGATGCCGTACTCGCCACCGTTGGTGCCGATCAGGATCTTGCCGTTGACGGCAGTCGGCGCCATGGTCTCGCTGTAGCCGAGCGTGGGATCGGCAATCTGAGTCTGCCACACCACGCTGCCGGTCTTGGCGTCGAGAGCGACGAGTTGCGAGTCGAGAGTCGCGAGGTAGACCTTGTCGTCATAGACGGCGACGCCGCGGTTGTTCGGGCCGCAGCAATAGGTCGTGACCGGACCCATATTGTGCTTGTAGTGCCAGTACTCTTCGCCGGTCTTGGCGTTGATCGCATAGACGTGGTCGAACGAGGTCGTGACATACATGACGCCGTTGACGACGATCGGCGTCGTTTCCATCGACTCCTTCACCTCGGTCTGGAAGATCCAGGCGGGATGCAGCTTGCCGACGTTCGACGTGTCGATCTGCTTGCCGGGGTAATAGCGGGTCTGGTCGTAATTGCCGTTGGTGTGCAGGAAGTTGCTTTCGTCACCAGAAGCGGCGTTGAGCTGATCCTGCGTCACGGGAGTTACGGGCGCATCTCCCGACCATGCCGGGCTTGCCGCCCCGGCAAAACCTAACACGAGCGCGCCCGTCAGCGCGCCCCGCACTTTCCAACTCACCATGTTGTCCTCCCTTGGATGTGGCCCGAACTCCCGCTCTTCCGGGTGCTCCAGTCGGGTCTTCACGCGAAAAACACTGCTCGCGGGCTTGCCATTTGTCAATAAACCCATTGTCAATTAGCCCAATCTGGGCTGCCTACAGGCAACACAATCACCACTTCCGACTGTGTGACTTGCTGTTTTCTGGTGTGGGCAGCGGGTACATTTGCTGCGCTCGCGCAGCACCGGCTGAGCGAAGGTCTGGTTCCAGTCAGTAGGTTCTTCGCTTATGTCCCGACAGCTTTGCCAGCGGCTGCGTACGGCCAGCCTGCTTTCAGGGCTCTGCGCAGCGCTCGCTTTCACGCTGCTCGTGCTTGCGCGGCCGGCTGTCGCCGAGGATGAGACCAAGGCGAGTGAACCGGCGCCTGCGGCCGACGTCGTGACGGTGCCAATCGGCTATCTCGTGCAGGAGGTGAAGCGGCCACTGCCCATCTCGCGCCTCAACGTCGCGCCGGACGATCTGGGTGTCGCCGGCGCCGAGATCGCGCTCAAGGACAACAACACCACGGGGCGCTTCACCAAGCAGCAATTCACCCTCGACGTCGAGCGCGTGCCGGTTGGCGGCGATGCCGTCGCTACGCTCGAGAAGCTCGCCGCGAGCGGGCATCATTTCGTGCTGGTCGATGCGCCGGCGAAAACCCTGCTCGAGCTTGCCGACGCTGCCAAAGGCAAGGACGTGCTTCTGTTCAATATCAGCGCGCCGGAGGTGAGCCTCCGCCAAGAGGATTGCCGCGCCAACGTGCTGCATGTGGCGCCTGACCGCGCCATGCTCGCCGATGCGCTCGCGCAATATCTTGTGTGGAAGAAATGGACGCGCTGGTTCGTGGTGAAGGGCGTTCTGCCGGAGGACCTCGATTATCTCGCCGCGATCGAGAGGTCAGCCGGGCGCTTCGGCGGAAAGATCGTCGAGGAGCGCGAGTACAAAGGGACGCTCGAAGCGCGCCGCACGGACTTAGGCCAGCAGCAGATCCAGCAGCAGATGCCGGCCCTCACCCAAGGCGCGCCCGATTATGACGTGCTCATCGTGGCCGACGAGAACGAAGTGTTCGGGCCCTATCTTCCCTATCGCAGTTGGGACCCGCGACCCGTCGCCGGCACGGCCGGTCTCAAGGCCATGAGCTGGCACCCGGCGCACGAGCAATGGGGCGCGACGCAGATGCAGAACCGCTTCCAGCGTTTCGCCAAGCGCTTCATGCTGCCGCTCGATTATCAGGCCTGGGTCGCTGTGCGCGCGATCGGCGAGGGCGTGACGCGCACCGGCTCAGCCGAACTCGGCCCGGTCAACGCCTATATCAGGAGCGACAAGTTCGATCTTGCGGCGTTCAAGGGGCAGAAGGTGACCTTCCGTTCCTGGGACGGACAGCTCAGGCAGCCGATCATCATCGCCGGTCCCGACCTTACGGTGTCGATGTCGCCGCAGGAGGGCTTCCTGCACGAGCATGCCGAGGTCGATACGCTCGGCATCGACGAGCCTGAAAGCAAATGCAAGTTGCAATGAGGATGGTTTGACAGTGATGAGCACATCTCGTCTTGCCTTGGCGCTCGTTGGCAGCGTCGTCTTTGCCGCGACGCCTGCCGGCGCCTACACCGTCTATGTCTCCAACGAGAAGGGCAACTCGCTCACCGTGATCGACAGCGCGACGCTCGAGGTGCAGGCGACCATCCCCGTCGGTCAGCGCCCACGCGGCATCATGATGACCAAGGACGGCAAGCAGGTGCTAATCTGCGCGAGCGACGACGACACGGTGCAGATCCTCGATGTGGCGAGCCGCGAGATCGTAGGCGATTTGCCATCAGGGCCAGACCCCGAGCAGCTCAACGTCCATCCCTCTGGCAGCCCGGTCTATGTCGCCAACGAGGATGACGCGTTGATGACCGCAATCGACCTCAAGGACAGGAAGGTGGTGGCGGAGGTGCCGGTCGGGGTCGAGCCTGAGGGCGTCGGCGTGAGCCCTGACGGCAAGATACTGATCGCCACGTCTGAGACCTCCAACATGGCGCATTTCATCAATACGGAGACCTACGAGCTGATCGACAACGTGCTGGTCGGATCCCGCCCGCGTTTCGCCGAGTTCACCACCGACGGGACGCAGCTTTGGGTTACGTCAGAGGTGGCCGGCACGGTGTCGGTGATCGATGCGAAGACGCGGAAGATCATCAAGACCATCAGCTTTCAGATTCCGGGCGTGCAGCCGGAGCATATCCAGCCGGTCGGAGTGCGCATCACCAAGGACGGCACGCGCGCTTTCGTCGCGCTCGGTCCCGCCAACCGCGTGGCGGTGATCAACGCGAAGACGCTCGAGGTGGAGAAATATCTTCTGGTCGGTCAGAGGGTGTGGCAGCTCGCCTTCACGCCGGACGACAAGCTGCTGTTCGTGACCAACGGCAACAGCAACGACGTGTCAGTGATCGACGTCCCAAGTCTGACGGTGGTGAAATCCATCGCGGTGGGTGATGCGCCCTGGGGCATCACCATCTCACCGCAGTAGAGCGGAGCTGCTCAGGCAAGAGCGCGCACGGGACCGCTCAGCGCAATGTTGAGATCAGCGCTCCAAAACGCTCAAGCCGAGGCGACCCACTCACCGGCAATATAGCCGAACGCGCAGGCATCGGGATTCGCCTTGGCAGCCAGCCGCAACTTGTCCTCGGCGTCGACGACCAGCCTGCGATGCTTGGTGCTCTTGTCCCAGGCTTCATCTTTGAAGCCGCTCAGGAGAATGATTTTCCTGCCGCGCAGAACGATTTTCGGGAGTGCCATTCCCACCTCCTCGGTTGCCCAGAAGGTGCGCTCTGATTGTTGTGAAGGCGTCAGAGTCGCGGCCTTCCAAGGCAACAGCCTTGCTTCCGATGGCGACCCCCGTCTGCCATTAAACAGACTAGCAAAAAAATGCGACGAAGGTAAGACGCTTCGTTTCCAAAGCACATAAAAGTCGCGGCGTTTTGTGCAGCGCAACCTAATTAGCAGCATCCTCGCGCAAGAGCGCGGCAAGTCCGGCTTCCGTCGCGATGCAAGGCTGCCAATCGAGACGTTGCAGTGCGGAAGGATCGGCGACGAGCGAGCCGAAGAGCGGCGTGTAAGCGTGGGACTGGCGCGCGGCGCGCAAGCTTGCCGCAAGAATCGGCCTTGGGACGTAGAACAGTCCCGGCCCCCGCCCGAGGCCCTGGCGCATCGCAGTGACGATCGCACCGACGGTGAGGGGTTTCGGATCGGCGACGATGAGCGGGCGCTTGAGCGGGGCAGGGGCGGCCAGGACCTTGTCGATGGCCTCGACAAGATTGTCGAGCGCAAGGAGAGAGTGCTCGCCCTTGAGGCCGGCGAGGGGAAGCGGGTAGGGGGAGCGGGCGAGCTTGGCGAGCTTCGCCATGTTTCCCTGCACCCCTGGCCCATAAACGAGAGCGAGCCTGAGCGCGACCCAATCGAGACCGGTCTCGGCGAGCCCCTTCTCCGCAGCAAGCTTAGACCTGCCATAAGCGTCGGTCGGCGTGGGCTCGTGCTCCTCGGTGAGAACTTGGGTCGCGGTCGGGCCCGATTGCGCCCTGATCGATGAGAGGAACACGAAGCGCTTGACGCGCGCTCGCTCGGCCGCCTTGGCGAAGCCGATCGTGGCCTCGGTATTGAACAGGCGATAGTCGTCCTCGGGCACGCCCGACATGGTCTCGGCGAGACCTGCGGTGTGGATCACCGCATCGACCTCGGCGAGCGCTTCCGACATGTTGTAGGGCTTGGCGAGGTCGCCGATGACGGCGCTGGCGCAGCCCGAAGGCAGGACGGTCGGGCGGCGCAATAGGACGCGCAGGCGATAGCCGCGCTTCGGCAGCTCTCTCAGCAAATACTGGCCGATGAAGCCGGTGGCGCCGGTCAGCGCGAGAAGCGGCTTCCGCCCCTGGTTTCCAGCCTTTCTTGGCTCTGCGTTCATGCGGCTCCGTTCGAGTGAGACCCGCCTCAGCCTCGCCCTTTGGAGCCTAGTTCACAACCACATTTGGGCCAGAGCAAGCCCTGGTCGAGCGAGCTTAACTCCGCAGAAAAGAAACCGACGGCAGGAGCGCTGCCGCCGGTTGGTCCAAACACGGACCGTCTTTTCTCAGTAGGTCGGATAGCAGGGCGGGTAGGGGTAATATGCCGCACGGCGGAGCATAATAGCTTGGCGTCGCCGCCGCTGCTCCGACCGCAACCCCGCCTGCCGCGCCCGTGGCGAAGGCCGCGCCTGGGCGAGCGTACCATGCGCCATGCCATGCCGGATGGCCGACGACGACAGTCCCGCCGTGATCCCATCCTCCGCCGCCGACATGCACGGCGAAGCGATCGATGAACAGCGAGGCAGGACCGGTGGCGTTGGCGAGACCGCCTTCGAGCACCGACACTTCGAAAGTCAGATCGTCCCCGGTGAGCTTGGGCGCCTTGAGCGTCACGACCGCATCTTCCACGGTCTTTCCGTCCGCGCTCAGCACCGAGATGGTTGCGTTGGGCGGGTCCTTGGCGAAGCTCTCGGCGCTATCGTCCCATTCGTGGATGAAATCCGATGTCAGCACGTGACCGGCCGCCCGCACCGGACGGTCGGCGAAGACGATCGAATTTTTCGTGACGCCCTTGAGGGTCAGCTTGTTGCCTTGCAGCGTCGCGCCGTCCGAGTTGATCACGGCGAGCGAAGCGACCATCTCGTTGCTGGACGGGCCGATCGGTTTCTTTGCGGGGTGACTGATCGCATCCTCGGCGAGCGCCGTGTAGGACGCAGAGATAAGGCCTGCCAGCGCGAGCGCCAGGCAAGCGATATGATTGGTTTTCATGAGGGGCGTTTCTCCTGTCGAAGGTGATTCGAAGGCGGGGAGAATAACGCAAACAGCCCATCAGAACTGCGACACTCGGGCGATTTGCTTATTCCGGGCCTGACTAAGCGCGCAGGCCAGAGTCCGCAAGGGCGCTAGAACTTGAAGCTGACCGCGACGTCGACGGTGTTGCCCTCGAAGGTGTGCTCGGCGTCGAACTCGGTATACCATTTGGCGAGAACGGTCAGAGCCTTCGCGGGATCGGCACTCGTGGTGAAGGTCACGATCGGGCCGACGCCGTAAACGCGCGATTCGAATGAGCCGAGTCGCGCGCCCGATCCGCTGTCGCCCGTGGTCTGGATCATCGCGTAGCTCACTACGCCGATGCCGAGCGGGCCGAAATTCTTGGTGATCGCGCCGTCGAGATTGAGAATGTTTCCGGTCTCGTAGTCCGTCTCCGGGTTCTCCCAGTTCACCGAGTAGATGGCGGCTCCATTGACCTGCCAGCCGGTCTTCGGATCGAACCAGGTCGCTGCGAGCCGCGACATCACCGCCCAGTGATTGAGGCTCGTATTGGCGAGACTCGTCCTGTCGTACTTGCCGGTCGGAGCGAAGCCGAACACGCCGACGTTCCAGTGGAAATTCCCGGCGTCCCAGCCGAGGATGAGTGGAGCGAACGCCGTGTCGCCTTGGGCGAACTCGGTATCGCCGACGTTGAAATCGAAAGGTCCGAATGTGTTTCCGCGCGGCCCGGTGAACGCGGGGGTCTGAATGCCGACGTCTACGTCCATGGCGACCGCGCTCGGCACGACCGCGACGGCGTAGGTGCCGCCAAGAATCTTCCACGGCGTCACGTAGTTCAGTGCAAACAGCGTCGCGGTATAATCCTCATCGACGCCGACGGCGATGCGCCCGTCGAAGATCGTCGTGTCGGCGCTGCCGTTGTAATGATAGATGTCGGTGCGAGAATACCAGCCCGGCTGCGAGGGAAGCACTCCCCGAAAATGTCGGTATAGCCCCTGACCCATGGGCCCGTGCCGAACTCCGCCGCGCTCGCGGCACCCATGCCGAAAACGGTGAGGACGGCGGTACTGAAGACGAGCGCTGCCGTCTTGCTAAGTTGCATGACTTTCCCCCACACGCTACTTCCCCCGCACAACTTACGACGCTGCAAGCTGCATTTCTATCCGATGGGGCTTCTCGGCGAGATTTGCCGCGGTCTTGGATGCCGATTTGCAACAGTGTGGACTGGCCATAGGCAAATCGCGGCGTCACAATTCGGTGTGAAATGCTTGCCAAGACGGGGATGGGGCTCCTAGCCTCATCGCGAAAGCAAAAGGTCAGCATCCGGTTCTGGTGGATGCGAACAGGGAGGTGACGATGGCCGAGGATTCAAGCGATAGCGGTAGCAAACCTGAAACTGCAAACGGCCTTGATCGCCGAACGATGCTCTTGAGCGGCGCGTCGCTGTTCGCGCTCGCGGCGGTCGGAACCAACGCGGCGCAGGCGGCCGATCAGCCGAAGCCGCAAGCGGCGCCTTCGGGATCCCAGCCCAACATCCTGTTCATCATGGGCGACGACATCGGCTGGTTCAATATCGGCGCCTATAACCGCGGCATGATGGCCGGCAAGACGCCGAATCTCGACAAGCTCGCGTCGGAGGGAACGCTGTTCCAATCCTACTACGCGGAGGCAAGTTGCACCGCGGGCCGCGCCAATTTCATCACCGGCGAGTTGCCGATGCGCACCGGCCTTACCACCGTCGGTCAGGCCGGCGCCACGGTCGGCATGCCCGACAAAGCGCCGACCATCGCCACCGTGCTCAAGACCATGGGCTACACCACCGGGCAGTTCGGCAAGAACCATCTCGGCGACCGCAACGAATATCTGCCGACCGTGCATGGCTTCGATGAGTTCTGGGGCTATCTCTATCACCTCGACGCGATGGAAGACCCGTTCCATCCCAACTACCCGCAGAACCTCAAGGACCAGGTCGGTCCGCGCAACCTGCTGCACACCTTCGCCACGGATACCGACGATCAGACGGTCGATCCGCGCTGGGGCAAGGTCGGCAAGCAGAAGATCACCGACGAGGGACCGCTGCCGCCGCATCCGATCGACGGCATCAAATACAACATGGAAACGGTCGACGAGGTCATTCGCGACAGGACCATCGATTTCATCGACAAGGCCAAAGCCGCGGGCAAGCCATTCTTCGTCTGGTACAACCCGAGCCGTATGCACGTCGTCACGCATCTCTCGCCGAAATACGAGGGGATGCGGAACTCCGAGAATGGCTGGTCGATCGAAGAGGCCGGCATGGCGCAGATGGACGACTGCGTCGGCGCGGTGCTTCAGCATATCGAGGATGAGGGACTGGCCGACAACACCATTGTCGTCTTCACCACCGACAACGGTGCCGAGAACTTCACCTGGCCCGACGGCGGGCAGACCCCGTTCGCCGGCGGCAAGGGCACGGCGCTCGAAGGAGGCTTCCGCGTGCCGTGCATTCTTCGCTGGCCTGGCAAGGTGCCGGCCGGAGTCATAGACAACAGCATCATCTCCGGGCTCGACTGGTTCCCGACCTTCGTCGCGGCGGCCGGCAATCCGAACATCGTCGAGGAGTTCCTCGCCGGGAAGGACGTCGGCGGCACGAACTACAAGGTGCATCTCGACGGCTACAATCAGCTCGACTTCATCACCGGCAAGGCGCCGTCGAAGCGCAACGAGCTCTTCTACTTCACCGAGACCACGCTCGGCGCGGTGCGCATCGGCGACTACAAATACCGGTTCACCGATCAGCCCGACGGCTGGCTCGGCAACACCGTGAAAGTGGATTGGCCGATCCTGACCAATCTCCGCCTCGATCCATTCGAGCGCACCGGCATGCCCGGCAAGGGTTCGGGTTCGATGAATTTCGCTGAATGGTACACCTATGAGTTCTGGCGTTTCGTTTTCGTGCAGCAGGAGGTGGGCAAGTTCGCGCAGAGCTTCATCGATTTCCCGCCGATGCAACAAGCCGCTTCGTTCAATATGGAAGCAGTGAAGCAGCAGATCGAAGCCGCCATCAAAGCGCGACAAGGCGAGTAGGACGAAGATCCCGATAAGCAGGTGCCGGACACTCCGGCGCCTGCCGCCTTATCCTTCACGTCAAATTCGGCTACGCCCATCGTGATCAGCCGCTGCATCAAGCCAATCCTGATTGTTACCGGCCTCATTACGGCGGGCATGATCGCGGCGTTCCTGGCGCCAGGATTTGTGCTTGATCAATGGTTCGTCGATCCGCCGGCCGACGCGGTCAGCCTCGCGGTGACGCGTCATTGGGGGCTGCTCGTGTTCTGCTTCGGCGGACTCTTGATCTGGGCAGCATATCGCCCGGAGTTGCGAAAGCCGGTGCTGATTTTCACCATCGTCGAGAAGGTCGCGCTCGTGCTCGGTATGCTGTTCCTGCCTTTGTCCCTGAAGCCGGGGGCCTATGCCGCCGCCGCGACTGACGCCACCTGCACCGCACTTTATCTTCTCTATCTCGCAGGACTCTGAGGTTATCGCCATGCGCTCCGATCGATTACGCTCTATGCACGCGCTGCTTCTATGGGTCGGTCTGCTCGTCTTCGCCGTGGTGCCGGCAGGCGCCGAGACGGGAACCGATCCGCTGCCTTCATGGAACGACGGCGTGACCAAGCAATCCATCATCGACTACGTGACCCGCGTGACCAAGGAGGGCGGGCCGGACTACGTCGCGCCCAAGGACCGTCTCGCCACCTTCGACAATGACGGCACGCTGTGGATCGAGATGCCGATGTACAACCAGTTCGTCTTCGCCATCGACGAGGTGAAGAAACAGGCGAACCAGCATCCCGAGTGGAAGACCAAGGAGCCGTTCAAGTCGGTCCTCGCCGGCGACATGAAGGCGGTCGCCGCGATAGGCGAGAAAGGCATGCTCGAGATCGTGGCGGCGACCCATTCGGGCATGACCACGGCGGATTTCGACGAGACGGTGAGACAATGGCTCGCAACCGCCAAGCATCCGCGCTTCAAGGTGCTCTATACCGACCTCATCTACCAGCCGATGATCGAGCTGCTCGCCTATCTCCGCGCCAACGGCTTCAAGACCTTCATCGTTTCGGGCGGCGGCGTCGAGTTCATGCGCGGCTTCGCCGACAAGACTTATGGCATCCCGTCGGAGCAGGTCATCGGCTCGTCCGGCGTCACCCAATACGGGACATGGGACGAGAAGCCGGCGCTGACGAAGATGCCGAAGGTTCTGTTTGTCGACGACGGTCCGGGCAAGCCCGAGGGCATCAACCATTTCATCGGACGGCGGCCGATCTTCGCCTTCGGCAATTCCGACGGCGACAAGGAGATGCTGGAATGGACCGCGGCCTGCGAGCGCCTCTGCTTCATGGGGCTCGTGCATCACACCGACGCGGCGCGCGAATATGCCTATGATCGCAACTCCGATGTCGGCAAGCTCGACAAGGCGCTCGACGAGGCGATTGCCAAAGGCTGGACCGTGGTCGACATGAAGAACGACTGGAAGACCATTTTTCCGCCGGCTAAGGCGAACCCCTAAGAGGCGAGGATGAGCATCGCGCGCAAGGCGAGGCGATCGGGCGTCGCCAAATTGAGGCCGAAGCCCGAGATGATCTACGTGCCCGGTGGCGAGTTCACCATGGGCTCCGACCATCATTATGTCGAAGAGAAGCCCGCGCATCGCGTGCAAGTCGACGGCTTCTGGATCGACAAGACGCCGGTGACGAATGCCGAGTTCCGCCGCTTCGTCAGGGAGACCGGCCACGTCACCTTCGCGGAGATCGCGCCCGATCCAAAGGACTATCCCGGCGCGCTGCCGCATATGCTCAAGGCCGGCTCGCTCGTGTTCGTGAAGCAGAAGGGGCCGGTCGACCTGACCAACTGGTCGAATTGGTGGAGCTTCACCTTCGGCGCTGACTGGCGCCACCCTTACGGACCGGGCAGCTCGAACAAAGGCCTCGACGACTATCCGGTCGTGCATATCGCCTATCGCGATGCCGAGGCTTACGCCAAATGGGCGGGCAAGGAGCTGCCGAGCGAGGCCGAGTGGGAGTTCGCCGCGCGCGGCGGGTTCGAGGACAAAGAGTTTGCCTGGGGCGATGAGCTCGAGCCGGGTGGAAAATGCGTCGCCAATACCTGGCAGGGCGAGTTCCCGTGGCAGAACCTGCTCAAGGACGGCTACGAGGGCACCTCACCGGTGGGCACCTATCCGCCTAACGGTTACGGTCTCTACGACATGATCGGCAATGTGTGGGAATGGACCACGGACTGGTACGCTTCGAGCCACCAGCAGCAGAAATCCTGCTGCATGCCGGTCAATCCGCGGGGCCCACGCGCGGAAGACAGCTTCGATCCTTGCCAGCCCAACATCAAGATTCCGCGGAAGGTGATCAAGGGCGGCTCGCATCTCTGCGCGCCGAACTATTGCCGCCGCTATCGCCCGGCCGCGCGGCATGCCGAGCCGATCGACACCTCGACCTGCCATCTCGGGTTCCGCTGCATCAAACGGGAAAGGACGATAGGCGATGATATCCACGCTCAGGCTTCCGCGCCGTCTGCTTAGCCTGGCGCTGGTGGGTGGGGCGCTCGCGTCCTCGCCGGCGCTCGCCCAATCCGACACCCCGATCCCGCCTTCGCTCACGACGCCCGATCAGGTCGACACCTCGATCGGTACGCTTCATTTCCGCGACGGCGTGGCGGACCAGGCGACGGCAGACAAAGTCTACGACCAGCTTGATTTTCAGCGGGGCGTGTCCGCCTTCCTCAATGGGCTCCGCGGCGTGTCGATCTTTGCCGCGCGCGAGGGGATTCGCGACGCGGGAGTGAAGGACAATGAGGGCGTGCTCATCTTCTCCGGCTTGATGGATTCGCGCTCGCTGTTCCTCACCGCCAATGCCGATACCATCTATTTCCTTGCCAATATCGACCTCACCAAGGGTCCAATGGTGATCGAGACCCCGCCGGGCGCGCTCGGTCTGTTCGACGACCTCTGGTTCCGCTGGGTCATCGATTTCGGCACGCCCGGTCCCGATCGCGGGCTCGGCGGCAAATACCTCTTGTTGCCGCCCGGCTATGACGGGCCGCTGCCGGAGGGCGGCTATTTCATTGGGCGCCCGACCACGACATCTGTCGCGCTGCTGGGGCGGTCCTTCCTCGTCAACAACGATCCTAAGCCCGCTGTCGAGACGATCAAGAAGACGCTCAAGATCTATCCATACGTGCCGGGATCCTATGGGACGAGCATCGGCACGTTCCTCAGGGGGAAGGGTCCCCTCGCGGCTCCGTTAGCCGAGCCCAAGCCGCTCACCTTCGTCGAGGGCACGGGCCTGCCGATGAACACGATCCCGCCCAACGACTTCTCCTACTACGAGATGCTCGACGCGCTCGTGCAGGAGCAGCCGGCGGAAGCCTTGCAGCCCGAGATCGGCGGACAGTTCGCCGCGATCGGCATCGTCAAGGGCAAGCCGTTCAATCCCGATGCGCGCATGCGCAAGATCCTGACCGACGCCATCGCCGTGGCGAATGCGTCCGCGCGCACGGTCAGCTTCCGTCCGCGCGAGTCTGAGGGTTTCGCCTATTACGGGCCGCAGTCGAAATGGCTGAACCCGCTTTTCGTCAGCGGCTACGACTTCATGCGGCCGCCGCCCGAGATCACCAAGGAGGGCGTCAAGCCATTTCCTTACACCGGCGCCCGCACGCTCGACGCGCGCACCGCGTTCTTCTACGTGGCGACCGGTGTGACGCCCGCGATGATCATGCGGCTCCCAGAGGTCGGCTCACAATATCTGTTCGGCATCTTCGACGCTGACGGTGATCCGTTTGATGGCGGCAAGACCTATAAAGTCACGCTTCCGCCCAACATCCCGGCGGCGAAGTTCTGGTCGTTCACGGTCTACGACAACCAGACCCGTTCGATGCTGCAGACCGACCAGCGCTTCCCGCGCGCCGGCAGCCAGAGCTTTCCGAGCCCGGCAGCGGAGGCGAGTGCCGACGGCTCGACAACCGTCTATTTCGGTCCCAAGAAGCCTGACGGCGTGAAGGATGGAAATTCCATCCAGACGCTGCCGGGGAAGGGCTGGTTCACGATCTTGCGGCTTTACAGTCCGCTGGAGCCCTTCTTCGACAAGAGCTGGAAACCGGGCGAGATCGAGAAGGTCGGCGGCTAAAGCCAGCGCTAATTGGCCTGCTCGCATTTCTTGTCATCGGCGCTCCATTTGCAGCCGATCGAGACGTCCTGCTCGCAGATCGTCTTGTCGCCATGCGCGCCGCATGGATCGACGCGCTCGCCAGCGCCTTCGTAGCAGCCGCGTTTGGCGTAGTCCCAGTGGCAGGCGGGGTCTTGGGCGCACACCGCTGAATCGCCCGTCATGCAATGCTCCTCCGCCGTAGCGTGGATTGAGCCCACGCCCATCGCCACGGCGAGCGCCAACAGTGCAACGATCATACTTCGCAAGGAACCCTCCTAAGACCAGCGACGGGAGCAGTCGTTATGCAGCGCCCAAAGGCCACAGTCGATGCGAGACTTTAGCGCGGAATCCTAATAGCAGCCCGGAAAACCGGGGTGTGCCTAAAAAAGCGCCCGACGTTACGGTTTTGCGCCGTGGAAGAAGACGCCACCACGCATGGCGCGGCATTGAGGGGCGAAACTTTCGCGGCCGCTTGAGCCAGGCGCCGTCCTCCCGTACATAAGCGCAGAAAACCGGTCTTTGGGGAGTGAAGCACATGGATTTGGCCGAGTTGAACAGGGTAGCGAACGCCATGGTGGCGCCCGGCAGGGGGGTCCTTGCCGCGGATGAATTGGCGGGCACCGTCAAGAAGCGTTTCGAGGCGATCGGGGTCGAATCCACCGAGGAGAACCGGCGCGATTACCGCGAGCTTCTGTTCCGCTCGAAGGGCATGTCCAACATATCGGGCGTGATCCTGTTCGACGAGACCATCCGTCAAAATGCCAAGGACGGGACGCCGCTCGCCCGCGTCATCGAGCAAGCGGGCTCATTGCCCGGCATCAAGGTGGACAAGGGCACCAAGCCCTTGCCGTTCTTCCCGGGCGAGGTGATCACCGAGGGTCTCGACGGCTTGCGCGAGCGGCTGATCGAGTATCGCAATCTCGGCGCCAAGTTCTGCAAATGGCGCGCGGTGATCGATATAGGGCCTTCCATTCCGACCTATTACTGCATCAGGGCGAACGCGGCGGCGCTCGCGCGGTATGCAGCGCTCTGCCAGGACGAAGGGTTGGCGCCGATCGTCGAGCCCGAGGTGCTGATGGATGGCGAACATGACATCGACCGCTGCTTCGAGGTCACCGAGAAGACGCTGAAGACGGTGTTCCAGGAGCTTTATCTTGCGCGGGTGAAGCTCGAAGGGATGGTGCTCAAGCCCAATATGGTGGTGGCGGGCAAGAAGAGCCCGAAGCAGGCCTCCGTGAGCGAGGTCGCGGAGAAGACGTTGCGCGTGTTGAGGGAATGCGTGCCGGCCGCAGTGCCGGGGATCGCCTTCCTCTCAGGCGGGCAGTCAGACCTCGACGCTACCGCGCGGCTCGATGCCATGAACCGCATGGGCGGCGGGCCATGGAAGATCACCTTCTCCTATAGCCGCGCGCTCCAGGCCGCCCCGCAGAAGGCGTGGTCGGGCAAGGTGGAGAATGTCGCTGCGGCGCAAGCGGCCTTCACGCATCGCGCGGCGATGAATGGGCTCGCCACGATGGGCAAGTGGTCGGCCGATCTCGAGAAGAAGGCCGCTTGACCGGCGCTGGGCCGACAGGGCTGTCCTTGAGCCACGTCAAGGCCGAACACGGCCGCCTGGCGTAATGGGCGTGCATGGAACCGAATAACGAGACCTCAGACCAGCTGACCGTCTCGCCGGAGACGGCGTTCTACATCATCGTCAAGGCGCGAGAGTTCGACGAGCAAGTCGAGCCCACCGATCCCGATTCAGGCTCGAACCCGTCCGACGATCGCGAAGTCGACGTGCTCGAGGAGCAGGCCGACGATCCAGTCGAGGAGGAGCTGACCGCGGCGCTCGAGGCGCTCAATATCGACGAGCAGCTCGACCTGATCGCCTTGATGTGGCGCGGCCGCGGCGACTTCACGTCCTTCGCGGAGGCGCGCAAGGAAGCGAGCGATATGAGCAACAAGCATATCCCGAGCTATCTGATCGGAACGCCGAAGCTTGGCGACTACCTGGAAGAGGGGCTAGCCCAGATGGGCATCTCGCTCGAGGATTTCGAGAAGAACCGCCTCTAAGCTCAGCGCCGGTGGCGGTTCTCGACGATCGCCTCGACGAGGCGGGTGAACTCGGCGCTTGCGGCGCGATCTTTGGCCTCGGCGCTCACCTCGGTAAATCCCCTATCGGCCATCACGAACTCTTCGTTGAACGTTGCAAGATCGATCTCCTCGTCCTCCGTCGGGACCGGCTCGTCATCAGGCATGCGGGGACCGATGTCGTCGGTAACGCGAAGGCGCAAAGTCCAGCGGCTCGGCTCGTTGCGGGGCACGACCTCCAACAGCCCCACCTCGTTGATCTCACTTAGCTCTTCTGCCTCCGCTTCGCCCAATTGCTTTTCCTCGCGGGGCGCAAGCTCCTCGCGCCCGTAGGAACGCGTCGCGGTGACGAGAAGGTCGAAGGCCTTGCTGCGCTCCTCATCCAAGAGCCAGCGCACGATCTGCCGCGGCTCGATATCGACTATAATGCGTTCCACCGCCTGCTCCTCTCCGCTCACGCAATCACTTTCAGCTCGTTCACTACATCGTCGACGCCGAACACAGACCAGGCGTCCCATTCGGCCGCGTCGCGCGCTTCTTGCGAGTGCACGGCGCCGGTCAGCCTGACGGTGCGGTGACGCACGCCGATGCGCACCTGCCCCGCATCGACGAACGGGTCCTTGTCGAGCGCGATCCTCACCGCCTCCTCGATGGCGATAGGCGCATCCTCCTCGGGCGGGTCGACAGCGATGCCGTTGATCACGTCGCGCGATCCCGGCACCCACCAGGCGATCACGCCGGCGAGGCGCTTCGCGGCAAGGCTCGGCACGCGCCCATTGAGGATGACGACACCGTCCTTGACCTCGGTCTCGATCGCGCCGCGCTCGGTCTCGAAGGCCTGGCGCACGAGCTTGAGTTTGCCCCCTTCGCGCTCCTTGAGAGCGAGCTCGTAGAAGGATGGCTCGTCGTAATAGGCCTTGCGCAGATGATCGAGGATCCCATCATCGCTCATCGCCTTGGCAGGCTTGACGCGCAGGCGGTCGATGACGGCGCTGACGCCTTTGGTTGCAGCCAGACGCTCGAGCGCGAGTCGCTTGATCGCAACGCTGTCGACCTCGGCCTCGATGGTGGCAGTCCCGTCGGCGTCGATGTCGAGCAGGGCAGGCTTGAAATGGGGCCCGATCCGCGTCTCGCTGCGGATCGCGGCGAGCGCCTTGTCACGCAGTTCTTTAGTGTTGGCAGTCATCACGCCCCTCGCAAGCAACGCGGCGTTCATCATCATCTTCTTAGCCTAAATGGACTGCGCGACTTTGACGCCCGTCAATGACCGTGGCCCAAATTTACATTGGCCTCTATGAGATGGGTAAAGCGTGAGGAGCGCGGCAGATCGAGCTGACCTTTCTCGGTACGCGCGGCGGGATCAAGCCACGGTCTCGCCGCCACCACCGTCACAGCGCGCTTCTCGTGAGGCGCGGCCGTGCCCGCATCATGATCGATTGCGGAACCGATTGGCTCAAGGCCTTCGCCAAGGTTAAGTCAACGGCCATCGTGCTCACCCATGCGCATGACGATCACGCCGCGGGGCTTGCTTCCGGCGCGTCATGCCCGGTCTATGCGACCGAAGAGACTTGGGCGCGCATCGCCCGCTTTCCGATCAAGGACGCCCGACTCGTCGAGGCGCGCGTGCCGTTTCGCATCGGCGGCGTGAGACTCGAGGCGTTCAACGTCGAGCATTCGCTTCGCGCGCCGGCGGTTGGCTATCGCATAGACGCGGGCGGCCCATCTTTCTTCTATGTTCCCGATCTCGCCGCCATCTGCGAGCCCCGCGCCGCGCTTGGCGGCGTGTCGCTCTATATCGGAGACGGCGCCACGGTCACGCGCTCGATGGTGCGCCGGCGCGATCATGCATTAATCGGGCACGCTCCCATCGCCGCCCAGCTTGGCTGGTGCGGGGAGGAGGGCGTGAGCGAAGCGATCTTCACTCATTGCGGGAGCGGCATCGTCAAGAGCGATGCGCGCAAGATCGCCGCCCGAATCGCCGATCTCGGCAAGGAGCATGGTGTCGAGGCGAGCATCGCCTATGACGGGCTCACGCTGACCTTGTCGCGCCGGAGCAGGTGACTTATGGCGCCGATGATCGTCCCCAAAAGCAGAGGAGCTATGCTCGCGACCAAGACGAGCGCCCAGCCATAGCGATCGAGCGCCTCAAGGCGAAGCGCATTCGCGAGCGGCGGCGCATAGACCGCGAGCAAGAGGATCGTGGTGCAGAGCGCGACAGCGATCCAAACATAGGGATTGCGCGTGACCGCGTTGACGAAGAGCCCCGACCTCCGTCCGCGCATATTGAACACGTGGAAGAGCTGGGCGAAGGCGAGCGTGAGGAACGACACGCTGACGAGAGCATCTCCGTGAAGTCCAAGCCAGTAATGGCCGATGATAAGGCTTGCCAACGTCGATGCGGTAAGCAGCGCGCCATAGAGGGCGACGAACCACCATTGCGCCTTGCCGAGAAGCGGTTCGCGCGGGTTCCGCGGGGGTTGGCGCAAGACGTCGTCCTCGCCTTCGCCGGTGGCGAGCGCGAAGGCGGGGAGGACGTCGGTGACAAGGTTGAGGAAGAGGATCTGCAAGGGGAGGAGGGGCAGCGGCAGTCCCGTCACTACCGCGAGCGCAACGACCATCACCTCGCTGATATTGCAAGAGAGGAGATAGATCAGGAACCGCCTGAGATTGCTGAAGATGACGCGGCCCTCGCGGATCGCCGCGACGATGCTGCCGAAGGCGTCATCGCGAAGCACGATGTCGGCCGCCTCGCGTGCGACCTCAGTGCCGCGCAGGCCCATAGCGACGCCGATATCGGCCTTTTGCAGCGCCGGCGCATCGTTGACGCCATCGCCGGTCATGGCCACCACTTCGCCCGCTGATTGATAGAGCCTGACGAGGTCGAGCTTCTGGGCCGGTGTCACGCGGGCGAAGACTTGCGCCGCAAGCACGCGTTCGCGCTCCCGCTCGCCGAGCGCGGCAAGGGCTTCGAGCTCGCGCCCCTCGACCAGGATCGATGCTCCAGGCGCGGCGAGCCCGAGCATCTCGGCGATGGTTCGCGCGGTCGAGGCATGATCGCCCGTGACCATCACCACCTTGATGCCCGCGCGCCGGCAGTCGGCGATCGCCTCTTTCACATCGATGCGCGGCGGGTCGCGGAACCCGACGAGGCCGAGAAAATTGAGGCTCTCGTAGGCTGGAACGGCGTCCGGCGGGATCGTGCTTTCGGCAAGAGCGAGGACACGCAATCCCTCCTCGGCGAGCGCAGCAGCGCGCCTCAGCCATTCGTCGCGGTCCTCCCGGGCGATGAGCGTTCTTTCCTCGCCAAGCGTAGTCGAGGCCTGAAGCACGCACTCAGGCGCCCCCTTCACAGCGACGAGAAGGTGGCCATCGCGTCGATGCGCCGTTGCCATCATCTTCGTCTCGGTATCGAAGGCGATCTCGTGCAACCTCGGCGAGGCGGTGAGCAAGGCGGCGCGCTCCAGCCCCGCAAGCCGGCCGAGCCGCTGCAATGCAAGCTCCATCGGGTCGCCCATGCCGCCATCACCTGAAGGCGCGAGCGTCGCCGTGCCGCACAGGACGCCCACTTCAACGGCGCGCCTGAGCGAGGCATCGAGCGCGGCCTCATTGCCCACAGCGTCGAGGATCTTCGCCCGCGCATGATTCAGTCTGCAGTCGCCCGAAATCAGCCAAAGCCGCTCAACGGTCATGCGATTTTCGGTCAGGGTACCGGTCTTGTCGGTGCAGATGATGGTGGTGGCGCCCAGCGTCTCGACCGCGGCGAGGCGCTCGACCACGACGTTCCGCCGCGCCATGCGCCACATGCCGCGGGCAAGCGCCATGGTGACGACGATCGGCAGACCTTCGGGGATGGCGGCGACGGCGAGCGCGATGGCCGCCTCGATCATGAGCATGAGGTCGCGGCCAGAGGCCATGCCGGCCGCAGCGATCAGAGCGGTGATGATGAGGGTGGCAATGACGAGCTGACGCGTCAGCTCGGCGAGCTTCCGCTCGAGCGGAGATGTTTCGCCCTCAGCCTCGATCACCAGCCGCGTGGTCAGCCCGAGCTCGGTCGCCATGCCGGTCGCAACCACCACGCCCTCGCCGGTACCGCGGGTGATGGCCGTGCCCTTGTGCAGCATCGAGGTCCGCTCGGCGAGGATGGCGTCGGCCGAGACGCCGCGCGCCGTCTTCCCGACGGGAACGGATTCGCCGGTGAGCGTCGATTCATCGCAAAAGAGATTGCGCACCTCGACGAGGCGGATGTCGGCCGTGACCACGTCGCCGCTTTCGAACAGGACGATGTCGCCGGGCACGACGAGTTCGGCGGGAATGGTCTTGAGCTTGCCGTCCCGCCGCACGCGGGAGGAGCGGGTGCCGAGCTTACGCAGCCCCTCCATCGAGCGCACCGCGCGGAACTCGGTGAAGAAGCCGATCATCGTGTTGATGAGGAGCACGATGAGGATGGCGGCGGCTTGTTTCCATTCGCCGAACGCTGCCGCGAGCACCGCCGCCGCTGACAGCAACCACACCACGGGGCTTCTGAGCTGGTCCGCGAGCATGGCAAGCGCGGTCCGCGGCGCGTGCGCAAGTAGGGTGTTCGGGCCGTGGCGAGCGAGCCGCAAGGAGGCTTCAGCCTCGCTCAGGCCGACAGATGGGTTCACCACCTCGCGCCGCAGCACGCTATCGGCCGGGAGAGCGTAGGCGGGTTCCTCTTTTGCCCGCGCGATTTGTTCCGATGTCACCAGCCGCTTCCTGCCGATGCTACGCCACGCAATAGAGGGATAATGCGCGAGCGTCTTGCGGTCACGCGCTATTGGCCGTCAGCGCTCGATCCACCTGATATTCGGGACCTTGCGCGGAACGGGCGCGGGCTTCCGCCGCGGATGGCCGACGATGATCGGAGCGACGGGAAGAGACGACGCGGGCAGGCCCAGCGCCGCCTTCCCCTCCGGCGTAACGAGCCAATGCTGGGCGAAGCCGATCCAGCACGTACCGAGCCCCGCTTCATGCGCCGCCAACATCAAGTTCTGCGCGGCGAGTGCGCAATCCTCGACCGCCCAGTCGGTCGCCTCCGCCGTCGCGATCACGACCAGCACGGGCGCATGATAGAAGATGTCGAACTTCGGGTCGCTCATCATGTCGCGGAAGGGGTGGGCGGGCGCGGTGAGAGAGGCCTTGTGCATATAGGCTTTGGCCTTGTCGGAGATCTGGGCAAGCAACTCGGGCCGCTTGACGACGATGAAGCACCAGGGCTGCTGATTGATGGCGCTCGGCGCTTGGATCGCTGCGCCGATCAGCTCGCGTACCAGAGCATCGTCGACGAGTTCGTCGGAATATTCGCGCACCGACCGGCGGTCGTTGATGGCTTGCAAGAGCTCCATTGTCGCGGACCAGGCTCCATCTCGAGACGTAGCGATGGGATGAGTGACTTCACGCACGATCCCGCGCCGGAGCGCTTCCCGCGTTGAGCCAGATCAAGGAGTGGCGGCGGGCGGCGCGGGAGGCTCGGCTTGAGGAGGCTCCGGTGCCGGTGGTTCGGCGGGTGGGGGCGCAGCAGGCGGCGGCGCCGCGGCGATTGCCTTGGTGCTCCAGTCGATCAGATCGGTGAGCAACTTGCCCAAGGCCTCATTGAATGCGCTCACATAGGCTTTGGCATCGGTTGCTGAGGCAGGGGCGGTCGCCCCGAACTCGCGCGCGTCTATGATCTTGCCATCCTGATCGAGCAGCTTCGCCACGAAGTCGATATCGGCTTCCGCGTTGCCGGAGGTCGCGACATGGAATCGTCTTATATCGATCAGGAGCTGATAATTGCCGGTGACGCCTTCACGCGTCCGGCTGACCTCCTTCGTGTAGCCCGCATTCTCGAAGCTCTGGATAACCTTCGCCTGGAACAGGACAGGGAGGTTGTCGCTCCAACGTGCATTGGCAAGCGGCACGCTCTCTCCACTCGCCGGCTGGAGCAGGATCTTGTCGGTGTTGAAGCCCATCAGCGTCGTCGGCTCCGGCACCACGAGCAGCCAGGACGGCGCCTCAGCAGGCGGAGTCGGAAAGCCGGTCGCGGCGACGAGATCGAAAGTCGGTATGTCGGCTTGGCTTGTGCCGCCTCCCGTCATGCGCTCGACGCCGGCAAGGATGCTGTCGACCTTGTCGGAATTACGCGCGAGCGCGCCGGCGAAGGTGTCGATATTCTTGATGGCGCTGTGCAGCGACTCGGAATTCTCCGAAAGGATCTTGTCGACGTGCTGGAAGGTGTCGCGCGCCGCCTCGGTCCAGTCCTGGCTCGCGAGCGGCGCCGCGATCAGAATGGGAGGCGAGCCGCCGGCTCCCGGTCCGAGGGGAGAGCCGGCGCCGCCGCCTCTAAGCGTCACCGCCGCGCCGCCGGTGAGCCCTTGCGTCTCGAGGCCGACCTGGGTGTCGCTGTTAATGGGTGTGTTTGGATCGACCCCGATTGTGGCGATCACCTGGTCGGGGGCGTCGGCGGAAAGCGAGAGGTTGGTGACCTCGCCGACGCGAATGCCGTTGAAGAGGACCGCGGAGCCGACCAGCAGGCCCGAGACCGAGCCCTGAAAGCGAATCTGATAGACCTCGCGCTGCCCGAACCCGCCTTTGTTCTCGAGCCAATAGACGAAGGCGAAGCTCGCGAGGATCACGGCGAGCATGAACAGTCCGATCAGGGCGTAGCGGGAACGGGTTTCCATCGCTCTAGATTCCTTGTCTCATGCGCTTATACGCCGGTCGGCGAGGAGGCCGCCGCGCTTTCCCTGGAAATAGGTCTTTACCCAGGGGTGCTCGCATTCGAGCATGACCTGCATGGGGCCCTCGGCCACGACCTTGCCGTCGGCGAGCGCCGCGATGCGGTCGCAGGCGGTGTAGAGGCTTTCAAGATCGTGGGTCACCATGAACACGGTGATCTCCAGCGTTTGCTGGAGCGTGCGGATCAGCTCGTCGAAATCGCCTGCCGAGATCGGATCGAGCCCTGAAGTCGGCTCGTCGAGAAACACGATCTCGGGGTCGAGCGCGAGAGCGCGGGCGAGCGCCACGCGCTTGGTCATGCCTCCGGACAGCTCGGAGGGAAACTTGTCGGCGTCCTGAGGGGTTAGTCCGACCATTTCCAGCTTGGCCAGCGCCATCTCGTCCAGCAGCCGTTGCGAGAGGTCGAGATTCTCGCGCATGGGGAATTGCACGTTCTGGCGGACGGTAAGCGAGGAGAACAGCGCGCCCTGCTGGAACAATACGCCCCAGCGGCGCTCGAGCGCGCGGCGCGCTTGCTCGTTAGCCCGGTCGAGATCGACGCCGAGCACCTCGATCGAGCCATGGCGCTTCGGCAAGAGGCCGATGATCGCGCGCAAGAGCACCGACTTGCCGCTGCCTGAGCCGCCCACCAGGCCGAGAATCTCGCCGCCGCGGACGTCCAGGGACAAATGGTCGAGCACGGTCTGCGCGCCAAAGCCGACGACGAGATCGCGCACCTTGATGACGATATTCTCCGCCATGGTGCTCACATTCCGATCGAGGCGAAGAAGATGGCGAACAGGCCGTCGAGCACGATCACCAGGAAGATCGATTCCACGACCGATTTCGTGGTTTGGAGGCCGAGCGACTCGGCGCTGCCCCTTACCCGCAGTCCTTCCGCGCAGGCCACGACCCCAATGACCAGGCCCATGAAGGGCGCCTTGATCATCCCCACCTTGAAATGCGTCAGCGAGATCGCCTCGGTCAGCCGCGAGATGTAGATGTCCGGGCTGATGCCGCCATAGAGGAAGGCCACCAGGCCGCCGCCGTAAAGCGCGGCTATCGAGCCTAAGAAGGTGAGCACGGGAAGGGCGATGATCAGAACGAGGATGCGCGGCAGGATCAGCACCTCGACGGGATCGAACCCCATAGTGCGGAGCGCGTCGATCTCCTCGCGCATCTTCATCGAGCCGAGCTCGGCGGTGTAGGAGCTGCCCGAGCGGCCGGCGACCATGATGGCGACGATCAAAACGCCGATCTCGCGCAGGACGAGGATGCCGACGAGATCGACGGAATAGAGCTCGGCGCCGAATTTGCGGAAATGGAAGATGCCCTGCTGGGAGATGATCGCGCCGATGAGGAAGGTGATCAGCAGGATGATGGGCACCGCCTGCCAGGCGACGCGGTCGAATTGATTGATGGTCGAGGTGAGCCTGAACTCGCGCGGGCGCGCCACCATGCGCGCTGCCGCCACGCCAAGGGCGCCAAGCATGTCGGCAAAGATCAGAAGACCGTTGGCGAGCCCGATGCCCCCCGCCCGACCGCGGCAAGGGCGCCTATGATCAGGCTCTCCTTCTTCGGCTCGGGCTGCGGCGCGCGGTTGACGCCGTGCATCTCCTCGAGCAGACCGCGGTCATGCGCGGGCAAACCGAGGATGACGGTCTCTCGCCCCGCCGATCGCCCCTCGCGGGTGAGGCGCTCGAGCAGCCAGGCGCCGAACGTGTCGAACTCGCGCACGCCGGCCATGTCGATCGAGACATTCTTGGCCTTGGCGGCTTCACCAGAGACGCCCTCGACCAGGGTCTCGAGCTCGCCTGCATGCGGCGCGGTCCACGAGCCGAAGGCGAGCAGCTCGAGGCGCTCTCCCTTCAGCTCGCTCTTCAGCAAGATTTCGCCCATGGGAATGCTCCTTCCTGTCGCGCGGGAGCCGAGCCCGAGAGGGAGCCTCAAGCGTGGCTTGCTAGCTGCGCGTCAGATCGATGTTCACGCTTTTCAGAGCGAGGCCTTGCGTTGTGATCGCGACGCTTTGACGTGAGGACGTGTAGGTTACGATCATGGTTCCGCTCACGCCGCCGGCGATGGCAAGGCTGATCTTGCCGCCAGTGACCTGGCCTGAGGCGTTGCCTTCGGCATTGAAGGTGCGCTCCTCCCAGGTTCCAGTGATACGGCCGCCGCTTTCGCTCAGCGCGCTCCTGATTTGCACGTTAGAGCTTTCGCTCTGGCAGAGAATGGCCATGCGAAGCTGGGAGCCGCCACCCGTGTAATAGGCGTTGCATTTGAGCCGCTCCTTGCGGCCCTGGTCGAGCTCGATCTGGCCGCTTCCTCGCCAGGAGCCGATCAGGGTGTCAAAGGGGGTGCTGCCAGCTTCGGCGCCGGCGAGGGGGGCAAGCAGGAGCGCTCCTGCGGCAAGGGCAGGGATCAAGCGCAAGAGGGACATCTGGCGAATCGGGGGTCGCATGGGTCTCACTTTCGGCATTTTGCGTTCCCGGACAAGCCAGGATTGCTATGACCAAATGATGACCTCGCGGGTGTCGCGCGACACCCCGGCAGCATTTTTCAAGTCAAAAAAGAGTGTTCAGGCGACCACGTGAAGCTTTGGCTCGCCACGCGGCCCAGGCTGCGCCTTGGGCCAAAGCTTCGCCGTGCGTGAACCGAACAGAAGCCCCATGGCCGCCAGATCGGCAAAGCAGAGCGTCAAGGTCGTGGCGACGATCCGGCCCCATTCCTCGGCATAATCCCCTTGCAGCTCGCGGAGCCACGCACGCTGGCACTCCCCGGCATGCCCGGCTTCTGTGCAATGGCCAAGGGATCTCATGAGCTCGAGATTGGCGCGAAGCCGCTTGGCGATAAAATGAGCACCCTCCACCTGATAGGCCTGCCACGCCTTGAGCTGCGTCTCGAGGCCGGCGATGGTGAGGTCGAGAAGGGGATTGGGAAGGCGGCCTTGGCTCGCCTGATTCGTCTTTGCGCTCTCTGGCATCATCGGGCTCCGTGCGAGGTGATCGGCGGGTCAGGCCGCATTTCGGATAAGATTGGTGGCTTTGAAAGGCGGCGCCTTGATCGGCCTCAAACTCAAGGCGCTTGTCTTTCCGGCAACTTCGCCGTCTAAAGGCAACACCCTTGCTCCGCGCTTAACGGGAGGGGCCGCGTTCCATGGCGCAGAAGCCAAATATCGAGATCACCTATTGCCGGCTCTGCAATTGGCTGCTGAGGGCAGGCTGGACCGCGCAGGAGCTGCTCTCGACCTTTGCCGCCGAGCTCGGCTCCGTCACCCTCGTTCCGGACGATACCGGCGGAGTGTTCGAGGTCAAACTCGACGGCAAGCTGATCTGGTCGCGCAAGGACCACGGCCGCTTCCCCGAGATGAAGGAGCTGAAACAGCTCGTGCGCGACGAGGTGGCGCCGGAGCGCGATCTCGGCCATGTCGATGCGAAGGGCCCAAAGCCTTAACTCCGCGCTCTTTGTGAGGGGGCTCACAAAGCCTCCCTGCCCAACGCGCCATCTCCCTACTAATCCAGGGGGCATCCCGCCTTCGGGAAAGCCAACAAGGATCGTCACCATGAGTTTCAGACATTTGTCGTTGGGCGCCGGCCTCGTCGTGCTTGCGCTTTCGGCCTTTGCCGCCATCAGGGCTGGCGCCGAGGCCGATCCGCATGCGATCGCCGTCAAGGCCTGCACCACGGCTAATGGGCATCAGCCGGCGAGCGTCGTCACCGCGATCGACGACGGCCGCGGCGGGAGCCTCGTCTGGCTGACCGACAGCGAAGCCAATCTCTGGTTCTGTAGCGCCGATGCCGCCGGCAAGATCTACGCCTATGTCGTGATGACCGGCGACCTGCTGCAAGGCGCTGGGTCTGTTCTCGTGCCAGACGAATCCTTCAGCGATGACGAGTACAGCGTGCCGCAGCCCGATCCGAACCCGCTCGATATCGCTGAGCTTGCCTGCAAGGCCTATTTCCCCGGAAACGACCCAGCCAAGGTGATCGGCAGGGGGCGGGACGGTCTCGGCGAGAATTTCGTGGCCGGCTACTACGTCTTCTTCGAGAGCGGCGGGCACACCTATCTTTGTGATGCGACCGCCGACGCGCAAGTGTGGGCCTTCGCCGAGATCGGCGCTCCGCTTTCCGTCACCAATCCCGTGGGCTGACGGGATTGGCCGCGGGCGCGAGGAAAGGGCCCCTCGCGCCCATAGCTTGGGGCTTGCGCCCCTGGAAGATCGCCGTCGCCCCTCCCACATGTGCTTGGAACCAGCCGGTTGCCCAAGAGGTTACGCGCGCATGTCTCAGCCCGTCGTCGTCACCATTCCCCATAGACTCGGCAAGCAGGAAGCGATCAGGCGCCTGCAGACGGGCTTCAAGAATGTACGCTCCAATCTCGGCGAGAAATTCGTCGTGTTGAAGGACGATTGGGCAGGCGATCATCTCGATTTCCGCGCGAGCCTGCTCGGTCAGTCGACGACCGGAACTATCGATGTCGCGGAAGACCACGTGCGGCTCGAAGTCGAGCTTCCCTGGATGCTCTCGCTCCTCGCCAACAAGGCGAAAGAGCTGGTCAAGAGGCAGGGGCAGTTGATGCTCGAGAAGCCCACCAAGCCCACGAAAAACTAGAGTTTCTGTCATACCGGCGAAAGCCGGTATCCAGTTTCTTGATGGCGCTTCGCGCGCTAGATTCCGGCTTGCGCCGGAATGACCGAGTCAGGAAATAGCGATGATCTCGGCTTCGGCGGCGCCGGCCAGCACGACGTCGCCCACCTCTTTCCCCATGAGCTCCTGCGCCACCGGCGAGACGTAAGACAGCGTGCCGAGCGCGGGGTCGGCCTCGTCCTCGCCGACGATGCGATAGGTCTGGCGGCGCCCATCCTCGCGCAACATCGTGACGGTCGAGCCGAAATGAACCTGTTTGGCATCGCGCGGCGAGGCCGCCACTTGGGCCGTCGCCCGGCGCGAAGTCCAATAGCGCAAGTCCCGGTTGATCTTGGCGAGCAGCGCCTTGTCGTCGGCGTCTTGCGCCGCCGCATGATCCTCGTGCAGGCGCGCCAATTCCGCCTCGATCAGCTCAAGGCCTCTGGGCGTGACGAGGTTATGGGGGGAGACCGGGCGATCGGGGAGGTCGTCATAGACGTCCCCCGCCTCGACCTCCTTGGTGAAGGCCTTGCTCATGGCTCGACTATATCACGCCACGCGCCTCGATTGTGGCGAACTCGCCCGGGTTGCAAGCGTCCCGTTTTGGGCGAGTTCAGCCTCGATCGGGCTTGCTTCTAGGGGCTTAGGCCGCGAGTGGACAGCGCGCGATTCAACTCACCGGCATCGCGGCCATTTGCTATGGTCGCCGGCGTCAGTTTCGCTATCGCCAAGGTCGTCCAAGCGGTCACAGGATTGCGCGTGAACGCCGAGATCGAGGAGCAGGGCCTTGACCTCAGACTTCACGGCGAACGCGGCTACAACATGTGATCAGGGACGAGCGCGATGAAATATATCATTGCAGTGATTCAGTCGCACCGGCTCGACGCCGTGCGCGAGGCCCTCTCCGGCATGGGCGTGCAAGGCATGACGGTGACCGAGGTACGCGGCTTCGGCCGGCAGAAGGGGCAGACCGAGATCTATCGCGGCGCCGAATACACCGTGCAATACGTGCCGAAGGTCAAAATCGAGCTCGCCGTCAGCGCGTCGATCGCCGATTCGGTGGTCGATGCAATCGGCAATGCCGCGCGCACCGGACATATCGGCGACGGCAAGGTGTTCGTCCTGCCGCTCGAAGGGGCGATGCGGGTCCGCACCGGCGAGATGGGCGCCGACGCGTTGTGATCTAGCCCAGTGGATTTCGCGCTCTACCGCAAACAGCTGCTCGAGCGCCGCGAAGGGGAGATCGCGGTGGCGCAACTCGTGCGCAATTTCTCGCAATGGTTCTTCGACCTGTTGCGCAACTTCGTGCTGGTCGGCGGCTTGAAATATTTCTACGAGAAGTCCGGCAGCCCGGTGCTGTTCTATCTGCACGAGTTCGCGCTGGCTGTGATCTTCGTCTACTGCCTCTCTTATGCCGACCAGTGGTATCTCAACCTGTTTAGCTTCCTGTCGGACAGGCGCCTCGCTCACTGGCTGAATAGGACCGTCAATCTCACCATCGCAGTCTTGCTGTTCCTACTGATCAGGTGGGGCGCCTCGATCATCGTCGCCGAGATCTCTCACGCCCAAGTGTGAGGGGCTCACCGTTGCGCGTGGCTCGCAGCCTCGCGTGCGAGCTGGAGGTCTTTGACCAGATGAGCGAACTCGCGCCGCTTGTCGCGCTCTTCCTCGATCCGCAAGATATAAGAAGGATGCACGGTGATAAGGCCTTGCGCGCCGCCGGGGAGCGTAATGAGCCGCCCGCGCGTTGCATTGATGGTGACGGTCTTGCGCATGAGGCCCCGCGCCGCGGTCGCGCCGAGCGCCACGACGATACGCGGCCGCACGATCTCGATCTCGTTGTCGAGCCAGAAGCGACAAATATCGATCTCGCTCGTGTCGGGCTTCTTGTGGAGGCGCCGCTTGCCGCGCGGCTCATTCTTGAAGTGCTTCACCGCATTGGTGATGTACACGCTGGCGCGCTCGATACCCGCCGCTTCGAGCGCCTTGTCGAGGACGATGCCGGCGGGGCCGACGAAGGGGCGCCCGGTCAGATCCTCCTGGTCGCCCGGCTGCTCACCGACCAGCATCATGTGCGCGTCGGCCGGACCCTCGCCGAACACGGTCTGGGTTGCGTTCTTGTAGAGGTCGCAGCGGGTGCAGCCGCGGGCCTCCTCGGCGAGCAGCTTCAGTGCCGCTTTCGGATCGTTGATGCGCTTCTCCGCAAAAAGCGGAATTTCAGTCTCCGACCATCTCGCCGCCATTTTGCTACCTCAAATGAATAACCGTCGGGCTCGGCGGGGCGTTCCGGCCTCGAGCTAACCCTTTTCCGCGAAGCGAAGCAAAGCCTTGGCAACAAGCCTTACAAGCAGAGCCTCCAAAACTTATATCCATGCGGGTTTGACCCGCTAGATCGCACCCGAGGGGTGCTCCACCCGAAGGGTGTCAAAAGACATGGACGACATGCCGCAACGCGAAAGCTCCGCTCTCGTCGCCCATTCCGCAAACGACATCGCTGAGATCGTCGATGAACGGGCGAGGCCGCGTCCTGCCAAGCTCGCACGCCGGTCGCGTGCTCCTAGAGAGAAAGTCGTGCGGCCGGGCGCTCTCGGCATGCTGCTCAGACCCATCGGCATCGCGATCGGTGTCGTGCTCATCGCATATGCGCTCCTCTCGCTCAGCACGACCTTCTATCGCAGCTATCAGAACCACCTCGACCACGGTGCCGCGGTGCATCCCGACAAGAGCGTGCTCGACATCTTCCTCGGCGATGAGAGCCTGCCGCCCGATGCCGTCGACCTGATCGTCAAGGACGTCGACGGCAAGCTGCACAAGGTCGTGGCGAGCAAGTCCGAGACCGACAAATTCGTCAACGACACGATCCTGATGCTCGATGACGAGCGCGCGCGCATCAAGAAGGCGGCGCACGAGGATCTCGACCGCACCTTCGCCATGGCCTTCCAGGATCGCGAGGCCGCGATCTCCTCCTATGCCGACTGGTTCTTCGAGTGGAAGCGCTCTTATGTCGTGCTCAAGGAGACGATCAGCTCGGCCATCACCCGCGCCTTCGAGACCGGCAAATACGAGTCGTTGAACGAGGCGGTCGAGGCCGACGTCAAGGATTACTTCCTGCGCAATTACAAGGAGCAGGTGCTGAAGCCCGAGCTGCGCGACGAGACCATCACTAAGGGCGTCGAGCAGGCGGTGCGCCATGCTCATGACAGCTATCGCCGCGTGATCGCCAATGGCGACATGCGTCTCCAGCTCTTTCTCGCCAAACATACCGACCATCTTGAGGAAATCCCGCCTGCGACCCCCATGACCGATGTCAGGCTCGATTGGGATGCGCAGAAATGGAAGGCGCCTACGTATCTCATGGAGGATCGCGCTTTTGACGGCATCGCCGGGCTCGGCGCCGCGGCTGCAGGCGGAACGGTTGGCGCTCTCGCGCTCGGCCCCGCCATCAACGGCGTGCTCGCGCAGAGCTTCACGCAATTGTCGCGTCGGGTTGCGACCTCGCTCGGCACGCGCCTCACCCTCGCCGAGGGGGGAGCCGTGGCCGGCACGGTGGTCCAGCCCATGGGCGGGCAGGTGGTTGGCGCGGCGCTCGGCGTCCTGATCGGCGCCGCGGTGGACTATCTCTCCAATGAAGCCAACGAGGTGATCAACCGCGACAGCTTCGTCGCCGCCAACGAGGAGGCGCTCGACGCCACCATCGACACCTGGAAGTCGAGTCTGGAGGCCAATATCGACACGGCCATCGACAAATGGTTCGACGACGCGCGCGCCTCGGTGGTTCTCTCCTCGAAGTAGCTGAACCGCCAGCCCTCGCCCGTCCCCGCGGCTGTCCGCCTTAATTGGGCGAGCAACTATGCTGGGGTGCTTTCGAGGATTGGCACACGCCACGTATTCCTTCCCTGGCGGTACTGTGGGCAGCTGGTCCCAGCTGAGCGTTCTGCGTAAGAAGCCCCCTTCATTTTGGTGGGGGCTTCTTCGTTGCTTGGTGCTTGTTAGCTACGAGCGCGGATTGTCGATTACATCAAACCGGGCCACCACCCCGCCGGAACATCTCACATCCATGGAAAGCGTAGCTGCCATCGGCATTGCCGTATTCAAACCGGCCCGTTAGCCCCTGGCAGGGGGCGCAATTCCGGGGTTTGCGAACGCAAATTTCGGTCGCATTTCCGCCTCTTGGAGCGATATGCTTAACTAGGCCAAAGGCCAACAAGGCCAAAGGGCTACGGGGATGGACGAGAGCGTCAAGACACTGGCGCGGCCGGCGGCAAGCCGGTCGCTGCGGGACGCGATCCGCAAGGCGCGTCTCGACGAAGCCGAGCAGCTCGATCGCACCGCTGACCTTCGCGACGGCGAGATCGCGCGGCTCGAGTTGCTCAAATCGGAGCTCGAGACCGTGTTCTCGGAGCTTCCCTCTCATGACGACCGCTTCAACCTTACGCTCGTGCCGAGCCGGCCGGCGCGGCTGTGGATCGATCTCTTCACCTATGCCGCGATCGACGAAGGCTCAGGCGCCTATCTCTTCGTGCGGAACAGCGAGAACGGGCGGCGCACCCTGTTCAGTTCGACCAATGTCGCCGATATGGCAGATCGCATTACCCGCTACATGGCGCGCGAGATCGTGCGGCGCGAGCGGCTCGAGGCGGCGCTCGTCGATTCCGCCCGCGCGGGTCGGTTCGACGGCGAGGGGACGGCGTCAGGCTCAGGCATGGGAGTTGTCATCGCGGCCTTCGCCATCGGCCTCTTGACCGGCGCCGTGGGCTTGTTCGCCGCGCTCTGGCTCACCGTTCCCTGAGTACGCGGCGTTCGCTCTCGCAGACATGCTCGGGCGCAGCGGCGACCGAGCGGCCGATCATCTCAACCTTCCAGCCGTTCCCGTTCCGCCCGATGCAATATTCGTTGTAGCGGGCCGCAGGCACGCGCCCTTCCACGGCCTCTGATGCCGATGGCACGCCGACCACGAAGGCCGGACCGCTCACCGTCTCGATCTCATGCACGGTCTGCTGGTGATCGTGACCATGCAGCACGAGCTCGGCGCCGTTCTGCTTTAGCACTCTGGTCGTGCGTCCAGCATCGCGAAGCCCGCGGCGCCAGTTCGCCTGACCCGGAAGCGGAGGGTGGTGGATGAGCACCACGCGGAACAGGCCTTCGCGCCCGAGCCGCGTCAAGGCTTCGGCGAGCAGGCTGCGCTGCAGCGAGCCGATTTTTCCCGCGGCGATGAAGGGCATGGTGGGGATGGCCGAGGAGAGCGCCACGATGGCGATATCGCCGAAGCGCCGCACGAACGGGTAGAGCGTGGGCGGAGTCGGCACCAGCAACTCGCCGGCGGGATTGGACTCCATGTAGGGCTGCCAACGCTTGGTCCCGGCCTCGGGGTGCAGCCTGACATAGGCGTCGTGATTGCCGGGGATCGCCGTTACGTGCGAAGGCGGCCCGAGATGGTGCAGCCACTCTGCCGCGCGCAGGAACTCCTCGGGGAGGCCGAGATTGACGAGATCGCCGGTCACCGCGATGTGGTCCGGCTTCCGCTCGATCAGATCGCGGGTCAGAAGGTCGAGGATCTCGCGCCGGTGCACGTATTTGCGCCCGCGATGCCAGTTCACATAGCCGAGCACGCGCTTGCCCATGAGCTCGCTTCGCCGCGCCCGGGGCATCGGGCTCAGATGGATGTCGGAGAGGTGCGCGAGGGTGAACACTGGAGCTGATTTGCTGTTGGTTTGACACTAATAGCGCGAACGTGCACCCCAAAGCCAATCGTGCGGCAACCCCCTCGGTGAGCAAGAAATAGCAGTCCATGCTATGGCTTACCCGGCTTAGCGCCGGGCGCCCTTCCGATGAGGGAAGGATAGACCGTGCCGGTCATGCGAGGAGGCGAGACTGACGAAGCCGACATTCCTGAAGCGTTTGCGGCCCAATCGCATTGTCACGGCAATGGTGCGGCCGATCTGGCGCATGCGCCGGGGCATGACGCTCGGCGCGCAAGGGGCCGTCATCGATGCGGAGGGCCAGGTACTGCTCGTGCGCCACGGCTATCGGCCGGGCTGGTGGTTTCCGGGTGGCGGCGTCGAATGGGGCGAGACGATCGAGACGGCGCTCGCGCGCGAGCTCGAGGAGGAGGTGGGCGTGACCCTTACCGGACCTCCCAAGCTGCACGGCATCTTCTCCAACAACGCGAGCTTCCCCGGGGACCATATCGCCGTGTTCCTCGTCCGCCATTGGGAGCGGCCCGCCGAGTACTGGAAGAGGGGCGAGATCGCCGAAGCGCGCATGTTCGGCCGCGAGGATCTGCCCGAGCGCATCGATCCGGGCACCCGCGCACGCATCGGCGAGATCTTCGACGGGGTCCCGCTCAAGCCGCAGTGGTGATGGTTCGAGGCCCGGCCGTCATCCTGAGGTGCGTGGGCGAATCCCGAGCCTCGAAGGAAGGCCGGGCACCTCACCATGACGCAGCTTACGGGCACTCCACCAGACGCTTGACGATCTTCGCCACGTGGTGGCCCTGGAAGCTCGCAAGGTTGAGCTCCTTCTGCGAGGGCAATCGCGAGCCGTCGGGGGCTGAAATGGTGCCGGCGCCATAAGGCGAGCCGCCTTTCACCTCGCTGATGTCGGCGAGGTCGGGGGCGGAGTAGGGGAGGCCGACCACGATCATGCCCTGATGCAGCAAGGTAAAGTGGAATGAGACGATGGTGGTTTCGTTGCCGCCGCCGGTCGAGGTCGAGGTGAAGACGCTGCCGACCTTGCCGATGAGCGCGCCGCTGACCCAGAGCGGCCCGGTCTGGTCGAGGAAGTTCCGCATCTGCGAGCTCATATTGCCGAAGCGCGTGGGCGTTCCGAAAATGATACCGTCGTAATTGACGAGCTCTTGCGGGTCGGCGATGGGGGCCGGCTGGTCCACCTTCATGCCGGCCTGGCGCATCACGTCCTCGGGGATCAGCTCCGGCACGCGCTTGACGCTGACATGCACGCCGTCGACCGCGCGCACGCCATGGGCCACGGCATAAGAGAGCGTCTCGATATGCCCGTAGGAGGAGTGATAAAGAACGAGCAGTCGCGCGATGTCAGCCATGTGATGATGCCCCCGCTTCACTCAAAAGGGCGCCAAGCAGATGCCGCCCCCCCCGCCTGGCCATAAGTTTAGCAGCAGTTTCAAAGTTTTGGCGAGAGGCGATAACACGGCACGGATGTGCGACGAATTGGCGAAATTGAGCACGTTTCCGGGGGCAAGGCGCTGGACCCGCCCGCCTCGACATGATATGGCACCGCCCGCCATGAGGACGAGGCTCAACCATCTCTTGCTTCCGCGACGACGAGGCCGCGCGCGCATCCCGCTCGCACGCTAGCCCCTCGTTGCCGACACCTCGCCTTTCCTTTTTTCAATTTCGGGTCTGGTGCTCACGAAGCGGCTGAGGGACCTTCCTTCCATCAGCCTGTCCGGGCCCCGACCCATGTCATTTCATATCCGCCTCGAAACTGACGGCGACGCTGAAGCGCTCTCGCAACTCTCTGCTGAGGCCTTCGGCCCAGGCCGCTTCGCGAGAAGCGCCTATCGCGTGCGCGAGGGCATTCCGCCCGTGCCCGGCCTTTCCCTCGTCGGCTGGCGGGGGGATCGCCTCGTGGGCGGCATCCGCTTCACGGCCATCAGCATCGGCGAGGAGGGTGGCGCAGCGCTGCTCGGCCCGCTCGTGGTTGATCCGGCTGAGAAAGGGAAGGGGTTCGGCCGCGCGCTCGTCGAGGAGGGGCTCGTCCGCGCGAAGGCGCAAGGCTTCTCGCTTGTGCTGCTTGTTGGCGACATGCCCTATTACGGCCGCTTCGGCTTCTCTCCGGTCAGGTCCGGCCAGATCACGCTGCCGGGGCCGGTCGATCCGGCGCGGCTCTTGGCGGTCGAGCTTGTTCCCGGCGCACTCGCGACCGCGAGCGGCCAGGTGAAGGGCTACGCCCGCTAATGACCTTCGCGGAACCAGGTCATAGCGAGCAGGCCGAGCAGGAGGCCGAGCGCGAGGAAGCCCGTGAAGAGCGGGAAGAGCCGCACGCCCTTCACGTGGTAGGCATCGCGCTTATGCAGCCCGAGCCAATCCTCGCCATGCATCACGTGGCCGCTGCGCATCATGACGAGGCGCGGCAGGCCTGCGGCCTCGGCATCGTTTCGTCCGAGCCAGAAGCTGCCGCCGCCGGTCGCGTCGAGGATCGGCGCGAGCGGCTTGTCGGTCGCGACCACGGCCGAGAGCTCGCGCGCGTTGGCGTTGCCGACGGTGACGACGTTGGCGAGCTTGCCCGACGTGACGCGATAGACGCCTTGCTCAGTCACGGTCATCGACTTCCGCCACTTGCCGTGATCCCCCTTATCGAGGGTGATCGTCTCCTCCTTGCCTGACGGCGAGGCCAGCGTGACGGGATCGATCGTGTCCTTGATGGAGCCGCGCTCGATGGTGAGCGTCTGGCCGCGGCTCGTGGCCTTCAGCGTCTCCTCCTCGAGGTCCGGCTCCTTCATCAGCCAATGGGCCAGCCGGCGCAGCAGGTCGGTATAGGGGCCTCCACCTTCATAGCCGCGCGCCCAGAGCCAGGTGTGGTCGGAGAGCAGTAGCGCCACGCGGCCCTGGCCGCGCTCGCCGATCACGAGCAGCGGCTTGTCGTCGGCGCCCTTCATCAGCACCTCGGCGTCGCGCGGGTCGGCTTCGACCACGCGGAACCAGCGTCCCCAGGAGGGTTCTGGCCCCGCTGACCCCGGCAAATCGTTGGTCACCGGATGTTTCTCGCCGAGCTCGGTGAGCTTCGGTTTGAACGGCTCCTCGACCACGCGCCCGGTGGGCACCGCGGGCAGAATCTGGCCGAGCGGCGTGCGGTAGAGGCTGAGCGGCGAGGCGTAGTCGTCGCCGGCCGACACGAGCACGGCGCCGCCGCGCTCGACGTAGTGCGCGACATTCTCGAGATAGAGCAGCGGCAGAACGCCCCGCCGCTGATAACGGTCGAAGATGATCAGGTCGAACTGGTCGAGCTTCTCCTGGAACAGCTCGCGCGTGGGGAAGGCGATCAGCGACAGTTGATTGATGGGCGTGCCGTCCTGCTTCTCGGGCGGGCGCAGGATGGTGAAATGCACGAGATCGACCGAGGCGTCGGACTTCAGCATGTTGCGCCAGGTGCGCTCGCCGGCGTGCGGCTCGCCGGACACGAGCAGCACGCGCAAATTCTCGCGCACGCCCTCGACCGTCAACACGACGCGATTGTTGACCGTGGTGAGCTCACCGGGCGCCGCCTCCGCCTCGATCTCGACGATGTTAGGCCCGGCATGATCGATGGCGACGGGGATCACCACCTTCTCGCCGACATGCACGCCCTTGACGGTCGGTGCCTCGCCCTGATGGGAGATGGTGAGCTTGACCGCCGCGGGGCTCGCGGACGGCGTCGTCTCGGTGACCTTGACCTCGATATTTTGCGAGCTGCCGACGATGCCAAAGCGAGGCGCCGTCACCACTTGGAGCCTCCGGTCGAACTCGCCTTCCTTGCCGGTCAGAAGTGCGTGCACCGGAGCATCGAAGCCGAGCGCAGCGGCGGACGCGGGAACGTCGTGCACCTCGCCGTCGGTGATCATGATGACGCCCGCGAGCCGGTCGGGCGGCACGTCAGACAGCGCCTGGCCGAGATCGGTGAACAGCATGGTGCCGTCGCGGTCGCTGTCCGCCGAGGTCGAGTTGGAATGGACCCAGCGCACGTCGAGATTGGGGATCGATTTGAGCCTTTCCTCGAGGGACTTGCGGACCTCGTCGGTGCGCGCAGTGCGTCCCGCGATGGCCTGGCTCTGGCTGTCGTCGACCACCACGGCGAGCACGTCGTTGAGCGGCTCGCGATCCTCCTGCTTCAGATGCGGATTGGCGAGGGCGAGCAGGAGCAGCGAGAAGCTCAACAGGCGCAACACCGCGCCGCGGCGGGCGCGCCAGAAGAGAAGCGCGAGCAGCAGGGCGCCGGCGCCGGCGATGGCCCACAGAATGGGCCAGGGAACGAAGGGCAGGAACTCGACCGACCAGCTCATTGGCTCATTGCCCCAATCGCTCGAGCAGGGCAGGGACGTGCACCTGATCGGCCTTGTAGTTGCCGGTGAGCGCGTACATCACGATGTTGACGCCGGCGCGGAACGCCATCTCGCGCTGCACCTCGCCGCCTGGCACGGTGGGATAGATCGGCCGGTTCGCGTCGTCGAGCGCCCAGGCGGAGGCGAGGTCGTTGGAGGTGATGACGATCGAGCTCACCCCGTCGGTGCGGCGCGAGCGCTCGCTCCGTTCGGTCTCGTCCTGAGGCTCGGCCTCGACCCACAGCGAGCCGCCGTCGTAGCGGCCGGGGAAGCTCCGCATCAGATAGAACGACTTGGTGAGCACATGGTTTTCGGGAACCGGCTCGAGCGGAGGGATGTCGAGCTGGCCGATGAGGCGGGTCAATGCCTTGTTCTGCGTGCCGGTGTCGGTGGGAGAGACGCCCTGATCGCGCGTATCGAAGATGATGAGCCCGCCCTGCTTCATGAAGGCGTCGACCTTGGCCAGCGTCGCGTCAGACAGCGGCTTTGCGTCCTCGCGCACCGGCCAATAGAGGAGGGGAAAGAAGGCGAGCTCGTCCTTGTCGATATCGATGCCCATCGGGTCGGCCGGCTCGAGCGCGGTGCGAGCGCGCAACACCTTGCTCAGACCCGACAATCCTTCCTCGCTGGTGCGATCGATGTCGGGATCGCCGGTGATGACGTAAGCGAGGTGCGTCTGAAGCGAGGCCTTCAGCGCGAAGTCGTCGGCGGGGTTCCCCGTGGCCTTGGGCGGAGGCGCTTCGGCCTCGGAGGCAAGGGGCACCTGCGGCAGAAGCGTGAGCGCGAGCAGGATGACGGCGGACGTCGCGACAGCGCGGCGGCGGAGCCGCAAGCCCGTGCTCAGCATGAGGACGGCGAGCACGTCGACGGCGAAGATCGCGATCGCCGCGAGATAGAGCCAAGGCTCGAGCGCGCGCGGCTTCTTCATGGTGTAGCCGCTCACTGCGCCTGCAGCATCGATTGCCTTGAGAGGCCTGAGCTCGGTCTTGGCGGTGACTAGGTTCAGAGCGTGCGCGGCGCCGGACGGGCCGTAATAGCCGGGCGGATGGTCGGGGCCCGGCACGGTCGTGTCGATCTTGTCGGCGGCGATCGGCGCGGCACGGAGGGGCGGGGAGGTGAGCTGGCCGAACCCGTCAAGCGTCTGGATCGGCGGAAGCGCGGCCGAGGAGGTCGCAGGGGCGTTGGTTGTTTGCGGCGCCGCCTCGAGGCTCGCAGCCTGGTCGGTGTTCGCGAGCGTCACCTGGCTTGGGCCAAGCGTGACGACGCGGCGGAGCATCTCGACGAACAGACCCGAGAGCGGAAGGTTCGACCAGTCGGAGTTCGCCGTTACATGGAACAGGACGATATAGCCTTGCCCCTGCTTCGCGGCGGTGACGAGCGGCGTGCCGTCGGCGAGCGTGGCCCACACTTCCGCATCGGACGAAATGGTGGGATCGGCAAGAACCTGGCGGTTGACCTTCACATCGTCGGGCACGGCAAGTCCGCGGAACGGGCTCTTCTCCTCGAAGGGCGCAAGCGGCTGCGGCGTGCTCCAGGAGAGCGAGCCGCCGAGCGAGCGGCCGCCGCGGCGCAAGGCGACGGGAAGGAGCTCGTCGCCGCCCTGCTCGAGCCTGGGCCCAGCGAAGCGGATGAGGATGCCGCCGGCCTTGAGCCAGGCGCTCAGCTCCTCCTGCGTGCCGGGAACGAGCTTGCCGATATCGGCGAGCACGATGGTCGACACCTTCTGCTGATCGATCAGCTCATGCACGGAGGTCGCGACATTGCCCTCCGCGGGCGTGACGACGTCGGCATAAGGCGAAAGCGCGCGCTGCACATAATAAAGAGGCGAGAGGAGCGGCTGCGCCGCCTCGCGCGATTCGCCGGAGACGATGCCGACGCGATGCCATTGCGAGCGTGCGTCCATGAGATAGACGGCGCCGGCCGAGCGCTCGCCGGCGATCTCGAGGCGCGCCACCTGGTTCCTGATCTCGAGCGGCAGATCGAATTTGGCGGTCGCTTCCTTGGCTCCCTCGGGGATGGAGAATTGCGCATCGCCGAGCGGCTCGCCGCGTCCGGTCACCGCCTTCACCACACCGACGCGCGGACCGCCGCCGGCGGCAAGCACACGCGCTGCAAGCCCGCCGCTTTCGCCGGCCGCCTGGCCGAGCGCGATGGCGCCGTCGTCCTTGCCCGGCCGCAGCATGGCGAAGCTGCCGGTCGAGCCTCTGAGCCTGGCGATGGTCGCGGTCAGCGCGTCGCCCTCGCCGTAGTCGAGCCCGTCGGAGAGCCAGAGCACGCTGTAATCCGTCTTGCCGGCGAGATCGCGGTCGAGCCCGGCAGCAAGAGCGGCGCGGTCAGGCGCGTAGGGCTGGGGGGTCAGGCCGGCAAGACGCTCGCGGGCCTCGTCCGGGCTCAACGGATCGCTCACCGGCTGACCTGGCGCGGTCGGCGCGAGCAGAATAGTACGCCCATCACGTCCGGCGCGGTCTATGGCCGCCTCGATCGCCTCGCGCCGCTCAGGCCAATGCGCGGCAGAGGCCCAGCCATTGTCGATGATGAGAATGAGGGGGCCGGTGCCGGAGAAGGTCTGCCGGTCGGGGTTTAGCACGGGACGCGCGAGCGCAAGGATGATCAGCGCCGCGAGCAGCATGCGGAGCGCGGTCAGCCACCACGGGCTGTGCGCCGGCGTCTCCTCGGTGGTCTTGAGGTCCTTGAGCAGCCGCGTCGGGGGGAACACCACGACGTGCGGGCTCGGCGGGGTGAAGCGCAACAGCCACCAGATGGCGGGAAGCGCCGCGAGCGCCGCCAGGATCCAAGGCTGCATGAAGCCGATCGAGCCGATGGTGATCATGGCGCTCGACCCGTTGTCGTCTCGCCGCTGGCCAAGGGTTTGGGCGGACGGTAGCGATAGTCGCGCTCGAGCCCGGCAAGGCGGTTATGCAGGGTGAGCACGACCTCCTCGGGCGGCCGGTCGGTGTGATGCACCATGAAGGACCAGCCGAGCCGCTCGGCCATTGCGGCGAGGTCCTTGCGATGCTGCTTCAGCCGCTCCTGGTAGCGCTCGCGCAAGGTCTCGGCGCGGCCCGCGATCATGCGGTCTCTGCCTTCGCTCGCGGCGAACTCGGTGCGGCCGGCGTAGGGAAGCGTCTCCTCAGCGGGATCGAGAATCTCGACGAGATGGCCGCGCACGCCTTGGGCCGCGATCTCCTCGAGCCGCTCGCTGGTCTCGGCCACCGGCTCGAGAAAGTCGCTGAACAGGAGGCACTCAGAGAAGCGGCTGAGTCTCGCGGTTGGCGGCAGGCTCTCCTCGCCCGTCTCGCCCATGAGGATCTCGGCGACGCGGCGCGCCGCGTTGCGCCCCCTGTAAGGTTGGCCGCCGATCAGCCCGATGCGCTCGCCACCGCGCGAGAGAAGCTCGGTCATGGCGAGAGCGAGCACGACGGCACGGCTCTCCTTGGAGGATTTGGTAAGCGATGAGCGGAAGCGCATCGAGGGCGAAAGATCGACCCACAGCCAAGCGGTGTGCGCCGCCTCCCATTCGCGCTCGCGCACGAAGAGGCGGTCAGAGCTTGCCGAGCGCCGCCAATCGATGCCGGTCGCCGGGTCGTTCCGGTCGTAAAGGCGGAACTGCCAGAAGGTCTCACCCGGTCCCGCGCGGCGGCGGCCATGGGTGCCATGCGCGACGGTATGCGCCACGCGCTGCGCCTCGATGAGGAGCGCAGGCATGCGCGCCGCCAATCCATGGGCCTCGGATTCCTCGGCCGGAAAGGGCTGAAGCTTTCTTTCCCGCGCGTTGGCCAAGCTCAGATCACCCTAGCGGCTGAACCAGCCTAGCCACCATGTCGCTCATCTCGATCCCTTCGGCGCGGGCGGCGAAGGTCAGCGCCATGCGATGCTTGAGCACGGGCTCGGCAAGCTCGATGACATCGTCGACCGACGGAGCGAGACGTCCTTCGATCATGGCTTTGGCGCGGACGGCGAGCATCAGCGCCTGGCTCGCGCGGGGGCCGGGGCCCCAGGCGATCATGTCGTCGAGCTCCTGGTCGATGCCGGTGCCGGGACGCGCGGAGCGGACGAGCTTGAGGATGGCGTCGACCACCTTGTCGCCGACGGGAAGCTGGCGCACCAGCCGCTGCGCCACCATCAGCTCCTCGGCGGAGAGGATGGTCTTGAGCGTGCGGTCCTCGACGCCGGTCGTGGCGAACAGCATGCGCCGCTCGGCGGCGGCGTCGGGATAGGACACGTCGATCTGGAGCAGGAAGCGGTCGAGCTGCGCCTCGGGCAGGGGATAGGTGCCCTCCTGTTCGAGCGGGTTCTGCGTCGCGAGCACATGGAAGGGGCGGGGCACGTCGTGACGGACGCCGGCAACAGTGACGTGGTGCTCCTGCATCGCCTGAAGCAGGGCCGACTGGGTCTTGGGGCTCGCGCGGTTGATCTCGTCGGCCATGAGAAGCTGGGTGAAGATCGGGCCTTTGACGAAGCGGAAGCTCCGCCGGCCTCCCGCCTCCTCCTCCAACACCTCGGACCCTACGATGTCAGACGGCATCAGGTCGGGCGTGAACTGGATGCGCTTGTTCTCGAGCCCGAGCACGGCGCCGAGCGTCTCGACTAGGCTCGTCTTGGCAAGGCCCGGCACGCCGATCAGGAGCGCGTGACCTCCGGACAAGAGCGTAATCAGCGCAAGGTCGATGACGCGTTCCTGGCCGAAAATGATCGAGGCCGTGGTCTCGCGCACTTTCTCGATCTTAGCGCCGACCTCCTCGATGCGATCGACGAGCTGGGTCTCGGTGGAGGCGAGTGTTGTCATGGCTTTAGTTTCGCTCAATCCTGGATCTAGAGGACTATAGGGCCAAAGCCCGGGCTAGGCTGAAGCACTTTGCGCGAGGAACTGGTCAAATAACGTTGATTCAGGGCTCATTGCGCTCTCGTGCACAAGGTGCTGGTCTAAGGCGGTAAGAAAGCGATGCCTGACCATAGCGAAAGAGACATTCTGGTAGCACTTGCCAAGGTCCGCGGCAAACTGCCATCGCGACCATTGCCAAAGCTTAATGTTTGCGGCGACATCGGGCTCAAGATCGGCCGCGACGGGACCTGGTCCTATCAGGGGAGCCCGATCACAAGAAAGCCTCTCGTCAAGCTTTTCGCCTCGGTGCTGCGCAAGGAGGACAGCGGCTATTTTCTCGTGACTCCGATCGAGAAAGTGCCGATCGAGGTCGAGGCCACGCCGTTCGTCGCCGTCGAGATGCAGCGGGTGGGAAACGGTAAGACGCAGCGCCTTACCTTCCGCACCAATGTCGACGATGTCGTGGTGGCCGATCGCGAGCACCCGCTCGGCTTCGAGCGGGGGGACAAGGGCAGCTTCGTTCCCTTCATCGTCGTGCGCGGCGTCCTCACCGCCAGGCTGGCGCGGCCGGTCTATTACGAGCTCGCGGCGCTCGCCATGAAGCCGATCGGCGGCAAGGGACCGGGCGTGTGGAGCGGAGGCACGTTCTTCCCGTTTCCAGAGGGCGAGGCTGACGCCTGAGACGAGAGCGCCACTCGCTTTGTTCAGCGACCGCCGCTATGTTGCCCCCCGCGCGCTCGCCCGAACCGGGTCTTGCGCCGATGGAGGCATGGCCCCTCGATGTTGCGCATCGCGCTGATCGACATTTTTCTCTTCTCGCTGCCGTTTCTGCTTTACGGAGCCTATATGGTCTCGGTGAAGGGCGTGGCGCCGGCAAGCCTTTGGCAGGGTGCGCCGGTCTTCTGGTTGCTCGCGGCGGGGTGCGGTTTGCTGCTGGTCACCATGGCGACGTTGATCCAATTCTCCGGCGGCAAGCCTGGCGGCGTATATCATCCGCCGAGCGTCCAGGACGGCGTCATTAAGCCCGGCGAGATCGACTGATTGCAGGGTGACATGTCCGAGCCTCAGGCAGAGCGCGCATCTGCGCCCCCTTCACTCAAGGACGCTGACTGGCTGAAGCGGCCGCAAACGGTGCGCGTGTTCTCCGCCCTCAGCAAGGACGGCGTGACGACCCGCGCCGTGGGCGGCGCGGTGCGCAACACTCTACTTGGACTACCCGTCACCGAAATCGATCTCGCCACGACGGCGCTGCCTGAGCGGGTGATGGCGCTCGCCAAGGCGGCTGGGCTCAAGGCCGTGCCGACGGGGATCGAGCATGGCACGGTGACCGTGATCGTTGACGGCATGCCCTTCGAGGTGACGACGCTCAGGCGCGACGTCGAGACTTACGGCCGGCACGCGACCGTCGCCTTCACCGAGAATTGGGAGGAGGACGCGAAGCGCCGCGACTTCACCCTGAACGCACTCTATGCCGATCGCGACGGAACGGTGTTTGATCCGCTTGGGGGCTATGGCGATCTTGTCGCCGGGCGCGTGCGCTTCATCGGCAAGGCGGAAGACCGCATAAAGGAGGATTATTTGCGCATCCTCCGCTTCTTCCGCTTCAATGCCTATTACGGCAAGGGCGCGCTCGATCCCGAAGGTCTCGCCGCCTGCGTGAAGCTCCGCACAGGACTCGCCCAACTCTCGGCAGAGCGCGTGGCAGGCGAGCTTCGCCGCATCCTCGTGTCGCCTCAAGCGGGGCGCGCGATCGAGGCGCTGTTCGAATACGGGCTGCTCACGGACTTGCTCGCCAGTGCGCCACGCATGGTCCGCTTCACAAGGCTGGTCGCTGCCGAGGAGGCGCTTGGGGTTGCCCCCGATCCCGCGCTCAGGCTCGCGGCGCTCGCCGTGTACGTGGCGGAGGACGCTGAGCGGCTTGCCGAGCGTTTGCGTCTCTCAAATGCCGAGCAGGCGGTACTGCTCCTTGGCGCTTCTGACCACGAGCGGCGCGAGCTTCCCGACGAAGCTGCCGCGCGACGGTCGCTCTACCAGCTTGGGCCCTGCAAATTCGAGGCGCATGTCCTGCTCGCCTCCGCCGACGAGGGCGTGCTGCCGGACGATAGACGCTGGCGCCAGGCGCTTCGTCTTGCCGATCGCTGGCAGGCACCGGAATTTCCCTTGCGCGGGACTGACATCACGGCGCTTGGCGACGTGAAGGGCCCGGAGATCGGCGAGATGCTGAGACGGCTCGAGGCCGAATGGATCGCATCAGACTTCACCCTCGACCGCGAAGCTCTACTCGCCAAGGCGAAAGGGCTCTTGCGCTAGGCGAGACGCTCGATCAGAGCCATTGCGGCGGCGGGCGCGCGCAGTTTTCCCTCATGTATGAAATAGATGAACACGTCGCGCGGCTTCGCCTCAGGCTTGTGGCTCGCATCGACGAGGGGAAGGTCGTCCGGCGCGCCTCCGCCGGCCCAGACGCGCGCACGCTCCGCCCATTGATCCAGCTCCTTCGGTGGATAGGCGGCGGGAAGAGTATCGTCGCCTCTCTGCAGCCGGGCATAGACGACGTCGCTCGTGAGATCGGCGATGGACGGAAAATCCTCAGCCTCAGTGAAGACGGCGCCGACGCCTTCTTCGCGCAGCAACTTGATGAATTCCGGCGTGCCGAAGCTCGCGTGGCGCGCCTCGACCACATGACATAGTTTCTGCCCGTCGAGTTCGCGCGGCAGATGGCCGAGGAACTTGGCGAAGTCCTCCCTGTCGAATTTCTTGAACGGCGCGAACTGCCAGAGTACGGGCCCGAGCTTATCGCCAAGCTCGCCAAGGCCAGAGGCGATGAAGCGCTTGATGAAGGAGCCCGTCTCGGCCAGCACCTTCTGCTGGGTCACGAGCCGTGGTCCCTTGACCGAGAATTTGAACCCGTCAGGCGCGGCGTCGGCCCATTTGCGGAAGCTCGCCGGCGACTGCAGCCGGTAATGGGTGGCATTGATCTCGATCGAGGTGAGGTGGCTCGCGGCGTAGGACAGCTCGTCCGCCTGCTTCAGGCCCTTCGGATAGAAGGTGCCGCGCCACGGCGCATAGATCCATCCGCCGACTCCGGCGCGAATGCTGCCCGACGATCCTGTCTGCTTCCTCGCCATGAACCACTCCTCGTCATGGCCGGGCTTGTCCCGGCCATCCACGTCTTCGATGGGAAATCGTGGATGCCCGGCACAAGGCCGGGCATGACAAATTCGGGAGAGCAAATGTAAAACAAAAAGAGCCGCGCCCGAAGGCGCGGCTCGATTTACGCGATTCGTTACAGACGCTTACGCAACTGAACGCAACTAGAAGTCCATTCCGCCCATGCCGCCGCCGCCGGGCATGGCGGGAGCGGATCCTTGCTTCTTCGGCTTCTCGGCGACCATCGCCTCGGTGGTGATGAGGAGTCCGGCGACCGACGCCGCATCCTGCAACGCCGTGCGCACCACCTTGGCCGGGTCGATCACGCCCTGCTTGACAAGGTTGCCGTATTCTCCGGTCGCGGCGTTGTAGCCGAAGGAATAATCGTCCTTGTCGACGATCTTGCCCACGACCACGGCGCCGTCCTCGCCGGCATTCTCGGCGATCTGGCGCGCGGGCGACTGAAGAGCGCGGCGCACGATGTTGACGCCGACCTTCTGGTCGTCGTTCGCGGTGTTGATCTTGTCGAGAACCTTCTGGCTGCGGATGAGCGCCACGCCGCCGCCGGGCAGAATGCCCTCCTCGACGGCCGCGCGCGTCGCGTTCAACGCATCGTCGACGCGATCCTTCCGCTCCCTCACCTCCATCTCGGTCGCGCCGCCGACCTTGATCACGGCAACGCCGCCGGAGAGCTTGGCCAGCCGCTCCTGGAGCTTCTCGCGATCGTAGTCGGAAGTCGTGTCCTCGATCTGCTGCTTGATCTGCGCGACGCGCGCCTCGATATCGGCCTTCTTGCCGGCGCCGTCGACGATCGTGGTGTCGTCCTTGGTGATGACCACCTTCTTGGCGCGTCCGAGCATGTCGAGGGTGACATTCTCGAGCTTGATGCCGAGGTCCTCGGAGATCACCTGGCCACCGGTGAGCACGGCGATGTCCTGAAGCATCGCCTTGCGCCGATCGCCAAAGCCGGGCGCCTTGACGGCAGCGACCTTGAGCCCGCCGCGGAGCTTGTTGACCACGAGCGTGGCAAGCGCCTCGCCCTCGACGTCCTCGGCGATCACCAGCAGCGGCTTGCCCGACTGAACGACGGCCTCGAGCAGCGGCAGGATGGTCTGGAGGTTCGAGAGCTTCTTCTCGTTGATGAGTATGTAGGGGCTTTCGAGCTCGACCCGCATCTTGTCGGCGTCGGTGATGAAGTAGGGCGAGATGTAGCCGCGGTCGAACTGCATGCCCTCGACCACATCGAGCTCGGTCTCGAGCGCCTTGGCCTCCTCGACGGTGATCACGCCGTCATTGCCGACCTTCTGCATGGCCTTGGCGATCATGCCGCCGATCTCCTGATCGCCATTGGCAGAAATGGTGCCGACTTGCGCGATCTCCTCGCTCGAGGTCACCTTCTTGGCCTTGGCGCTCAGCTCGGCAAGCACGGCACTTACGGCGAGATCGATGCCGCGCTTTAGGTCCATCGGGTTGGCGCCGGCGGCGACCGACTTCGCACCTTCCTTCACGATCGCCTGGGCGAGAACGGTTGCGGTCGTAGTGCCGTCGCCGGCAGTGTCTGAGGTCTTCGAGGCGACCTCGCGCACCATCTGCGCGCCCATGTTCTCGAACTTGTCCTCGAGCTCGATCTCCTTGGCGACCGTCACACCGTCCTTGGTGATGCGCGGCGCGCCGAAGGATTTCTCGAGCACGACGTTGCGGCCCTTGGGCCCGAGCGTCACCTTGACGGCGTTCGCCAAGATGTCGACGCCGTGCAGCATGCGCTCGCGGGCGTCTTGGCCAAATTTCACTTCCTTAGCAGCCATTTTTTGTTACTCCGTTGCGCCTCGCCTCAAGCACCCGCGCTACGCCGGCGTCGCAAGAGGGGAGCATTTAGGGGGGTGTTGTCTTAGGCGGCCTTCTTCTTGGCGACGGCGCCTTCGAGCACGCCGAGAATGTCGCTCTCTTTCATGATGAGGAGCTCCTGGCCGTCGAGCTTCACCTCGGTGCCGGACCACTTGCCGAACAGCACTCGGTCACCGGGCTTCACATCGAGCGGCTGGACGTTGCCCTTCTCGTCGACGGCGCCGGGGCCGACAGCGACTACCTCGCCCTGTTGCGGCTTCTCCTTGGCGGTATCGGGGATGATGATGCCGCCTCGCGTCCTGTCGTCCTCCTCGATGCGGCGTACGACGACGCGGTCATGCAATGGACGAAACTTCATCTCTTGGACCTCCTCCAGGCAATGTCATGGGAAGCGCATCCCTCCCGGGGCGCACGCATACGTATGTGGATTTGCGTTTTGGCACTTTCAAGGGTCAAGTGCCAAGACCCGCTAGCAATTCTCCAGCTCTGCTGCCAACGTGCTGATTCAATTCGGGAAATGGTCTAGACGCAACCGCGATCGGCGGTTATGACTTATAAAACTAAAAAAGACTCAAAGACCGGCAGGGTTTGATCATGGACAATGGCTTCCTGCGCCAGATCGAAGGCTTCTCGCTCACCACGGCCGAGATCCTCTATCGCTTCCCCGACCACCCGCAGCTCTTGCAGAGCTACATCTGGCAAGACTATGACCTCGCTCCCCGTTTTCCGAAGCTCACCGACTTTCTCGATTTCTGGTCGGCCAATCTCGAAGGGGCGCTCTATCGCATCCGCGTCGCCCATCGCCGCCTGATCGCTCCGGCCGAGTTCAGCTTCGTCGAAGGCGAGCTAAGGCTGCATTAGCAGCACGGCTCGGCGTTAGGCCGGAACCACCGACACGTTGATGCTGTGAACGGCGCAGCTCTCGGCGAGATCTGCCTTCTTGCCTGGGTTGAGGGCGTTGACGTTGCTCTCGACGCCATTTGCCGTCCAGCGGCTCTTATACGCCAGAATCACTCCCCTCGGCACGTCGGCCGAAACGGCGAGCCGTAGCGTGAGCGCGCCGGTTGGATTGCCGATCCTTACGCGCGCACCATCTTCGATGCCTCGCGCCTTGGCCTCATCGGGATGGACGAAAGCCGAATCCTCTCCAAGTTGCCTCAGAACTTTGGGGTCGTTGCCGAAGCTGCTGTTCATGAGCCATTTCGACGCGGGCGAGAGAAGGCGGAGCTCCCCCAATGGGGGCCGCGCTTCGGCCGAGGCGAAGGGCGCCCGCGGGAGTCCCGCTTTGGTGAAGGCGCTGCCGGCCAACTCGATCTTGCCCGAGGGCGTCCGATAATCATGGCGCTCGAACTGCACGAGCGGTTCGGCGGGATGTTCGATCGTGCCGACTTCGGCGAGCGCCTTGAAGGTCAGGCCCGGGTTTGCCTGGTCTAGAAGGGTGGCGATCATCTTGGCGTCCGTCTCGAAGAGTTCCGGATCGGTCAATCCCATGGCCGCCGCCAGACGTCTGAAAATCTCCTGGTTGGACAGCGTCTCCCCGATGGGCGGCACGGCCTTCACTTGCGCCGAGATGCTGGCGTTGAAATAGGACATGACCACGTCGTCGAACTCGAGGAAGCTCGCGGCGGGAAGCACATAATCGGCGTAGTTGGCGGTATCGGTCTGGAACAGGTCGAGCGTGACTTGCAGCAGGTCTTCGCGCTCGAGGGCCTTGCGCAGGCGTCTCTGCTCGGGGCTCGAGACTGCGATGTTGTTGTTCCAGGTGATGAGCGCTTTGGTCTCGGGCGACTCGATCCGGTTGGCGAGATCCATGTGGCTGATCGATTGCGCCGACGCCGGTTTGAGATGTGCCGCGGTCAGATAGCCAGCATCGACGCCCCGCGTGTCCCAGCCGTTGAGATAGAGAAAACCGGCGCCATACTTGCCGATGTTTCCGGTGGCGGCGGGCAAGAGCCCGACCGCGCGCATGGCATTGCCGCCGAACGACTGACGCTGGAAACCCTGCCCCATCCACAGTAGCGATGGCCCTGTCGCGTATTGCAGCGCCGCCTCTTCGATGAGGCGCGCCGGTACGCCGGTCGTTGCTTCACCCCATGCCGGGGTGCAGGCGGGTAACTGGCATTCGATCTCGTCCCAACCCTGTGCGTGTGCAGCGAGGAAGGTCCGATCGATGCGGCCCGCAGCAGAGATAACGTGCAACATCGCAAAGGCGAGCGCGCCGTCGGTACCCGGGTATGGTTGCAAGTGTATATCGGCCGCCGCCGCCGTCTCGTGGCGGATAGGATCGACGACGATCTTGGGCACGGCCGTCTCGCCAAGCCAATGTTGGTGCACATGCGGCGCCGACGCCGATGGATTGGCGCCCCAAATCAGCACGCATTGCGCGCCATCGATGGTGCGCGGGTCGAAGCCGCGCGTCGATTCTCCGTACATGAGCTGCAGCGCCACGTGGCCTGCCTTGTTGCACACCGTGTCCGGGTCGACCTCGGTGGCGCCGATACGATTGAAAAACCGCAAGGGAAAGGTGCCGGCGATCAGCGAGCAGGTTCCCGTGTAGTGGGTCTGCAATATCGCCGAGCCGCCGTCGCGGCTGCGGATGGTGTTGAGACGATCGGCGATATCGCCGAGCGCCTCGTCCCAACTGACCGGTTGGAAATGGCCTAAGCCTTTAGGGCCGAACCGCTTCAAGGGGCGGGTCAAACGTACATTCGGGTCGCGCCAGACCCCGTTATAGCCAATCGAGCATTTGCCGCAGAGCGCCCCACGGCTGACGTCGTGGTCGGGATCGCCCACCACGTTGATCGTGCCGTCTTCCGACGTCTTCACCAGCACGCCGCACGCATCGTAGCAATCTCGAGGGCAGGTGGTGCGGATCGCGGCGGCGGTCTTCACGGCTGGTCTCCTCACGACGAGCCAATTTATAGAACCAGCGGCTACCCACCAATTCTATTCCAGCGCGACAAGACTGCCCGCGCAGGGCAAGCCCGACGATGATCATGGAATGCAGGGCGAAGACCTAGCGCCCGAAATCGTACTCGTAGATATGCGCCTCTTCCTTATCGAGCACGGGCTTCAGCGAGCGGAACGCATTCGGATAAAGATAGAAGGGAATGCGCGGGAAGAGGTGGTGGATGAGGTGGAAGTTCTGGAACATATAAAGCCAGTTCACCACCGGCTCGATGATCTTGCCGCGCACCCAGAAGATATTGGTGTCGCGATAACGCTCATGCACCTCGTGCGGCTTATGGGTGAGATAGGCGAAGAAATAGATGATGAGCGCCGAAGCGAGGATGTGCGGGAAGATCCATAGCATCAGCACCTCGCGCCAATAGCCCATCAGCGAAAGGCCGAGCGCGGCGCCGTAGAACAGCGCGTACATGGTGGCGATGTGGATGGTGAGCGGCCGCATGCCGGGGATGTGGGGATGGAAGGCGATGTGCCTCCAGAAATAGCGGTTGTACCAGAACACGATGGTGAGACAGCGCCAGAAGACGAGGAAGGGGTTCTCGACCGCGACCCAATGATCGGGGTCGATCTCCGGATTGTTGGTGTCACGGTGATGGGCGAGATGCATGTAGCGGAACGCCTTGTACTCATGCAGCAGGATGGCGCCGCACACATAGCCGACGAGATGGTTGAGCCAGAGCCATTTCGAGTCCCTGCCAGCGATGTTGCCGTGACAGGCCTCGTGCAGGGGCGTCTGGTCGGCATAGAGGATCAGCGAGTTCAGGATCAGCCCGAGCCAGAGCGGGATGATGCGCAGGATCCCGAGCGTGCACACGAGCGCGAAGGCGGCGACGATGCCGAGTGCGAGCAGCACGGTGGGCCATGCCACCATGCCCTGATAGGGCTTGACCAGGGTGAGCGCCTGCCGGTCGGCGGGGACGTTCGGCGCGTCGCGAGGGGTTTCGATTTCGGGGCCGACGGCGGTAACGAAATTCATAGTCCTAAGAGTCCTTCTTTAATCACCCTAAAATGCGGCGCCACTCCCGCCCTTGGGCGGTCGGCGCTCTCATTGGGACTCATCCCGGAACCACTTTAATTTTGCGCTGCGACAGTGCCTCATTCAAGACACAATGGCTAGACCCGGGCAGCCGAGTTGCCGCAGGGGAAAATGGCCCCTCAAACGCCAAGGTTTTTGCAAGTCTCGTCGGACGCGCGGACCGAGCGATGCGCTTAAGGGGAGCCCTTGCGCAGATTGCGAACGCCCGGGCCGGCTGAAGCCGGCCCGGTTCGTTGGAGGAGAGGTCAGCCCCCGCCTCTAGCGGCAGAAATACCAGCCGCCGTCAGCCGCCTGGAAGTAGCCCGTGTTGGGATTGAAATAGGGGCCATGCAGATTGCGGCAATAGCCGTACCAGGCGGGGCTCCATGGCGGAGGCCCGTAGGCTGCCGGGCCGTAATAGGCCGGAGCCGGCGGGGGCGCCACATAGACCGTGCTGGGGGCAAGGGCTGTGCCGACGAGGGCGCCGATGCCGAAGCCGACGAGGCCTGCGCCCCAGGCATTGCCGCCATGGCCGTGGCCGTAATAGTAGCCGCGCCCCGCCTCTGCGGGGACTGACATAGTCAGCGCAGCCGTGCCGATCAGCGCAGCGGCAGCGATTGCTTTCATGGATGTCATGGTCATTTGTCGTGTCCGAGTTAGCGTTGGGCTCGCATCCGCTCCGATGCGGGCCGGGAGGTGCCCCAGGGATTGCGATGCATAAGATTTGCACCTGCTTTTTGGCAAAATAGAGCCCCCAAAGTGAATCGCCCGTTAAGCATTGGGCATGTGTGCTGACGAGATTTCTTTCGCCGATGCCCGGTCTTGCCCGGCCATCGGTGCCTTGATGTGCTATTTCACCTGAACGCTAGCTGAACGGATTGCCTCGAACCCTCGCGTCGTCGTCGTCCGCGTCGGGCTTCGGACAATAAAAAACCGCCGGGCACGAGGCCCGGCGGCTCTTATTCAATCGTTGGTAGGCGCGCTTAGGCGAGCTGGACGTTGGCGGCCTGCTTGCCGCGGCCGCGGCGATCGTCCTCGATCTCGAAGGAGACCTTGTCGCCCTCGTTGAGGGCGGGCACGCCAGACCGCTCGAGAGCGGAAGCGTGCACGAATACGTCCTTGCCGCCGTCTTCGGGCTGAATGAAGCCAAAGCCGCGCGCATGATTGAAGAATTTCACAGTGCCATTGACACGAGCCATTTGGGAATTTCCTTTCCCGTTGAAGTTAAACGTAAACGGGCCAGGGGCCCCGAAAGGGGTCCTTCGGCGTCTTGAGATTTCAGGAAAGGGTCGTGCTCTTCAAAGGCGCGATAGTCACTTGCCGTCGTCCAAGTCCGCGCCCAAAGCCTTGGGCGCCCGGTGCCTTAAAGATGGGCGAAGCAGCGCTTTTTGGCAAGCCCGAAGTGGGTTGCGGTGATCACAAACTCTATCCGAATCTAAACCTTAAATGAATGGCGGCCTCAGGCGGGGTTCAGCCGGACCCTCTAGAGCAGGCAACAGATACGGCGTGCCGATGCGCCGAGCTGCCGAGCTCTGGAGGTTCGAGATGTGGAAGATCGTTGCGATCCTGCTGCTGACGCTGACCGTCGTTCTTCTGGCACGCCTCGTCTACAAGGCGCCGATGGTGCAGGCCCGTGTCGGCCTGGGCGGCGTCGAGCGTATGGTCGAAGCGGAAATGCCCAAGACGCCGCCCTTCATCTATGCCGGTATCAGGGGGTAGCCCTCTTAAGGCCACCGCACTAGAGGCGGCATGGAGGAGAGGATCGCATCGACATTGCCGCCGGTCTTCAGCCCGAAGATGGTGCCGCGGTCGTAGAGCAGATTGAACTCAACATAGCGGCCGCGTCGAGTGAGCTGCTCCTCACGGTCGGCCTCCGTCCACGGCGTCCCCATATTGCGGCTGACGATCTTCGGATAGATGTCGAGGAAAGCGCGGCCGACCTTCTCGGTGAAGGCGAAGTCAGCCTCCCAGTCTCCGGTGTCGAGATAGTCGTAGAAGATGCCGCCGATGCCCCGCATCTCTTGCCTGTGCGGCAGATAGAAATATTCGTCGCACCATTGCTTGAAGCGCGGATAGTCCGCTGACGGCTCGCCTTCGCATGCGGATTTCATCGCCGCGTGGAAGTCGCGCGAATCTGAATCCTCTTGGGTGCGGCGGCGCATCAACACGGGGGTGAGATCTCCGCCGCCGCCGAACCAGCCTTTCGACGTCACCACCATGCGCGTGTTCATATGCGCGGTCGGAACGTTGGGGTTCACGGGATGGGCGATGAAGGAGATGCCGCTCGCCCAGAAGCGCGGGTCCTTGTCGGCGCCCGGGATCTGCTCGGCGAATTCCGGCGCGAAGGTTCCATACACGGTCGATGCGTGGCAGCCGACCTTCTCGAACACGCGGCCGCCCATCAGCGCCATGATCCCGCCGCCGCCGTCGGCGCCGCTATGGTCCTTGCGTGTCCACGGGGTCTTCACGAAGCGGCCAGCCTCCTTGCCCTCACAGCCAGGAAGCCCTTCGGCCGCGTCCTCGGCCGCCTCGAGGCTCGAGCAGATCAGCCCCTGAAGCTCAGCGAACCAGGCACGGGCGCGATCCTTCCTCGCCTCGCTGAAGGTCTCGGAGAGGTCGGGCTCCTTGGAAGTTTTCTGGTCCATGACCGCCAAGTCCAGGCTAGCCCCGAGGTCCGAGGCCTTCAGCTAATTCTTCAGAATGGCTCAGAGGAGGCAGGAAGCCTTGATGCGGATCAAGGGCCAAAGCCTCGCGAAATGCTTCCTGTGTCTAGCGCTTTCGACAGAATGTCTTGTGCGCCAATTTGCCTAACAGAGTGGTGCTGGACAAGTTTGACGGTGAATGTAAGAAACCACATCCAAAAAGCCTGCCGGCGTACGAGCCACGACCGGTATTGGGGAGGCAACAGCTCGAAGGCAAGGATGTGAACACGGCCGCGGCGCCGGAGGGGGAGGTTTTGCCTCTTTCGGGTCACGGTCGCAGCAGTCGTTTTGGCCAATTGCGCAAGGAGCCTTGGCACGGTGGCAGCCCACGAGACCTCCCTCAATCCAACTCAAGAGCCGAGCGATGAGCCCACGCGGCGCGACGTCATTCTGATCGCCGCGAGCGGCTTTGCCGCGATCGGCGCTGCGGCGGCGCTGTGGCCTCTGCTCGATCAGATGAACCCGGACGAGTCGGCGCTTTCACTCTCCTCGACCGAGGTCGACATCTCCCATGTCGATACGGGGCAGGCGATCACCGTCATGTGGCGCGGCAAGCCGATCTTCATCCGCCACCGGACCGACGAGGAGATTACCAAGGCCAAGGACGTCACGGTCGACGATCTTCGCGACCCGCTCGCGCGCAACGCCAATCTCCCCGAGAGTGCGCCGGCGACCGACGACAACCGCGCCGCCAAGGACCGCGAGCCTTGGCTCGTGATGATCGGCATCTGCACCCATCTCGGCTGCATTCCCAAGGGCCAGGCGGTCGGCGACTACAAGGGCGAGTTCGGCGGCTGGTTCTGTCCCTGTCACGGCTCTCAATACGATACCGCCGGCCGCATCCGTCTCGGGCCGGCTCCGCAGAACCTCGCGATCCCGCCTTACGCTTTCACCTCCGACACCAAGATCAAAATCGGATAGAGCCGGCCATGGCGCATGAATCAACCTATCAGCCGGCCACCGGCATCGAACGTTGGCTCGACTCGAGGCTCCCCGTCGTGCGCGTGATGCATGACCAGTTCGGGGTGTTCCCGACGCCGCGCAACCTGAACTACTGGTGGACCTTCGGCGGCATCCTCACCTTCATGCTGATCGCGCAGATCGCGACCGGCGTCGTGCTCGCCATGCATTACGTGCCGACGCCCGAGCTTGCGTTCGACTCCGTCGAGAAGATCATGCGCGACGTGAACTTCGGATGGTTCCTGCGCTATTCCCACGCCGTCGGCGCTTCGATGTTCTTCCTCGCCGTCTACATCCACCTGTTCCGCGGCATGTATTACGGTTCGTACAAGGCGCCGCGTGAGGTGTTGTGGATCATCGGCGTCCTGATCCTCTTTCTTATGATCGCGACGGCCTTCATGGGCTATTCGCTGGTATGGGGTCAGATGAGTTTCTGGGCGGTGACGGTGATCACCAACCTGTTCTCATCGCTCGATGCGGTGATCCCCGGCCTCGGCACCACGCTCGTGCAGTGGATCTGGGGCGGCTTCTCAGTCGGAGCGCCCACGCTCAACCGGCTCTACGCCCTGCATTATCTCTTCCCGTTTGTGATTCTCGGGCTCGTGATCCTGCATATCTGGGCGCTGCACATGCCGGGCAACAACAATCCGACCGGCATCGAAGTCAAGTCGCCGAAAGAGACGGTGCCGTTCCATCCCTACTACACGATGAAGGACGGCTTCGCGCTCGTGCTGTTCGTGCTGCTGTTCGCCGCGGTCGTGTTCTATGCGCCGAACTGGCTCGGCCATCCCGACAACTACATTCCGGCCAATCCGCTACAGACGCCGCCGCATATCGTGCCTGAGTGGTACTTCCTGCCGTTCTACGCGATCCTGCGCGCCATTCCGAACAAGCTGCTCGGCGTCATCGCGCTCGTGTCGTCGATCTCGATCCTGTTCTTCATTCCTTGGCTCGACACCTCGAAGGTTCGCTCGACGAGCTACCGCCCGATCTACCGATGGTTCTTCTGGGCCTTCGTGCTGACCGCGATCGCTCTCGGCTATCTCGGCTCGCAGCCGCCCGAGGGCTGGTATCTCGTCTTCGGACGCCTGCTCACCGCCTATTATTTCACCTTCTTCCTGGTGATCATGCCGTTGGTTGGGTGGATCGAGACGCCGCGCCGGCTCCCGGGTAGCATCACCGAGGCGGTGCTCGGCCACGAAGAGGACGTAGAGGTTCCACCGCCGCCACCGCCGCCGACGCCAATGCGTAAGCCCGCGGAGGTGCTGTGATGAAGCTCTCCTCGATGATGCCTCTCGCCGCGTTTCTGCTCGCGCTTGCGCTTCCGGGCGCGTCCTTCGCCAAGGACGAGCCTACGGCGGCCGCGTCTGCCAATCAGGCGCCAGAGATCGAGCATCAGGACTGGACCTTCTCCCCGCCGTTCGGGAGCTACGACAACGCCCAGCTCCAGCGCGGCTTCCAGGTCTATAAGGAGATCTGCTCGAACTGCCATTCGATGCGGCTTCTCTCCTACCGCAATCTCGGCGAGCCGGGCGGCCCCGAGTTCTCGCCGAAAGCGGTCGAGGCGATCGCGAGCCAGGTGCAGGTGACCGACGGGCCGAACGAGAAGGGCGAGATGTTCCAGCGTCCGGCGCGGCCGTCAGACCATTTCCGCTCGCCCTTCGCCAATGAGCAGCTTGCGCGGAATGCCAATGGCGGCGCGCTCCCGCCCGATCTCTCGGTGATGGCCAAGGCGCGCGAGGGCGGTCCCGACTATATCTACGCGATCCTCACCGGTTACGCCGATGCGCCGGCAGGGTTCGATCTCGCTCAGGGGATGCATTACAACAAGGCCTTCCCCGGACATCAGATCGCCATGCCGCCGCCCTTGAGCGACGGCATCGTCAAATATACCGACGGCACCAAGGGTACCCTCGACAACTATGCGCGGGACGTCTCGGCCTATCTGATGTGGGCGGCAGAGCCCAAGCTCGAGGAGCGCCACAAAACCGGCGCGCGGGTCTTGATCTTCCTCGCCGTGTTCGCCGCGATCATGTATCTCGCCAAGCGCACAGTCTGGGCCAGGCTGCACCGTCACGACGCGCCGCACACGGCGTGACCCCACGCGGAGCGGGTCCTTCTATTCGTCAAACCGGCGCACGCCGGTATCTAGGATTCGCATTCTCTCGCTCATCACGCTGGATTCCGGCTTTCGCCGGAATGACGGCTTGTGGCAAGTTGGCCGCGCATAACAGGGGGAACGCATGGCGCGTCTGCTGCTTGCTCTACTCGTAGCTCTCGCCGCTCTACCGGCGCTCGCCGCGGATGAGGCCGAGGGGTATCCGCCGCCGAAGGAGATGGTCCTGCTCACCGTTGGCGGGCTCATCGGCAACACCAATCGCGGTCCGCTCGATCCCCACAAGGACAGCCTGCTCGCAGCGCAGAAGGCGTCCTTCAAGAATGCCTTCGCCTTCGACCGCCCGACGCTCCTCTCGCTCGAGCAGGGAAGCGTGACGGCGCAGCCGCCGGAGTTCGATGCGCCAGCGACCTTCAAGGGACCGCTGCTCCGCGAGGTGCTCGGCCATGTCGAAGCGGCCAAGGTCAAGATCAGCATCACCGCGGTCAACGGCTACACCGGCTGGCTCGCGCCGGAGGACATCGATTCGTCGGATTGGATCGTTGCACTCGAGGCGAACGGCGCTCCGCTCGGCATCGGGCAACAGGGGCCGCTCTGGTTGATCAACACGCGCGCGCCCGATTTCAAGCCGGACGAAACGCATCACGCGCATTGGATCTGGGCGCTGTTCTATATCCATGTCGGCGATGAGTGACTGAGGGGGAATAATGACTGAGGCGGTGCTGGGGATTATCGGCGGCTCGGGGCTCTACGAGTTGCCAGGCCTGGAAAATGTTCGCGAGGAACGCATCGTGAGCCCGTGGGGCGAGCCATCGGCGCCGCTCATGTTGGGCGACATCGACGGGCTTCCCATCGCCTTCATGTCGCGCCACGACAAGGGCCACCGCCTCTCGCCGACCGACATCAATTACCGCGCCAATATCGACGTGATGAAGCGGGCAGGGGTCACGGACCTCGTCTCGCTCTCGGCCTGCGGCTCGTTCAAGGAGGAGCTGCCGCCCGGCACCTTCGTGCTGGTCGATCAGTTCGTCGACCGCACCTACCATCGCCCCAACTCATTCTTCGGCAAAGGCTGCGTGGCGCATGTGTCGATGGCGCATCCCGTCTCCCCGCGCTTGCGCATCCATCTCGCCGAGGCCGCGATGGCGGAGGGCATCAACGTCGTGCGCGACGGCACCTATGTGTGCATCGAGGGCCCGCAATTCTCCACGCTCGCCGAAAGCTTGACCTATAAGGGTCTCGGCTATTCCGTGATCGGCATGACCAATATCCCCGAGGCGAAGCTCGCGCGGGAGGCCGAGATCTGCTACGCGACCGTCGCCATGGTGACCGATTTCGATTGCTGGCACCCCGACCATGACGCGGTCACCGTCAACGACATCATCAAGGTGCTGATGGCGAATGCCGAGAGGGCGCAGCGTCTGGTGGCGCGATTGGCGCGCGATTTCCCGCGCGAGCATGAGCCGTGCCCGATCGGCTCAGACACCGCGCTCGACACCGCGATCATCACCGCGCCGGAGGCGCGCGACCCGGAGCTCCTCGCGAAGCTCGATGCTGTTGCGGGGCGCGTGCTGAAGCGCAGGTTGATGTAGGGCGGTTTACGCCGGGGGAAGCGGCACCGGCGCGCCGCAATCGCCGCATAGCGTCGTCGCCCACACATAATAAGCGATGGCCGCAATCGCGACGGCGACTGACGCGACGATGGCGAGCCTCCGCCGGTGCTTCCTTCGCGCCCGCTCCGCTTTCGCGAGCCGATCAGCCTCCGCCGCGAAGCTCCGATCGATGACGTTCATGGCAGGCCTCCAGCCTCATGGCTTGCGACTATAGCGCGCGGAAAGTCTGAATTAGGGCGAACTTCTTCACGCGCTCTTCGTCGCACGGCCTGCTTGCACAAGAAAGCGTCAGGCTGGGGGCGGGATCGGCACGCCGAGCGCCTGGAGCAGGCTGTTGATGATCCCGACCACGCTGCCGACGATGCCGCCGATCAAAGCGAACAGCAGCGCATAAAGGATTGCCGCGATGATGATGGCCGGGATCGAGGCGATCGACCATTTGATGAGGATCGCCACCATCCGGAAGAACGGGACGTCGATGTCGCGGATGGTCACGAGATTAGAGCCGTCTGCCATTGCCATGCCCCCTTCGATTTCGCCGCGGCTCTCGACTAGCCAGCCGCGCTTCGTTCGACTATAGGCTCAAGGGACCGATGGCTTTGCGCCCGCCAAAGCCCCCGATTTGAGCGGAGATCCTGCATGAACCTGACTGCCGATATCGACCTCAAGGACCTCGTGCGCACCATACCCGACTACCCGAAGCCGGGCATCATGTTCCGCGACATCACGACGCTGCTCGGTCACGCCAACGGCTTCCGCGCCTGCGTCGAACAGATGGTGCAGCCCTTTGTCAATCGCCGGGTGCAGGCGGTTGTCGGCATCGAGGCGCGCGGCTTCATCCTTGGCGGAGCGGTCGCCGACCGCTTGCGCTGCGGCTTCGTGCCGATCCGCAAGAAGGGCAAGCTCCCCGCCAAGGCGATCGGCCAGGATTATGAGCTCGAATACGGGATCGACGTGATCGAGATCCACGAGGACGCGATCAAGGCCGGCGAGCCGGTGCTTCTGGTGGACGATCTGATCGCGACCGGTGGCACCGCTGAGGCTGCGGTCAAGCTCCTGCGCAAGCTCAAGGCCGATGTGGTGGGCGCCGCCTTCGTCATCGATCTCCCCGATCTCGGCGGGGCGGCGCGCCTCGCCAAGCTCGGCGTCTCCTGTCATTCGCTGATCGCCTTTGAGGGCGATTGACACCTTCCATGAAGATCGACGGCAAGCATTACCGCACCATCTGGCTCAACGAGGACGGCAAGACGGTCGAGATCATCGACCAGACCAAGCTGCCGCACCGTTTCGAGACGGTCACCTTGGGCACGCTCGACGATGCCGCACATGCCATCAAGTCGATGCAGGTGCGCGGCGCGCCGCTGATCGGGGCGACCGCCGCCTACGGCGTGGCGCTCGCGCTTCGCGCCAATCAGTCAGACGAGGGGCTCGACCACGCCTGCGAGAGGCTTGCCGCCACCCGACCCACTGCCATCAATCTCCGCTGGGCGCTTGATGAGATGCAGAAGGCGGTGCGCAATCAGCCTCGTGAGGCGCGCGTCGCCGCCGCTTACGGCCGCGCCGCCGCGATCTGCAACGAGGACGTCGAGACCAACCGCAGGATCGGAGAGCATGGGCTAGGGCTGATCCGCGCCCATGCCGAGAAGAAGGGCGGCAGCCAAGTCAACATCCTGACCCATTGCAATGCCGGGTGGCTCGCTTGCGTCGATTGGGGCACGGCGCTTGCCCCCATCTATCGGGCCTTCGATGAGGGCATCGACCTGCATGTGTGGGTGGACGAGACGCGTCCGCGCAATCAGGGCGCATCGCTCACCGCATTTGAGCTCGGCGCGCATGGCGTGCCGCATACGCTGATCGCCGACAATACCGGCGGCCACCTCATGCAGAAGAGAGAGGTCGATCTCTGCATCGTCGGCACCGACCGCACCACGGCGACCGGCGATGTCGCCAACAAGATCGGCACTTATCTCAAGGCGCTCGCCGCGCGCGACAACAACATCCCCTTCTTCGTCGCGCTTCCCTATTCGACCATCGACTGGAGCTTGGACGACGGCAGCACCATCCCGATCGAGGAGCGCGACGCAAGCGAGGTCACCCACATTTCGGGCAAGCTGCTTGACGGCTCGATCGCGAGCGTTCTGATCGCGCCCGAGCGAAGCCCTGCCGCCAATTTCGGCTTCGACGTGACGCCGGCCAGGCTCGTCAGCGGCTTCATCACCGAGCGCGGCGTCACGCCCGCGACCCGCGACGGCCTCGTGGCGCTCTACCCCGAGCACCGCAAAGGCGCCGCGGCCTAGCACACTTTCTAATCCCTCCCCTTGACGGGGAGGGTGGCTCGGCCATCGGCCGAGCCGGGTGGGGTGGAAGACACCGCGCTAGCCCCCCACCCCGACGCAGCCTTCGGCTGCGTCGGACCTACCTGCGAGGGGGAGGTATAAAGGAGAGAGTCGCGAGGTCGAAAAGGACAACGGCGATGAATCAGCAGGAGCTGCTCGCGGTCGCCGGCGATTTCGCCATCGCCATCCTGCTCGGCGCGCTTGTCGGCATCGAGCGCGAGAAGCGCAAGGCCGAGGAGCAAGAGCCCGGCCACATCGCGGGCTTGCGGACCTTCACCCTGCTGGCCCTGCTCGGCGCGGCCGCCGGCTTTCTCTCGAAGAATCTGTCCTCGCCCTGGATCCTGGCCGCGGCGCTTCTCGTCGTCGGCGCATTCATCGTTGCCGGTTATTTCGTCACAATGCGGTCGAGCGATGGGGGCAAGGGCCTCACCACCGAGGTCGCCGCCATCATCGTCTTCCTGCTCGGCGCTCTCGTCATGTTCGGCGAGCGCGAGCTCGCCATCGGACTCGGGGTGGTCACCGCCTCGGTGCTCGCCTACAAGCAGCCGCTGCACGGCTTCGTCGAGAAGCTCGGTTGGGACGACGTCTATGCCGGTTTGCGGCTGCTCATCGCGACCTTCATCGCGTTGCCGCTTTTGCCCAACCAGGCTATCGACCCATGGGGCGCGCTCAATCCTTACAAGCTCTGGCTGCTCGTGATCCTGATCTCGAGTTTGTCGCTTGTCGGCTATGTACTGACACGATGGCTGGGGCCGGCGAGGGGCACGGCGCTTACGGGTCTGACCGGCGGCCTCGTGTCGTCGACCGCCGTGACCTTGTCATTCGCCGAGGAAGCGCGGGAGAAGCCTGAGAATGCGGCGGCGCTCGCCTGCGGCATCCTGCTCGCTTGGGCCGTCATGTTCCTGCGCGTCATCGTTCTCGTCGCGGTGGTGAACCGAGCGCTACTCGCTCAGGTCCTCGTTCCGTTTGCGGTCATGGCGGTTGCCGCCAGCGGCTACGCGGCCTTTCTCTATTTTCGCGACGGCAGGGTCGATGGCGAGCGCCCGAAAGGCGAGGTCGATGTCAGGAATCCGTTCAGCCTGGTCGAAGCTGCGAAGTTCGGGGCGCTGTTCGCCGTGGTGCTGCTCGCCGTCAAGATCGTCCAGGAGCATTTTCCGCCGAGCGGGCTCTACGCAGTCGCGGCTCTCGCCGGCCTGACCGATGTTGACGCCATCACGCTCTCGATGTCGGAATTCGCGCAAAGCGGGGAGGCGAGGGTCGCGGTCATCGCCATCGTCATCGCCGCCATCTCCAACACGATCGTGAAATGCGCGATGGCTTTCGTGCTGGGCGGAGCGGAATTGGGCAAGAAGCTGATCGCCGCCACGGCGGTGGCGTTGGCCGCGGGCCTTGCTGCGGCGTTCCTGCTCTAAACAGGCGGACTATAGGCGAGCGCTACGGCTACGGCCCCGACCAGAGCGGCCAAGGTGATCGGCACGATCAGCGCATAGCGCAGCTCGTGCTTCTTGCCGGTGGGCCGCTTCGCTTGGACCGATTGTGCCGCTTGAACCAGCATCTCGCGCTCCGCCTCGTCCTTCGGCTGGACGCTCGCGGCCATGCGAAACGCCGCCCGATGCTTCTCATGCCATTTCGGGCCGGGCCCGCGCATATAGTGGCGTTCGGGCCGATAGGGATCGCGGAATCTTCCCACTTTACTCCCTCACTACGACAAAACCCCGTAAGCCGTGGAGAATACGGGGGAATATGTTGCAAATCAGTAAGGAAGCGTGGCGGAAACGAGACCATTTCTTGGGCCATCCAAGCAGGTGTCATCTTTGAGCACAAAGATGGGCGCTCCCTGCTTGAAGTTAAAGGTCATCTCTGCAACAACGCGCGCCATGCAAAGCCAATGGAACGATAAAGCGGCCGGCGAAATGGTCGCGAGCTACGGCGCGAAAGGGGTCGGCCCCGACATCGCGCTTCGGGTCTACACCACGCGGCTCCTCGGCCGCGATCCGCTGCTCGTGCTGCATGGCGGCGGTAATACCTCGGTCAAGACGCGCGCGCGCGACGATCTTGGGCAGTGAGCATGAGGTGATCGCGGTCAAGGGCTCTGGCGCCGACATGGCCGATATCGAGCCGTGGGGGCTGCCTGCGGTGAAGCTCGGCCCGCTTCGCGAGCTGCGCACCCTCGAGGCGCTGTCGGACGAGGCCATGGTTAATGTGCAGCGGCTGAACCTGCTCGAACTCGACCGCGCCCAACCCGTCCGTCGAGACGCTGCTCCACGCCTTCCTGCCGCATAAATTCATCGATCACACCCATGCGGCCTCGGTGCTCGCGCTCGTCGATCAGCCCGACGGGGAGGCGTTGGCGCGCGAGGTCTATGAAGGGCGCATGGGCATCGTCCGCTATATCGCGCCGGGCTTCGGCCTCGCCAAAGCTGCCGCCGAAGTGTTCGAGCAGAAGTCGGACGTCGATGGCTTGATCCTGCACAAGCACGGCATCTTCACCTTCGCCGAGACCGCGCGCGAGGCCTATGAGCGTATGATCGAGATGGTGTCGCTCGCCGAGAGCCGGCTCCGCCAGGGGCGGCCGGTCGTCTTCCCGGCGCGGCAGATCGCAAGCGCCGTCGCCTCGGCGGCAGAGATCGCGCCGCTCATCCGCGGCGCCTGCGCGATCAAGACGCGAGGGCGAGGAGCCGATCCGCTTCATCACCGACTTCCGCACCGCGCCCGAGATCCTCAACTATGTGAACGGAGCTGAGCTTTCCTCCTACAGCCAGCGCGGGGTGGTGACACCCGACCACATCATTCGCACCAAGAATAGACCACTCGTGGTCCCGCCGCCAGAGGCTGGGAAGCTCGATGAGTTCGCGCAGGCTCTCCGCGTAGGTGTGGCCAAGTTCGTCGCCGAGTATGACACCTATTTCACCCGCGAGAATGAAGCTGTCGGCAACACCAAGACCAGGCTCGACGGCGCCCCTCGCGTGGTGCTCGTCCCGGGCGTCGGCCTGTTCGGGCTCGGGCGCACGGCGAAGGATGCGTCGATCGCCGCCGATCTCGCCGAGAACACAGTCAAGGTGGTGACCGATGCCGAGGCGATCGGCCGCTACGAGCCGCTGCCCGAGAGCGATCTGTTCGCGCTCGAATATTGGAGCCTAGAGCAGGCGAAGCTGAAGGGGGCGGTGGTGAAGCCGCTCACCGGGCAGGTCGCCCTGGTGACCGGCGCCGGCGCGATCGGCGCCACGACGGCAAAGGCTCTTGCCGCGCAAGGCGCCGCCGTCGCCATTCTCGACATCGATGGCGAGGCGGCGAAGAAGGCCGCCGCTGCCATCAAGGGCTTCGGCATCGAGTGCGATGTGACCAAGCCCGAGCAGGTGAAGGCCACGTTCGCGCTTGTCTGCGAGCGCTTCGGCGGGGTCGACATTGTCGTCTCCAATGCTGGCGCCGCGTGGCAGGGGCGGATAGGCGAGGTCTCCGCCGAGCTGTTGCGCAAGAGCTTCGAGCTCAACTTCTTCGCCCATCAGACCGTGGCGCAAGAGGCCGTGCGCATCATGCTGAAGCAGGGGACCGGCGGGGTGCTCCTGTTCAACATTTCCAAGCAGGCGGTGAATCCGGGAACGAATTTCGGCCCTTACGGCCTGCCCAAAGCCGCGACCATGCTGCTCATGCGCCAATACGCCCTCGACTATGGCGCGGAGGGCATCCGCTCGAACGGCGTCAACGCCGACCGCGTGCGGAGCGGGCTCCTCACCGACGCCATGATCACGGCGCGGGCCAGAGCGCGTGGTGTGTCGGAGGCCGAGTACATGGCCGGCAACCTGCTCAACCGCGAGGTTCTTGCCGAAGATGTGGCACAAGCCTTCGTTCAGCTCGCTTTGGCGCGCAAGACGACCGGCCATATCGAGACGGTCGACGGCGGCAATATCGCAGCCGCGCTCAGGTAGGGGCTCGAGCCACCCGGAATTTTTGTCGACGTCCTGCCTAAGATGCGGGCTCTCCTAACAGAGTTTTAACCACAAGCAGAGAGTTTACGCCCACGACTTCGTGCGCGAGATCCACCACAGGCGAGGCGGGCAGGGGCTTCGCCGTGGTGGCGAGCGAGGTGAAGACGCTCGCCGACCAGACCGCCAAGGCCACCGACGACATCAAGCAGCAGATCGCCGCCATCCAGAACTCGACCAACGGCGCGGTCGATGCCATGCAATCGATTGTCACCACCATGGGCGAGGTCAACCGCAACACCCAGGAGATCGCCGGCGCCGTGCAACAGCAATCGGCGGCAACCTCCGAGATCTCGCATAGCGTGCGTCAGGCCGCGCGCGGCACCGAGGACGTGGTCGCGCATATGCCGGGCGTCACCAAGGCGGTCGACGAGACCAGCCAATCGGCGACGCAGATGCTGCAGGTGAGCCGCGATCTCTCGCGCCAGGCCGAGCAGCTCCGCCACACCGTGGAGAATTTCCTGCGCCAGGTGGCGGCCGCCGATCAGCTCAAACGCGCAAGCTGAGCCCAAGTCGCAAAACGCTAGAAGGTTGACGGGAGCGAGCCTCGCGGGCGAAGCTTCTTCCAGGCTTGATCAGCGGGGGAGGGAATGCTTGGGCCGCATTTTGCGCACCTTTCTCGCAGGTGTCCTCGCCCTACTGCCGATTGCCGTCACGGTGTTCGTCACAGCCTGGGTGGGCGCGCTGGTCGCAAGCTATGCGGGCCCCGGCAGCTTCATCGGCCGGCTCATCACCGCGCTCGGAAGCACGCTCGGCCTCAACATCGAGCCCTCCTCGACGGCGGCTTATCTGCTCGGGCTTGCGATCATCCTCGGCGCGATCTTTCTCCTTGGTCTCCTCGTCGAGTCGGGACTGAGATCCTTCATTTCAGACGGTTTCGACTGGCTGATGACGCGCATTCCGCTCGTCTCCAACATCTACGATCTGTCCAAACGCTTCGTCGCCATCGTCGATCGCGGTGATCAGGGCGATCTCAAGAGCATGAGCGCGGTATGGTGCTTCTTCGGAGGTGAAGGCAGCGCCGCGGTACTCGCGCTCATGCCCTCGCACCAGCCGGTCGAGATCGGGGATCATAGCTATCTCGGCGTTCTCGTCCCCTCGGCGCCGGTGCCGTTCGGCGGCGCACTGATCTACGTGCCGGCGAGCTGGGTGAAGCCGGCCGAGGGCGGCGTCGAGCGGCTGATGAATGTCTATGTGTCGATGGGGGTGACGCCGCCGATCGCGCTGCCGTCTACCGCCGAAGCGACCAAGCCGGCAAAGCCGCCGCGAAGCAGGCGGAAAAGGCCGGATACTTTGCCTGCCGATTAGGCATTTTGCCTCAGGGATACTTGGCCTCAGCGATGGTTCGTCTCAGGGGCCGGCGCCGTTTTTTGCACTATCGAATCCATGGCTACCAGAGAGGTAGTTCTCACGGAGGAGATGCGATCATGAAGAAACTTATCCTGACCCTGATGGCTTTGGGGCTCGCAGTGAGCGTCGTCCCTGCCGCTTCCTATGCCGCCACGCCGAAGACGAAGGCGGCCTGCGAGAAGGCGAAGATGAAGTGGGACGACACGGCGAAGACCTGCTCGAAGCCGTAACGCTGTCGTCTTGATCTGATGTGTCGGCGGCGGGGCGCAGACCCGCCGCCGATCTCTTTTTGGGGAAGTCTTTCCGTTTTACGTCGCGAAGCGGAAATGAAGGACGTCGCCGTCCTTCACCACGTAGTCCTTGCCTTCGAGCCTTAGCTTGCCTGCGTCGCGCGCGCCGGCTTCGCCCGAGAGCGCCACATAGTCGTCGTAGGCGATGGTCTCGGCGCGAATGAAGCCCTTCTCGAAATCGGTATGGATCACGCCGGCGGCCTGCGGCGCGCGGGTGCCTTGCGTCACGGTCCAGGCACGCGCCTCCTTCGGTCCTGCTGTGAAATAGGTTATGAGGCCAAGCAGCTTGTAGCCTTCGCGGATGAGGCGATTGAGTCCCGGCTCGGTGAGCCCAAGCTCGGCGAGATAGGCCTTGCGCTCTTCCTGAGCGAGCTCGGCGAGCTCAGCCTCGATCTTCGCCGAGATGATGATGCAGCCGGCGCCTTCGGCCTTGGCCAGCGCCTCGACGCGAGCGGAATGGACGTTGCCGGTCGTGGCGGATGCCTCATCGACATTGCACACATAGAGCACGGGCTTGGAGGTGAGCAGGCCAAGACTTCTTGAATGCGGTCCGCTCCTCCTCGCTGACGGCGGCGAGGCGCGCGGGCTTTCCTTCGCGCAAAAGGACCTGCGCGCGCTCGAGCAGCGCGAGCGTCTGTTTCGCCTCCTTGTCCTGGCCTCTGATCTTCTTCTCGAGGATGGGCACGCGCCGCTCCAGGCTGTCGAGATCGGCGAGCATCAGCTCGGTCTCGATGGTCTCGGCGTCGGCGAGCGGATCGACGCGACCCTCGACATGGATGACGTCGCTATCCTCGAAGCAGCGGAGCACATAGGCGATGGCGTCGACCTCGCGGATGACGGCGAGGAATTGGTTGCCGAGCCCTTCGCCTTTGGACGCGCCGCGCACGAGCCCGGCGATGTCGACAAAGGTGAGGCGTGTCGGCACGACCTGGGCCGATTTGGCGATGGTGGCGAGCCTGTCAAGGCGCGGGTCCGGCACCGGGACGTCGCCCACATTCGGCTCGATGGTGCAGAACGGGTAGTTGGCAGCCTGGGCCGCGGCGCTCTCGGTCAGAGCGTTGAACAGGGTGGACTTGCCGACATTAGGCAGCCCCACAATCCCGCATTTAAATCCCATGGTCTCGATCCACCATTTCGTTTGTCATCGCCCGGCTTGATGGGGCGACCCAGTAACCACTGTCCGGGGTTTACTGGATGCTCGCCTTCGCGGGCATGACACTTCCGGGAGTCACGAGCCGAGCCAGCGGCGCAGCTTGCTCGCAAGCGTGCCCTCAGGCGCGGGCTTCTCGTTCTTGACCTCTGCCTTCGGCTCCTTGCGGCGCGGTGCAGGCTTCTCGCGCGGAGCCGGCTTCTCCGTCTCCTCGGGCTCTGACTGCATGGCGTGGGCGACGCGCGACTGGAACTTGTCATTGGCGCCTTCGGCGAGATAGGGCGCCTCGGCGGCAATCGCGCCGAGCAGCGGCTCGAGCCATTCATGCTCGGACTTGGCGAAGTCGCGCAAGACATGGCCCGTCACCAGATCCTTCGATCCAGGATGGCCGATGCCGATCCGCACGCGCACATAGTCGTTGCCGATATGGGCGGTGAGCGACTTGAGGCCGTTATGGCCGGCGACGCCTCCGCCCGTCTTCACCCTGACCTTGCCCGGCGCGAGATCGAGCTCATCATGGAAGACGATGACGTCGTCAAGATCGAGCTTGTAGAAGCGTACGGCCTCGCCGACCGCGCGGCCAGACTCGTTCATGAAGGTCTGCGGCTTGAACAGGAGCACGGCCTCGCCTGCCAGCTTGCTTTCGGCCACGAGGCCGGAGAAGCGCTTGCGCCAAGTAGGGAAGTCGTGCGCAGCGGCGATCGCGTCGACCGCCATGAAGCCCACATTGTGACGGTTGAAGGCGTATTGCCCCCCGGGATTGCCGAGGCCGACAAAGAGCTTCATCGCCAATGATCCTGAGCCAAGGCGCGGGCGGACGCTATCAAGCACCCGCGCGGGGGAAAAGAAGCTACTTCTTCTTCTCCTCCTTCTTCTTCTCTTCCTTCGGCTTCTCCTTCTCGGCGGGGGCGGCCTCGGCACCAGGAGCGGCGGCGGCAGCGCCCTCGGCGCCAGGAACGGCGGCCTCGGCGGCGGCGGGAGCGCCGGCGGCGGGCTCTTCAGCCGAGCGTCCGACAATCGTCGCCACGGTGAAGTCACGCTCGGTGATGGTCGGGCGCACGCCCTTCGGCAGCGTGATGGCCGAGATATGCACCGAATCGCCGATCTCGAGGCCGGTCAGGTCGACCTCGAAATGGTCGGGAATGGCGTCAGCAGGGCAGCGAACCGGGATGTCGTGGCGCACGATGTTGAGCACGCCGCCGCGCTTCAGGCCCGGAGAGGCCGCCTCGTTCAGGAAGCGCACAGGCACCTCGACAGTGACGAGTGCGTCCTTGCCGACACGCATGAAGTCCACGTGGATCGGGAAGTCGCGAATGGGATCGAGCTGCACGCCGCGGGGGATCACGCGCGTCTTCTTGCCGTCGACGTCGAGGGTGAAGATGGTGCTCTGGAAATGGCCGGTATGCATCTGCAGCGAGATAGCGCGGTAGTCGACGGCGATGGCCTCGGGCTCCTTCTTGTCGCCATAGAGAATGCCGGGGATGCGCCCCTCGCGGCGCGTGGCGCGCGCCCCGCCTTTGCCGGAGCGCCCGCGCGCCCATGCCTTGAGTTCGATCGCCTCAGCCATAATGGCCTCCAAAAGCTAGAAATAATGAGGGGCCGGAACCGGCCCCGCATAGGCGGAGGAGCGCCAAAAGCGCCGCCCGCAGCGAATTCGAGCAGGCTTATAGCGCCTAAGCCATGGGCCTGACAATCCGCTAAAGCGAGGGAAAGCTTAGGTCCGCCAGGGATGCTCGGGAAGCTCGCTCACGCCAAGCACCTTGACGCCGGCCTCGGCAACCTTGTGGTCGTTCTCGACCGCGCTGCCGCTGACGCCAATGGCGCCGACGAGCACCCCATCCGCATCGACGATGGGAAGGCCGCCGGGGAAGGTGATCAGGCCCTCATTGGAGTGCTCGATGCCGTAGAGCGGCTTCCCAGGCTGCGACAGCTTACCGAGCTGTCCGGTCGCCATGCCGAAGAAGCAGGCGGTCTTCGCCTTCTTGATAGCGATGTCGATCGAGCCCACCCAGGCATCGTCCATGCGGAGGAAGGCCTTGAGGTTGGCACCGGAATCGACCACGGCGATACACATCTGCGTCTTAAGCTCGATCGCCTTCTTGCGGGCAGCCTCGATCGCCTTCTCGGCATTCTCCAAATTGACGTGCATGGGCAAAGTCTCCTGGTTCTGGGGAAGGGGCAAAGTGATAGCCCCGAAGGTGGGGCCAAAACGTAAACGCGCGAGGTATCGTTTTGGTGGCGACACAACGCGCGTCATTCGGCGTAGGATGGGCGTTCATATGGGAGCGCGGCGCCGGGAACCAAGCCCCGCGGTGTCGCAGGTCACGCATTGAGAAGGAGGAGCACCATGCCGCAGAGCGTCTACAAGGTCATCGAGGTCATCGGCACCAGCACGAAGTCCTGGGAAGAGGCCGCCAAGAGTGCGGTCGAGCTCACCGGCGAGCATTTGCGCGACCTGCGCGTGGCCGAGGTTATCGAGCAGGACCTTGTCATCACCGACGGCAAGGTCGAGGCCTTTCGCACCAAGCTCAAGGTCTCCTTCAAATATGAGGGGGGCCACTGAGCGAGCTTCTTCGAGCCGCCGGGCAGCGAGAATCTCGTGAGCGAGAACGCGAGCGAGCCAGCGAGCCTGCTCGCGATCTTCATCGCCTATGACGGGGCGGAGCTCACCACCTTCGACAAGTAGGGAATGAAGGCGAACCGCATCCATCTCTACGGCCCTCCCGAGGTCATCGTCTTCGAGGAGGCCGAGATGCCCGTCCCCAGGTTCGGCGAGGTCCTGGTTAAGGTCGCAGCATCGGGCGCGGGTCCCTGGGATTGCTGGGTGAGGGCAGGGAGCAGCGTCTTGCCGCAGCCTTTGCCGCTCACGCTCGGCTCCGACCTTGCCGGCGTTGTCGAGGCGGTCGGACCCTCGGTCGTCGCCTTCAAGCCGGGTGATGAGGTGTTCGGCGTTACCAATGCAGGCTTCACCGGCGCCAACGCCGAATATGCGGTTGCGTCCACGGCGATGATCGCGGTCAAGCCACGGAAGCTCACCTATGTCTATGCGGCTTCCATGCCGGTCGTCGCCGTCACCGCCTGGCAGATGCTGTTCGACCACGGCGAGCTTGCGCCCGGCGAAACCGTGCTGGTGCACGGAGCGGCCGGCAATGTCGGCTCCTACGCAGTGCAGTTCGCGCATCTTTCGGGCGCGCGCGTGATCGCGACGGCCTCGGCCCAAGACCTCGACAAGGTGCGCGGGCTCGGCGCCGAGAAGGTCATCGATTTCCGCGCGCAACGCTTCGAGGAAGAGCTTAAGGACATCGACGTGGTGATCGATACGGTGGGCGGCGGCGTGCAGAGACGCTCCTTCCTGGTGCTCAAGCCTGGCGGAAGGCTGGTCTCGGCGGTGTCCAAGCCGAATGCACAGGAAGCCGAGCGTCGCTCGGTGCATGCGGGTTTCATTCTGGTCGATGTGACGACTCCGGCTCTCGCCAAGATCGCGAGCCTGGTCGACGAGGGCAAGGTCAGCGTCGCGGTGGGCACGGTGCTGCCGCTCGATCAGCTTCGCATCGCGCATGAGATGATGGAAGGGATGCGGCCAAAGCCGCGGGGCAAGATCGTGCTCGAGACCTAAGCGAATATTTGAGGGAAGAGCCTTAGTAGAACAGGCTCGACACCGACCGCTCCTCGGCGGTGCGTGCGGTCGCTTCGCCGAGCAAAGGCGCGATCGGCAGCACGCGGATATTGTGGGCGTTGCGCACCGCCTCGCTCGGCAGGATCGAGTCGGTGATGACGAGCTCCTTCAAGCGCGAGGCCATGATGCGCGCGACCGCGCCGCCAGAGAGCACGCCGTGGCTGATATAGCCGGTGACCAGGGTCGCGCCGTGATTGAGCAAGGCCTCCGCCGCGTTCACCAGCGTACCACCTGAGTTGACGATGTCGTCAACGAGGATGCAGGTGCGCCCGGTCACGTCGCCGATCACGTTCATCACCTCTGAATTGCCGGGGCGCTCGCGTCGCTTGTCGACGATGGCGAGCGGAGCGTCGATGCGCTTGGCAAGGCCGCGGGCGCGCACCACGCCGCCGACGTCAGGCGACACCACCATGAGATTGTTGGTGCCGAATACCTGCTTGATGTCCTGAACCATCACCGGTGCGGCGAACAGATTGTCGGTCGGGATGTCGAAGAAGCCCTGGATCTGCCCGGCATGGAGGTCGAGGGTGAGAACGCGGTCAGCGCCGGCGCGCACGATCATGTTGGCGACGAGCTTGGCGGAGATCGGGGTGCGGGGACCGGGCTTACGATCCTGCCGCGCATAGCCGAAATAAGGGACGACCGCGGTGACGCGCCGCGCCGACGCGCGCTTCAGCGCATCGATGATGATGAGTAGCTCCATCAAATGGTCGTTGGCCGGGAAGGAGGTAGACTGGATGACGAACACGTCCTCGCCGCGGACGTTCTCCTGAACCTCGACGAAAATCTCCATGTCGGCGAAGCGCCGCACGATGCATTTGGCCAGCGGGATCTTGAGATAGGCGGCGATGGCCTCGGCGAGGGGGCGGTTGCTATTGCCTGCGACCAGCTTCATTCGATCGCTCCTCGACCCCTGGTCGCCAAGAGCAAGGGCGGACGGTTTCTGCATCACGCCCGGCTTTTAACAAGGGCCTAGGGGGCTGTAAACTCGCGTGGTAACGCAAGCCTGTGGATGGGGCTCAGCTCGACTTGGGGAGGAGCTTGATGATGCCGTCGGCGGCGGCGCCGGCAGCCGCGTCGGCAATGGCGCCCCAGGGTCCGTTCAGAGAGCCGCGGGGGATGGTGTTCTGCTGGGAGACGGTGCCGAGCCGCTTTCCGCTTGGATCGAGCACCAGCCAGTCGATGCGGATGCTCTGCTTGCCGCCGCTCGCATCCGACAGCACCACGCTGCCCTTTACCATATAGACGTTTTCGGTGGTGCCGTTGGCGAGCTTGATGCCGCCGGCATAGAGACGCTTCTTGAGCGCCGTGGTGAGGGATCGCTGCCCGTCGCCGGGAGCGCCCGCGACGGGCGCCACGAGCACGCCGTTTGCCCGAGGCAAGGCGGCTGCTGCCGGTGGCGCCGAGGCCGTGGTGGCAGGGGTTCCCTCCGAGACGGCCGCGACCGACGTCGAGCTGCCGTGCGGCAGGCTCGCCGCAAGCTGAGACGTGGTCTTGCCGGCAATGGTGTTGAGCACGGTCCCGTTGACCGCGTCCCACGGATCGGCGGCCTTGCCCGGAACGAGCTCATCGCCCGATACGCGCGCCACGCGCCCGCCTTTGGCGTCGGTGACGTCAAAGATATAGGAGATCTTCGAGCCTCCCTTCTCGCTCGAAGCGAGCAGATAGCCCCGCAAGGTGTAGCTGGCACTGGCACCACCCGGCAGGATCGCGAGGCGGCGGTCCTTGCCCGCCACGACCAGCGCTTGGGTGAACTGGTCGGCGACGGGCTGGGGCGCGCCGACGATGGGCGCGAGCGCGATCTTGGTCGAGCTTGAGAACAGGCTGGTCGCGCTTGAGAAGAAGCTGCTCGTGCTCGGGCCGCCGCCACAGCCGGAAAGGCACACAAGTGCCACGGCGGCGAAGACGATTGACGCGATGTGCCTAAAACGGCCGCGCGAATGCGTTGAGTCCGCGCCCAACAAAACTCTCCCTCTGTTGGCCGCACAGCACCGCTCGCGACAAATCCGTCGTGGCGGGACTCCCAACCCTCTAGTAAACAATAGCTTACCTGCCTCGGCCTGCTCGCGTCCAGTTTTTGCGTGGCCTGGTGTTGGGCCGTTTGCGACCTATGGTGAACGCAACTCAGGTAAGCAGGATGGCGGAAATTTGACGGCCGTAATCCGGCTCTCCGTGGTGCTGGGATCGCCGATAGCTAAATAGCCTAGATTCCTCGCAATAGGTGCAGAGACCGAGGTCGGAGATGGTGCCGACGCCGGCCCTTCTTAGCCGCTCGGCCACATAGGCAGGAAGGTCGAAATGCGGCTCGCCGGAGCCCTCGTCGGTGGCAAAGAAGGGGGCGCTTTCCGGCTCCTCGGCGATGAAGCGCTCGAGATAGTCTGCGCCGACCTCATAGGCCTTTTGCGAGATGGCCGGGCCGATCACGGCGACGATCCGCTCTGGTCTGGCGCCCAACTTCTGCATGGACTTTACTGTCGTCTCGACGATACCGGACAGCGCGCCGCGCCAGCCCGCATGGGCCGCGCCGACCACGCGCGCCTCTCCGTCGCAGAACAGCACCGGCGCGCAGTCGGCGGTGAGCACCCCGATGGCGAGGCCGGGCGTCGTGGTGACGATGGCGTCGGCCTCCGGCGTCTTGGCCCCCTCCCACGGCGTCTTGGCGATCACAGCGGTCGCGGTGTGTTTTTGGAAGACGGTGAGGAGGTGTGAGGGCTTGGCCCCCAGAATATCGGAGACGCGGGCGCGGTTCTCTTGAACGCTGGCCGCATCGTCGTTCGAGCCGGGCCCGCAATTGAGCGAGGCAAAGATCCCGCCCGAGACGCCACCCTGGCGGGTGAAGAATCCGTGGGCGACCCCGCCGATCGCGGCAAGGCTCGAAGCACACAGCCTCATCTTGTCTGGTGTCACCATGGCAGGCGAGAAGATTGCCCTAAATGTCACCGAAGGGCGGCGGCGGAGCAAGCCCGTCGCTTGTGAGCGCGAGCACCTTGAACAGGATTCCCATTTGGCTCGGATCGGCGAGCCGGGCCGCGCCGGATGAGATCAACTCCCTCTGCTCTGGGCGTGCCGCTTCGAGCAACCGGTCGCGCCGCTCAGAGAGTCCGAGCCTCAGCAGGAACTCGCCCTGCGGCATGGGGCCATAAGCGCGAAGGCCGAGCGCTTCCGCTTCATGTTTCAGGGCGGCGAAGTCAACATGGGCGGTGAGGTCGGTCTCTCCCGGCGAGGCAAGCGGGTCTGCATAGTGATGACGGTGCATGGCTTGCAGTGTATCGCCGATCCCGCTCTTGGCGTGGCCGTAATCGATGAACAGTGCCGCGAGCGGAGCCTCGACTGCACGCTCGGCGAGCGCGGCGAGCAGCGGGGCTGTCGCCGGGCGCGCCTCAAGGATTTCGCCGTCCGGCGCAGCGGGAAGGGTGTAGTCTTTGACGATCGCGCCGTCGACGAAGGCAAAGCCACCGTCTTGGCCGAGCCCGACACGGCGCTCGCGCCAGGCGCCACCCCGGCGCACGAGCTGGCGGATCGGAAGCGCGTCGATGAACTCGTTGGCGAGCACGGTGAGCGGACGCCCACGCGGCACTTCGTCGATCGTTTCGCACCACTGAATGGGTTGATGCGCCGCGTGCAGCGTCTTTCTCTGGATCTCGCGAAGCACGGGGCTCGTCTCCACCAGCGCCAGCGAGACGCATCCCGCGAAGTGCTTCATGTTTCGCCATGCGCGAGCGGCGTCAGCGAGCAAGGTGCCGCGGCCGGGGCCGAGCTCGGCGACGACGATCGATTTCGGCTCGCCCATCGATTGCCACACGGCGACCGCCCACGGTCCGAGCAGCTCGCCGAAGATCTGGCTCACTTCGGGTGAGGTGACGAAATCGCCGGATGCTCCGATTGGCTGGCGCGAGGTGTAGTAGCCTTCGCTCTCGTCGGCGAGGCAGGCCTGCATGTAGTCGGCGATGCTGATCGGCCCTTCGCGCGTGATGCGCTCGCGTAAGCGTTCCGCCAGCGGGACTGTGGCCTCGCCGGCGAGATTGGCCCTCGCGCCCATCAGGAAGCGAGCGCGGGCTTTCGCCTCGCGCGCCAGATGAGCCAGGCGCCGATCATGACCATGGGGATCGAATAGACGATGCCCGGCGTGAAGATGCCGACATCCATCGGGTGCCCGGCATGCGGCTCGCGGGCGAACTCCTCCACCAGGCTGCGGAAGATTCCATAGAAGATCAGGAACAGGCCGAACACCGTGCCGGGCCTGGTCAAGGCAAGATAGCGGTGGGTGGCGATGCGCAAAATGATGAACAGCACGATGCCCTCGAGGAAGGCCTCATAGAGCTGGCTCGGATGACGCGGGAGGTCGCCTGCGCCCGGAAAGACCATCGCCCAAGGCACGTCGGTGACCCGTCCCACGACCTCGGCATTGATGAAATTGGCGATGCGTCCGAAGAAAAGTCCAAATGGCGTCGCCGCAGAGGCGACGTCGCCAAGCGAGAGCGGGTTGATATGCTTGACGCGCGAGAAGACATAGACGGCGAGTACAACGCCGAGTAGCCCGCCGTGGAAGGACATGCCGCCATTCCACACCGCAGGGATCTCGGACGGGTTCTGCCAGAAGAAGCTCGGCTCATAGAACAGCACGAAGCCGAGCCTGCCGCCGAGCACGATGCCGAGCGTGATCCAGAGCAGAAAGTCGTCGGCCTGGGTGACCGTCATCGGCGACTTGCCGCCCCACAGCGCATCGCGCGAGACGAGATAGCGCCCATACAGCCAGCCGCACAGAATGCCGGCCATATAGGCAAGGCCGTACCAGCGGATCGAAACCGGCCCGATCTGGAGCGCAACCGGATCGATGACGGGGTAGGGGATGACGAGGAGGTCCATCGTGGGGCCGTGGCTTCGCGAACGGGCGGACCCTTGACCGGCACCGGCTGCCTGTCAAGGTGCAGAAGGGCCGCTGGCTTGCAGGCGGCGCCGTGGCACCCCATAGTCGTATTGGTTCAAGGCATTGCCTCGTGACGAAGGTTCGTTTTTCATGACGCAGACCACAGGACGGTTCTTCGACGAGCTCGGCAAGCTCATCACCGACGCCGCCGGAGCGGCCGACGGCGTGCGCAAGGAGATCGAGGGCGCGCTCCGCTCCCAGGCCGAGCGCGTGTTGCGCGATCTCGACGTGGTGCAGCGCGAGGAGTTCGAGGCGGTCAAGGCCATGGCGCAAAAGGCGCGCGAGGAGAACGAAGCGCTGAAGGCGCGCATCGGCGAGCTCGAGGCATCAATCGTCAAAGGCTTGGCCAGCGAAAAAGTTAGCCGCTAGAGGGAGCGATCGGCATCCTCTTGACTGGCCAATGCGCGGCGCGTCGTCCGAACAGAGAGAATCGAGTCGTTCTACCGCTTGGGCCCGCGCTTTAATCCACAACTATCTTTAGGTGGTCCACAGCTATCGGCTTGACGTGAACTCAGGGCCGGTTGGTGCCCCTGACTCTCCCATTATATAACTGATTCACAAAGTGATTCGCGGCGTCGTCTTAAGTAGCGCGGAACTCTGCTGAGGCCACAGAGGACACGCATGGCTACCACACAGTTTAACTTCGACCGACTCACCAACCCGGTCGATATGGTGGAGCATATCGCCACCATTCATGACTGGGCGTTCGAGCGGAGCGCTCCCGATGAGCTGACGCTTACCGTCTCGGGGACGTGGTGCGATTATCATATCTCGCTTACTTGGCGGGATGATCTTGAGGCGCTGCATCTCGCATGCGCTTTCGACTTCAAGGTCACCAGGCAGCGACTGCCCGAGGTCTATCGGCTGCTGGCGCTGATCAACGAGCAGCTCTGGCTCGGCCATTTCGATCTGTGGAAGGAGGACGGCATGCTGCTCTACCGCCACGGGCTCCTGCTCGCAGGTGCTGAGAGCCATGCCGCGCAATGCGAGGCGCTGCTCAGGTCTGCGCTCGAATCTTGCGAACGCTATTACCAATCCTTCCAGTTCGTGCTGTGGGCGGGGAAATCGGCCGAGGACGCGCTCGTCGCAACCATGCTCGAGACGCAAGGACAGGCATGAGCCTCCGCCTCGCCGGCCCGCTGCTCCTGGTGGGAGCGGGGAAGATGGGCGGGGCTCTGCTCGAGGGCTGGCTCCGGCAAGGCCTCGACCCCAAGCATGTATTCGTGCGCGATCCCGGTCCGCCCGCAGACGTTGCGGCGCTGATCGCACGTCACAGCATAGACTCGGCGAGCTTGCCGAAGTCGGCCGCAGTGATCGTGGTCGCCGTCAAGCCTCAGCTCGTCGATGAGACCCTCAAGGAGCTTACGCCGGTTATCGGCAAAGGCACCGTCGTCCTCTCGATCGCGGCAGGACGTACGCTTGCCACGCTCGCCAAGCCGCTGCCCGAGGGCACGGCAATCGTGAGGGCAATGCCGAATACGGCTGCTGCTGTCGGCCACAGCATGACGGTCGCTTGCGCCAACGACTCGGTGAGCCGAGACCAGGCGCTCGCATGCGGTTCATGCTGCTCGAAGCAGTCGGCGAGTTGATGTGGATCGAGGACGAAAGCCTGATGGATGCCGTCACCGCCGTATCGGGGAGCGGGCCGGCTTATGTCTTCCTGCTCGCCGAATGTCTCGCGGAAGCCGGGCGCGAGGCGGGGCTCGATGCCGAGCTCGCGAATGAGTTGGCGCGCGCGACCGTCTCAGGTGCGGGCGCGCTTCTCAGTCAGTCCGACCTCAGTGCTGCCAAGCTCAGGGAGAATGTCACTTCGCCCAAGGGCACGACCGCAGCCGCGCTCGAAGTCTTGATGGGAAAGGGCGGCTTCAAGGACCTTCTGGTCCGCGCCGTCGCAGCCGCAACCAAGCGCTCGCGCGAGCTGTCGTCCTGATCCGCCTATCCGACGACGCCCTTGCACTTTCCTTTCGGCAATGCCTTCAGGGCTTTCGCGGCGTCTTCTTGCGAAGCGTAACCGTTCTTATCGCCCAGGATCTTCATCCCCGCGCTAGCGCTCGGCTTGGAATTGACGACGGAGCAATTCCCGACCGTATCCATCTCGACAAAGTACTTCGCTCCGGCGGCAAGAGCGGTGCCGGCCATGCCCATGAGGGCAATCATGACTACGAGGGTCTTCTTCACGGGGTTCCTCCCTTTTCCAATGAGGGGGACACGATGAGCCTTCGGATTGCTGCTCGTCAATGGAACCGTTAGCAGCACCCACTAGCGCCGCTTCGCCTTTCGACTGCCATCGAAAGCGCCTATGCTTGGGGTAAAGAGGAGTACCCCCCATGTTCGACGATTTCTCCAAGCGTTCCAAGGCGGTGAAGGCGGCGCTCGCTCTCGCCGAGAAGAAGGGCTGGCGCGACACCACGCTCGCCGACATCGCGCAAGAAGCAGGCCTCGGCCTCTCCGATCTCAGGGCCGAGTTCACTTGCAAGAGCGACATCCTCAGCGCCTTCCAGGCCAAGGTCGATGAAGAGGTGCTGGTCAAGGCGAAAGCTGCTCCCGAGGGGCAAAGCCCGCGCGACCGGCTATTCGATCTCATCATGACGCGGTTCGATGTGCTGGCGCCCTATAAAGGCGCGCTCAAGCGCATCTCGGCCTATCTCTCTTGTCGCCCGGGAGAGGCCGCGAGCCTCGCCTGCTCGACCCTCGCCTCGCAATATTGGATGTTGGCAGGGGCCGGGGCGAAGCTCGACGGCGCAGGTGCCGCTTTGCGCGTCGCCGGGCTGACGGCGATCTACGCCAAGGTGTTCGAGGTTTGGCTCAACGATAATTCGCCCTCGCTCGAAAAGACGATGGCCGCGCTCGACAAGCGGCTTGCCAAGGGAGAGCGATGCTCAATCGCACCGAAACGGCCTGCGCCGATTTCTGCCGCTTCGCCTGCGGGTTCCTCCCGCGCGGCTGGAAGCGTGGCGAGCGCACCGAAACGCCACCCAAGCCCTCACCGGAGACGGGTGCGGCGGCCGCGACGTAAGCGGGAAAGGGCGTGTTCTAATCCGGCCACGATTCGTCACCAGGCCCCGACAGGTCCTCGGGACCTTCGCCGGGCAGGGCGTTGTCGACGGGATCGCCTGCGAGCGGCGTGTCGGGGTCGAGCGGTAGGTCGAGGTTACCGTCGGCCGCACCGACTCCCCCTCCAAAAAAGGCCCGGCCGGCACCGCCGAACAGCGGGCCGCCATTGGCGCGGCTGACCGAAAGGCCACTGCCGCCACCGAAAGTGAAGTTGATCTGCGAGCCCGGCTGCTCGGCATTCTGGATCGCGTCGAACTCGGATTCGCTCGACGCCGGTCCGGTAAAGGAGACGGCAATCAGGCTCGCGAGCCCCACAGCCACGCGTCGCATTGGCGCCTCCCTTCCGTCCCGGTCAGACCGGCACTTTTAGCACGGCTTTCAAGCCGCCGAGCGGGGATTGGCTAAGCGCGATGTCGCCGCCATGGATGCGGGCAATGTCGCGAGCGATGGCGAGCCCAAGTCCGGTCGAGCCCGAGTCCTGGTTGCGCGCATGATCGAGCCGGTAGAAGGGGCGGAACACATGCTCGCGCTCGGTCTCGGGGATGCCCGGGCCGTCGTCCTCGACCGCCACGGTGAGCGAGCCGTCCTGGCGCTCGGCCGTGACCTTGACGTGCTCGGCGAAGCGCGCGGCATTGTTGACGAGATTTGCCACCGCGCGTTTGAAGGCATGGCGCCGGAGCGGCACGATGAGCGGGGCGTTGTCGACCTCGATGGCAACGTCCTTGGCGCCATGCGCTTGCGCCTTAACCTCGCCGAGAATCTCACCGATATCGACGCGCACGATATCTTCGCCGGAGCCGCCTTTGGCGAAGGCCATATAGTCCTCCAGCATCGCATGCATCTCGTCGATGTCGTTGCGCAGCGCCTCGAGCTCGGGACTGTCCTCGAACAGAGCGAGTTGGAGGCGAAAGCGCGTGAGCACGGTGCGGAGGTCGTGGCTCACGCCGGCGAGCATCACGGTGCGCTGCTCGACATGGCGTTCGATGCGGTCGCGCATCTCGATGAAGGCGTTGGCCGCCTGGCGCACTTCGCGCGCGCCGCGCGGGCGGAAGTCCTCTGGCGGCGGTCGCCCCTTGCCGAAGCTTTCGGCCGCCTCCGACAGCCGCAGAATTGGTTTGATCTGGTTGCGCAGGAAGAGGATCGCGACGGTCAGGAGCACGAGCGAGGTGCCGACCATCCATAGAAGGAAGATCTGCGAGTTCGAGGCGTAGGTCTGACTTCGGCGCGCGAGCACGTGCATCACGCCGTCTTCGAGCTTGATGCGGATGTCGACGAAATTGGAGCGGCCGACCGTGTCGATCCAGAACGGGCGGCCGATCTGACGCGTGATCTCGTCGGAGAGCGTGGTGTCGAGCAGGTCGAAGAAGGGCTTGGAGTTGGCGATCGGCAATTCCTCGCCGGGCACGAAGCGCACGCGCAAGCCGAGATCGTCCTCGGCGAGCCGCGTCAGAGTGGCAGCGTCGGCGTCTTGCGGATAGAGGCGATAGATGTCGATCAGCATGGCGATGTTCTGCACCGTGACCGTCGACAGCCTCCGCGTCACCGTCTGCCAGTGCCGCTCGAGAAACACGAAGGTCAGCACCGACTGCAGGAGCACCATCGGCGCGATGATGATGATCAGCGCGCGGGCATAGAGGCCCTTCGGCATCTGGTCGCCGATCGCGCCGGTGATGCGCCGGTAGAGCGAGCGGCGCTCGGGCACGAGGGGCGGGGCTTCGGAGATCGCGTCCATCACTCGGGATACAGAATGTAGCCCTTGCCGCGCACGGTCTGGAGATAGACCGGATTGGCAGGGTCGTGCTCGATCTTGCGTCGGAGCCGATTGATCTGCACGTCGACCGCGCGCTCGCCGCCGCTATCGGCGTCCTTGGCGAGCTCCTGGCGGGACACGGGCATGCCGGGGCGCTGCGCGAAATAGCGCAACAGGTCGCGCTCGCGCTCGGTGAGCCGCACCGTCTCGCCGTCGCGCTTCAACTCGCCGCGCGCGACATGGAACACGAAGGCGCCCATGCGCACCTCTCCGGAGGAGGGGGAGGCAGCGCCGCGGCGGAGCACGTTGGATACGCGCAGCAACAGCTCGCGCGGATCGAAGGGCTTGGCGAGATAATCGTCGACGCCCGTCTCGAGCCCCTCGATGCGCTGCTCTGGCTCGGCGCGCGCAGTCAGCATCAGGATCGGCACTTGCGATGAGGTCCTGAGCGAGCGGGCGAAATCGAGGCCCGATTCATGCGGCATCATCACGTCGAGGACGAGGAGGTCGAACGACAGGCTGCGCATGCAGGCGCGCGCGCTCGCCGCATCGACCGCGGTCGTCACGCGGAAGCCGTTGTCCTGGAGATAGCGGGCGAGAAGGTCGCGGATGCGGCTGTCGTCGTCGACCACGAGGATATGCGGCGCGTTGTCGTCGGGCGCCACTTTCCTCTGGGCTTTGATCGGCAGCGTCATCCCCCTCCTCCCTTGCCGCCCTCCTTGAGCGGGACTGGAGAGGACGCCATGATTGAGGAGACTTTGGGCCGTTCTTCGGCATTGACCATGGCTTCGAGGAAACGGCGCACCAAGGCTTCGGCGCCGGGGCCTGCCGCCTGCAACGCCGCGGCGAGGCGCACCGATTGCGGCGCCGCGAGCCGCTCGGCGAGCGCGCGGCCCTTGTCGGTGGGGAAGAGCTGCCGCTCGCGCCGGTCGGAGCTGCCCGCGCGCTGCACGACATAGCCTTTGTCGATCAATTGCTTCAGCACGCGGGAGAGGCTTTGCTTGGTGATGTTGAGCACGTCGAGCAGGTCGGCCACGCGCAGACCCGAATGGCGATTGACGAAATGCAGCACGCGGTGATGGGCGCGGCCGAAATCGAAATCGGCGAGGATCGCGTCGGGATCGCGGGTGAAATCGCGATAGGCGAAGAACAGCAGCTCGGCGAACTCGAGCAGCTTCGCTTCGGACGGAGGCGCGGGCTTCCGCGCGGGCGCACCATTGCCGCGCCGTTTGGTTTCGGCCTTGATGACGCCGCTTAAGGGTTCATTTAGGTCAGTCATGTTGACTTATTTTTCGCGGTCCGTTATGTCAGCCATGTTGACTTATTCCGGTCCTTGATACGCCTCGCCGCCTGCTCGCGCAATTGCCGTTCAAGGTGCTATGAGAGGCGCTCCCTGGCCTTTCCGGCTCATGCAAGAAGGCCGGGTTACTGCTCTGGAGGAAGCTCATGCCTATCGTCCCCTACGATCAGCGCGAAGGATTCATCTGGCTGAACGGCCAGCTCGTTCCGTGGGGCGATGCGCGCGTGCATGTGCTGACCCATGGCCTGCATTATGCGAGCGCGGTGTTCGAGGGGATGCGCGCCTATGACGGCCAGATCTTCAAGCTGACCGAGCACAATCAGCGCCTGCACGAATCCGCCAAGATTCTCGACTTCGAAATTTCCTATTCGGTCGCCGAACTCGACAAGGCGGCGCGCGAGGTGTTGCGCGCGAACAAGCTCACCGACGCCTATGTGCGCCCGATCGCCTGGCGCGGCAGCGAGCAGATGGGCGTGGCCGCGCAACAGACCAAGACCAATGTCGCCATCGCCGCCTGGGACTGGGGCTCTTATTTCGATCCGGCCGCGCGCGCGAAAGGGCTCAGGCTGAGATTCGCTGACTTCCGCCGGCCTGACCCGCGCACCGCGCCCGTCACGAGCAAGGCGACCGGGCTCTATATGATCTGCACCATCGAGAAGCATAAGGCCGAGCGCGAGGGCTACAACGACGCGCTCATGCTCGACTGGCGCGGGCAGATCGCCGAGGCGACCGGCGCCAACATCTTCTTCGTCAAGGACGGCGTGCTGCACACCCCGCTTCCCGACTGCTTCCTGAACGGCATCACGCGGCGCACGGTGATCGGGCTCGCCAAGCAGCGCGGGCTGAAAGTCATCGAGCGGGCGATCATGCCCGAGGAGCTCGCCGGGTTCTCGGAGTGCTTCATCACCGGAACGGCGGCGGAAGTGACGCCCGTCTCCGAGATCGGGCAATACAAATTCGCCATCGGCGACATCACGCGCATGCTGATGGACGACTTCACCGCTTTGGTGCACCCCGCGAAGGCCGTCGCCGCCGCGGGGTAGGGGGTCTCATCCTGGACTGAGGGATATGACCGGAGGACGATGCAATGGGACGCCCGCCTTTGAAGCAAGCTTACACCGTCTCTTACGCGAAGGGCGGGATCGAGCTGAAACGCTACACGATTACCGCGCTCACGCAGCTCGCCGCCGAGACTGAGGCTGACAGCCGGTTCCTGCGCGCGCATCCGGAGCTGAAGGCCCTGGATGATTCCGTCTCCCGGCGCGTCGAGGCGCATTGACCGCAGCCTAAGCCTCTGTCGGCGCTGTCGAATTCCGATCAATCGGCAGGGGGGTTGAAAATCGCTTGGGCATGACCATTTGTAAGCCTTGATGGGCTTTCCCTCCCCATCATTGTTCCCCCCAAAGGAACCGAAGACAGCCCCGCTCCCCCCGTGCGGGGCTTCTTCATTTTTGGGGCTAGTTGCAGGCTGACGGGTTTGCTCTGACGCGCGGCACCGGCAATCGCCGCAGGCGTTACGCCAGCCGATCATTGGAGGCCAAGCGCCGACAGAAGTGCGGCTATGGCCGTGAGAACGTGGGGCGCTAGCAGTCCGCCAGCAACGCCCTCCGAAATGCTTCGCAGGGAACGTCCTGCTTCCCGAAGGATGGTGACTGAGGGCATTCGTTTGGCAAGCTGAGCTTGGATCGTTTGGATTTCGGGCTCGATCTCGGCGGCGGTCTCTGGTGGAGCCGGATGCTTGCTCAAAATCATTTCGAGGTTGTCCAGCGCATTCCGGACGGCGACGAAGTTGATGGTGACCGAGGCGGTCTGGTTCGAGCCCGTGGTGCCTTGCTGGATGACGCTGCCGATCATTTGGTCGATCTTGATTTCGTTCTTCATGGAGGCGGGGACTTCAGGTTCTGGTGGGCTCAGGTGGCCCACATCGAAGTGACGCAGAGCGAACTGAACCTTTTTGTCGAACTCACCTTCCTTTTCGTCCAAGACCCTCGGAGGGACCAGGCCCCACTCGCGGAATAAGGGTGCCTTCGACGCGTGCTTCATATCGAGTGCGAACTGACGCATTTGCATCTCGACCGTCTCGCGGAGCAACGTCTTGTCGAGCACCCCTTTCACCATGGCAACTCTCAGTTCTCCTAAAGCTGCCTCTACTCCCTTGTCGAACTCGCCGTAGGCAGCATCAAAGCATTCGATGATGTTGTTGCCCGACCTGAGAAGGCCTTTGGCGTTGTTCCGGCGCTCCACCACCTGGCACGCGTCGTGGGTGCTCTTGATCGCCTTGTCGAGGTGGAACTGCACCCAGTGGGCGAAATCCTCAATGGTGGGATCACGAAGCATCGCAGATCACTTCCTTGCTCATAACGATCAGGTCGCTCTTTCCGGGTGGCAATAAGAAACGTCGCCATCGGGCCCGGGGGGTCGAGCACCGAGCTTGGGGCCCGGCGCTCTCTCCTTTGTTGGTCTACTTCTTCAGGAAAGAGCCCAACATGCCGCCCAAGCTCGCATTGCGATTGCAATGCAGGGGACGCAGGTTGGCGAGATTATCGAGACCGCCAAAAGCGGACGGCCTGACGTGATCCTCTTCCCACCCATACTCCGAATTGCGGTCGCCATAGTCCGCGTAGCGGATGACCGCACCGAAGTCGTCATAGCGCCAAGTGTCCGGATCGTAGTTCGGAATGATCCTCCCCTTGCTCCAGATCCGGCGCCGCCGTGCTTCTTCAGCAAAACTATTCATCGCGTCTTCTTTCTAAATGCGGGCTGGGCTTGACCACGAGTCCTCAGGGTGCTTCGGTGGCTATATCGTTATGTCGCCCGCGCCCAGCCCCTTGTTGAGCGCGGTGGAAATAGAGCCGTCAGGGGCCGTGAACTCCTGGCGGCTTTTCCTTTGGTCAATCCTATCGGTACACGCCTAGACTAGGGTGTCAAGAACAGCTTGGACGATGTTCAATCAATTCTTTAACTTGTCGTATGTTCGCTGTTTGTATCTGACGCTCTTCAGTGCTCTTTCTTGTCATTTGGTGCTGTTTGGCACCGTTTAGTGTCATTTGACGGCGTTTCGCGTTGTTTGGTGCTGTTTGCTGTCGTCTGAGCTCGTTTAGCGCGTCAGGGAGAAAGCCACGATCATGCTAACCTCAGCACATGAAGCGCGTGGGTGAGGCGTCAGTCGCGGAGCGGAGGGACGAGTCCCGGAGGGAGGAGCCGCCGGAGTTCGATGCTGCGTTCCGGCAGAAGCTGCTCGATCTGCTCAGATGGCGGCGCGACGTGCGTCGCTTCCAGCGCATGCCACTTCCCGACGGTGCGATCGAGCGGCTGATCTCGATCGCGTGTCTCTCGCCGTCGGTCGGACTCTCAGAGCCGTGGCGCTTCGTGCTGGTCGAGGACCAGGCGCGCCGCGCCGCGCTCCGTAAATGTTTCGGGGACTGCAATCGCGAGGCTTTGGAGATGCAGTCGCCGGACCGCGCCGCTCTCTATGCGCGGCTCAAGCTCGCCGGCCTCGACGATGCGCCATGCCAGCTCGCCGTGTTCTCAGATCACGGGACCGCGCAAGGGAAGGGGCTTGGCAGCCTCACGATGCCCGAGACGCTCGATTATTCCGTGGTCAACGCGATCCACACGCTCTGGCTCGCCGCGCGCGCTGAAAATATCGGGCTCGGCTGGGTCTCGATCCTCGATCCGGCGCGCGTCGCATCGATCCTCGATGTGCCGCGGACCTGGACCTTCATCGGGCATCTCTGCATCGGCTATCCGCTCGCCGCCGACGATACGCCGGCGCTCGAGCGCGAGGGCTGGGAGCACCGTCATCCTCCCGAAGGCGCGGTACTTTATCGCTGATCCCGGCGCTTGATCCTTGGCGCGGCAACGGGCACTCTGTGGCGGGGATGGAGGCTGGCTCGCGGATTTGTCCGCGGGAAAAGGGGGGCCTCGATGCGCAAGATCTTATCCATGCTTGGCTTGGCAGGCCTGCTGGCGGCCGGCGTCGTGGCGTTTTCCGCAGGCGAGGCGAGCGCGCTCATCTGGAAGGACTGCCAGGAGATCGCGCAGTGCACCGGCTGCCGCCCCGTCTATAAATGCCGCTCCTGCTCCTATCAGCGCCAATGCATTCGCGGGCTTTGCCAATGGGGCGATGTCTGCGTGTGGAGCCCGGCCCTGAAATATCTGCCGCGCGGCGCCCGCATCATCCAAGTTCAATAGCGGGTCGTCCGCTGCGGGCGGGCGGCTACAGGGGCCGGATCGAGTAGATCGTCTCGCCCTTGAACTTGCCCTCCTTCGGCAGCCACGGGAACGAGATCACCCATTGCAGGTGCACCGGCTTGCCGACCTGAGTAAGGCCCGCGAAGGGTTTGGCGAGAGTGCCGGTCATGTTCACCACGTCGAGCACGCCCTGCGGCCCGATCACCAGAGCCTGCGGCACCCAGGCCATGTCGAGGATCGAGCTCAGGAACACGCGGTAGAAGGCGGCCGCCTGCTTGCGGCCTTGCCAGCGCTGCCCCGCCTGGACCAGCTCCATCACGCAATCCTCGGGGAACACGCTGAGCATGATCTTCATCTGCGCCTGGAACACCTCCTCGGTGAACGGCTTGAACAGGACCTCTTCGGCCTGGACGTGGGTGAGCCAGGCGCGCCTGATCGTGTCGTAGCCCTCGGGCGTGATCTCCCAGGTGATGGGCGAGCCTTTGAAGCGAGGATCGGCGAGGAGCTCGGCGACCGGGTCATCCGTCATGTTGCCTCTCTGGGTCAGCGGCCGAGGAGCACGTCACGCAACACGACCGCGTCATTGTGCGTCTCGTCGTGAGCCGCATAGACGAGCGTGATCGTGCCCTCACGCGCGAGTGAGCGTAATTCGGCGACGAGGTCCGTGTGATCGCGCAATTCCTCGGCGTAGCGGTGGCGAAATTCCATCCAGCGCTTTGGATCGTGATCGAACCATTTGCGGAGCTCGGTGGATGGCGCGATCTCCTTCATCCACCGGTCGAGCGCAGCTTTCTGCTTCGAGATTCCGCGTGGCCATAGCCGATCGACGAGGACGCGCGTGCCATCTTCGCGCGAGGGCGGGTCGTAGGCCCGCTTGAGCTTGATGTTGGTGGCTGGGACCTTAGCGCCCATAGACTTATTCGGCGGCGTGCTTCGGCTTGGTCCAGCGCGCGATCGCGGCGTCGTCGCCGGCTGACGCTTCGACCCAGCGATTTCCGCCTTTGCCCGTCTCGCGCTTCCAGAAGGGCGCACGCGTCTTGAGATAGTCCATCAGGAAGCGCGCGGCATCGAAGGCGGCATCGCGATGCTCAGACGCGGTGATGACCAGCACGATATTGTCGCCGGGCACGAGCGAGCCCGTGCGATGCACGATGAGCGATGCCTGCAATGGCCAGCGCCCGTTAGCTTCGGCCTCGATCTTGGCAAGCTCGGCCTCGGTCATGCCGGGATAATGCTCTAGCGACATCTCGTCGACCGCGCCCATCTGGTCGCGCACGGTGCCGGTGAAGCTCACGATGGCGCCGATATCGGTACGGCCGCTTTTGAGGCGCGCGATCTCGGCGCCGATGTCGAAGTCCTCCTGCTGGACGCGGATCACATCAGCCTCCGGTGACCGGCGGGAAGAAGGCGATCTCGCGCGCGTTGCCGATACGCGCATCGTGGCGCGCATGGCTCTGGTCGATGGCGGCGCGGATCACCTCGTCGCGCGCAAACGCATTGGCGAATTCGGGTCCGCGCGTCTTGAGCCAGGCGATCAGCTCGCCGATGGTTGCGATGTCAGGCGGCAGCGCGACGTCCTCGGCTCCCTTGCCTACCTTCTCTTTGACCCAGGCGAAATAGAGGAGCCTCATCGCTAGTCTCTTTGTTTGAGCATGATCTTATCGGAAAACCGGTTCCCACTTTTCCGGATCATGCTCAGTCCTCGTCGGTCATGACGTGGCCGACCGCGGCGCGGAGATAGTCGTAGCCGGTGTAGAGGGTGAAGATCGCAGCGATCCACAGCAGCGTCAGCCCGAACATCGTGGTGTAGGGCCAGATCTTGTCGCCGGCGCTGCCGGCGAGCAGAAAGCCGATCGCGACCATCTGCACCACGGTCTTCCATTTGGCGAGAGCGGTGACGGGGACGCTGACGGCGAGCGTGCCGAGGAACTCGCGCAAGCCAGAGACGAGGATCTCGCGGCAGAGGATGATGACGCCCGCCCACAGCGACCAGCCGGCGATGGTGCCGTCGGCGGCGAGCATCAGCAGCGCCGCGGCGACGATCAGCTTGTCGGCGATCGGGTCGAGCATGCGGCCGATCGCGCTTTGCTGCTCCCAGGCGCGGGCGAGATAGCCGTCGAGGAAATCGCTCACGCCGGCGGCGATGAAGATCCACATCGCCGTCCAGCGGCCCCAATCGCCGTGGACGAAGAAGCAGGCGACCAGCGCAGGGATGGCGAGGATGCGGAAATAGGTGAGCAGATTGGGCAGGCTCGCGAAGCGGCCGCGGCCCGCGCCGCGCGGGCGCGCCAAGCCTTGCCCAGCAGTGTCCAATTGTCCGCTCACCGCGACCTACCCGCGCTCATGGAAATGATCATAGATGGTCTTGGCCATTTGCGCGCTGATGCCGGCGACGTTTTCCAGATCGGCGATGCCGGCGCGGCTCACCGCCTTGGCAGAGCCGAAATGCTTGAGCAGAGCGCGCTTGCGTGACGGTCCGATGCCCGGCACCTCGTCGAGCGGGGATGCGGTGATCGCCTTCTTGCGCTTGGCGCGATGCGCGCCGATGGCGAAGCGATGCGCCTCGTCCCTGAGCTTCTGGATGCAATAGAGCACGGGATCGCGCGGCTCGAGCAGGATCGGCTCCTTGCCTCTCATGTGAATCCGCTCGCGGCCCGCATTGCGATCGGGTCCCTTGGCGACGGCGGCGACCTTGATGTCATCGAGGCCGAGCTCGTCGAGCACCGCATGCGCCGCGGCAAGCTGGCCGGGGCCGCCGTCGATCAGAACGAGATCGGGCGCGGCCCATCCTTCCACCTCGCCTTTGCTCCTGGCGAGCTTGCTGAAGCGCCTCGTCAACATCTCGCGCATCATGGCGTAGTCGTCGCCCGGAGCAAGGTCTTCGCTCTTCATATTGAACTTCCGGTACTGGCTTTTGATGAAGCCTTCGGGTCCGGCAACGATCATGGCCCCGACCGGGTTCGTGCCGGAGATGTGGCTGTTGTCGTAAACCTCGACGCGCTCGGGCGCCTCGTCGAGATCGACGAGCTCCCCGAGCCGCGCGAAGATGGCGGCTTGCGAGGACGAGTCGGCGAGCCTTCGGGCAAGAGCCTCGCGGGCGTTGATCAGAGCATGCTCGACGAGATCGCGCCTCTCGCCCCGCGCCGGCCTGCTCACATCGATTTTGCGCCCGGCGCGCAGCGACAAGGCCTCGGCGAGAAGGCGGCGTCCCGCGATGTCGTGCGAGAGGAGCACGAGCTTCGGCGGGGTCTTGTCGTCGTAGAACTGGGCGATGAACGATTCCAGCACCTCCTCCACGCCAAGGCTCTTGTCGGCGCGGGGGAAATAGGCGCGGTTGCCCCAGTTGTTGCCGCTCCTGAAAAAGAACACCTGGATGCAGGTCTGGCCTGCTTCCTGATGCGCGGCGAAGACGTCGGCCTCCTTCAGCGTCAGCGGGTTGATGCCCTGACGCGACTGGATGTGGGACAGCGCCGTGAGCCGGTCGCGGAACGATGCCGCGCGCTCGTAATCCTGCTTCAGGCTCGCTTCGTCCATCAGCCGATGCAGCCTGAGCTTCACCTCGTCGCTCTCGCCCCGCAGGAAGCCGAGCGCCTCATCGACCAGAGCGCCGTAGTCCTCGACGGAGATCTCGCCGGTGCAAGGCGCGCTGCAGCGCTTGATCTGAAACAGAAGGCAAGGCCGCAAGCGGCTCTCGTAATAGGCGTCGGAGCAGGACCTGAGCAGGAAGGCGCGTTGCAGCGTGTTGATGGTGCGCCCCACCGCGCCTGCGGAGGCGAAGGGGCCGAAATAGTCGCCCTTGCGGTTCCGCGCGCCGCGATGCTTCAGGATCTGCGGCACGGGATGATCTCGGGCGATGAGGATGAAGGGGAACGACTTGTCGTCCCTGAGCACCACGTTGAAGCGGGGCTTGAGCCGCTTGATCAGATTGGCTTCGAGCAGCAGCGCCTCGATCTCGGTCGAGGTGGTGACGAACTCCATGCTCGCCGTGTCGGAGATCATGCGGATGATGCGGTTGTTGTGCGCTTGGCCCCGCGCGTAGCTCTGCACGCGCTTCTTGAGATGGCGCGCCTTGCCGACATAGAGCACCTCGCCGCCCGCATCGATCATGCGGTAGACGCCGGGGCCCGCAGGCGCGGTCTTGGCGTAGCGCGCGATCACGGGCGCTCCCGTCTCGGCGCCGAGCAGGGCGTCTTTCACGCGCGCGGCGAGCGAAGCCCTGGCGCTATCGGGATTCTCTAACGGCATGGGATCATGGAGCTTTTCGAGCATGCTCGGAGCATGCGTCTCATGGGTGAAGGTAAGGTCTAAGCGTGACCGCCTTCAAGGGCTAGGTCACCTCAGGCCTTCGATTCCTTGCGCCAGGCGAGGTGCTGGCCGGAATCGAGAGCGATCATCTGGCCGGTGACGGAAGGGGTCTCGAGCAGAAAGCGGACGGCGGCCGTGACTTCCCCCAGATCTACGCCGTGCCCGAGAAGGGTCGCGTGGCATTCGCGCGCAAACTCGTCTTCGCTCTGCTTCAGGCTCGGCAGCACCGGGCCCGGAGCGATGGCATTGACCCTGATCTCTGGCGCGAGCGCTTGGGCCAGCAACTGAGTCGCGGTCCACAACGCCGATTTGGCGACGGTGTAGGAGAAGAAGTCGGGGTCGGGCCGGAGCACCTTCTGGTCGATGACGTTGATGATGTTTCCAGATACGCCTTTCGGCAGGCGGCGTGCGAGGCCCTGCGCCAGGAAGATTGGCGCGCGCAGATTGACGTCGAGATGGGCCTGCCAAGTGTCGCAGTCGAGCGTTTGAATGTCGTCCCACTCGAAACAGGCGGCACTGTTGATGAGGCAGGTGATCGGGCCGAGCGTCGCGATGCAGCTCTCGATCAGGGGTTCGGGCGCTCCTGAGCGCGCGAGGTCCGCGGCAAAGGCCGCCGCTTTACCGCCCTTCGCTTCGATCTCGGCGACCACCGACAAGGCCTCCGCCGCCGAAGCGTGATAGTGGACGCCCACGCTCCATCCGTGAGCTGCAAGATCGAGCGCGATCGCCCGGCCGAGGCGGCGCCCTGCCCCGGTCACAAGAGCGGTCGCGGGTCCCTGGTCCTGAGCCATGCGGTCTTGAGGGTGAGCTCTCGTCGGCGAATCGGTTGGTGAGTCACGATCTGCGAGCTGGGCCACTCTAAGTTAGCAGCGGAGCCCGTACAAGGTTGGCCAGGCGCTCACGCAACCGTAGCGTTTCCAAGCACAACCTTCTGAATTGTTGAGACAATTGAGGGCTTCGCCTTCGAGTTGGGCAATTGCCTGAACTCTGAGCAGTCGCAATTGAGTATTTGCGCTGCGTGAAACGCACAAGAAGCCCAATGTGGCGTCAAAGCCCTTGCACCATTGCAGAATAGTCACACTGCCCAAGATGTTTTCGGATTTCGGGGATTTTCCATTGCTTCGGGAATCCGGCGTCCTATTCTGTCATGACAACACAGGGGGACGTTGCACCGCGGGGGAAAAAGCGGGGGCGGCATCCTGAGAAGCCTTCGATCGCAGGGAAGCGATTAAAATCAGGAGAATGAAAAATGACTCGGCGCGACAGGGAAGCGGGGATCTTCAAATCATTGGTCATCGGCGCAGCGCTGATGGTCGGGCTGGCGATACCGGCCCACGCTCAGGACACCAAGCTGACTCTCTCGGGTTCCGCCACGTTCACGACGGACTACATGTTTCGGAGCATTACCAACACCAATGATCTTCCCGCGGTACAGCCCGAAATCGATCTGACATACGGCATGTGGTGGGCCTACATGTGGGGATCGAACACCCAGTTTGGGGAAGGCATCGAGATCGACTACGGTGCCGGCATCTCGCCCAAATGGGGGAACTTCACCTTCACGGTCGGCGGCCTCGCATACACCTATCCGGGCGGTAACAACGACGTCGACTATTTTGAACTGAAGAGTGCGGTAGCTTGGGCCAGCGGCCCGTGGAGTCTCGGCCTCAACGACTATTGGTCGCCGGATAATTCCCAAGTGTTCGGCGAGTCTAATGCGATCGAGGGAGCGGTCGGCTATGCCTTTCAGAACAAGTGGTTTTGGAATTTCTTCTCGCCCAGCATCAGCGGCACCGTCGGATTCCAGTCGTACGAGCAGATTGCCTCCGATTACGTCTATTGGAACGCCGGCCTGACGCTCGGCTTCCTTAACCACTGGTCGGCCGACATCCGCTACTACGACACGGACTATAGTAAGGATGAATGCGCCATTCAAAATGGTAACAGGAATGGCTGCGACGCGCGGGCGGTCGGAACCATCAAGGTGACGTTCTAGAGCTTTATAATTTCCCCAAAAACACTTCCCACCTCAAAGGGCGCCCTTGCGGCGCCCTTTTTTTGTTGCGCCGCTTCTTCGCGATCAGATCGCCAGCGATTGAGGTTTGTTGCGAGAGAACTCTGCTCATTTGGCGCGATGCTGTGGTATGACTCTTGCGGTAGGATAATCGTGCCTGGCGACAAACGGGGGGTTTGGACAATGGCTGACAAAATGGACACGGTGGTCGGATACTCCGACGCCGACAAGAAGGAGGACGTGAAGGTCCTCCATAGCATGGGCTATGCGCAGGAATTGGAGCGGCGGTTGAGCCGTTTCTCCAACTTCGCAGTATCCTTCTCGATCATCTGCATCCTGTCGGGCGGCATCAACTCGCTCGCTCAGGGCACTTCAGGCGCCGGCGGCATCGCGATCGGCGTGGGCTGGCTCCTCGGATGCTTCGTCAGTCTCGTTTTCGCCGTCGCGATGGCGCAGATCAGCTCGGCCTACCCCACTGCGGGCGGCCTTTATCACTGGGGCTCGATCCTCGGCAATCGTGGCACGGGCTGGGTCACGGCATGGCTCAATCTGCTCGGCCTCATCACCGTGCTCGGCGCCATCAACGTCGGCACCTGGACCTTCTTCGTCGGCGCCTTCGGTCCCGCGCTCGGCATCGAGAACACTCTCACCAATCAGACGATCTTCCTCGTCATCATCACCGGCGCTCAGGCGCTTATCAATCACCTCGGCATCAGGCTGACGGCCATACTGACCGACTTTTCCGGATGGCTGATCTTCGGCGGCTCTATCCTCATCGCGGTCGTGTGCCTGATCGCGGCGGAACATTGGGATGTCAGCCGGCTTTTCACCTTCAAGAACTATTCGGGTGATCCGGGTGCCGGGGTGTGGCCGCCCGTGTCCAATCTCTGGGTCTTTTTGCTCGGCCTGTTGCTGCCGATCTACACCATCACCGGCTACGACGCCTCCGCTCACACATCGGAAGAGACGCTGAAGGCGTCGCGATCGGTTCCGCGCGCGATGGTGATGTCGGTTATCTGGTCGGCAATCTTCGGCTACCTCTTCCTCTGCGCTTTCGTGTTAATGATCCCCAATATGGATGACGCCGCCAAGCAAGGCTGGAACGTTTTCTTCTGGGGATTCGACGAGCGTGTGAAGCCGGGCATCAAAGAGTTCGTCTACCTCGTGGTGTTCCTTGCTCAGCTTCTTTGCGGGCTGGCGACAGTGACCTCAGCATCGCGCATGATCTTCGCCTTTGCGCGTGATGGTGGGTTGCCTGGATCGAAGGCGCTCTCTAAGGTCAGCCCAAAACATCGCACACCGGTCGCTGCGATCTGGACCGCCGCGTTTCTTTCGGTCCTCTTCGTGTGGGGCACCTCGCTCGTGTCTATCGCCGGCACCTCGGCCTACACCATCGTGGTCTCCTGCACGGTCATCTTCCTGTTCCTCTCCTTCACCATCCCGATCACGCTAGGTCTGATCGCCTGGGGAACCCCGAAATGGGACAGGATGGGACCGTGGAACATAGGGCGGGCCGGCTACACGCTGTTTGCGATCCTCTCGATCGTCTCCATGATCTTGATCTTCGTGATCGGCATCCAGCCGCCGAACGACTGGGCGCTCTACATCACGGTCGGCTTCTTCATCCTGACGGCTATCTTGTGGTTTGCCTTCGAGAGGCGGCGCTTCCAGGGCCCGCCCATCGGCGATCTGATTGCTGAGCGCCAGGCGCTGATCCGCGCGGCGGAAAAGGCGGTCGGCGAGATCGCCTAACGGTCTGAAGATGCGAAAAACCTGCGCGGGAAACATCCCGCGCAGGTTTCTATTTGCGGCGAAGCTCTGAGGCGAGCTGCCTTGCCCGACACGCTCGCCCCGAAAGAACCTGATCCGGCGGCCGGTGGGCGCTAGGTTGATCCCCGGCAATGTCGCGAATCAAGAGTTGAGGGGTGTCGCTTACGGTGATCATATGATCTGCTAGTCTCTGTCGCGGGAGCCGTATAATGGCGGAGAAAATGGCTGAGATGCGCCACGAAGGCGGGGTCTCATACCGCGTCCCCGAAAAGGACTATTTCGACCAGCGCGAGCTCAGACGTCACGCCGGTGTCTTCTACTTATGGGCGCTCGGCGTCGCCGCGGTGATCTCGGGGGATTTCTCCGGCTGGAACCTTGGCTTTGCCGTGGGCGGCTGGGGCGGCATGTTCGTCGGCACCATCATCATCACCGTCATGTATCTCGGCCTCACCTACTCGATCGCCGAGATGAGCCCGGCGCTGCCCCATACGGGCGGCGCTTACTCGTTCGCCCGAACGGCGTTCGGGCCGTGGGGCGGGTTCATCACCGGGGTTGCCGAGAACATCGAATATGTGCTCACGCCGGCAGTGATCGTGTATTTCATCGGGACCTACCTCACGGCGATTTTCGAAACGCCTGCCGCGTTCCAACCGCTGTGGTGGATTTTGGGGTACATCGTTTTTGTTGGGGCCAACACCCGCGGTGTCGAGCTGTCCTTCTTGGTCACCGTGACCGTGACCCTGCTCGCGATCCTCATTCTTGCCGTCTTCTTCGTCAGCGCGATTCCGTTTTTGGATTTCGGCAAATACGCGATGAATATCGGCGCGGATCCCTCGACCGGAGCGCCGGTTGAGCTGCCGAACGGCCATGGTTCGTTTCTGCCGTTCGGCGTCCACGGCGTGCTCGCTTCGCTTCCCTTTGCCGTGTGGCTGTTCCTTGCCATCGAACAGCTTCCTCTCGCGGCGGAGGAATTGGCAGACCCAAAGCGCGACATGCCGAAGGGCATCATGCTCGGCATGTTCACTCTGATCGTGCTTGGCTTCCTCGTTCTCATCATCAACCCGGCGATCCCGATCACGCGCGAGGTTACCGACGCCGCCGGTACCGTGACGACCGTCCACGGCGCCTTCGCGCTCGGCACCTCCGGCGAGCCGATCCTCGACGGGTTCCGCGCGATTTTCGGATCGGACTGGGCGAAGATCTTGAGCCTCCTTGCCGTGTGCGGGCTGGTGGCAAGCTTCCACGCCATCATCTTCGCCTATGGAAGGCAGATCTACTCGCTGTCACGCGCGGGCTATTTCCCGCATTTCCTGTCGATCACTCATGGCGAGCACAAGACGCCGAACGTGGCGCTCATTGCCGGCGGCCTGCTTGGGCTCGCCGTGATGCTGGTGGTGTGGTTCGCCATGGGCGGCGAAGCGGCAGGCTCGTTCATCGGCGGCGTGCTCCTCAACATGGCGGTGTTCGGGGCGATGTTCTCCTATCTGTTGCAGGGGCTCACTTTCATCCAGCTCCGCCGGCGGTTTCCCAACATCGAGCGGCCGTACCGGAGTCCCTTCGGCGTCATCGGAGCGGTGCTGACCATCAGCATCGCGCTGGTGACCATCGGCTTCCAACTCGCCGATCCGCTCTACCGCACCGGCGTGATCGGAGTGGCGATCTGGTACGCGCTCGCGATCTTCTACTTCGCGGCCCATGGACGAAAGAATCTCGTCTTCTCGCCCGAGGAGGAGTTCGCCGTGAAGCATCGCGAAGGTGCCGCCGCCCTCAAGTAACATCATACGCACCGGTCCGCGTTGCGATGGCGCGCGGTATTGACAACCACGGGCAACGCTGATGCCCTCCGCCCCTCGATCTCCGAGACCAATTCATCGCGATACGAAGGCGCCCCGATGAGTGAGCAGAAAGTGAAGATCATCTCCCCCGTTGACGGCTCGGTTTATGCCGAGCGACCGATCGCGCGTGATGCCGAGATCGAGGCCGCGGTGTCGTCGGCGCGCGCGGCAATTCCTGAATGGAAGATGGTTCCGGTGCGCGAGCGGGCGCGCTATGCGCTCGCCTTTATCGACGCGCTCGTGGCAATGAACGACGAGGTGACCGTCGAGCTCGCTTGGCAGATGGGCCGGCCGGTCCGCTATGGCGGTGAGAAAGGGGCGGCCGAAGAGCGCGTGCGCGCCATCGCGACGATGGCGGAGGAGGCTCTCAAGCCTTATTACCCGCCACAGACTCCCGGCTTCAGGCGCTATGTCGCGCGCGAGCCGGTGGGCGTCGTGATGGTCATTGCGCCGTGGAACTATCCCTATCTCACCGCGATCAACACGATCGTGCCCGGCCTTCTCGCCGGCAACACCATCATCTTGAAGCACGCGGCGCAGACTTTGCTCGTGGGCGAGCGCCTCGCCGAAGCCTTCAAGCGCGCACGCTTGCCCAAGGGTCTTTTCCACAATCTGGTGATGAACCACGAGCAGACCGAGAACTTGATCGGGTCGGGGCGCATCGACCATGTCAACTTCACGGGATCGGTCGCCGGCGGCCGCGCCATCGAGCGCGCTACGGCCGGCACTTTCGCTTCGCTCGGGCTCGAGCTCGGCGGCAAGGACCCGGCCTATGTGCGCGCCGACGCCAAGCTCGATCATGCCATCGAAAATCTCGTCGATGGCGCGTTCTACAACTCAGGCCAATGCTGCTGCGGCGTCGAGCGCATCTATGTCGACGGACGGGTCTATGATGATTTCGTCGAGGGCTTCGCCGACCTCACCCGCAAATACGTCGTCGGCAATCCGCTCGACAGCGCGACCACCATGGGGCCGATGGCGCGGAGCTCCTTCGCCGACACGGTGAGGGAGCAGATCGCCGAGGCACGGCGGAAGGGCGCGACTGCCCTCATCAATATGAAGGTACCTGGCGACCAGACCGGCTCGCCTTATCTCGCGCCAGAGGTGTTGACCAATGTCGATCACCAGATGGAGGTGATGCGGGAGGAGAGCTTCGGCCCGGTCGTCGGCATCATGAAGGTGCGCGACGACGAGGAGGCGATCACTCTGATGAACGACAGCCCTTACGGGCTGACGGCGTCGATCTGGACGCAAGACATGGATCGTGCCGCCGAGATCGGCTCGCGCGTCGAGACCGGCACGGTGTTCATGAACCGGTGCGACTATCTCGACCCTCATTTGACTTGGACCGGCGTCAAGGACACCGGGCGCGGCACGACGCTATCCAAATACGGCTTCGACACGCTGACGCAGCCGAAGAGCTTTCATCTCCGCGAGGTCTGATCAGGCCCGCCGAGGCTTCCGTGCGCTCGATTTGCACCGGCACGACACCCCGTCGATGAAGGAATCGACCGAGGCGGCGAAAGTGGCGTCGCGGTCGAGCGTCTTGAATGCCGGGATGAGCGCGAGCGTCGCCGGGTAGGCGAGGGGATCGAGCGCCCTGAGCTCAGCCTCGGCGCCCCTGTCGATCGGGCGCAAGAGTCCTTCGGCCTCGGCCAAGGCATAGCCGAGGATGAAGGCGTAGAACGCGAGTCCAAGCCCGGCGGCCTCGGCGTCGCTCAGACCGGCGTTTTTGAGCGCGCGGTACACGACCTCGCTCGAGGCATGATCCGCAGGCCCGGTCGCGTGGAAGCGGAAATGCAGATGAAAGATGCGCGGATGGCGATGGGCGAGGTCGCGATAAGCGGCGGCAACATGGCGAAGATCGGCGCGCCAGTCGGCGCCAGGCAGCGGTAGCTCAACCGTAGCGAGCGCCTGGTCGGCGACTTGCCGCATCAGTTCTTCCTTCGAGCCGAAATGATGCAGCACGGTCATCGGGTCGACGCCGATGCGGACGCCGAGCTTTCTCACGGAAAAGCCGGCTTCGCCCTCGCGCGACAGCATGGCGAAGGCCGCATCGAGGATTGCGCTCTTGTCGAGCCCCCGACGTCCGCGCGGGCGAGACTTGGCCTTGCGTGCCGTTGGCGTTGACAATTCTACACCGTAGCCAATAGAGTCTTCGCCGTAGCCATACCCGCCGACCGGTCCCTGTCAAGGCTGCCCGGGCGGGTAGGCAGAGTGGGCGTGGGCTTAGATGTTGGCTTCCCGAACTTCGTTAGCTTCAAGCGGCGTCTGCAAGAAGGCGCTCCTCCTGCTGCTCTGCGCTCGTATCGGCTATACGCCGCACGCAAGCTTCCAGCGTTAATCGGTCGGCCTTCGGGTCACGCTCTGCTGGAGGTTGTAAGGTGACAAATCAATATCAGACCGCGCAATTGAGAGAGCTGGACGCTCTCCACCATTTGCATCCATTCACCGACCACAAGTCGCTTCGCGCCTCCGGCTCGCGCGTCATCGTGCGCGGGGAGGGTCCTTACATCTTCGACAGTGAAGGCCATCGCATTCTCGATGGGATGGCGGGTCTCTGGACGACGAATATCGGCTATGGCCGCAAAGAGCTGGCGCAGGCGGCTTACGACCAGATGGTCGAGCTGCCCTTCTACAATACGTTCTTCAAGACGACGCATCCCCCGGTCGTGGCGCTGGCGCGCAAGCTCGCCGAGATCGCCCCGGATAACCTCAACCAGGTCTTCTTCGGCTCCTCAGGCTCGGAAGCGAACGACACGGCGATCCGCCTGATCCGCCATTATTGGGCGATCAAGGGCGAGCCCATGCGGCGCATCATCATCTCGCGCAGGAACGCCTATCACGGCTCGACCATTGCCGCCGGCTCGATGGGCGGCATGGCCCACGTGCACGCGCACAGCTATCCTGTCTACGAAGGCTTCCGTCACATCATCGATCCCTATTGGTATGGCGAGGCGAAGGGCGGGGAATCTCCCGAAGCCTTCGGCATTCGCGCCGCGCGCGCTCTCGAAGAGGAGATCATCGCGGTCGGCCCCGAGAACGTCGCCGCCTTCGCCGGCGAGCCGGTGCAAGGCGCCGGCGGCGTCAAGATCGCGCCCGAGAGCTATTGGCCGGAGGTGCAGCGCATTATCGACAAGTACGGGATCCTGCTTCTCGCCGACGAGGTGATCACCGGTTTCGGTCGTCTCGGCACGTGGTTCGCATCGCAATATTACGGCATCAGGCCGAACCTCATCACGTTCGCCAAGGCGGTGACCTCCGGCTACATCCCGCTCTCCGGCGTCATCGTCGACGATGAGATCGTCGCCGCGCTGATGGCCCACGACGACGACTTCAATCACGGCTACACCTTCTCGGGCCATCCGGTTGCGTGCGCCGTCGCGCTGAAAAATATCGAGATCATGGAAGAGGAGAGGCTCGTTCCGCGCGTAAAGGAGTTCGGTGGCCCTGCGCTCGCCAAGATGCTCGCAAAGTTCAGAGACCACCCGCTCGTCGGCGAGGTGCGCTCGATCGGGCTTCTCGGCGCGATCGAGCTCGTCGCAGACAAGCGGACGCGGCGCCGCTTTGACGATCCCGGACGGGTCGGCCTCATCTGCCGCGATCACTTCTTCCGCGAAGGTTTCATCATGCGGGCGGTGTTCGACACCATGGTCATGGCGCCTCCGCTGATCTGGACGCAAGCCCAGTTCGACCAAGCCGAGGCGGTGATCCGGCGGGTGCTCGATCTGACGCTCAGCGACGTCGCCAGCGAGGTCGCTGCATGAGCCGACCGATCGTCGTCATCCCGGCCTGCACCAAGCTGATCGATGAGGACATCTTCGACGCAGTGGGCCGCAAGTACTCGGTGGCGCTCGCCGAGGTCGCCGAATGCCAGCCATTGCTCGTGCCCATCGGTGCCGGCGCAACGGATATCGGCGCGGTGCTGGAAGTGGCCGACGCCATCCTTCTGTCGGGCAGCCCCTCCAATGTCGCGCCCGAGCATTACGGTGAGGAAGCGCCGATCGACCCCAAGGCGCTCGATCCTCTGCGCGATGCGGTGACGCTCCCGCTCATCCGCGCAGCCGTCGAGCGCAGGACGCCGCTCTTTGCCATCTGCCGCGGTTTCCAGGAGCTGAACGTCGCTCTCGGCGGCAGCCTGTATCAGGCGGTGCATGCCGTCGACGGGCACAAGGACCACCGCGCCCCGTCCGACGTTCCGCTCGACGAGGCTTACGGTCCGGTCCACCCGGTCATTCTGCGCGGCAGACTGCGCGACTGGGTCGGACGCGACGAGATCATGGTCAACTCGCTGCATGGGCAGGGCATCGCGCGTCTCGCCAAGGGACTCAAGCCCGAGGCTTTCGCCGAGGATGGTCTGATCGAAGCCGTGCGCGGACCTGACGACGCGGCGTTCTGCTTGGGGGTGCAGTGGCACCCCGAGTGGTCGGCAAGATCGAACGAGGTATCGACATCTTTGTTCCGCCGCTTTGGCGCGGCGGCGAAAGGCATCAGACCATGACGGCTGCGCGGCTCGTCGGCGATGAAGCGCAGGCTTTCCTCGATGCCAATCCGAGGGTGCAGTGGATCGACGCCTTCCTGTTCGACATGAACGGCGTTCCGCGCGGCAAGCGTATCCGCCGTGCTGATCTCCTCGGTATCGCGAAGAAGGGCATCTTGATGCCGGCCTCCGTGTTCATCATGGACCCGCTCGGCAACTGCATGGAGGAGACTGGCCGCTTGTGGGAGACGGGCGATCCGGATCTTCAGTGCCATCTTCTCAGCGGGACGCTGGTCGGGATCCCCGTGGGCGACGGTAGACACGCGCAAGCGGTGATGGTCGTCGACGCCAAGGAGGACCTCGATCCTCGTGCGGTGCTTGCAGGTCAAGTCGAGCGATTTGCCCGCGCGGGTCAGACGCCGGTCGTGGCCGTGGAGCTCGAGTTCTACGTCACGCGCAGGGGGAAGAACGGCGCCTTTGCGCTGAACACACCCGAGGGTCTTTCCGACGATCCCGGCCGGCCGCTCACCTTCGGCTTCGAGGAGATGGACGCGCTCTCGGGCTTCATCGACGATATCTACCGAATCTGCGAGGCCCAGGGTCTCCTTGTCGACTCGGTCATGCAGGAGTCAGGCCCCGGCCAGTTCGAGATCAATCTGAAGCATCGTCCGGACGCCGTCGCTGCCGCTCTCGAGAGCTTGCTGTTAAAACGCGCGGTGAAGGCGGCGGCGCGGGCGCATGAGCTCGACGCCACGTTCATGGCCAAGCCGCACCACGATTGGGCGGGCTCGGGCATGCACGTCCACCTGAGTTTGCTCGACCAATCGGGACAGAATCTCTTCGCCGGCGATCCCATCTCGACGCTCTTCCGTCATGCCTTGGGTGGAATGCGGGAAAGCATGGCGGATTTCATGGCCGTGTGGGCCCAGTCCGCGAACGCCTACCGGCGCTACGTGCCGAAATCCTATGTCTCCTTGGCGGCGCATTGGGGCTTCAACAACCGCACGGTTGCCTTGCGCGTCCCTCGCGGCAACGGTGCGGCGACGCGGATCGAGCATCGGGTTGCCGGCGCCGACGCCAATCCCTATCTGGTCATAGCCTCGATTCTTGCCGGCATGTGGCATGGCATTGCCAATAGGATCGACCCGGGACCGGCGGTGGAGGGCAACTCGGAGACGATAGAGGCGCCGCCGCTGCCGACCGCCTGGGTCAACTCGCTTGACCTCTTTCAGCGCTCGGAAATCGTGCGCGGGGCGTTCGGTGCGTCCTTCCAGGATGTATTCTCTCGCCTCAAGCATAGCGAGCGGAGTAATTTCGAGCGGATCGTCACGCCGCTCGATTACCTATGGTATTCACAAGTCGCGTGAGGCCGTTCACGGCAACATGCTGACGGAGACGAACGATGAACATGATCTTCAAGAAGTTTCCGACCGCAGCCCTGATCAACGGTGAGTGGATCAGTTCGGCCAAGAGCTTTTCCGTCACCGATCCGGCGACCGGAGCGGAAATTGCTACCGTGCCTGACCTCGGCGCCAAGGAGGCGGCGTTGGCAATCGACGCCGCGTCCCGCGCGTTGCCGGGCTGGTCGGCCAAGACCGCGAAGGAGCGGGCAGCCATCCTCAGGCGCTGGTTCGATCTCATCACCGCCGAGACAGAGAGCCTCGCCCAGCTCATGACGACCGAACAGGGCAAGCCGCTCGCCGAAGCGCGTGCCGAGGTGGGCTATGGCGCGTCGTTCATCGAGTGGTTCGCCGAAGAGGGGAAGCGCGCTTATGGGCGCACCATTCCCACCACCGCTTCTTCCAAGCGCTACATCACCATCAAGCAGCCGATCGGCGTCGTCGCCGCGATTGCGCCGTGGAATTTCCCCATCGCCATGATCACCCGGAAGGTTGCGCCGGCGCTCGCATCGGGTTGCACCATCGTGGTCAAGCCTGCGGCCGAGACGCCGCTTTGCGCTCTCGCCATCGCCAAGCTCGGGATGGACGCAGGCCTTCCTCGCTGGCGTGCTCAATATCGTGACCACCAAGGACGCGGCTGCCGTCGGCAAGGTGTTCTGCGATGATGGGCGGGTGCGCAAGCTCTCCTTCACCGGCTCGACTGAGGTCGGCAAGATCCTCTACCGGCAGTGCGCCAACACGGTGAAGAAGCTGACGCTCGAGCTCGGCGGCAACGCGCCGCTCCTCGTCTTCGACGACGCCGATCTCGATCAGGCGGTGGCCGGCGCCATGGCCTCCAAATATCGCAATGCCGGCCAGACTTGCGTCTGCGCCAACCGCATCCTCGTTCAGTCCGGCATCTATGACCGTTTCGCGGCGGCTCTGGTCGAGGCGGTGAAGAAGCTTGCCGTCGGGCCTGGCATGGAGCAAGGCACCAATATCGGTCCCCTGATCACGAGCGAAGCGATCGCCAAGGTCGAGACGCTGGTCGGCGACGCCGTCAAGAAGGGCGCGAAAGTTCTCGTCGGTGGCGCGGTCGATAAAGCGGGGCCGCTGTTCTATCGCCCGTCCGTGGTGGGAGACGTCACGCCCGACATGGAGATCGTGCGCGAGGAGATCTTCGGTCCCGTCGCGGCACTGGTGCGCTTCGACACCGAGGAAGACGCCATCAAGCTCGCCAACGACACGCCGTTCGGCCTCGCCGCCTATCTATTCAGCCAGAATCTCGCCCGCGCCTGGCGGGTCGCCGAGAAGATTGACGCCGGCATGGTCGGCGTCAACGAAGGCATTTTCTCCAATGAGGTGGTGCCCTTCGGAGGCGTCAAGGAATCCGGTCTCGGCCGCGAGGGCGCCGCTGAAGGTTTGGATGAGTATCTGGAGATCAAATATATCTGTCTGGGTGGCATCGATGCATGATTGGTCACTCGCTGACAGAAATTGCCTATCGATTGAGCTTGGCCGTCTCGGTCGCGAGCGGCCATACTCAATCGGGCGCAGATTACCGACTTGGGAGCGAACTAGCCGTCAGCAAGCATAGGGGAGAGTGAGTATGACCGCGCACGCCAAATCTTTCGCCGCATCTCGCCGCTCAATTCTGAAAGGTCTCGGCGCAGCCGCGATCGGCATCAGCCTCTCGGGCAAGCCGCGCCGCGCCTTTGCCGACGAGGAGAAAAAGCTCAATTTCTATAACTGGGACACTTATATCGGCGAGACGACGCTCGAGGACTTCAAGGACGCGAGCGGCATCGACGTCAATATGAGCCTGTTTGCGACCAACGACGAGTTGTTCGCCAAGCTGCGCGCCGGCAACCCCGGCTACGACGTCATCGTTCCGGGCAGCGAGTTCGTCGAGCGCATGATCCAGGCCAAACTGCTCGAGCCGCTCGACCACGCCAAGATCCCGAACATCAAAAATGTCGCGCCCGAGTTCATCAACGACGCGCCTTACGATCCCGGGCGCAAATACTCGATGCCCTATACCTGGCTCGTCATCGGCATCGGCTATCGCAAGTCCAAGGTGAAGGGCGTCCCCGACAGCTGGAAGTACCTGTTCGATTCCGACATGTACAAAGGCAAGATCGCCGTCATGTCGGACGCGAGCGAGCTGTTCCGCAATTGCTTCAAATATCTCGGCAAGTCGATCAACGACTCATCGCCCGAGCTGATCAAGCAGGCCGAAGCGCTCCTCATCAAGCAGAAGCCCAACATCAAATCCTTCCACGAGGATAATGGCCAGGATCTGCTGGCCTCGGGCGAGGTCGACGTGGTGATGGAGTATAACGGCGACATCGCGCAAGTGATGGCCGAGGACGACGACCTCGACTTTGTCGTGCCGAAGGAAGGCGCCATGAAGCAGTCCGACACCCTCGCCATTCCGAAAGGCGCGCCGCACCCCGACAACGCGCTGAAGTTCATCAACTTCATCCTGGATGCCAAGGTCGGGGCCGAGATCTCATCGACCATCAAATACCCATCGCCGAATGCCGCCGCCGTCGCGCTGATGCCAGCCTCCTATAAGGATAATCCGGTGATCTTCCCTCCGGCCGACCTGATGGCGAAATGCGAGTATCCGCGTTACCTCGGCCCGGAATTCACGCGTCTTCTCGATGAGGCCATGACGAGGTTGCGCGCGGCATAAGAGGCCGACATTCGAAGGATGACGAGTTACGTGAGGTAGCGAGCGAAGGAGGACGACTCCGATGGCGACGCAAGCTCAAGAGCGAAGGCTCGCCTTTCTGGCGACGGCCATTCCGCCTATCGCCTGGGTCGTCCTTTTCTTCCTCGCTCCTCTCGCAATCGTCTGGGCCTACAGCTTCGGCCAGAATGCGGGCCTGACCGATGTCGAAATCAACGGCACCTTCGACAACTACATACGCGCGCTCCAGCCGCTCTATCTCGGCATCTTTGCCAAGTCGGTCGTCGTCGCCGGACTGACGACGCTGCTCTGCCTCATCATCGGCTTCCCGGTGGCGCTCGCGATCGTCTTCGCCAGCGAGAAGTGGCGGGCGTGGCTGCTGTTGCTGATCATGCTGCCGTTCTGGACGAACCTTTTGATCCGCACCTACGCGCTGATGGCGGTACTGCGCACCGAGGGCTATGTCAATTTCACCCTCGCCTGGTTTTGGGACCAAGCGAGCTGGCTGATGACATTGGTCGGTTTGGAGCCGCTCGCCGACTTCACGCCGCTACAGCTGCTCTACAGCAACTTCGCCGTGGTGGTGGGACTGGTTTACGTCCATCTACCGTTCATGGTGCTGCCGCTCTACGCCGCCCTCGACCGACTCGACAGGTCGCTGATCGAAGCGAGCCTCGACCTCGGCGCGGGCCATACGCGCACGATGTTCTCGATCGTGATGCCGCTCGCGATGCCGGGAATCATCTCCGGCATCATCATCACCTTCGTTCCGGCGCTTGGCGCCTATCTCACCCCCGATTTGCTCGGCGGTCCCGACAGCCAGATGATCGCCAACGTGATCGAGCGGCAGTTTAAGGTGGCCAATGACTGGCCGTTCGGTGCGGCGCTTTCCTTCTTGCTGATGTATGCGACCTTCGGGGCGATCGCGCTCCGCGCCTATTTCAGCCGCGGCAAGACCGCCGACGTCCACGGAATCTAAACATGGCGAGAAGACGTGCCCCGCTCGACTATAACCGCACATGGCAGATGCGGGTTTGGCTGCTTGGCGTCTTCTTCTTCCTCTATGCGCCGCTCGTCGCGCTGATCGCCTTCAGCTTCAACGATAGCAAGCGCAACACCGTCTGGCGCGGCTTCACGCTCAATTACTACCAGAAGCTGTTCAACGACCAGAGCCTTCTGATCGCTTTCGCCAATTCGCTGACCATCGCCCTGATGGCGACACTCATCTCTCTCGTCATCGGCGCAGCCGCGGCGGTGTTGCTGTGGCGCTATCGCTTCCCAGGCAAAACGGCCGCGGAAGGGGCCTTCACCTTGCCTATCGTTGTGCCGGAAATCTGCATGGGCGTCTCCATGCTCTTGTTCTTCACTCGCGTCATACCCTGGCCCAACAATCTCATATGGCCGTTCAGTCTTGGCTCGATCACAATCGCGCACGTATCGTTCTGCTTCCCCTTCGTCGCACTCGTCGTCGGCGCGCGGCTCGCGAGCTTCAACAAGGAGCAGGAGGAGGCGGCGCGTGATCTCGGCGCCAACGATTGGCAGGCGTTCCGCGATGTGCTCCTGCCGCATATGCGCCCAGCACTGATCGCCGGCGCCCTGCTCTCATTCACGCTGTCCCTCGACGACTTCGTGATCACCTTCTTCACATCGGGACCGGACACGATCACTTTCCCGGTTAAAGTCTATTCGATGCTGCGCTTCTCCGTGACGCCGGAGGTCAATGCGGCATCGACCATGCTGATCGTGCTCACGATCGCACTCATGGCGTTGATGATGGTGATACAAGGTCGGGAGCGTAAGTAGGGGTGGATGAATTGGACCAGCCGCTAGCTAATGCCGCCAAGGGCGCCGTTAAGCCGATTATCAGCTTTCGCAACATCACCAAGCGATGGGGGTCGACGGTCGCGGTGGACAATGTCAGCCTTGACATCATGCCAGGGGAGTTCTTCGCACTTCTCGGGCCTTCGGGCTGCGGCAAGACCACCTTGCTGCGCATGCTTGCCGGTCTCGAGGTGCCGAGCGAAGGCCATATCCTGATCGACGGTCAGGACATGGGCGACATCCCGCCCAACAAGCGCGCCGTGAACATGGTGTTCCAGTCCTATGCCGTCTTTCCGCATATGACGGTCGTCGACAACGTCGCTTACGGGCTGAAGATCGACGGCGTGCCGCAGCCGGAACGGGACAGGCGCGTTCAGGAGGCTCTCGACCTCGTGCAGCTCGGTCACCTTGGCGCGCGCATGCCGGATCAGCTGTCGGGCGGTCAGCGTCAGCGTGTTGCGCTCGCTCGCGCGCTGGTGAAAAAGCCGAAGGTCCTCTTGCTCGACGAGCCGCTTTCGGCGCTCGACGCCAAATTGCGCGAGGCTATGCGCTTCGAGCTGTCGCAGCTCCAGCAAAAGGTCGGGATCACGTTCATCATGGTCACCCATGACCAGACCGAGGCGCTGGCGATTGCCTCGCGCGTTGCCGTCATGAACAAGGGCTCGATCGCCCAGATTGGCACGCCGTCAGACCTTTACGAGTTTCCCAGCTCCCGCTTCGTCGCCGACTTCATCGGGTCGGTGAATATGTTCGAAGGCAGGTTGATCGAGGACAAGCCCGACGAGGCCACCGTGGCCTGTCCGGAGCTTGAGCCGTATCGGGTGCACGTGCCCCATTCCGTGTCCGGCCAGGAGTCGTCGGCCGTCTGGGTGGCGATCAGGCCCGAGAAGATGAACCTGCACAAAGATGCCGCGGGGCCGCCCGCGGTGCCCGAATGTCCCAACGCTCACAACGTCGCCAAAGGAGAGATCAAGGAAATCTCCTATCTCGGTGACATTTCCATCTACCATGTCCTGCTTGCCAACGGCCGGCTGATCCAGATATCCCGTCCGAACCGCTCCCGCTTCGACCAGGATAATTTCGGCTGGGGCGAGAAGGTCTGGGTCAGCTGGGTCGGCTCGAGCCCGGTCGTGCTCCAGTCCTGACGCCTTACATTTCAAGAAGACGAGACTCCCGGGGAGAAGCGAACGTCCACATGCCTACGTCAGCCGAGCTTCATGAGCGCAGGGCGGCGGCCGTGCCGCGCGGCGTCAGCAATGCGACCGCGATCTACGCCAAGCGCGCCAAGAATGCCGAGATCTGGAGCGAGGACGGTGAGCGCTATATCGACTTCGGCGCCGGCATTGCCGTGGTCAATACCGGCCATCAGCATCCGAGGATCGTCGCCGCCGTCGAGGAGCAGCTAAAGGCGTTCAGCCATGTCTGCTTCCAGGTCACGCCTTACGAATCCTATGTGCGGCTGGCCGAGCGGCTGAACGCGCTTGCGCCGGTCGCAGGCCCCGCCAAGACCATGCTGGTCTCGACCGGCGCGGAAGCCGTGGAGAACGCGGTGAAGGTGGCGCGCGCTTTTACCGGCCGTCCCGGGATCGTCTCGTTCAGCGGCGGCTTCCACGGCCGCACGCTGATGGGAATGGCGCTGACCGGCAAGGTCGTTCCCTACAAGAAGGGATTCGGGCCGTTCCCGTCCGACGTCTACAACGTCGCCTTCCCCAACACCTATCACGGCGTCTCGAGCGAGCAGAGCCTCGCCGCGCTCAAGGCCCTGTTCAAATATGTGGCCGATCCTTCGAGCATCGCCGCCATCATCATCGAGCCGGTGCAGGGGGAGGGCGGCTTCTATATCGCTCCGTTCGACTTCCTCCGCTCGCTCAGAGCTTTGTGCGACGAGCACGGCATCCTGCTCATCGCCGACGAGATTCAGACGGGCTTCGCGCGCACGGGGAAGATGTTCGGGCTCGAGCACGCCGGCGTGAAGGCCGATGTGGTGAGCATGGCCAAGGGATTGGCCGGCGGGTTACCGCTATCGGCGATCACCGGACGCGCCGACGTCATGGATGCGTCGAACCCTGGCGGCCTCGGCGGCACCTATGCGGGCAACCCGGTCGCCTGCGCGGCGGCGCATGCCGTGCTCGATGTGATCGAGGACGAGAAGCTCTGCGACCGCGCCAATGCGATCGGCAAGATCATCCTCGACCGCTGCAATAAGATAAAGAGCTCCAACCTCAATTGCGTGGGAGATGTGCGGGGATTGGGGGCCATGTGCGCCATCGAGCTGGTCAAGGACAAGGCGAGCGCCGAGCCCGCGCCGCAACTGACGCAGGCCTTGCTAAAGGTCGCCAACGAGAACGGGCTTATTCTTCTCTCTTGTGGTACCTACGGGAACGTCATCCGTTTCCTTGTCCCGCTGACCGCGAGCGATGCGCTCGTGCGCGAAGGCATGGACATTTTCGAGGCGAGCCTCACCGAAGCCGTGACCCGGGTCGCGTGAGCTTGCCGGCATTCAAGACAACACGATTATCGGACCTCACATGAGCGCGAAGCTTGCGACCAACGATCTCGAAGCCTTCTGGATGCCGTTCACGGCGAACCGGCAGTACAAGAAGGCGCCGCGCCTGCTGGTCAGCGCCGAGGGCACGCATTACACGACCAATGACGGGCGCCGTGTGTTCGACGGCACGTCAGGACTGTGGTGCGTCAATGCCGGACATTGCCGGCCGAAGATCGTCGAGGCGGTCCGCAAGCAGGTCGGCGAGCTCGATTTCGCGGGCTCGTTCCAGATGGGTCATCCGCTCGCCTTCGAGTGCGCCTCCAAGCTCGTCAATATCGCCCCGCCTGGTTTCGACCATGTATTCTTCACCAACTCGGGCTCTGAGTCGGTCGAGACCGCGCTCAAGATCGCGCTCGCCTATCACCGTGCCAAGGGCAACGCGTCGAAGGTCCGTCTGATCGGCCGCGAGCGCGGCTATCACGGGGTGAATTTCGGGGGCACCTCGGTCGGCGGCATCCCCAACAACCGCAAATGGTTCGGCGCGCTGCTGAGCGGCGTCGACCATATCCGCCACACCCACGATCTCGCCCGCAACGCTTTCACCCGCGGCGAGCCCGAGCATGGCGCCGAGCTTGCCGACGATCTCGAGCGGCTTGTCGCGCTGCATGACGCCTCGACCATCGCGGCGGTGATCGTCGAGCCCGTGGCGTGCTCGACCGGCGTGCTGATCCCGCCCAAAGGCTATCTCAAGCGGCTCGCGGCGATCTGCGCCAAGCACGACATTCTGCTCATCTTCGATGAGGTCATCACCGCCTTCGGCCGTCTCGGCACGCCGTTCGGCGCCGACTATTTCGGCGTCTCGCCCGACATCATCACCACGGCTAAGGGCATCACCAACGGCACCATTCCGATGGGCGCCGTGTTCGTGAAGTCGAAGATCCATGAGGCCTTCACGAGCGGCCCGGAGGAGGTCATCGATCTCTTCCACGGCTATACCTATTCGGGCCACCCGGTCGCCTGCGCGGCCTGCATCGCGACGCTCGAGACTTACAAAGAAGAGGGACTGCTGACGCGCGCGGCTGAGCTCGCGCCCTATTGGCAGGAGGCGGTCCACGCGCTGAAAGGGCTTCCGCACATCATCGACATTCGCAATATCGGGCTGATCGGCGCCATCGAGTTCGATCCCATCCCCGATGCGCCGGGGAAGCGGGCGCATGAGCGCTTCGTCGAGGCGTTCAATCGCGGCCTTCTCGTCCGCGCCACCGGCGACATCATCGCGCTCTCGCCGCCGCTCATCATCGAGAAGCGCGAGATCGACCAGCTGTTCGATATTCTCTCTGGCGTGCTCAAGACAGCGAACTGAGACGCGGGGATCGTCGCTTCCATGGACACCATTCAGAACGCCATCGACGGACACAAGGTCGCGTCGTCATCGCGGCGCGTCGCTCCCGTCTACGACCCCGCGACGGGGGAGCAGACGGCGGAGGTGAAGCTGTCGACCGCGGAGGAGGTGAGCTCGGCCGTCGCGGCCGCCAAGGATGCGGCCGCGAGTTGGGGCGCGACGCCGCCGCTCAAGCGCGTCCAGCCGATGTTCCGCTTCAAGGAGCTGCTTCAGCGTCACGCCGACGAGATCGCGCGCGCGATCTCCAAGGAGCATGGCAAGACCCACCCCGACGCGCTGGGTGAGCTTGCGCGCGGCATCGACGTGGTCGATTTCGCTTGTGGCATCCCGCATCTCCTGAAGGGCGAATACAGCCGCAATGTCGGCCCCGAGATCGACAGCTGGTCCGATCGCCAGCCGCTCGGCGTGGTCGCCGGGATCACCCCGTTCAACTTCCCGGCCATGGTGCCGATGTGGATGTATCCGGTCGCCATCGCCTGCGGAAACACCTTCGTCCTCAAGCCGTCGGAGCGCGATCCCTCGACGTCGATGCTCATCTGGGAATTGTTCAGCGAGGCGGGCTTCCCGCCCGGGGTGCTGAACGTGGTCCACGGCGACAAGGAAGCCGTCGATGCCATTCTCGACCATCCCGACGTCAAGGCGGTCAGCTTCGTCGGATCGACGCCGGTCGCCGAGCACGTCTATGCGCGCGGTTCGGCTTCAGGCAAACGCGTGCAGGCTCTGGGCGGCGCCAAAAATCACATGATCGTCATGCCGGATGCCGACATGGATCAAGCCGTCGATGCGCTGATGGGCGCGGGCTTCGGCTCGGCTGGCGAGCGCTGCATGGCGATCTCGGTCGCGGTTCCGGTGGGCGAGAAGACGGGAGACCTCCTGGTCGAGGCTCTCGCCCCCAAGATCCGCACGATGAAGGTCGGCCCCGCTACCGATCCTCAATCCGAGATGGGTCCGGTCATCACCGCTGAGGCCAAGCGCCGCATCGAGGGTCTCATCGGCCAAGGCGTGAGCGAAGGCGCCGAGCTCGTCGTCGACGGGCGCGGGCTGAAGCTCCAGGGCTACGAGCGCGGTTTTTTCCTCGGCGGCACTCTGTTCGACCGCGTCACCAAGGACATGGCCATCTACAGAGAAGAGATCTTCGGCCCGGTGCTCTGCGTGGTGCGGACGGAGCGCTTCGATGAGGCCGCCGATCTCATCAACCGCCACGAGTACGGCAACGGCACCGCCATCTTCACCCGCGACGGCGACACGGCCCGCGCCTTCGCCGCCTCAATCGAGGTCGGCATGGTCGGCATCAACGTGCCGATTCCCGTTCCGGTCGCCTATCACTCTTTCGGCGGCTGGAAGCGGTCGCTGTTCGGCGATCATTCCATCTACGGGCCGGAAGGCGTGCGCTTCTACACCCGCCTCAAGACCGTGACGGCGCGCTGGCCGAACGGCATCCGCGCCGGCGCGCAGTTCAATTTCCCGAGTTTGAAATAAAGAGCCGGCCCGCTCGAGGGAAGGAGCGGACCGGCTGTAACGGACGCAATGGGGGGAATGCGCCCGCTGGGGTACTGTAGACGTTAAGCGGCGCGGAGCACTTTTCCGCCCGAGAGCCGATCGAAGCCGAGCGAGGACGCGACCGCCGTATGCGTGATGCGTCCGTCGCGCACATTCAGGCCGGCGGCAAGATGCTTGTCGTCGTCGAAGGCGGCGAGGCCCTTAGCGGCAAGCTTGATGACGAAGGGCAGCGTCGCGTTGTTGAGCGCCTGCGCCGAGGTGACGGGCACTGCGCCCGGCATGTTGGCAACGCAGTAGTGAATGACGCCGTCGACCTCGAAGGTCGGATCGGCATGCGTCGTCGGCCGCGAAGTCTCGAAGCATCCGCCCTGGTCGATCGACACGTCGACGAGCACGGCACCGCGCTTCATGCGGGGAAGCATGTCGCGGGTGACGAGCTTCGGCGCACTCGCGCCGGCGACCAGCACTGCGCCAACCACCACATCGGCACCGAGCACTTCAGTCTCGATGATGTCCATGGTCGAGGCGAGGGTGCGCACGCGGCCCTCGAACAACTCGTCGAGCTGACGGAGACGCGGCAGAGAGCGGTCGATGATCGAAACGTCGGCGCCGAGACCCGCGGCCATGCGCGCGGCATGCGTGCCGACCACGCCGCCGCCCAGCACGACCACCTTGGCGGGGCGAACGCCGGGGACGCCGCCCATCAGCACGCCGCGACCGCCGGTCGGACGGCGAAGAGCAATGGCAGCGGCCTCGATGGCCAAACGGCCGGCAACTTCGCTCATCGGCGCAAGCAGTGGAAGACCGCCGGCGGCATCGGTGACGGTCTCATAGGCGATTGCCGCCGCGCCGGAGGCGAGAAGCCCGCGGGCCTGCTCCGGATCGGGAGCGAGATGAAGATAGGTGAAGAGGATCTGGTCTGGCTTGAGCCGGGCGACCTCGATGGCTTGCGGCTCCTTGACCTTGACGATCATCTCGGCCTCGGCGAACACGGCATCGGCCGTCGGCAGGATGCGGGCGCCGGCCTTCTCGTAGTCGGCGTCGTCGGCGAAGATGCCGGCGCCGGCGCCTGACTGCACGACGACCTCGTGGCCCCGCGCCGTCAACTCCCGAACCGAGCCCGGCACGAGCCCAACCCTGAACTCATTGCACTTGATCTCTGTCGGAACGCCAATGCGCATGATGACCTCCGGTCGCGAGTGGGACTTCCTCTGTTGCGGCAGAGACCTGCCACAAATCGGCAAAAGATTGCTGGCGTTTTACTCAGTCGAAAGCTACTCTGACGCAGAGTTCCTGCGTATTTTGGCTAAGAGGCGCAAGTAAATGAAAGAGAATGACTTAGATGCGCTGGATCGCGCTATCCTCGGCGCGCTGCTCGAGGATGGCCGCCTGAGCCAGGTCGAGCTCGCCGAGCGCATCCCGCTTTCAGCAACGGCCATCGCCCGCCGCATACGCGCGCTCGAGGAGGAGGGCGTCATTCAGGGCTATCAGGCGCGCATCAACCGGCAGGCTCTCGGCCTCACCATGACGGTGATCGTGCATGTCGGCCTCAACAGTCAGAACGAGGATGTGCTCAAGGCTTTCGAGGCGGCCGTCGCGCGCGCGCCGTCGGTCGTCTCGTGCCACCTAATGTCGGGCGAGGACGATTATCTCATCACAGTCATGGCACGCGACCTCGCCGATTTCGAGCGCATCCATAAGGAGCAGCTCTCCCGGCTGCCGGGGGTCGCGCGATTGAAGTCGAGCTTCGCGCTCAGGGATGTCACCAGCAAGCCGCTGCCGGCCTCTTGTCTGTTGCCTTCACCCAAATGTTAGCAGCGGCGTGGCACTCGGTTGCTTCACCATCGCCGCCGTCTGTGACAAACTCTGCCTGAACAGGGAGGGCCATTTCATGTCGCGCACGCCGTTATTCGCCGCCGTAAAGAGAGCCCTCGCGCAAGCATCCCATGAGAGCGGCATCGTCTTTCCGCGATCCTCGGCCCTGACGCGGCGGAGTCTATTGCGGCTCTCGGCGGCCGCGGCCGGAGCAGCGGCGCTGTTGCCCATTACGGATTGGAACGCCTACGCCAAGAAGCCGGAGCGGCACAAGAAGCCTAAGCCGCAATCGGTCGCCATCGTCGGCGGCGGCGTTGCCGGTCTGACCGCGGCCTATCGTCTGCACGCCGCCGGCGCTTCGCCTGTTCTGTTCGAGGCGAGCAACCGTTGGGGTGGGCGCATGTTCACCCAATACGATTTCTACAAGGGCATGTTCTGCGAGCTCGGCGGCGAGTTCGTCGACACCGATCATGAAGATTTGCAGAAGCTCGCCAAGGAAGTCGGCGTTGAGATGGAGAACCTGACCATCGACGGCGGCGACGATCTCTATTTCTTCAAGGGTGTGTTCCACACGCCGACGGACATGATCGACCCGGCAAAGAAGAGCGGCGCCTTCGGGCCAATTGCTAAACAAATCGCCAAGGACGCCGCCAAGCTCACCGACAAGGACGACAACTGGACGGCCCATGCGCGCAAGCTCGATAACACGAGCCTGAAGGCCTATCTTGAGCAGTTTCGCGGCAAGACCGACGACTGGACGATCGATGTGCTCGATGTGGCCTATAACATCGAATACGGGCTGCTGACCGAGGACCAGTCGAGCCTGGCTTTGGTGGATTTCATCACCACCGACATGAGCAAGCCCTTCTCGATGTTCGGCCCCAGTGACGAAATCTACCGCATCAAGGGCGGCTCGTCGGCGCTCATCACAGCTCTCGTGAATGCGCTTCAGAACAAGATCGAGATGAAACAGGGCTTCGCGTTGACGGGGCTCGATCAAAAGGACAAGCAAATCGTCATGACCTTCGATGCTCCCGGAGGCGCGCAGACGGTCAACTACGATGCCGTGATCCTCGCTCTCCCGTTCACCAAGCTCCGGCAGGTCAACGGGCTCGAGGGCCTGAAGCTTGGAGCCGACAAACTGAAATGCATTCGTGAGCTGGGCTACGGGATAAATGCCAAGATCATGAACGGCACCACGTCGCGCGCGTGGCGCGGCCCCGAACTCGGGTTTTCCCGCGAAGTCGAACGGCACCTTCTACTCCGATCTCGGCTTCCAGAACTCTCTGGGACACGAGCCGCGCGCAGCCCGGCGATGCCGGCATCATCACCAACTATCTCGGCGCCAAGCCTGGCCTGACCGATGCGAAGTCCGCCCTCGACGCCTTCCGCGCCGACCTCCCCAAGATGTCGCAGAAGATGGCCGACAGCCTCGACCCGAACGCGGTCACCTCATGGTTCTGGGCCGTCTACCCCTTCACGCTCGGCAGCTATGCCAGTGCCAAAGTGGGCCAATACACCACATTGCTCGATGTCGCGTCGGAACCTGCTCTTGGCGGCCGCCTGCAATTTGCCGGCGAGCACACGAGCAGCGAGTTCCTGGGCTTCATGAACGGCGGCGTGCAGAGCGGAAACCGTGCCTCCGAGGCGCTTATCAAGATCATGGCGTTGCACAAATAAATTTGATCGCGTCACAGCCGCCCCAAATGCGGCGACACGGTTGCTTTCCAGTGGCGCTTCGTTCCATGCTAGACTAACATTCCTCGTGGTTTATCGGGGGGTTGCGCGTCCTGTCCAAACCCATAATCCGAAAAATTTGTGGTCGCTCGCGCCTCGTTTGAGGGGACAGCCGTATCTCGTTTTGAGGAGACAAAGAATGAAACCCACGACAAATGTCCTAGCATCCGCCATTGCTCTGATTGCCCTTGGCGGCACTGCATATGCCGAGATGCCCAAGGCTATCGGCGCGGGCGAAGGCGAGGTCGATATCGTCGCCTGGCCCGGCTATATCGAGCGCGGTGAGAGCGACAAGGCCTATGACTGGGTGACGGCCTTCGAGAAGGAGACGGGCTGCAAGGTCAACGTCAAGACGGCAGCCACCTCCGACGAGATGGTCACGCTGATGAACCAGGGCGGGTTCGATCTCGTCACCGCCTCCGGCGATGCCTCGCTCAGATTGGTCGCCGGCAAGAAAGTGCAACCTGTCAACGTCGATCTGATCCCGAGCTGGAAGACGGTCGATCAACGTCTCCAGAACGCGCCGTGGCACACCGTCGATGGCGTGCATTACGGCGTTCCCTATCAGTGGGGACCGAACGTGCTCGCTTACAACACGGATGTGTTCAAGGTGGCGCCCAAGACCTGGGGCGTCGTCTTCGTGGAGCAGACGCTTCCCGACGGCAAGAGCAACAAGGGCCGCGTGCAGGCCTATGACGGCCCGATCTATATCGCGGACGCCGCTCTCTACCTGATGAAGACGAAGCCTGAGCTCAAGATCACCAATCCCTACGAGCTCACCCCTGACCAATATAAGGCGGCGATTGCGCTGCTTCAGGCGCAGAGGGCGCTCGTCGGCCGCTATTGGCACGACGCGACGGTGCAGGTCGACGACTTCAAGAACGAAGGCGTCGTCGCGTCCTCATCATGGCCGTATCAGGTCAATCTCCTGGTAGCCGACAAGAAGCCCGTAGCTTCGACCATCCCCGATGAAGGGGCGACGGGTTGGGCCGACACCACCATGATGCATTCGGAGGCCAAGCATCCGAACTGCGCCTATAAATGGCTCGAGCATTCGCTGAGCCCGAAGGTGCAAGGTGACGTCGCGGCTTGGTTCGGTTCGGTGCCCGCGGTGCCTGCCGCGTGCAAGGGCGACGAGCTCCTGACCGACACCGGTTGCGCCACCAACGGCTACGAGAATTTCGACAAGATCTGGTTCTGGCGGACCCCGACGGCGAAGTGCGAGAAAGAGGGCAGCTGTGTCCCTTACTCGCAATGGGCGAAGGACTACATCGCCATCCTCGGCAAGTGATGCGTCTAACAAGCGGCCCCACTCTTCAGAGCGGGGCCGCTCCCACTATGGCGCAGACCATGTCGCCTGCCGTTAAATTCGTGAATGTCTCGCGCCGCTTCGGCTCGGTCAGGGCCGTAGACGGCGTCACGCTCGACATCGCTGAAGGCGAATTCTTCGCCATGCTCGGGCCGTCGGGCTCGGGCAAGACCACCTGCTTGCGTCTCATCGCCGGCTTCGAGCAGCCGAATGAGGGGCATATCGAGATCTTCGGCGAAACCGCCGAGGGGGTGCCGCCCTACAAGCGCAACGTCAACACGGTGTTCCAGGACTATGCGCTGTTCCCGCATATGACGGTCGGCGAGAATGTCGCCTATGGTCTCAGGATCAGGGGCGTTCCCAAGGCTGAGCGCGAGGCCAAGGCTAAAAACGCGCTCGCCATGGTGAAGCTCTCCGGATACGGGGACCGCCGTCCGTCGCAGCTCTCAGGCGGACAGCGCCAGCGCGTCGCTCTTGCGCGCGCACTGGTGAACGGGCCCAAAGTGCTGCTTCTCGACGAGCCGCTTGGCGCGCTCGACCTCAAGCTCCGGGAGCAGATGCAGGAGGAGCTCAAGACCCTGCAAAAGACGCTCGGCATCACCTTCGTCTTCGTCACCCACGACCAGGGTGAGGCGCTGTCGATGGCCGATCGCGTCGCAATTTTCAACGATGGCAAGATCGTCCAAATCGGCTCGCCATCCGATATCTATGAGCGGCCGCGCTCGCGCTTCGTCGCGGACTTTGTCGGGTCGTCGAACGTGCTGTCGCCAGCTTTCGCCGCAAGCCACGGCGGTGCCACTAAATGGACGAGCCTCAGGCCCGAAAGGATCGGCATCTTCGGTCCGGACACAAAGGTGCCTGCCGGGCATGCGTCAAGTGACGGCGAGATCAAGATGATCTCCTATCAGGGCTCGGTCACGCGTTTCAGCGTGGAGAGCGGCGAGATTAGCATCCACGCCGAGGCACCAGCCGACGGGGCGGCAAGCTTCAAGCAGGGCGACAAAGTGCGGCTCATTTGGCCCAAGTCGGCCATGGTCATCATGGAGGACGCGGCATGAGCCAAGTGGTCATCACCGAAGGTGAGGGTGGGGTTCTCGACAAGATCTCCGACGTCTTCTTCACCCGGCCGAAGCTCCTGACCCTCGTTCTCTTGCTGCCGCCGCTCCTGTGGATTGGCGTCGTCTATGTCGGCTCGCTGTTCGCTCTCCTGCTGCAGAGCTTCTATTCGCTCGACGATTACTCGGGACTCATCGTCCACGAGTTCACGCTGTCGACCTATAAGCAGCTGCTGGAGACGGCCAACCTCCAGATCATCGTGCGCACGGTTGCGATGTCGGCTCTGGTCACGCTGGCCTGCGCGGTGATCGCTTTCCCGATCGCGTACTACGCTGCGCGTTATGCGCGCGGCTGGACCAAGGCGCTGTTCTATCTCGCGGTGATGATGCCGCTGTGGTCGAGCTATCTCGTCAAGATTTATGCCTGGAAGCTCATCCTCGCCAAGGAAGGCATCATCACTTGGCTCGCCAATGGGGTCCATCTTTACTGGCTGCTCGATCGGATCTTGGCGCTGCCAATCATCGGCGGGCCGTCGCTCTCGTTCAGCTATATCGGCACCTTCCTGGTGTTCGTCTATATCTGGATTCCCTACATGATCCTGCCGGTCCAGGCGGCGCTCGAGCGGGTCCCGGTCAGCTATATCGAGGCTTCGGCCGATCTCGGCGCCGAGCCCCGGCAGACATTCTGGACGGTGATCTTTCCGCTCGCGCTGCCCGGCATCATCGCCGGCTCGATCTTCACCTTCTCGCTCACGCTCGGCGATTACATCGTGCCGACCATCGTGGGCAACTCACGCCTTATGATCGGCCAAGCGGTGTACACGCTACAGGGCACGGCCGGCAACGTTCCGCTCGCCGCCGCCTTCACCGTGGTGCCCATGGTGATCATGGGCATCTATCTGTGGGTGGCCAAGCGCATGGGGGCGTTTGATGTCCTCTGACGCCAATCGCGATAGGCCCCTCGGCCTCCGCATCGCGGCCATCGCCGGGCTTCTCTTCCTGCATCTGCCCTTGGCGCTGATTGTGCTCTACGCCTTCACCACCGAGGAGAAGAGCTTCCAGTTCCCGCCGCCCGGCTACACCACCCAATGGTTCCACGTCGCCTGGTTCGACCGACCCGACATCTGGCCACCGCTTTATCTCTCGCTCGAAGTCGCAGCGATCGCGACGGTGCTCGCGCTTATCTTCGGCACTCTCGCCGCCGCGGCGCTATCGCGCGCCAAGTTCTTCGGCCGCGAGACGATCTCGCTGCTCTTCATTCTGCCGATCGCGCTGCCGGGCATCATCACCGGCATATCGCTCCGCTCGGCATTCGACATCATGGGCATCGACTTTTCGATCTGGACCATCGTGCTCGGTCACGCCACGTTCTGCATCGTGGTCGTCTACAACAACGCCATCGCGAGGTTCAGGCGGCTGTCCAGCAATCTCATCGAGGCCTCGATGGATCTCGGGGCCAACGGCTTCGAGACCTTCCGTTACGTGATCCTGCCGCAGATCGGAACCGCGCTGCTCGCCGGCGGCATGCTCGCCTTTGCGTTGTCCTTCGATGAGGTTATCGTAACCACGTTCACCGCTGGTCAGCAGACGACACTGCCGATATGGATGTTGTCGGAGCTGATCAGGCCGCGACAGCGCCCCGTGACCAATGTGGTTGCAGTCTTCGTCATCGCCGTCACGCTCTTGCCGATCCTCTGCGCCTATTACCTGACGCGCGAAGGCGAGCATACGGGCGGATCATCAAAATAGCCGGTAGCCATGCTGCAGGTGGAGGACATTCGATGCTCGATATGAACATGTTGATTGGCGCGAAATTCGTTGCCGGCTCCGAGGCGCCAGAGGCGATCGTCAATCCCAAGACCGAGGAGACGATCGTCACTCTGCCCGATGCTTCTCCGGCCCAGGTCGATGCCGCCGTTGAGGCCGCGACCAAGGCCTTCCAGACCTGGTCGCGCACCACACCTGCCGAGCGCTCGGGCCTGCTGTTGAAGCTCGCCGATGCCATCGACCGCGACGCCGAAGCGTTCGCCGTTCTCGAAGCGCTGAATACGGGCAAGCCGAGGATTCGCGTCCTGCAGGACGAGACGCCGGCGGTCTCGGACTGCTTCCGCTTTTTCGCCGGCGCCGCGCGCAACATGCATGGCGCCGTCGCTGGCGAGTACATGGCCGGCCACACATCCATGATCCGCCGCGATCCGATCGGCGTCGTGGGTTCGATCGCGCCGTGGAACTATCCGCTGATGATGGCAGCTTGGAAGCTTGCCCCAGCGCTCGCGGGCGGCAACACCATCGTGCTTAAGCCGTCGGAGCAGACGCCGCTGACGACGCTGAAGCTCGCCAAGATCATCGCCGATATCTTCCCCGAAGGCGTGGTGAATGTCGTCATCGGGCGTGGCGCCACGACCGGCAACGCCCTCATCAATCACCCGAAGGTCGCCATGGTATCGCTTACCGGCAGCGTCGATACCGGGAGAAAGGTGCTGCAAGCGGCGTCAGCCACGATCAAGCGCACGCATCTCGAGCTTGGCGGCAAGGCGCCGGTCATCGTGTTCGACGATGCCGACATCGCCTCCGTGGTCTCTGGCCTGAAGGCGTTCGGCTATTACAACGCGGGCCAGGACTGCACCGCCGCTTGCCGCGTCTATGCCGGCAAGAAGGTCTACGACAATCTGGTGGCCGACCTTTCGAGCGCCATCAAGGAGATCAAATACAATCTGCCCAATGACGACGAGAACGAGATTGGGCCCTTGATCTCGAAGGCGCAGAAATCTCGCGTCGCCGGTTTCGTCGACCGCGCCGCCAAGGAGAAACATATTTCGATCGCGGCCGGCGGCAAGTCCCCCGGCGGCAAGGGCTTCTTCTTCGAGCCGACCGTTGTGGCGGGCGCGCTTCAGAAGGACGAGATCGTGCGCAAGGAGGTGTTCGGCCCGGTCGTTTCTGTCACGCGCTTCGACGATGTCGATCAAGCCGTGGCGTGGGCGAACGACAGCGACTATGGTCTGGCCTCGTCGGTGTGGACCTCCGACATCGGCAAAGGAATGGCGACGGCCGCCCGGCTCCATTACGGTTGCACCTGGGTCAACACGCATTTCATGCTGGTAAGCGAGATGCCGCATGGCGGCCTCAAAGCCTCGGGCTACGGCAAGGATCTCTCCATGTACGCCCTTGAGGACTACACCGTCGCACGCCATGTGATGGTCAAGCTGTAAGACGGACCTCAGCGGAAAAGTGCGGCATGGCGAGTGAGCGCGTGAGGGTGGCTGACGCTGCGACGGCGGACGCGGTCGCGAAAGCGCACGCGATCTACACGCCCGCAATGCTCAGCGTCTACGACCTCGTGGTGCACGGGCTGTCGAACCATCTCGCCTGGCGCTGCCCCACGCGGCGATTGCTCGAGATGTACAGCGCCAATATTTCGGCAAATCATCTCGAGGCGGGCGCCGGCACCGGGTTCTTCCTCGATCGTGCTCGAGGGCCTGCGTTCGAGCGCCTCGTTCTGCTCGACATCAACCAGAATTGTCTCGACCGCGCCGCGCGAAGACTTGAACGTTTTCGCCCAAGCGTTCGCCAAGCCAACCTGCTTGCGCGACTTCCTCGCGGTCTCGATCGCTTCGATAGCGTGGGGCTGACCTATGTGCTGCATTGCCTGCCGGGCCGCTTGAAGGAGAAGCTCGCCGCGGTCGATCATCTCAAGCCTCTCATGCGTGAAGGCGCGGTGCTGTTCGGAGCGACCATCCTCGGGCGCGGCGTCGCTCCCAACCTGGCGGCGCGGAAATTGCTCGACCTCTATAATGCCAAGGGCGTGTTTAATAATCGCGAGGACGACTTCGAGTCCTTGTCCGAGGGGCTCCGCCGGCGGTTCGGCGAGGTCGAGGTGGAACGGCAAGGCTGCGTGGCCTTATTCCGAGCTTTAATGCCGACCATCTGACGTTTCCTTTGCGTTTTACCGAGCCGTCCCGCCTTGGGATGGTCATTAACCCGCCGCTGACCTTGCCCAGTTTCGCCTCGGTTCATCGTTAACCCTTGGTAAGGGTAGGGCACTACCCTGGGGCCGTGAGCGCTTGGTCCAGTGCACTTATCGTGCTGGCGCGACGACGGACCGGAGCCTTCCGATCGTGAGGGAACCTGTAATGCGTACGCGATTGTACCAGGCTGTGGCTCTCGCTGCCGTGCTAACGGCCAGCGCCACGGCCTCAAGCCCAGTCCTTAGTGCCGACCTTCCGCCGCCTCCGCTTGCCCCCGTCTACGAGCAGCCGCTGCCGCCGGAGAATGTCTTCGAAGGCTGGTATCTCGGCGGCACGATCGGCGGCGCCACGGTGAGCTACGATTTCTCACCGGCGAGCGGGTCGATCGACTCGAACGGCGTGCTCGGGGGCGTCATCGGCGGCTGGAGCTGGCAGAGGGGCCCGGTCGTAGTCGGCATCGAAGGCGATTTCCTCGGCGCAGATATCAGCGGTAGCCGTCACTTCAACGGGGGTGCCAATCTGGCGAGTCCGAACATCGATACCATGGCCGACCTCAGGCTCCGCGCCGGCTACGCCATCACCCCGCGCGTTCTGCTGTTCGGCACGTTCGGCGGCGCGTGGGCGAATGCCGACCTGCCGATCCAAGGCCTTGGCGGCGGTGGCGGAAGCGCCGACTTCTTCGGCTGGAGCGTCGGCGGCGGTGCCGAGGTCGCACTCAACCCGAATTGGAGCGCGCGCTTCGACTATCAGTTCACCGATTTCGACTCGGAGAAGGTCAACTATCCGGGCGGCTCGGTCACCTACGATCCGGATGCCAACACCTATCGCGGCTCGCTGATCTACCGTTTCTAGGATCGAGCCGAGCTCTTCACCCCATCAGTGCCTGACCGGCGGGACGATGATCTGACTCGAGCTACAGAGGCGCCTTTGTTCCTCGTTCGGCCCGCAGCTCCGCGGGAAGAGATCACGGCCGAAGCACACGCGGATGTCGAGCAGGTTCGTGCCGCGGCAGCTTATCGAGATCATCTCGGGCTTGAGCCAGGGATTGGCGGCGGTGAACTGCCGCTCGATCTCCTCGGCGGAAAGAGAGATCTGCGCGCTCGGTGCAAGGAGGTCATCGGGCACCTTCACGCGATCGTAGAGCTCGCGCGTCACGCCGAAATATTGCTGAGGATCGAGACCCGAGCAGGTGCCGTGCGTGCGATATTCGTGGATGATGAGGCCCTTGCTCGGCATGATGTCGCGCATGTCGGCGATCACGCCGTTAGGCACCCAGGGGCGCGTTCCGGTCGGACAATCCTCGGGCCAGCCTCTTTCGTATTGCGGCCAGAGTCCGTGCAGAACGAAAGCATGCGGCATGCGCACGTCACATTCTCCTTCCTTCCGCAAATTCCCTTCGCTCTGGCAGTAAGTGGGCGCCCAGCCGAGCACGAGAGCGTAATAATCGAACTCTCCGGGCTTGTTGCGGCCGAAGCCATGCGCCTCGCCTTGCCCAAGGACGGCCGCAAGAGCAAACGCGACAGTGAGCGCAAGACTAGCGCGTGATCGGTTCATGCATCGCGACCGAGCTCGGCAAGGATGCGCGCCCAGCTGCGCGCGCCCTTGGTGAAGCTTCTGAGATTGTATTTCTCGTTCGGGGCGTGGATGCGATCGTCGTCTAGCGCAAAGCCGATGAGGAGCACGTCCATGCCGAGCCGCGAGCGGAACGACTCGACGATAGGTATCGAGGCACCGCAGCCGATCATCACTGGCGGCTTGCTCCATTCGGCCTCGAGCGCCCGGGAAGCGGCGCGGAAGGCGGGAGCGTTCGTATCGAAGCCGACGGCGGGCGATCCACCTTCGCCGGCGTAGGTGGCGCTCGCGTCAGAAGGCAGGTGCTCCTGCACGAAGCGGTGCCAGCCTTCGATGATTTTGTCCGGCTCCTGTCCAGGGACAAGACGGAAGGAGAGCTTGGCCGTCGCGTGCGAGGGGATCACCGTCTTGGTCCCGGGGCCGCCATAGCCGCCATGGATGCCGTTGATCTCCGCCGTCGGCCGCGACCAGAGCTGCTCGAGGATGCTGAAGCCCGTCTCGCCGGCCGGCGTGCTCAAGCCGACGCCGCCGAGGAAGCTCGCGCTGTCAAAGCCCAGCGTGCGCCAAGCTGCGATCTCGCTTGCCGAGGGTTGGCGGACGCCGTCGTAAAATCCGGGGATCGTGACCCCGCCATCTTTGTCGTGCAGCTCGGCCAGGATCTTGGCGAGCGCCTGCAACGGATTGCGGGCAGGGCCGCCATAGAGGCCGGAATGGAGGTCGCGCGAGGGCCCCGTGAGCGTGATCTCGGAGAAGGCAAGCCCGCGCAGGAAAGCGGTGACGGCAGGTGTATCCTCGTCCCATTGTCCGGTATCGCAGACGAGCGCGAGGTCTGCCGCAAGCTCATCGCCATGGGCGGCGAGGAAGGGGGCAAGGCTCGGGCTTCCCGATTCCTCCTCGCCCTCGATGAGTACGCTGACATCGACGGGGAGCGAACCATGCTCGGCGAGCCAAGCGCGGCAGGCCTCCATGAAGGTCATCACCTGGCCTTTGTCGTCCGAGGCGCCGCGCGCGACGATCGTCTTGCCGTGGCGGGGGTCCTCGACAAGGCGGGGAGAGAAGGGCGGCGCATCCCACTCTTCGAGCGGGTCTGCCGGCTGCACGTCGTAATGCCCGTAAAACAGCACGTGGCGGCGCGCTTCGCTTTTCTCCTTGGCGCGCCAATGCCCTACCACCATGGGCTTGCCGAGAGTGGGCTCGACGCGCGCATCGAACCCGATCTCGCGCAATGAGGCGGCGCACCATTCGGCCGCGGCGAGGCAGCTCTCGTGATGGGCGGGGTCGGTTGAGATGCTCGGGATGGCGAGGAGGTGGAACAGCCGCTCAAGCGAAGCGGCCTCCTCATCGGCGAGACGGTTCAGCGTGCGCGCAAGCCCAAGTTCCCCGCTTCGCGGCCCGTCATTCATCATGAATCGGCGCCTTGCGCGTGGAAGACGAGCCAGGCGCGTGAAGTTCCATCCCGCCGCCGATAGCGGCATCTTGCGACGCCGCTATCGGGGCGGATGGAACAAGGATTCGAATTTCGGGGAGAGCTATTCGCCCATCTGCACGTTGACAGCCTGCGGACCCTTGCCACGGCGATCTGGCTCGGTTTCGAAAGAGACCCGCGCGCCTTCATCCAGCGCCGGGAGACCCGAGCGCTGCAAGGCCGAGATGTGCAAAAATACGTCTTTGCCACCATCGTCCGGCGTGATGAAGCCGAACCCCCGCGAGTGATTGAAGAACTTGACCGTTCCGGTCTGACGCATGGGACGCTCCTTTCCCCCTTCCAAATTGTTCGCGTGCGAATGGCACGCGAAAGTTCAGGCGAGTCTAGAAATCGGGGTAAGAAATCGCGTCTCCTCCCAACGAGCGTACGCGTCCAATTCTCCACCCGGGTTCGCAGTCTGCCCGCAAAACGCCTCACTCTAGAAGCGCGAACGGGCCAAGCGCAAGACCCATGTGGCTCGCGTTCTCGCCGAGATTGGGCACTGCAATAGGCTTAATTGGGGTAGGGATCGTGCGAGAGTCCGCCGTTCAGAGGCTCAGGCGGAAAATCAAAATGCGGGCCGAAGTCCTTGGGAGGTGGAGGCATCTTGGCCGGTCCCCAAACGTCCCTCAAAGTCAGCGAATAGCCACCCACGCCACGCTGGGGCACGACCACAACAGGAGCGCCCTGACCTTGCGCGGCACCCGCACCGCCGTTCGACTGCTGAGCACTCACGTCGCCGGTCATGATGGATATGGCGGCGGCCGCGAGGACGGCGGTTGCGGGGAGAAGCTTGCGAAGGGCGGGAAGCATGGCGATCACCTGACGATTCGGATGGGGGCGGAACGTTTCGAATCGTCCCTCGGATCACCCCCCACTCTGTCCGGAGCAGGTTACCATAATATCACCCGCGCCTTCGCAAGATTTCGAACGGGCTTCGATTATCCGCAGACTTTGGCCGAACTCTTGCAGACGGCAAGGGGGCCCTTCTTGGCGCAGGTGGTCTTGGCCTTGGCCTCCTTCACGGACTTGTCCTTGTTCTTGTGCGCCCAGTGGTTGACCACGTGCTTCAGGTGCTTGAGCGACTTCTCGGTGGCCTTCGCCTCATCCAAGGCGCGCCCTTTGCCTGTGACGACGGCGCAACTCCCGGCCTCGACGGGCTGCGAGGCAACCGAATAGGCCGCGATCGCAGCGAGCGCCGCACCGGCAATCAGAAATTTCTTGATCATCGTGTTCCCCCTGTTGAGTGTTGGCGGAGCCCTTCCGCCGGGCGGACTATGCTATTTCCGCCAATCTCTGCCTAGCGCTTCCATGCAACGCTCAAATGTTACCGCAGGATGACGGTTTCACGTTTTGCAACGATTTCTGGGACTTGCCTCGAGGCCCTCAAGACACGCGATGTTGTGACGAAAGGCGCAGCCAGATGGGGACGGATGAGGCTGCGGATGGGAGGCCTAGGGCTTGCTTGAGGGCCCGGCCGCGCCCCTCCGATGGGCGACTGCTGGGCTAACCCCCGATGTCTATTTGATGAGGATCCCCGAGACGCCCTGTCTGAGAACGGGCGTCTCGGGGTTGCCAATGACGATGGCTGCTTCAGCCGTGAACCCCCGGCTGCAAGAACCAATCCGATGACAGTGTTAGAGGGTGGCGATCACGACGCAGCAGGCTGCATGAAGCCTGGAATGCTGGCGAAGATCGCATAAGGGTGGACTGACGCCACCGCAAAGCGCCCGCGTGAAGAACCACGCGCGGCAGGCTTGTAGGAATAAGACACGGCAACATGGGTCCGGGCGCTCTTCGCAGCGATGCGCGCCATCTTCTTCGAGTAGCGGGGCGGCTCCCAAGCAACAGCGACTTTTGTCTCATAGCCGCGGCCGGCAGTGGCCTTCCTGGTCTTGGTCGAGGCAAAGGCGACCCTGGTCTTTGCTTTGACCGGCGACAGCGAAGCCACGACAGTCGCCTTGGCGGTCTTGGTGTGATGGTTCTTCGCCTCGATGACCCGTGCCGGAGTGGATGTCTTTGCCACCTGATGCGGCTCGGCCGCGGCAGTCTCCTTGGCCGTAAGCGCGACGCCCCGCTTTTCCTTTGCGGTGGCTTCGCCCAAGGAGGCAAGCGCGCTGCCGCCGTCAGGCGCGGTGGTGGTGATCCGTACTTGCGCGGTACCTTCGGCCAGCATGCCGATGCTCTCGGCCGCTGCCTTGGACAGATCGATGATCCGGCCCCCGATGAACGGGCCACGGTCGTTGATGCGCACGACTACCGAACGCCCGTTGGTCAAATTCTCGACCAACACCCTCGTTCCGAACGGCAGCGAACGATGCGCCGCAGTCAGCTCGTCAGGATTCATCCGCTCGCCATTCGCCGTGGTATTGGCCGGCAGCGAGTACCAGGAGGCATGGCCGACCTGATCCGCCTTCGCGAAATCGAGAGGTAGCATCGCAGCTGTGCCGAGAAGCCCCACGCTAATTATCTTGGCTCGCATTTTGAACATGCGTTTAGTGCTCCTTATTCGATTGTCAGGGAGGTTAGGAGGCCGACGACGACTCGAGCCGGCCGCACTCGTTGGTGCAGTGCGGTAAGCTACGGGGCAAGTTGGCGAAAAATGGGCTTGGCAAGGGTCATTGAGGGGCGATGTAGGGGCAGGGCCCCTTTTTCTCTTATTAAGGTTGACCCGGCGCGGCGGATGAAGGCCATTTCCGGCTCTTTCGCATCCGCGAAAGAAGCCGCCCGTTCTCCCCGCATAGCAGCAAAGCAGAATCGATGTTGGTACGGTGAGCCGGATGGAAGCGACTTGATGCTGTCGCGGACACTACATGCACACTCACGCGCGCCCGCTTCCTAGGCGCTTGCCAAAGCTGCTCAATCCTTTGACAAACCCTGCCCAATCCTTGCCCTTTTCACCATTTACCGTCACAGTGCCACTCACAGAGAATCTGAGGAACGCCAAGGAAAGGGCTCGAGGACCACGCTGCGATGACGCAGAAGAAGAAGACTCAGGAGCCGCAAGAGAGTCAGCAACTCTCAGCGGGTGAATTCACCGGGCGGGAGCCCATGACCGGCGCACAAGCCGCTTACCTCCAGACGCTGGCTAACGAGGCGCGCGAGCCTGGGGCCTTCAAGCAGGGCCTGACCGGGCGCCAAGCTTCCAAGCGCATCGAGGCGCTCATGGAGCGTCTTAGGCTTGGCGAGCTGCCGCCGCATACCGACTAGGCCCTGCCGGGCAAGCGCCTGGATGAGCCGTTGGCGGGCGCGCGATGGGTTGGCGATGGGAAGGCCGCACGCGGCTCGCTTGCTTCTGCTCGGCTCTTTCCTTATCGGTGTTGACGTCCTCTCCATTGGCGCTGCTTCGGGCACAGAGATGGCTCTCACGATCAGCTCTCCGGCCTTCAAGCAAGGCGGCAAGATCCTCTCGAGCTATACGTGCGAAGGCGACGATGTCTCGCCGCCGCTCGTTTTCGCGGGCGTCCCGAAGGGCGCCAAGTCGCTTGCTCTCGTCATCGACGATCCTGACGCGCCGGACCCGAGTGCTCCGAAGCGCGTCTGGGTGCATTGGGTCGTGGTCAACCTTCCCCCCGACACCTCCGGGCTCGAGGAGAATGCGTCGGCGGTGGGGCTCCCCAAGGGCGCCGTGCAAGGCGTGAACGATTTTCGGAACAAGGCCTACGGCGGCCCTTGCCCGCCGATCGGGCGGCATCGCTATTTCCACAAGCTCTATGCGCTCGACGTGACGCTCCCCGCCAAGGCGCTCAGCAAGGCCGAGCTCGAGGCGGCAATGGAAGGTCACGTGCTCGGCAAGGCCGAGCTCATGGGCACCTACCAGAAGGGCGACCCGTAGTCGTCACATGGAGGATTTGGCCCCCCTCATTGCGCTCGGCGTCACTTTTCTTGCGGTTTATGCCGCACAGATGCTGGCCATCCGCAAGGGCCGCTCGCGCATGGGGTGGATGTGGGCTTCTGCCTTACTTGGGCCAATTCCGCTCCTCATCTTGCTCGTCCTTCCCTCGAAGCTTCCCTTCGAGCAGACTCCCGGGTCATGAGAGCTAAACCAAGTCCCTTCCCCTTGACTGACCATCGGCCATCGGCACAGTGAGGCTATGCGCAAACCCTCCTTCCTCGCCTTCTTCTCCACCTCCACCTCGGCCATTACTTCCATCCTTAGCCTCGCCGCTGCGATTATCTTGGCGCCGGCCGTGGCCCCGAGCGCCCTTGCCGCCGGATGCGCGAGCCCGGCGACGTTCCCCGGCTGGCTGCAAGGCTTCAAGAAAGAAGCCATCGCGCAAGGCATCTCGCCGCAAGTCGTGTCGGAAGCGCTCGACGGGCTCAGCTACGACCCCGCCGTCATCGCCAAGGACCGCGGGCAGGGCGTATTCGCGCAGAGCTTTCTCCAGTTCTCTGGCCGCATGGTGAATAGCAACCGGCTGAGCATGGGCTCAGCCTTGCTCAAGAGGAACGCCTCGACCTTCTCCGCCATTCAGCAGAAATACGGCGTGCCTGGTCCGGTGCTGGTCGGCTTCTGGGGCCTCGAGACCGATTTCGGCAAGGTAATGGGCAACATGGATACGCTCCGCTCGCTCGCCACGCTTGCCTTCGACTGCCGGCGTCCCGACGAGTTCAGGGAGCAGCTGATGGACGCGCTCCGCGTCATCCAGCGCGGCGATCTCACGCCGAGCGAGATGCGCGGGCCTTGGGCCGGAGAGGTCGGCCAGTTCCAGTTCGTGCCGAACGTCTATTACAAATATGCCGTCGATTTCGACGGCGACGGAACGCGCAATCTCATCACCAACACGGCCGACGCGCTCGCCTCGGCGGCGAACTATCTCGACGGACTCGGCTGGCAGCCCAATCAGCCTTGGATCGAAGAAGTGCGCGTGCCGGCCGATCTTCCCTGGGATCAGGCCGACGTCACCATCAAGAAGCCGCGCGCCTTCTGGGCGCAGCACGGGGTGACCTATGCGAGCGGCAAGCCGATCCCTGCCGACAACGTTCCGGTCGGGTTGCATCTCCCCATGGGACGGAACGGCCCCGCCTTCCTCACCTATCCGAATTTCGACGTCTATCTCGAATGGAACAAGTCGCTGGTCTATTCGACGACGGCGGCCTATTACGCCAGCCGCCTTGCCGGCGCGCCTCCGCTCAGCCAAGGCAATGCTCCTGTCGAGACCTTGAGCCTGCCCGAGATGAAGGAGCTGCAGCAGCTTCTCGCCAAGCGCGGCTTCGACGTCGGCAAGATCGACGGGGTGGTCGGCGCCTCCACGCGCGAAGCGATCCGCGCCATGCAGATCAAGTACGGCCTCCCCCCCGACGGATATCCGAGCGAAGAGCTGTTGAACCAGCTCCGCAACGGGTAGCCCCTGTTTCGGCCGCTTCTCTCATGAGAGGGAGAGCGACCTCGGCCCGCTGACATGGGGATTGCCGGACTCGAAAAACCGGCGCTTGCGATCCACTTCCCGCGTCAGGCCGATGCGCGTGCTGCTACGGATTGGACACATGTGCCGCGCTGCCGTGCCGAGCCAAAGAGCGTCCCCGGCACAGAGATCGACTCCGTCATAGCGCTTGTCGATGTGCATGGCCTGGGCGAGGCGCCCGGGGCCACGCGCGATATCGCGAGCACGCGTCGTCTTGCGAAAGCGCTGCATGATCTCGACGCCTTCGAGCGGTTCCAGCGCACGCAAAAGCACGCCCGCGCCGACGCCTGGTTCCTCGCTGGTGACGTTGACCATGAACGAAGAGCCATAGGTGAAATAGACGTAGCAGTAGCCGGGACCGAGAAACAAAGACTGATTGCCTCTTGTCTTGCCGCGGAAGGCGTGGCCGGCGGCGTCCCCCGGCGGATACGCCTCCGTTTCAACGATGACTCCGCTGAGCCGCGCTGTCGGGAGCTCGTGGACCAGCGTCTTCCCGATCAGATAGCGCGCAAGCTCGATCGTTCCCACCGGCAAGTCCGCCCGCCGAAGGGGTTCGAGGCTGCACTGAAAGCGCGCGCGTGTGGGGTTCATTTTCGACCACCTGCTCCCCTCAGACGAGTGGGGAAAAGTTCCGCTGTGGGCACTTGGCGGACATCGAAGCTGATCAAGCGAATGTCCGCTTCTGACCCAAACCGGACACCTGAGGTCACCGCGCCTTGCCAACCCGTGTTGCATAAAGGCTACAACGCAGGCCGATCATCCTTCTGCGTCAGCAAAGGTACTGCCAAGCACGCGTAGCGGATATATTACTCTTGCGCATCTTGGCACTGGTGATGGAGGCGTTCCGATGAGGTCGTATTGGCTCAGCTCGGCGCTGGCATTGATCGCGGCGGGTTTTTGCTTGGCTTTGGGCGCTCCAGCGCAGGCAGGTTGCGTTGTCCTGTCGGGCACCGCCGACGGGTTCGACAAGGAGACAGCGGTCAGTCGCGCGCAACTCGCGCTTGCCGATTACGTCAACCAGTACAAGGCGGAAAAGAAACTCCGTGCCGCCACCGTGAGCGCCATGCGCGCGTCGCCGAATCCTTATTGGCGCAGCAGCGTCAGCACGAACATGTTCTGCTTCAACCTTTGGTGCGGCATTTACAAGCCAGACATCGTGAACAAGAGTTCCTACACGGTTTGCTGGTCGGGCGTGGTATCGCCCTATGTGTGTACGTCCGGGGCCAAAGTCTGCTGGTGATTTGAACGATTCCTGCATCGGGCCCGTCAGAGCCTTCCGCTGCTGGCACGAAACGGACCAATCAGCTGCACCGACATTACGTCGGCTTCTGACCCTAAGCGGACTAGCAGCCGGTCGCTGCCACGGTGAGAGCCTTCGAGCAACAACAGGTGGGGAAGCTGCTGGCGTATCGTCGTTTAGGCTTCGTCAACGCGCCAGTGGATTATTCCCGACGTTGGCAAGTCTGGTCATGCTGGGATGATATGCTCGTGTGGGGGTTGGCATGACATCAAACAGCAATGACCTAAAAAAAGCACTTCAGGAGAACTTGAAGCTAAGACGCGATCTTGCGACGGAGGTGGCTGAGGCGAAGGGCGAAAAACTCGCTGCTGTCCGCTTCCGGTTGGCGAGAATCTTTGGCGCGTTCCGCTACGCCTTGTTTGGAAGGATTAGGCCAGCGTCCCGATCACCGGCTCTCGGACAACTGGACCCAGCTAAGGGGCCGATGACGTTAGAGAGTGCGCGCAAGCAATACACTCATTGGCATCGGCAGCTTGATAGGCAGACTGATCCGGGTGATTGCCGCCAACGCGCGCTTGAGTGTGTGCGCCTGGCACAAACGACTAACGACCGAGAAGCCAGACAAGTATGGTCCGACCTCGCGAAGACCTGGCTCATATTCGCCGCCGATATTGAGGCAAATGAATGCCTTCTGGATGAATGGGGCAGGCCCAAGGCCAGAGGGCAAAAGATCTCGTGAACTTGCCGTGCTGTTGCCCTGCAATTGGTTTGCAAAACTCACGTCACCAGCCCGTGTCCGCTTACCTCGCCAAAGCGGACCACTAAAAACGAGAAGCACGGCGTCCGCTTCTGACCCATAGCGGACATGACCCAGCGCGATCTAATTTCGAACGTCACTTGTTTTTGAGTTCGTCACGAAATGCAATGGCTTCGAGTTCGACGTCGGTGTCTTTTGTCATGTATATAATTAGGAATAAATACACACGATGAGAGCGCGGAAGGATGCCGCCTCGTGCTCGGCAAGCTTCGCCGCGCGCTTCGTGCCGAGCGGCGCCGCGCGACCTCAGGCCATTGGAGCTATGACCTCAACCGGCATCTCGCGCTTGTCAGCGCCTATAAGGCCGAGCTCGCGCGGCTGAAGGGCGAGGGCGCGAGGTTCAGCGCAGCTGCGCTCGCCGGGGCTCGGACCTGAAGTCCGGAAGGACGCAGGGATATTGGAGGAGGGGCCGCTCCGCCTCGCTTTGCTTGTCTTTGGCGGGGCCGGCCATGTCGTGGCACAAGATCCTGTCGACGCGTCCGCCATCCTCGGAGAGCGGAAGCCTCAGCCAGAACAAGAGGATATGGTCGCGCCCCTCTATAGGGCCCCGCACCACCCCATGCAGCGGTCGCCCAAGCCTCATGACCCGTTCATGAATTCGCCGCCAATAGGCCGCGCGATCGCCTGAGAAGACCTCGTCGACGCGCTTGCCGGTGATCTCCTGGCCATAGACGTCGCGGAGCATGGTGCCCGCAAGCCGGAACGAGGCCTGGTCGAGGCCGTTCCTGACATCGATCAAGCCAAGATGAGGGAGGAGCCGCGGGACCTTCAGGGGATCGAGATCGGACCTTGCCGGCATCCGCTTCGTGCCGGCCGAGCGAAGCCAATAATCGAAGAGCTCGCGCTCTCCTTGCGTCACAAGCTGTGCACGAAAGGCTCGTCCGGACATCGGCATCCCCCGCATCGTGGCCCGTTTAGGCCCCGCGAATCACCGCGTCGTCGCCCGACTATGTGGAGTTCGCCTGTCACTTGCAAGCGCGAGAGGCGGATTCACTAGGAATCACAATTGCTTGTAGTGGTGCTTAAACGAGCTACCCGATCTTGGGAGTTGCGTGCGCGGCCCTGTGGCTGCCGCGCCGCTTCATTCCAGCGAAGCTTGGCCCCGCATCTTGCGAACGTTTATCGCCGCCGCTGCCCAAGACCCATGCGCTTGGCGAGGTCTGAGCGGGCTGCTGCGTAGTTCGGAGCGACCATCGGATAGTCGTGCGGTAGGCCCCATTTCTCGCGATAGTCCTCGGGCGAGAGATCGTAATGCGTGCGCAGGTGACGCTTCAGCGATTTGAACTTCTTCCCGTCCTCGAGACAGATGATGTATTCCGGCGTGACCGACTTCTTGACCGGGACGGCAGGCTTCAACTCTTCCCTGGCAGGCACGCCCGAGGCGCTCGAGGCTTTGCTCAGAGCATCGAAGACATTGTGAATCACGCCAGGAAGGTCTGTCGCGACGACCGTGTTATTGCTGACATAAGCGGAGACGATCTCAGCGGTAAGTTCTACCAATTCGTTCTTCTCCAGATTCGCTTCCATGAAGTTGCTCCTTGATCCTGCTTAATCCCCGGTCCTAGTAAGCCAGCACACAAACCACTGGTGCTTACGCATCTCCCGGGCCCACCATACTCTTGGGTCACCAGATTACGCCGATTTTGTGACGTGAGCGTACAATGTTTCTCAACTAGAGAATGTGCTCGGTGCCGCGGGGCTTAACTGATTTGCTCTCTACAGCACCTTCTCTCAAGACCGCAACGGACTTGATCTGATGAAAACTGTGCGCCAGCCAAATATGATAAATGAAGCTCAGACTTTTGTTTACCCAAGCGCCTTCGCGCTGCTGCTTAGGTTCAACTCGCAGCCGCTTTTGATCTTCGCAGTCTGTTGACGGTCACAATCGCCGCTTGTGGCCGTGCAATTACTCCGGGAATCAAGCCTCCGTGAGCAGTCGAGACGGCCTCTTCGGAAGGTTGGCCGCAGTGCCTATATTGCGGAAAGATCAATGCGAGCAGACCCGAGGTTGTTCCCGACTATGAGCAAGGCAGAGAAAATCGAGAAAAGCGGCAGGGGTAAGACGCCAATTTCTGAGGCTGAATTGCGCCAGAAGCTTTCGCCTGAGCAGTTCTATGTGACGCGCGAGCACGGCACAGAGCGGGCCTTTAGCCATCCCTATTACAAGGAGAAGCGGGAAGGGATGTATCGTTGCGTCTGCTGTGGAGAGCCATTGTTCAGCTCAACCACCAAGTACGATTCCGGCACCGGGTGGCCGAGCTTCTATGCGCCGGCAGACAAAGACTCGGTGAGCGAGCACGACGACAGCTCGTTCTTCATGCACCGCACCGAGGTTCGCTGCGCGAAATGCGAGGCGCATCTTGGCCACGTCTTTCCCGACGGCCCGGAGCCCACTGGTGCGCGCTATTGCATCAACGGCGCGGCGCTGGACTTCGACGCGGGCGACGACAGCGGCAAGACCAAGGCATAATCATTCCGCCATGAATTTGAAATCTACCCGCGCGGGGGGTCCCCGCGCGCAAGCTCCTCGCGCGCGCCGCGTCCCGTTTGTGTCGTCGCATCACGGCATCAGGCGCGTCGACGACTATGCGTGGCTGAGGGCGTCGAACTGGCAGGCGGTGATGCGCGATCCCGCGCAGCTCGATCCCGCGATTAAGGCGCATCTCGAAGCGGAGAATGCCTACACGGCGTCGGTCATGGCCGACACCATGTCGCTCCAGGAGCGCCTGTTCGCCGAGATGAAGGGGCGCATCAAGGAGGACGATACGACGGTCCCCGCACCTGACGGAGCCTTCGCCTATTACACGCGCTACGTGACGGGCGGCCAGCATCCGCTCTTCTGCCGGACGCCGCGCGAAGGCGGGGAGGAGCGCGTGCTGGTCGATGGCAATGAGCTCGCCAAGCCGCACGCTTATTTTCGCATCGCCGGAGTGGCCCACAGCCCCGACCACAGCCTGATTGCCTATGCCGTCGATACCAAGGGCTCCGAGTTCTATGCGATCAACGTCATTGAGGCGGCGACCGGGAAGCTGGTCGATGCCCGCATCGCCGACAATAACGGCGCGCTCGAATGGGCGAACGACAGCAAGAGCCTCCTCTATATCTGGGTCGACGACGAGCACCGTCCGCGCAAGCTGCTCAGCCACGCCATCGGCGCGGAAGGGGCAGATGCGCTTATCCATGAGCAGAACGATCCCGGCTTCTTCCTTGGCATCGGCGCGACGCAGGACCGGCGCTATCTCCTGCTCAGCGTGCATGACCACGAGACCGCCGAGATCAGCCTGCTCGATGCGGCAGATCCTTCAACCGCCCCGCTTCTCGTCGCGGCGCGCGAGCCCGAGCACGATTATTCGGTCGATCATCATGACGGGCGCCTCATCATCCTCACCAATTCGGGAGGCGCAGAGGATTACCGCATCGTCGAAGCCCCGGTTGAGAGCCGGGGCCCGGAGCATTGGCGCGAAATCGAGCCGCACCGGCCGGGACGGCTGATCCTTGACGTCGTCGCCTACAAGGATTTCCTGGTTCGGCTCGAGCGCGAGGACGGGCTGCCCCGCATCGTCGTGCGGCGCTTTGCCGACGGCGAGGAGCACGAGATCGCGTTCGACGAGGAGGCTTATTCGCTCGGCCTTTCGGCCGGCTACGAATACGACACGCCGATTTTGCGCTTCACCTATTCCTCGATGACGACGCCGGCTCAGGTCTTCGATTACGACATGGCGGCGCGCACGCGCGTTCTGCGCAAGACGCAAGAGGTCCCGAGCGGCCACGACCCTTCGCTTTACGTCACGCGCCGCGTCATGGCGCCGGCGAAGGACGGCGAGACCGTGCCGGTCTCTCTGCTCAACCGCAAGGAAACCCCGCTCGACGGCTCGGCGCCGCTTCTGCTCTACGGCTACGGCGCTTACGGCATGAGCATCCCCGCCGGCTTCTCCACCAATGCGCTCAGCCTCGTCGATCGCGGCTTCGTCTACGCCATCGCCCATGTGCGCGGCGGCAAGGATAAGGGCTATCGCTGGTACAAAGACGGCAAGCGCGAAAAGAAGGTGAATAGTTTCAGCGACTTCGTCGCCGTCGGTGAATTTCTCGCGGAGCAAGGTTTCACGTCGCGCGGCCGCATCGTCGCCCATGGCGGCAGCGCCGGCGGCATGCTCATGGGCGCGGTGGCCAACTTGGCGCCGGACCTCTTTCTCGGAATCATCGCCGAGGTGCCCTTCGTCGACGTGCTGACGACCATGCTCGATGCGAGCCTGCCGCTCACGCCGCCGGAATGGCCGGAATGGGGGAATCCGATCGAGAGCGAGGCCGACTACCGCACCATTGCCGCCTATTCGCCCTACGACAATTTGCGCGCCGTCGCCCATCCAAACATTCTCGCGCTGGCCGGGCTCACCGACCCGCGCGTGACCTATTGGGAACCGGCGAAATGGATGGCGAAGCTGCGCGAGCTCGATGTCGGCTCCTCGCTTCTTCTGTTCCGCACCAATATGGAGGCGGGACACGCAGGCGCCTCGGGCCGCTTCGAGCGGCTGAAGGAGGTCGCGCTCGCTTACGCCTTCGCGCTGAAGATCGCCGGTCGCGCGTAGGGCCAGCGTGCGCTTGCACTAGGCGACTCAGCGAAACCTGTGCGACATTCGGCCATGCTGCTCGCTCGCGAAAAGTCCCAGCTTCTCATCGTCGACGTGCAGGACAAGCTGCTCGACGCGATCTCGGGCAAGGATCGCGTCGTCGACCGCTGCATCAGGTTGGTGCGCGCGGCGAGGGCGCTCGACGTGCCGATCACCGTCTCCGAGCAATATCCCCAAGGTCTAGGTCCAACGGTCGATCCCATCCGCGACGCGCTCGCCAACGCGGCCTTCGTCGCGGACAAGGTCGAGTTCTCCTGTCTGAGAAGCGACGTACTCCGCGAACGCCTGCACGGTCTCCGCCGCGAGGGGAGGGCTCAGGTCGTGCTGGCCGGTATCGAGACCCATGTTTGCGTGCTGCAAACGGCCATCGATCTCGAGGCGCAAGGCTTCGAGGCCTTCGTCGTCGCCGACGCCGTGGGCTCCCGCTCCAAGGACAGCCGCAAGCTTGCGCTTGCGCGACTCGCCAAGGCCGGCGTCGACGTCGTCGACAGCGAGATGGTCCTGTTCGAATGGCTGGAGCGTGCCGGAGCCCCGGCCTTCAAGGATCTCCAGGCGCTGATCAAATAGCAATTCGGCCCACCGCCAACGCGGGGTAGCTCGAAGCGTAAACGAGCGCCTCTTGACAGGGGTACTCGAGCGGTCGCTGACTTCCCTCTTCAAAGAGGCGCGGTGACCATGCAAGATGCAGAGAATAGCTCCGATGAGCTTGCGGTATTCCAAGCCTATGTCGATCTGATCAACTCGGAGCGCGAGACGAATTGGGCGCGCAACAATGCGCTGCTGGTCGCGAATTCGCTGATCCTCGGGGCGATGATCGCAAGCCCGACAGGACTGTCTGGGCAACAGGGGCTCACTCTTCTGCTGCTCGGCGCAGGTTTCCTCATGACCTTGGTCTGGGCGGCGATCACCATCGCGGGGTGGAACGTGCTCGACCGGCACGTCAAGATTGCCGCGACCCTGTCCTCGCCCTGCTTCGCCCAGCTCCCCAATCCCTTCTCCAAGGGCGCGAGCCACCATCATACGCGAGGCGCGATTTTCTTCCTGACCCTGCTCATGATCGCCGTGTTCGCGCTGATCTATCTTTTGCTCGGCTATTTGAAGCTTTTCACCTGACGCCGCCACGTCCCGCGCGGAAATGCTGATCGATGATCGACACCATAGCCGGTCGCTATTGGACCTGATGCGCGGGAGCGGGCCATAACGGAGGCTCAAGAAGCGCGCTCGGACGCGAATCCATGGGCCGACGGGAGGAGGGCCGATGAATGAAACATCCGGCCTTCGCCACCCTCGATGAGGCTTTTCGCTACTGCCGCGACATGGACGCATCCCTGAACGAGAGGCTCGAGGCCTTCAGCGAGGCCACACGCTATCTGATCCCCGGATATCAGGAGGCGGTGGATCGCATGGTCAGCCGCTTCAAGGCCTATGACGCAGGTCATGCCGCTCCCAAGCCCGGTGAGAAGATGCCGCCCTTCGCCATGCCGGACGAAGCGGGGCGACTCGTTACCCTCGATGCGCTGCTGGGCGATGGACCGCTGGCCATGACCTTTCATCGTGGCCATTGGTGTCCCTATTGCCGCATCAACACGCGGGCGCTGGCGGAAGCCGAGGAGAGGATCGCTGCGGATGGCGCTCATCTCGCCGCGATCATGCCCGACCGGGAACGCTTCGCCGCGGCGTTCAAGGCGGAAGGAGAGGTGCACTATCCGGTCCTGACCGACATCGACAATGGCTATGCGCTGTCGCTCAACCTCGCGGTTTGGGTCGGCGACGAGATGCAGCAGATCCTGGAGTCAGGGGGCCGTGTTGTGCCCGACTATCAGGGCAATCAGACCTGGGTGATGCCGATTCCGGCGACCTTCGTCGTCGACCGCGATGGAGTTGTCACGGCGCGCTTCATCGACCCGGACTATCGCAACCGCATGACGATCGAAGCACTGCTCGCGGCTCTGCAGGCCGCGCTTTCCGCCGACAATCAAGGCCAGCGGCCGTAGCCAGCGGCGAATCGCTTCTGTTCAGAGGAACCTACGGGTGGTATGAAAAATTGAGGGTAAGACCGAAGAATTTGGGTTTTCCACCGGCCCGTTGCCGGGTGTCCTGCCGGCACCAGCCGGGGAGCTAGGGTATGAACTCAAAACCGCTCGCAGAACTGCTCAATGAGGCCTTCGTCGAGTGCCGCGACATGGACGCGTCGCTGGCCGAGAGGCTGCAGGCCTTCGCCGACGCGGTGAGGCGGTTTGGCCCGAATTTCCAGGTTGCCGTCGACCAGCTGGTGGCGCGACTCAAGGAGTTCGAGGTCGGAGAGAATGCGCCGAAGCCCGGCGAGCCTATGCCGCCCTTCGTGCTGCCCGACGAGAGTGGGCAGCTCCTGAGTCTCGACGAGGTCCTGGAGAAGGGGCCGGTCGCCGTGACCTTCCATCGCGGACGCTGGTGCCCCTATTGCCGCATCAACACGCGCGCTCTTGCCGAAGCGCATGATCAGATCATGGCTGAGGGGGGGCAGATCGCCGCGATCATGCCCGACAGGGAGCACTTCGCCGCCGAGCTCAAGGCGGAAGCCTACGCGCCGTTCCCGATCCTCACCGATTTCGACAATGGCTATGCGCTCTCGTTGAATCTCGCCTTCTGGGTGGGGGCAGAGATGCAGGAGATGATGTGTCGTGCCGGATGGGACATCTCGCGCTCGCAAGGAAGCGATACTTGGCTGCTGCCGGTGCCGGCCACTTTCGTCGTCGATCCCAAGGGCGTGGTGAGGGCGCGGTTCGTCGATCCCGACTACCGCAGGCGCATGGCCATCGAGGATCTGCTGGCCGCGCTCAAGAGCGCGCATTAGCGCGCGATTGCATCAACTCAAGTCGAGGTGCCGTAGCGCGACCAATCATAGGCGCGCAGCATCTTCATCATGGCGGCGGCTACGGCCGTGCGCTGGCGTCCGGCCACGCCATAGAGATGAATGGTGCGCTTGAGATCGATGTCGGTGACGGTGATGCGCATCACGCTTGCCGGGCTCTGCGTGCTGCGCGGGACAAGTGCCACGCCGAGCCCCGCTTCGAGGAGCGAGATGAGGTCGATGTCGGTGCTGACCTCGTGGAAGCGCGTCACGTCGAATTCCCGCGCGCGCAACAGATCGAGCAGCATAGGCGTCGTCTCGCAATAGGTGCGCACCATCAGCCGCTCAGGCCTGAGATCATCGAGCGCAATGCTCGCCTGGTTGGCAAGAGCGTGCATGGAGTTCACGAAGAGCTGGAAGTCCTCGGTGAACAGAGCCCAGCTGTCGAGACGCTCCCAATCGTCCTCGACCTTTGCGGCAATGACGAGCTCGACCTCGCCTTTCTTGAGGTATTCGAGCGCCTGGCTGCCGGTGCCCCGCAACAGCTTCAAATCGAGGCCCTCGAACAGCTTGCCGAGCTCGACCACGTGAGGCGTGACGAGGGACGGGTCGATGGTGTTCGAGACCGCGAGCCTGAGCGAGCCGACTTCGCCCTTCTTGATGGCTGAGGCGAGCGAGCGGGCGCTTAAAGCGCTTTCGTAGCATTGCTTCAGCAGCGGCAGCATGCGCTGGCCGAGCTCGGTCAGCTGGGCTTGCGGCCGCTCGCGGCGAAACAGGTCGCCGCCGAGCTCGCCCTCGAGCTGGCGGATGGCGCGGGTGAGGGATGGTTGGGCCACGTGGCATTCCTCGGCCGCGCGCGTGAAATTGAGCGCCCGCGCCACCGCGAGGAAGTAGCGGACCTGATGCATTTCCATGGGAGATGCGCTCCGCTGCCTAACCTATCGTTGAACTCGGCGAAATAGCGGCAGGTATGGCCGCCGCGTATTTCCAGTCCAGGCCGGATGGGATCTGGCCTGGTGGCTCGCGATACGAGTGGTCATTTGCCTGGAAATGCTTGGTTCGCGCCTTTGTGTCGTTGAGTTGTACGATTGATCGCGCTTTCCCGTCGAGATCATTTGGCGGCCCACTCGCCTTTTTCCGCAACTGCTAGTGTCGCAGACCGCCGGAAAATCAGCGTTTCTTGCCCGCTTCGGAGGGCCAGCCGGCGATAGCGCGCCCCTATCGACTCCTTAGCCAATGGGCATTTCCCGCGAGCGGTGTGGCGCGGGCATGATCACCCTCGAACGAAGCGCGTCTCAAGACACGCAAGGTACCGGCAACCAAGAGGAGGGGTGTCCGGCCATGACCATCGCCATGACTGAGCGGGCCATTTCTGCTGCGAAGCCCCTCAAGGACAAGGTTTCCCTCGTCACCGGCTCGACCAGTGGAATTGGCCTCGGGATCGCCCGGGCGCTCGCAGCCGCCGGGTCGGTCGTCGTCCTCAACGGCTTCGGCGCGCCCGAGGAGGTCAAAGCCACCCAAGCGAGCATCGGCGCCGATTTCGGCGTTCCGGTCGTCTTCTCCGGCGCCGACATGACGAAGCCCGAGCAGATCGCCGAGATGGTCCAGATGGCGCTCGACATGTTCGGGAGCCTCGATGTCCTCGTCAACAATGCGGGCATCCAGCACGTCGCGCCTCTCCAGGAATTTCCCATCGCCAAGTGGGACGCGATCATCGCCATCAATTTGAGCTCGGCATTCCACACCACGCGGCTCGCGCTGCCCTCCATGATCGCCAGGAAGTGGGGGCGCATCATCAATATCGCCTCGGCGCACGGGCTCGTCGGCTCGCCCTTCAAGTCGGCCTATGTCGCGGCCAAGCACGGCATGCTCGGTCTGACCAAGGTCACCGCGCTCGAGACGGCAGAGATGAGCATCACGTGCAACGCGATCTGCCCCGGCTATGTCTACACGCCGCTGGTCGAGGCGCAGATCGAAGGTCAGGCCAAGGCCCACGGCATTCCGCGCGAGAAAGTCATTCGCGACGTTCTGCTCGCGCAGCAGCCGAACAAGCGCTTCGCCACCACTGAGGAACTCGGCGGCATTGCCGTCTTCCTCGCGACCGATGCGGCCGCATCGATCACCGGTGCCGCGCTTCCGGTCGACGGCGGCTGGACCTCGCATTGAGCCGTAAGGAACCCGCCATGACTGAGAAATCGAGAAATCTCGCGCCGCTGCAAGCGGTCAACGAGATCCGCAACACCGACAACGGTCAGGTCGTGCTCGTTCTGCAAGGCGGCGGCGCGCTCGGTGCCTACCAGTGTGGGGTCTATCAGGCGCTGCACGAGGCGGGCGTCGAGCCCGACTGGATCATCGGCACCTCGATCGGCGCCATCAATGCAGCCATCATCGCCGGCAATCGGGTCGAGGATCGACTTGCTAAGCTCCAGACATTCTGGCGCCGCGTGGAGAGCAGCGCCTTCTGGGGCGCTTTCCCCGCCTGGACGGGCGTAGCCGACACGCTGTCGGCGTGGACGACGCTCACGAGCGGCATCCCCGGATTCTTCGAGACCAATATCCGCGCATTTCTCGGCGCGCATGTGCCGCTTGGCGCCGATCACGCCGGCTTCTACTCGACCGAGCCGCTTCGCCGTACGCTGGAAGAGCTTGCCGATTTCTCCCTCATCAACAAGGGCCATCCGCGGCTCACGGTCGGCGCAGCCCATGTGCGCTCGAGCATGATGCGCTATTTCGACTCCAAAGAGATGGAAATCGGGCCCGCGCATGTCATGGCCTCGGGGGCTCTGCCCCCGGCCTTCCCGGCGGTGCGCATCGACGGCGAGCTCTATTGGGACGGCGGCATCCTATCCAATACGCCAACCGAGCGCATCTTCGACGACCAGCCGCGCAGGAACTCGCTGATCTTCGCGGTGCATCTGTGGCACCCCACAGGCGATGAGCCAGAGACCATCTGGCAGATCCTCAATCGTCAGAAGGACATTCAGTATTCAAGCCGGATCGCGAGCCACATCGTCCGCCAGCGCGAGACGCACAAGCTCAGGCACGTCATCACCAACCTCCTCGAATTCGTGCCCGAGGAGGAAAAGAACGATCCGCTCTACCAGGAGCTGGCCGGCTATCGCTGCGACACGCGCATGCACGTGGTGCGTCTGCTGAGCCCCAAGCTGAGCAACGAGAACCACACCAAGGACATTGACTTTACGCCTGCCGGCATCAGCAGCCGCTGGGAGGCCGGTCTTGCCGACACCAGGCGCGCTCTCGCGCGACAGGCCTGGATCGGCGAGTGGGGTCTACTCGACGGCGTCATCCTTCATGAGCCCGAGCTTGGCGTCGAGCCTGCCGCCGAGGTCGAGCCTGGAAAGCCGTGCCCGGCAGATGAAGCGGCCCGGAAGCTCGCGGCGGAATAAGGGAGGCGGTCATGAACGCATGCACGGGCATTTCGGCGATTCAGCTTCTCGCCATGGTCTTCACCTTCCTGCTCGCCGTGCTCTCGCTCGACGTGTTCTGGGTGAGGGTTCCGAGAGAGCTGCATGACGGCGACATCGCCGGTGCGCTCAGGAAGCAGAGTTGGCTGAATGCCTTCGTGGCGATGGGCGCGGCCGGCGCGGCGGTCCTGCTGCTCGTCTGGGTGAGTTCCTGTAGCGGTGGCGTGCTCTAGCGGCCTGGGTCTTCAAACGAGGGCCACAACGACCGCGACCAGAGTGGCGCCAAGCGTCAGGCCCGGAATGATCCAGCTCTCCTTGGGCAGGACGAATTTCTCATCGATTAACGCAATCTCGAACCAAGTCATATCTCGATCCTCACGCCTGGGTCCGAAATGCGCCGCCATAATCTTCGCAGCCTCCAGCGCGCTCAACAGCCCCGAGCCATCTTGGCAGCGCTCCCAGTCCTCTGAACGTACAAGGCGATAGCCCTGGCTGGGGTTCCTCCTAGGGGCGCTTTTTTCGATGATGGGGTGCAGCAAAGCCACAGTGAGGAAATCGCCGTGCCATGGAGTGTCCTCGTGCTCAAATGCCGATGGCCGGACCGATCTTGAGACGCTGCTCAAGATCCGGTCCGGCCATGACCGTTGATCGCCCGTCACCCCGGCGCGACAGGCTCGAGGTGGGAGGACGCGTTCGCCTATTTCAGGGGCGTCGTCGCCGGCGGTAGCTCGGCGCTATAGACCTGCTGGTGGTGAAAGCAGCCGCCCAACGCCAAGGATGCGGCGATGACGGCAAGAGCAACGATGGTGCGCATGACTAGATCCCTCTACTTGGTACTGAACTCGACTTTGGGTACGCGGAACTGAGGCCCATCTCACTCCGATCCGCTTAGAAAATGGTTAATGCGCGGGCCAAATTAGAACTGCGAGTACCGCGGGGTGGCACGCGCAACGAGGAGAAGCCCGGCAGGGAGCCGGGCTTCTCTTATTGTTGCTTCTTGCGGCACGCACGCGACCCCTGGAATGGAGAGGCGGGGAGCCCTGCCAGACCCACGAAGCAAAAGGCGGTCTTGATCTTAGCGTTCGCGCGATTCAATCAAGACCGCCGGATGGAGCGGGAAACCCCAGCTGCCGCTCCACGTAATCGAGGTTAGAAGCGGGTTAATCGCCGGACATTGCGCTGGGTCAAGAACTTCGCCGGTTTTCGTGCTGCCCTTTGGTCAGGCTGTCGCGGGCGACATCGGCGTCCTGAGGAAGACGGCGAGCAGGGCGGCCACCAGGAGCGAGACCGCGATGCCGGCGACGCAAGCCGTCCATCCGAACATATCGAAGATCACGCCGAGCACGGCGCTGCCGATCAGCCCGCCGAAGAAGTAGCTCGCGAGATAGAGTCCGGTTGCCGAGCCGCGGTCGGAGGTCGCGGCGCGGCCGACAAAGCCCGTGGCGCAAGCCTGGGCGAAGAAGGTTCCAACCCCGACCAGCACCATGCCGAGCAGAACCGCCGGGAGGATCGGCAGGACGAGCAAGGGTAGTCCGAGCGCTGCAACGAGGAGCGAGCCCCAGAAGGTCGGGCGTGTTCCGAAGCGCTTCACCGCGCGTCCCGCCAGAGGCGTCGTGGCGATGGCGGGAAGGAACACGAAATAGACAAAGCCGAGCGTCATCGAGCCTACGCCAAGCGGCGGCTGCACGAGCACGAAATTCACATAGGTGAAAGTGCCGATGAAGGCGAACAGGATGCAGAAGCCGATGGCGAAGCTTGCGCGCAAGGATGGGCTCTTGAGATGCGTGATCCACGCCTCGAAATGCGAGCTCGTGCCTCCGCCCATGTCCTTCATGGGCGGGGCCTTCTCGACGGTAAAATAGACGAGGGCGGCGCCGAGCAGATTGAGTGAGGCGAAGAAATAGAAATTGGCGGCGAGGCCGAAATGGTCGGCGACGGCCGCAGAGATCAGCCGCCCGATCAGGTTGCTGGCGACGTTGCCGGTGATGTAGGCCGCGAACGCGCTCGCCGAGTCGGCCGCGCTGTATTGCTCGCCGAGATAAGCAAGCGTGAGGGTGAAGGCGGCAGCCATGCAGAGCCCCTGCATCACGCGAAGCAGGGTGAAAGTGGTGAGATCGGGCGCATGAGCGAGCAGAGTGGTCGGGATCGCGAGCAGGAGCAGGCTGAGCAGGATCCCCTTTCTCCGATCGATCTCGCGGCTGAAATAACCGACCGCGAGCCCCGACACCGCCATGCCCATGGTGCTGGCATTGACGGCAAATCCCATCGCGGCGGGTGTGACGCCGTAATGCTTGGTCAGAGACGGGAGAATTGCCTGGGTGGCGAATAGATCGACGACAGTGAGGAAGGCGGTAAGCGCGATCACGGTGAAGCGGAGGATGGCGCCGCCGGCTGTATGAGATTGCGCTTCGGCCTTGGGAGCTGCGACGGCGGCGGAAGAAAGCTCATTCATGGCGGCGCTCCGCAAAAGGATGGATGTGACGCCCTGCGGGGGAGGGAGGGCGTCACATCCGGAGGGGGAAGCGGGCTACATATTCTTGTCGTTCTGATCCTTCAGCAGATCGGCGGAGAGCAGCACGACGGTCTTGTCGCCGAGATTCTTCCACCAGTGAGAGACCTCAGGAGTTCTCGGCGACCACGTCGCCGGCCTTGTGCACGATCGGCAAGGCGCAGTTCGATGCGTATTCGACGATCTCGCCCTCGACGATGTAGATGATGGCCGGGCGGTCGGCATGGCTGTGCCACGGCACGATGCCCATCGGCTCGATGGTGAGCTTGCGCATGCGGAAATTGCGATCCTTGATGTCGAAGGGGGCCTTCGACACGTCGATCGAGGCAATCACCGTGTCGGTGACGCCGACCGGCTTGAAGTCTACGGGACCGCGCGCGTCCGGCTTCTTCTGATCGGCAGGGCATTCGCTGGCAAACGCGGTAGTGGCGGCCATGCACGCGCCGAGCGCGATGGCGGCGATTTGAAAATTGCGGCCGAGGCGGCCTTTCACTTTGCTGTTCGACATTTCCGTTTCTCCTTTTGGCTGTTGCTCCGGCCGAAAGGAACGGCCGCGGCGATGGCAGCAAGATCGGCCTAAGGTGTCTCCAACGGAAATGCCGGTTGGCTTCTATCTCGATAGCCGAACGCTATTCCGTGCAGGGCTTCGCGCGGGCAAGGACGCGGGCTACGCGCAAAGCTCGGCCAACCATAGCCAGAAGGTATTGGGAAGCGGCGGGAAGCGGCTTTAGCCTGATCTCGTTTCAGGCCGGAGATATCCGGCCGAGGACCCGCGTTACCGGTCCTTAACCACTCTTCCTAGGAGAACCCCTCAATGCGCAAATACCTGATCGCAGGTCTTCTGACCGTCGCCTTCGTCACGCCCGCTCTCGCCGAGGATTTCTACGTCGCCGTCGATCTCGCCAGCGGCCGCTGCGTGATGATGAGTGGCGCTGCCCCTGACGCGAAGTTCTTCAAGTCGATGGGCAAGTACGCGTCTATGAAGGAGGCTCACAAGGCCATGGGCGGCATGAAAGACTGCAAATAGCCTAACCCCCTTCAGCTGACGCCGGGCAGGCGTCGCGCAGGCTGAGCAGGGGGCGTCCGCTTCGAGGAGCGGGCGCCCCTTTTTGTCGGTGTCACGTCGGACAGCGCAGGCGAAAGCCATGCCGTCCCATAGCTTGCGTCCTCAGGCTACGTCTTGGCTCGCTAGGCTCGTGCTGAAGGACTGGATGTAGGCAAGGTCGTAATATTCAGTGAGTTTGACCGGCCAGCCGTCTTCGAGTGTCCAGAACGTCCCTTTGGTCAATTCGAACAGCTTGCCCAACGCGCGATGCCGATAGCGAAATGGAATCTCGGCGGCAGCACGGTTCCGCTCTGTCATCAGCCCGCTCGTATCGAACATCAGGAACTCGAAGTCGGCCATCATGGCGTGCCAGCGGTCGATCACCGCCTTCTTGCCGTAGCATGAGCCCGCTGTCGGGCCGATGCCCGCCGGGACGTTTATGATGTGGGCAAAGTCGTTGGGTAGGTAGCTCGCGAGCCAATCAAGATCCTGTGCCCGCCATGCATCGTAAATGTCGCCGAGAATCATCGCTGTTGCTTTTGGCATTGTCGTTCCCCCGATTCGCACAACGCGCCCCTTTGTACCACGGAGCAGGGGTTGCCAAGCCGCGCAATGTCATGCCGAAGCTCCAAGGCGCGCGTCAGAACGAAGGGACGGGGGATGCTCGCACTGCGTCTCGCGTCGCGCGTGTGCGGTCACGCTGTTGTCAGAGCCGCCACGTTGGCGGCGAAGGCCTGGATGCGGGCAATATCGTGGTACTCGGAGAGCTTGACCGGCCAGCCCTCTTCGAAGGTCCAGAAATTGGCCATCTTGGTTTCGAGCACGACGCCGGTTTGACGGTGGCGATAGTGAATGAGTATTTCGGCAGCTGCGCGTTCCTTGTGAATCATCAGATCGTTGGTGTCGAAGCGCAGGAAGTCGAACTCGGCGGCGATGAGGCCGAGCCGCGCGAGCGCCGCCTTCTTGCCGCTGACAGGCCGCCAAGGGGATGGACCTCGGTCGGGATGTAAACCATGTGAGAGAAATCGTTTGGCAGATAGCTCGCAAGCCTGTCGAGATCTTGCGACCGCCACGCGTCATAGATGTCAGAGATGACGGTCTCCGTCTTGGTCATGATCCCCTCACCACAACCGTCAACTAGGCTAGCATGCGGCGCAGCGCTGGGGCAGCCGGAGCGTCTCTCCGTCCACTGACTTTTTCGCGGGGAGTGTTATTTATGACAGTAATCGTCGAGCAGAGCGCGCGCAGCGCTGAAAGGTCATCATGAGCGAATTCGATCTCCGGCCCATGCTGGCAACACTCACCGACAAGCCGTTCGACGATCCCGACTGGATCTTCGAAACGAAGTGGGATGGGTTCCGCGCCGTTGCGGTGGCGAGACCGGGCCACGCCTCGCTCTATTCGCGCAACCTGATCGACATCTCGCGCAAATATCCGACGATCTGCGAGGCGCTTTCAGACATGGCGCAAGAGGCGGTGCTCGACGGTGAGCTCGTGGCGCTCGACGAGCACGGGCGGTCGCGCTTCCAGCTGTTGCAGAACGCCGAGCGCGAGCCCATGCGTCTCCTCTATTGTGTATTCGATTTGCTCTATCTCGACGGCAAGGATCTGCGCTCGCTGCCGCTGCTCAAGCGCAAGGAGCTGCTTGAGGCAGTCCTGCCCAAGAGCCCGCTCTTGCACTACAGCGCCCATGTCGTTGGTGCCGGGCTGAAAGCCTTCGCGCGTGCCAAGCGGGCAGACGAAGAGGGCGTGATGGCCAAGCTCGCCAACAGCCGTTACCACTCCGGCGTACGCACGCGCGACTGGCTGAAGGTCAAGGCAAGCCAGGAGCAGGAGGTGGTGATCGTGGGCTTCACCGCGCCCCGCCGCAGCCGCAAATATTTCGGAGCGCTCGTGCTTGCCGTGCGCGAGGGGAAGCGATGGGAATATGCAGGGCGTGCCGGCACCGGCTTCGACGCTGAGATGCTGCGCTCACTGCACGCAATGCTGGTTCCGCTCATCACCGAGACGAAGCCGATCGCCGAGAAGGTTCCCGACGAGGCGAACACGACGTGGGTGAAGCCGAAGCTCGTCGCCGAAGTCAAGTTCACCGAGTGGACCGAGGCGGGAGAGATGCGCCACCCCGTGTTTCTCGGCCTTCGCACCGACAAGAAAGCGACCGACGTCATCCGCGAGCTGCCGAAACACATCGAGCGGCGGAAATAGCCGCTTGACGCATGTCAAGGCGGCGGGACGGCGGCTTATCTAAGGTATTCGCCAAGCTTGCGAGGAGATATCGCCATGACCACAGGTCTCGACGTCTTCGACAAGACGGTGCAGGAGTCCAATCTCTGGCTCAAAGACATCATGGAGCGGCTCCGCACCAACGACCGCCATCACGCTTATTCAACCCTGCGTGCAGTGCTGCATGGCTTGCGCGACCGCATCGGCGCGGAGAGCGCCGCACATCTCGGGGCACAATTGCCGATGCTGCTGCGCGGTGTCTTCTACGACGGCTGGGACCCGACGGGTAAGCCCAGCAAGGAGAGGCATGAGCTGGCCTTCCTCGCCCATATCGCGCGGGAGCTGCCGCGCGCCGACACGATCGAGGTGGAGCAGGGCGTCCATGCGGTGTTCGACGTGCTGTCGAAGCACATCGATCGCGGCGAGGCGGTCAAACTCGCCGGCATGTTCCCGCTCGATCTACGCAAATTCTGGCCGGCCTTCATCCAGAGCGAGGCGCGGGACAAGCAGCAAGGCGCCGCTTAAGTGCCCCTTGTTGATCGACCCATTCAACCCAACGCAACGCAGAAGCCGCAGGCATAAGCGAGCCACCCGACCATCCGGAAGTTAGGTTATCAAGGCAGACACAACAGCGACCACCGCTAGGCTGAGAATTGTTAGCCCCATGCTAAAGAATAGGATGCGCGGAAATTGGTCATCATACAGATATGTCAAGTTATTTTGCATCGTAATCTCCCATCTATATTTTGAGTGTATGAAATATTCGTCTATGTGATCAATACGATCAGATTAAGTCGTTTCAGGTGTATGCGAAAATATTTTTCGGCGACTTGTTATTCAACGATAGAATGCCCATCTTAGTGGAGTGATTTGAATGATAATCATTCAAATAGTGTCTCCGGGGCGCTTTCACGGCGGTCTCGGAGTTCACGCGGAGGAGCCGCCTTCGGGGCGCTCTCTATTACGCGTAGTTGGTTTTTATAAGCGGTCGGCTAAGAACCGCTCTTGCTAGCAAGATCAGACGGCCCGACCCTGCCCCCCGCAAGTTGGGCCGTTTGTGTTTCCTCGGATGCCGAGAATGAAGGAGGGGGAAGAGGACAGCTCGAGCGAACTTAAGGGGCAGTCACGCTCGCCGCGGCTAGTGAAGCATCTCGCTCCAACGCCGCTCGATGGTCACCATCTCAACGGCAGATCCAGGTACGCACGAAGATTGCCGTCGAGAACTCGCGGCAAGCCGAAAGGGACAAATCGCGTCGTCATCGGAGAACCTCCCGATAGGTCGAGCTTAAATCGAGAGGGGATCAAAGTGGCGCACGACCATCGTTTGGGGGAGGGCGAGGCCGCCGGCCAAGCTCTCACCCAAAAAGTCGTCTCCCGTTTGATCGCTAAACTCTCTCTTTTGGGAGAGAGACCTCAGTGCGCCTTCTTCTGCACCTTATCCATGCCGGCGTTCACGTGGGCCTTGATGGGCTCGGCCGCAGCGGCCGTCACCTTGGTCGAAAGCACGCGGACTTCTTCGGCTTGGGCCGTCAGTGCGCTGAACTGCTTCTGCCAATAGGCCGCCTGCAATTCCACAACCTGCGCGAGGTCCTTGGCGCTTGCCAAGCTCTTGGCCAGATCGAAGACGGAATTCAGGTTCCGCCGAGCGATGTCGATGACTTTACGGTTGAAGGCTGCTGCGCCTTGTCCGGCTGCATCGAAAGACTTTTCAAACGTTGCGATTGATGCGTCGAGAGCGTTCTGGGAACGGTCATAGACATCGCGGGTCTGGGCTACGGTCTTTTCGGCCGCCGATCGCACGGCCTCTGGAATAGCCGTGTCGAGACCCAACAGTCCGAGTTGAGACGTCACGTTGCGGTACGCGCTGCGGGCCTGCTCGGCGGCAGCCTGGGGAGTGAAAGCGGTGTTCATTTTATACCTCTTGGACCCCTCGCTGCTTGGCGTAAAGGTCGACGTTAGGGGGGAGTTGGTGACGCACACCCCCCTGGTGCGGCTGCCTTGCGTAAGCAGAGGGCGCCGCTTTCCAGGGGAATCCGGACCTCGCTTACGCGCGGTCCAGCTCGGCCGGTAAGTAACTCGTGACTTCCATACCGGCTTCGGATTCTTGGATGTGGGGTTTCAGCCATTCATTCATGATGATTCCTTTTCATGGTGGCGGTTTCAGAGTCGCTTTAAGCAACTCATCAAAGGGTCGCTTCTCCTCTCCGTGCGAGAACACTCGCTCGGAGCGTAAGCTCGTGAACGATCCGATGACGCTTCCTTTCAGGACCGCGCCTTCGCTTGCTAAATTTTTCGAGAAAGGGGTCGCGCTCGTAGTCGGCGCAATGGCTTTTATCGTGAGCTTACTTTGCGCCCAGAGGGGGCAGGCTCATTAATAAACATATGGGGTTCGGCACGTGCCTTTACAAGCCGATCCCCTCCTTCAGCGGCGTGCACGTTTAGCGGCTCTTGCCCTTGAAGGCGCGGGTGCCGGGCTTGCCCGATTTGGAGCGGGGGCGCCCGGTCCTCAGCGGCATTTCGCGATTATGTGGGCCCATCTCGTCGAGGCTCGGCTTGTGCGGCCGGGTTAAGTCGGTCTCCGCCGCAGAGCGCTCGAGGTCGCTCTGGCGCGCGAGCGGATCGTTGGCGATGGCCAGCTCCATCTGACGGAGCCGCTTCACCTCATCGCGCAGCCGCGCCGCTTCCTCGAATTCGAGGTCCGCAGCGGCCGCGCGCATGCGCTTCTCCATGTCGGCGATGACGCTCTCGATATTGTGGCCGATCAGCGCCTGCTCGTCCTCGCCGAAACCTGCTCCCGCATCGACTAGCACATGGTCGCGCTCGTAGACGGAAGCCATGATGTCCCCGATATGCTTCTTGACGCTCTCCGGGGTGATGCCGTTCGCCTCGTTCCATGCCGTCTGCTTTTCGCGCCGGCGCGCGGTCTCGGCCATGGCGCGCTCCATCGAGCCGGTGATGCCGTCGGCATAGAGGATGACGCGGCCATCGACGTTACGGGCGGCGCGGCCGATGGTCTGGATGAGGGACGTCTCCGAGCGGAGGAAGCCTTCCTTGTCGGCGTCGAGGATGGCGACCAGAGCGCATTCGGGAATGTCGAGACCTTCGCGCAAGAGATTGATGCCGACCAGCACATCGAACGCGCCGAGGCGCAGGTCCCGGATGATCTCGATGCGCTCGAGCGTCTCCACGTCGGAATGCATGTAGCGCACGCGAATGCCTTGCTCGTGCATGTACTCGGTCAGATCCTCGGCCATGCGCTTGGTCAGCGTGGTGACGAGAACGCGATAGCCCTGCAGTACCACTTTCCGCGTCTCGTCGATCAGGTCGTCGACTTGCGTCGAGGCGGGGCGCACCAGGACGGGCGGATCAACGAGGCCCGTCGGGCGAATGACCTGCTCGGCGAACACGCCTCCGGTCTGCTCGAGCTCCCAGGCGCCTGGCGTGGCCGAGACATAGACGGTCTGCGGCCGCATCGCGTCCCACTCCTCGAATCTGAGCGGGCGGTTGTCCATGCAGGAGGGCAGGCGGAAGCCATATTCGGCGAGCGTCGACTTGCGCCGGTAGTCGCCGCGGAACATGCCGCCGATCTGCGGAATGGTGACGTGGCTCTCATCGACGAAGACGAGCGCGTTGTCGGGGAGATATTCGAAAAGAGTCGGCGGCGGCTCGCCGGCCTTGCGCCCGGTGAGATAGCGCGAATAGTTCTCGATGCCGGCGCAGGAGCCGGTCGCCTCGATCATCTCGAGGTCGAACAGGCTCCGCTGCTCGAGCCGCTGCGCTTCCAATAGCCGACCAGCGCCATGCAGCTCGGTAAGCCGCGCTTTGAGTTCCTCCTTGATGCCGCGGATCGCCTGCTTCAGCGTCGGCTTGGGAGTCACGTAATGCGAGTTGGCGTAGACCTTGACCATGGAGAACTCGTCGGTCTTGGCCCCGGTCAACGGATCGAACTCGACGAGACTTTCCACCGTGTCGCCAAACAGAGAAACGCGCCAGGCGCGATCCTCCAAGTGGGCCGGCCACAGCTCAATCGTATCGCCGCGCACGCGGAAGCTCCCGCGCACGAAATTCGCATCGTTGCGCCGGTATTGAAGCGCCACGAGATCGGCCATCAGCTGGCGCTGCTCGACCTTGTCGCCACGCTTCAGGCTGAAGGTCATGGCGGTATAGGTCTCGACCGACCCGATACCGTAGATGCACGACACGCTCGCCACGATGATCACGTCGTCGCGCTCGATCAGCGCGCGGGTCGCCGCATGGCGCATACGGTCGATCTGCTCGTTGATGGAGGAGTCCTTCTCGATATAGGTGTCAGTGCGCGGGATGTACGCCTCGGGCTGGTAGTAGTCGTAATAGGAGACGAAGTACTCGACCGCGTTGTCCGGGAAGAAGCTCTTGAACTCGCCGTAGAGCTGGGCGGCGAGCGTCTTGTTGGGGGCGAGCACGAGCGCAGGGCGCTGCGTCGCCTCGATCACCTTGGCCATGGTGAAGGTCTTGCCCGAGCCGGTGACCCCGAGCAGCACCTGGTCGCGCTCGTGCGCGTTCACCTGGGCGACGAGCTCGGCGATCGCGTGCGGCTGATCGCCCTTGGGCTCGAGCTCCGACTGGATGCGCAAGGGGATGCCGCCCTCGCTCTTCTCGGGACGCGGCGGGCGGTGGGGTACGAAGTCGGGGCCGCCAGTGCCGGAGACGAGCGGGTGCTCCTGCATCAAGGGCTGAGGCGCCTCGCCGAAGCCAGGCGGGCGGCGATCGGCGCCGTCCGGCAGGCCGCTCTGCGGCAAGCCGGCTTCGCCCGTAACGGCGCGCGGCTCGGCGCGTGAGCCGAAGGTCCTGGCAATGCGATGGGGCATGGACCGAATATGGCGGCTGCTTGCGGGTCATGGAAGCCCCTGCAAGGGCCCCATCAGACGCTGATGGCTGATTTTCTACAGGCTTTGCATTAGAACTGGCGCGGAATCCGCGTCAGTGGACCCAACGCCCTTGATCGATGTGATGGACCATGTCCCGACCTGGATCGTGGCGCTCGTCCTCACGGCCGCGGCCGAAATCTTTGCCATCGGCCTGATGCTGCTGACGCGAAAAATCTCAGGCCTCGAGCGCCTCAAGCTGAACAACGAGGTGGCGGGATTCAAATTCGCGGTGGTGGGTCTGTTCTACGGCGTGCTGCTGGCCTTCGTGGTCATCGCCGTTTGGGATGAGTATCGCAACACCGAGACGGCGGTCCGCAATGAGGCCAAGGCCCTCGTTGATCTCCACCGCGTTACTGTCGCCCTCCCTTTGGAGGCGGGCATCAAGATCAGGCAACTGCTGTTCACCTATACCGACCACGTCCGCAAATATGAGTGGCCGGCCATGGCGCGCGGTAAGCCAAGCGAGCATGCCTCGAAGGATCTCGATGAGCTCAGCACGGCGATCTTCGAGCTGCAGCCCCAAGGCTACCAGCAGCTCATGCTCTACCAGGCAGCGCTCAGGCTTCTCGCGGTGATCGCGGATAATCGAAACGAGCGGCTGGACGGCGCAGACGGGTCGATGTCGGGGCTGCTGTGGTTCGTGCTGATCGTTGGAGCGCTAGTCACTCTCGGCTATCCCGCGTTTTTCGGGGCGTCGAATCTGCTGGCGCAGACGTTGATGACCGCGGCGCTCGCGGCGCTCGTCGCGCTCTCGCTTCTCCTCGCCATTGCCTTCGACTATCCCTTCACCGGCAGCGTCAAAATCTCGCCTCTCCCCTTCGACCAGGCGCTCGAGCAGATGCCGCTGGATGCGCCCTCGCACTAGCCTTCTCTCAGGTGAATCGAGCCTGGCGGTGGCTCTCCGCACTGTGGAAATGGCGGATGGTTCCTGCCCATTCCGGCGACCCTCGTCATAGGCCGGGATGGCCTGGTCAAGGCGCGCTTCGTCGATCCGGATTTCCGCCACCGCATGGGGATCGAGGATTTTCTCGGGGCGATTTCCGGGACGAGCTAACCAAACGAATGCGCCGGCTTGCCACTTTCTGTCGCGATCTGCGTTTCGATCTGCGTATAATAAGAAAAAACGATTGACTCGCCATATGGGACGGCAAGCCTGGACCAAGTGGAAGCGTTGATTCGCGCATGTACGCGTCCGTTTGAGCGGTCGAGTGCGGCAATAGGGCAGAATCGGAGCAGAAGCCATGGCAACGAAGACGAGTGGGAAGAAGCGCACAGCAAGTAAAGCAAGCGCGCGCAGAGGCGCGCGGAAGACCGCGCGTACGGTTCGTAAGACCGCGCGCAAAGCCGCGCGTACCGTGCGCAAGACGGGTCGGGCGGTAGCCAAGAAGGCAAGCGCCCGCAAGAAAACCAGCGCCAGGAAGAAGGCGCCTGCCCGTAAAACGGCAGCGCGCAAGCCTGCGGCGCGCAAGGCCGCGGCCAAGAAGGCTCCGGCCCGCAAGGCTCCGGCCCGGAAGCCGGCCGCCGCCAAGAAGCCGGCAGCGAAGCCCGTGGTGGCGGCACCGAAGCCGGTCGTCGCGGCGAAACCAGCTGCGCCCGCACCGAAACCGGCGGCTCCGGCGCCCATGAAACCGGCGGCCCCGGCACCGCAGCCAGCGCCCCGGCCCATGACGCCGCCCTCTGCCGGCGCAATTCACGGAGGCGGCGTGGCTCCGAAGCCGGCGAGCCCGATGGGCGGCTCTCCTGCCCCGTCGAGCCCGCCAAGGCCAGCGTCAACACCTGGGGGTCCCAGCGCCGGCGGCAGCCCGCAGCCTTACCGTCCCTCTTGGGCAAGAGACGACGACGACGATCTTTAGCTGAATGCGACGGATGGGCCGGCCGTTCGCCGGCCCGTTCGCTTGCATGAGCGGTTTGCGGGCGACACGGATAGGACGCTATGTCTGCTGGCTTGCCTGCCTGGCAAGCCTAGGCTGACAAGGCTGCTTCATCTCGTGAAAGGCTTCCATGACGCTCGCCGCCCCGGGGCTCTGGCCCTATATCGCTCCGCTCATCCTGCTTGCCTGCTCGAACGTGTTCATGACCTTGGCCTGGTATGGCCATCTCAAATTCAAGGCCATACCGCTCGTTATCGTCATCCTAGCGAGCTGGGGCATCGCCTTCGTCGAATATTGCTTCGCCGTGCCGGCCAACCGTATCGGGAGCGCGGTTTATTCGCCGGCGGAGCTCAAGACGATGCAGGAGGTCATTACCCTCATCGTCTTCGCGCTGTTCACTTGGATCTATTTCGACGAGCCGCTGAGCTGGACGCAAGGTGCCGGCTTCGCGCTGATCGCGCTCGGCGCGATGCTCGTGTTCCGGGGCCAGCCCTGACCACAGTTTCGCTATAGTGGGGGAGTGAAAGTTTGCGGGATTGGGCCCCCGGAGAAGACGCGAGAACCATCCGGAGACCGCGGCGGGCTAGACGCCCCTGAACACGTTGCCGACCGCCAGCACAACATAGGCGATGATGGCGACCCAGAAGGCGTGCTCACTGATGAAGGGAATTGCGACGAATTTGCCAATGATGGCCAACGCCGCCAAGATCAGCGAGATCACGGCGACCGCTGTCGACGGGGGTGTTAGATTCATCTCCAGCCCTCCCTCTTTGTTGACGAGCGGACTGTAATCGTTTTCTCTCAAAAAGCGAGTGACATCGCGGGTTGGGAGGGCCACCCTCAGGGCTAGCGGCGGCTTAAAAAGCTCGACGGGAAGGAGGCGAGGTGATGCGTCCCATGATGCGGTTGGTGCTTGGGCTTGTAGCTCTCGGCGGGATCTTGGCGGCCGTGTCCGTCGGGCTCCCGGCGCATGTGACCGTGGCGCGATCGGTGGTCACCAACGCGCCCGAATCGGTCGTCTTTCCCTATGTCGCCAATCTGCATCACTTCCACGACTGGTCGCCGTGGGCCACGCGCGATCCGCAATTGCAGCTCACCTATTCCGGTCCGGAATCCGGCAAGGGGGCGAAGGTCGACTGGGTCAGCCAAGCGAGGTCGATCGGCACCGGCAGCATGGAGATCACCAACGCCGATCCCAACAAGACGATCGAGCTTGCCGTGAATTTCAACGGGGTCGAGGGCACCAGCACCTTCGACATCTCGCCGTCGGGTTCCGGCAGCAAGGTGACTTGGAGCTTCGGCTACGATTCAGGGTCGAGCCCGGTCAAGCGCTGGAAGGCTCTTGCGCTCGATGGCTTCGTCGGAGCCGAGTATCGCGCGGGCCTCGACAAGCTGAAGGCTAAAATCGACGAGGATCGGCGCCCCACCGCGCCCGCCGCTGGTCTCGTGCCCCCAGCGCCAGGCGGAGCATCAACGCAGACCGAGCAGCCTTCTGCGGCGTTGCCGCCGGGAGCCGCGACGCCCGGCGCTCCGGCCGCGACCGGCGCCGCGACGCCTGCGACGACCAGTGCCGCGACGCCAGCCTCAGGCGCACCAGCCGGCGCGCAAGCGTCTGGCACGCAAGCGGCCCAGCCGACCGCGGAAGCCGTCACGCCCACCCCTCCGCCAGCCCAGCCGACGAAGAAGAAGAAGCGCAGGCAACAATAGGATAATGGCGAGAGTGGCCGCCGCTCTTTAGAGCTTCTGCTCGGCGCTCGGGTGAGGCGCCTTCGGCCGATCAACGCCGGTTGCCTGGATGATGAGACGGAGAGAGCCGTCCACCAGATCGAGCGGCCAGCAGGTGACGGGCGAAACCTCGCCTCCGGTGGGAGCGACGCTGTCGCCCTCGGCAAGATGAGGATCGACCACTTTGCGCCCCGTCACGCGGTAGTCGCGCGAGGACCCATCCGAGGCCGTGACGGTGATGCGGTCGCCGATAGCAACGTCGCCGAGCTGAAGCCGTGAGGGTTTTACGTCCTTACCCTGTCGTGGCGCCGAGGGGGCGATCTCCACTTGCGGGATCGTGTCGTTGAGGGCGGCGCTCAGACCGAGTCTCGGAACTCCGCTTTGCTTCGTTGGCTCCGCGGCCCCCCAGGGCCAGGCCTTCTGCGAAGGCTCACCGGCCAGAGCCTGCTTCCAGGCGCTCTGATGCAACAGCGGGGCAAACTCGGCCGTGGCCAGCGAGGCCACGGCGATGAGAGCAGCCGCGCCTAAGATCCTCCACCCGAGCCGCACGCCCGGGCGGAGGAAGAGGAGGAGGAACTGACTCGACCCCCGTTTCGTCATCAGATCCTCCTCCCAGTCCGCCGCGGGGAGGCATAGTCGCGGCGGTGGTAACGCCACATGACCAGCGTCACCGCGCTTAGAATCGTGAGCAATAGAGCAAGGACGACAAGCCGCTGGTTGACGTCGCTCGGCTTGAGCGAGGCCATGGGGCTCGCGTCGGGCTTGGGAACGACGGTTAGCGGCAAGAGTGGATAAGTCTGCGGAGCTTGGCTCGCATCATCGGCCGGCACAATCGGCGTGACCGTCGTATCGGCGTCAGGTTTGGCGTCGGCCGCCAATGTCGAGCTGTCTGGTGCTTGCGACACATCGGCAGGCGGAGGCGTCGCCTCGGCGCTTCCATCGAAGCCGTATTGCCCGCCAGCGGGCGACGGCATCGGCGCCATCGATTGATTGAGGCCCCGGCCCAACGCCTTGTACTGGCGCGGCATGGCAGCCGGCGAACCGAACACCTTGTCATATACCCAGCCGTCAGGGAGATTGAGCGGCATGTCGACGCTTGACACGGCCTCGCCGTCGGGACGCGACTTGACCTTGTCGATGGCGACGAGGCTCGTCTGGCTCGACACGAGATGATGCTCGAGCGCAACCGTCTCAATTGCCTTGTCGATGTCCTTGGCGTTCGGGTCGGTGTAGGCCTTGGCCTCGAGCGCGGCGATCTTGCTGCGCGCCCAACGCTTGGCGACGCCCGCGCCGTCGATGGCATCGGAGATCTTCAACCCTGCCGTCCACGGCTTGCCGTCAAACGTGCCGGAGAAGTGCAGCTCGCCGTTCATCGAGGACACCTTGGCGGAGAGCACGACGGGCTCGCCGGCATAGAGGTCGGGGAGGGGATCGGGCCAGGTCTCGACGACGGTGCCGTCGGGCCATGAGGCCTTCAACCCAACCATCACCGGCTTCTCGAGCTTGGCGAAGAGCGCGCTCATGCGGGTCAACACCTGATCCTCGGAGCCGATCTCGGTGAACGTGCCGCGGCCGAGCTCAGCCGCGCGCAGCATGAAATAGGAGTTGGGCGCCGAGCCGATGCCGACGGTGAAGAGGCGCGAGCGCCCAACATGATCGGCGATTTCCTCGAAGAGCTGCGCCTCGTTGCCGACGGCGCCGTCGGTCAGAAACACGACCTGCCGAAGGCGGCTCGTATCGGAGGGATTGGCGTCCTTGAGGGCGGCCTTGAGCGCCGGCAGCATCTCGGTGCCGCCTTCGGCATCGAGAAGCGAAACGAAATTCTTGGCGGTCTCCAGGTTTTCCGGCGTGGCGTCGACCGCGCTCTTGAACAGGACATCCATGGTGTCGTCGAAGCGGATCACATTGAACTTGTCGCCCGGACGCAAGCGATCGAGCGCGAAGAGAAGGCTTTGCCTTGCCTGCGCGATCGAGGTTCCCGCCATCGAGCCTGAATTGTCGATGACGAAGATCAGCTCGCGCGGGAGCTGCTTCGGCGCCTGGTCAAGCGACGGCGGCGTGACCATGGCCAGCAAATAATCCTGGCCGTTGACGAGCTCGTGGAACAAGGCTGTCTGCGGAACCGCCGCGGCCTTCGGGTGCCAGACAAGCTCGAAATCCTTGTCGGCAGGAACCGTGCCGTCGGCAAGGCTCAAGGTCGCCGTCTCATCGCCCGACCGGTTCAGGCTGATCTTGTGGAAGGAGCTCGTGACGTCGCCGAGGACGAAGCCGGCGTTGAGCTTCACCTCGATCGACACCGGATTGATCTTGGGAGCCTTGGCGGGATCGAGCACCGGCGAGGTTATGCGGTCGCGATCGGGCACCGGATCGTTAGGCAGGTGCTTGCCGCCATAGTCCACGACGTCGACGTTGCTCGGTTCGGGGTTGTAGCGGGGGGCGACGACCAGCGGGAAACGCAGCGAGTAGACGCCGCCATCCTGCTTCACCGTCTCCTGATATTCGATACGGATCACGATCGATTCATGCGGGCCGATATTTGCGACCGAGTTGGTGAAGATATTGGGCCGCTCTTGCTCGACCAGGCTCGCCTTCTGGCCATTGTCCTTGGCGGCCTCGTAGAGCTGTTGCGCCTCCTGGCGGCCCTTTATCTCTCCCTCGATCACGCGCGAACCGATCTCCATGTGCAGGGCGTCGACCGCCGACTGCTCAGGGAGGGGAAATACGTAGATGCCTTCGAGCCAACGGTCTGACGGGTTCTCGAAGCGCTGGGTGACGACGACCCGGGCGATGGTGCCGTTGACGGTGATGGCCGCGTCAGTGTTGAGCCGAGGAGCCTCGATGAAGCCGCCATCCTCTCCGGATTGGAGCAGGAGGGCGCCGGTGTTCATGTCGCCGGGCTGGACGTAGACGATCTTGCCGCCGCCTGGCTGGGCGTCTTGAGCCCGAGCCAGCATGCTTGGCAGAGTGAAGAAAAGAGCGAGGATCAGAGCAAGGAAAGAGAAAGTTACCAGAGGCTCGCGTGAGCGCAGAGCTTGGCGCCGCATGGTCATCGAGTTGGCCCTCGTTATCGGCACGAAGCAAAGCTAACCATACCAATGGGGCGTGGCTTTAGCCGGATTGTGGCTCGGCCGCGCGCTTCGCATGGCGGACTCGCCACAGTCGTGGCGCAATTGCGGTTATGCACAGGGCTCGGTCGTCACGCTTTCTGCCTGCGTAAGCAGGGAACCTGCTCTGGCAGTGATCGTTAGCACCTTAGGCATGCGCTTGATGCGCAGGCTCACCCCCCAACCCAACGAAGCCTAACCCAAGGAGCTAAATCCCATGGCCGCTACGAAATCTCTGGAGGACCTGTTCGTAGACCTCCTCAAGGACATCTATTACGCCGAGAAGCAGATCCTGAAGGCCCTGCCCAAGATGGCGAAGAAGGCCGATTCCGGCGATCTGCGTGAGGCGTTCGAGCACCATCTCCAGGAAACGCAAGGCCAGGTCGAGCGCTTGGAGCAGGTGTTCGCTCTGTGCGAGCTGAAGCCGACCGCCAAGACCTGTCCCGCCATCAAGGGCATACTCGAAGAGGGCGAGGAGGACATGAAGGAGGCTAAAGACCCCGACGTGCTTGATGCCGGAATGATCGCCGACGCCCAGGCCGTCGAGCATTACGAGATCGCCCGCTACGGCACGATGATCGCCTGGGCCAGGCAGCTCGGCATGAACGATGCGGCAAGGCTGCTGGAACAGACGCTCGAGCAGGAGTACAACGCCGACAAGACGTTGACCAAGCTTGCCGAGACGAGCCTCAACCGCGAGGCGGCATAGCTTCCCTTAAACTGCGAAATGCCTAACGATAAAGCAGCGCGGGCCGCAAGGCTCGCGCTGCTTCATTTTGGCGAGGATCATTACGGTTATGATCCTTGCGGGGGCCGGCCGCCCCGCTTAGGTTCTGCCCGTCCTGACCGCCTGAATTCTGCGCAAATTGGGAGACGATTATGGGATTGGTTGCCCGCACGCTCGAACGGGTTAAGCCCTCGCCGACTTTGGCCATAACCGCCAAGGCACGCGACATGAAAGCGGCTGGCTTCGACGTCATCGGCCTTGGTGCCGGCGAGCCCGATTTCGACACGCCCGACAACATCAAGCAGGCGGCGATCGAGGCGATCAAGCGCGGCGAGACGAAATACACCGCGGTCGACGGCATCCCCGAGCTCAAGCGCGCGATCTGCGAGAAGTTCGAGCGCGAGAACGGGGTGAGCTACAAGCCGTCTGAGATCACGGTCGGTTCGGGCGGCAAGCAGGTGCTTTACAACGCGCTGCTGGCGACGCTCGATCCGGGCGACGAGGTGATCATCCCGTCGCCGTTCTGGGTGAGCTATCCCGACATCGTGCTGCTCGCGGGCGCAGAGCCGGTCATCGTCGAGACCAAGCTCGAACACGGCTTCAAGCTGAGGCCGGAAGCGCTCGCGCGCGCCATCACGCCGAAGACCAAGTGGTTCATCTTCAACTCGCCGTCGAACCCGACCGGCGCCGCCTATACCGAGGGCGAGATCAAGGCGATCACCGACGTTCTGGTGAAGCACGAGCGGGTGTGGGTACTGTCCGACGACATCTACGAGCATCTCGTCTATGACGGCTTCCGCTTCACCACCCCTGCCGCGGTCGAGCCGCGGTTGAAGGCGCGCACGCTCACGCTGAATGGCGTATCGAAGGCCTATTCCATGACCGGCTGGCGCATCGGCTATGGCGGGGCGCCCGAGCCGCTGATCAAGGCAATCGCGACGCTTCAGTCGCAGTCGACCTCGAACCCGTGCTCGATCAGCCAATGGGCTGCGGTCGAAGCGCTGAAGGGCCCGCAAGGCTTCCTCAAGGATTGGGTCGCCTCCTTCCAGGAGCGTCGCGACCTTGTCGTCTCAATGCTGAACCAGGCCACGGGTCTCTCCTGCCCGAAGCCGGAAGGGGCCTTCTATGTCTATCCGTCCTGCGCGGGGACGATCGGCAAGAGCACGCAAGCGGGCAAGCAGATCGGCAATGACGAGGACTTCGCCGCCGCGCTTCTCGAGGAGGAGGGCGTCGCCGTCGTCCACGGCGGGGCGTTCGGACTGTCGCCCTTCTTCCGCATCTCTTACGCGACCGGCATAAAGTCGCTGGAGGAGGCGTGCCGCCGCATCCAGCGCTTCTGCGCGGGCCTCAGTTAGTTGCTTCGTGACGGCCGACGGAGTTCGACATGAAATTCAGCACGGGCAACCAGATCCAAGGCAAGATCATGGAGATCCGCAAAGGGGCGGTGACGGCCATTGTCTATGTGGCGGTTCCTGGCGACACGACGCTCGAGGTCAGCGTCACCATCCCCGCGCTCGAGACGCTCAAGCTCTACGAGGGCAAGCCTGTGATCTTGATGATCAACCCTGGCGACATCATCATCGGGTGCGAGTAGGGGCACAGCGCTCGCATCTCGCGACCCGAGTTCTCCATCAATGGACACCATCGTAGGACCAGCCCGAACCACCGCCGAGGATCGCACCTCGCTGACGCTTCGTCTTCCCGACGGACGGCGCCTCTCTTATGCGGAATTCGGCGATCCTCAGGGCTTGCCGGTGCTCGCCATCCACGGCACGCCCGGCTCGCGCTTCATGTTCGGCTTGACCGACGGCGCGGCGCGCGAACGGGGATTGCGCGTCATCGCGCCGGACCGTCCGGGCTACGGCCATTCAGATTATCGGCGAAACCCCTCTCTGGTGCGATCGGCAGAAGACTTCTTGTCACTTGCCGATGCATTGCGGGTCGAGAGGCTTGCGGTCATCGGCGTCTCGGGCGGCGGACCGCACGCGATCGCGACGGTCTCGGCGATGCCGGATCGCGTGGCCCTGCTCGCGCTCATCTCGCCGGTCGGCCCCGTCGCCGAGTGCCGCAAGCAGGTCCGCATGTCGCGGATGCATCGGCTCATCTTCACCAGGATGGGCCGGTCGCCGCAGGCTTGCGCCACCTTTTTCTGGTCGCTGCGCGGAATGGTGCGATGGGCGCCAGGCGTGGCCTACCGCGCCTTGCAGCAGCGCGTCACCCCTGCCGACCGCTTCGTGTTGAACCGGGCGGAGGTGAAGGCCAACCTACAGGCGGCCATTCGCGAGGGGCTCAAGCCCGGCATCAAGGGCGCGCTCCAGGATCTTCGGCTGTTTTGCTCGCCGTGGGGACTGTCGCTTGCCGAGATCGACGTCCCTTCGGTGATGTGGCAGGGGAGCGACGACACGATCGTACCACCAAGCGCGGCCTACCATCTTGCCGCGCAATTGCCGAACTGCCGGCTCGATGTGATCCAGGAGGCAGGACATTATTGGGGTTTCGCCAATTTCGCCCGCGTGCTCGACGCGGTTAAGGCGGCGCTCAAGCCCGTTCCGCATTGATTCTTGGATTGGGCTCTGCCAAGCAGGAGTATGTACGGCCCCACATGGGCGGCTCTCGCTTGAGGAGTTCGTGGCCGATTCTCCTTGGGTGGAGCAGCGCCCCGAAGTGGTTCATGGCGTTCATAATCAGGGCGGAACGTCCGCGACATGCGTGAATATGCCGACCCGGGCTTACGATCCGGCATGTCCCGACAAAGCTCGCCTCACTCGCGACCATCCCGGCATCCCTTACGTCGTTGAGTAACTCGCCGCTCTTTTCCGTCGTGATGGCCACCTACAACAGTGGTCGTCACATCGTGCCCTCCGTTCAGTCCGTGTTGCGGCAGACCCTTCAGGATTTCGAGCTGCTGATCGTCGGCGACGGATGTACCGACGACACAGAGGCCGCCATCCGCCCATTCCTCTCCGATCGCGTGAGCTTTTGCAATCAAGCGGTGCACAGCGGGAGCCAGTCGGCGCCCAATAATCTCGGGATCGCGGCCCCGAGAGGGATGAACGTCGCGTTTATCGGCCATGACGACATTTGGAGCGCGGACCATCTCGCGTCGTTGCAGGCACTGTTCGCCATGGACCCCGGCCTGCATTTTTTGCGGTGAGCGGCACCATCTATCACATGCCTCCCGGCGTCGACCGGCCGCAAGTGACTGGCATATTCACCGATGAGTCAGCGAAATTCAGTCACTTCTTCCCGCCGTCGAGCTTGCGCATCGAAGAGACGTCGTCGACCGGATCGGCGCTTGGCGCGATGCGCATGAGATCAAGCCCCCGGTCGATGTCGAGCTCTTGCTCAGGGCTACGCAGGCCGGACTTCGGTTCAAGTCCACGATGAGGATCACGGCGCATAAGTTCGCCGCCGGCCATCGCTATCTCAGCTATGTGCGCCATGACTCGAGCGAGCAGGAGAGCATGCTCGCCCGCGTGAGTGAGCCGGGCTTCGACGCTTACGTGGAGGGTTTGGTCGACCTCTCGCGTGCAACCGGCGGCTACATGGCACTTCGATATCGAGATTTCGAACGTTACGCGCCCGGTCAGCTTGCCAGCGAGAACGCGGCCCGCAAGGGGGTCCTCAGGCCGCCGCTCGTCGCCCTGCGCACGCAGCAAATCGTGCCGCAGCCGCGCGCGGCCCTGGCATTAGACTGGGGCAAGATGCAGCCGAACGGGCTTAGATGGGCGAAACTCAATCCGCGGCCGAAGCTCCTCATCCCCTTCACGGCGGAGGGCCCTGCCGTGGTGCGGATGACGCTTGCACATGAACACCCTGTCGTGCTTCAGACGCTGCGGCTCCTTGCCAATGGCGAGTCAATTCCCGTGCGCGTGGGTGCGGCAGCCCAAGTCAGCGACCATTGGCAAGTGGTCGCGACGTTCGAGGTCCGGCTCGCGACCGATGACTACACGATGCTCGAGCTTGAGCTCGAAGGGGACCAAATCGCCAAAGGAGAGACCAGGGGGCTAGGCATCGGTCAGATTGTCATCAGCCCGTAAGCTCACCCCGCGTCAATTTGCTGCTCCCATCTTCACGCATCTGCGGCGTTCTGGCGCTAGGCCAGACGAGCCGAAGCACCCTACACCTGGAGTGATCTTCATGCTTGGCAAAGGCGCCTTGCGGAGCCAGGACCCCAAAAATTTTCCCGTCAGATCTTGTTGCTGATGGCCAGCGTTTTCTTGCTTCCCACCCATTTTTGGCGGGTGCATTTCCCCTCCCCAGGGAGGGGGGACGCAGCCATTTCGCATCCCTATGTGCGCCCCGACAGTTGGCCCACCGGGCAAACGAGACTGATCACCCGAAATCTTTTCCAGCAAGAGTTCGCATGACCGGCAAACCAATCTTCTTCGATCCAACGGGCAAACGCGGCCGCGCGCTGACGAGGGTTGCCTGGGCGATGGGCGCAGTCTTTGCGTTCGTCATGACGGCCTTCGTCGCGACGCTGCTGATCGTCCATCGGCCGGTCGCCGAGGAAAGTGCCGACACGCACGTGTCGATCCGCTGCGCGTGGGCGCCGACCTGCTCGGCAGCGCATGGCATCACGATCACAAATGCCGCGGATCCGGAGGCGCTCAGAAGCGCGAGCCGGCTTGCCGCCGAGCTTCGCGAGGACGAGCGGGATCTCTATCATCGTCCGCAGGCGCGGGTCATCGAACGCCGCGCGGTGCCTGCCGCGCTTGCGAGGCCCGAGGGTCGGCCGCTCAGCATCGGCTTTTATGTGGGCTGGGATGACAACAGCTATCCCGCGTTGAAGCGGGCTCTGCCGCGCCTCGACTGGGTGGTCCCGAGCTGGCTCAGCTTTCAGGGCCCGGACTTGGAGCTCAATGCAGCCGTCGATGCTCGCGTGCTCGATTACATCCAGGACAATAAGCCGGACACTGCGATCCTACCCATCATCCAGAACGCCGCCGGCGGCCAGTGGAATGGCACAGGGCTCGCGAAGATGCTCGCCGACCCGTCCGCGCGCACCGAGCGTATCGGGCAGATCGTGGCGTTTCTCGACAAATACAAATTCCAGGGCGTGACGGTCGATTTCGAGGATGTCCCCGAGTTGGCGCACAAGAACCTGGAGCAGTTCCTCACCGAGCTCCATGCCGCCTTCGCCCCTCACGACTATGCCATCGTGCTCGCCGTTCCCTTCGACGACGAAAGCTGGCCCTACACGACCTACGCCAACATCGTCGATTTCATGCTGCTCATGGGCTACGACCAGCACGCGGACGCGGATAGCCCGGGCAGTATCGCCGGGCAAAGCTGGTTCGAGGACACGCTCGATAAGCGCATGCAGAGCCTCGACCCCGAGCACACCATCATCGCCATCGGCGCTTACGGTTACGACTGGGTCAAGGGACAGGAAGCGGCGAGCCTGACCTTCGAAGAGGCCGTGCTGTCGGCACGCGATTCCGAGGCCGATATCACTTTCGATCCGGAAACCTCGAACCCGCATTTTTCATTCATCGAAGATGACGGAAAACGTCATGATGTGTGGTTTCTCGACGGAGCCACCGCGTTCAACGAGATCCATGCCGCCGACGATTATCGCCCAGCGGGTTACGCAGTGTGGAGGCTCGGCTCGGAGGACCCCTCGATATGGTCGACCCTCGGCCGCGACTACGGCGCGCCTGCACCAGAGGGACTGCACCGCATCGGGAGAAGCCAGGACATCGACTTCGAAGGCACGGGTGAGATCCTGCACGTGGCCGAAGATCCCGTCAAAGGCAAGCGCACGTTCGAGGTCGACAGCGGCACGGGACAGATCGTCGACGAGAAATATACGGCGGTGCCGACCCCTTTCGTCATTGAGCGCGAGGGGACGACTCCGGGCAAGCTTGCGCTCACTTTCGACGACGGTCCCGACGGTGACTTTACGCCCAAGATTCTCGATATCCTGAAGCAGAAGGGCGTGCATGCGAGCTTCTTCATTATCGGGGAGAACGCCGCCGCCTATCCGGCTCTCGTTCAGCGCCTTCTCGCCGAAGGTCACGACGTGGGCAATCACACCTTCACCCACCCTAATCTCGGCGAGCTTCCGGACGCGCTCGTCACGCTGGAAATCAACGCCACGGAGCGCCTGTTCGAGGCGCTCACGGGCCGATCCATGAAGCTGTTCAGGGCGCCCTATCTCGGCGATGCCGAGCCTACCACGGCCGACGAGATCGTGCCCATCCAGATTGCCCAAGGAATGGGATATCTGTCGGTCGGACTGCATGTCGATCCCAACGACTGGCAGGGTCCGACGGCCGATCAGATCATCGAACGCGTCATCGCGCAGGTGACCGACCCAGATCCCGATGTCACAGGGCACGTTATCCTGTTGCACGACTCAGGGGGCGACCGGTCGGCGACGGTCGAGGCGCTGCCGAAGCTGATCGACGCGTTGAGAGCGAGGGGCTACGATTTCGTGACGGTGTCGGAGCTTGCCGGCATGACGCACGATCAAGCCATGCCGTTGCTCCCCCCCAAATCGCTCAGTCGCATGGTCGGGCTGCCGGTGTTCCTGACCTATGGCTGGATGGGACACGCCATCGCCACGCTGTTCTTTATCGCCATCTGCCTCGGCGTGCTGCGTCTTCTCTTCCTATGCGTGATCTCGCTGTGGAATTTGCGGGTCGAGTCCAGACGCGTCGCCCCCACTCTCCCAGCCGAGGCGCCTTTGCAGTCAGTGCTCATCCCGGCCCATAACGAGGCCAAGGTGATCGCCGAGACCGTCCGCCACATCCTTGCCAGCGACTATCCCAATCTCGAGGTCATCGTCATCGACGATGGATCCAAGGACGAGACCGCTGAAGTCGTGCATGCCGCCTTCGCAAGCGATCCCCGGGTGCGGCTCATCACTATTGCCAATGGTGGCAAGGCGGCCGCGCTCAATCGCGGTCTTGCCGAGGCGAGGGGGAGCGTCGTGGTGGCGCTCGATGCCGACACGTATTTCCCGAGCGACTCCATTCGCAAGCTGGTTCGCTGGTTTGAGGACCCCGAGGTCAGCGCCGTGGCCGGGAACGCCAAGGTCGGTAACCGGGTCAACGTGATCACCCGCTGGCAGGCGCTCGAATACATCGCGAGCCAGAGCCTGGAACGGAGAGCCCTCGCCACGCTCGGATGCATCACGGTGGTGCCCGGCGCGATCGGTGCCTGGCGCCGCGAGGCGCTCCAGACGCTCGGCGGGTACCCCTCGGACACGCTCGCCGAGGACCAGGACCTGACCATCGCCTTGCTCAAGGCCGGCTACAAGGTGCTCTACGACAGCACGGCGATCGCCTGGACCGAGGCGCCCGACACTGTCAGCGGCTTGATCAAGCAGCGCTTCCGCTGGGCTTTCGGGACTCTGCAATGTCTGTGGAAGCATCGCAACGCCGCGTTGAAGCCGCGCTACGGCTCGCTCGGAATGATCGCGATGCCGCAGACTTGGATATTCCAGTTCCTGCTGTCGTTGCTCTCCCCGTTTGTCGACCTCGTTCTCGTCTGGCGTCTGGCACTGTCGGCGTTCGATTTGATCGCGCATGGAAGCCAGTTCGACGGCGCGACTTTACAGAAGGTCCTCTTCTATTATCTCGTCTTCGTGGTCGTCGATCTGTGCAGCGCCGCGCTCGCTGTCGCCATGGAGCGCAAGGAGGAGACATCGCTCCTGCCCTGGCTCGTGCTCCAGCGCTTCGGCTATCGGCAATTGATGTACTACATCGTCATCAAGGCTGGACTGGCCGCCCTGTTCGGTCCGCTCGTCGGCTGGAACAAGCTTGAACGGAAGTCGACCGTGAACGCGGTGACCTAGGGCGCTCCGGGGTCGGCTCCTACATCTTGTCGTAGGTCAGGCAGCAGCAATCCTTCAGGCCGTCTTGGCGCATCTTGCAGGAGAGCTTCGCTTCGACGTCCTGGCAGGGCTCCGGGTTGACGTTGACCGGCAGCTCGCTCTGACACATCGTCGTGGTGTAGTGGACGCAATTGCCGCCGAGCAGCTCCGAGTTCTTGGGGCAGTGGCAATTCGGCGCCGTGCCGACCATGCCATGCTCGCAGCCGCCTGAGGCCGCTTCGGCCGTTCCCGCCGGCGGCTGGCAATAGCCGTATTTGCCCGGCACCGCGAGGACCGTGTAGCCGGGCGGGCAGGCGTGCTCGCCAGGCTTCGCCGTCCCATATTCCACGGGAGCACCCTGTGCGCCTTGACCCGTGTTGGGGGTGCCATAGCCCGCTGCCGGAGGAGTTGCCGCTCCTTGCGGTATGCCAGTTGTGTCGGCTGGGGGCGTAGTGTCAGGCGCCGCGGTCGTGCCGGGGTTGGCATTCTTCCCATGCATCTCGCCGCCGGGAGCCGCCCTGCACGAGAAGCTTCCGTCGAACATCCCGCATTGGAGGACGGCGAGCGCGCTGTCGCTGCCAAGCGCTAGGGTCAGCACCAATAGAACAGCCGCCAGTACAAAGGCGTAAACGAGACGCATGGAAACCCCGCCGTTCACCTCACGACCATAATGGCATAGGACGCGGATCAGAACAGCCAGACATGGCCGACTTAGGACAGGAGAGCTCGGCCCACTTAGGGCTCATTGTCCCGAATCGGGCCTCTTGCCAGAGGCCGCATCCCTTGACACGATAGCGTCACTAAAGGGCCGAGCGCGAGTAGGGGTGCGTCAGGAGCCTTCTCCCGCGCGGGGTCATAACCGCCAAGGGAGGAGACCATGGGCCAAGCGCAGGGCCAGCCAGCCCGCAGCGCCCGCTGCATCGCACTGGTTGGCCCCTATCTCAGCGGCAAGACAACTCTGCTCGAAGCCATCCTCGCGCGCACCGGCGCGATCGGCCGCCAAGGCTCGATGGCAGCCGCCAATACGGTCGGCGACGCCTCAGCGGAGGCCCGCCATCACGGCATGAGCGTCGAGCTCAATGCGGCGACCGTCGATTTTCTCGGCGATAGTTTCACCTTCCTCGATTGCCCGGGCTCGATCGAGTTCCAGGCCGATGCCGCCAACGCGCTCACCGCGTGCGACGCGGCGGTCGTGGTGTGCGAGCCCGACGAGAAGAAGGTGCCGGCGCTCCAGCTCATCCTCAAGCAGCTTGAGGACCGCGGCATTCCGCATTTCCTTTTCATCAACAAGATCGACAAGGCTGAGGCGCGTGTGCGTGACATCGTGCCGATGTTGCAGCCGGCGAGCGGTAAGCCGCTCGTGCTCCGCCAAATCCCGATCTGGGAAAACGACATCGTCACCGGCTTCATCGATCTCGCGCTTGAGCGCGCTTACGTCTATCGCGAGCACGCGCCGAGCGAGGTAATGGCCATTCCCGACGCGCTGGCCACCCATGAGAAGGACGCCCGCTTCTCGATGCTGGAGAAGCTCGCCGACTATGACGACGCGCTGATGGAGCAGCTGCTCGAGGACGTGCCGCCGCCGCGCGACCGGGTGTTCGACGATCTCGGCAAGGAGCTGCGCGACGGGCTGATCTGCCCGGTACTGCTCGGCTCTGCCGAGACGAGCCACGGCATCTTCCGCTTGTTGAAGGCGCTCCGCCACGAGGCGCCGTTCGTCCAGAGCACGGCCAAGCGGCTCGGCGTGGACAAAACGCTCTCCTGCGCCTTCGTGGCGAAGACCTTCCATACCGCGCACGGCGGCAAGCTCTCGCTCGCGCGAGTGCTGACCGGCACGTTCGCCGACGGGACCACGGTTTATGGCGGGGCCGACGAGGAGCGCATCTCCGGCGTCTTCACCGTCATGGGCCAGGAGCCGGTCAAGCGCGGCGAGGCCAAGGCCGGCGACACGGTCGCCTTCGGGCGTCTCGACAGCGTCAAGACCGGCGACACGCTCACCGACGACAAGGGCAAGGTGAAGAAGATCGAGACGGCTGCAATCACGCAGCCGGTGTTCGGGCTCGCCATCGCCGCCAAGGAGAAGAAGGACGAGGTTAAGCTCACCGCGGCCATCGCCAAAATCATCGAGGAGGACCCCTCGATCTCGCTCAGCCACAGCCAGGACATGGGCGAGATGGTGCTATGGGGGCAGGGCGAGATGCATCTGCGTGTCGCACTCGAGAAGCTCGTGCGCAAATACGGTATCGACGCGTCGACGCGCCCGCGCCAGATCCCCTACAAGGAAACCATCCGCAAGTCGGTCGAGGTGCGCGGACGCCACAAGAAGCAGTCCGGCGGACATGGCCAGTTCGGCGACGTGGTGGTCACCATCAAGCCGCAACCGCGCGGGGACGGCTTTCAATTCACCGACGAGATTACGGGCGGGGTGGTGCCGAAGAACTACATCCCGAGCGTCGAGATCGGGGTGCGCGACTATCTCAGCCGTGGTCCGCTTGGCTTCACCGTGGTGGACGTCGCGGTCTGCCTCATCGACGGCTCCTATCACTCGGTCGATAGCTCCGACATGGCGTTCCGCCAGGCCGGGCGTATCGCCATGAGCGAGGGCATGCCGCAATGCTCGCCGGTGCTGCTCGAGCCGGTGATGGCGGTCGAGATCGCGGTGCCCTCAGAGGCGACCGCCAAGATCAACTCGATCGTCTCATCCCATCGCGGGCAAATCCTCGGATTCGACGCGCGCCCCGGCTGGCCGGGTTGGGACGTGGTGCAGGCCAATATCCCAGAGGCCGAGATCCAGATGCTGATCGTCGAGCTCAGGTCGGCCACCTCCGGCGTCGGCACCTTCAATGCCAAGTTCGATCATCTCGCCGAGCTGATCGGCAAGGAGGCAGACCGGGTTCTGGCCGGAAGGGGGGCCAAGGCCGCTTAAATCCCACATATTGCGGCATCGCCGGGCTTGCCGCGACGCCCGCGGCTCGCTAGACGATTGTCCCGCCTGTTTTTTGACCATCACCTTTTGCTCGTTGAGGACGCTCCCATGACGAAGATTTTTCCGCAGCTTGATATCCCCGAGACCCTTGCCGCGGGCCCCGGCCCCGGAAATACCGACCCGCGCGTGCTCGAGCGCTTCGCCAAGTCGGGCGTGGCCGACCACATGCAGAAGGACGTGCTGCGCGGCATGATCGAGGCCAAGGAGATGCTGCGCGAGCTGTGGGGCACCAAGAACGTCTATACCTATGGCGTCGCCGGCACGGGCTTCTCCGGGCTCGATTGCGTGCTGTCGCTGATCCTTCCGGGCGACAAGGTCGTGGCCTTTCCCAACGGCACCTTCTCCGGCATCGACACACTCACCATCCGCATGAAGGCTGCCACCAAGGACGAGCTGGCCGCGGATTCTCTCAACCCCAAGGCCCAGAGCGTGACGGTGATCGAGACGCCGCACGGCCAGTCGGTCACGGGCGAGACCGTCGACAAGGCGCTCGCGAAGCACAAGCCGATGTGGGCATTCATGGCCCATTGGGAGACGGGCTCAGGCCGTATCAACGACCTCAAAGGTTTCTCTGACGCCTGCCTGAAGCATGGCGTGATGGGCATCTGCGACGCGGTGTCGAGCCTCGGCGTTGCCGATTTCAACATCGACGATTATCCGGGCGTGGTCGCCTGGGCCTCGTGTCCGCAGAAGGGCGTGCTGTCGCTGCCGCTCACTTATGCGCCGGTCAGCTTCACCGACAAGGCGATCGAGATGGTGAGGAAGCGCGGCTGCCGCACCTATGTGCACCACCCGATCCTCGATGCGCGCCATTGGGGCATCATCGACGGCAAGGACTCGCCCACGCCCGGCTATCACCAGACCCATTCCTGCTATGCGGTGGCCGCGTTCCACGAGGCGCTCCGCATCATTCTCGGCTATGGCCGCCGCCGCAAGGCTTCCGACTACGCCTATCACGAGAAGGCGCTGCGTCAGGCCGTCGAGGCCATGGGCTGCGACGTCACCTCCAACATGACCAGCCTCGTCGTGCTTAACCTGCCGGGCAAGCTCAAGGGCAAGGAGAAGGAGCTGGTGCAGGGCGCCCGCGCTCAAGGGTTCGGCATCTGGCCGACGCTGTCAGAGCCGGTGCAGGTGCGCATCGGCATTCTCAATCAGCTCAGCCCAGAGCAGATCGGTGAGATCGTGAGCCGCTTCGCCGACTCCATGCTCGCCATGGGCGCGGAGTTCGACAAGCAGAAGGTGATGAACCAGCTCAAGTCGTATTACGCCAAGGCGGCGTAAGTCTCCATCGCGGGGCAATAACCCCGCCCGGAGGCCTACATGAGTGAAGACCATTGCAGGTGCGGCAGGGCTTTGCGGACCGCGCCTGCGGTGGTTTTGCTTTTGCTTGCGGCGCTCGTTGCCGCCGGGGCGATGACTGGCCCCGCGCGAGCCCAGGGCCGCGATGACCTCGACCGGCTGAACCACGAGATCGAGCGGCTTTACGGCGAGAACAAGATCGCGGCAGCAATGCCACTTGCCGAGCGCTATGTCGCCCTTACGCGCCAGCGCTACGGCGAGGAAAATCCGGAGTACGCGACCGCGCTCACCTGGCTCGGCTCGCTCTATGAATTGCAGCAGCGCTTTGCCGAGGCAGAGCCGCTTTTGAAGCAAGCACTCGCGATCCGCGAGAAGGCGTTCGGCCCGGATCACCCACTGGTAGCCACCAGCCTCGTCAACCTCGCCAATCTCTACCAAAGAGAAGGGCGCAGCGCCGAAGCAGAAGAGCTTGCGAAGCGCGCGAAAGCCATCCGCGAGAAGGCACTCGGCTCTGACGAGTTCGAGGCCCTGCCGCGCCAGATCCAGGAGCTTCGCTGGGGCGGGAAAGAAACCGAGGCCATTCAGCTCGCCGAGCACTATGTCGAGCTTGCCAAGGAACGCTACGGCGAGGACCAGCCCGACTTCGCAGCGCCGCTCTTGCTGCTCGCCCAGCTTTACGCGGCTCAAGCGCGTCCCGCCGACGCCGAGAGGCTGTTCAAGAACGCCATCGCCATCCGCGAGACGGCGCTGAGTGCGGACAATCTGTTGGTGGCTGATGCGGTTGTGCAGCTCGGTTATTTTTATCAGGCCCAAAGCCGCTATCCGGAGGCCGAGGGCGCCTTCAAGCGCGCGCTAGCAATCCGGGAGAAGGCGTTCGGTCCCGACAGGCCGGAGATCGTCGACAGCCTCGAAGCTCTCGCCGGCCTGTACGAGGCGACCGGGCGCAAGGCCGAGGGGGATCAGCTTTGGGCCAGAGTCCATACGATCCAGCAGAATTTTCCTGAGCCGCATTTCCTCACCATGGACAAGCCATCCTACGCTGTGGTGCGGGTTTACTACGCCACGGATCGAGCCAAGACCAGGAACATTGATCCAGCCGAGGTTTACGCCGGGGATCGCGGTGATCTTTCACTCGGCTTCTGCACCGCGAGCATTCCGAGGGATCACCGCATGGGGGAACTCGAGACTCCCTCGATATGGCGTCTCGAGTTCAGCAACGATCCGGAGAACTTCGTGGTGCTGCTGTCGGTGGGCGAGGCCGACCCAGCGAGCTTTTATAAGGATGTAGCCGCCAGAGTGCGCGCCTCGCCCGGCAAGCTCGCCTTTATCTTCGTGCATGGCTACAACGTGACCTTCGCCGACGCTGCGCGCCGCACGGCCCAATTGGCCTACGATCTCGGCTTCGACGGCGCGCCGGTGTTCTATAGCTGGCCGTCGCAGGCGCGCTATGCCTCCTACAAGGTCGACGAGACCAATGCCGAATGGGCCGTGGTCGACTTCAAGAATTTCCTCGAGCAGTTCGCCAAGCAGTCGCAAGCCGACAGCATCTTTCTGATCGCGCACAGCATGGGCTCGCGCGTATTGGCCGGCGCGCTCAAGGAACTCGTGGCCGAGGACCCGACCCTGCGCCCGAAGTTCAAGGAGATCATCTTCGCTGCCCCCGACATCGATGCCGATACGTTCAGGCGCGATATCGCACCAAGGATCTTCAGCCCGACGCGCTCGGCGACGATGTATGCCTCGTCAGGCGATTACGCGCTGTTGGCTTCCAAGAAGTTCGCGGGCTATCGGCGCGCCGGCGACGCGGGCGGAGGTGTGACCGTCGCTCCGGGGCTCGATACGATCGACGCGAGCGGTATCAGGACCGATTTCATCGGCCACAGCTATTTTGGCGACTCGACTTCGGTGTTGGGCGATCTTCGCGATCTCATCCTTCTTCGCAAGCGGCCGGAGCAGCGCTCGCGGCTGTCACCGCTCATGACGGGCCCAAGCCGTTATTGGGCCTTCTCGCATTGATGCGCGGAACACGCGGCGAGGGGATGAAGCATGCCTCAGTCCGGCGACGGCTGCTCCTTCCGCGTGAGGCGGAGCAAGAGGCGCAGAGCGAGCCACAAGAACAAAACGACGAGCAGCAGCGCGATCAGCGGCGCGGCAAGGGCGAGGATCGACACGAGCAGCGATCCGCCAAGCTCGGTGGTGGCGACGACAGGGTTGCCGAGCCCGCCGGTAAAGACCGTGGATTTCGCCCTGAGCAAGGCGGTCGTGCTCTGGATCAGCCCGGCGACGCCGCCGCCGGCGATGATCGCCGTCGCCCATTTCACCATCGGCGGGACATCGGTGATGACCGCCGCCGAGATGACCGTGCCAGCCACGAGCGCGGCGGGCGTGGCCAAGGTATCGAGCAGATTGTCGAGGCCCGGAACGTAGTAGCCGAGGATCTCGGCAATCGCCGCGACGCCGAGCAGGATCAGGGCTGACGGCGTTCCGAGCCAGGCGAAGCTTTCGGCAAGCGGAAGGTGACCGGTATTGGCGGCAATGCTCACCACAAGCATCGGCAGGAACACGCGAAAGCCGGTTGCCGCGGCGAGCCCGATTCCGAGCGCTACCGAAAGAGCGATGTCGAAATCCGACACCTTGCCCTCACTTCGTTTGCGCGCGCGAAGCGGCCGCGCGCAGCCGCATCACGGCTCGACGCAAGTCGCGAAGACGTGGAATCCCGGCGTCTTCAAGTGCTCGTCGTGCTGCAAGGCGACCCGCGCCTCACGGCATGCGACCATGGTGGTGAAATCGATCACCGTGGTGGTCGCCGCGCTGCCGGTCGTGCCGGCCGCGCCATAAATGGCGAAGACGAGCATCCTGCGTCCCTCTGACTCGGCCGCCTGAGCCACGTTGAGCATCAAGCCGGAAAAGAGAACAGCAAGCACAAGACGTGCCATCGGTACCCCCATACTCTGTTATCAACCCACCCCGTAAATCGCGCCTCCCCGCCCAAGGCCTGCCGCGACTTGAGCATACACATTTGCCGCTTCGAAGGGGAGCGCAGGCCCCTCGGCTGGCGCCGGCAGAAATCCGCACCCTCGCTAAATTTTGGCCACAACTGAACCCGACAGTTGGTCTCGCGCGTTGTTCCCATGAGGGCAGGGGACATTCGGGGGAAGTTCATGATCGATCTGTATCGCCTCCTGGGCATCAAGCGAGGTGCGACCAAGGCGGAAGTGCGTAAGGCCTATCGGCGGAAGGCCAAAGTCTCCCATCCCGACAAAGGCGGATCGGCTGAGGCGTTCAGCGCACTCACCATGGCGCATGAGGTGCTGTCGGATACCGGGCGGCGCGAGAAATACGACACGACCGGCGAGATCGAGCAGGCGAAGCCCAATAATTTCGACGGCAGCGCGGTCGAGGTCATCGCGCAGAAGCTCGGGCTGATCATCCATGCCGAGAGTGAACTGACCGGACTCGATATCGGCGAGTTGATCGAGCAGGCGATCCGCGACGACATTGCGCGCAGGCAGGCGAGCATCGCCGAGCAGGCCCGCGCCATCGAGCGCGCGGCGAAGCTCCGTGCGCGCGTGAAGCGCAAGGCCGAAGGCGCCGACAACATGCTCGCCCGCGTGATCGATTGGCACGAGCGCTCGAGCAAGGAGCACATCAAGAAGAACGAGGAGGCCGTCTCCTCCATGGAGCGGGCGCTCGAGATCCTCGACGGCTATCTCTTTATCGACGATCGGCCGCCGGTCGAACCCGATTCCGAGGATCAAATGGCTGCTGCCCTACGCGACACGATCGCGACGCTCGACGAGTTGGCCGCGATCCTCGCGGCGCGGCCCAAAGAGGCGGCTGTAGGGTAGGGGCTCGCCCGCCCATCGGCCCTATTCTCCCAATGTTGCTTGTTCAGCCTTGCCTGAACGGGCCGAATCATGGAAGAACATAACAAGAACTCGGGCATAGGTCATGAGGCTTTGCCATGGCGAGGATCGCTGCTGAGCGGATGCAGGCCCATGTGGCCGTCGGCGTCTTGGAAGTGCGGAGCCGCAGGCTCAGCCATGCGCCGTCGCGCGTGCGGTTCTGCGCCCTCGACGGGACGGTCCGCGTCGTGATCGAGGCCGACAGCGAGGACGACGCCCGCTATCTCTGCCGCGACATGGCCTTCGAGTTCATCGGCCTTTGCGACTGACGCTCTCGCTCTCGGCTCAGGATTTCTTTCTCGCGGGCTTATCAGGAGCGGCGATGCTCTCCTTCAGAGCGGCCTTAAGCCCGACCGGCTGGCGGTGCTTCTTGAGCAGGTCCTTGAACGCCTCATCGGCGAGCGCCTGAAAGCTCTTGCCCAACGTCGTCGCGAGACCGTCGATCGCCTGCCAGGTCTCATCGTCGAACTGCACGCGCTTCCCGGGCATGGCCGACCTCCTCGATCCGCTCAATCACCCTCGCGGGGGTGAGATTGGCGCCAGTCTGACGGGCGGTCGAAAGTGCCGCGCCAGATGCCGCGCTTTGCGCCCTTAGCCTCTGCCTCGGCGGCCTGATAGGGATTGCCGGCCTCTCCGCCGAGATCGATGGCGTAGCCGCTGCTGACCATCGCCTCGCCGAGATCGGGCATGCCTTGCGCGCTGCATATCGCGACGATGCGATTGTAGCGGTCCGTCGCCTTTGCCTCGCAATTGACGCCGCCCGCCTTCATGAGCGTGGTCAGCTTCGCCTTCGCCGCGCGGCCGCACAGCCACGACTTGCCGCTCGAATCCTTGCAGGTCTGGTGCAGCTCGGGCGCATCGATGCCGAAGAGGCGGTACTCATCGCCGTTGCCGGCGCGGAGCGAGTTGCCGTCGATCGCCGTAATCTTCGCGTCAGGCCCGAAGGCAGGCGGCTTATAGCTGCAATAATGCTCGATGAGCAGCGCCAGGATCACCACGAGGGCAAGCGCGATGAATTTGCCGAGCGTCTGAGCGAGCGCCTTCGAGGATTGGCCCTTGTCCTCGCTGTCCCCGGTCTTGGACGGCGCCTTGGAGGGCTGCGCCTTTGCATCGTCATTTTGGGTCTTGCGGTCGGTCACGGCAAGAGGATCCCGTCAATCCGCGATAAGGCCGGCCCGCACGCTCGCGAGCTGACGCATCTGGCTCTCGTCGAGAGTGGGGAACCGAGGATTGATCGCCTCGAGCTGCTCGACGATCGCGGCGGCGACGACGAGGCGGGTAAACCATTTGTTGTCGGCGGGCGCGACGTACCACGGAGCGTATTCGGTCGCGGTGCCGCGGATCATCTCCTCATAGGCCTGCTGGTATTCGTCCCAGCGCTGGCGCTCGCCGATGTCGCCGGCGTTGAACTTGTATTGCTTGGCGGGATCGTCGATGCGCTCGAGCAGGCGCTTCTGCTGCTCCTTCTTGGAAATGTGCAGGCAGACTTTGATCAGCGCGGTGCCGTTGCGCGCGAGGTGACGCTCGAAGCAGTTGATGTCCTCGTAGCGCTCGTTCCAGATGTTCTTGGTGATGAGCTTGGGCGGCAGGCCCTGCTTGTCGAGGATCTCCTTGTGCACGCGCACCACCAACACCTCCTCGTAATAGGAGCGGTTGAAGATGCCGATATGTCCGCGCCTCGGCAGCGCGACGGCGGCGCGCCACAGGAAATCGTGGTCGAGCTCGAGCGGGCTCGGGGCCTTGAAGGGATGAACCTCGCAGCCTTGCGGATTGACGCCCGACATCACGTGCTTGATGACCCCATCCTTGCCGGCTGCGTCGAGCCCTTGCAGCACGACGAGGATGGCCCATTGATGCTCGGCATAGAGCCGGTCCTGCAACTTGGCGAGCCGCTTCACGCCGTCGGCGAGCAGCGCCTTGGCCTCATCCTTCTCGATATCGAGCTCGCAGCAATCGGCCGGGTCGAAACGGTCGAGCTTGAAGCCGCTGCCGGTGGTGACGCGGTAGCGCTTGAGAATGTCCGAGGCGAGGATCGGCGTTGCCATGGGCTACCGGATGAAGCGGTTAGCCGCGATTGGCGCGGGAACCCGCCTGTCCCCAGGCGCGTTTGTCAGCGAAAGGTGGAGGAGACCATGCGGGAACATCGGGACGTCATCACCTGCGCCGTGGCAACCGCCAACGGCTTTGCCATGCCCTATCGCACGCGCCAACCCGTTGAGCCAGAAGAGAATGACAGGGCCGAGCATGGCCTCATGAAGCCCATGCGTAAGCCATCTCTCGACGGTGTGGTCAGGACTCTCGCTAGAGGTCCGCGCGATGCCAAATCCTAAAGGCGGAGATCGTTTGTCGACGCGTGGGGTGCGGTCCACCGTGCCTCAATTCCCGTCGATGCGCTTGCCGACGATGGCAATTGTCTGCTGATAGACGCCGGCCGCGTTCCAGCCTTCGATCGCGGCGAAATTGGGCTCACCCGGTTGATAGCCCGCGCCCCTGATCCAGCCATGGCCTTTGAGGAAGTTCGCGGTTGATGCGAGCGCATCGGCCTTGCTGTTCAGATTGACCACGCCATTGCCGTCGCCGTCGACGCCGAAGAGCAGGATGTTCTTCGGCAGGAACTGGGTCTGTCCCACCTCGCCATGCATGGCGCCGCGCGTTCCCGAGCTCATCACGCCGCGATCGACGAGCTCGAGCGCGGCGTAAAGCTGGTCGGTGAAATATTCCGGGCGGCGGCAATCATAAGCGAGAGTCGCGACGGCCGAGACCGTCGGCTGATTGCCCATGAAGGTGCCGAAACCTGTCTCCATTCCCCAGATGGTCAAGAGCGGTCCGGGCGGGACGCCGTAGCGCTTCTCGATCGCGTTGAACAAAGCGGCGTTGGCGCCCTTCAGCGATCTGCCCTTGGCGGCAATCGCCGGCGCGCCGCGCTTGGCCATGAATTGATCGAGGCTCAGCTTGAAGCTGTGCTGGCCACGGTCGGCCCTGATCGTGCCGGTGGAATAGGTCGTGTCCATCAAGGCCGAGATCGCCTGGGGCCCGGCGCCCCGCGCTTGCGCCTCTCGGGCGAAGATCGCCTTCCAGCTTTCGAAGCCCGCCGCGTTGTTGCCGCAAGGAGCCGCCGACGCGGGCGTGGCAAGCACCAAAGCAGCAGCAAGCGAGGCCGCCACTGCAATCCGCATGTCCGTCATCGAGATTTGGCCCTCCAGTGGCACGCCAAGACGCGCCAGACCCACTTGTGTCCAGCGCCATCGCCCCGCCGGCTCAAGCTATCGCGAGCCTGTCGGACTTGGCAATGTCCCTGCTCGGGCAAGATTCCCGGGATTTCCGCCCTTCCGCGGCGAAGGAGACAACGTCCGGGGTCTACTCGGCGGCCTCGGCGACCTGCTCGATGCCAGCGAGATAGCGCTCGACGTCGAGTGCGGCCATGCAGCCCATGCCCGCGGCGGTGACCGCTTGGCGGTAGACGTCGTCGGCTACGTCGCCGGCGGCAAACACGCCGGGCACGCTGGTCGCGGTCGAGCGGGGATGGGTGATGATGTAACCCGAGGATTTCATCTCGAGCTGACCCTTGAACAGATCGCTCTGCGGCGTGTGTCCGATGGCGACGAACACGCCGTCGATCGGCAGCTCGATGATCTCGCCGGTGAGCGTGCTCTTGAGCTTGACGCCGGTCACGCCGAGCGGGTGGTCGTGTCCCAGCACCTGGTCGAGCTCGGTGTTCCACATGATGTCGATCTTCTCGTTCTTGAACAGGCGCTCCTGCAGGATCTTCTCGGCGCGGAGCACGCCCCTGCGATGCACCAGGATCACCTCGCTTGCGATATTGGCGAGGTACAGCGCCTCTTCCACCGCCGTGTTGCCGCCGCCGATCACGATGACCCGCTTGTTGCGATAGAAGAAGCCGTCGCAGGTGGCGCAGGCCGAGACCCCGTAGCCCTGAAACTTGTGCTCGGACGGCAGCCCGAGCCAGCGCGCCTGCGCGCCGGTCGCGATGATCAGGGCATCGGCCGTGTACTCGGTATGGCTGTCGCCGGTCAGCACGAAGGGGCGCCGCTTGAGATCGGCCGCGACGACGTGATCGCGGATCATTTCGGTGCCAACATGCTCGGCCTGGAGTTTCATCTGCTCCATGAGCCAGGGCCCCTGAATCACATCGGGAAAGCCGGGATAATTCTCCACGTCGGTGGTGGTGGTCATCTGGCCGCCGGCGTGGAGACCTTCAATGAGGAGGGGCTTCAGCATGGCGCGCGCGGCATAGATGGCCGCGGTGTAGCCGGCGGGCCCTGAGCCGATGATGATCAGCTTGGCGTGGCGGTGAGCCTTGGCAGGGGAAGCCATAAAGCGAGCCTCTAGCATGGAAAAGGATGAGGAGAGGTAAGCGGCGCGATGCAATTGCGCAACCCGCTTGGCGGGACTGTCCCGTTCAAGGGGAATTAGCCTTTCGTTTCAATGTGAAGCGAACGCCTGATGGAGGAGGCGACCACCTAAGTGTCGTTGATCGGCGGGTAGGTCCAGCTCTCCAGCTTGCCTTCGAAGGGACGAGTCGCGCCGCGCTCCTGCATGAGCTCGTGGAAGCGCGCGAGCCGTCGCGAGTTGCCCTTGAGCCGCTGCACATAGACCGGCTTCCCGGTGCCTGCCGCCTCGGTGACCATATTGACCGAGTCCTCGGTGGCGACGATCGCGTCAGAGAGGGCGAGGAAGGCGAAATAGGGATTGTCGCCCGTCCCATCCCAGACGAGATGCGGAACGTCCTTGATGGCGGCCGACAGAGCGGCAAGCGAATCGGCGCGGGTGCGCCGCGATGGGGTGACGAGCAATGATCCGCCATTCTCCTTAGCGAGTGCGGCGAGCTTGGCGCCGAAAGCGCCGGCAAGCTCTGGCGGGAAGCTGAAGGCCGCGCTCTCACCGCCGAGTAGGACCGCGAGGCGGGGATGGGGCAGGGGAGCGACCCTGGCGGAAAAGCCTTTGGCGGCCTCGGTCAGGCGCGCGTCGGTGACGCTATGCACCGCGCCGAAGGTTGCGATGACGTTAGGCCCTTCGAACGCGTCGTGGACCGGCGCGGCCACGAGATCGAACAGCTCAGGCGGCACTTTGGGATTTTGGATGTGCAGGCCGAAGGCGTGGCCAATGCGTTTGATCGCGAGCGCGACGGGTACGCTTCTCCGGCCGATGGAGATGACAAGGCGAGGCCACGGCTCGCCGAGCGGTTCGTTAGAGGCAACCGAGCGGAGCAGCCAGTGGGGCGGGAGATAGATCTGAAGCCTTGCGGGCAGGAGCCGCATCGGGCCTTTGACGCGCACTCGCTTGAGGATGAAGGGCAGGCCCACAGCCTCTGCCACGGGGATGCCTTGCGCCTCCATGCCGACCGAGCCATCGGTGACGATCCAGGTCTTCTCGGCCCTGGCCTTGCGGCTTGCGGCGATGAGCGCCTCGGCGCCGGTCGGTCCAGGAGGAGCAGAGGCCGGCTCGGAGGGCTTTAAGCCGTCCCCGCTAAAATTTCCGGAACGTAAAACGCTCAATTTCTTTTCGATTCTTTTGGCTGGAGGACGTAAAATTGCGCGAAATCGACCCCATCGGGGAGGGCCTCTTGCCGCCTTCTAGCCGCAAGGCCTTTCACAGTCCAGCAGGCGCTCAAGTAGCGAAGCGGTAGCGGATTAAACAGTGCGCTCAAGCTGCGAAGCGGTAGCGCATGAAAGAATGCGCTCAAGTAGCGAAGCGATAGCGCAACAAGAGACGCGCTCGCGCGTAACGAGAAAGGTCCAAAGATGCGTCGAGCTCGTCTTGATGCGACCGATTGGTTGATCCTGCGCGAGCTTCTCGCCGACGGGCGCATCACCAATGTCGAGCTGGCGCGCAAGGTGGGCATCTCGGCGCCGCCGTGCTTGCGTCGCGTGCGCGCGCTCGAAGAGGCTGGCATCATCAAAGGCTTCACCGCCATCCTCAACGACAAGGCGCTCGGCTTCGACGTCACGGCGTTTGCCATGATCAGGCTGCACAGCCAGGCCGAAGCCGATCTCATCGCCTTCGAGGAGAGGGCGCGGAGCTCGCCGATCGTGCGCGACTGCTACATGCTCTCGGGCGAGATCGACTTCCTGCTGAAATGCGTGGCGCCCGACTTGAGCGCCTTCCAGGAGTTCATCATCCACGAGCTGACCGCGGCGCCGAATGTGGCGAGCGTCAAGACCTCGCTCGTCATCCGCGCCTCGAAGCATGCTGAGGGCGTTCCGCTCGAGCTCGCAGGCGAAGGCACATCTCAGGCGACCGGTCGTTCCACCGCAAAGAATGCCCAGGCGCCGTAGCCGACCACGCGGCCCCGGGTGCCGCTCGTATCGCGTGAATTGCGAAGATCGAGGCGCTCGATGCGCCAGCTCCGGTCTCGGCCGGCGCGAAGCGCACCGTTGACCGCAGAGAAACCGCAAGCATCGTGCGGACCAAGCTTGGAGTCGTCGAGGCGCTCGATGGCCGAGGCGCTTGCGAGGTCGCGCGCCTTGGCCACCGAATAGTCGAGATAATGGGACAGGTCGGTGCTCACCACGAGGAGCGTGCGGCCGTCCATCACCGCGCCGATGACTGCCGCGACCTCTTGCGGAACGGCGTCGCCGACAAGGAGTGGAACCAGGGCAAAGCGTCCGAGGACTACCTCAAGGAAGGGCAACTCGACCTCGAGCGAATGCTCAGGGGCGTGCGCCCGGTCGTCGATGCTGATGAGGCCGGCATCGACCAGTGAGGCGACTGCCTCCACATCCACGGCAATTTCTCCGAGCGGGGTGGCGAAACCGGCCGCCGAAGACGCCGCAATCCCGCGCACCGGAACGTAATGAGGTGGGCCGACCAGGAGCACGCGTGTGAAGCGATGCCGGGCGGCAGCGACTTCGGCAAAGGCGCTGGCCGCGACGGGCCCTGAATACATGTAGCCGGCATGGGGCGCGATAACGCCAAGGAGCTCGCCTTCGCCTGAGGGCTTGGCCTCGCCAATCAGGGTCTCGACCATAATTTGGAGCTCGCCGGGTTCGAGGGGATAAAAACTGCCCGCCACGGCCGGCGGTCTTGCGCCCATACGTGCCTCGCGCGCAAACATGGAGCCGTTGACTCCCACCAGAACCTAACCATCTTCATACCATGGAAGACATCGATATTAGCGCCACGGTGCCCGGCCGCTATTGGCACGGGCTTGCCGATGGTCGCGTCCAATGTGACCTCTGCCCGCGCGAGTGCAAATTGCATGAGGGACAGAGGGGGCTTTGCTTCGTGCGGGCGCGCGAGGCCGACGGCATTGTGCTCACGACCTATGGAAGGTCGAGCGGCTTCTGCCTCGATCCCGTCGAGAAGAAGCCGCTGAACCACTTCCTGCCGGGAAGTTCTGTGCTCTCCTTCGGCACCGCAGGCTGCAACCTCACCTGCAAGTTTTGCCAGAACTGGGACATCTCCAAGGCCCGCGCCGACGACCGGCTGCAACAGCACGCTTCGCCAGAGGCGATCGCGCGAGCGGCTGTCGAGAGCGGCGCGCGCTCGGTCGCCTTCACCTATAACGACCCAGTCATCTTCCTCGAATATGCGGTCGACGTTGCCGCGGCGTGCCGCGAGGCCGGGGTGAAGACCGTGGCGGTGACGGCGGGCTATATCGGAGGGGGAGCGCGGCCGGAGTTCTTCGCCGCCATGGACGCCGCCAATATCGATCTCAAGGGATTCACCGAGGGGTTCTACCGCAAGCTCTGCACCGGCTCGCTCGACGCCGTGCTCGACGCGCTCCTTTACGTCAAGCACGAGACCAAGACCTGGCTCGAGATCACCACGCTGCTCATCCCGGGAGAAAATGATTCATCTCAGGAGATTGCAGCGTTGAGCGCATGGGTGATGGAAAAACTCGGGCCCGACGTGCCACTCCATTTCACGGCGTTCCATCCCGATTGGAAGATGCGCGACATTGGGCCGACGCCTCCTGCGACGCTGAAGCGCGCGCGCGAGATCGCGCGCGATACGGGTCTTCGCTACGTCTATACCGGCAACATCCGCGACGAGGCGGGGCAGAGCACCTATTGCCATGGCTGTGGCGCCTGCCTGATCGGCCGCGACGGTTACACCATCACCTTGTGGCGGCTCGACGCGTCGGGAGCGTGCGCCGCGTGCGGCGAGCCATGTCCCGGAATCTTCGAGCCGAGCCCTGGGAGATGGGGTGCTCGCCGGGCGCCCCTCATCATCCGGGCGGCATGAACAAGACGGCCTCCGGCAACCCTGTCCTCGTCGAGGTCATCAGGGGCGCGCTGGTCGAGAGCCGGCATTCGGGCGCCATCGCGGTTGCCGATGCAGGCGGGCGTCTCCTGCTGGCGCTCGGCGATCTCGAGCGTCCGATCTATCCGCGCTCAGCGATCAAGGCGATGCAGGCGCTTCCGCTGATCGAGAGCGGGGCGGCTGACGCGTTCGCGCTCAACGAGGACGAGCTTGCCGTTGCCTGCGCCTCACATAGCGGCGACAGCGTACATGTCGAGGCGGTGCGAGGCCAGCTCGCCAAGGCCGGGCTCGACGAGAGCTATCTTGCCTGCGGCGCGCATTGGCCGATCAGCGAGGATGCGACGCGCGAGTTGCTGCGGACCGCCCAGCGCCCGCGCGCGATCCACAATAATTGCTCCGGCAAGCATGCCGGGATGCTGGCGACTGCGGTGCATCTTGGGCTCGATCCGAAAGGCTATGAGCGGCCGGACCATCAAGTGCAGATCATGATCGCGGGAATCATTTCAGAGACTTGCGGAATCGCGTTGGACCGCTCTCGCATGGGAATCGACGGCTGTTCGGTGCCGACCTTCCCGCTGCCGCTCGCGGCCTTGGCGAAAGGCTTTGCTCGGCTCGGCAGCGGCGAGGAACTTCCGTCCGAGCGAGCATCGGCGGCGCGGAGATTGTTTCATGCCTGCTTCGCAGAGCCGGTTCACGTCGCAGGCGAGGGGCGCTTCGACACGATCGTGCTCAGAGCGCTTGCGCCGTCCTGTATCACCAAGGGCGGCGCAGAAGGCGTGCATTGCGCGGCGCTGCCTGATCTCGGGCTGGGCATTGCGCTCAAGATCGACGACGGCGCGAAGCGTGGGGCTGAGCTTGCCATGACCGAGGTGATCGCGGCGCTGCTGCCGGAGGCGAAGCATGACCTTGCCGGTCAACTCAACGCCGAGATGCTGAACTGGAGGGGCATCGTTGTCGGCCACGTGGCGCCGAGCGAGGCGCTCCAACGCGCGACGAACGAGCTCGCGAACCAGGTCGTCCGTTAGCGAGCGACGTTGGAGGAGACAACGAGGTTGCGATAGGCCTCGGCACTCGCCATGGCGAGATCGGGCCCGGTCGGGGTCGGACCGTTCATCGCGCGAATCGCTCCGTCCTTGGCGCCGGTGATCAGATTGTCGGTGATGAGCGCGGTGCCGGCCAAAGAGTCGGTCGAAACGCCAATGCCGATATGGGCATTGCGGATCAGGTTTCCTGTGACGCTCACGTCGCGGAGATAGCGGCCCCAGCCGATCATGATGCCGTAGCCGGGAGAATTCTCGATGACGTTGCCGTTCACCACACTATCGGCCTCGACCGCGATGCCGACGCCGCGCGAGTCGGCGTCCTTGCGGAAGAAGATGTTGCGGATGAGGTTGCCCTGCACCACGGCGAGCCGGCCGCCCTCGTTGAAATTGGTGACCGAGATGCCCATCGCCGCGTCATCGACGATGTTGTTGGCGATCACCGCGCCCTCGAAGGCGAACTCGGCATAGAGCGCGACCTCGCCTGCCCTCGCGCAGGAGTTGCCGATCATCTGGCAGTTCGAGCCGGAATTGGAGCGGATCGCCGAGAAGGCGCAATCGGTGATGCGATTGTTGCTCACCATCACCGAGCCCGCGCGAAACACGTTGATACCGTTGCCGTTCTGCCCGCTGCCGCCGCTCTTTGCGGCGATGCGCTCGATGCGGTTGGCGATCACGATGGTCCCGTCCTCGCCGATCTCGGAGCGCCAGACGAGGATGCCATTGTCGCCGCAATCGTGCACATGGTTGTGCGCGATCTCGAGCCCGGCCGCGTCTTCGCTGAAGAGCCCGCCTTTCCGGATATCGCCGAACTCGCAATCGGTGATGCGGCCCGAGACTTTGCGCAACACGATGCCGTCCTCGGCGCTGGCGATGATGCGGCAGTCCGACAGGGTCAGGCCTTTGACGCTTTCGGCGATGAGCAGCGCGCCTTCGTCGATCGGCTTGGCCTCGCTCGCGAGCGTAAGCCCCGTCAGGCGGATGCCTGCTGCGTTCTCGATGGAGATGAGGGCGCCGCCCCCGTTGTAGTGAAGCACGGACTTGTCCGGGACGCCCTGGATCTCGGTGCCCGATTTCAGCGTCAGCTTCCCGGCCGTGTAATTGCCGGGCGGGAGAAAGAAGGGCGTGCCCGATTGCGCCGCCTTGTCCGCAGCCTCCTGAAGACTCGCTGTCTGGTCGATGCTTCCGCCGGGCACGATGCCATAGGTGCTGAAAGGTTGAGGCAGGTCGGACTCCTCGCGCGCCTCAGACGCCGCGGGCCGGCCGCAACGGCAAGACCTGCGCCGAGCCCACCCAGCATCAAGTCGCGGCGGCCGATGGTCATAACGTTGCTCTGCAGCGGGCCGATCCGCGCGACGCGAGAGTCTCGACCTCCAGGCTCGCGAAGGCGAGGGCGAAGCGCAGGATGGCTTCAGCGCCGTCGAGAAGCACGGTCTCTGCCAAGGGACCGCCGTGCGTCGTGAAAGGCGGAATATGGACGAAGAGGACAGCGGGCGACTGCTCTTGCCGTGTCGCCCAATCGAGCGAAAGGTAATAGAGGAAGTTGCAGAGATAGCGGCCGGCCGACCGCGACGGAGCGGCGGGAATGCCGCGCTCTTTGAGATGCGCGGTGAGCGCGCTCGCGGGCAGCGGACTGTCGAGCCGTTCCGGCCCTCGCGGCAGGATGACGTGACCGCGCGGCAACGCACCCGCGGCGTCGGCGCGCGGGCTTGCGCGATTATGGGCCGAGCGTTCGATGCGGAATCCTTTGGCGCTTTGGCTCAAGCCAAAGTGAATCATTACATGCGGTTGGAGCTTCTCGTGGACGGCTTGCATGAGGTCCGCGACCGCCTCCCACTCGGTCGGAAGAACGCGCGCATGCAGCTCTCCGTCAAGCTCCGAAAGACGCCCGGGCAGCGTCTCGGCAAGCCAGGCCGAAGGGTTGACGGAAGCGCCGGGGAAGGGGCCGAACCCGGTGAGTAGAACGCGCACCATGCCTTCGCTTACAAGCGGCGCGGGCTTCAGGGAAGCGATTTCACCGCTCGCGGTTACTCGTGGTCCTTGATCCCGGCAAGATTAGCAAGCTCGTGGGCCGCGGCGCCCGGCGTTATCTTGCCGGCCCGCACCTTCTCCTCGATCTCGCGGAAATGCCGCGCCGCCCGCTTACCGCCCTTGAAGGCCGCGAGCAGGCGTTGCTCGAAGATCTCGCGCATCCAGGACACGGCCTGCTCGGCGCGGCGCGTGTCGAGCGCTCCCGATTTCTTGAGTGCGGCGAAGCGCTCGCCGATCTTATCCCACAGCTCGTCGAGGCCGCGATTGTCGCGGGCCGACAGCGTCAGAACTTGCGGCTCCCAGTTCGCGTGACCCGCTGCGAGGATATGTAGCCCGGTGCGGTATTCGACGGCCGCGCGGCCCGCGCGCGCGACGTTGTCGCCGTCGGCCTTGTTGACGGCGATGATGTCGGCAAGCTCGAGCAGGCCGCGCTTGATGCCTTGCAGCTCATCGCCGGCGCCGGGAATCGCGACGATGACGAACACATCCACCATGTTGGCGACGGCGGTCTCGGATTGTCCGACGCCGACGGTCTCGACCAGCACCACGTCGTAGCCGGCAGCCTCGGCGAGAGCGATCGTCTCGCGCGTGGTCTTGGTCACGCCGCCGAGGCTCTCGCCGGCGGGAGAGGGGCGGATGAAGGCGGAAGGCTCCGTGGAGAGGCGGCCCATGCGGGTCTTGTCGCCGAGGATCGAGCCGCCGGTGCGCGAGGAGGTCGGGTCTACGGCGAGCACGGCGACCTTGTGGCCCTGGGCTATGAGGTTCAGCCCGAGCTGATCGATCAGCGTCGACTTGCCGGCTCCAGGCGGGCCGCTGATGCCGACGCGGATGGCGCCGCCGGTAAAGGGCAGCAGTCGCTCGAGCAGGTCACCGGCGCGTGCCTGGTCCTCGGGTTTGATGCTTTCGATCAGGGTGATGGCGCGGGCGAGCGCGACCCGGTCGCCCGAGCGGATCGCCTCAGCGGTACGACCAGTGTCCTTCCTCGCTTTGGCCTCGCCCTGCATGACATGCGGGGTAGGGGCAAACACGCGCGAACGCAAGATGGTTGTGGCGGAGCCTAGGTCAGCTTGCCGGCTTCGGCTGGCGGGCGGCGCGCACCAGGCGCATGAGAACGACGATGGTGGCGAGGGTGGCGAGGTAAGCGAGGAGCTGGAGCCCTGTCGGCCTGTCGGTATAGCCGACAAGGACGTGAAGCATGCGGCCGAGAATGCTCGAGTCCGACAAAAGCCACGACGTGTCCCAGAGCCGGGTGTGCAGGGCCGTGACGACGCCGGCCGACTGGAGGAAGCGGACGGCCTGAGCCGCCATGCCGGCTGCGAGCAGAGCGAGAAGCACGCTCGTGACCTGGAAGATGTAGCGTGTGGGGAGAGCGATCAGCCCGAAATAGCTGAGGCCGGTCACCGCCGCGCCGGCAAGAAGTCCAAGCGCGCCGCCTGTGAGCAGAGACGTCATCGACGTGCCGGCTACGACAATCCCGTACAGGAAGAGCACGATCTCCGAGCCTTCGCGCATCACCGCCACGAAGATGACTACCGTGAGCGCGGTGAGCGGCTTCCGCCCCTCGCTGACATCGGCGCCGACCTGGCGGAGCTCGGCGACGAGCTCGCGCCCGTGCTCGGCCATCCAGACATTGTGCCAGGTGAGACTGATCACGGCGATGATGAGCACGGTCGCGTTGAGCAGCTCCTGGCCCGAGCCCGCAAAGGCGTTGGAGATGGCGCCGGCGAAGGCAGCGACGACGCTTGCGCCAAGCACCCCGGCGAAGATGCCGAGGCTGACCCACCAGCCGCGGCCCGCGATGCCGCGCGTGACAGCGAGAACGATGCCGATGACGAGTCCGGCCTCGACGACCTCGCGAAAGACGATGATGAGCGCGCCGAGCATGGCCTATTTCGCGACGAGAACGCCCTTGGCGGTATCCTCGTGATACTCGCCATAGAATTCGTAGCGGCCGGGATCGAGAGGCCCAAGCTTGATCGCGGCGCTTTGACCCCCGCCGATGACTTTCTCGACGTCGAGGCCTTCGCTTTCAAATTCCTCGGCGGCGGGATCTTGGTTGGTCACGTTCAGGGTGATTGGACGATCGGCCGGGACCTCGATCTCGGCGGGGTCGAAGCGATGATCCTGGAGGGTAAGGGAGAAGTCCTCGGCAAAAGCAGGAGATGCGGTCCCGACGGTAACGAGCAGGGCAAACGCAAGCAGGCGCATATCGTCCTCCTTTGGACTCTTCGGTAATTTGCGACTTTGCTTGCCCAGCGCGTTGAGCATTGCCGCAGCGCGGCGCGTCTCGCAAGTAGCGCGAAAGGTGGGAGCGGCGACCATCGCGCAATCTGGAGTCATTCCAAAGAGAGCTGTGGCCTAAGCGCCTGATATAACGCGCTATTTTTGCTCCGAAAGAGGATGATACCCGAGCCTTGCGGCGATCCGACGCAACGCCGGATATGCCTCGGAGCCTGCGCCTTCGATCAGCGTCGCAACACGCCGATCACCCTGCTGGCGAAGCTCAAGCGCTCCGCCATCACGCTGACGACATAGGTGAGGAGCGCCTGAGCGAGATCTTCGTTCTCGCGCTTGATGCGCTCATAGGCGTCCGCGCTCAGCGCATAAAGCACGCTTGGGACCTCTGCCAGGATGGTGGCGCTGCGGAGCTGCCTGGTGATGAGGCCCATCTCGCCGATCGTAGTGTGGGGTCCGAGGCTCCGCACGCGGACAAGACGCCCGTCCTCCATTTTGACGAGGATGCCGACGCGGCCCTCCAGGATGAAATGCATGGAGCGGGCGGGGGCGCCTTGCTCGGCGATGATCTCGTCCTTGTCGACCTCGAGCCGTTCGCAGAGAGCTGCCAGCTCCTCGCCCAACTTGGTGCTGCCGAGCGCTTGGCTCAGCCAGTCGCGCAAGGTGCTCCCGACGCTCCCCTCAGCGGGATGGGCTGCGATCACCGCCTTCTCGCAAGACTTCGAGCGCGCGATCGAGATCGTCGGCAAGGATGACATCGCTGGTGATGAAGCGGCGGGTGCGGAAGGCGTGCTCGAGGTCGCTCGACAGATTGACCAGCACGAGGCGTGCGCCGACCTCCTCTGCCGCCTGCTTGATCTGGGTGAAGCTGTGCATCGCGGAGGAATCGATCCCGGTCACGAGGCGAAAGTCGAATACGAGGAAGCGGCACTCGGGCTCGCTGGCGAACAGAGCTTTCACCTGTTGATAGAGACGGTTGGCGGAACCGAAGAACAGGTAGCTTTGCAGGCTCATGCCCTGGATCTGCGGGCAAGACCGAGCACGAGGAGGAGGAGGCCCGTCAACGCCGTCGAGAGCGCGACCACGATCATGACCGGGGCGAGCAGGTCGTCGGGAGGGCCCGTGTCAATGAGTCTCTGGGCGACCGTCGCGGCGAGCGTTGCGGTCACGGCCGATGTTGCGCCGTCAGGCGCGGCGATGGCGAAGGGAAGCGAACTTCGTAGGGCGACGAAGGCGGCACCAATCGCGCTCGCGATGAAGGTCGCGGCAAGGCCGTAGGCGAGCCAAGTATGAAGCACTCCGGCGAAGATCAGGGCCGCGAAGGAGAGCCCGTAGGCGACCGACATGACGGCCGCGGCGGTGCCAGCGAAGAGATCCCGCGATCGCGCAAATATGTGTCCGGCGACCGGGTTTCCTGGGGCCCCGTTCCCATCCTTGGCTAACATTTCCAACGTTTCCCGCAAGGTCTGGACGCTCCGCCTAAGCGCCTGCCGCAAGACCCGCAAACGCGCCGCTTAGCATTATCGCGCCAATCCGGCGGCCACGCATAGGCGGGAGATATGACAGTTCGCTGACGCGCTCCAGCGTTCGCACGCCTGTCGCCAGGAAAGGCTATTCGGCGGCCTGCTTTGAGGTGCCCTTGGTGTCGCAGCCGAGCTTCTTGAGGAGGTCGATTGCTGCATCGGCGATCGAGGTGCCGGGGCCGAAGATGGCCTTGGCTCCCGCCTCGTACAGAGCCGGATAATCCTGCGGCGGGATCACGCCGCCCACCACGATCATGATGTCGCCACGCCCTTGTTCCTCAAGCGCCTCGCGCAGAGCGGGAACGAGCGTGAGATGGCCAGCGGCGAGAGATGATACGCCGACGATATGCACGTCATTCTCGACCGCCTGGCGGGCAGCTTCCTCGGGCGTCTGGAACAGGGGACCGATATCGACGTCGAAGCCGAGATCGGCGAAGGCGGACGCGATCACCTTCTGCCCGCGGTCATGTCCGTCCTGGCCCATCTTGGCGACGAGGATGCGCGGGCGGCGCCCATGCTCGGTCTCGAACTGGTCGATCAGCTCCTTGATGCGGTTCAAGCTTCCGTCCATGCGACCGATCTCCGCCTTGTAGACCCCGGTGATCGCCGAAACATCGGCACGGTGGCGGCCATAGACCTTTTCGAGCGCGTATGAGATCTCGCCGACGGTCGCCTTGGCGCGGGCAGCCTCGACGGCGCCTTCGAGCAGGTTTCCGGTCCCTGTCTCGGCATAATGGGTCAGCGCGTCAAGGGCTTGTTTGACCTTGGCCTCGTCGCGCTCGGCCCTGAGGCGGGTCAGCTTGTCGAGCTGCTGGCGGCGCACCGCGCGGTTGTCGACCTTGAGGATGGCGATGTCGGCGTCGCTCTCGGGGCGGTATTTGTTCACGCCGACGATGGTCTGCTTGCGCAAATCGATGCGGCCTTGCGTTGCGGTCGCGGCCTGCTCGATCATGCGCTTGGGGATGCCGGCCTCGATGGCCTTCGCCATGCCGCCGAACTTCTCGACCTCCTCTATATGCTCGAGCGCGCGCGCCGCGAGGTCATAGGTCAGGCGCTCGACATAGAAGCTACCCCCCCAGGGGTCGATGATGCGGGTCGTACCCGATTCCTGCTGGAGCATGAGCTGGGTGTTGCGGGCGATGCGCGCAGAGAAATCCGTCGGGAGCGCGAGCGCCTCGTCGAGCGCGTTGGTGTGCAGCGACTGCGTATGGCCTTGCGTCGCCGCCATCGCCTCGACGCAGGTGCGCACCACGTTGTTGAACACATCCTGCGCCGCGAGGCTCCAGCCGCTCGTCTGGCAATGGGTGCGCAGCGCGAGCGACCGCGGGTCTTTCGGCTTGAACTCCTCTTCCATTAGCTTCGCCCAGAGAAGACGCGCGGCGCGCATCTTGGCGATCTCCATGAAGAAGTTCATGCCGATCGCCCAGAAGAAGGAGAGCCGCGGCGCGAAGGCGTCGACATCGAGCCCGGCTTTGACGCCCGCCCGCACATATTCGATGCCGTCGGCGAGCGTATAGGCGAGCTCGAGGTCTGCGGTCGCTCCCGCCTCCTGCATGTGGTAGCCGGAGATCGAGATCGAGTTGAATTTCGGCATCTTCTGCGAGGTGTAGGCGAAGATGTCGGAGACGATGCGCATCGAGGGTGTGGGCGGATAGATGTAAGTGTTCCTCACCATGAACTCTTTCAGGATGTCGTTCTGGATCGTGCCAGAGAGCTCGGCGGGCGGGACGCCCTGCTCCTCGCCGGCGACGATGAAGAGTGCGAGCACCGGCAGCACCGCGCCGTTCATGGTCATCGACACCGAAACCTTGTCGAGCGGGATGTGATCGAACAAGGTGCGCATGTCGTAGATGGAATCGATGGCGACGCCCGCCATGCCGACGTCACCCGTCACGCGCGGATGATCGGAGTCATAGCCACGATGGGTGGCGAGGTCGAAGGCGATGGAGACGCCTTGCTGGCCCGCGGCGAGGTTGCGGCGATAGAAGGCGTTCGAGTCCTCGGCGGTGGAGAAGCCGGAATATTGGCGCACCGTCCATGGCCTCTGCACATACATCGTGGGGTAGGGGCCGCGGAGATAGGGCGCGATGCCAGGCATCCCGTCGAGGAAGTCGAGCCGAGCAAGTTCGTCTGCGCCGTACGCGGGCTTCACCGCGATGCCTTCGGGTGTCTGCCAAGAATTGGCGCTCGCGGGCGCGGCGGCGTCAGTGCCGCCCACAGCGTCGAATTTCACCTCGGCGAATGAAGGGATGCGCGTCATCGTCGGTCAGATTTCGCCATAGGCTGCATTCAGGATCGCAAGCGTATCACAGCCCTGGTGAAGGAACGTCCTAATGCCGGCGTCCTCGAGCGCGGCGCGATCGGCGCCGGGCTTGCCGGCGAGGTAGATGTGCTTGGCCCCCGCGGCTGCCAGAGCCTTGGCCGCCTCCACCGCCTCACGCGCATAGACCTTGTCCGAGGAGCAGAGGCAGGCGATCGCGGTACCGGAATCTGCAAATCGTTTCGCGAGGTTGTCGTCGCTTGCTTCCACCGCTTCGATACCGCCCGCCTCGAACAGGCTCTTGGCGAAGCTTGCGCGTGCATTGAAATCGGCGGGACGCCCGAGACAGGCGAGGAAGACTTTGGGCCGCGTGCCATGTGTCGCGAGATAGGCATCGCTCCGGTCGCGCAGACGCTCGAAGGGCTCGGCGAGCCGGATACGCGGGAGCGCGCTTGCGCGAGGAGCCACCGCTGCCGGGCGAGGTGGTGCAAACACGTCGACTTCATCCTCGTGAAGATCGGGGAAATCACTCGTGCCGACGATCGCGTCCTTGCGCCGCGCGACATTGGCCTCACGCTCGGTACCGACTCTTGCCACGACACGCTGGATCAGTCCGGTTTCCAAAGCCTCAGCGGCACCGCCAGCCTTTTCGATGCGTTGGAAGAACCACCAGGCCGTCTGGCAGAGCGCATCAGTGATCGCCTCGATGGCGCCGGACCCGGCGGCGGGGTCCGCCACACGATGCAGATTGGATTCCTCGATGAGGATGGTCTGCGTGTTGCGTGCGATGCGACGGGCAAAAGCATCAGGAGCTCCGAGAGCGGCGCTGAAGGGCAGCACCGTCACCGCATCGGCGCCACCGACCGCAGCGGCGAGTGCCGCGATCGTGCCGCGCACGATGTTCCCGTGCGGATCGCGCTTGGTCATCATGCGCCAGGCCGTTTCGGCGCAGACGAAGGCAGGACGGGGGGCAAGCCCGCATGCCTTCTCGATGCGCGCCCACAGCTTCCGCAAGCTCCGAAGTTTGGCGATGGTGAAGAACTGGTCCTGATCGGCGGCGAGGCGGAAGAAGATCAAACGGCGCGCTCGATCGAGATCGAAACCGTGCTGCTCCAGGGCTCGCAGATAAGCAAGCGCGTTGGCGAGGACGAAGGCAAGCTCCTGAGCTTCCGAGCCGCCGGCCGCATGCACCGGCCTGCCATCGGCAACCGCGAAGGGCCCCTTGAAGCCTTCAGCCGCGAGATCGCCGATCAGCCCGGTGACCACGGGCGCAAGCTCGGGCCAGGGCATGGGGAAGGCGCCGCGCATCGCTCTCGCGCCAAGTGGGTCGAAGCAGAAGCGTATGTCCAGGGCGGATGGCTTCAATTCCTTCGCCCGAACATGCTCAGCCATAAGCTTCGCGGCCTGCCGCGAGGGCGGACCGAAATCAAGCTCCGCCGCAATCCCGGCATCGAGATAGACATTGTCGAGGGCTTGGCTGATGGCGGCGGCGGTCGCCGGCATGGCATAGCCATAGTCGCCGACGGCGCCCTCGAACACGAGGTTCAGGCCGTTCGCGCCATTGCTCAGATCGGCGAGGGCCTGCGTATTGGCGGCTTTCGCGTCGGGAAGATCGATCCGCTGCACGACGGACCACTTCATACCGGCCGCACGGCCCGCGATGCGCTGTGCGCCTTGCGCGCGGGCATAAAGCGGCTCGATGGCGATGCCGTCATAGCTTTCCGATCGGAGCGAGGCGAAAGGCGCACCTTTGAGCGCCTCTTCCACGAGGGCCTTCCACGCCGCCTCGTCGGCGGGCGGGAAGTTGCGGGCAAGGGTCAGTTCCACCATTCTCCTCAAGCTCTAAGCGGCGTAAATCCCCTCCTAGCATGAAGGCGAAGCGGCACGGAAGCGGTGCGGCAGAGGCCTTGCGGCCTTGCGCGGCTTTGCGGGAGGCCATGCAGAAGCTAGAGTGCAGGCCAGGTTTGAGGGGAGGAGCGGCGAATGGCGAAGCGCAAGACGGCAGCGCCGAAGGACGATACGGCGGCGAGCGACGCGCCTTCAAGCGCGCCATCCCTCAGCGTCTATATCGGCAAGAGCGTCAAGCCAGAGTTCATCCTGCTTCGCCTTGCCAACCGCCACGGCCTCGTGACCGGCGCAACCGGAACGGGCAAGACGGTCACGTTGCAGGGCCTTGCCGAAGGCTTCTCCGATCAGGGCGTTCCGGTGTTCTGCGCCGACGTGAAAGGCGACCTTTCCGGCGTGTCTCAAGCCGGCGAGATGAAGTCCTGGATCGAGGCGCGCGACAAGGCGATCGGCTTTACCCAAAACTTCCAGGCCTATCCCGTGATCTTCTGGGACCTGTTCGGCGACAGCGGCCATCCGATCCGCGCAACCGTCTCCTCGCTTGGACCGCTTCTCCTGTCCCGCCTCATGGATTTGAGCGAGGCTCAGGAAGGCGTGCTCAATATCGCCTTCAAGATCGCCGACGACGAGAAGTTGCCGCTGATCAATCTCAAGGACATGCAGGACCTGCTGGAGAATTTGGCGGCGCGCGCGGGCGACCTCACCACCAAATACGGCAACATTACCAAGGCGTCGGTCGGCTCGATCCAGCGCTCGCTGCTCGTGTTGCAGCAGCAGGGCGCCGAGCATTTCTTCGGCGAGCCCGCGCTCAAGATCAGCGATCTGATGCGGGTCGCGCGGGATGGGCGGGGCTATATCAGCGTGCTCTCCGCCGAGAGGCTCATGCAGTCGCCCCGCCTTTACGCCACGTTCCTTCTGTTTCTCATGTCGCAGCTATTCGAGGATCTGCCAGAGGTCGGCGATCCCGACAAGCCGAAGCTGGTGTTCTTCTTCGACGAGGCCCATCTCCTGTTCAAGGACGCGCCCAAGGCGCTGCTCGAGAAGGTCGAGCAGGTGGTGCGGCTGATCCGGTCGAAGGGCGTCGGCGTCTATTTCGTCACGCAGAACCCGCTCGACATTCCCGACACCGTGTCGCGCCAGCTGGGCAATCGTATTCAGCATGCGTTGCGCGCCTTCTCGCCGCTCGAGCAGAAGGCGGTGAAGGCGGCGGCGACGACCTTCCGCGCCAATCCGGCCTTCGACACGGAGAAGGCGATCATGGAGCTCGGCATCGGCGAGGCTCTCGTCTCGACGCTCGACGACAAGGGGCAGCCCACGATCGTGCAGAGGACATTGGTCAGGCCGCCGAACTCGCGCGTGGGCCCGATCACCGACGCCGAGCTCAAGGCGGCGATGAGGGCGAGCCCGGTCGCCGGCGTGTATGACGAGACGGTCGACCGCGAGTCGGCATCAGAGATCTTGCAAAAGCGCACCTCCGAAGAGACCGAGACGAAGGCGGCCGAAGCCGAGCAGAAGCAGGCAACGAAGTCCGGGGGTGGCGCCTCGCGAAGCGACAGCTTCTGGAGCACGCTCGGCAAAACGATTATTCGCACGGCGGTCCCGGCCGCGACCCGCATCCTCGAGCAGTCGCTGAAGCGCGGCGTGAAGCGAGGGGGAGGCGGCGGCTTCACCGGCTTCGGCATGACCTCCGATGTCGACAAAGACGAGAAGCCCAAGGATTGACTTGGCCGGCGGTGCTGCGAAGTCTTTCCCATGCTCGTTGTTGACGGCGTCTCGCTCCGCCTCGGAGGCCACCTCATCCTCGATCATGCATCGGCGTCGCTGCCGCCCCGAGCGCGTGTCGGGCTGGTGGGCCGGAACGGGGCCGGCAAATCAACTCTTCTGAAGCTGATCGCCGGCATGTATGAGACCGACGAGGGCAGGATCGAGGCGCCTTCAGGCACGCGCATCGGCTATCTCGCGCAGGAGGCCCCGGGCGGTGAGGCGACCCCGTTCGAGGCGGTGCTCGCTGCCGCGACCGAACGCGCCGAGCTTCTGGCCGAGGCCGAGCACGTCGACGATCCACACCGCATCGCCGAGATTCATGAGCGGCTGAATGCCATCGATGCGCATGGCGCGCCGGCGCGCGCCTCCCGCATCCTCGCCGGTCTCGGCTTTACCGAGGAGGCGCAGCATCGTCCGCTGTCGTCGTTCTCCGGCGGCTGGCGCATGCGCGTCGCCCTTGCCGCGCTGCTCTTCTCAGAGCCCGATCTCCTCTTGCTCGACGAGCCGTCGAACCATCTCGATCTCGAGGCGGCACTCTGGCTCGAATCGTTCCTCAAGTCCTATCGCCGCAGCCTGATCGTGGTCAGCCACGAGCGCGACCTCCTGAACAACGTGGTCGACTATATTCTCCATCTGGAGCGCGGCAGGCTCACGCTCTATCCCGGCAATTACGACGCATTCGCGCGGCTCCGGCACGAGCGGCGCGCCCAGGCCGAGGCGACGCGTGCCCAGCAGGAGGCAAGGGCCAAGAAGCTCAAGGCCTATGTCGATCGCTGGCGCTACAAGGCGCACACCGCGCGCCAGGCGCAGAGCCGGCTCAAGGCTCTCGACCGCATGCAGCCGATTGAAGCAGTTGTCGAAGACACGTCCATCGCCTTCGACTTTCCCAGCCCCAAGGAACTGCGTCCCCCACTGATCGTGCTCGAGGACGCGTCAGTGGGCTACGTCCCAGGAAAGCCCGTATTGTCGCGACTCAATCTCCGCATCGATCCCGACGACCGTCTGGCACTCGTAGGGCGGAACGGCAACGGCAAGACGACGCTCGCGCGGCTGCTTGCGGGTCAGCTCAAGCCGATGACCGGAACGATTGCCGCGAGCAGCAAGTTGCAGGTCGGCTATTTCGCCCAGCATCAGATCGAGGAACTGGTCCCCGACGAGACGCCGTTCCAGCACATGGAGCGGCTGCTGCCCGGCGCCAAACCGGGAGACGTGCGCGCGCAGCTTGGCCGCTTCGGGTTTTCGGGCGACAAGGCCAATCTCGCCGTGCGCCAGCTTTCCGGCGGCGAAAGGGCGCGGCTGTCTCTCGCTCTCATCACGCGCGATGCGCCGCATATCCTCATCCTCGACGAGCCGACCAACCATCTCGATGTCGATGCGCGCGATGCGCTGGTCAAGGCCTTGACCCAGTTCGGCGGCGCCGTGGTCGTGGTCAGTCACGACCGCCATCTGCTCGGGTTGATCGCCGACCGGCTGGTGCTGGTCGATAACGGGACCGCCAAGGAGTTCGACGGCAGCCTCGACGACTATCGCGACCTCGTCCTTGGTGAGAAACGCACAGAGGAGCGCGCGAGATCATCACCCCAAGCCGACCGCAAGGAGGCACGCCGCTTGGCTGCGGAAGCGAGTGAGCTGGCCAAGGCGGCGCGCAAGCTCGCCGCAACGGCCGAGGCCGAGCTCAAGCTCCTGTGGAAGCGCCGAGACGAGATCGACGCGGCGCTTGCCTCACCCCAGTCGAACGGCGGCAAGCCGGTCGGCGAACTGCTGAAGGCGCGTGCCGAGGTCGAGCGGCAAGTCGTCGCCGCCGAGCAGCGCTGGCTCGAGGCGAGCGAAGCCGCCGAACAGGCAAAGGCTGGCTAGTTATCGCCGCGAGCTATTTCGGCGCGAGAGCGTACATCTCCTCGACATGGCCCCAGTTGATGAGATTGTCGAACCAGGCCTCGAGATATTTCGGCCGCTCGTTGCGATAGTCGATGTAGTAGGAGTGCTCCCAAACATCGACGCCGAGCAGCGGCCACCCGCCTTGCACCAACGGGTTCTCGCCGTTCGGCGTTTTGGTCACGGCGAGCTTGCCATCCTTCAACGTGAGCCACGCCCAGCCCGAGCCGAACTGGGTTTTGCCCGCCTCGATGAAGTCGTTGCGGAACTTGTCGAGGCCGCCGAGGTCGCGGTCGATCAGTGCGAGCACGGAGCCCGGCACTTTCTTACCGCCGCCATCCTTCTTCATCCACGGCCAGAAATGGATGTGGTTGAAGTCCTGACCGGCATTGTTGAAGATGCCGGGGTTCTTCCCGTAGCTCGCTTTGACGATCTCCTCGAGCGGCTTGCCCTCGAAGCCTGAGCCGGGCAGCAGCTTGTTCAGATTGTCGACGTAAGCCTTGTGATGCTTGTCGTGGTGATATTGCAGCGTCTCGGCCGACATATAAGGCTGAAGCGCGTCATAGGCATAAGGAAGCGGGGGGAGTTCGAAGGCCACGGGCGTTGCTCCGGCAAATTTTGAGGTGAAATGCTGGCCGAAGCTAAAGGTTCCGGCTTAGCGAGGCAAGCCGCAGCCGGACGAAACCTTGCTGGTTGCTGAAGAGGGTGGGCGCGGAGCCCCTGAACGCGTATATAAAGTCCGTTTCCATCCGTTACCATCCGTTAATTTCAATCATTTCAGTGAGTTAGGCTGAACTAATCGTTTGACAACGTCCATTACAATGCGGGAATTGACCGCACTACAAGTTCGCCAGATTAAAACACCAGGCCGGTATCGAGCCGGCGACAATTTGTGGCTTCAAGTGACGGCGCGGGCGAACGGCGACGGCGTCACCAAGGCGTGGCTCCTTCGCTACGTCATCGACGGCCGCGAGCGCCTGATGGGCCTGGGCAGCCTCAAGCGGTTCACCTTGCAGGAGGCCCGCGCCCGCGCCCGGCATCACCTTCAGCAATTGACCGACGGCGTCGATCCCATCGAGGCCAAGCGCGAGCAGCGCGACGCCCGCCGCGCCCAGGTGAACGAGCGCATGCTGTTCAAGGACGCGGTGACGCGCTTCCTCGCCGTTCACGCTGACACCTGGAAGAACGCGAAGCACTGCCAGCAATGGTCAAATACGCTGCGGGACTATGCCGGTGCCCTGCGCGAGCGGCCAATCGGTGCCATCAACTCGGCGTTGATCACCGACGCGGTCGCGCCGATATGGACTCGGACGCCCGTGACCGCGCAGCGGGTGAAGCAGCGCGTCGAGCGCATCGTCAAGTGGGTCAAAGACGGTATGCCGTTGCCGATGCACGGCACCGCCAAGCGCGTCAAGCACCACGCCGCCTTGCCGTTCGTCGATGTGCCCGGCTTCATGGTCGACCTCATGGGCAAGAGTAGCATCTCAGCCCGCGCCCTGGAGTTCACCATCCTCACTGCCGCCCGCACGGGCGAGGTCATCGAGGCGCGGTGGGATGAGGTGCAAGGAGACGTTTGGACCGTGCCAGCCGAGCGCATGAAGGGCAAGCGCGCGCACCGCGTCCCCTTGTCCCGGCGCGCTATCGAGATACTAGGCGCGTTGCCGCGCGATGACTCCGGCTTCATCTTTCCGGGTCCGAGGCAGGGCAAGCCGATCTCAAGCAAGGCGATGCTCGACTTGCTCAAAACGATGCGCCCCGGGCTCACCACCCACGGGTTCCGATCCAGCTTCTCAGACTGGGCGCGTGAGCGCACCAACACCCCGCGCGACGTGGTCGAGATGGCGTTAGCCCACGTCATCAAGGACAAGACCGAGGCCGCCTACCGGCGCATGGACGCCTTGCCGAAGCGCGCCAAGCTGATGGCCGAGTGGGACGCCTTCTGCACGTCTCCGGCCGCCGAGGGGCAAGGTGTTGCCGATGCCCGGTAAAAAGGTTGCGCTTAGTCATAGCGGATGATAATGACGCGAATCAAACCCCGAACCCGGCCCGCTAGAGGGCGAATCGTCCGTGCGGTTCAGGGGTCATAGGTCCTTTCATCTCAAGGCGGATAAGGATCGCTTTCGAACGCGATTGAGCGGCTCGGGCGATCTTTAATTTTGTGGCCCGGCGCTCCTGAGAAAGGAAACCGATGGCCTCAAACGAAATCCCAATCCCGCGATTGAATCGCAAGTCCGCCTTCAAGGCCCGGCTTGCGATGTGCAACTCGAAGTTCCACGTCGAGATGGCCGCCGGGCGCATTCCGCCGCCCGACGGATGGCTCGGAGCGCGGTCGCCAGTGTGGTCCGAGGAGACCGTGATCGAGACGATCAAGGCGTATTGCGCCACGCCGAAGCCGCCCGAGACCCATCCCGCTGCGCGGCGGCGTCGCAAGCTCGTCGGGGCCGAGTGATGGCCAAACTCAACGTCGATGAACCACCCCACTCGGCACCGCCGAGAAAAGGGAACGGGCGCGGCTCATACAACGAGGACGATCCAGACCGGCCGCGCTGGAGCAAGAGCACGACCCATGAAGACACGTTCGTGTATCAGCGGGCCGACGGCTCCTACGCCTACGAGATGTGGAAAGGCAAGAACGCGGACGGCGAGAAGATCTTCTGCACGCGCCGACGCAATACGTTGGGGTACGGCGATCGTATCGAGCCGGAAGACAAGGTCGAGTACTACATCGGCTTGGGCGACGAACCTCCGATCCTGTACTGCTTGCCGGAACTGATCGCGGCGACAAAGGAGCCTGGCGCGCAGGTGTTCGCCACGGAGGGTGAGAAGGACGTCGAGACGGCGCAGGAACTCGGCCTCGTCGCAACGTGCAATCCCTTCGGCGCGCTGAAGTGGAAAGACGAATACTCGCTTTTGCTGACCGGATGCGACGTGATCGTCTCCGAGGACAACGACGATCGCGGGCGCAAGCACGCGACAAAGGTGGCGCGCTCGGTATCAACGGTCGCGCAGCGCGTGCGCGTCTTGAGGCTGCCCGGCCTGAAAGAATGCGGCGACTTCTCGGACTGGATCGAGGGGCGGCGCGCAGAGGGCGTGAACGACGACGACATCCGAAAGGAGTTGATGGCGCTGGTCGACGCGACGCCCGATTGGCGTCCAACGATCTTCTGCGCGGCTGGTCAGATTCCCCGAATGACCGACGAGGCCGAGGCGGCGCTGATCATGGCGCGTTCGGAGATCTACGTCCACGGATCTCAACTGGTCCAGCCGGTGATCGAGGAGTGCGACGCTGCTCACGATCGCAAGACCAAGGTCGCGCGCTTCCGGCCCATGACAGAGGTCACCATCACCGAGGCGATGTCTACGACGGCGACGTGGCTCAAGCAGAAAGCCAACGGTCAATGGATACGAACCGACCCTCCGTCGAAAGTCGCCAAGACGTTGTTGGAACGTGTCGGCCGGTGGAAATTCTCCCGCGTTGCAAGCATCATCACCTGCCCCACGCTGAGGCCGGACGGCTCGTTATTGTCCGAGCCCGGTTACGATCCGACGACGCAACTGTTGCTCGTCGCACCGCCGCCTATGCCGTCGATACCGGAGCGGCCGACCAAGACTGAGGCTGAGGCTGCGCTGAACTTGCTGAATGAGTTGTTGGTCGAGTTCCCGTTCGTGAATGACATCGCGCGGGCTGTCGGCCTGTCGATGTTGCTGACCACCGTGGCGCGCGGCGTGATGATATGCGCGCCGGGGCACGTCGTCACCGCGCCGGAGGCTGGCACCGGAAAGTCTTACCTGATCGACATCGCATCGACCCTCACCACTGGCCGGTGGTGTCCAGTCATCGCCTCTGGCAAAGAGGAGATTGAAACGGAGAAGCGCTTGGTCGCCGTCTTGATCAAGGGCCAACCGATCGTGAGCATCGATAACGTGAACGGCATGCTCCGTGGTGACTTGCTCTGCCAGATGATCACGCAGGCTACGGTCGAGGTGCGGGAGCTAGGTCTGTCCAAGCTCATCACCTGCGACAATCGTGTGACGGTGTTCGCCAACGGAAACAACATCAAGATAGTCGATGACTTGGTCCGCCGCGTGGTGCGTTGCTGTATGGATGCGGGAATGGAGCGGCCGGAGATTCGTAAGTTCAACGGCAACCCCGTCGACGTGGTCTTGGCCAATCGCGGCAAGTACATCGCTGCCGCGCTCACGGTGGTGCGCGCGTTCATCGCGGCAGGTCGACCTGGCGCGAAGGACCTTGAGCCATTCCAAGGGTTCGATGGCTGGAACGACAACGTGCGCGCGGCCTTGGTTTGGTTGGGCCGAGCTGATCCTGCCGAAAGCGTCAAGAGCGCACGCGAGGAAGATCCCTTACGGGCGACCTTGGCTCTGGTGGTTGAGGCCATCGCCAAGCAAGACTTCAAGCACCCGGTGACCGCCGGTGAGTTGGTCCGCATGGCGGCGACGACCACGGGGTATGGCACTGAGACAAAATATACGTACCCGGAACTACATGACGCCCTGATGGAGGCCGTCGGTGGTGAGCGCGGCACCATCAACGGCAAAGCCCTCGGGTGGTGGTTTGAAAAGCACAAAGATCGGGTTGTCGGTGAGTACAAGGTCGTCAAAACGTACGACACACACAAGAAGCAACAAAAATGGAGTTTGGAAAAACTGCAGAAATGAACGCTGGAAAAGTGATTTGCGGGGTTTGCGGGGTTTTGCGGGTTTCTCTCCCATGGAGCTCAAAAAAAACAGTTAAATCCGAAAATAATTTTTCAAAGGACAGTGGGAGATAAACCCGCAAAACCACGCATACCCCGCAACCGTGCCCTCCCGCTCTCGCGTCCCGGAAATTGTGGTGTGTGCATTGGGTCATGCTGACCCAGCGTCTTTAAGAGAATCGAGCCGGGGTTCCTTCATCGGACACAGGAAAGGACTTTGCTGGTGCCGACGAGGCTGACTGCTTGATCAGCTCGTCCATCTTTAGGTGCAGATCCTGCAGTTGCGTCTCAAGCTTCACGTTCAGCTGGTAGTCGATGTCGGCCGCCAATCGGTCCTTTGCGCTTTGTCGGTTCTGACTCATCATAATGACGGGCGCCTGCACAGCGCAAATGACGTTCAGCACAAGGTTCAAGAAGATGAACGGAAAGGGATCGAATGGCGCAAAAAAAACTTGAACGCCATTCAGTACCATCCAAACCGCTATGACAAGACCAAAGAGGGCAATGAACCACCAGCTCCCACCGAATTTAGCGACATGGTCTGCAACGCGATCAGCCAAGCTGTAGTCCCGGTCGATTTCTTCATTTACGTTGCGAGCGGCGTGGCGCGCGAACAATTCGGTGGTCTTGCGCAGACGCGTGGCAAAAGATGCCAGCATGGCGAGTGCTAGCTTAGGTTGACGACCTAACAGTTCGACGAAGTCCTCCCACTGCAGCCGCAATAGTTTCGTGGGCCGCATGATGTTGGCAGTCGCGCTGCGCGGCGAACCGTCAAGCATGGCGAGTTCGCCGAAGAAGTCGCCACGGCGCATAGTGGCGAGTACAACCTCCTGGCCAGCTCGCGTAGCGATCGACATCACCACTTCCCCATCAAGGATCAGATACATTGCGCTTGGGGGATCGCCTTGGCGGAATAGAATTTCTCCTGCCTTGTAATCGCAACGAGTACACAAACGCGCGACCTCTATGCGGCTCCTCTCGTCGAGAGACGCGAAGATCGGTACGTTGGAAAGGATGTCTCGATCATCCATGAAGTGTGGGGGCCTCTAGGCTGCTGCGGGCGAGTAACGCATTTTAACCCGAGCGCTGCTTAACAATCGCATCATAGGCCGCGTCAATCGCGACGACCCTCGTATTGGCGATAGTGATGAACTCTTTCGGTACTCCACGCGCCAAGAGTTTGTCGGGGTTGTTGTCGGCAATGAGCCTGCGGTAGTGGCTCTTCAGCTCGTCATTACTGACACTGGGGTTGACGCCGAGCACGTCGTACGGATTGCGTTCCGTAGCTGCGACGTTACGAGCTTTGATGTAGTTGAACTCGGTGTCCGTTAATCCGAAGCGCTTGGCCACGTTCCTGAGAAATTGTTCTTCCTGAGGGTGCAATATCTCGTCGGCTTTGGCGATGTGAAAGAGACCTTCAAGCACGTCCTCAAGCAGCTCGCGGTTGCCTTTGAACACATTAACGAGGTCCTCGGCAAAGTCCTCGTAACCAGTAACGTCCTCCTTGGCGAGATTGAAAATGCGGGAGACGTGCTTCATTTCTCCGTCAGATATTCTGAAGGCCTCTTTGAATGCCTTGACCTCATCTCTAGTGATGACGCCATCGGCCTTGGCCATCTTCGCGCTGAGAGCAATCACGCCTACGGTAAAGGGAACCTCGTTATCTGCTGATCGATCCAAGGGCTCGCGTTCGACCTCCGCCGCGCCACCCGCGCCACCAAACAGCGTTCCGATTGAGGCCCCGACGGATGACTGCGTAACCGCTAATGCGAGCCTATCCCAAATGGACATCGAAATCCTCCCCGGACCACCGCTGATCCTTCTCGCGAGCCATGGTCATCTTACCCCCCTCAGCCATCGCCAAAGATCGACATTTTTTCTCCCCGCCCCACCGTCCTTGGCGATCTCAACCCCGATCTTGGCCCCAAAACCGCCAAAACTTGGCGTCCGGGCGGATTTGTCCATCCGCCATTCCCCAACAGCCACGCGTTGAGTTCATTGACATCTGCCATCCACGGTTGTAATTGCCCACGGGCGTACATACGTTTTCAAATGGTCAAACCACTGGGGCGTGTAGCCCCCAAAACCAAGAACAGGGGGCCAGGATTTGCCGACAACTCACAGTAACGTCACACCATCGTCGGCCGACGATCGATCGTCGAGCAACCATAAAAGCATCTTCAACCGCAGCCAGATCACGAACGGCCGGACGTTGTTGCCAGGAGTATCGCGCCGCTCGCAGTGGGCGCGCCGGTTCTACGACGTCGTTCATCTGTACGCGTCCGACCAAGGCGGCGACGACCACCTAAGCGAGGGACGCCGGTCGATGATCCGGCGCATCGCATGCCTTCAGGTCGAGCTGGAGCTTCTTGAAACGCGGTTCGCCGTCGCCGGTGGCGCTGAGGCCGGTGACCTCGACCTATACCAAAGAACCGCAGGCAACTTGCGCCGACTGCTTGAAGGCATCGGGCTTGATCGTCAGCCGCGCGACATCACTCCTGATCCCCTGACTTACGCCCGCGACTACGAGTTCACGCCATGATGAACATCCTCAAGGCGCTGGACGATCCCAAAGTTTTTGCACCATCGTTCCGCGATCCCGAGACATGGAAGTCGTGGCGTGCCTACCTCGCCGCCTTGTTCGCATTAGAGATGACCGAGGAGCAGTCGGCCATCTACCGCGAGTGCACTGGCCGTGAGGACCCGCCCGCCGATCCTGTCAAGGAATTCTGGCTTGTGGTCGGGCGTCGCGGTGGCAAGTCCTTCATCCTCGCCATCATCGCCATCTACCTCGCCGTGTTCCGCGACTGGCGTCCCTACCTCGGGCCGGGCGAAATCGGCACCGTCATGGTCATCGCGCAGGACCGCAAGCAGGCGCGCGGGATCATGAACTTCATCAAGGGCATCTTGAAGGGGACCAGGATGCTGGCGGCGACCGTCAAGGCCGAGCGCGTGGAGTCGATCGACCTCGCGAACTCGATCCGCATCGAGGTCCACAACTGCTCGTTCCGCTCAACGCGAGGATACACGGTCGTCGCCGCTCTTCTCGACGAGATGGCGATCTGGCGCGGCGAGGATGCAGCAAACCCCGATGTCGAGGTTCTCGCCAGCATTCGCCCGGCCATGGTGACGATTCCCGGTGCCATGCTGTTGTGCGCCTCGTCCCCGATCTCGCGCAAGGGATGTTTGTGGGAGGCTTACCGCAAGCACTTCGCCAAGAACGACGACCCGGTCCTCGTATGGCATGCGCCGACTCGCGTGATGAACCCGGTCGTGCCGCAGTCGGACGTCGACGAGGCGTTGGAGCGTGACCCCGCGCGCAATCGCGCGGAATATCTCGCCGAGTGGAGAACCGACATCGAAGGCTTCGTCACCCGCGAGGCTGTCGAGGCCTGTGTCGATCCCGGCGTCCGCGAACTGCCACCCCAGGATGGTGTGCGTTACACCGGCTTCGTTGATCCTTCAGGCGGCTCATCCGACAGCTTCACCTTAGCCATAGCGCACCGCGAGAACGGCATCGGCGTCCATGACGTTCTGCGCGAGGCGCGCGCGCCGTTCAAGCCGTCGGTCGTCGTCGAGGAGTTTGCCGCCACCTTGCGGGACTACGGCATCACCACCGTCTACGGCGACAACTACGCAAAGGAATGGCCGATTGAGCAATTCGCGCGGCACGGCATCAAGTATGTCCGCTACGACAAGTTCAAGAACGACATCTACCTCGCGGCGTTGCCCTTGATCAACTCGCGGCAGGTCCGCTTACTCGACCATCCGCGGATGATCAATCAAACGCTCGACCTGGAGCGAGACACCACGCGCGGCGGGCGCGACTCGATCACCCACCCCGATCGCGCGCATGACGATCTGCCGAACGCTGCGTTTGGCGCCTTGCTCGCGGCGATGGTTAAGCAAAAACAGTTGGTGTACGGCCTCAACGGCGGTGGGGCCATCCTTCACGATGGGACGCGAGTTTCCGAACGGGAACTGCGGCATGGGCGAGACCATAGCCGCATTCAGGTGGATCACCGTCGACGAGCTTGGCCGCGAGGTCAAAAAGGCCATGACCGCGCACATCCGCCGTCTCTCCCCAGAACCCTTGTCCTCAAGGCCCGAAATCCCTGCCCGAAGGCGGCCACAAGAGCCCCGAAGCCGGGTCGGCCCGATGCCCTGGACCCCGAAAACGTGCGCACGTGGAGGACGAAGCTATGACAATCGCCCCCCGGCGCCTTGCCGACGTTACCCGCGGCACGCTTGTCGCCGAAACCATGTGAAGGAGTGTATGCAGATGAACGACAAAGAATTTGCTGAGCTACAGCTGCGGGCGACGATCGTGCCGCAGCAGGTGAGATGGCCCGCCCCCGAGTATATGCACTGGCAGCGCCTGCACGAGGCCGCCAATGAAGCGCGTGAGCGTGTGAGCAAAGCTTACATGCAGATGGACGAGATCGATCGCAACGCCGACCTTTCCCGCGATGGCAAATATCGCCAGCGCAGTAAGACTGCGGCTCAAGCGATTGCCGACTTCGAGGCATCGAAAACGCTGGCGCGTGCGCGTGAGGCCGTAGAGCTTGCGGTGGCCAAGCACAAGTTCGAACAGAACGTCTCCCCTGAGATCGCCAAAGACAGCGAGGCGACGCTGAAGGCTCTGAAAGAGGTCGAGCGGGATTGGCAAAGGGCCATGGATAAGATCGCCGAGCGTGCCTGTCTGACCAAAGGTCCCGTTATGCGGCGCTCATAAAATCCTTCCTACCGCTCCATGCACCTGAGATGTCCGCTTTCGGGGGTAAAGTAGACATAAAACGGTACTGTGAAGAGAGTCCGCTTTTGACCCATAGCGGACATGAACTGTTCGACGGGTAGCTACTCGCATTTCGGCCTGATTGGGTGGCCAAATTGGCTGGTGCCTCTAGAATTGAGTGATGCCAAGGCGTTGCGAAGAGGTTGCATTGGCAGGCCTCATCAACGCAGTTGTTGGGCTCATAGCCTCTGATCCACCAACGCTAAGTGGCCTCAACTGCCAGGAAAGAAAAGTTTCACCGCAGTGCTGGGTGCTATGGGGGCTTATCGCCTCTTTAGCGATGCCTTAAAGTTCTCATAGAGCGTCCGTGCGTCTCTATTGAATTGAGGAAGTCGTTGGGAAACTTCGGTCTTCAATCGAGCGAATGCGCCCTTGCCCATGGCAACCTCAAGATAACTCACGTAGGCCGGTATGGCTGCCCATTCGTCGACTGAGTCACCGTTCATTTCGATATGACACTGAATGCCATAGGCGTATTGGCCGACGCGTAATGCCTGAACGCGACAAGCATCCGACTTTGCGAGTACCTCCCCATTTGCCGGGAGATCGGTGACTTCCGCCCCGTGCCACTGGAGAACGGTCATCGGGTCAGGCAGGGCACGCAGCAAGGGCTCGCGATGACCCGCTCGCGTCCTAGACACAGTCATCACTCCAACTTCCGGGCTCTTGGCTAAGCGAACAAGTCCGCCGATGGCATCAGCCAACAATTGATGTCCAAGGCAAATGCCGAGATAGGGTCGCTGCATATCGACCACGAATCTTCGAATCGCCGCCTTTTCTTGACGTAGCCAAGGGTACTGGTCCTCCTGCCAAACGTCCTGAGAACCACCCATGACAAGCATTAGATCGAACGAGTTGAGTTCCGGTATCGGTTTGCCTTCATCGAGCTCAACGGTCATCCATCGAAACCCGTCCTCGCGAAAGAAGTCGAGAAGGATCCCCGGGTGTTCAACGGCGGCGTGCTGCAGGATTAGGATGTTCATCGTCCACTACCGGATCCTAGGACCGCTAACGTCAGATGCAGACGTCCAAGAAAGCCGTTTGCGCGAGCGATTTTGACTCTTTGCTGTAGAAAGCAGCTTGTTGCTGACCTTCATCTTGTGGGCGAGTTCGCGACCCAGAAGCTGATAGATAAGACCCGCGACTTCCGCTTCATTGCGGAAGACCTGATTGAGCTTACCTGTTTCAAACACGAGTGCCCGCACGGCGCCCTCAGCAATCACCGTAGCTGTGGCAGGTTTTTCAGTCAGGAAAGCGACCTCGCCAACGAAGTTGCCTTTTTCCAAGTGCGAGACCTCACGGCCAGCGATCGTGACCCTAACGCGACCTGCGCAAATGAAGAAAAGTTTCCCGAGCGGCTGATTCTCTTTGGCCAGCGTCGTCCCACGGGCGAGTTCGCATAACTCACCGGCGATGAGGAGCCGCGCAATCTGTGCATCGTCGAGGCCAATGAGGACACTGCGAAGCAATTCGCGATCAGGCTCGGGTAGGCGCAGTGACAGACGATCCTTCACAAGCCGATATATCTGGTAGAGGTTTATGCAAATGAAGATCAGGTCCCATCCCATCCCAGCGCGCAGATCACCGCCTGAGAGCCAGAAATAGAGAATTTCGAGCGACAATCCGACAACGGCCACCAGTCGCAACCAAAAAATGTTGGTCAGCCAATAGGAAATCGCAATAAGCACGAAGGCGAGATGACCGGGCCAATTATGGAGACTGAATAGCGTCCCTAAATCGTTCATGGTTCCTGCCCACACGTCGACTTAAACCGGTGCCCGCGGCCGCTGCCTGGAGTCCGCAACCGCTGGCGCAACATGCGAGCCTTGCACCGGCACGAAACGCCATCGATGAACGCATCGACCGATGCGTCGAAGGCCGCATCGCGGTCGAGCGCCTTGAAGGCTGGTATGAGCGCCAGTGTGGCCGGGCAGGCCAGCGGGTCGAGTGCCTTGAGCTCCGCCTCGTCCTCATCGGTGATTGGGCGGAGGAGCCCTTCCGCCTGCGCCAAAGCATAGCCGAGGATAAAGGCGTAAAACCCGAGCCCAAGTGCAGCAGCCTCGTCATCCGGCAGCCCGGCACTCCGCAGCGCGCGATAGACCACCTCGCTAGAGGCTTGAGCAGCACGCCAGGATGCGTGGAAGCGGAAATGTAGATGGAAGAGGCGTGGATGGCGATGCGCGAGATCCCGGTGGGCTGCGGCGACGTTGCGTAGATCGGCGCACCAGTCGGCGCTGGGTAGCGGCATCTCGACTGTGGCCAGCGCCCGGTCGGCGAGACGCCGCAACAGCTCCTCCTTCGAACCGAAGTGATGCAGGACAGTCATGGGATCGACGCCGATACGGCCGCCGAGCTTGCGTACTGAGAAACCGACCTCTCCCACGCGGGACAGCATGTCGAACGCCGCATCCAGGATCGCACCGCGGTCGAGGCCCCGCCGTCCGCGCATGGAGCAACGCAGCATGCGCGGCTTGCCGCTTGACGGGTTAGAGAATGTAGGATTTGAGCGGCGGAAAACCATTGAAGCCCACAGAGGAATAGGTGGTGGTGTAGGCGCCGGCCGCCTCGATCATCACTTCGTCGCCAGCCGCCAGCGAGACCGGCAGGTCGTAAGGGATTTTTTCGTAGAGCACGTCGGCGGAATCGCAGGTCGGCCCCGCGAGGACGCAAGGAGCGGTCTTATCGCCATCGCGCGCCGTGCGGATCGGGTAACGGATCGACTCATTCATAGTCTCGGCGAGCCCGCCGAACTTGCCGAGGTCAAGATAGACCCAGCGCTGAGGGTCCTCGACGCTCTTGCGCGAGACCAGCACGACCTCGGCCTTGATAACGCCAGCGTCGCCGACGAGGCCACGGCCCGGCTCGATGATGGTCTGTGGGATGCAATTGCCGAAATGGCGCTGCAGCGCGCGGGTGATCGCCTCGCCATAAATTGCAGCTGTCGGCACGTTCTTCAGGTATCGGGCAGGGAAGCCCCCGCCGAGATTGACGAGCTTTAAATCGATGCCGCGCTCGCCGAGCTGGCGAAAAATGCGCGCGGTCGCGTGCAACGCCGGATCCCAGGCCTCGGGATTGAGCTGCTGCGACCCGACGTGGAATGACACGCCGATAGCAACAAGACCGGAACAGTGTGCGTGCTCCAGCACTTCGATTGCCACATTGACATCGCAGCCGCATTTGCGCGACAGCGGCCATTCCGCCCCGTCACCGTCGCAGAGGATTTCGGCAGAATACCTTGGCACCCGGTGCCGCGCGCACAAGCTTATCGACCTCTTCGACGGCGTCGACCGCAAATAGGCGGACGCCGAGCGCAAAGGCGTGAGCAATGTCGCACTCCTTCTTGATTGTGTTGCCGTAGGAGATGTTCTCAGGGGTGCCGCCGGCGGCTATCACGGCCCCAATCTCAGCGATTGCCGCCGCGTCGAAACACGAGCCAAGCTCAACCAAGAGCTCGAGGATCGCCGGATCCGGGTTCGCCTTCACCGCGTAATAGATCTTGGTATTGGGCAGCGCGCGTGCGTAGGACAGGTATTTCTCGCGCACGACCTCGCGGTCAAGCACGAGGCAGGGACCGTCGAGGCGTTGACTGGTAAGAAACGCACGGATGCGATTTGTAATCATCCAGCCAGCTCAAACATTGGCATTACCAAGGTCTATCGCTGGCGGACTTCCACCAGATTGCACCCCCGGCATGTTCAGATGACTCTTCCCATTGCTGAGGGGTGTTCCATTCGATGCAGAGGCAGATCCACATTTCTGGCACGAATCCCTCGTTGCTTAGTAGTTCCGATTAACATTGCGCTAATTTGGGTAACGCCATTTGCCGCTTATGGTTAATTAACTCTTAAGCAGAGTGTCCTAATAGGACACGACCAAGTGGCAGCAATAGCTCACCAAGAATCCCCCAAATGCCACCGTGTCGGTTTTCAGCGAGGACGGATCGGCTCGGTGCCATTCAATTTCGTTTGCAAACTCTCCTCAGCAGCCGATGTCCGTTTACCCCGCCGAAGCGGACGAACTCGACAAGAGACACTGCGTCCGCTTCTGACCCGAAGCGGACTCTCTGACCAAACAAGGCAGCCTAACCGCCCGAATGGCGTTACGACCGTTGTTAGCAATGATACCAACTTGACACGCGAAACTTGTAGTACGCTCAGCCAAGGCCTATCGTTTTGAGAGCTGGCAAGCCGGAACCTAGGCGCTGGCGGTAAAGACTACAGTGCCGACTATGTGTACGCCCCTATCCCGAAGATCTCAGCACCCCGACCGCGGCCCCCAGCCCGTGAACAATCGCCTGCGGTCTAACGCGACGACGATCAAGGTCGAGGATCAGGATGGGGAATAACCAAAAGAGACATCACATGATGGGGTTCCTTGAGCTACTGACGCTAGCGACGGCGCTGCTCCAGCGCGAGAAGCGCATGTCTTGCCGCGCACTCGGCCGGATATTCGAACTGGACGACGCGTGCCTTGAGGACCTGAAGTTCGAACTTGTGCACGCAAAGCGGCTGGCGGTGGATCAGGACGGTGAGGTTCTGATCTGGGCCGAACAGCCCGAGATCGCTGTTCATGCGCAACTTCTTGCATCCGCTGCAGAGGATACGCACCTTCTTTCGTCCGCTGCAGAGCGTGTTCTTTCGCAGGTCATCGAACGTCCGGAGCCGGGCGCACTGCCGGCCGAAATCACATCGGCTGAGGGTGAACGCCGGCAGTTGACCGTAATGTTTTGCGATCTGGTCGGATCGACGGAGCTGTCGACGCGTTTGGACCCGGAGGATCTCCGGGTGATCATACGCGACTTTCAGGAGACCTGCGCCAAAGTCATCGCTCGGTTCGACGGCTACATCGCCAAGTATATGGGAGACGGTATCCTCGTCTATTTCGGCTATCCCAAGGCCCACGAGAATGAGGCCGAGCGGGCCGTAATGAGCGGTCTCGGTATTATCGAAGCGTTGGGCGACTTCGAGCCGAAGTTCGAGAGGGATGTCAAGCTGACTGTGCGGATTGGCATCGCCACGGGCCTCGTCGTCGTGGGCGAAATCATTGGGGACGGATCCGCGGAAGAGATGACGGTAGTTGGCGAAACCCCGAACATTGCTGCGCGTTTGCAGGCCCTGGCCAAGCCCAACACGATGGTCATCAGTTCGGCGACACACAAACTGATCGAAGCGGAGTTCAGATGTGAGGATCTCGGCGGCCTTCAACTGAAAGGCGTCGCCGAGCCGATTCACGCATGGCGGGTCGTTGGACTTGCCGAAGCCGAATACGAAGGAGAGGAGAGCGGTGTTGCGGACGGCTTCCCGCTGGTCGGTCGCGATGAGGAGATCGGCCTGCTCTTGCGCCGATTGGCACAGAGCAAGGACCGCCTCGGTCAGGCAGTGCTGATCAGTGGCGAAGCCGGCATCGGCAAATCGGCCCTGGCCGAAACGGTGGGCGCCCAGGCGAAGAAAGAAGGATTTGCTCGGACCACGTTCCACTTTTCGCCCTATTACACCAATAGCGCGCTCTATCCGGTGATTGAACAGATAAAGCGGCGCTCGCGATGGCAAGCCGGCGATTCGCCCTATACGAAGCTGGCCAAGCTCGAACAGATGCTCGCGAATTACACCTGGGCCGCCGAGGAGATCGTGCCGCTCTTTGCCGCGCTGGTCTCGCTGCAGCTGCCCGCGGGGCGCTATCCTCCGCTGAACCTAACGCCCCAAGAGCAAAAGCAACGCACCCTGGACGCACTTGTTGCCTGGACACTGGAGGAAGCCGAGCGACGGCCGATATTCGAGCTGTGGGACGATCTCCACTGGGCGGACCCGACTACACTGGAGTTGCTCGGTCTGCTCATAAACCAGGCCGCCACGGCGTCTCTACTCATCGTGCTGACCTTCCGCCCGGAGTTTATTCCGCCGTGGCCGACTCGCTCCCATATGACCCCGATCACATTAAGTCGTCTTGAAGCTCCAGACGTCGAGGCGATGGTCACGCGCCTCGCGAGTGGCAAGGCACTCCCTGCGGAGGTGGTTCAGCACATCGTCAAGAAGACCGATGGCGTACCGCTGTACGTCGAGGAGCTAACCAAGGTGATCCTGGAATTGGGGCTGCTGCGGGAGGAGACTGATCGCTATGATCTCACGGGTCCGCTGTCGGCCGTCACGATCCCAGCCACCCTGCAGGAATCCCTCATGGCCCGGCTTGACCGGCTGCCGAAGCTGCGCGAGGTGGCCCAACTCGGCGCCGTGCTCGGACGCGAATTCGAGTACGAAATGCTCAAGGCCCTTGCGCCGATGGACGAGGCCCGCTTGCAGGACAGGTTGAGCCAGCTCGTGGAAGCCGAGCTCCTCTATCAGAGGGGGCGCCCACCACAAGCAAAGTACATCTTCAAGCACGCTCTCATACAGGACGCGGCCTATCAGTCTCTGCTCAAGCGAACCCGACAGCAATGTCACCGGCAGGTGGCCGACATTCTGGAATCACGGTTTCCGGAGATAGTGGAAACCCAACCGGAGTTGTTGGCTCACCACCACACCGAGGCGAATTCCCCCCAGACGGCGATCGAGTACTGGCTAAAGGCCGGTCAACAGGCAGTCCATCGCTTTGCAGATCGGGAGGCGGTTGGCCATCTTGAGAAAGGCCTGGACGTGCTCCTCACTCTCCCGGACACGCCGGAACGCGCCCGACTAGAGCTGACCTTGCAGACCAGTCTCGGACCCGCGTTGATGGCTACTAAGGGCTATGCGGCTCCAGCGGTGGGCAAGGCCTACCGCCGAGCTCGAGATCTCTGCCAACAGCTCAAGGAGATCACACAGCTTTTCCCGGTCCTCTGGGGTCTGTGGATGTACCACTTGGTGCGGGCCGAGCACGAGGCCGCGAACGAGCTGACAAAACAGATTCTCAGCGTGGCGCAAACCACTGGCGATCCGGATCTTGGCCTAGAGGCTCATTTCGCGGCTGGCCTAAGCGCATTTTATTGCGGTGAGTTGCTCGCCGCACGCGAGCATCTCGAACACGCCATCGGCGCCTATGATCCCGAGCGGCACAGAGGGCTCGCTTCCACATATGGTGGCCTTGATCCTGGTGTGTGTTGCTTGGAATATGTCGCCTGGACCCTATGGTTGCTTGGCTATCCCGATCAGGCCCTAAAGAGAGCCGACGAGGCGCAGCCTCTCGCGAAGCGCGTGGCCAACCTATACACGCAAGCCCGTTCGCTCTATTGGGACAGCCTCGTGCGTCAGTTTACTGGTCAGTGGGACGTGCTGCGCGAAAAGATCGAGGTCGCCATCAGCATGGCTAAGGAACACGGATTTGCCCTCGTGATGGGGGTGGGACCGATCATGCGCGGCTGGGCGTTAGTGACGGAAGGGCGCGCTGAAGAGGGCATCAGGCAGATCAGTCAGGGTCTCGAACACTACCGGGCCACAGGCGCGGGCTTTCAACTGCCGCATCTGCTGACAGCGCTCATCGAGGCCTACAAGAAAATTGAGCAGCCGGAGGAAGGGCTCACCGCACTGGGCGAGGCCCAGGCCCTCGTGGAGAAGACCGGGGAGCGTTACTACGAGGCGGAACTGCAACGGCTTAAGGGGGAGTTGCTGCTCGCCCAATCCCCCGACGATCCGGCGAAAGCGGAAACCTGCTTCCACAACGCACTCGAGATCGCCCGTCGCCAGCACGCGAAATCATTGGAACTGCGCACGGCAATGAGCCTTGCTCGACTGTGGCAGCGCCAGGGCAAGGAAGGTGACGCCCGCCAGTTGCTGAACGACGTCTTCGCCTGGTTTACTGAAGGGTTTGACACCGCGGATCTTAGGGACGCCCGAGCCCTGCTCGACGACCTTGGCGGAATGAAAGAGGTTGGGATCAGCGGAGTGCGGGCCGCGGAATGAAGCTGGAAGGCGATTGCTGGAATGACAAGCGCTGCGTGCCGTGGACGCAACCGGTTGCGCCGCCGAAGCTTCAGATCCCGGGACAAACAGATAACATGCTTGTCCGCTAATGGCACTAAGCGGACATGCCACCTACTCGGGGCTATGTTCGCTTGTGACCCAAGGCGGACGTTCGCGAATTGCCGTCAGTGGGGCTCGTCGCGAAGGTTCAACTTGAAAAGAATGGGCGATAGAATCAGTCCGCCCACGACGAAGATCGTCACCCCCGCCACAATGTCGATAATGCTCAACGGCAGCAGCAGCCGGCTGGCAAGGAGGGGGAAGAGAGACTCTGGAATGTGATCTAGGCCTATGGCCATGCTGCTTGAGGCCAGTTGCAGTCTTCTGACCAATGGGAGCCTTATCGGCAGCAGACCCAGTCTTATCCGTCAATGTTCCGCTAGGCGTAAGAGTCCCGGTCAGCGGAAGAGTACGGGGCGCCTGAAAGCTTGTTACAATCCAAAGGTCTTTATGGTACCGCACCACCGAAGCACTCTGGCCACCGCAATGAGCACGCTGATCGATCTGGTCCACGAGGGCCAAGACATTCTGGTGGATGGTCGGAGCCAAAAGATCGACCGCTTTGCCGGACGTTGCGCAGCATGGACGGAAAAAGTCGAAGGCGCGTTGCAAACCGATCCGCTAACACTTTCCCGATTTCGGCGAGCGGAACGCAGCACGATTACCACCGGCGTGCCAAGCAACATCGTGGCAGACTGGCAGATCACTCGTGGGCGCGTCGATGCGCTCATCCAAATCGCGGGAGAAGCAGCTACGTCGAAGGGCGGACCATGGCGATTTTGGATGGGTTTGCTCGTCGGTTTCGTTTTTGGAGCGATCAGCACATTTGTAACTGCCGTAGTTCTCTCCTCGGACCGCATCGATGCGGTCAGAGCAGCGGTTCATAACCTCTTCAATCGCGCCTGACGATCCTGATCAGCGTCGGGGAAGTGCATGCCTCTGGAGGAGGTCCTTCGATCGTCGCTACAGTGAGTGGATACATCCTCTGTACTCCGATGCGGCACTGGCTGTATCGGGGCAGACCATCCGCTTGCGTCTCACCGCACCTGAAAGGCCTCGCCGTCGTCAGCCGTCGCCCGCCGTCCCATTGGTTTTAGTTTGGCAAAGAACTCGGCGAGTTTGGACGCTTCCGCTAAGCTCCCACTGTCCAGGAGAATTGGCCAACCACGAGGCGAGACAGCGCGTTTAGATCCTCCGCTCCTTGGCGATCACGTCATAAGCTTCATTAATCGCGGCGGTCTTTTTGGTGGCGATGGCGATGAACTCCTTCGGCACGCCTCGAGCGATTAGCTTGTCCGGATGACTGTCAGTGATGAGCCTGTGATAGTGGCTTTTTAGCTCATCATTGCTAATGCTCGGCGTCACCCCTAGCACGTGGTAAGGACTGCGCTCCTCCGCAATGGCGTGGCGGGCTTTGATGTAGCTGAACTCCGTATCTGTGAAGCCAAAGCGCTTCGCGACCTGTGCCAAGAATTGCTCCTCGCGGGGGTGGAGGACGTTGTCGGCCCAGGCAATATGGAACAGGCCGTCGAGGACGTCCTCGAGCAGTTTGCGATTGCCGCTGAACATGGCGTCGAGCTGCTCGGCATAGGCCTCGTAACCGGCGATGTCCTGGCTGGCGAGATTGAAAATGCGGGCGACGTTCCTCATCTCGCCCTCCGGAACTTTGAACACCTCCTTGAAGGCATGTACTTCGTCCCGGGTAACAAGGCCGTCGGCCTTGGCCATCTTTGCACCAAGTGCGATAACGCCCACGGTAAAGGCCACCTGGTTCTCAGCAGCGCCGCCCCGCGCGCTGCCGCGATCGATGACGTAATGCCCCGCCACGCCGCCGAGCAGCGCTCCAATCGGACCTCCGACCGCGAGTCCTGCCGCCGCGCCTGCGAGCTTGCCCCAAATTGACATTACCGAAACCCCCAAAATTGGTGCTGGCCAGGAGCTTGGCGTGGCCGAAGCCGATGCTCCTTGCTGCTCGATCCTTGCCTTGCCATGCTGTCAGCATGGCAAGGCCTAGGCGTCAATAGCCACTCGTTTCTTCCGGCCCTGGAGTCCAGGAAAGCCCCTCCTAGTAGCCCCGAAGCACCTTAAGCTGGGCGGGGCTCAGACCGGCAATATCGTCTTCGGTGAGGTTCTCAACGCCAATTTTTTCGGCCTTTGCCTGAACAGCCCGGGTAAAAACCTAATTTGGCTAAAAACACAACAAAATCAATTGATAGGCGCGGAGCCCCTGAACTCCGCGCCCGGTGCCGAGGAAGGCTCGCTATGTCAGTGCAGGGATCTGACGCTTGCGACGTTGCGCCAGCCTAGCTGAACCCAGCATGAACCGATCATGCAGCTTCGTTTCAGGAAGCCGAGCTTGCAACTCTTGCTCAGGCTAATGCGTCGCAGCGTGACTCAGCGCCTGCTCGGCGTCGGTCCTGATCCGCTTAACCATGGCCATGAGGCCGTTCGAGCGTTGCGGCGTCAGGTGCTCGGTGAGATGGAGCTGGCCGAGCGCGTGATTGGCATCGACGCTTAGAATGTCCTTGGCCGTCTTTCCCGAGTAGAGCGCAAACAGGATCGCGATCAGTCCTTTCACGATGTGAGCGTCGCTGTCGCCGATGAAGGTCAGGCGCGGCATGCCGTCACGATGCAGGGTGGTGGAGAGCCAGACCTGGCTCACGCAGCCTTGCACCTTGTTGGTAGGCGAATGCTCCGCCTCGGGCAGCGGCTCGAGTTTCCGCCCGAGCTCGATGACGTAGCGGTAGCGGTCCTCCCAATCGTCGAGCAGCTCGAAATCGGCGAGGATCTCCTCGAAGTTGTTCGCTCCGAGCGTGTCGTTTAGCGTGTCCATGAAATTAATATAGGGAGGAATTGCCGCGCCCGCGAAAAAAAGTGGGGGCGCGCATCTTGGGAGGGAAAGGGCAGAAACCTTCCCAAATGCGCGCCCCTTGGCAGGCGGGGGACTGCCATGAATTCCGTTTGCCTCAAAGCCGCTATGCGAGCTCTCGCGTTCGAGCTCTTCGCGTCTAAGTGCCGGCGCCGTCGGGTCCACCCCAAGCCGCTTCACGGTCCTCGGGGTTGAGCGTGTCTTGCGAGGAGCCGTTGCCCCAGCTCGCGGGCGCGACTCCGCTCGCCGAAGCGGGCGAAGCATCCGAGGAAGCCGACTCGTCGGAGGCCGAAGCGTCAGATGACGCCTCACCGGTTCCGGTCTGCTCCTTGATGAAGCCCATCAGCATGCGGGCGCCGAACTCTGCCTTGTGGACGAGAACCTCGAAGGCGTCCCGGCCCGTGGTGCAGGTGTCGGGGTTACGGTCGCAGAAGGTGACGACGTCCTTCACCGTCGCCTCGGCAGTCCCGTAGACCTTGCTCTGCTGCTCACCGTCTGTCGGAAGCAGCAGGATAATGATCATCAGCCAAAAGGCTGTCCTCAGGAGAAACATCATCGCCTTGCCCTCTCTGTTTGAGAAACCTTGCGGCTTGCCGCCGCTATCATTCCTCCGCAGATAGGCACCATAGCGCAGAGAAAATAAGGGAGCTTCACCGCAATCGATAAAATTCGAGACAAAATTTGTTTCGATATTGAGATGAGGCTGAGATTAATCAGCAGGTATGTGCCGGCATTTCCTCTGCGCTCACCTAAATAATAGATATTAAGTTTTCGATAAAATCGGTTGATCCAAAGAATTCTGCATCTAAACCCGCTTCGTTTTCTTCTATGACTCGGCACCTTCTTCGTTGTCGTCGCGAGGCGCAACATTGCTTGTTCAGCTGAGCCCGCACTCACAACAAGAAGAGCTGCCGAACGGGTTGGCGACTCTCCGGCGTCCGAGAGACCAGGGGCGCAGTGAAGAGGATCGATAGCATGCGCCCGAAGCCTTTCATGAGAGCACGCTCATTCGACGCGACGCGGAAGAGGAGGCGGCACGCGTTTTAAGCTTCCTTAAGCGCGCATGACAATAATCCGGGCCAAGACCATCGGGGACGTGAGCGGCGCCCACCCGCTCCGAGATGCGCGTGTTCGGTAATGAGAGTGTTCGCGGGCTTGCCGCCTATTTCAGCTCGCTCGTGCACGTGTCAGCTCGTGGCGACCTGCTCACGGCGGCGCGCCACCAATCCTTTATTGCTTCGCATTTGCTCGGCGGGCTGATCGCGCTCTGCGTCTTCCCCATCTATCTCGTGGTCAATGGCAAGCCGTCGCTGCTCGGGGCGGCAGCCTTCCTTTGGCTGCTGTCGCCGATCGGCATCGCGATCTTCTTGTCGCGGACCGGCAAGTTTGCCGCGGCGCATCTCGCATCGGCCGCAAATTTCGCGGGCCTCGTCACTTATACCGCCTGGCTGACCGGAGGACTGAGCTCCTGGCTCATTCCCTGGATGGTGGCCGTGCCGCTCGAAGCGGCGCTCGCCAACGACCGGCGCATCGTCGCCTGGGCGGCCGGCGCTGCCGGACTTGGCCTGGCCATCCTTGCCTTCATCCAATCGCACGGCCTCTACATGCCGGCAGAGACGTTGCCGCTCTCGCCGCTGGTGCTGTCGCTGCTCGGCGCCATGACGGCGACCGGCTATGCCGCAGGTCTCGCGGCTATGGTCCAGCTCGTTCACAAGCGGAGCGAGAGTGAGGTCCGCTCGGGCGAGGAGCGCTACCGGCTGCTCGCCGAGAACGTGACCGACATGATCACGCGCCACGACGAGAAAGGCCGCGTGGTATTCGCCTCGCATGCGGCACAATCTCTGTTCGGCGAGCCGGTGCAGAAGATCCTCGGGGATGGACTGTTCGAGCGGGTGCACGTCGCCGACCGGCCGGCCTATCTCACCGCGCTCTCGCGCTCCCTCGCCAATAACGAGGCGATGGCCGTCGAGTTCAGGGTGCGTCGCGCAGGCAGCGAAGCGTCACGCTATATGTGGGTCGAGATGCGCTGCCGGCCGATGCCGTCGTTAGGTGACGCCCAAGACCGCCCCGGTATCGTCGCCGTCACCCGCGACATCTCCGATCGTAAGGTGCAGGAGGCCGAGCTGCTCAAGACGCGGGACGTGGCGGAAAGCGCGAGCCGCGCCAAGACGCAGTTCCTCGCCAATATGAGCCACGAGCTCAGAACGCCGCTCAACGCGGTGATCGGATTCTCCGAGATCCTCAACCGCGAGCTGTTCGGCACGCTCGGCGAAGCCCGCTACCGCGACTATGCCCGCCTCATCCATGAAAGCGGCGAGCACCTCCTCAATATGGTCAACGATATTCTCGACATGTCGAAGATCGAGGCGGGCAAATTCAAGATCGTGAAGGAGCCGTTCAACGTCGGAGCGCTGGTGAAGTCGTGTTGCGACATCATGTGTCACACGGCAGAGCAGCGGTCGCTGTCGCTCATCGTCGACATCGAGGCGGGCATCCCCGAGCTTCCCGCCGACAAGCGGGCCTGCAAGCAGATGCTGCTCAACGTGATCTCCAATGCCATCAAGTTCACTGATCCCGGCGGGTGGGTCAGAGTGTCGGCCAAGGTGGTGGGCCGCAGCGTCGCCCTCGCGGTCGCCGATAACGGCATCGGCATCGCCGAGTCCGACCTGCCCAAGCTTGGCAATCCCTTCGTACAGGCGAACAATTCCTATGACCGGAGCTATGACGGCGCAGGCCTCGGGCTTTCGGTGGTGAAGGGACTGGCCAAGCTTCATGACGGCAAGCTCGAGCTCGTCAGCACGCTCGGCAGCGGAACGACCGTGACCATTCTCCTGCCGCTCGATAGCGCAACCGAATCAGTCGAAGCGCCGATGCCCAAGGTCTCGGCCGCATGATGGGCCGCCCTGCCTGCCTTGGCTTTGCCCCGCGTTTAGCTTCTCTTTAGTTTCGGACGCCAAGATGGCCATTAACGGGGGCGATTTCGGCCTTCCGGCCCTTGGGAAAACTTGACCTTACCGTGATCGATGGGCGTCGTGATTGCGCGTCTTGTGTTTCTGGCGTTTATCGCCCTGACCGGGACCATCATCTACAACGCGCTTTATTTGCAGGACCAGCACGGCCCGGCAGCGCTCTCGGCATCCCAGCCGCCGAAGGTCATAGCCAGCACGAATGCATCGCCGCCTCCGCTCCCGGCCGCGGCTCCCGCCGCTCCGCTTGCCCCAGTCGAGACGGCAAAGCTTCCGCCGGTCAGCACCGACCTGCCTTCGCCTCCGCCTGAGGCTGAGGACGGCGCCCCTGAGCTCCTGGTCAAGGCCGTCCAGCGCGAGCTTTCGACTCGCGGCTATGACGTGGGCCCCGCCGATGGCAAGATCAATGACAAGACGCGTGCCGCGATCTCGGCCTATGAAGGGCGCGAGGGCCTGCCCATCACCGGCAAAGCCTCCGATGACCTTTTGCGCCATATCCTGCTCGGCGATAGCGTCAGGCCCGCGACGGCCACCACCGGCTCGGTCCAGCCGGGTGCGGCGGCGCCCCCCAAGGCCAAATCCGATGCTGCCGACTCTTCGGTGAAGGCAGTGCAGCAGGTCCTCGCCGATCTCGGCTACGCGCCGGGGCCGGTTGACGGGGCCATGGGTGCCTCGACCACCCAAGCCATTACCGCGTTCCAGCACGACCGCAAGATCCGTGAGACCGGGCGCATCACGCCCGAGCTGTTGCGCGAGCTGAAGCGCGTCACCGGACGCGACCTTACCAAGACAGCCGCTGCGCCTTGAGCGAACGGCTATAGTTCCTGGCATGCGGATCAAGAGTGAGATCTGGGTCAGGGCGTATCTCCGCCGCTGCCAGGCGGAAGGCGTTCCTGTCGTCGTGGTGCGGCGGGGAGACGAGGCTGCCGGCGCCATCTTCATCTGCGTCGATCATCTCGACGGGACGGTTACGCTCTACGGACCTGCGCCGGCGGGGGTCGAGGGAAGCGAGACGGAGAGGCGTTGGGTAAGCTGCCTACGCCCTGAGCCCGCGAGCAGCGCGGAGGCGTCGGCTTATCTGGCGCGGCAGAGCCGATTCGATGCGGATCTCTGGGTCATCGAGATCGAGGACAAACGCGGACGACATTTTCTCGGGGATGACGCGATCGAGGAATGATGCAATGCTCATCTGGACCGCGGGCGGTTAGGGCTTCGTTAACCTTACCCGCGCCTTAATAGATGCGGCGAGGGGAATGCAGACAGCCTCGCAATGCGCGAAACGCGTGAGCTGGCCGTGGAGACGACGATGGGGATCATCCTGGAATTCCGCCGTGGCGAGGAGGCCGCGAGCAGGATCGTGAAGCCCGAGAGCGGCTCGCTCGGCGAGATCATCATCTTCCCAGGCGTACGGATCGAACGCAGAGCCTCGAGTGACACACCGGATGAGGCAGGGACCCCGTCGCGCAGACGCGCCCAGCGCGGCCGCAAGAAATAGGTTTTCCCGTTAGCCCGACTTCGTGTAGGGGCCGCAAGAGGTGGCCTTCAGCGCCTCTTCCGCGCGCGCCGCACGGCTCGGCCCTTTAAGCGGCGCCCTGATCATGGCGATCCCTTCGGTGACGGGCGAATTCACCACGAGGATCTCGTCGGAGGTTTCGGGAGAATCGACGCCAGCCTCCTCGACAGTCTGATCGGGGGAAACGATCACGAACTGGACATCGCGCTTCTTCAGATCGGCGCCCGCGACGGCATAAAAATTGTCCCCCTCAGGCGTATAGAGGCCGAATAACCAGAGATCGTCGGCGATTGTCGCGGAGAGCCGCACGGGACCGTTGGTGAGATCGAATTCGGCAAAACGCATAGCGCACGTCGGGCGCCATCATCGGCATCACCTGCTTGCCGGCTGAAGCGGCGGGAAGGACGATGATCGTGTTGGCGGGGCCGAGTGCCGCGAGCCTTGCGTGTGCGTTTCTGGGTGCGAGGAAGGGCAGGGTGAGTACGGCTACGATGTGGATCAGCCCGGCGAGCACGAGACCGAGCACGATATAGAGCCCTGGGATCCTTATTCGCATGAGAGCCGCTCGATCTTGGGCAGACGGTCGTCGGGAACCAGCCCGATGCCGAGCGAATTGGTTTCGCGCGGCGAATAGATGCGCAACATCACCACGAGGTTCCGGTCGGTCCCGTCTCCGGTCGGGAGCCAGTTCTCCGGACGCGCCGTGCGCGCCAAGTGAACACGGTACGTGCCGTCGGCGTGGCGCAGCATCTCATCGCTGTTGAACGAGTAGCGCTCGGACGGGTTCTCGATCAGGCTGCCATAGTCGTCATAGAGGGCTATGGACCACCACCTCGAATTGATGGGCGAGCCCACGATCAAATATTCGCAGGCCGAGGTTAGTCCATGGCCCGCGCTGTCGGTTCGCGCGACGAAATAGCGGGCGACGGTTGAGGTCAACGGAAGCCTGCCGCTCCGCGCGAGGTGCGCCCTCGTGTAGGGGTCTGCCGCGGGATTGGCCAAGGCGTTCCAGCTCGCCCAAGGACCGACCTTCGTGGTGGTGAGCGGCGAGCCCTGCTCGATCATGTACCAGGCTGAGCCGATGCCAAGCATGAGAGCGACGGCGAAGGTGCCTATGAAATAGGCGAGCGAGCGCATCGAATGGCTGCCCTCTTCGACCCACGGCTTGGCGCGGGGCGCGGCAAGGCCAAACGGCTGATCTGGGAGGACGCTGGTCAAGCGGTCGTCGCCTTTCGCTTACGGACTAACGCGCCCCTCGACTAATGCGGGGCCGCCGCGCCGCTATCACTGACGGTGGAAAGCGAGCCTTGCGGCGAAGTCTGCGGGTCGGCCGCGGCGGCGGTGGCAGGCTGCTGCGGCCCATCGGCGTTCCCGGTCGAGGCTACACTGGGACTGGGCGCCGTGACGGCCGCGGGAGCTGGAGCAGCTTCGGCGTGATCGGGCTTCTGATCGCTCGGCGCAAGGCGGCGAGCGTCCTTGAGCAGCGTCGCGATCTTATCGAGCACCTGCTTCGTCGCCAGCGACATGTCCTTGACATTCTCCGGCGTCGGCGGGGGCGGCGCTTCAGGATTGGCGGCGGCGTTCTGCGCCGCGGCGGCAGCGAGCCGCGCTTGCTCCGCCGCCTGCACCGGATGGACCGCGATGCCGGGGATCTGCGCGATGTTATCGGTGTCGTGCGCCGCCACCATGAATGTGTGCCAAGTCTGAGCCGGGAAGCTGCCGCCGGTCACGCGCGCCATCGGGGTGAAATCGTCGTTGCCGAGCCACACCCCGGCGACATATTGGCCGGTAATGCCCATAAACCAAGCATCGCGGAAGCTCGAGCTCGTGCCCGTCTTGCCGATGGCATAGGTGAAATCGAGGTTGGCCGCGCGCGCCGTGCCCGCCTGCACCACCTGCTGCATCATGGTGTTCAGCATCTCGACCGATTTGCGTGAGAAGATTTGCTTGCGCGGAGGCGTATCGCGATCGTGATTGTAGACCACCTCGCCGCTTGCTAGGCCCTTGATCTCCTCGATGGCATAGCTATGCACCTCGAGACCGCCGGAAGCGAACACCGCATAGTTGGTCACGTGCTCGAGCGGCGTCAGACCTTGATCGCCGAGCGCGAGCGAGCAGGTCTTCTTCAGCCGCGTGATACCAAGCTTCTTCATAGTCTCGAGAACCTTCTCGCGGCCGACGTCGAGGGAAACCTTGACCGCGATCGTGTTGATCGAGTGGGCGAGCGCGTCGTGGAGCGCCATGGTGTTGCTCTCGCCGGCGGCGAAGTTCTTCGGTGCCCAGTGGCCGCATGCGGCTCCTCCGCCGCTCACGACGGTGTTAGGCGTGTACTTTCCGGTCTCGAAGGCCGTGAGATAGACGTAAGGCTTGAATGAGGAACCGGGCTGCCGATAAGCGTGCGTCGCGCGGTTGAACTGGCTCTCGCCGTAGTCCTTGCCGCCGACGAGAGCACGCACAGCGCCGTCGAGTTCCATGACTATCATCGCGCCCTGCTCGAAATGGCGCGCGTGGCCCGACGTCGCGATCGTGGTCTCGAGCGCGTCCTCAGCCATCTTCTGCAGGCCGGTATCCACGGTGGTGCGGGCGACGAGGATGTGATCCTCCTGGCCCCGCATCAGCCGCTGCACCTCCTCGAAGGCCCAATCGAGGAAATAGTCAGGTGTGTTGGTATCGGTGCGCTCCACGATCTTGGCGGGATTCATGCGCGCGCCATAGACTTGGCCTTCGCTCATATAGCCAGCCTCGACCATGTTGCTCAGCACCTCGTTGGCGCGGGCGCGTGAGGCGGCGAGGTTGACGTGCGGAGCGTAGCGCGTGGGCGCCTTGAACATGCCGGCAAGCATCGCGGCTTCGGCGAGGTTCACCTCGCGGATCGACTTGCCGAAATAATATTGGGCCGCGGCCTCGACGCCGTAGGAACCGCCGCCGAGATAGGCGCGATCGAAATAGAGCTTGAGGATCTCGGGCTTGGTGTAGTGGTTCTCGAGATAAACGGCGATGAACGCTTCCTTGATCTTACGGCTGAGCGAGCGCTCCGGAGAGAGGAACATGTTCTTGGCGAGCTGCTGGGTCAGCGAGCTACCGCCCTGAACCACCGTGTCGTGACGCGCGTTGGCCGCGATGGCACGGAACGTGCCCATGACGTCGACGCCGAAATGCTCGAAGAAGCGCCGGTCCTCGGTCGCGAGCGTCGCCTTGATCATGTAATCGGGAATTTCCTCGAGCGGCACCGAGTCGTCGCGGAGCAGGCCGCGCTTGCCGATCTCGTTGCCGTAGCGATCGAGGAAGGTGACGCTGTACTCATCGGCAAGATTGATCTTGCCCTGCGCGATCTCGAAGGCCGGCAGCGCGAAGGTCGTGACCACGAGCAGGCCGCCGACGCCAAGCGTGAGCGCCTCGCAGGCGAGCTCGTTGAGAGCGCGGACGAAGCCCTTGACCTCGAACTTCCCGAAGAAGGACGAGTAGGCGCTCCACCAGTCGCGGAACCCGGTCCAGGAACTATAGAGGCCCGAATCGATCCAGGAATTGATCTTGAGCCAATCGATCAGCTTAGTCCTGCGACTGCCTTGGAAAATGTCCCGCACTTTCGCCCCGACCTCTCGCGCGCACAACCGCCCCGGCGAGCTGGCCTCACCCGATCAACCGCCTGGACGGGGATAACGAAGGGCAAACTACACCCCGATTGAGGCCTTTTATAGAGAATCTGAAAGGAGTTGCCAGGGGGTTATTGCTGCACCTCGAAGCCGCGCCGCTTCATGCAGGCGACATAATCCTCGTCGGCCGAGCCCTTGCGGAAGCGGGAGAAAATGGCCGTGATGGAGGTGATGCCCTTGGTCTTGGTCTCCGCCTTGCAGGCCAACTCGGCTTGTTCCAGCGTGTTCCCAGCCTCTTGCGCCTTGGCCGGCCTCTGGTTGACCTGGGTGAAGTCGTGGGTGGAGGGCTCGGAGAGGCTGCAGCCCTGAAGCAAAGCCCCGACCAGACAGTAAACCAGCACGGCCCTTCTAGAGTTAGACATCGCCCTCGACCCGTCTCCGGGCAGTATCTCAGCACGCGATGGCTGTGGCGAGCCAAAGCGCCTTGGGAAGCGGGCGCCTCGCGCAAGCGCTTGGCCCCGCAGGCTCATTCGGTGAAAGTTTAAGGCCGAAAAATGAAGAGCGGCTTGCCCGCTTCTCAGCTCCAGCGGACCAAGGCGCGACAGAAAAGCGCGGGATCACCAGAGATAGGGCACGAGGCGGTAGCGGACGCGGTTCGCGTAATCGACATAGCCCTCGAGCTCGGCCTTGAGCATGCGCTCCTCAAGCACGGCGCGGACGCCGATCAGGACGGTGAAGAGGGCGCCGACCACGAGGCCCCACCACGAGCCGAGCAGAAGCGGCGCGCCGATATTGATCAGAAGCGCTCCGGCATACATGGGATGGCGCACATAGGCGTATGGGCCGCTCGAGATGACCCGATGCGCGCGCTCCTTCTGAATCTTGACCACCGGCGCCGCAAAGCTGTTCGCCTTGAAGGTGAGCCCGACGAGGGTGCAGCCGAGGACAAGGAGGAGGAAACCTACGACTTGGGCATAAAGCGGGACGTCGGACCAGTGATAGCGGACATCGAGCCCCATCAGCGCGAACCAGGCGAACCAGAGCACCAGCACGGTGACCATGAAGATCTTGTCCCACCCTTTCTGATCGCGCTGGACGAAAGAGCCCAAACGTTCGTTGAGCAGTCCCGGGTCGTGGCGGGCGAGCCAGAAGCCTCCGCCGAAGCTGATGGCAGCGGCCCAGGCAAGATAGATCCAGGCTTGAGGCCAGTGAATTGTCCCGGCCGCACCGAACAGCAAGACGGCGAGCAGGATGAGCCACAGTGTCGTGCGGATGATGAACTTCCGCATGAGATCGGATGTGGGGAGTGGGGAGGGCGTCATCGTGTTGGGGTGAGCCTCGAAGGTGGTTTCACGATGGCGTGAGGGAGAGGCGTTCCTCTCGTCAAGCTATCCCCGCGCCTCTAACGCACTCCATAATCTTGGCCGGTGGTTTGGCAAGGAGGCTCTTCCGATGAGGACTGGTTCGATGGGGACTTGGTTCGCGCCGATCGCGATGGTCGGTCTGTATGTGGCCGTGCTGATTGGGGCTGAAGCCGTGACAGCTCAGCGCGCCTTCGCCGCCGATTGCGATTCCGGCAGCACGGAGGAGCGTGTCGCCTGTCTCAGCCGGAAGGTCGTCGATCTTGAGGCCAAGGTCGACGAGCTCACCAGGGACACGTTGAAATGGAACGACCGCATCGCGCTTCGCAACGAGGACATGCGCATCTTCCCCCGCTGCCTCGAGAATCCCGGACCGAACACCAAGGGCCTCACCGACGTCTTCGCCAATTCCTGCGCCAAGATTCCGGCTCAGACATGGATGATCGCCAAGCCCTATCAATAAGATTTGCGCCGTTCGGCAAGATTTGAGACAGCGCGCCCCAAGTGGGCTAGTTTGAATGTGGCGGCCCTAGAAATCGGACGCGTCAGGGGCCATACTGGAATCATGGCACAGAAGCGCTTAATCACGGCTCTTTTGACGACGGCTATTTTGATGGCCGGGGTCGGCATTGCCGACGCAAAACACAAGTTGGGTCAGCATAAAGACAACCCAACGAAGGTGAGCCAGCACAAGGACAATCCAACCAAGAAACATACACTCTGGTATCGCTTTTGGCACTCCAATGCCTGACAAGCATCCCAAGCGCCCGCGCGACCCAAACCAGTGGGCCAAGCGCATGACCGACATCGTGTCGGGCGAGGTCGAGGGAACAAAGAGTGGGCAAGGGGGTTTCCTCCTATGGTCTGGAAGCCGATGAGCTTCCATCGAACAGTTCCACCCAAGGAGGTCACTATGATCAAGAGTTACGTAACGTCGGCGCTTGCCGGCGCTCTTATGCTTGGCGCCAGCGCGGCGCTCGCGGCAACCGGCCAGTTCGACAATATGTGCAGCTGGGGCCTTGCCAATCACAAGGACGTGCAGACGGATTGCTCCATCAACGCGTCGATTAAGGGCAAGACGTACTGCTTCAGCAGCGCCGAGGCCAAGACGAACTTCATGAAGAGTCCCGACGCCAATCTTGCCAAGGCCGAGACCTTCTATAAGAGCGAGCACAAAGGCTAGCCACGCGCTCTCGCGACGAGCGATCCTTCGTCGCAGCACAGGAAACGCAGGGGCCCGCGACACGCGGGCCCTTCGCGCCTTCGACCTCGCGCGCTATGCTACATTTCCCACGACAAGCGGGACGTCTACCCGCGGCTCCCAGGGAGAAGTGGCAATGTTGAATAACGCCCCGGCCGCTCGTTCCGCTCTCGGCGCGCTCGTCTTGATGCTGGTGGCAGTGCCGTTTGCAGTGAGCGCCGCCGAGCCCTCGCAGGCGGCGGAGGCCGCTCAAGGGTCACAAGCCGCACCGGCGGCGGAGGGCGCGCCTGCGCCAGAGCCCGTCCGTCCTCCTGGTTTTGCCTGTGGCGACAAGGCGTTGAGCGGCAGCGGACCTGGCTTCGACAGCTCGCGCGATCACTCCGAGGAGACCGCCAGGGCGGCCTGGCTCGAAAAGGCGCACGCCATCTATACCGACGCGACCTGGGAGACGGCGAAAGAGCTGAACATCACCTGCGTGAAGCAGGGACTCTACTCGAAATGCTTTGCCACCGCCATTCCGTGCGGCGCGCAGAAATCGTCCGCCGCGGCAGAGCCACCCGCAAAGAGCAACTGACACTTCGCGCAGCTCTTCGGTTTCAAAATTCGGATAGGCGTGCGTGGGCTCCGCTGCACTGGGAACGCCATCGAAGCGACGGCCATACTCACGGGAGGGTCACCCACGCACTCTGGGACAGTGCGCGCTTTCTCGCCACTAAGCGAGAACATTCGCGCTCTGCCTTAAACGCAGGTTAGCGTCAGCGCTCGCGGCGTTTGCGCTTGCCGAAGCTTTCATCGGGGCGGGAAAGAGATCGCGTATCGGCCTTTTGCGGCCGTGCGCCAGGTTGGGCGACGCGCGAGTGACGCGGCTTCGGCGACGAGCCGAGCAGATTGCGCAGTCGCCCCAGCAAGGTTGCTTTGTCGCGTGGTCGCTTTGGCATTCCTCATCTCAGCAGAACGGTCTTAAGATATCTGCCGATGGCTTCAGGTCCGGCGCAAACATGGAGAGCTTTATGGTGAAGACGATCGGCACGATCTTGATCGGTACGATCCTGCTTGGGTTGACGGCGATGAGCGGCGCGGCGTTGGCGGAGACTTCCACGCCGGCCGCTCCGGCGAAATGCGAGGTGGCAGAGGTCAATCCCGTCACCGGCCACGTGATCTGCATCAAGCCGCTCGGCGCCCCGGTCGAGCGTCCGCCGGCCGAGGCCGCCGCCCCGTGCAATCCCGATCAGGCTCGGGGGCAGTGGACCTGGGGGCCAGGCTGCAACGAGCTGAACGACGACACGAAGGGCATGTGAGGAATGATGCGAGCCACCAGGAGGGCGCCATAGCGTGACCCTCGCCAAGCCCGGCGGCTGGTACTTCTTCGTGGCGTGCGCGAGCTGCGGCAAGCCGATCATGTTCAAGGAAGCGTCCTCGCTCGAGGAGGACGAGCAGCCGGCCGGCGCTACGCTGACATGCCCCCATTGTGGGGCCGAGCACAGCTACCTCGCCTCGCAAGTGCAGCGCGGCCGGGTCGACGAAAAAGGCGCCTAGGTCCGCAAGACGGATGTGCTGAACTTTACGATCGCTGGTCGCGCTTGGCGTCGAAGATGAAGACGACGTTGGCGAGATCGGCCGACAGTTGCGGCTCGGCGCGTTCGGGGATGCGCCAAAACCCGCGCATGGAGGTCGCCTCTTGCTGGCAGTCCGAGCAGTGGACCGCGCCGTCGGAGGAGAGCCAGAAGGTGTAGCACCCGCAGCGGCACTGCCATACCTCAGGCTCGGGCCTGACGGGCTTTTTGAATTCGATCACCGACATGTCTGAGTCGGCTCCCCCAATGGCGTCCGATGAGCCGGGCGCGGTCGCGCGCGAATCACCTGCTCGATAGAGCCGAAGGGTGAAGCCGAATTGGTGAATCAGATGTTAACGCAGGCGGAAGTGCATTAGCACTCCGCCAGTAGCCTAAGACCTTCACACAGAAGGCGAGGTTCTTCCTAGCCTAGCGCAAAGCTCGAGAGGAGCATTAAGCTTCTGCACCGAAGCGGGACGCCTCGGGATAAATGGAGATTTGCCTTTGGATTTTGCTGCTCGGTCGGTCCCCGAAAGCGTCCTGGATTCTCTCTACACTGCTGTTGGCCATCTGGTCATAAGTTGGGCCTTTGTAGACCGCGCTCTCGATTTTTGGATCGCAATTATCTTTCACGACGCTGGCGGCAAGGAGATCGAGCTGCAAATTCCGAGCGCCTTCGATCGCAAGACGAAATTCTTGAGAAGATGTTTCAGGCGTATTGAGGCCCTTTCCCCGTTTTCCGAAGAAGCTCTCCCTTACATTGAAGCGGCCTGCGGGTTCTCCAACACTAGGCATTTTGTTGTTCACGGCACCATGTCTGACTACCGGCCCGAAGGGCACATTTTCACCTTTGTCAACTTGAGGCCCGATAAGCCCAAAACGATGCACCAACTCAGCCAACTACACATCAGCGCGGTCCAACTGCTTGAGGATGGCGTCCAGTGCTCAGAACTTGGTGGCCAAATGCTCGATCTCGGCCAACGCTTGCTTGAGACACTCGTGCCCGAGGATCAGCGCGGCAAAATAATGAGCAGCTTCTGAGCGAAGGGCATGCCTTCCGACGTAGAAGTGCCCTGCAAGCCTGGGCGCCGAACTGCGCGCCTGCGCCCGCGGGAATGTGACGAAGCTGCGCGGCGTCCAAACCCTTGCCTCTCTGAGAGGGCAGCCTAAAGGAAGACTAGAGGGTTATCGCAATGGCGATGACGAGGAGGGCGAAGATCAGGGGCTGATCTATCGGCTCTCCGAAATGAGTATCCTTCAAGCGCTCGAACATGCCGGTCTCCATCGCGGCACCTCCTTGATGACTCTTGCCGACAGCGTGACGCTGCTCGGCTAAGGTTCAGCTACAATGCGAGACACCCATGCGGTGTCGAGTCTAACCAAGCCTTGCGGCGCCGCTCCAGAGATGGGGCGGCGTTTGCATTTGAGCAGCTCGCGCGACGGCGAGGCAGACTCGCATGCGGCGCATCGCGACGGCGTCGACTGAGACGCAACGGCTACAGTTGGCATTTCCGATCCGGCCGCCAGGGCTGCCGAGTTCGGGACGCTGAAACGGCCGGCGACGCCTTGGCTTTGGCCGATTTTCCGCGCGCGTTTACCGGCGATTAAGGAGCGGCTCCGAAAACTCGCTCTGGCGCCTTTAAAGATTCCCTGAGCCGGCGTGTGATCGCGGACTGGTGATGGGGCCGCGTTTGCAGGGTGCGGGTCGGCACCCCATATATCGTTAACCGTTTATTACGTGGAGACCTGCCATGGCGGAAGTTGCAAGTTGGGCGCTTCAGCGCGGCATCTACCAGGCTCTTGCCGGCTCCTCCGATCTGACGGCGATGCTCGGCGGGGCGCGGATCTATGACGACGCGCCGCAGGGCGCTGCCTTTCCCTTCATCACTCTCGGCCAGAGCGTGGTCCGCGACTGGAGCACGGGCACCGAGGACGGCGCTGAGCATGATCTTACCCTGCATGTCTGGTCGCGCGCCGGCGGCAAGAAGCAGGTGCACGAGATCCTCGAGGCGATCAGGGCCGTGCTGCACGATCAGCCGTTGATGCTCGCCGACCATCATCTCATCAATTTGCGCAACGAATTCTGCGAGGCGCGGCTCGATCCGGACGGCGATACGTTCCACGGCATCGTTCGCTATCGCGCCGTAACCGAGCCCGACCACGCTGTCGCGGCTTAGCCTCGCACTCTCTTGCTTCGCATGCTTTAGCGTGCTTCCTCTCGACGAAAGTCGAGGGGAAGGATGCTGCCGTGTCCGTCTGGGGCAAGATAAAGGCTGTCGTCGATCGCGTGCTCGGCGAAGAGGGGCGCGCGGGAAATCTTCGCGAGGACGAGCTGAGGCTCGCCGCGGCGGCGCTCTTGGTCCATGCCTCAGAGATCGACGGGCATGTCGATCCGGAGGAGCGCAAGACGCTCAAAGCTCTACTCAAGTCGCGCTTTGCCATCGATGACGATGAGCTCCGCAAGATCCTGAAAGAGGCGGAAGCCTGGGAGCACGATTCAGTCGATCTCTACGGTTTCACCAGCGTGCTCTGCCGCGATCTCGACCAGGAAGGACGCCAGCGCATCGTCGAGATGCTGTGGGAGGTCGTGCTCGCCGACGGCGTGCTGCATGAGTTCGAGTCGAACCTGGTGTGGCGCGCCTCCGAATTGCTCGGCGTCTCGACCCATGACCGCGTGCGACTGAGGAAGCTCGTCGAGAGCCGGGCTTAGTCTGGGTCAGAATCAGTTGATGAGGGCGGCCTCGAGCCGCCCTTTTTGTTTCTCGCTTTCCAAACACGAGGATTAGCCATGACGGCGCTTGCAGCCTAGCCTTTAGGCTTGGCCGGCAAGGGGAAGGTGCGGAGGTCGGCGGCGGCTTCGGGGTATTTGACGGCGAGAGCTTCGATGTTGCCCATCTCGACGTCTCTGTCCCGAAGGACCACGCCGGGCCATTCGGTGCTGGCACCGAGGAACCAGCGCTTCTTGCCGGTAACGCGCGCGGTGCGAAAGGTGCCGCCGGGGATCAAGAGCTGCACCAGCTCGCCGCCGGGGATATTTGGCCCGACCACGACGAGCTCGCTCGTGCCGCCCTCGCGGAGCAAGAGCACCTCGAGCGGGTCGCCGAGATAATAGTGATAGAGCTGGTCGTTATCGATGCGGTGGAGCTTCACCGGCGCGTCCGGCGTCACCATGAAATAGAGCGCGGTGCCGGCGGGACGGCCCTTGTCGAACGGCGCGGGCAACCCGCCCGGCGCGATCTGGAGCGCACTCTTGTAGGTCTCGCGCACGAAGCCGCAGGTCGCGTTCGGCTCGAGCTTGAGCAGGTCCTTGATCTCATCGGCAGTGACGTTGTCGGGCATCGGCTTCTCCGGATTGACCAGAGAAGGCTGCTGGCCCGGCGTGGGGGCCGAACCCTCCGCGTGGACCAGCGAAGGCGTCAGCATTGCGCTGCCGGCAGCAACGCCAGCATGCTTCAGAAAGTTGCGGCGAGCAATCGGGGTCTCGTCATCGCTCTTCGTCATGGCGGCCTCCCGGAAGCCACATGAGACATCGCAGCCGCCGTTTATCGGCCAGGCGAGGGCGCGAGGCAACAAGCTCCGCACCTCTGTCCAACGTCATTTCGCTGTCATGGTTACACGCAAAGCGATCGTTAATGCGGCGCGCAGCTGGCTCGGCACGCCCTATCACCACCAGGCGAGCTTGCGCGGCGTGGGCTGCGATTGTCTCGGTCTGATCAGAGGCCTGGCGGGACCGCGCCCAAGCGTTCATGTGACGTTCATGCGCGCTCGCTTAGGGTCCCGCGCCATAAGGATAATGGGACTGGGAACCATGTGGCGGGTGCTCAAATCAGTCATTGTTGCAGCCCTCGCCGCGGCTTCGTTGACGGCTTCGGTCAGGGCCGGCGAGCCAGGCTGCGTCGATTGGGGCAAGGCGGCCTCGATCATCGCGCAGAACGGGCTCCTTCCCGCCAGTGCCGTGTACCAGATGGTGCAACAGCGGACCGGCGGGAAAGTGGTCAGCCAGGCTCTCTGCAAGCAGGGCAACCGCTATGTCTATAAGCTCGTGGTGCTAGGGCCGACCGGTGAAGTGACCAACCTCACCGTTGACGCTGCCACCGGGCAGTCTTAAGGGGGACCGAGGTCCAAAGCCGGGGAGGACATCGACTTTGCGGCTTCTCGTCGTCGAGGACGATAAAGACCTGAACCGCCAGCTCGTCACCGCGCTGAGCGATGCGGGCTACGCCGTCGACACCGCGTTCGACGGAGAGGAGGGGCATTTTCTCGGCGACACCGAGCCCTACGACGCCGTCGTGCTCGATCTCGGCCTCCCCAAGAAAGACGGCCTCAGCGTCCTCGAGCAATGGCGGCGCGACGAGCGCAAGATGCCCGTGCTGATCCTCACCGCGCGCGAGCGGTGGAGCGACAAGGTGGCCGGCATGGACGCCGGCGCCGACGACTATGTCGCCAAGCCGTTCCACATGGAGGAGGTGCTGGCGCGCTTGCGCGCGCTGCTCAGGCGCGCGGCGGGGCACGCGAGCAACGAGATGGAATGCGGCCCGCTCCGTCTCGACACCAAGACCGCGCGCGTCACCGTCAACGGTCAGGCGGTGAAGCTCACCTCGCACGAATACCGCGTGCTCGCTTATCTCATGCTGCACCGGAACCGCGTGGTCTCCCGCACCGAGCTCGTCGAGCATCTCTACGAGCAGGATTTCGATCGCGATTCGAATACGGTCGAAGTGTTCATCGGGCGGTTGCGCAAGAAGCTTCCCCTGGATCTCATCAAGACTGTCCGCGGGCTCGGCTACCGCCTCTCGGACGCTGACGATGAGGTTTAACTCCCTCGCGTTCCGGCTGTTCGCCTCGGCCGCGGTATGGACGCTCGTCGTCCTCCCCGTGACCGCCATCCTGCTCGTGTCGATCTACCGGACCGCGCTCGAGCGGAATTTCGATGCGCGCCTCAACGTCTATATGACGAGCCTCGTCGCTTCGAGCACGACGGGCGGCTCGAGCCAGCCGCAAGAGCCCGCCGCTCTCGGCGAGCCAATCTTCACCATTCCGTTCTCCGGCTGGTACTGGCAGGTAAAACCCCTCGACGGGTCGGTTCGTCCCCTCTACGTCTCCGACTCGCTGCTCGATCAGCAGCTCAACCTGCCGAGCCAGAACGGCATCCCCGCCGACAATTCCCTCACCCGCAGCGCCTATGCCGCAGGCCCCGAAGGCCAACGCTTGCGCGTGCTTGAGCGCGAGATCAAGCCGGCCGGCCCGAACTCCACGCCCTATTCCTATGCGGTCGCGGGCGACGGGGCGGAGATCGAACGCGATCTCTCCGAGTTCACCCGTCTCCTCATCGCCGCGCTCGCAGCGCTCGGGCTTGGGCTTTTGGCCGCGACCTACTTCCAGGTCCGCTTCGGGCTCTCGCCGCTTAGCGGCATCCGTCAGAATCTCGCCGAGATTCGCTCGGGCAAGGCCGAGAAGCTCGAAGGCGAGCTCCCTTACGAGATCAGGCCGCTCCAGCAGGAGCTGAATGCGCTGATCCAATCGAACCGCGAGATCGTCGATCGGGCGCGCACGCATGTCGGCAATCTCGCGCACGCGCTCAAGACCCCGCTCAGCGTGATCTCCAACGAAGCGCGCACGCATGGAGGGCCGCTCGCCGCCAAGGTGGTGGAGCAGGCCGAGGTGATGCGCACGCAGATCACCCATCACCTCGACCGCGCCCGGGTCGCCGCTCGGTCGAGCGTGATCGGCGACGTCACCGATGTCGATCAGGTCCTGCAAGGGCTGAAGCGGGCGCTCGACCGCATTCACGGGGAGCGCGGTCTCGACCTGGAGGTCGCGGCAACGCCCGGGCTCAAATTCCAGGGCGAGAAGCAGGATTTCGAGGAGATGGTCGGCAACCTCCTCGACAATGCCTGCAAATGGGCGAGCTCGCAGGTGAGAGCGAGTGCGGAGCCCGCCGAAGGGAAGAGGCGCTTCGTCGTCGTTGTCGACGATGATGGCCCGGGCTTGACCGAAGAGCAGCGCAAGAAGGCGGTGAAGCGTGGCCAGAGAATGGACGAGAGCAAGCCCGGCTCAGGTCTCGGCCTGTCGATCGTTGCCGACCTCGCACATCTTTATAAGGGGCGCTTCGAGCTAGAGCCCTCGCCGGAGGGCGGCTTGCGCGCCAAGCTCGAGCTGCCGGCGGCCTGATTTCCAGGCTGTGCCCACGATTCCGCGATTTTCCCCAAACGGCAACGCAATTTAGCCAGAATTGTTATCTTTCAAGGACGCCTTGCGACGATTAAACTCACTCTGTCTCTTGCCGGGGGTCGGATTGCGGGCGGCCGAAGGGGGAAGCCGATGAGACGAGCCACTCAGTTTGCGATCATTCTGTTGCTGCCGTCGCTCATGGCGGCGTGCGGGCCTGGCAATAAGCAAGGCACGGGCACCATCGTGGGCGCCACCGCCGGCGCGGTCGCGGGCGCTGCCATAGGCGGCCCCAGTAACCGCGTGGGAGGTGCTGCCATCGGCGCGGTCGCCGGCGGCATTATCGGCAACGTGGTTGGCCACGACTTGGACGAGCGCGACCGCCAGATGGCGGCCGCAGCCCAGTATCGCGCGCTCGAATATGGCCAATCCGGCGCGCCGGTTGCCTGGGACAATCCCGAGAACCAGCATCGCGGCCAGTTCGTGCCGGGCAAACCTTACGTGCAGGCCGGGCTGAACTGCCGGACCTATACCCACACGATCTATATCGGCGGTCAGCCGCAGACGGCGCGCGGCACGGCCTGCCGCCAGCCCGACGGCACCTGGAAGACGGTGGGCTAACAGGCGCCCAAGCCCACGAGATTGCGCGGATTTAATCTTGCCGGTGGTGGGCGGAGCTTGCCCGCCGATCAGCCTTTCGCCTATGGCTAGCCTGGCCAGATTGATGGCCCCTGCCAGGACTTAGCGGAGGCGTTAGCTCCCTTGTTGCTTTGGATCATCCTCGGCTGTTTGACGGCACTCGTTCTCTTCGTCCTGTTGCGGCCGCTGCTCGGCGCGCGCGGGAGAGAGGATGCGCGCGAGGCGTTCAATGCTGCGGTCTATCGCGATCAGCTCGGCGAGATCGACGCCGACCGCGCGCGCGGGCTGATCGGCGAGAGTGAGGCCGAGGCCGCGCGTCTCGAGATCGCGCGGCGGCTCCTGCAAGCTGACAGCAAGGAGCGCTCGGCGCCGAGTGAGCGAGCCTCGGGAAGTCCGGCAAGATCTGCGATGATCGTCGTCGCGACTTTGGTGCCTCTCCTCGCGCTTGGGCTCTATCTCCTCTACGGCTCTCCCCGCCTTCCCGATCAGCCGCTCGCAGCCCGCCTCGAAGATCCCTCCAACAGCCAGAATCTCGCAGCGCTCGTCGCCCGCGTCGAAGCGCGACTCCGCGAGCACCCCGACGAGGGCGAGGGGTGGGACGTGATCGCACCCGTCTATCTCGGCGCGCAGCGCTATCAAGATGCGGCCGATGCCTATAACGAGGCGATCAGGCTTCTCGGTCCTTCGGCAAAACGCCTGTCAGGGCAAGGTCAGGCGCTCGTGCTTGCCAATAACGGCGTGGTGACCGAGGACGCGAAGAGCGCTCTCACCCAAGCCATCGCGCTCGACCCGACGCTTATCGAGCCGCGCATCCTCATCGCCATCGCCAAGGAGCAGGACGGCGACTTCGCAAGCGCCATCGCCGATTGGCGCGCGCTAATCGACAAGGCGCCGGCCGATGCGCCCTGGCGACAGATGGTCGAGCAGAGGATCGCGAGTGACGAGGCGCATCTTGCCGGCAAGCCGCTACCGGGGACGCCGGCTCCGGCCGAGGCTCCTCCTGTCGCCGGCGGCCCGAGCACCAGCGACGTGGCCGCGGCGCAAAATATGAGCCCGGCCGACCGGCAGGCCATGATCGAGACGATGGTGCAGCGCCTTGCCGCACGTCTCGACCAGGACGGCAGCGATCTGGGCGGCTGGCTCAAACTCGTCAAAGCCTATAGCGTGCTCGACCGCAAGGACGACGCTTTGAAGGCGCTTGCCCGCGCTAAGAGCCAGTTCACCGGCAACGCGCAGGCGCTCCAGCAGCTCGACCAGCTGGCGGCCGAGCTTGGATTGAAGTCATGACACGAAAGCAGCGGAGAGGCGTTCTGATCGGCACCTGCCTCGTGGTGCTCGGCGTCGCGGTCGGCCTTGTGCTCTACGCCATGCGCGACTCGATCGTCTTCTTCTACACCCCGAGCGAAGTCGCCAAGATGCAGGTCTCGCCCGGCCAACGCTTCAGGCTCGGAGGGCTCGTCGAGACGGGGAGCGTGGTGCGCGGCGAAGGGACGACCATCCGCTTCGCCGTCACCGACAAGGTGACGACCCTGCCCGTCACCTATACCGGCGTGCTGCCTGACCTCTTCCGCGAAGGGCAGGGCGTGGTCGCCGAAGGTGTGCTCGGCGCGGACGGAACCTTCCAGGCCGACAACGTGCTCGCCAAGCACGACGAGAAATACATGCCGCCGGAGGTCGCCAAGAAACTGAAGGAAGAGGGCGTGTGGCGCGGCGAGGAGCAGGCCGCGACGCCTGACGGCGCGCAAGGCAAGGTGAACTAAAAGGAGGCTCTGCCAGCGGGAGATGATTGCCGAGACCGGACATTACGCGCTGATCCTCGCGCTCGCCGTCGCCATCGTGCAGACGGTGCTGCCGCTGATCGGCACGCGGCTCGGCGACCGCCAGCTCATGAGCGTCGCGGCGCCCGCGGCGCAAGCCGAGTTCGTCTTGATCGCGATTGCCTTCATCGCGCTGATGACGGCCTACGTCACCTCGGACTTCTCGGTCGAGAATGTCTGGCGCAACTCTCACTCCGCCAAGCCGCTGCTCTATAAGATCTCGGGCGTGTGGGGGAACCACGAAGGCTCGATGGTTCTCTGGGTCTTGATCCTCGCTCTGTTCGGAGCGGCGGTCGCGACCTTCGGCACCAATCTGCCGCGTGAGCTGAAAGCCAATGTGCTCGCCGTGCAGGGCTCGATCGCGGCCGCCTTCCTCCTCTTCATCGTCACCACGTCGAATCCCTTCATCAGGCTCGACCCCGCGCCGTTCGACGGGCAGGGGTTGAACCCGGTCCTCCAAGACCCGGCGCTCGCCTTCCATCCGCCCTTCCTCTACACGGGCTATGTCGGTTTCTCGATGGCGTTCTCCTTCGCCGTCGCGGCGCTCATCGACGGGCGCATCGACGCCGCCTGGGCGCGCTGGGTGCGGCCTTGGACTCTCGCCGCCTGGATGTGCCTCACGCTCGGCATCGCCATGGGCTCATGGTGGGCCTATTACGAACTCGGCTGGGGCGGATTCTGGTTCTGGGACCCGGTCGAGAACGCCTCCTTCATGCCCTGGCTCGCGGGCACCGCGCTGCTCCACTCGGCGCTGGTGATGGAGAAGCGCGACGCGCTGAAGGTGTGGACCATCCTTCTCGCCATCATCACCTTCTCGCTCTCGCTGATGGGGACCTTCCTCGTCCGCTCGGGCGTGCTGACGAGCGTGCACGCGTTTGCCGTCGATCCCGCGCGCGGCATCTTCATCCTCGCCATCATGGGCGTGTTCATCGGTGGCGCGCTGACCTTGTTCGCTTGGCGCGCGCCGCTCCTCTCGCAAGGCGGGCTGTTCGCACCGATCAGCCGCGAGGGCGCGCTTGTCCTCAACAATCTCCTCCTCACCACTGCCTGCGCCGCCGTGTTCGTCGGCACGCTCTATCCGCTCGCGCTCGACGCGATCACCGGCGACAAGATTTCGGTCGGCGCGCCGTTCTTCAATCTCACCTTCGCTCCGCTCATCGTTCCGCTCCTCATCGCCGTCCCGTTCGGGCCGCTGCTCGCGTGGAAGCGGGGCGATCTCTTGGCGGCAGCGCAGCGACTGATGGCCGCCGCGTGCGCGGCGCTGGCTGTCATCATCATCGTTGCCGCCTTCCAACAGAAGGGGCCCTGGCTTGCGCCACTCGGCATTGGGGTCGGCATGTGGCTGATCGCCGGTGCGCTCACCGACCTCGCCTACCGGGTGAAGCTCACCGAGGCGAGCGGGGCCGAGGCATGGCGGCGCTTTCGCAACCTGCCGCGCTCGGCCTATGGCACAGCGCTCGCTCATGCCGGGCTTGGGCTTGCGGTGATCGGCATCGTCGCCACTACCGCCTGGCGGTCGGAGGCGATCCTCGCGATGAAGCCCGGCGAGACGGCCGAGATCGCCGGTTACACGCTTGCCTTCAAGGGCATCGAAGACCGCCAGGGTCCGAATTATCGCGAGAGGGCGGCCCTGTTCGAGGTCAGCCGCGACGGCGCCGCCGTGACCGAGCTCACGCCGTCGAAGCGCGCGTTCTCCGTCGAGAAGAGCGCGACCACGGAAGCGGGCATCCACGTGAGCTGGCGCGGCGACCTCTATGCCGTGCTCGGCGATCAGCTCAAGGACGGCGCCTACAGCGTCCGTCTCTATTTCAACCCGCTGGTCAGGTTCATCTGGCTCGGCGCGTTGATCATGTTCTTTGGCGGCGCGGTGTCACTGTCGGATCGCCGCCTTCGCGTCGGCGCGCCAAAGCGCGCGGAGCCGAAAGCTGCTCCCGTTCCCGCCGGAGAATAGAGATGCGTCTCGGTCAGGCGCTCTCGGCGCTACTTCTCACGTTCGCTCTCTCCCTCTCCATCGCGGGCGCTGCCAACGCGGTGCAGCCCGACGAGGTTCTGCCGGACCCAGCGCTCGAGGCGCGCGCGCGTGCCATCTCCGAAGGCTTGCGCTGCCTCGTCTGCCAGAACCAGTCGATCGACGATTTGGAAGCGCCGCTCGCCAAGGATCTGCGGCTCCTGGTGCGCGAGAGGTTGAAGGCGGGCGACAGCGATCAGGAGATCGTGGACTTCATCGTGGCGCGCTATGGCGAGTTCGTGCTGCTGAAGCCCCGCTTCGAGTTCGCAAACCTTGCTGCTCTGGCTCGCCACGCCGGCTGTGTTTCTCGCTGCGATTCTGCTCGTCGCCTCGGCCTATCGGCGCCGGAAATCGGCCCAAGAACAAACGGCTCCGCTGTCCGTTAACGAGCAGCAGAGGCTCAAGCAGCTGCTCGACGAAAAATGATGCGATAGGCGGCGGAAATCGCGTAAAATCAGCCGCTCCGCAGCCACAACCTTACTGAAATTTAATGCCGCCGAAACGGCTGCGTAATCGGCGATCCCTTATATCCTTCCAATGGATGCCTCGCTCCTCGCGAGAGGCAAGGCACTATCGACCGGGACATTCCCATCTCAGGAGAGAGGTGACACAATGACATCTGACCAGAGCAACGCTGCGAACGAGAGCTCGCGGAAGCTGACCCGCAAGCCTGTCATTTTCGCGGCCGCCGCCCTGATCGCCACGAGCGCATTAGGGCTCACGCTCGGCAATTTGGTGCCCTTCGCGGCTGCCGAGACCGCCACTCAGCCGACCATCGACACGCCCTATGGACGGGCGCCCCTGACCTTCGCCGACCTTGTCGCCAAGGTGAGCCCCGCCGTGGTCAGCATCAACGTCAAGGGCGACGCCAAGGTCGCCGACAACGACCAGCAGATTCCAGGCCTCCCCGATCTTCCGGAGGACAATCCGCTCTACGATTTCTTCAAGCAGTTCCGCAAAGGCATGCCGCAGCAGCCGCAGAAGCCGCAGCCGACGCTTGCCCAAGGATCGGGCTTCTTCATCTCGCCCGATGGCTTCGTCGTGACCAACAACCACGTGGTCGAGGACGCCGAGGACATCACCGTCACCATGGAGAATGGCGACAAATTTCCTGCAAAGCTGATCGGCACCGATCCGCGCACCGATGTGGCGCTGATTAAGGTCAACGCCGAGGGCAAGACCTTCCCCTTCGTCGAGTTCGAGACCAAGGACGCGCGCGTCGGCGACTGGGTGCTCGCGGTCGGCAACCCGTTCGGGCTCGGCGGCACGGTGACGGCCGGCATCATCTCGGCGCATAACCGCGACATCGGCTCTGGGCCTTACGACTATCTCCAGATCGACGCGGCAGTGAACCGCGGCAATTCCGGTGGTCCCTCCTTCGACCTCGACGGCAAGGTGATCGGCGTCAACACCGCGATCTTCTCGCCCTCGGGCGGCAATGTCGGCATCGCCTTCGCCGTGCCCGCCGCTCTGGTGCAGGAGGTCGTGACCCAGCTCAAGGCGACCGGCACGGTCGATCGCGGCTGGCTCGGCGTCGTGATCCAGAACGTGAGCGACGACATCGCCGACTCGATCGGCATGAAAGAGGCCAAGGGCGCCATGATCACCAAGGTGACCGAGGATGGCCCTGCCGCCAAGGAAGACCTGAAGCCCGGCGACGTGATCGTCGCGGTGAATGGCGACAAGATCGAGGACTCGCGTGACCTCGCCCGCAAGATTGCCGAGCTGCATCCGAACACTCCGGTGAAGCTCTCGATCGTGCGCTACGGCGAGAAGCGCGAAGTGACGATGAGTCTCGGCACGTTCCCCAACAACAAGAAGCTTGCCTCGATCGAGGAGGATAAGCCCGACACGTCAGGCCAGCAGATGAAGGATCTCGGCCTCTCGCTCGCTCCGGCGGCCAAATTCCCCGGCGCCGGCGACGAGGGCGTGGTCATCACCGAGGTAGACCCGTCGAGCGATGCCGCCGACAAGGGGCTGAAGCCCGGCGACGTCATCCTTCAGGTTGCCGGCGTGACCGTGTCGGATCCCGACGATGTCGCCGAAGGCGTGAAGAAGGCGATGGCCAGCGCCAAGACGACCACCGAAAAGGATACCGTCAAGGTTCTGATGCAAGTTAAGTCCGGCGATCAGACGCGCTTCGTTGCGCTTTCCCTGAAGAAGGCTTAAGGCCTTCTAAGCCGGAGGGCGGCGCGGTTTCCCCCCGCCGCGCCGCCCGCCCCCTCTCATCCACGGCGTGCTGTGGTGTTAAGCGTCCATCCATCTGAAGCAGCGTCGCCCGGGAGATCTCCATCCATGCGCGTTCTGGTGATAGAGGATGATCAGGAGACCGCGACCTTCCTCAAGCGCGCGCTGAAGGAATCGGGTCACGTCGCCGAATATGCCGGCGACGGCCAGACCGGACTCGAGCTCGCCAAGACCAATGCCTATGACGTGTTGATCGTCGATCGCATGTTGCCGAAATGCGACGGCCTCGCCGTCATCCAGGCGCTGCGCTCACAGGAGATCAGGACGCCGGCGCTTATCCTCTCGGCGCTCGGCGAGGTCGACGACCGCGTCAAGGGATTGCGCGCCGGCGGCGACGATTATCTCACCAAGCCTTATGCCTTCACCGAGCTACTGGCTCGTATCGAGGCGCTGGCGCGGCGCACCTCTCCGGAGGAGGGGAGCACGCGTCTTGCCGTCGGCGACCTCGTGCTCGACCGCCTGTCGCACAAGGTGACGCGCGCGGGCGAAGCGATCATGTTGCAACCGCGTGAGTTCCGGCTGCTCGAATATCTGATGAAACATGCAGGCCAGGTGGTGACACGCACCATGCTGCTTGAGAATGTCTGGGACTACCATTTCGACCCGCAAACCAATGTCATCGACGTCCATATCTCCAGGCTTCGCTCCAAGATCGACAAGAATTTCGGCAACCTGCTTCTCCACACCGTTCGCGGTGCTGGCTACACGATCCGTGACAGCGCTCACTAAGCTTTTCCGAACCACCACCTTTCGACTGTCGCTGACCTATCTTGCGCTTTTCAGCGCCGCCGCCGCCGTCGCCATCTTCTATCTCTACTGGAACACGACGGTGATGCTGTCGCGGCAGCTCAACCAGACGATCGAGGCCGAGCTGACCGGCCTCGCCGAGCAATATCGCGCGGGAGGGCTCGAGCAGCTGGTGCGCACCGTCGCCGAGCGAAGTGGGACTCCCGGCAACAGCCTCTATCTCGTCGCCGACAGCGAGGGGCGGCGGGTGGCCGGCAATCTCAGCGCCGTCTCCCAGGATCTATGGAACAGCCTGGGTCCCGTCGAATTCGTCTATAGCCGGCCTGCGCCAGGCGGCGTCGAGAAACGCCTCGCCTTTGCCAATGTGTTCCGCCTTCCCGGCGGTTACCGGCTGATCGTCGGCCGCGACATTGACGATCGCCGCGAGTTCGCCCGCATGACGCGGCAGGCCATGCTGTGGGGGCTGTTCGTCATGGTCGTGTTCGGGATTGGCGGCGGCTATTGGGTGAGCCGCAAGCTGCTCGCGCGCATCGATGCGGTGGCAGAGACCACGCGCACCATCATGCAGGGCGATCTCACCGGCCGGCTGCCGGTGAACGGGTCGGGCGATGAGCTCGACAGGCTGTCGGAGAGCCTCAACCTCATGCTCGTGCGCATCGAGCAGCTCATGGCTGGCTTGCGCGAGGTCTCCGACAACATCGCCCACGACTTGAAGACCCCACTCAACCGGTTGCGCAATCGCGTCGAGGCGGCGCTGCGCGAGCCTTATAACGAGGCCGGCTATCGCGAGACGCTGGAGCGCACCATCGAGGAGGCCGACGGGCTGATCAAGACGTTCAACGCGCTGCTCTCGATCGCGCGGATCGAGGCCGGTGCCGGCGGCGAGAATCGCGAGCAGCTCGATGTCTCGGCGCTTCTGCTCGACGTGGCGGAGCTCTACGAGCCGGTCGCCGAGGAGCGCGGCCTCATGCTCAAGGCCGAAGCGGCGCCACCCATGCAGATCCATGCTGATCGCCAGTTGCTCGGCCAGGCCATCGCCAATCTCATCGACAACGCCATCAAATATGGGGCGCCGGAGGCGAATGGAGGCAACGGCGCCAAGCCCGAAGTGGTGGTGAGCTCGCGCGCCAAGAACGGAACGGCCGAGATCGTGGTGACCGACCGCGGGCCCGGCGTGCCGTCAGCCGATCGTGAGCGGGTTCTCGACCGCTTCGTGCGACTCGAGGCGAGCCGGTCAGAGCCCGGCAGCGGGTTGGGTTTGAGCCTTGTCGCGGCGGTGGCAAGGTTGCATGGTGGCAGCCTGAGGCTAGAGGACAACGAGCCTGGGCTTCGCGTCGTGCTCGCTTTGCCGATCAACGGCGAGGCGCTCGTCAATGGTGCCGCCGCGCCGACGCCCACGGGAGCAGAGATCAGGCCCACGTGACGGCGTTCTTCGAGCGCATCGCCGAAACCCCGCAGATCTTCGACGTGGCACGTGGGGCCGATATCCTCGACGGGCTTGAAAAGGCGTTTGCCGGCACGCGCGATCTCGCCGACGCGAGACGGGTGCTGGGCGAGGCACCCAGAGCGCGCGAGCTGCTCGGTGCCTCCTTCTCCGGCTCTCCTTATCTCGCCTCGCTTGCGCTGAGAAATCCCGCGCTGCTGGCCGACTGCCTGTTGCGCGATCCGGACGCACATCTTGCAGTGGCCCGGGCCGTGGTCGCGAAAGAAGTGGGCCGCGCAGCCTCTCCCAAGGAGGCGATGGCTGCGTTACGGCGCTTCAAGCAGCGGATCGCGCTCCTGGTCGGGCTTGCCGATCTCGGCGGCGTGTGGCCGACCGAAGGCGCGCTCCACGCCATGAGCCTCGCCGCCGACGCCGCACTCGGTCAGGCGACATCCTTCCTCTTCCGCAAGGCGCGCGAGGCGGGGCAGATCACCACGCCGGCCGGAGAGGCATCGTCCACGCCCGGCTATTTCGTCATCGCCATGGGCAAGCTCGGCGCGTACGAGCTCAATTATTCGAGCGATATCGATCTCATCGTCTTCTACGACCCCGAGCGCGTAGGGCTTGCGTCCGATATCGAGCCATCGCAGTTCTTCGTGCGCCTGACGCGCGAGCTCGTGCGCTTCATGCAGGAGCACACGGGCGAGGGCTATGTCTTCCGCACCGATCTGAGGCTCCGTCCCGATCCGGGCGCCACCCAGATCGCGCTCTCGACCGACGCCGGGCTCACTTATTACGAGAGCGTCGGACAGAACTGGGAGCGCGCCGCGCTCATCAAAGCGCGCATCGCCGCTGGCGATATCGCCACAGGCGAGGAGTTCCTCCGCCAGCTCTCCCCCTTCATCTGGCGCAAATATCTCGACTTCGCGGCAATCGCCGACATCCACGCCATGAAGCGGCGGGTGCACGAGTTCAAGGGTCATGGCGCCATTGCGGTCGAAGGCCACGACATCAAGCTCGGGCGGGGCGGCATCCGCGACATCGAGTTCTTCGTCCAGACGCAGCAGCTGATCGCCGGCGGGCGTCATCCGGAGTTAAGAACCCGCGGCACGATCGAGACGCTCGATCGTCTGGCGGAAGGTGGCTGGATCGCACGCGAGGCCGCGAGCGATCTCACCGACGCCTATCTCTTCCTGCGCCGCATCGAGAACCGGCTGCAGATGGTCGGCGATCAGCAGACCCACGTCATCCCCGACGAGCGCGAGGAGCTTGCCCGCGTGGCGCGGCTGTCGGGCTTTGCCGACGCCAACGATTTCGGCGATGCGCTGATCGCGGCATTCAAGCGGGTAGAGGCGCATTACGGCGCGCTGTTCGAGAAGCTGCCGCCAGCGCCGATCTCCGCTCCGAGCATCGTCGTTGGTGCCGCCGAGGCCGATCCCGCGACGCTCGCGAGCCTGGAGCGGTTCGGGTTCACCAACCCGCAGGCCGCGATCGCCGCCATGCGCGCCTGGCAGTCCGGCCGCTATGCCGCGACGCGCAGCGCCCGCGCACGCGAGCGATTGACCGAGTTCCTTCCCTTCCTGCTCGAAGCCTTCAGTCACACCGCAGAACCCGACCTCGCGCTCGCCACGTTCGACAAAGTGATCGCCGACCTGCCGGCGGGCGTCCAGCTCTTCTCGCTCCTCGCCGCCAATCCGAGCCTGTTGCGCCTGATCGCCGACATCATGGGCACCGCGCCGCGGCTTGCGCGCATCATCGGCCGGCGCCCGCGTCTGCTCGATGCCGTGCTCGATCCCGGCTTCTTCGGCACGGTGCCGACGCCTGCCAAGCGGAAAGAGCTGGTCGGCGATGCCATCGCGCAAGCGAGCGACTATCAGGATGCGCTCGACCGCGCGCGCATTGTCGGCCGCGAGCAGGGCTTTCTTATCGGGGTGCGCGTGATCTCGGGCACGCTGTCCGCACGCCAGGCGGGCGCGGCCTATACCAGCCTCGCCGAGACGCTGATCGAGGCGACCGCCTCGCGCGTCGAGGCCGAGCTCGTCCGCCAGCACGGGCGCCTGCCGGGTGGGCAGGCAGCGATCATCGCCATGGGCAAGCTCGGCGGACGCGAGATGACCGCAGGCTCGGACCTCGATCTCATCATCGTCTACGACTATGAGGGCGAGGAGGCGTACTCGGACGGCCCAAAGCCGTTGCCGGGACCGCAATATTATACGCGCTTCACTCAGCGCCTGATCGCCGCGCTGTCGGCAGAGACGGCGGAGGGCTCGCTCTACCAAGTCGACATGCGGCTCAGGCCCTCAGGCAGTCAGGGCCCGGTCGCGACCAGGCTATCGAGCTTCGTCAACTACCAGAAGGGCTCGGCCTGGACCTGGGAGCATCTCGCGCTGACACGGGCGAGCGTCGTCACCGGCCCTGTCGCGCTCCGCCAGCAAATCAATGCGACGATCAGGGAGGTGCTGGCGTGGCCGCGCGACCGCGCTGCCGTCGCGGCCGATGTCAGGTCGATGCGGGCGAAGATCGAGGGCGAGAAGGGGAGCGACGAACCGTGGGACCTGAAGCAGGTGAGGGGCGGGCTGATCGATCTCGAGTTCATAGCGCAGTTCTTGCAGATCGCGAGCGCGGCCGAGCACCCCGAAATGCTCGATCAGAATACCGAGCTTGCGCTCGCGAAGCTCTCTGCCGCGGGCGTGCTCGCGCCCGGCGATGCCGAGATCCTCGTGCCGGCGGCGCGGCTCTATCACACGCTGACCCAGGTGCTGCGTCTCTGTCTCGACAGGCCCTTCGTGGCGGAGGAGGCGCCGCGTGCGCTCAAGGATCTGCTCGCGCGCGCCGCCGAGATGCCCGACTTCGCGAGCCTCGAAGCGAGCTTGAGGGATACGCTGCGCGAGGTGCGCGAGGCGTTCGACCGCATCGTCGTCTAGCGCGCCGTTCAATCCCAATCGAACAGTGTCGAGCGCGGGCGTGTTCCCGGAAGTCTCACGTGCGAGCCGGCCCAGCAGGTTTGCGCGAACTTCTCGGCGCTCATGGGCTTGGCGAACAGAAATCCCTGCACCAGATCGAAGCCTATATCGCGCGCCGCGAGAAAGTCCCCCCACGTCTCCACGCCTTCGGCCACTGTTCGCGCGCCATAGCCATGGGCGAGATCGACGATGCGGCGGCACATCGACTGCTTCAAGCGATCTGTGCCGCAGCCGGTCACGAACTTCCGGTCGACCTTGACTTCGACGAAGGGGAACTCGCGCAGTCCAGAAAGCGCGAGCCATTCGGCACCGAGATCATCGATCGAGATGGCGACCTTGTGGTCGCGTAGCTCGCGCGCGACATCCTTCGCGAGCGTGAGATTGCGCACGATATCGGTGCCGTTGCTTTCGATGATCAGCCCCTGAAAGCCCGTATGATCCGGCAACTTACGATGCAGACCTTTGATCGATTCCGGGTCCTGGAGGAAGGTCATGGGCAGATTGACCGCGAGCTCGATGGGACCCTGCTCCAGGAAGAAATGGTGCCAGTCGGCCACGGCGCGACTGATCACGATTTCCGATATGGGGCCTGAGCGGGGATCGCCGTCATCGGCGATGAAATAGGCGGTGGGCACGATGCCCCACACCGGGTGGCGAACGCGCAGCAAGGCCTCGGCGCCGCGCATGATGATTGCCTGCGTGTCGATCTTCGGCTGGTACCACAACTCGAGCCAGCCGCCGCGCACGGCTTCGCCGATATCCACCAATGGCCCCGATGTTTCGGCCAGGAGAACAGAGAGGCTGTCGTGCAGGCGCTCCTTGCCAAACGGCATGTGCAAAGGAGGGAGCAGGGCGATGCGGAGCTCCTCGGCGAGCTCCTGGATCGCCGTAACGACGGCGGAATCGCGCGTGGCGACGGGAAGGATCTTGCCTTCGAAGTCGTTGGCTGCGAGTAGCCTCAGCATCTCGGCGGCCACAATCCCGCCGGCGGTCAGCCCGAGGACGATGAGGTCCGGCGGCCTCGCTTCCAGTGCTGCGCTCAGTTCACCCATCTCGACGCACTCGTAGATGGTGAAGCCGTACGCGCCCAACATTTCCCGGAGGAACTTTCGAATGTGCGCCTTCCCATCGGTCACACAAACGAGGGGCCTGCCGGCTCTTTCTTCGTGCTCGTCCATCGTTCCCCCTCCGTCGCTGACGAGGGGCGCATATTGCAGGTGCGAAATGTGCCTAAATATGGACGAGTTGTGTCTTGCTCGGGGATTGACGGATTACTGTTAATGCCTAAGCAGAGGCAATATTTTTATCACAATCCGATACGAATATAATCTGATTTAACCGAGAATAAATATGACGCCTCTCTGAGCAAGTGCCTGCATTATGAGCTGTTCTTGGTGAGATCTTATGCTTTGGGTCGACGCCAGCAGGGCGTGCCGAGACTTTAGGCTGAGGCGGCGAGCCTCGGCTCTTCGTCGGCGATCACCGGACGGAGCGGGAGCATCAAGGTCACGGTCGTGCCCTGGCCCTCGCGGCTCGCGATGCGCAAGGAGCCGCCATGGAGCTCGACGAGCGCACGGCTTATGGCAAGGCCGAGCCCGCTTCCCTGATGGCTCTTGGAGAATTGGTTCTCGACCTGCTCGAAGGGCCGGCCGAGCTTGGCGATATCGGCCTCGGGGATGCCGATGCCGGTATCCTTGATGGCGATCTTCACGGCGCCGCGCGCCCGCGCGAGATGCACCTCCACGCTGCCGCCGTCACGGGTGAATTTTACGGCGTTGGAGAGGAGGTTGAGGAAGATCTGCTTCAGCGCGCGCCGATCAGCCTCGAGGTTGAGATGATGCGGGCCGTGGCGGGAGAGAGCGATGTTGCGCTCGGCGGCCGCCTGGCTCACCACCTTCATGCTGTCGGCGACGATGTCGGCGACGTCGACCGTGCTGACGTCGAGGGAAAGGCGCCCCGCCTCGATCTTCGACATGTCGAGAATGTCGTTGATCACCTCGAGCAGATAGGTGCCGCTCGCGTAGATGTCGCGGGCATATTCCTGATATTTGGCGTGGCCGAGCGGTCCGAACAGGCTTTGCTGCATCACCTCGGAGAAGCCGATCACGGCGTTGAGCGGCGTGCGCAGCTCATGGCTGATATTGGCAAGGAACTCGGATTTCGCCCGGTTCGCGGCCTCGGCCCGGTTCTTCTCGAGCGCATATTTCTCGGCGAGATCGACGAGCTGCTGCTTCTGCTGCTCGAGCTCGCGGCGCGAGAGCCTGAGCTCCGACACGCTCGCGCGGAGCTGCTGCTCGCTCTCGGCCAGGCGCTGCTGGCTTTCCTTCAGCACGGTGATGTCGGTGCCGACGCTGACATAGCCGCCATCCTTGGTGCGGCGCTCGTTGATATGCAGCCACCGGCTGTCCTCGAGCTGGGCCTCATAAGTGCGGGTGTCGTCATCCTCGGTGCCGGAAACGGCGATTCGCTTGGAGACGATCGGCTCGGAAGCCGAGGAGATGACGTCCTCGTAGGGGCTGCCGGGGCGAACCATATCGTCGGGCAGGCCGTGGAACTGCTGGTACTTGCTGTTGCACATCACGAGCTTGTTCTCGCGGTCCCACAGCACGAAGGCCTCGGAGATCGTCTCCACCGCCTCGCGCAGCCGCGTATTGGAGTCGGGAGAGTATTGCGCGATCTCCTGGTCAGAGACCACGGCGATGCCGGTGAGACAGGGTTCGCGACTGTCAGCGCTTCGCGTGATGTGGCCGCGCAACCTGAAATTCATCCAATGACCCTCGGCGTGGCGGAGCCGGAAGCTCTGATCGAAGGCGCTCACTCCCTCGCGGAGGTGGCGATCGAGCTCGCCCTTGAGATCATCATCGGGATGGAGCGCCTGGGAGATCATGCGGAAGGGCATGGCACCGTCCGAGGGCTCGAGCCCGAGCAGCCGGTACATCGGCGCCGACCAGTGCACATGACCGCGAGCGAGGTTGAGCCGCCAGACGCCGCAGCCCGGCAGCGCCTCGGTCAGCTCCTTCGCCAGGCCGTGAGTGCTTCTAGCAGTCGTGGCGGGGGCGAGATACCAAAGGCCGCCGGCGAGCAAAGCGAGCAGGAGCCCCGTGCAGACGAGGAGGGTGATCTCGAGATTGGCGTCGCGCCGCCACTCAAGAAGCGCCTCGTCAACGGGCTGGAAGAAGGCCAATTGCGCGTCGGTCTTGGCGATGTTGCGGACGGTGACGATGGCGTCGGTGCCGTCGAAAAGGGTGAGCCGCAGCACGCCGGCTTCAGCGCCGAAGGTGGTGAGCGGCTGCTGCGGACCAAGAATGGTCAGCAGATTTCCCGCGTGAAAGCTGCCGAGCGGGGCGTGCGCCTGGACATTGCCTTCAGCGTCGGCGAGCAGTACGGAGCGGCCGTCGACGGTTGCGCCCTTGGGCAGGCTCTCAGCGAGCGCGGCCTGCCAGCCTTCGCTCGAGCCCAGCGTCTTGTCTTTCAGATTGAGGGCGGTGGTGTCGGCGATGAGGCCAAGCTCGGTCCGAGCCCCTTCGAGTGCCGACCGCTTGCCCTGCACGAGTTGGAAGGCAAAGCCCGCGCACGCGATGCAAACAAAAGCAATGAGGAGAATGGGAACCAGGCGGCGAAGCAGCTCGGTGTTGGGGATATGCCGGCCGATGCCGGCGCGGAGCGCCCGAAAGTCAGGCCCCGCGACAGCGAATGCTCCCCCACGCGCGGAACGCGCCCGCGACATTCGGTCCCCCTTCAACGATCTCCAGCTTCGCGCCGGAGTGTTGCCGCATCTCCGAATCGCCTTCGACCATTGGAATCGATGACGACTCTGTCTGTCTAGGGGAAAACTGTGGAAAAGCAGTTAATGACCCGTTGACGAAGGGGCGACTCTAGGACGCCCCGAGGGTCTTGGTGACGATCTCGTAACTGTCGGTCGAGAGCTTCCGCCTGGCGAGATCCTCGAGAACGAGCTTGGCGCGCGCCTGGCGGACGGGCTCAAGAATACGCCAGCTCTCGAAGGCGCCGAGCAGACGCGCGGCGACGTGGGGGTTGAAGCGGTCGATCTCGAGAGCCTGCTCCGCGAGCAGCTCGAAGCCCGCGCCATCGGCCCGATTGAAGCCGGTCGGGTTGCCATGGACGAAGCTACCAATCAGCGCGCGGACGCGGTTCGGATTCTTCAGCGAGAATTTCGCGTGGGAGAGGAGCGCGCGCACGGTCTCGACCGAATCGGGGCGCGCGGCGCGCGCTTGCACCGCGAACCATTTGTCGAGAACGAGCGGCTCGTCCTGCCAGCGCGCGTAGAAATGCGCGAGCGCCTCGTCGCGCGCTTGCGTGTCGAGATGGGAGAGGATGGCGAGCGCCGAGATCTGATCGGTCATGTTGGTCGCATCGCGATAATGGCGCTCGGCGCGCGCGATCTCCGACGGCTTGCCGGTTGCGACGAGGAGATCGAGGGCTGTGCCGCGCAAGGCCCTCACGCCCGTGCTCTCGGGTCGGGCGAATAGGGACCAGACGGAGCGATCGCCTCATAGAGCTCGGCGAGGCTTGTGCCGATCTCGTTCGCGATCGTTCCGCGCAACGTCTCGCGCGCATGACGCACGGCGTCGGTATCGACATGGCGGGCGAGCTCGCGCGCGATGTCCGACTCGCTCGGAAGCTTGAGGAACTCGGCGCGATAGGCGGCAGCGAGCGAAGAGTCCCCGGCAGTTTGCCCGAGCGCCTGGGAAGGCGGATCGCCTCCTTTCCGGTGACGTCGCGCCATGTCGCGCCCGCTCGCGCGACAGCGGCGGTCATGAGATTGGTCGCGTAGGTCTGAGCCGCTTGCCAGCGGTTGAAGGCATCCTTGTCGTGCATCATCAGGAACTCGATCTGGTCGGGATCGAGGCTGATGGTGAGGCGGACCGGCGCTGAGAAGCCGCGCAGCAGAGACGGCGTCGGCGGAGAGGGGACGTCGCGGAACTCGAAGACCTGCTCGCGGTCCGTCACTTCCAGCAGCCCGTCGCCGATCGCTCCCATCGCCATCGAGCTTGAGCGGAAGCTCGTCGCCGTTGGCGCCGATGAAGCCCCATTTTCAGCGGGATCAGCATCGGCTCCTTCCTGGTCTGGCCCGGAGTCGGCGGGATGACCTGGCTCACGGCAAGACGCGCCGTCTTGGCGTGAGGATCGTAGTCGAGCGAGCACGCAAGCTCGGGCGTTCCGCTTTGGGTGTACCAGAGCATGAACTGGGACAGATCGCGCCCCGACACGTCGGCCATCGCCTCGACGAAATCCTCGACCGTGACCGCCTCGCCGTCATGGCGCTCGAAATAGAGATCGAGGCCCTTGCGGAAGCCGTCGCGGCCAAGCAGCGTCTGCAACATGCGGCAGACCTCGGCGCCCTTCTCGTAGACGGTGGCGGTATAGAAGTTGTTGATCTCGATATAGGAGGCGGGCCGCACGGGGTGGGCGAGGGGACCTGCATCCTCGGGAAACTGATGCGTCTTCAGCATGCGCACGGCGGCGATGCGCTCGACCGGGCCTGAGCGCGTATCGCCGGTGAATTCCTGGTCGCGGAAGACGGTGAGCCCCTCCTTGAGACAAAGCTGGAACCAGTCGCGGCAAGTGACGCGGTCTCCGCTCCAATTGTGGAAATATTCATGCGCGATCACGCCCTCGATCGAGGCGTAGTCGGCGTCGCTCGCGGTGTCGGGCCGGGCGAGCACGAGCTTGTCGTTGAAGATGTTGAGGCCCTTGTTCTCCATCGCCCCCATGTTGAAGTCGCTGACGGCGACGATATTGAACACGTCGAGATCGTATTCGCGGCCGAAGCGCTCCTCGTCCCAGCGCATGGCGCGCTTGAGCGACTCCATGGCCCAGGAGCAACGGTCCTCCTTGCCGGGCTCGACATAGATGGCGAGATCGACCTTGCGGCCGGAGGCGGTGACGAAGCTGTCGGGAACCTTGGCGAGATTGCCGCCGACGAGAGCGAACAGATAAGACGGCTTGGGGAAGGGGTCGTGCCAGACGGCGAAATGCCGTCCCGTGCCGGGAATGTCGCCCTGCGCTACCGGGTTGCCGTTCGACAAGAGCACGGGTGCGACCGCGCGCTCGGCCTCGATGCGCACGGTGTAGACCGCGAGCACGTCGGGGCGGTCGAGGAAGAAAGTGATGCGGCGGAAGCCTTCCGGCTCGCACTGGGTGCAATAGGTGCCGCGAGATAGATAGAGACCGGAGAGCGCCGTGTTTGTCTCGGGGTCGCAGAAAGTGACGAGCTCGAGCGTAAAGGGGTGCGCCGGGACGCGCGGAATGGTGAGCGAACTCTCCTTGAGCTCATAGTCCGACGGAGCGAGAGCCTTGCCGTCGAGCGCCACGCTTTCAAGCGCAAGACCCTCGCCGTCGAGCTGAAGCGGCTTGCCGCCGGTCGCTACTTTCGGGTTCGGGCGCAGCCGGAGCTTGGCGGCGCCGCGGGCCGCGCGGGGCGCCAGCCTCACGTCGAGCTCGACCTCCTCGATCAGATAATCGGGGGCGGCGTAATCCTTCAGCAGCTTCGGCTTGCGAGCGATCTCGTTCATGGCGCGGCATCATCCTCTCGCGCTCGCTCTTAGAGGGCGCCAGGGAGAAAGCCAAGTGCCAAGCGCGCAAGTTCGATAACCTGACCGGTGGTCTGCCCCCCCTGGCCGATCAGTATGGCTTCGTGGCCTTTTGGTAGGACCGACCCGAACTCGCCTTTGTGTCAGGGCATTTCAGATCGGAAGAGATGCACTTGGAGATGAAGGCGCAATAGAATTGGCCTTCTGGGCAAGTTTGCGTCTCGTGGAGTGGTTTGGCTGTTGTGCTGGATGCAGCGGCCGTGAGAAAGGCAAAAGCCAAAAGGAGTTTGGACATACCGACCTCCATCGTTGAAGGCGAGACCGAGTATACCAGAAAATGGCACCGGCACCGTCGAGCTCTTAAGGTGGCTTGAGCCAATCCGAGACTTCGCTGAGGATGCGGCTTGTGACCTGCACGCCATGATCGTTGAGCCCGAAGCCCCAGCAAGAGAATTATTCTCGCCGTCGAGGCGGGCGGTCGCCGTTCTTGCAGCGCTTGGCCTTGCCGCTCTCGGGACGGCGCTCTTTCTCCGCTACGGCATCATCCAGAACACGCCGATCGGCTTGGCTTGCGAGGCGGGCGAGGACAGCCTCACCTGCAAGGTGAGGCTCGCGGTGATCCTCATGTTCATCCAGGATTGCTTCGGCTGGACGGCGGTGATCGCTGCCGGCGTGCAGCTGTGGCGGCCGAACTCGGTCGCGCTTGGGGTCGGGCTCGTCTTCGCGCTGCTTGGGCTCGTGCTCTACAACACCCGCGCCTCGGCGCTCGCCATCACGCTGCTCGTGCTGAGCTTCGCGCGGCCGGCCCCTGCAAGAGCGTAAGCGCGAGGACGACGAGCAGGGAGGAGAAGAGAACCGCCTGCCAATTGGCGATCCCCTCATTGACGATGATGAAGAGCGCGGAGCCCGCCAGCACGGTCGCGCCAACGATCTCGGCCATCCCTGGGCGTTGAGTGGCCGCCGTGCCGGCAAAGGCGAGGATCGCGAGCGCGACGACAGGGCCTGTCAGCGCGGCCAGGGGAAAGTCCTTGTAGCGTGGATCAAACACGAGCCCGAGCGCGACATGCATGGCGGCGATCATCGTGCCCGCGAGCATCGCAGCCAGCACCAGGCCGATGAGATTTCTGGCCCCCCGCCAGCGCGCTGGGTCGAGGGCAACGTCGAAGCCGGCAATGCGGTCGCCGCGCGCGAGAGCAAAAGACGCGGCGAGCGGAACGGTAACGGCGAGAGCGAACAGGCCCAAGGTGCGGAGCCGGTCGCCTTGCTCCACGCTATCCATCGGCAGGCTGATCGCGGCAAGCCCGACAGTGAGACCCGAGGCAAGCGCGATCGCTGCGACCAAGAGGTCCGCCCGCCACGTCCCTTGACGTTTCCCGAGGAAGGCGGAAAGAAAGACGAGGAAGGCCATGCCGATGCCAAGCCCTGCCACGAGGCGCCATTGGGGCTGGTTCGAGACGGCTTCGCCGAAGCGGAACTTCGGCGAGAGCGCGCCGTCGCCGAACAGCCCCCAATAGCCGCCGACGGTCCCTTCCAGGATCCGCTTCCAGGGCTGGTCGAAGGCCTCGATGAGATTGACCCTCCAACCTTCCGCCTTGGCGACGGCTACGACCCCGCCGAGGACGAGCGCCTGATTGGCGGGAGAGGGGAGAGCGCCCGCGCGCATGCGCCCCTCGCTCGGCCAGCCGACCTCCCCGATCAGAATCTCCTTGCCGGCGAAAGCCTGTTGCAGCTTCGCCCTGATCTCCTTGACATGCGCGACCGCGTCCTTGGCCGCGACCGGATCATCCTCCCAATAGGGCAGGATATGGATGGTCACGAAGTCGGTCGCCGCGGCGAGCTCTGGCGCTTTCAGCCAGAACTCCCAGACATCGGCGTAGGTCACGGGAAGTCCCGCGCGGGCGCGCACCTCCTCAATGTAGCCCTTGATGGCAGAGGCCGGCAACTCGCCCCGGAGCAGCACCTCGTTGCCGACGATGAACGCCTCGATCACGCCGGGGTGCTGGCGGGCGAGCCTGACCGCCGCCTCGATCTCGCGCCGGTTCTCGGCCCGGTTCCGGTTAAGCCAGATGCCCTGGAGCACCTTCAGCCCTTCTTGTCCGGCGAACTTCGCAATTCTCCCTTGCGGTCCCATCGCCGAATAGGTGCGCACGCAAGAGGTGAGCGGCTTCAGGCGTTTCAGATCGCTTGCGATCTGCTCGTCAGGTATGTGGTCCCACCAGGCAAAAGGAGCCTGATCGCCATGGAACGGGGCATAGGAGATGCACGTTAGCTTCTCGCCGTCGGCAAGTGGCGAGGTCGGCATGTGCACCGGGCGGCCGAGGCCGTGCCAGATCAACCCGATGGCGCAAGCGACGAGCGCGAAGAGCAGGAGGGAGCGGAGCATGGTGAGGTTCGTGCCAAGTGGGATGCGACGAATAGCAGCTTCTCCCCTGTCAATGAACCGATTGCTCTGGTTTGTGCGCTTGCGAAGTGATATGGAAGAGTGCTGCCGTCGGGCTGCCAAAATTTAGTGGTCTAACGCCAAAAATGTTCTCCTCCCGCGTCGGGTGCCGATCCATGCTGCGCTGCACCGTCCGTTCCGCCGCCGCCCTGTTGGCCGGCGGCGTTTTGCTGTGGTCGGCCGTCCCTGCTTCGGCAGAGGACCAGGGCGCGGGGAAGCCGCCTGAGCAAGGCCAAGGCGATCAAAAGCCGGCCGAGAAAGCCGCTGGCGACCAGAAGGCCGCGGATCAGATGAAGGCCGAGGAGCAGGAAGCGGCCAAGGCGATCGCCGAATACAAGGAGGCCGAGGCGAAGCTGGCAAGCTCAGCCGGCGCACCCGAATGCGTGTGGACGGGGCGGCGCATCGCGAGCCTCCTCTGGCGCGACGACATGGACACCGCGCGCCGCTACATCGACCTTTACGACCGCTTTGGCTGCTCGTCGGAGCATCTGAAGCTCGCCTTTCGTTGCGTGATCGAGCAGGGACCGATCGACCCGAAGGCTGCCGATCGCCTCGCTTCGCGCGTACATGATTGCTGGATCGCACCACAGGAGACCACCACCACCTCGAACCAAACGACCTCAGGCTCGACGACAAGAACCGGAACAATTCCCAACTAGAGAAGTTTTTAGGGCGGACTGCGCAACGTCTCTGCGGCTCGGGCCAAGGGGGGCGGGCAGGCGAACTCTGAACTGAGATTTCAAAAACAATGCGTAACGCTCTCGTCGCGGTTGTGGTCGCGCTTGCGACCGCGCTCCATGCCTCGGCATGGCTAATGTTGCATGAAAGCGTATCACCCCCCGACGCCAACGGTGTGCTGGCGAGCCTCTCTTTCTCTCCGATCAGCCCCGATGGAAGCGCGTCGACGCGGGTGACGGAGGCGCAGATCAAGAATGATCTCGCGGCCATCGCGCCCTACACGCAGCATATCAGGACCTATAGCGCGACGAACGGGCTCGAGCAGGTCCCAGCCCTTGCTTCCCAATATGGTTTGCGCCTGACGCAGGGCGTTTGGCTCAACGATTGGGAGGAGCAGAACGAGCGGGAGATGGAGAGCGCGATCTCGCTCGCCAAGCGTTACCGCAACGTCGACAGCATCGTGGTCGGCAACGAGACGATCTTCCGCCAGCAGGCTCTGCATGCTTTGGCCGGCACGACTTTCGATGCCAACGCGGCGGTCAAAGACCTCATCGCCAAGATCCAGCGCGTCAAGCGCAGCACCTCGGTGCCGGTCACCACTGCCGAGGTCTACAACGTCTGGCTTGAGCACCCCGAGCTCGTCTCGGCCGTCGACTATCTCGCCGTTCACATCCTTCCTTATTGGGAAGGCGTGCCGGGGTCGGCTGCCGTCGATCATGCGATAGGGGCGTATGAGAAGCTGCGCCAGACCTATCCCGGCAAGCGCATCGTCATCGCCGAGTTCGGCTGGCCCTCCGCGGGGCTCAACCGCAAGGACGCGGTGCCAAGCCCGCTGACCCAGGCCGAGGTCATTCGCGACTTCATCTCGCGCGCCGATGCCATGGGCATCGACTATTCGATCATCGAGGCGTTCGACCAGCCGTGGAAGATCAATGAGGGAAGCGTCGGTCCCTATTGGGGCGTGTTCGACGCCGATCGTCATCCGAAATTCGCCTTTACCGGCGACGTTGAAGCGCCGAACTTCCTGCTCAAGATGATGGCGGCGCTCGCCATCGGCCTTCTCCTGTCGATCCCGATCTTCGCCATCCCGCGCGTCACCGCGGCGCAAGCGGCCGTAATTGCGATAACCGCCAACGCTATTGGCGCTTGGTCGGCCAATGTCGTCGATTACTGGGTGACGCATTATTTCGTGCTCGGTGCGCAGATCGCCATGTTCGTCGGCGCCGGGCTCCTCATCCCGCTCGTCATGATCATGAAGCAGCGCATCGAGGAGCTTGCCGCCATCGTCTTCGGGGCGAAGCCAGGCCGCCTGCTTGCTCGCAACGGCGGGGGAGGCATTCCCGAGCATACGCCGCTCGTCTCGATCCACATTCCGGCGTGCCGCGAGCCGCCGGAGATGCTGCGCCAGACGCTCGACAGCGTGGCCAAGCTCGACTGGCCGAATTTCGAATGCGTGGTGGTGATCAACAACACGCCGGATGCCGCGATGTGGGAGCCGATCGAGCATCACTGCCAGGCTCTCGGCGCGCGCTTCAAGTTCGTGCGCGCCGACCGCCTCCAGGGCTTCAAGGCGGGGGCGCTAAGGCTTGCGCTCGACCACACGGCGCCCGAGGCGGAGATCATCGGCGTTCTCGATGCCGACTACGTCGTGCATGCCGACTGGCTGAAGGACCTCGTCCCGGCCTTCGCCGATCCGGCCGTGGGCCTGGTGCAGGCACCGCAGGACCATCGCGACGGCCAGCGCAGCATCTCGCAAGCGGTGATGAACCGGGAATATGCCGGCTTCTTCGACATCGGCATGGTGCAGCGGAACGAGGTGAATGCGATCGTCACCCATGGCACGATGTGCCTCGTGCGGCGGACGGCGCTTGCCGATGCCGGCGGCTGGTCAAGCGACACCATCGTCGAGGACACCGATCTCGGTCTCTCGCTACTCGAGCGCGGGTGGCGGGCGCATTACACCAATGCCCGCTACGGCTGGGGCCTGTTGCCGAGCGACTTTGCCGCCTATAAGCGCCAGCGCCACCGCTGGGCCTATGGCGGGGTGCAGCTCATCAAGAAGCACTGGCGCGCCTTCTTGCCCGGAGGGAGCCGGCTCACCGCGCAGCAGAGGGCGGCCTTCCTGGTCGGCTGGCTGACGTGGCTCGGCGCGGAGTTGCTCGGCGTACTCATCGCCATTCTCAATCTGATCTGGATGCCGCTCGTGGCTTTTTTCGGCATTGCCGTGCCTGAGGCCGTGTTGACGCTTCCGGTGCTTGCGACCTTCACGGTCATGCTGGTGCATTTCATGGTGCTTTACCGCACGCGGGTGCAGGCGCCGATCTTCGCCTCTTTAGGCGCCGCGTTCTCGGCTATGGCCTTGCAGCTCACCGTCGGTCGCGCCGTGGCCGATGGGGTAGTCCGCGACGAGCTTCCCTTCGTGCGCACCGCCAAGGGGATGTCGCGCTGGTCGGCGCGTTTCCCCGCGTTGTGGGAGGCGGTGCTCGGCACGCTGCTCGTGACCGGATCGCTTACGCTGCATTACACGAACGAGCAGCAGGTGCATGAGATCTCGATCTTCAGCGCCGTGCTGTTCGTGCAGAGCCTGCCGTTCCTGGCCGCGGTTGCCATCGCGCTGATCGAGCGGTCCCCGTTCAACGCGTTCGCCACATGGCGAAGGCTGGCGACGCTCTCGACCTATCTGCCGCGCCTGCCGCGAGGGCCCGCGCCGACAGCCGGTCCGTCAGCCGGCGATGGCGTCGGCATCGTGCCTTAATCGAGATCCGCGTTGCGCAGGCGGAGCGCGTTGCCGACCACCGAGACCGACGAGAAGCTCATGGCGGCGGCGGCGATCATCGGCGAGAGCAGGATACCAAAGACGGGATAGAGCACGCCGGCCGCGACCGGCACGCCGAGCGCGTTATAGACGAAGGCAAAGAACAGATTCTGCTTGATGTTGCGCATGGTTGCGCGGGCAAGGTTCACGGCGCGCACCACGCCGCGGAGATCGCCCTTGAGCAGCGTGATCCCCGCGCTCTCCATGGCGACGTCGGCGCCGGTTCCCATGGCGATGCCGACATCTGCGCGTGCCAGCGCTGGCGCATCGTTGATGCCATCGCCCGCCATGGCGACGATCCTGCCCTTCTTCTGCAAGCTCTCGATGAGAGCAAGCTTGTCCTCCGGGCGTAGGCCGGCATGGACCTCATCGATGCCGAGCTCGCGCGCGACCGCTTGCGCCGTGGTCTCGTTGTCGCCAGTCGCCATCACGATTTTGAGCCCCTGCGCGTGCAGCTTGGCGATCGCCTCGGCGGCGGTTTCCTTGATGGGATCGGCCACGGCAATGGCGCCGGCGAGCTTGTCGTCGGTGGCGAGGAACATCACCGTCTCGCCGCGATTGCGTCTCGCCTCGGCGGCTTGCGCGAGCGGCCCCGCGTCGATGCCCAACGATTGCATCAGCCGCGCATTGCCGAGAGCCGCGTCGGTTTCGCCCACCCGTCCTCTCACGCCTTGACCCGTGATCGCAGCAAAGCCCGTCACCTTTGCGGGCTTGATGCCGCGCTTGAAGGCGCCGCGCAGGATCGCCTCGGCGAGGGGGTGCTCGCTCATGGCCTCGAGCGCGGCGGCGAGCCGAAGCACCTCATCCCCGGTGAAGCCGTCTGCCGCCTCGACGCCGGTCAGCGCGGGCTTGCCCTCAGTGAGCGTCCCGGTCTTGTCGATGACGAGCGCATCGACCGAGGCGAGCCGCTCGAGCGCGGCCGCGTTGCGGACTAGCACACCGGCCTGCGCGCCGCGGCCTGTGGCCACCATGATCGAGATGGGCGTGGCGAGGCCGAGCGCGCAGGGACAGGCGATGATGAGCACGCTGACGGCCGCGACCAGCGCATAAGCGAGCGCAGGGGAGGGGCCGAGGAAATACCAGGCGATGAAGGCAAGCACCGAAACAGCGATAACCGCGGGCACGAAATAGGAAGCGACGGAGTCCGCCAGCGCCTGGATCGGCGCCCGCGAGCGCTGGGCTTCGGCGACCATGGCAACGACTTGGGCAAGCGTGGTCTCCGCGCCGGTGCGATCGACGCGCATGTCGAAGCTGCCATTGCCGTTCAGCGTGCCGCCGGTGACGCGGTCGCCGACGACCTTCTCGACAGGCACGGGCTCGCCGGTCAGCATCGACTCATCGATCGCGCTTCCCCCCTCGATCACCGTGCCGTCGATCGGGATCTTGTCGCCCGGTCTCACGCGCAAGACGTCGCCGACCTTGACGGTGGCGAGCGGCACGCTCTCGGTCGCGCCATCCTTGAGCACGCGAAGGGCGGTCTTGGGCGCAAGGTCGAGAAGAGCGCGGATGGCGCCGCCGGTCCTTTCCCGCGCGCGGAGCTCTAGCACCTGACCGAGCAGCACGAGCGCGACGATGACGGCGGCCGCCTCGTAATAGACCGGCACGAGGCCGTGCTCATCGCGCATCGCCTCGGGGAACAGCCAGGGCGCAACCGTGGCGACAAGGCTGTAGAGGAAAGCCGCGCCCGTGCCGAGCGCGATCAGGGTGAACATGTTGAGGTAGCCGGAACGGATCGAGGCGAAGCCGCGCATAAAGAACGGCCAGCCGCACCAGAGCACGGCGGGAATGGCGAGCGCGAGCTTCAGCCATTGCTGCGCCTCGGGCGAGAGAAAGGGGAGCAGGTTCAGGTGGAAGACATGAGCGCCCATGTCGAGGAGGATGAGCGCGGCCGACAGCGGCACGGCAACCTTAAGACGCCGCGTGAAATCGACGAGTTCGGGGTTCATCATGTCGGCCGGAGGCACGCCCATCGGCTCGAGCGCCATGCCGCAGATCGGGCAATGGCCTGGGCCCTCCTGCACGATCTGCGGATGCATGGGGCAGGTGTAGAGCGTGCCTTGGGGGAGGGGCTCGGGCTCGCCCTTCTTGTCGAGGAAGCGCTCGGGCTCCTTGGCGAATTTGGTACGGCACCCCTCAGAGCAGAAATAATAAGCATGGCCCTTGTGCTCGAAGCTCGGCTTGCCGGCATGGATGTCGACCGTCATGCCGCACACGGGATCGATCTCGCGATCGCCGGCCGGGGTCATGGTCTCGCCGTGCCTGCTATGGTCCTCCATCGTCATGTCCCAAGTCCAATGCTTGAAAAATATACCCCATAGGGGTATATAGCGCGTATGAGAACCGATGCCAAGGACTCAGCGCTCAGGCGCCTACGGAGGATCGAGGGGCAGGTACGCGGCCTGATCCGCATGGTCGAGGAAGACCGGTATTGCATCGAGGTGGTGACGCAGATTTCGGCCGCGCGTGCGGCTTTGCGCAAGGTGGAGGAAGAGGTCCTTCACGATCACGTCGCCCATTGCGTGGAGAATGCCATCTCGAGCGGCAACAAGGCCGAGCAGCGCCGCAAGGTCGCGGAGTTGATGGAGGTCCTGGGCCGCACGGCGCGCTAGAAGCGGTGCTCTCCGTTTAGTGGGCTGAAATCGCGCACATAAGCGTTGCTGAAGTCGGGCCGCTCAGCGTCTATCATGGCGCCCGGGGGAACGTCTGGTTGGGGGGACGCAATGATTCGCGCAGCGCTGATCGTGGTCGCGCTTGCCGTTGCCGCTCTCGCGGGTCTCGGCGCCGGTTACGTGTTGTGGAACAAGAAAGAGATCAATTGGTACGCGGTCGACATCAACAAGCTCGGACCGGGCGCCGAGAATGACCTGATCCGCTACGGCAAGGACCTCATCGTCAACACCGCGCGCCATATCGGCAAGAATGCGACCGATCCCGCGCTCCGCTATGCCGGCAACGATCTATCCTGCCAGAACTGCCATCTGAACGCCGGGCTGCAGCCCTATGCTGCGCCCTTCATCTCGACCTTCGCGACCTTCCCCATGATGGTCGACGATCAGGTGCTCACGCTCTCGGGCCGGCTCAATGGCTGCCTGCGGCGGAGCCTGAACGGCAAGGATCTGCCCCCCGACAGCCGCGAGATGCAGGCTTTGATCGCCTATATCAAATTCGTCGGCACCGGGACGCCTGACGGCGTGCGGCTTCCCGGCATGGGGCTGAAACCGATCGCTAATCCTCAAGCTCCGCCGGACTCGCGGCGCGGGCAGGAGGTCTACGCCAAATCTTGCGCCAAATGTCACAAGGACGACGGCCAGGGCGAGCTGAAGGCGAGCCCGGGCGTCGGCTATTCCATCCCCCCGCTCTGGGGTGAGGCGAGCTTCAATGCTGGAGCCGGCATGGCCAAGACGGCTTACGCCGCCTCCTACATCCACGACAACATGCCGTTCGGCATCAGCTATGTCGATCCGGTGCTGACCATCCAGCAGGCCTGGGACGTGGCGGCCTTCATCGTCTCGAAGCCGCACCCACCGGCGACGCCGGAGACCGGCTCTGACCTGCAATAGGCTAAGGGCTCCCGCGTCTTCCGAGACGCAGGAGCCCATTTGTGTTCCGTAAGCGGTCAGACGGCCGCGCGGGCGATGCTTCCGTCATTGGGGGCGCGCGCTTCATCGCGATGCAATTTCACCAATGAGGCGATGTGCAGCACGATCGAGAGCGGCACGAGATAGACCGGGATCATCACCATCGGCAGCACGGTCATCAGCTCGCTCGAGGGATGAACCTCGATGGGCGCGATCAGAGACGGCGCAGTAAGGAACCCGGTCGTGACGGCGACGACGAGATCGAGAATGCCGAGCACGTTCCACGCTCTCACGGCGCCCGCAGTCTCCCGCGGCGCGCGTGCATAGGCATAGCCGACCAGAGGGGCGGAGAGACCGACGGCGATGTCGCCGACGCCCGCCGGCCAGGCGAACAGGGCAGGCAATTGGCCGGCTGCATAGAGGATCAGGAACACCACGCCGAGCGCCCGGTAAAGCTGAACGCCGACGATCCAGGACTGTGGCATCGCCTCGAGAATGCGCCGGGCGAGCTCTGAGCGGTAAAGGAGAAAAATGCCGATCGCGATCGGAATCAGCAGTCCATATTGGATGGTGGGGATGCCGTCTCCGGTCACGTGATAGAAGCCGGCGCCGGCAAGACCCATGGCGACGGCAAGCCAGCCGAGAAGAATGGCTGAAGAGAGCGCGAATGCGCGTCTCCGCTCGGCGGGAGGCCATGCGGCCTCGGCAAGGGCTCTGTTCACCCCGTACAAGATGGCGACGAGGCTGAGCGCATTGCCAGTCAGAACGACGTAGAGGAGATAGGTTGGGATGGTCATGACATGCCTCCTTGATCACGTTGCCAGACATGTACCTATTATCACGCAAGTCACTTGTCAATAGCAAGCGACTTGATTTCATCAAGGGGCTCGTCTATCTATCCGGCATGGCAACCACATATGGACAAAGCGATTGCCCGGTGGCGCGGGCGCTCGACGCGATCGGCGAGAGGTGGTCGCTGCTCATCCTGCGCGACCTGTTCCGCAAAGGTCCCTTGCGCTTCCAGCAGCTCGAGGCAGGATTAGACGGGGTGGCGCCCAACACGCTGTCGGCGCGGCTGAAAGCCCTCGAGGCGAAGGGCGTGATCGGCATGCGCCTCTATGAGAAGCATCCGCCCCGCTACGAATATTTCCTGACCGACAAGGGCAAGGCGCTCGGCCCCGTGCTCAAGGCGCTGCACAATTGGGGCGAGCTCTATGGCTGATGCCGGCGCCCCAAGGCCCTCACAGGTTGATTCACATCGAGAGCATAAGTCTTTGAAATCTGACTCGCACCGATTTGCCGTCGCGCCGATGATGGAGTGGACCGACCGCCACTGCCGCCATTTCCTGCGGCTGATCTCGAAGCGGACCTTTCTCTACACCGAGATGGTGACGGCCGAGGCCGTGCTGCATGGCGATCGCGAGCGTGTGCTTGGCTTCGATGCGGCAGAGCATCCGCTCGCGCTTCAGCTTGGCGGCAGCGATCCTAAGAAGCTCGCGGCAGCCGCGCGGGTTGGCGCTGACTATGGCTATGACGAGATCAACCTCAATGTCGGCTGCCCGTCGGACCGCGTTCAGTCTGGTCGGTTCGGCGCCTGCCTCATGGCCGAGCCTAATCTTGTGGGCGCGTGCGTCACAGAGATGGGCGCGAGTTCAGGGCTGCCCGTCACGGTCAAGTGCCGCATCGGCATCGACGACCAGGACGCCGAGGAAAGCCTCGACCGGTTCATCGATACGGTCGCTGCGGCTGGCTGCACCACGTTCATCGTGCATGCGCGCAAGGCCTGGCTCCAGGGCTTGAGCCCGAAGCAGAACCGCGACGTGCCGCCGCTCGATTATGCCCGCGTCTATCGCTTGAAGCAGCGCCGGCCCGAGCTCGAGATCATCATCAATGGCGGGATCGAGTTTTTCGTCGCAGCGAAAACTCAGTTGGCCCAGGTCGACGGCGTGATGCTCGGCCGCGCGGCTTACGCCGATCCTTATCTTCTGTCCGAGGTGGATGGCGTGCTGTTCGGCGAGGATGGGCCAGCCCCGTCGCGGCTCGATGTGCTCGATGCCTTCCGGCCTTATGTCGAGGAGCGGCTCGCGCGCGGGAGCCGCCTCAATCAGCTGACACGGCACATTCTCGGGCTGTTCCACGGTCAGCCACGGGCGCGTGCCTTCCGCCGTCATCTCGCCGAGAACGCCCATCTCGACGGCGCCGGCATCGAGGTGCTGGAGGAAGCGCGAAGTATCGTTGTGGGGGAAAGACGCGTCGCGGTGGCTGCCGAGTAGCGCCCCTCGCCAATCAGGACGCGTCCCATCTCGTCATGCCGGGCACCCGGGTCTGATCTGCGACCCGGCTTGTGCCCGGCCATGACGAATCTCATTGCAACGCGTTGCTCAACTCGTTTGGCGCGACGGTTTCCTTCGCTCGATAAGAGCGAGCAGGCCTTGGACATCGAGAAAGCGCGCCGTCTGCCTGCAATAGTCGCGATAGGGCGCGCCATAGAGCTGCATGAGCCAACCCTCTTCGACCACGGCCATCAAGACGTTGACTCCGATCATCACGTTGGCCAACACGATAGTGAGAAGCGAATTGGCGCCGATGGACAGGCCGATCAGCCCGACGATCGACGCCGTATATTGCGGGTTGCGACTGAAGCGGTAGAGGCCGCCGGTTACGAGGCCGTCGGAACCACAATAGGTGTTGCCAAGGCCGAGATTGAAATAGCCGCACACGGTGATGAAGAGGCCGCTCAGGCCGAGCGGCAGGCCGGGAATGAAGCGGGTCCAATCGAGGAGCGGCGTAGAGTTCCAATCGAGCACCGCAACCACGAAGGTCGCGAGCCAGGCGCCGCGAAACAGACCCCAGAAGGTGAGGCTCTGCCAGCTGCCGGGCTCTGGCGTCGGCCAGATGCGGAAGGGCGGAGCGAGGAGGGTTCGCAGCAGCAGGAGATTGAGTGTGACGCCGGCGATGAGGCCTGCTGCGAAGACGAGGTGAGTGAAATTCAAGTCGATCATGGTCGATGGGGAAAAGACCAGATTCGTTTTGCAAATTTGCGACAGGATGCTGAAGGTTCTGTGGCGCTGCTCTTCAAGTGTCATTGTCATCGCCCGGCTTGACCGGGCGATCCAGTAACCCACAGCGCCTGAGTTTAGCGTCGGGAATTACTGGATGCCCGCTTTCGCGGGGCATGACACTCTCGGCGAGAAGACTTCAGATCTTCTGGTTATAGGCGCCGATCTCGGGCTGCTTGGCGAGCTCGGCGTCGATCTCGGCGAAGATCGCGCGCATGTTCGCTTCCGACGTCGGGCTTTCGACGACGACGACAAGCTCGGGCTTGTTGGATGAGGCGCGCACCAGCCCCCAGGTCCCGTCGTCGAGCACGATCCTGATGCCGTTGACGGTGATCAGCTCGCGAATCTTCTGCCCGGCGAGCATCCCGCCATTGGCAGCGACCTTCGTGAAGTGATCGACCACGCGGTCGACGACGTCGTATTTCACCTCGTCGGCGCAATGCGGCGACATGGTCGGCGATTGCCAGGTGCGCGGCAGCTCGCGCTCGAGCTCGGCGAGGCTCTTGTCGGGATTGCGGTCGAGCATGTCGAGCACGGCGAGCGCGGCCACGAGCCCATCGTCATAGCCGCGACCGAGCGGCGGGTTGAAGAAGAAGTGCCCGGATTTCTCGAAGCCGACGAGGGCGCCGGTCTCGTGGCTGTAGCGCTTGATGTAGGAATGGCCGGTCTTCCAGAACAGCGTCTTGGCGCCGTGCTCTTTGAGCACGGGATCGGTGAGGAAGAGCCCGGTCGATTTCACGTCCGCTACGAACAGGGCGCCCTTGTTGCGCGCGGCGATGTCGCGCGCAAGCATGACGCCAACCTTGTCGGCGAAGATCGCGTTGCCCTCGTTGTCGACGACGCCGCAGCGATCCCCGTCGCCGTCGAAGGCGAGCCCGAGATCGGCGCTGTGGGCGAGCACGGCCTCGCGCGTCGCGTCGAGCATGGCGAGGTCTTCCGGGTTCGGGTTGTGGGCCGGGAAGGAATGATCGAGCTCGCAATTGAGGGGTACAAAGGTGACGCCGAGCTCCGAGAGGACGCGCGGAGCGAAGGCGCCGGCCGTACCGTTGCCGCAGGAGACCACGGCCTTGATTGGCCGGAGGAATTTCGGCCGCTTGAGCAGGTCGGCCATATAGCGCTCAGGCAAGTCGGGCACGAAAATGTAGCGGCCGCCTTCGGGGTGCGCGTCGTATCGCGCCTCCATGACGATCTCCTTCAGCGCCGTCATCTCGTCGGGCGAGAAGGTGAGGGGCCGCTGAATGCCCATCTTGATGCCAGTCCAGCCATTGTCGTTATGGCTCGCGGTGACCATGGCGACACCTTCGACGCCGAGCTCGAACTGGGCGAAATAGGCCATAGGCGAAAGCGCAAGCCCGATGTCGTGGACCTCGGCGCCGCCGGCCATCAGCCCCGTCATCAGCGCCGCTTTCACCGCAGCGGAATAAGAGCGGTAGTCATGGCCGACCACGACCCGGACCGGAACGCCGCGCGCCCGCATCAGCGTGGCGAGCCCAAGACCCACCGCCTCGAGCCCGAGCAGGTTGATCTCCTCGGGGAAGCGCCAACGCGCGTCGTATTCGCGGAACCCCGTCGCCTTGACGAGGGGCAGGCGCTCGAATTCGACGGTGTTGGGGACGAGGTCTTGGCGCGGTTTGGGGAACATACGTCCACTCTTGGTAATTTTCGCGTGTGATAAGCGATTTTTCTACGCGGACCAACAGGCTTGGGCGCGCCTTTGTTCCGCTTCTTCGATGGCGCTCGGCATTACCATGGGGAAGCCGCTCGAAATGCAAGCGAGTTGCAATCCAAAAGATGGCGCTTGCGCGGGTGCTAGAGGCCCTCTAGGTGCGGACTCCTGTAGCGACACTCGCCGACCCTCACAGCATCGCGCATGATCTTGCCGTCATGAAACTCGTCATCAGGCTCGCGTTTGGCGGCATCGCCGTAGGCCTTGTCGTGCTTGCGCTGAAATACGCGGCCTATCTCCTCACCGGCAGCGTCGCGCTCTATTCCGATGCGCTCGAAAGCATCGTCAATGTGGCGACCGCCGTCGGCGCCTTCCTGGCGGTGCGGCTGAGCGCGGTTCCGCCCGACGCCAATCACCCCTATGGGCATCACAAGGTCGAGTATCTCTCTGCCGTGGTAGAAGGCATCCTTATCGGCGTCGCCGCGCTCGTCATTCTGCGGAGGGCCTATCTCGGCTATCTCGACCCGCAACCGATCGCGGCGCCCGTGCTCGGCCTCGCCATCAATGGCCTCGCCAGCGCGATCAACGCCGTCTGGTGCTTCGTCCTGTTTCGCTACGGCCATCGCTTTCGCTCGCCGGCATTGATCGCCGACGCGAAGCACCTCCTGACCGACGTGGTCACGTCGTTCGGCGTCCTTGTTGGCGTCGCCTTGGTGGCGCTCACCGGCTGGCTCGTTCTCGACTCGGTCATCGCGGCGCTGGTGGCGCTCCATATCCTGTGGTGGGGATGGGAGCTGATGCGCCAGTCGATCGGCGGGTTGATGGACGAGGCCGTCTCCGCCGAGATGCTGGCGAAGATTCAGCGAGGCGATCTCCAAAGAGGCTCAAGGCGCGATCGAGGCGCATGATCTCCGCACGCGCCACGCCGGGCGCACGACCTTCATCGAGTTCCACCTCGTGGTGCCGGGCACGATGACGGTGGCAGAGTCGCACGCGATCTGCGACCGGGTCGAAGCGGCGCTCAAAGGAGATCTACCGCAAGCGGTGATCACTATTCATGTCGAACCCGAGGAGAAGGCGAAGCTCGAAGGCGTCCCCGTCGTTTGACGCGTTGCCACGGAATCCGCCGCGCTACTGTTCGAGCACAAGCTCGCTTCCCTGCTTGGCGAAGCTCTTCAGCCGGCCGAGGAAGCTCATGCCCAGCAGATTGGTGTCAAGCGCGCCCCGCTCGGCCACCACGGCTTCGACATCGCGCACGGTGATGTCGTCGACGCGGACACGGTCGAGCATGACAGGCGCGACGTGAGAGACGCCGTTGGCGGTCTCGACGCGCGCCGAGAAGTCGAGTCGTTGCGGGGAGAGTCCAAGCCGCGCGGCGTCCTCATAGGTCAGCACCACGAGTGTGGCGCCGGTATCGGCCATGAAGGTCGCCGGGCGATCGTTGATGAAGGCCTCGAACAGGAAATGGCCGCGCGCGTCGGATTTGACGCGAACCTCGCCGCCGAAACCCGATTTCGGCTCTGGCGGCCGTGCCGCGGTCATCTCGGCAATCGACGGCACGACGCCCTTGGGACCGAGCGCGCTCCTGACGTCGTCGAAGAAATAGAAGAACGCGAAGCCGCCCAGCGCCACGGCTCCCCACAGAAGCGCTTCGTGCAGCGCATGTCTTGCGCTTGGACTTAAAGACTTGCACTCCGCTCTTGACCTATGCGAACCGGCGGAATTCAGCCGCGCAGGGTCAGGAAATCGCCGGAAAACTCATAAGAGCGAAGGCGGCTTAAGAAACTCATACCGAGAAGGCTCTGGGTCATGGCGCCGTGCTTGGCCACGAGCGCGTCGACATTGGTGCGGTCGAGCGGGCCGATGGCGACCTTGTCGAGGCGGATTCGCGCGGCGAAGGTGCGGCCATTGGCGGTGAGAACGGGGATGTTATAGGCGAGATGGCTGACATCGATGCCGGCCTTGGTCGCGTCCTCCGGCGTGAGCACGATCGAGGAAGCGCCGGTGTCGACGATCATGGCGATTTGCTTGCCGTTCACCTCGACATTGGCATTGAAGTGGCCGTCGAGGCGCTTGCGGATGCGGATCTCGGTGAGGCCGCCCGCACTCTGTTCGACGGTCATGGCGCTGCCGGGCAAGAGCTCACCGACGACGCGCGCCGCGATGGGGGCGATCTCCTCCTTGTAGGAATAGAGCGTGACCAGGGCGAGCCCGAGCGCGAGCCAGGTCACGGCATCACGCATCATGGAGTTCGCGCGTCCGCCATAGCGCGACATCATACCGCCGAGAAGATAGACGAGGAGGGCGAGGAAGACGGCGACATAGCCGAAGGTCGTCGCATCGACGCCAGCAATCATGCCGGACTCGTTGCTCACGAGCAGCATGGCGCCGAAGGCGAGGATGAACAGGGCAAGCCAGGTCGTCACGCGCTCTTACTCTCGGATCTGTCGAATTTTTCCAGGCGCGCTGGCAGGGCGGCCATGATGGCGCGCCGCTCGCCGTCGCTCATCTGTGCCCAGCCGGCGATCTCGTCGATGGTGCGGCCGCAGCCGACGCAAAGCCCAGACTCGGAATCGAGCAGGCAGACATTGACGCAAGGCGTTTCCAAGACGGGGTACCGGTTCCAGCTCCTTGGGCGTATGTAAGCATAGTTCGCGCCCGGCGCCAGAAAGCTCTCTATCGGGGTCGATCGATCGCTCAGGCCAAGCCGTGTGCGCCGGGAACTACAACCTGTGAGGCAACGTTTAATCGAGGGGGCGAGTTAGGCTTGAGGGAGAGTCGTGATGACCACACTCATTTCGGAAATACCGGTTGCCGTGCCCCAGCAGGCGCGGCAAGCAGATGAAACAACGTCCAATGCAAGGAGCCGCATCACGGCGCCGCGGGTGGAACCAAGAGACAGTTTGGCTGCCAAGCTGCTTAGCGCCCAAAGAAGTGACGCCGAGGACGGCAATGGCGAGACCGATCTCCTGATTCAGGGACTGGTGGACCGGCTTCCCCAGGCCAATGGCGTTTGGTCTCTCGATGATCGGGCGAAATGGCTCAGAACCGCCGTCAGCATCTTCGATCTCGTCTACAAGGCCGATGACGGGGAGGACAGGGAGATCGGCATTGTGCTCGCCAAGCCAGAGATCGAGCGCACAGCATAGCGAAGGACGGGTTCATTCGCCGGCGAGGACGAGAGTCCAATAAGGGTGGCCGCTTTTCGTCTTAGCCATCGCGACGCCGATCGCCGTCACGTTTGGACGGAGCAGGTTGGTGCGGTGGCCTGAGCTTTCCTCCCAGAAATGCATCGCGTCGGCGAAGGACTTCTGTCCCGAGGCGACATTCTCCGAGGCAATCTTGGCATGATAGCCGGCACGCGCCGCGCGATCCTTTGCCGTCGATCCGTCGGGCCCGTAGTGACCCATCCAACCGCTGGCGGCCTGCGCCTCGGATTGCACGGTTGCCGCGCGAGAAAGCCTCGCATCGAGCACGAGGGGGCTGAGGCCATTCTCGACGCGGAAGGCGTTGACGGCCGCCAATGCTTTTTCCGGATCGAGCGGCTGCACGGGACGCGCGGCATATTCCGGAGACACGAACGTGAACGAGCAGCCGCTAAAGGGACTCCAGATGCATGGGAAGGCACTCGCCGGCGTTGCCAGCAGCATCACCATGATCATCACAAGGCTTCGCCGCATCATCCCTGTCACGCGAGATAACGTTAGTACGACAATGGCAGCCGCTCATCGGCCGAACAGGCCGCGGAAGGGCGCGAAGGGAGTGAATTGCCTCACCTGCTGGGGCGGCTGGCTCGGCTCATAGTAACCGGGCGGATCGTCCCCCATCACCATGACCTTGGTCTTCCCCATGCCCTGTGCCGTCACGAGATCGTAAAGGGTGCTGGCGTTCGTGAGCGAGAGGCGGACGCAGCCGTGGGAGACCGGCGTGCCGATGCCCGGATGGTCCGAGCCGTGGATGCTGTGGCCGCGCGTGGTGAAGAAGATCGCATGCGGCATGCCAGCATTGTCCCATTCCTGCGAGTAATGCATGACTTCCATGCGGAAGGGCGTGTAGGAGCCATCAGGAGTTGAGAAGCCTGTAGCTCCGGTCGAGACCGGCCAACGGTAAATCATTTGTCCGTCGACTGTCACAGTCATGGTCTGTGACGGCTTGTCGATCTGAATGAGGATATTGGCGAAGGCCGGTCCGCTCGCGGCGCAAGTGAGCCCAGCAACCAAGAATGCGATTGCAAGAAGCGTGAGGCGCTTCATCTCTTCCGCTTTCCCTCAAGGCCGCGATAGGCAGCCGCCCGTGATCTAAATCTAATCCCGATTTGGGCGCGAACAAGGGCCAACCTGAGGAAGCGCGGGAATTTACCGTTTTCCGCCGGCGCGAGACACCCAGCGGGGCTTTTCCGGCGCGAGCTCGCCGGGCTCGGGCACGCGGGCGAGGGCCTCCATCACACGCTTGCGCGGGAAGGTGATGACCACCTCGGTGCCGTAGCGGAGCTTGCTCTTGAGCTCGAAGGCGCCCTCATGGAGCTCGGTCAGGCCCTTGGTGATGGGGAGGCCGAGCCCCGTGCCCCCTTCCGCCGTTTGATGAGCGAGCGAGCCCTGGCCGAAGCTTCTCAGCACGCGCGGGATCTCGTTCTCGGGGATGCCCGGGCCCGTGTCCTTGACGCTCAGGAACTGGCCTCCGGTGCCGGTGCGGCCGACCCTCAGCGTCACAATCCCGCCGGTCGGTGTGAACTTGATGGCGTTAGACAGGAGGTTGAGGCAGATCTGCCGCACGGCGCGCTCGTCGGCCCAGAGCTGCGGCAGGTTCTCCTCGAACTCCTCGACGATCTTGAGACCCTTGTTCTCGGCGCGAAGCCGGATCAGCCGATGACAATCCTCGACCACCTCGGCAAGGGCGACCGGTGCCTCATGCAGTTCGTAGCGACCCGCCTCGATGCGGCTGATGTCGAGGATCTCGTTGATCAGGTTGAGCAGGTGCTGGCCGCTCTGGTGGATGTCGTTGGCGTATTCCTTGTAGGTCGGGTTGGCGTGGGGACCGAGGATCTCGGCGCGCATGATCTCGGAGAAGCCGAGAATGGCGTTGAGTGGCGTGCGCAGCTCGTGGCTCATGGTGGCAAGGAAGCGCGACTTGGCGAGGTTTGCCTCCTCGGCGCGCGCCCGCGCTTCGTCGGAGTTCGCCTTCGCCTGCTCGAGCTCGCCGATCAGCGCGTCCTTCTCGGCGCGATATTCGAGCATGGCCATGACGGTCGAGTTGAGCCCGCTCATCAGCCAGATGAAATAGATGTGCACGCCGACGGCCATGGCGGCCATCGCCCAGTAGAAGGGATTGTCGAGAAGGGCGAAGCGGATGACGATGGCGGCCGTCATCGGCAAGGTGCCGGCGTAGACGATGGGCATGACCGTCGAGGCGAACAGCATGCGCATCGAGATGACGACGAGGAGCGAGGCGAAGATGAAAGTATGCGCCGCCTCGCCTTGGGTGTCGGGACTGATGAAGGCGACCGCGGCCCATGTCACGCCGTAGAGGAACTCGGCGGCGGTGATCTTGGCGCGCCAGGCGGGCGTTTCGGCGTCCTCGCGCGGCGCCTTGACGAACTGCCGGCAGAGGCTGATCAGGATGCCCTTAGAGACGAACACGGTGCCGAGCCAGAGCAGAAGCTCGCGCGGCGACGCCCAGAACATGGCGCCCATGGCCACGATGACCGCGAGCAGCGGCGTCGTCACGGCGGCCGACAGCTCGTTCCGCACGAACATCAAGAGAAGCTCGTACTCGAACTCGGGCTTCGCTCCCGATTTGTAGGTGAGCTTCTCGCGGGCCTCCTGAACGCTGCGGAAGGAGCGCCGTTTTCCGTTGACCGCTTGCGACGCGGCTCGTTGAGCCCCGGCTGAGGCGCCCCCTGACATGCTTATACGACCCGCAACGACTGACTGACCGACGGAAAAGCGAGAGCCGCCAATGGCATAAGCTCAAGGCAAACGGGCCCCGCTTCGACGCAATGACTCCTTTACGAACTATCAGCGGAAATCCCTAACGGTGCGTTTACTCTCGCCCCGCGCTGACACGAGGCTCTAAGATGCGCCCGCCATGCGACTGACCATTATCGGCTGCGGAGACGCTTTCGGCGCCGGCGGGCGCTTGCAAACTTCGTTTCATGTCCGCTCAGGGCAATCGACCTTCCTCATCGATTGCGGCACGTCGACGCTGATCGGCATGCGCCGGCTAGGCCTCGAGCCGAACGACATCGATGCCGTGTTCGTGACCCATCTGCACGGCGACCATTTCGGCGGTCTGCCCTGGTTCTTGATCGACGGGCAATACGTGAGCAAGCGGACGCGGCCGCTCATCGTGACGGGGCCGCGCGGCATCGACGCGCGCTTCCTCGCGGCAGCCGAGGCTCTCTATCCCGGCGTGACGACGAACAATCCCGGCTTCGATATTGTCTTTCGCGAATATGAGGAGCGGAAGCCGCTCGATGTCGGCGGTGTAATAGTCACGCCATTCGAGGTGAAACATCCATCGGGCGCGCCGCCTTATGCGCTCAGGTTCATGCTCGAGGGCAAGGTGATCGCCTTCACCGGCGATACCGGCTGGGTCGAGGTGCTCTGCGAGGTGGCGCGAGGCGCCGACCTCTTCATCAGCGAGTGCTTCCAATACGATGTGACGCTTCCCATCCATCTCGACTACGCCACGATCGACGCCAATTACGGGCGGCTTAATGCAAAACGCGTTCTCCTCACCCATATGGGGGAGGCCATGCTGTCCGCGGCCGGAAATGTCGATCGATCGCGCTACCTCATCGCCCAAGACGGCATGACGCTCGATCTATGACCGGCGAGACTTTGCGCGGGGCAGAGCTCGAGCGCATGCTTGCCTCGATCCGCTCCTGCCGGAAATGTGTCGAAGATCCGCGAGGGAAGCCTTTGCCGCACGAGCCGCGCCCCGTGCTTCGCGCGAGCACGACGGCGCGGCTTGCAATCTGCAGCCAGGCGCCCGGCACTCTCGTGCATGCCTCGGGCACCTCCTTTACCGACCGCTCGGGCGACCGCTTGCGCGATTGGCTCGCGGTGAGCCCACAAGAGTTCTACGACGAGAACCGCGTTGCCATCGTCCCCATGGGGTTCTGCTTTCCGGGTCAGGATGCGAAGGGGGCCGATCTTCCGCCGCGACGCGAATGCGCGCCGCTGTGGCACGAGAAGCTCTTCGCGATGCTGCCGCAGATCGAGCTTTTGCTTGCGGTCGGGAGCTACGCACAAGCCTGGCATCTCGGCGAGGGCATGGGCGCAACGCTCACCGATACGATGCGCGATTGGCGCCACCATCTCAGTAGCAAGGTCCGTTCGCGCGTTCTGCCTTTGCCGCATCCGTCTTGGCGCAACAACACCTGGCTCAAGGACAATCCCTGGTTCGAGGAAGAGCTTTTGCCAGTGCTCCGGCGCGAGGTACGGAAACTCCTCAAAAATTAGCGCTTGCAGAAGGAACTGAAATAATCTACTAATCAGATAGACATTAGGGGTATAGAAAAAGGTTCCTGATCTTGCTAGAGTTGCGCAAAAACATCATCAGGTCAGCCATGCTCGACCGTATGGACCGCAAAATCCTCGACATTTTGCAGAAGGACTGCACGTTGCCGGTCGCGGAGATCGGCAAGCAGATCGGGCTGTCGACGACGCCCTGCTGGCGCCGCATCCAGAAGCTCGAGGAGCAGGGCATCATCCAGCGTCGCGTGGCGGTGCTCGACCCTAAGCGGGTCAATGTCGGGGTGACCGTGTTCGTTTCCATCACCACGAGCCATCACACGCAAGACTGGCTCGACCGCTTCCACGAGGCGCTCAAGGACTTCCCCGAGGTGGTCGAGTTCTACCGCATGAGCGGGCAGGTGGATTATCTGCTGCGCGTGGTGGTGCCCGACATCGAGCGCTATGACGCGTTCTACAAGAAGCTCATCTCGCGGATCGAGCTGTCGGATGTGAGCTCGGCCTTCGCCATGGAGCAGATCAAGTACACGACGGCTCTGCCGCTCGACTACGCCGCGGAAGACAAGCGCCTCTAACTTCTATTTGCGCTCTAGCCGCGCTATCAGGCTCGACGTATCCCAACGGCGGCCGCCCATCTCCTGGATCTCGGCGTAGAACTGATCGACCAGCGCGGTGACGGGAAGGCTCGCGCCGTTCGCCCGTGCCTCCTCGAAGCAAATCGCGAAATCCTTGCGCACCCAATCGACGGCGAAGCCGAAATCGAATTTACCGTCGATCATGGTTCGCCAGCGATTGTCCATTTGCCAGGACTGAGCCGCGCCCTTGGAGATCGTGTCGATGACCTTTTCGATATCGAGGCCAGCGCGGGAGCCGAAATGAAGCGCCTCGGCGAGGCCCTCGATCAGGCCGGCGATGCAGATCTGGTTGACCATCTTGGTGAGCTGGCCCGAGCCCGACGGGCCGATCAGATTGACCGTGCGGGCATAAGCCTCGATCACCGGCGCCGCTTTGCGGAAATCAGCTTCGTCGCCCCCGACCATCACCGTGAGCGTGCCGTTCTCGGCGCCGGACTGGCCGCCCGAGACCGGCGCATCGAGGGCGCCAGCGCCCTGGGCTCGTGCCGCTGCGTGAAGCTCACGCGCGATCTTGGCCGACGCGGTGGTGTGATCGACATAGACGGCGCCACGGCCAAGTGAGCCGAATGCGCCGTCAGGCCCGAGCGTCACGGCGCGCAAGTCGTCGTCATTGCCGACACAGGTGAAGACGAAGTCCGCGTCTTCCGCCGCCGCGGCTGGAGTTTCAGCGAGCCTTCCGCCGAAGTGCGCGACCCAGTCTTCCGCCTTCTTGCGCGTGCGGTTGAACACGACGACGTCGTGGCCCCCGCGCGTCTTCAGATGCCCGGCCATGGGAAAGCCCATGACGCCGAGACCGATCCAAGCGACTTTGCTCATGCCTCACCCACCGGATTATCGTTGCCCGGCTCGACCGGGCAGTCCAGTAACCACTGGTCATCGTGATGCGCAACGCCGGGGTTACTGGATGCCCGCCTGCGCCGGCATGACAATAAACGTTGATGCCCGGCACAAGGCCGGGCATGACGCATCAGATCGGTAAAGGAATAAGCGAAGCTAAGCGATTGGCGTCTCAGGGAACGAGAGCTGCTCGCGCGCGCGCCACTCATTGGTCACATAATTGATGATGAGCGAGGTGCGCACGCCCTTGATCGGGCGCTTCTCGAAGCCGTGATAGGTGTTGTTGGACGGAACGAAGACCATCGCCCCGTTGGACGTAAACGCCGAGCGGCCGACATGCTTCTTGTCGCCGTCATAGATGTCGGTGCCGAGATCCTTATGGCTCGGATCCTTCGAGAGGTAGAGCAGCAAGGTGAATACCTTCACCCCGAGATCGGTGTGAGGCTCGAGCCAGAACCCCTCGATATCCTGCGCGAACTCGATGCGGAGATAAGTGCCCTTGAGATTGGTGCCGAACACCTTCTCGATATGGCTCGTCATGCGCTTGTCCTGGAAGGCTTGCGCGACCGCCTCGCAGACCGGAAAGAGCGCGCGGTTCTCCATGTCGAAATATTTGCGCGTGTTGTTGTGCAGCTCGCGCTTGCCGGAGACGCCGTCGAGCGAGGGCGCGTCGAAGGGCAGCGCCAGAATGTCGTCGACAACGTCCTCGGGGAAACAGTGCGCAAGCAACCAGTTGGGGTAGGGCCGGTCAGACTTCTTGGCGGTGTCGACGCTCCTCACGAAGCTCTGCACGACGTCTGACGCCGTGCTCGCCCTGCCATGACCGACCGAATGCTTGACCGCGACGCTTTCCCTCATGATCCCCGATCCACTTCTTAGAAATGGTGCAGTTTGCTGGCCATCCAGCGCCCAGGCGGCCCATCTTAAGGCTCAATACCACCCATGGCTATGCCGCGCAAATGCCAAGGGCCAAAGCCTTTCCCGCCGGGATTCAGAGCCTTGCTCAGGCGCAAGTCATGTCTCAGTTGACATTCGTCCAGCGAAAATGCCCGGCCGGCAATTCCTGGAACTGATCCTCTATGGCGAGCTCGGGTTGCCGGATGCATTTGGCGAGGAGCTCGAGCAGGGAGGCGTGCAGCTCCCGCTCATCGTCGAGTTGAGGCGGGTTCGCGGCGAGAAACGACAGGATTTCCCCGTAATCAGGCATTGGGACCCCCGTGCTTTCCCCAGCTCGGGCGAGGGTGGCGGTGCGGTGTGTCAAAACTTTGGCCTAGCGGGAATGCCGAGCCCGCTAGGCCAGATCATGGCTAACGTTGGAAGCGGCTAGCCGCGAGCCGTTCAAGCGGCGAGGCGGTAGCGGCCGATCAGGCGCATCGGGGAGCGGCCGCCTGAATCGCCGAACAGCGACAGGCCGTCGACGGTGACGCCGGAGGTGCAGATCTCCTCGAGCACGGGCCACAGCGCCTGCGCCACCCGCTCGAGGTGCGTCTTGTCGAGCGGCCCGGTGAGCGTGATGTAGAAGCGATACTCGCTCAGCACGTGCGGATCGCCGAAGCTCTCCAGCAGGAGCCGCTGATAGTCGGTGAGATTGGGGCTCGCATGCGCTGCGCGCTCGGCGTCGCCCGGAGGCGTGGCGAAGTCCTCGAAGGCGGCCACGCATTGCGCCGCGAGCCATTCAAGCAGCGGCGTCGGCTCGACTGGGCGCAGCACGAGGAAGCGTCCTTCGCGCGCGAGCGTCAACGGACCCGTCTCGGCAGGCTTGCGCCGCGCGGCGAAGCTGATCAGCCGCGACTTGAGCGCGTCGAGCCCGACGCCGTCGCGCAGCGCGAACGGCGCCTTGAACTGAGCGTGCAGCCCGGTATAGCGGCCGGGCACCGACGGGATCTTGGCGAAGCCCGTGCCGGCGAAGCCGGAATTGGAGAAGGCCTGTAAGGTGGCGCCGTCATTGGCACGGCCGAACCACGAGCGTCCGAACGCCGCAAGCGCGGTGCCCGGCTGGGGCGTGAAAAAGATGGCGTAACGGGTGAAGCTCGCTCGGCTGGTCGCAACGCCCTTCCGGTCGTTCTCGAGGTGGGCACAATTGAGCATCTAGTCCTCCCTAGGCGCGCACGTTGAATGAGGCGCGCACTGGTCCCCGGTTACCATTTCCCTGTGGCGTCGGAGCGACAGGTTCTGGGCGATAGGGAGGCCGAGGGATGAACACTTGGTGAATCAAATTTTCCGCAACTGCGAACGAGTGCGCGCTTACACCACCATGGCTTTGACAAGGCGAGCTTTCGCCGCCATGCGTTGGCGCACCGCGCGGGCGGCATAGATAGAGAGAGGGGGCAATGATCGAGCTTTATACGTGGACGACGCCGAACGGGCAGAAAGTCTCGATCATGCTCGAGGAGGTTGGTCTCCCTTATCGTGCCCATCCCATCAATATCCTGAAAGACGAGCAGTTCGATCCCGCCTTCCTCAAGATCGCTCCGAACAACAAGATCCCGGCCATCATCGACACCGATAACGGGCTCCATCTCATGGAGTCGGGCGCGATCCTGCTCTATCTCGCCGAGAAGACCGGCAAGCTCTGGCCGCAAGACTTTCCCACCAAATGGCGGGTGGTCGAGTGGCTGATGTGGCAGATGGGAGGGGTGGGACCATTTCTCGGCCAGGTGCATCATTTCGTGAAGTTCAATCCCGGCAAGAGTGCCTATGCCGAGGAGCGCTACGCGAAGGAGGCAAAGCGGCTGTGGTGTGTGCTCGACCGGCGGCTTGCCGAGGACGAATATGTCGCAGGCGACTACTCGATCGCCGATATCGCCATCTGGCCGTGGATCTCGCGCTTCGCCTGGCAGAGGATCGAATTTGCCGAGCATCCCAACGTGATGCGCTGGTACCTCGCCATCGCCGCTCGGCCAGCCGTCAAGCGCGGATGGGATGTGCTCAAGGAAGGTCGTGCAATCCCATTGCCGTGATCGGGGCTCGACCACGCTAGCCCGCCACGCTTTCCCTGTGGCAGATTCGGGAGCAATAGGCGCCGGGGATAGCCCGCGCCTTGCGACGAATGGAGGGGGTCATGCGGAAAGTGATGTTGGCGGTATGTGCGCTCGCCAGTGCGGCGGCTTTTACGACGCTCGCGATGTCGGCCGAGGGTCTCACCAAGGCGGTCAAGGAGCGGCGCCATTTAATGAAGGATATCGTGGGCAAGAACACCAAGCTCGGCGCCGACATGCTCAAGGGCAAGGTCGCGTACGACGGCGCCCAACTCGCCAAGGCGATGACCGCGATTAGCGACGTTCCCGACCAATATGTGAAGCTGTTCCCCAAGGGCAGCGAGCAGGGCGCCGTGAAGGACAGCAAGGCCTTGCCCAAGATTTGGGAGGACTTCGACGGCTTCAAATCCGATGCCGAGAAGCTCAAGGACGCATCGACCAAGGCCGCAGAGGCGGCGGTTCAAGGCAAGGACGCCTTTGCCCCGGCGTTCAAAAACATGACCAACGCATGCAAGGACTGCCACGAGAGCTACCGGGCGAAGGTGGAGGAGTAGGGCGATACCCAACGCGCGCTTTGCCGCGATCAGGGGGAGGACGGTGCGGAAAGCGCTGGTGGCGTTGCTTGTCCTCGCCGTGGCGGGCGCGGTCGCGTTCTACCTCCTGACGCTCCCGCGCGCCATCGAGGCATCGGCGCTGCCCGATCACGTCGCTGACCCCGCCAACGGCAAATATATGTTCACCGCGGGCGGCTGCGCTGAATGCCACGCGGCGCCGCTCAAATCATGCGACGACCGCAAGACCAAGGAGAAGGAGCTGCTCGCCGGCGGCCGCTGCCTCAAGACTCCGTTCGGCACTTTCAACGTGCCCAATATCTCTCCCGACAAGGAGACCGGCATCGGTAACTGGAGCACGCTCGACTTCATCAATGCCCTGAAGCTCGGGATTGCGCCTGGAGGAGAGCATCTCTACCCGGCCTTTCCCTACACGTCTTACCAGCGCATGAGCTTCGAGGACCTGATCGACCTCAAGGCCTATCTCGACAGCCTACCGCCGGTGAAGAATGAGGTCCCGGCACACGATCTCGCTTTCCCCTTCAACATTCGCCGCGGGCTAGGCCTCTGGCAGAGGCTCTATGTCGACGGCAAGAGCTTCGTCCCCGATCCGCATGCGAGCGCCGAGCTCAATCGCGGCGCCTATCTCGTGCTCGGCCCCGGCCATTGCTCGGAATGTCACTCTCCGCGCAACCTCATCGGCGGCATCATCGCCAATGAGGCCTTCGCCGGCGCGCGCAATCCGGAAGGCAAAGGGACGGTCCCCAACATCACGCCGAGCAGCGACGGGATCGGCGATTGGAGCGAAGAAGACATCGCCTACTTCCTCGAGACCGGGAACACGCCCGACTACGACACGGTCGGAGGCAGCATGGTCGCCGTGCAGAAGAACATGGCGAAGCTTACGGGAGAGGATCGGAACGCCATCGCCGCCTACCTGACGTCGCTGCCGCCCAGGCCTGATGCGGTGCCAAAATCCGAGCGCCCGCAGGCCCCGAAGGACGGGGAAGACAAGCCGCAAGGCGGGGGGACTGAATAAAGTCACAGCTTTCTTCGCCCCGGCGGGGGCTTTGCCATCATTAACGCCATTTCGCGATGAAGATGAGCCGCGGCGGGCCGTGCGCCTGCCACTGTCCGTTAGGGGCAGATGTGGTAGCGTAAAGGGCTCGCGTGGCGCGGATCACGCCTGAGCTTTGAGGTCTTTGATGGCGGGGAGACGAGGAGCGGCGCGGGGCCTTGCTCTTGCGCTCGCAGTCGCGGGGCTCGCGGCGCTCTCGCAAATGTCGCTTGCCGAGCCTGGCAGCTCTCAAGGCGTCAGGACGGCACAGGATGAGACGGTGACTGCGGTCGCCGACCCCGTTGTCGCCGCGTCCCAGACACCGGTCGGGCTTCCAGAAGAGCAGGTCCAAGCCATCACCCGCGCACAGCGCTGCCTAACCGAGCTCGGCTATTACAAGGGCGAGATCGACGGCAAGCGCGGTCAAGCGACGTGGACGGCCTATTGGCACTTCAAGCACGACCACGATCTCGCCGGGTATAAGGATCTCACGTTGCCGACCGTGCAGAAGAAGATGGGCGAGCTATGCAAGGATTTCGATACGACCGCGGCGATCACCCCCGCGGCGACTTCGCCAACGGCTGAGCCCAAGCCGGCCGCTCCCGCCACCGGCGAGGAGGGCGCTTCGCTTTCGCCGGCCCCGCGTCTTCCCATCGACTGCCTGCCGGACGATCTGATCGCGGTGCTTCGCCAGGCACACGGGCCGGCCGTCATGGCCCCGCGCTGCGACAATAACTGCCTGCCCACGCCGAAAGGTTTGCCCTGGTCCCGTCTCGACGATTTGCACAAGAGGGCCGGCATCGTCTGGTGCACGGTCTGCATCACCGTCGATAGCCATCTCTCGCTCGAAGATGTGCGGCGGATCGAGAAGGCCGGCAATCTCAGCCTTTGCGTCACGCCGCCGCTTCAATTGCCGCGTCATGTCGCCTTCACGCCGACGCCCAACATGAAGACCTATACGCGCACCCGCGAGCTTTATCGGGCGCTGCCGCCGGCGGCCGAGGACGACAACGCGATCGCGGTGATCATCGGCAATCGCACCTATGCCAAGCTTGCGCCGAGCGAGACCTCGCGCAACGACGCCGGCGCCATGTATTCCTTCCTCACCGAGCATCTCGGCTATCGCCAGGACAACATCATCGACCTGCGCGACGCCAAGAAGACCGATTTCGAGAAGCTGTTCGGCGCGGTGCCAGGGTCGGATGGCGACCTTGCGCGGCTCGTCCGCTCGCAACCGGACGCCAAGGTGCTCGTCTACTACTCGGGCCACGGCGCGACCGACAGCGCGCAGGGCGATATGTATCTCCTGCCCGTGGATACCCAGCCTTATCGTGACGAGATCGGCGGTTATAAGCTCTCGACGCTCTACGCCAATCTCGCCAATCTCGGCGCGAAATCGGTGCTGCTCCTGCTCGAGACCGAGTATGGGCGCGACCACAGTCCTTACCTCTTGCCGCCCAATCTGCCCGAGACGGTCAACTCGGCGCTGCCGCCAAAGCCGCTACCCGGGCTCACGGTGATTCTCGCGGCCGACCGCGGCCAGAGGCGGCTGGTCGATACGAGCTACGACATCGGGCTTTTCACCCGCTATCTGATCGAGGGCATGGCCGGCAGCGCCGATTTGTCGCCGGTCGGCAACGGCGACGGTCAGATCGATAGCGCCGAGATCTATGTCTACACCAGCGCGATGGTGCGGCTTGCGGCGCGCAAGACCTTCGGATTGCTACAGAATCCGACCTATTCGAGCTCGGGATCGAGCGTGCTCATGAGTGCCGGCGCGCAAGCGCGCGAGGGAAACTGAGTGGCGCGCAAATGGGCAGAGCGCGGCGCAATCCACGATGTTACGCGCCGAGCATGACGGATTATTGGGGGCGCGCTCGAAAACCGCTTTACATTGCTTGCGAGATTTCATACGGGACGCGGGCTCGTAGGCGATATCGCTCAAGGGCAGCACTGACAACCGGCAATCTCGTGTGGGAGTAGACATGGGATGGACGTTTTCACTTCTGCCGCGGAGTTTCTGCGTCATCGCCGCCCGGAGCGGCCTGTCTTAGCTTTGAGGCCGCACGCCGCGCGTCGCGCGGCAAAATGGTTCCTCGCCAACTTTCCCGGCCGCGTCCTCTACGCCGCCAAGGCCAACGACGCGCCCGGGATCATCGAGGCTCTGGTCGAGGCCGGCATCCGCGCCTTCGACGTCGCCTCCCTCGTCGAGATCGAGCGGCTCGCACCGGTCAACGGCGCCGAGTTGTTCTTCATGAACCCGGTCAAGTCGCGGGGCGCCATCGTGCGCGCCTATCGCGAATACGGGGTGAGGAGCTTCGCCTTCGACAGCGACGATGAGCTCGACAAGATCGTGCATGAGACCGGGGGCGCCGAGGACCTCGATCTCTATCTCAGGGTCGCCTGCCCGAACACGCACAGCCTCATCCCGCTCGAGGGCAAGTTCGGCGCCTCGAGCGCAGCTGCGCCGGCGCTGCTGCTCCGCGCGCGCCAGATCGCGCGGCGGCTCGGCATCACCTTCCATGTCGGCTCTCAGGCGGTTGTCCCCGCCGCCTTCGGCGAGGCGCTTCGCCAGATCGGGCAGCTGATCGTGACGTCGGGAGTCATGGTGGATGCCGTCGATATCGGCGGCGGCTTCCCGAGCCGCTATCCGCACTCCGATCCGCCCGAGCTTTCGAGCTACATGGAGGAGGTGGTTCGCACCGCCGACGAGCTTGCCGTCAAGCATTCCTGCGAGCTGATGTGCGAGCCGGGCCGCGCTCTCGTGGCCGAGGCCGAGTTGGTCATCGTGCGGGTCGACGCGCGCCGCGACCACTCGCTCTACGTCAATGACGGCGCCTTCGGCACTCTGTTCGACGCCGCCTATCTCGGCTTCCGCTTTCCTGTCAAGCTCATCCCGAGCTCGCGGCGCAAGCTGAAACCGCTCGCCGACTTTGCCCTTTACGGCCCGACCTGCGACAGCGACGACCACTTGCCCGGGCCCTTCGTGTTGCCCGATTGCGTGCGCGAGGGCGACTATATCGAAATCGGTCAGATCGGCGCCTACGGGCGCGTCTTGGCGAATTGTTTCAACGGGTTCGGCGAGTATGATGAAGTGATGCTCACCGACGAGCCCATGCTGTCGATGTATGGCGAAAATGCCGACGCCGATGAGCAGTCGGGCGTGATGCTGAAATCCGCGCGGGCTTAAGCGACAAGCAGTCCAGAAAATGAAAGAGGGCCAACTTCCGGGAAGTTGGCCCTCTTCTTTTTCACGCCGGCTCCGAGCCTGCTCGGACAGGCGCTAGGGTCAGCCCAGGGGCCCTACTACACGGGCGTCGGCTACAAGAATGTCGGCTCGGTCGCGCGCGAGATCGTCGAGGAGCATCTAGATCTCTGCCTCGCCGCCGGCATCAATCATGAAGGCATCAACGCCGAAGTGGCGAAGGGCCAGTGGGAGTTTCAGATTTTTGGCAAGGGCTCCAAGAAAGCCGCCGACGAGATGTGGATGGCGCGCTACCTGCTGCAGCGGCTGGCTGACCGAGAAATACGGCGTGGACGTCGAGTACCACTGTAAGCCGCTCGGCGACACCGACTGGAACGGGTCGGGGATGCACTGCAACTTCTCGACCACGTATATGCGCGAGATCGGCGGCAAGGCGTATTTCGAGGCGCTGATGGCGGCATTCGAGAAGAACCGCGAAGATCACATCGCCGTCTATGGGCCTGACAACCACATGCGGTTGACAGGCAAGCACGAAACTGCGGCGATCCACCAGTTCAGCTATGGCGTGGCCGATCGCGGCGCGTCGATCCGCGTCCCGCACAGCTTCGTGCGGAACGACTACAAGGGCTATCTTGAAGACCGCCGGCCGAACTCGCAGGGCGATCCCTATCAGATTGCCTCTCAGGTCCTGAAGACGATCGCATCGGTTCCGACCGCCAAGATCAGCGTCGCCGCCTAATCGTAGGGCTAAGGGGCACGGCCAATCCTATCGGGTGGCGCGGGCGGTCCTAACCCGCCTCACGCCACCCCGATAGGCCCGAGCCATACTGGCGCCAGCACGAGTGGAGCGATGAACCGGCGCGTTATCATGTGCTCTCAAGACGCGCGGGCTAACCTCGCGCCGCGATAAGGGGATCACTCAACCCCCCTTTAGTCGAAGAAGCCCTCCGGATTTGCTATTCTATGACCGGAACGGTCATGCCGGCATGCCGTCCCGCAGGATCGATAAGCCTCTAAAGCCGGCAGGGTCGTAAAGGAAGCGCGCTTCGGGGAGGGACGTTCGCTCATGGCACGAGGGTCAACCGCTGCGCTCCGGATGGAGGGTGAGCGGCGCCATTTAACGGTGATGTTCACCGACATGGCGGACTTCACCGTCCTGGGCGAGAGTCTCGGCGAAGAGACCGTGTTCGAGCTGACCCGCCGCATTGCCAGCGAGCAGACCAAGGCGATCCAATCAAACGGCGGGGTGGTGCAGGACGTTACCGGCGACGGCATCATGGCCGTGTTCGGCGCGCCGGTCGCCATGGAGGACGCGGCACTAAGAGCCTGTCGGACCGGTCTCGACATCCAGGACCGCGTGGGCCGCCTGCACGGCGAGCTCGAGGCGAGCTACGGGGTCAGGCCGCAACTGCGCATCGGCATCCACACCGGCCCCGCCGTCGTCGGCCAGATCGGCGAGGGCAAGCCCATGTCCTATAACGCGCTCGGCGACACGATGAACGTCGCCTCGCGGCTGCAGGCTACCGCCGAGCCGGGCTCGGTGTGCATCACCAAGGCGACTCTCGATCTCGTTGAAGGCTTCGTCGATGCCACCTTCCTCGGAGCGCGGCAGTTCAAGGGCAGGGCGCAAGCGGTCGAGGTCTACCGGCTTGACGCGCTGCGCTCTGGCGTCACTCGCTTTGGCGCCAAGCGCCGGCACGGCTTGACGCGCCTGCGCGGCCGCGACGTCGAGCTCGCGCTCCTGCGCGAGCATTGGAACGTGGTCAAGGAGGGCCGCTTCCGCCCCGTCAACGTGATCGGCGACGCAGGTCTCGGCAAGTCGCGGCTCATATTCGAGTTCACCGAGTCGTTGCACGATCAGCCCGTGCTGCTGCTGGAAGCGATCTGCCGCCAAGAGGGTGCCGGCATGCCATTCCTGCCGTTCATCGAGGTGATGCGGAGCTGGTTCGGTATTCCCCCCGATGCCTCGCGTGATCTCGTCGAAGCGAGACTCAAAGAGGGACTTGATCGGCTCAAACTCGATCACGATGCGAACCTTCCCCATCTGCTCAATCTTGTGATCGGCGGAGGCTCCGCGGATGCGCTCGCTCTGCCGGCGTCAGAGCTTACCGGCTTGCGCATCCGTGAGGCGCTGCGCGAGTTCATCTTGCGGCTCTGCGGGCTCGGCTCGCCGGTCGTGCTGGTCGTCGAGGATCTGCATTGGATCGATTCAGCCTCGCAAGGGGTGCTCGACGACATCGTAAGAAGCGCGATCGACGAGAAGCTGCTCTTGCTGTGCAGCTTCCGCCCGCAGTTTCAGCCGGTCTGGACGCTTGCCGGGGGAGCAACCGAGCTCCGCTTGAGCGCGCTCACCAATGTCATCGCCACCGAGATCATCAGGGAGCGGCTGGAGGGCCGGTCGCTGTCCGAGGACCTGGTCGAGCTCGGCGTCGCCAAGTCGGAAGGAAACCCGCTCTTCGCCGAGGAGTTCGCGAGCTATCTCTCGCAGAAGGGCGCTCACCGCGAACAAGCCGGCGATGCCGGCTTCGGCGAAGGCCTGCTCGGTGGCCTCGACGACATTCCGACCAGCCTCGAAAATCTGATCATGGACCGCGTCCATCGCCTCGGGCGCGACACCATCTCTTTCCTTCAGGCAGCCTCCGTGCTCGGTCGGCAATTTCAGATGGACCTTGCCGAGCAAGTGGCCGACATCGACGGCAAGATGGTCGGGCTCTTGCCGCAGCTCGAGCTGCACGGCCTCATCTTCCGAGTCGACCGTGACTTCGGCGACACCCCGGCCGATTATGCCTTCAAACATGCGCTGGTTCAGGATGCGCTCTACGGCTCGCTGTTGACGCCGCAACGCGCGGTTCTGCACCAGAAGGCGGCTGAGGCACTCGAGGAGCTTTACGGCGACAAGGCTCCCGAAATCGCCGACATGCTCGCCCATCATTATGTGCGCACCGAGCGGTCGGACAAGGCGGTCTACTATCTGTCCTTGGCGGCGAAGAAGAGCCTCCGCGTGTTCTCGCTCGCCGAGGCGCAATCCTATCTCGACCAGGCGCTGGCCAAGATCGCAGACGAGCCCGACTGCGCCAGCGACAGCCTGCTCGCCGAGATCGTTGTCGACCGCCTGCTCGTGTGCTGCTGGGAGGCCGACTTCATCGGCATGCACTACTTCGCCGAGAAATACCGGGCGCGGCTCGAGGCGGCGGGCGACAGCCGGGAATTGTCGCGCATCCTGGCGTGGCTCGGCGAGGCCTATCTCAACGCCGCCCGCTTCGACGAAGCCGAGCGCGTGCTCGATCGCGCGCGGGCGATCGGCGAGGAGTTGGAGGACGAGGAGTGCATCGCTTACGCGATGTGGGATCAGATGTGGCTCTATATGGTCACGCCCGACGGTCGCCCGAACGATGCGATCGACACGATGGCGCAACGGGTGCTGCAGGCAGCCGAGCGCCTGAAGGATCCCTATCTCGAAACCCTCACTTATCTCCTTCTCAGCACCGATGGCTTGCAGCGCGGCCACGCGGCGTTGGCGGGAAAATGGGCGGCGAAGCTGATCGAGCTTGGGCGGCGCAGGCGCTACCCGCCGGCCCAGTCGCTCGGTTGGGTCTGCTCGGCCTTGGCCGCCTCCTACGCCGAAGATCACGAGAAGGGGCTGGTCGATGCCAAGCTAGCGATCGGAACCTCGCATGGCCATTTCGAGCGGATCATGGCCGAAAGTGCGCAAGGCGTCGTCTTGGTCGGCGCTGGACGGCCGGTGGAGGCCTTGAGCATTCTCGAGCGGCTGAGGCGTGAGGTCATCACGGCGAGCTATCTCGTGCAGCTTACGACGATCGAGATTCCGTGCGGCGTCGCCATGGTGCTGTCGGGCGATTACGCGGGCGGAGTCGCCGATCTCGAGAACACGCTCGCGCGCTTCTCCGCCTGGCGCAACAAGCGCATGCTGGCTTCAGGGCATCTTGCCCTCGGCGAGGTTTATCTTTCGCTAGCCACCTCCGGCAAGTCGCCGGCGCCCGAGATGCTCCGCCAGAATGCGAGCTTCGCCGCGCCCGCGATTCCAAGTGTCGAGGGGCGCGCACTCAGGCATCTCGAGGAGGCGGTGCGCTATGCAAGCGAGGCCGATACGCCGGGTCTTCTGGCGCAAGGCCTTGCTGATCTCGGGCTGCTGAGCAAGTGGGGAGGACAACTCGCGCCCGCACGAGAATTCTTCGAGCAAGCCCGCGCGATCGCCGAGGAGCTTGGCGCCAAGACGCTGGTCAGCCGCATTGATGCCGCGTTCTAACGGATGCTTCGGGCTAGGCTCATTCACACCAATGAGGGAAGGGAACTGACATGACCATCGAGACGCTCGAAACCGTCTGGGCGCCGCGTCTCTTGAGCGTCTTGCGCATCGTCGCGGCGCTCCTCTTCTTCGAGCATGGGGCAACGAAGTTGCTCGGCTTTCCGTCGTCGGACCATTCGGGCGTTGCATTTCTGTCGCTGCCGTGGGTCGCTGGTTTGATCGAATTGGTCGGGGGCGCGCTTTTGATCCCCGGCATCTTCACGCGGCCAGTGGCGTTCATCCTCTCGGGCGAGATGGCGTTCGCCTATTGGATGGTGCACGCCCAGCAAAGCGCGTTTCCCGTGGTCAATGGCGGGGATGCGGCCATCCTCTATTGCTTCGTGTTCCTTTATCTCGCCGCGGCCGGCGGCGGCCCATGGAGCCTGGACGCTCTGTGGCGAGGAAGGACCTGATCTCTTAAGCGCTGCGGCCTGGCAGTCAGCCTTTGTGACATCCTTGTCACAAAGCCGCGCTAGCATCAGTACCCTGACGACTTTTCGCGCCTCGGCTTGTCCCATAGCCGAGGCTTTTTGGCTTGGGGGCCGCGGGTGGCTTTCCGACTGGTGCACGCTCAATACGACCGCGAGACGCAACGCGCCTATGTCGAGCTCCGCGACACGGATGACGACTGCGGCGAGATCCTGACCGTCGCGGTCTTCTCCTACCGCACCACCGCGCGGCTGCCGCGGGAGCAGATCGAGCAGGAGATCGTGCGCAAGGCCCGTCACCTCTTCAAGAAAGCCTCGACTGGCCTCGACGAGGCTTGAGAGCGCGAGCTGCGCGTCCCGACTTGGCTGGAAAAAATGGTGGGCGGTACTGGACTCGAACCAGTGACCCCTGCGATGTGAACACAGTGCTCTACCAGCTGAGCTAACCGCCCGGTCGAGGTTGATTTAGCGATCGGGCCTACGGGAAGTCAAGGAATTGGCCGCGCGGTCGCCTCGCGGCAGCGGCGTCCCAAGTCTGCCGCCACATCGTCCGCTGGACCGAAGGACGGCACGAGGTCCTCGCGCCGTCACCCTCGCGTTCCTAGCCTATTTCTTGCCGATCATCCCGTTGACTTGGGCCAACGCTGCGCTTGCGTCCTTGAAATTTCCCTCGGTGCAGAGCGCGTCGGCCTGATCGAGAAGCTCGTTCACCTTCTCGGCATCGGCCTCGTTCAAGGCATTGGCGTCGAGCTTGTTCTGCACGGCCTCTTCGGCCGCGCTCAGCTGCTCGGTGCACTCATTGTCGACATCCTCGTCAACGGCATAGGCGGTCCCTCCCAGGATGCACGCCAGGGCGACGCCGATCGCGACACGTCTGAGCATTCCCATCTCTCCCTCAAGAGTAAATCGATTTGGTCCGGTATGGGGGGACGAATGAAGGTGTGCGCTTTGACTATGGCTCTTCGTTGGCTCTTCGATGAGAGCGTGGCGGTCGGATTAAGACTGATCTTTGGCGGGATTTAGGCGGAATGCGAGCGGGTGCGGCGCGACGCGGTGCCGCGCAGCAGCGAGGCGAGGCTGCCGTGAAGCTTGTCGAAATGGTCGATGACAGCCTCCGGTGGCGCTCCCGAAGGCGGCGGCCCGGCATAGCCGAAGCTCACCAGCACCACCGGCACGGAGGCCGCCTTAGCGGTCCTTACATCGACGTCGCTGTCCCCCACCATGACCGCGCGTGAGGGTTCGCCGCCCGCCATGCGGATTGCGCCCGTCAAATGGCCGGGGTCAGGCTTCGCCACGGGAAATGTGTCGCGCCCGGCGATCGCGCTGAAATAGCCTTCGAGCTCAAGCTCTTGCAGGAGCCTGCGCGAGAGAGATTCGCGCTTGTTGGTGCACACCGCGAGCCTCGCTCCTTCGCCTCTCAGCCGGTCGAGCGCTTCGACCGCGCCGGGGAAGGGGCGGCTCTCCACCGCAATATTGGCCTCGTAATGGACGAGAAAGTCTCCGAACATGGACTCGAGGTCGCCGGTGACGCCCGCCCGCTGCAAGCCTTCCTCGATCATGACACGCGCGCCCATCCCGACGAGCGAGCGCACCGTTTCGGCCGAGACCGGCGCTTGCCCAGCGCGCGCCAGCGCATAGTTCAGTGCATGCGTCAGGTCCGGCGCGGTATCGACGAGCGTCCCGTCGAGGTCGAAGACGATGGTCGTGTCCTTGAGCATCCCGTCTCTGTCACACGGCAGCTTGCGGCCTGGCAAGCGGCGGCGTAGTTGAAGACGAGGGATATGAGGGGGGGAGCGCTTGCTCAAGGCCGACGAGCTGAAGGAGGAGGCCGCCCGTGCCGCACTCGACCTGGTCGAGGACGGCATGCGGCTTGGGCTCGGTACCGGCTCGACAGCTTCCCGCTTCGTTGCCGCTCTCGGGGAGCGGGTCGCCAGGGGCTTGCGCGTGCTCTGCGTGCCGAGTTCGGAGGCGACGCGCATCCAGGCCGAGCAGCTCGGAATTCCTCTCTCCACGCTCGATCAGACGCCGGAGCTCAATCTCACGGTCGATGGCGCCGACGAGATCGACGACCAGCTTCGCTTGATCAAAGGCGGCGGCGGCGCCCTGCTCCGCGAGAAGATCGTGGCGACCGCTTCCGATCGGATGGTGGTGATCGCCGACGAGAGCAAGGTGGTGAAGACGCTCGGCGCGTTTCCGCTTCCCGTCGAGGTCGTGCGCTTCGGGCTGCTCGCGACCATGCGCCTGGTCGAGGCTATCGCCATCGAGGCGGGGTGCCACGGCGAGATCAACCTCAGGCCCGGGGTGGGGGACGCGCCCTTCGTCACCGATCAGGGCAATCTCATCCTCGATTGCGCCTTCGGCGCCATCCTCGAGCCGGAAGTGCTCGCCTTCGCGCTGAAGCGCGTGCCGGGCGTGGTCGAGCATGGCTTGTTCCTCGGGCTCGCCGATTTGGCTATCGTGGCGGGAAGCGGCGGGGTGAAACTGCTGCGCCGCCCGGGAGCCTGAGACCAAGTGGCTGAGTACGACTACGATCTCTTCGTCATCGGCGCGGGCTCGGGCGGGGTCCGCGCCGCGCGGCTTTCCGCCGAGCTCGGCGCGCGCGTCGCCATCGCCGAGGAACATCGCATCGGCGGCACCTGTGTGATCCGCGGCTGCGTGCCGAAGAAGCTGCTTGTCTATGGTAGCCGCTACGGATCTGAGCTCCCCGATGCCGAAGGCTTCGGTTGGACTTGTGACAATCTCACCTTCGACTGGCCGACCTTGATCGGCAATGTCAGGCGCGAGGTCGACCGCTTAAGCGGAGTCTATACCCGCACCTTGGAGAGGACCGGCGTCACCCGCTTCCTGACCCGAGCCGTGCTCGAGGACGCGAACACTGTCAGGCTTACCGAGCGCGACGGCGCCATTTCAGCTAAGACCATTCTGGTCGCGACCGGCTCGCATCCGGTGATCCCCGACGTTCCGGGGCGGGAGCATCTGATCAGCTCCAACGAATGTTTCCTGCTCGAAGAGCTTCCCTCAAGCATTGTCGTCATCGGCGCGGGCTATATCGGCATGGAGTTCGCCTCGATCTTCAGGGGGCTCGGCGTCCACGTCACCGTGCTCTATCGCGGCGAGCAGGTCCTGCGCGACTTCGACATGGACCTCCGCGATGGCTTGGCCGAAGCCATGCGCAATCGTGGCGTCGATCTCCGCATGGATACCGACGTCGCCTCAATCGAGAAGGAAGGCGAGGGCTACCGCGTGCACCTCAAGCGCGGCGATTCAGTCGCCGCCGGCCTCGTGATGGCGGCGACCGGGCGCATCCCCAACACATCGGGGCTTGGGCTCGAGCAGCTCGGCGTCGAGCGCGGCCCCAACGGGCGGATCGTGGTGGATGAATTTTCCAAGAGCTCGGTCGACAATATTTATGCCGTCGGCGACGTGACCGACCGCAAGAACCTGACGCCGGTCGCGATTCACGACGCGAACGCTTTCGCCGAGACGCTGTTCAACAAGAAGCCCACCAAGGTCGACTACGGCTTCATCCCGACGGCGGTGTTCTCCCAGCCCGAGATCGGCACAGTCGGCCTCTCCGAAGAGAAGGCTCGCGAGATGCACGGGGCAGGGGCCATCGACATCTACAAGATAAGCTTCAGGCCCTTGCGCTCGATGGTGAGCGGGCGGGACGAGAGGACGCTGATGAAGCTCGTCGTCGACATGAAGACCGACAAGGTTCTCGGCGTGCACGTTCTCGGGCCCGACGCCGCGGAGATCGTGCAGATGGCGGCGATCGTGCTCAGGCTCGGCGCCACCAAGGACGACTTCGACAAGACCATGGCGCTGCATCCAAGCGCCGCCGAGGAGCTAGTGACGCTTCGGCACAAATGGGAGATGCCGGCGCCTGTGGCGGGGTCAGATGCGGCGGCTTGAGGACAAGATCGCGCTCGTCACGGGCGGCGGTGCCGGGATCGGGCGCGCCATCGCCGAGACCTTTGCGCGCGAAGGGGCGAAGGTCGCGATCGCCGACCGCGACGGTGACGCGGCTAAGGAGGTCGCGAACGCGATCGTCAAGTTGAATGGGGCTGCTTCAGCGCATGAAGTCGATGTCACCGACACCGCCCAGGTGAAGAAGCTGATGGAGGATATCGGCGCGGCGCACGGCCGGCTCGATGTTCTGGTCAACAATGCGGGCGTCGGCGAGCGCTCGGACTTCCGCCATCTTTCCGACGAGGCGTGGGACCGTGTGTGGGCCGTCAATCTCGACGGCACGGTGCGCTGTGCGCGCGAGGCCTTCAACCTGCTCAAGGCCTCGGGCAAGGCTTCGATCATCAATCTCTCCTCGATCATGGCGACCAAGCATACTCGCCAGATGGCGGTCTATTCGGCGACCAAGGGCGCGGTATCTGCCCTCTCACGGAGCCTCGCCGTCGAGTACGCGCCGTACGGGATCCGCGTGAACACGCTGCTGCCGGGCTATGTCGAGACGGCGCTGATCGGCCGCTACATTTCCAATCCGATGATCGCCAAGGCGCTGCTCACGCAGACGCCGCTCAGGCGCTTCGGCACGCCGCAGGACATCGCCAACGCGGCGCTGTTTCTTGCCTCGGACGAGGCGGCCTATATCACCGGTGCTTCTCTCAATGTCGATGGCGGCATGGCCACCACGCTTTAGACTGTGCTTGCTGCGGCGGTGCGCGGGGCAATCGTGGGCACCGTCAGCGTTTCCTCGATGATCTCGTCGACCACGGCGGCGAGGGCCGCTTGCTCCGTGCCGCCGAGCGCCTTCACCGTCTCGAAGCGCGCGAGTTGGCGGTCGGCCGAAGTGCCGCGTTGCACGATGGTGCGCGCGTGGGCGATCTCGGCGACGCAGCCAAAATAGGCGGCGTCCTCGGCGACGAGCTCGAACAGCTCCTCGAGCAGAACGGGGAAGGGAACGACCGCGCCCTTGCCGAAATCGACCAGGCCCTGCTCGACGCCGTAGCGTTGCGCGCGCCAGCGGTTCTCGCGCACGAGGAAGGGCGGGTAGTAGCGCCAGCGCTGGTTCTGACGCCGCAAGCGATAGAGCAGCCGCAAGATGCAGCGATAGAGCGCGACAATGGCGATGCCGTCCTCGATGAGCGGACAGACATCGGTGATGCGCATCTCGAGAGTTGGGAAGCGCGCCGAAGGGCGCAGGTCCCACCAGATCTTGGTTGCGTCCTCGATCAGCCCGGCATTCACCAACAGCTCAATGGCTCGCTCATATTCGCTCCAGCTCGCGAATTGATGCGGCATGCCGGTGCGAGGGAGCTCGTCGAAAACCGAGAGGCGGTAGGATTTGAGACCGGTCTGTGCACCTTGCCAAAAGGGCGATGAGGTCGAGAGCGCGAGCAGATGCGGGAGGAAATAGGCCGCCTGGCCGAGCAGATCGATCCTGAGATCGTCATCCTCGATGCCGACATGCACGTGCATGCCGCAAATCACGAGCCGCCGTCCCACCTGCTGAAGGTCGCGGGCGATCGCGTTGTAGCGCTCCTTGTCGGTATGCTGCTGGTCCGACCATTGGGCGAAGGGGTGGGTCGAAGCGGCGATGGGGGCGAGGCCGAACTCGTCGGCGACGCGGCCGACCGTGCCGCGGAGATGAATGAGCTGGTCGCGCGCCTCCTGCAGCGACTTGCAAACGCGCGTGCCGACCTCGATCTGCGAGCGCAAGAATTCGGGGCTGACCTGCCCGCGCAGCGCCTCTTCGCACTTGGTCAGCAACTCGGCCGGCGGCTCCTGGGCGAGGTCGCGGCTAGCCTTGTCGACGAGGAGATATTCCTCCTCGATGCCGATCGTGAAGCTTGGTTCCTTGATGGCCATGGCGGCGCATGGTGGCACAATCGGGGTAGCGCGTGTAGCTGCTACGCGAGCCCGGCGAGGATCACGCCGACGAGACAGGCAATGGCCGCAGCGGTGATGCCGATCAGGAACGTCTCCATCCCCGCCCGCCACCACGGCGCCGGCGACCAATAGCTCCTGAGCGAGCCGATGGCGAAGAAGGTGAAGCCGGTCATCGTAGTCGAGGCCCAGATCGAAGCCGGCGCACCGGCGATGAACGGCAGAAGCGGGACCGAGCCGCAGATGATAAAGGCGAGGAACGTCATGATCGCCGCCTTGCCCGACGAGCGGCTGATTAATGGGAGCCCGTGCTCCTCGGTCATCATGGTCTCGATCCAGCGGTCGCGCTTGGCGGTGATCACGTCGACGGCGCTCTTCAACGCTTCCCCAGTGAAGCCCTTGGCCTCGAAGATCTGGCGGATCTCCTCGCGCTCGCCCTCGGGCGCGAGCGCGACATGGCGCTCCTCCATCCGGCGCACCTTCTCATATCCCTCCACCTCGGCTTTCGTGCCGGAATAGTTAGCGGCAGCCATGGAGAAGCCGTCGGCGAACAGATTGGCAGCGCCCAGGATGAGCAGGGCCTTGGTGGAAAGCTCGGCGCCCACGACGCCGGCCACCACCGCGAAGGTGGTCACCGTGCCGTCGATGCCGCCATAGACCCAATCCCTGATATAGCTGACGTGCGGCCCTTTTTTCAGCCGCTTGGCGATGTCGCGCGGGTTGTGGCCGTGCTCGAGATGCCGGGGATCCATGCCGCCGCTCCCTTCCCCCGCTCTTAACGGTTATGTGGCATGCTCGAAACCAAGAGGCAATCGGCGCGGCTGCCTAGCCATGCTTCCGCCGATCGCCTATATAGCGGTCACTTTCGTGAAGGAGAGCCTTCGATGGCACCCCGGTGGAGTCCCGACAGCTGGCGCGCCAAACCGGTCGAGCAGGTCCCCGTCTACCCTGACGCGGCGGCCCTCGCCGAGGTTGAAAAGCAGCTTGCCACCTTCCCGCCGCTCGTCTTCGCCGGCGAGGCGCGCGAGCTGAAGTCTAAGCTTGCCCGCGTGGCCGCAGGCGAGGCCTTCCTGTTGCAGGGCGGTGATTGCGCCGAGAGCTTCGCCGAGCATCGGGCTGACGCCATCCGCGACTTCTTCCGCGTGTTCCTGCAAATGGCGGTGGTGCTGACCTATGCCGGCGGCTCGCCGGTGGTGAAGCTCGGCCGCATCGCCGGCCAGTTCGCCAAGCCGCGGTCGAGCGCGACCGAGACGAGAGACGGCAAGACGCTGCCGAGCTATCGCGGCGACATCGTCAACGGCACCGAGTTCGACGAGAAGTTCCGCACGCCCGATCCGCAGCGTATGCTGATGGCGTACCGGCAGTCCGCCGCCACGCTCAATCTGCTGCGTGCCTTCGCGCAGGGCGGCTATGCCAATCTCGAGCACGTGCACCAGTGGAACCTCGGCTTCGTCAAGGACAGCCCGGCCGGGCACCGCTACCAGGAGCTCTCCGAGCATATCGCCGAGACCTTGCGCTTCATGCGCGCCTGCGGGCTTAACGCTGACAACACGCCGCAGCTTCGCACCACGAGCTTCTATACGAGCCACGAGGCGCTGCTGCTCGGCTACGAGCAGGCCTTCACCCGCGTCGATTCCACCTCGGGCGACTGGTACGCGACCTCGGGCCATTTCCTCTGGGTCGGCGACCGCACGCGCCAGCTCGACCATGCCCATATCGAATATCTGCGCGGCATCAAGAATCCGGTCGGGGCGAAGATCGGCCCGAGCCTTGGGCCTGACGATCTGCTCAAGCTGATCGATGCGCTCAACCCGCAGAACGAGCCGGGTCGGCTCACGCTCATCTCGCGCTTCGGCGCGGAGAAGGTCGGCAAGCATCTGCCGGCGCTCATTCGTGCCGTCGAGCGTGAAGGCAGAATCGTGGTGTGGGCGTGCGATCCGATGCACGGCAATACCATCAAGGCGGGAAGCAGCGGCTACAAGACGCGGCCCTTCGACCTTATCCTCAAGGAGGTCGAGGGTTTCTTCGACATCCACCGCGCCGAAGGCACGCATGCCGGCGGCATCCATATCGAGATGACCGGGCAAAACGTCACCGAATGCGTCGGCGGCGCCAAGGCCGTCAGCGAGACCGACCTGTCGGACCGCTATCACACCCATTGCGATCCGCGGCTCAACGCCGACCAATCGCTCGAGCTTGCCTTCATCATGGCCGAGCGGCTGAAGCGCGAGCGGGAAGGGCGGCCTGAGCCCGAGTTCTCGATCGCTGCCGGCGAGTGACCCCGCGGCCCTTGGCTGTCATGCCCGCGAAAGCGGGCGTCCAGTAACCACTGACCTCAGTATCTTACCGACTTCCCGGGTTACTGAATTGCCCGGTCAAGCCGGGCAATGACAAGACATGGCGCATCAGATCAAGGACTCCTTCAAGCTCGCGCTGGCGCAGCTCAACCCCGTGGTGGGCGATCTCGAGGGCAATCTCAAGAAGGCCCGCGAGGCGCGCGCTCATGCTGCCGCGGCTGGAGCTGACCTGATCGCGTTCACCGAGCTTTATCTCACGGGCTACCCGATCGAGGACCTCGTGCTGAAGCCCGCCCTGCAGAAGGCGGCGCGCGCAGCGTGCGAGGAGCTCGCGGGCGATACCGGAGACGGCGGACCCGCGATCCTTATCGGCCTTCCTTGGGGCGACGGACCGTTCGTCTATAACGCGGTCGCGCTCCTCGATCGCGGCCGCATCGAGACCGTGCGCTACAAGAACAATCTTCCGAATTACGGCGTGTTCGACGAGAAACGGGTGTTCGCTCCGGGACCGATGCCGGAGCCTATCGACTTCCGCGCCATGAAGCTCGGCGTGCCGATCTGCGAGGACATTTGGAGCGAGGAGGTCTGCGAGGCGCTGGCTCAGGCGGGCGCCGGGCTTCTCATCGTGCCGAACGGCTCGCCCTATTGGATCGACAAACAGGAAGTACGCTACGGCGTAGCCGAGACGCGCGTCGCCGAGACGCGGCTGCCGCTCGCTTACGTCAATCAGGTGGGAGGCCAGGACGAGCTTGTGTTCGACGGCGCCTCCTTCGTCCTCAACGCTGACGGCGTGCTCGCCGTGCAGATGCCGGCCTGGGAGGAGGTTGTCGGCATCACCGAATGGCGGCGGGAGGAGGGTCGCTGGCGCTGCCTGCCCGGCACGATCGCTGAGATCGAGGAGGGGGAGGCCGCCAACTATGTCGCCTGCGTCACCGGCTTGCGTGACTACGTCAACAAGAACGGCTTCCCCGGTGTCGTGCTAGGGCTCTCGGGCGGGATCGACTCTGCGCTCTCGGCGGCGATCGCCGTCGATGCGCTGGGCGCTGAGCGCGTGCATGGCGTCATGCTGCCCTACATCTTCACCAGCAATGAGAGCCTGAACGATGCGGCGGCGACCGCGGAGGCGCTGCATGTGCGCTACGACATCATGCCGATCGACGCCTCAGTCGAGGGGCTGACCGCCTCGCTCGCCAAATTGTTTGCGGGCACGAAGCCCGACGCGACCGAGGAGAATTTGCAGAGCCGCGCCCGCGGCACGCTCCTGATGGGCCTCTCCAACAAATTCGGACCCATGGTCATCACCACCGGCAACAAGTCGGAAGTCTCGGTCGGCTATGCCACGATCTATGGCGACATGAATGGCGGCTTCAATCCCATCAAGGATCTGTACAAGGGCCAGGTCTATGCGCTCGCGCGCTATCGCAACGCGGCGCGGCCCAAGGGCTGCCTCGGGCCGAAAGGCGTCGTCATCCCCGAGAACGTGCTGACCAAGGCGCCGACCGCGGAGCTGAAGCCCGGCCAGCGCGATCAGGACACACTGCCGCCTTACGAGGTGCTCGACGATATTTTGAACTGTCTGGTCGAGCTCGAGATGCCGCTGCCCGAGATCGTCGCCCGCGGCCACGCGCCGGAGACCGTGAAAAAGGTCGAGCGCATGCTCTATCTCGCCGAGTACAAGCGCCGACAGGCGGCGCCGGGAGTCAAGATCACCGCCAGGAATTTCGGGCGCGACCGCCGCTATCCGATCACCAACAAATTCCGCGAGAAACTATGAGCGTTACGGTCAGATTCGCGCCGAGCCCGACGGGCAGGCTCCATGCCGGCAATATCCGCACGGCGCTGCTCAACTTCCTGTTCGCGCGGAAGACAGGTGGATGTCTCATCTTTCGGCTCGACGATACGGACAGGGAACGCTCGACCGAGGAATTCGCTCATGGCATCCGCGAGGATCTCGCCTGGCTCGGCATCAACTATGTCGACGAGGTGCATCAGTCCGCCCGGTCCGCGCGCTACGCGGAGGCCGTGGAAAGACTGAAGGCGACGGGGCGCCTCTACCCGGCCTACGAGACGCCTGAGGAGCTGGAGCTCAAGCGCAAGCGCCAGCTCGCGCGCGGGAGGCCTCCGGTCTATGACCGCGCCGCCTTGAAGCTGACGGAGGAGGAACGCGCGAGGTTTGAGGCCGAGGGACGCAAGCCGCATTGGCGCTTCAAGCTCGAATCCCGCGATGTCGCGTGGGACGATCTCGTGCGCGGGCGCCAGCATGTCGATGCCGCCTCTCTGTCGGACCCGGTGCTGGTGCGCGGCGACGGCACCTATCTCTACACGCTGCCGAGCGTGGTGGACGATATCGACCTCGGCATCACCCATGTCATCCGCGGCGAGGACCATGTGGTCAACACCGCGCCGCAGATTCAGCTGTTCGAGGCGCTGAGGGCGACAACGCCCGCCTTCGGCCATCACAGCCTGCTCGTCAATGCGAACGGCCAGGCGCTGTCGAAGCGCGACCGGTCGATCTCGATCCAGGGGATGCGCGAGGAGGGGATCGAGGCTCTTGCCGTGGCGAGCTATACCGCGACGATCGGCACCTCAGACCCCGTGGCGCCGCATGTGAATCTGGATGAGCTGGTGCGAAGCTTCGACTTCGCCAAGCTATCACGCGCGCCGGCACGATTCGATCCCGCCGAGCTGCGCGCGCTGAATGCGAAGCTGCTGCACATGCTGCCCTTCGCTGCCGTGGCGGAGCGACTCGAGGCCACGGAAATCGGGGGAGGCGAGGCGTTCTGGGAGGCCGTGCGCGGCAATCTCGCCGTGCTCGGCGACGCGAAATATTGGTGGGAGGTGGTTCAGGGGCCGCTCGCTCCCGTCATCGAGAGCCGCGAGCTTTGCCATGTCGCGGCGGGTCTCTTGCCGCCGGAGCCTTGGGATACCGAGACGTGGGCCTCGTGGTCCACGGCGGTGAAAGAGGCGACGGGGGCCAAGGGCAGGGCTCTCTTCCAGCCCTTGCGGCTTGCTCTCACTGCTCGCGAGCATGGGCCCGAGCTCAAGCAGCTTCTACCATTGATTGGACGGGAGCGAGCGGTAGCGCGGCTCGAAGGCAAAGCCGCGTAGGCTGCGAAAGCGCTATTGCGGCGGCGGTGGCGCCGCCGGCTTGCTGCTCTTCTTGGTGACGCTCGACGTGCCGGCTGCGGCGCCCTGTCCGCCGGAAGCAGACGGCCCGGCAGAAGCGGCCTGCGCTTGAGCGGGCTGAGCCGGCGCCGCTGCAGCAGCGGGAGCCGGTGGCGCCGGTGGCTTCTGCGCCTGAGGCACGGCGGCTGGCGTTTGCGGGTTAGCCGGTTCGTTGCTGCCGGTTACCTCCAGAGCGGCCGGCGGAGTGGCCGCAGTTTGCGGTGCGGGGGCAGCAGCCGCCGGCTTCGCCGCGACCTTGCCCTTGCCTTTGCCTTTGGCCGGCTGAGAGGCGGCTTCGGCTTCCGCGCGCTTGTTGGCTTCCTCGATCTCGGTTGGGTTATATTCCGCCTGCTTGCACGAGCAGCCGTTCACATACGCCTTGCGGAATTTGAGGGCGACGGGAAGGTCCATATAGGCAGAGCCGTTGAGCGAGATGGCCTGCTCGATCTCCTGCCCGGGATTGCGATAGACGTAGAGCTCTGCCGGCGCCGCGCAGCTCGACTGGCAGCGCTCGGACTCTTGCGCGAGGCTGCTGGCATAGGTCGCGAAGCTGATCGGATAGAAGAAGCCGTCGCACAGCCTGACGCAGACCGAGCGATAACGCCCGTTCGGGTCGATGCTCCGATAGATCGGTGTCTCGGGCTGCGCGGGCTCTTCGTCCTGGCCGCCGCCGAAGAAGTCGAACAGGCCGCCACGCCGCGGAGGCTGCCGCACCTGACCGCCGCAGCCGCTTTGCGCCATAGCCTGCTGGAGTTCGGCTTGGCGGCGCTTGTTGCCGCCGCCGCCGGTCAGCGCCGCCCGCTGCTGCTGAAGCTGGGTGAGCTGCCGGCGCGCATCCTCGACGCGGTCATTCATGTTGAGGCACTGCGGGCTGCGCACCAGCGCCTTGCCGAAGATGAAGAAGCTCTCGAAGCAGCCGGCATCCTGCATCGCCGCCTGCGTGCCCTGGAACACGCGGTCATATTGGGCGATCTGCTTGTCGATGCGGGCGATGTCGTCGCTATTGGCGCCGCCGCCTTGCGAGGCGGAAACCAGCTCCTGCTGGAGTTGCAGGCAGCGGATCTGCTGGTCGCTCGATTGCGCGAGCGCAAGCGAGGCGCAAGCGGCTAGGGCCACGCCGCCGAGCGCAAGCGCAGCGAGCCGGCGTCCGCCGATCGACGACATGAGCGGCGCACGCACGCGCCAAGAATTGCGATTAACCCTCACGACTTATCCAATCCCCGGGAGCCCGTGACGCATTATGCGCGGATAAAATCGGGGGTCAATGAGGCATGAATAAGATGGCCGACAAGCTTCGCAGGCAGAAAGTCCCCGAAACAGGCTCGCTTGACGGTTTCGCCAATTCCCGCCATAAGCGGGCCCAAGATGATGCAAGAGCAACCGATCCTTATTATTTTGTGCGGCATCATTCTGGGCTAGCAAACAAAGCTCGCCCGGGTCGTTCCTCCTTTATCCACATCACACTTTGCCGATGAACGTCCGGCGGGCCGCAAGCCGAAGGGGCTTGGACCGTGGCGCTTAAGCTTTACAACACGCTGACCCGCAAGAAGGAGGAGTTCCGTCCGCTCGATCCTTCCAATGTGCGCATGTATGTGTGCGGGCCGACGGTCTACGACTTCGCCCATATCGGCAATGCGCGGCCGGTCATCGTGTTCGACGTGCTGTTCCGGCTGCTCCGGCACATCTACGGCTCAGAGCACGTCACCTATGTCCGCAACATCACCGACGTCGACGACAAGATCAACGCGCGTGCCGCTCAGGACTATCCGGGCCTGCCGCTGAACGAGGCGATCAGGCGCGTCACCGAGAAGACCGAGGCGCAGTTCCACGCCGACATGAAGGCGCTCGGCGCGCTCGACCCGACCGTCGAGCCGCGCGCGACCGAGCATATCGAAGAGATGAAGGCGATGATCGAGCGCCTGGTCGACAAGGGCTGCGCCTATGTCGCCGAGGACCACGTGCTGTTCGATGTCGCCTCGATGCCCGATTACGGCAAGCTCTCCGGCCGCTCGCTCGACGAGATGGTGGCAGGTGCCCGTGTGGAGGTCGCGCCCTTCAAGCGCGACCCGATGGATTTCGTTTTGTGGAAGCCGTCGAAGCCGGGCGAGCCGTCATGGCCTTCGCCGGCCGGCATCGCGGCACCTGGTCGCCCGGGCTGGCATATCGAGTGCTCGGCCATGGCCGACCGCTGGCTGTGGGAGGAGGCGAGAGACAAGCTTTCGAAGGAAGGGCTCGCGCAGCCGCATATGTTCGACATTCACGGCGGCGGCATCGACCTCGTGTTCCCTCATCACGAGAACGAGGTTGCGCAATCGCGCTGCGCCAACGCGACGCCCATCATGGCGCAGGTCTGGATGCATAACGGCTTCCTCCAGGTCGAGGGAGAGAAGATGGCGAAGTCGGCCGGCAACTTCGTCACCGTGCATGAGCTGCTCCGCGATTGGCCCGGTGAGGTCATCCGCCTCAACATGCTTCGAACGCACTATCGCCAGCCGATCGATTGGACGTTGTCCAGTCTGAAAGTAAGTGCACGAACTTGGAATAAGTGGATCGCTCTCAATGATGTCGCGCCTTCGAACAAAATCGATTCGGAAGTGCTTCGTTGGCTCAAGGACGACCTGAATACGTGGGAGGCGCTCCGCCATCTGGATACGCTGGCAGATGCCGCAGTCGCCGGCGACGAACAGGCCCGCGAGTTTTTTGCGGCGAGTGCTCGATTCCTTGGTCTGATTTATTCACCAGAGGCCACGACAGGATTCTTTCCTGGCTATGGGTTTGCAACTGACCCAACCGAGGAACTGATGAAGTTGTTGAGGTCAATGCCTAGCAGCATGACGGTGGGCCAATTGACTGCCTTCCTCGAAGAGAACGACCTCACGCCTGAGGCCGGCTTTCCAGACGTCCTTTCCCTACTGAAAAGAGCATCTCCTGGAATGAGCCTGTGGGACCTGAAGCGCGTTGCCGACAAAGGGTCAGCCGTGGGTACAGCGGTGGGTTCGGCCCATGCCGTAGCCGTGGGAAAAGCGATCATGAGTGAGGACGTCAATGAGCGGATCGCAGCGCGCAACGCGGCGCGCGCGGCGAAGAACTTCAAAGAGGCGGACCGCATCCGCGGCGAGCTCGAAGCCATGGGCATCACGCTGAAAGACGCTAAGGACCCCAAGACGGGCGAACTCGTCACCACCTGGGAGGTCGCCAGATGATCCGGTTCCTCAAGGATGCGCCGTTCAAGGGCAGTCACGGCGTTTATTTCGTCATCAAGCTCGCCGTGCTCGTGCTTGCGCTGCTGCTTGCGCTGCACTTCATCTTCAACGTGGTGTAGGACAAGACAATGGCCCGCGAACGCCTCTCGATCTACGACACCACGCTCCGCGACGGCGCGCAGACCCACGGCGTCGACTTCTCGGTCGAGGACAAGTGGCTGATTGCGCAGCAGCTCGATGTGCTCGGCATCGACTATATCGAGGGCGGCTATCCCGGCGCGAACCCGACCGACACGCGCCTCTTCGCTGAGTCGCGCGAGTTAGGCCATGCGCGCCTCACCGCCTTCGGCATGACCAAGCGTCCGGGCCGTTCGCTTGCCAATGATCCCGGCTTCCAGGCGCTGCTCGCCGCCAAGACGAGCGCGATCTGCCTCGTCGGCAAGACCTGGGATTTCCATGTCGATGTCGCTCTTGGCATCTCACTCGAAGAGAATCTCGAGGGCATCAGGGAATCTGTCGCGGCCGTCGTGGCGAGCGGGCGCGAGGCGCTGCTCGATTGCGAGCATTTCTTCGACGGCTACAAGGCCAATGCGCCTTACGCGCTTGGCTGCGCCAAGGCGGCCTACGAGGCGGGCGCTCGCTGGGTCGTGCTGTGCGACACCAATGGCGGCACGCTGCCCGAAGAGGTCGAGAGGATCGTCGCCGAGGTGGTGAAGGTGATCCCTGGCGACCATGTCGGCATCCATGTGCATAACGACACCGACAACGGCGTCGCCAATTCGCTCGCCGCGGTGCGCGCCGGTGCGCGCCAGATCCAGGGCACGCTGAACGGGCTCGGCGAGCGCTGCGGCAATGCCAATCTCACCTCGATCATCCCGACCTTGATGCTGAAATCGGATTATGCCGACCGCTTCGAGACGGGGGTCACGCCCGAGAAGCTCAGGACGCTGACGCACGCCTCGCGAATCCTCGACGAGCTCCTGAACCGCGCGCCGAACCGGCATGCGCCTTATGTTGGCGAGTCCGCCTTCGCCCATAAAGGCGGCATCCATGTCTCCGCGGTGCAGAAGGACCCGCGCACCTATGAGCATGTGCCGCCCGAGGCGGTGGGCAATCGCCGCAAGCTGCTCGTGTCAGACCAGGCCGGGCGCTCGAACATCCTGGCCGAGCTCGACCGCATCGGCATCGCCGTGCCGAAGGACGATCCGCGCGTCCTCCGTCTGCTCGATGAGGTGAAGGAGCGCGAGGCCGTGGGCTATGCCTACGAGGCGGCCGATGCCTCCTTCGAGCTTCTCGCCCGGCGCATGCTCGGCAACGTACCGCAATTCTTCGACGTCGATTCCTTCCGCGTCACGGTCGAGCGGCGGCACAACGCGCTCGGCGATCTCGTCACGGTGTCCGAAGCGACGGTCAAGGTGCGCATCGACGGCGAGACGATGCTGTCGGCTGGCGAGGGCAACGGCCCCGTCAACGCCCTCGACAACGCGCTCAGGAAGGACCTCGGACCCTATCAGAGCTATATCGATGACCTCGAGCTCGTGGACTACAAGGTGCGCATCCTCACCGGCGGCACGGATGCCGTCACACGCGTCCTGATCGAGAGCCGCGACGGGGAGGGGAACCGCTGGTACACGGTCGGCGTGTCGCCCAATATCGTCGATGCGTCGTTCGAGGCGCTGCTCGATTCCATCAACTACAAGCTGATCCGCGACGGCGCCACCGCCGCCTGACACGGAACGGCGGGAGGACGACATGACGTCCATCGGTGAGCGCACAGCCAAGTGTTGTTGCTGCAATTTGACGGCGACGGCGCGCGGCGAGCCCGTTCATGTCTACGCGTGCAGCTGTCTCGAATGCCAGCGGGGAAGCGGAAGCGCATTCTCCTATGGCGCGATCTATCCCCAAGAGGCCGTGACGGTCGCGGGTAACTCCACCCTATACAGCCGTCGTAGCGATGCCGGACGCCGGATCGAGAGCTGGTTTTGCCCGGTGTGCGGCGTGACCGTCTATTTCCGCGCCGAGGCGATGCCCGGTATGGTCGGCATCGCCGCCGGGTGCTTTGCCGATCCGGACTTTCCCAAACCCAAGCTTCTGTTCTGGGCCTCGCGGCGCCATCGCTGGCTCGAGCTTCCCGAAGACATCACCCTGCTCGATACGCAGTAGCGCCGTCAGAACTTGGCGGCGACCTCGGCGTCGAACTGATCGGCGACCTCGGCCGGGTAGGGCTTCACTGCCGCCTCTATTGCCGGAACGATCTTCTCGACGTCGTCGACCACGAGCATCTTGAGCTCGAGGCCTGCGCGGATGAACGTCTCTCCGCTCATGCGATCGAACAGCGCAAGCAGCGGGTTCCAGAAGCCTTCGATATTGGCGAGCACGATTGGTTTCGTGTGGCGGCCGAGCTGAGTCCAGGTGAGCTGCTCGACGAACTCCTCGAGCGTGCCGAGTCCGCCGGGAAGCGCAACGAAGGCATCGGACTTGGCGAACATCAATTGCTTCCGCTGATGCATGTCGTCGACCACGATCAGCTCCTGGGCCTCGACCAGCATGTGTTCGCGCTCGCTCAAGAAGCCCGGGATGATGCCGGTGACGTGGCCGCCATGCTTGAGCGTTGCACGCGCGACCTCGCCCATCAGTCCGAGGCTGCCGCCGCCATAGACGAGGCCGATGCGTGAAGCGGCGAGGATGCGGCCGAGCGCGCGCGCGGCCTCGGCAAAAACAGGGTTGAGGCCCGGGCCTGAGCCGCAATAGACGCAGATATTCTGGATGGTGGTCGGCGGGGTGTCTCTCATGGCGCTCATGTGGCATTGCCCTTCCATCGGCGTCAAGGAAGCCGCTTTGCCCCGGCAAGGTGACAGGAAATCGACGGTTTCGGCGATTTACCGTGCGACGACTGGGACGCGGGCGGGACGTTTTTTCGCCTTCCGCGCCGTCTAGAAACCGTCTTAAAGGGAAGAATGGAAGAAACGCTCAAGGAAGAATGGAAATGACCGCAAGAAGATGTATCGCCTGGTTCGGGGCATTGTTGGCTGTGGGCTTCATTGGGACTGGGGTCTCGATTGGCTCGCACCCCGCCAGGGCCGCAATGTTCGGCATGACGCTCGCCGAGGACGACGTGCCGGGAGACAAGAGCCTGATCGAGCAATCGGGAGAGGCGGCGACGCCGTCCGACGATCAGGCACAGACGGGCTCGCACGCGCCCAAATATCCGATCAAGTTCAAGACCGTCGATTATCAGGAAAGCGGCGATACCGGGAAATTGACCCTCGCCGGCACGGCTCCCCCCGAGTCGCCCGTCTATATCTATTTCGACGAGGAGCCCTTGGTGAAAGTCCTCGCCGACAAAGACGGAAACTGGTCGGCCGAGAAGGAGGTGAAGCTCGACGACCAGCGGCACATGCTGCGCGCCGAGCAATACGACGCGACCACGCGCATGGTGAGCGGCCGGGCGACGGTGATGCTCGCGCGCGCTCCGGCGGATGCCGGCACGCCGGCGCCTGATAATCCGGCACCGCCCGCGACCTCGCCTTAAGGCCTCCGCCTCAGAGGCGCGAGGTTTTTGGCGTTTCTCCGCGCCGGACACCCGTGCCTTTCCTGACGCGCTTGGCGGGGCAGCACGCGAGGACTATATGCACAAGGGCAGCGCTCTGCGCTGCCCTTTTTTGCCACCCGGCATTCCGCCGACGGGAAGCGACCCCTTTTCATGCAGGATCGGCTGCCGCAATCTCGAAGCGACGCCGTGCTTCAGGCGCGGACGGGGCATGTCGCCGTGCTGCGCGAACTGCTCCCCTATATCTGGCCCGACGACCGGCCCGATCTCCGCTGGCGCGTGGTCTTTGCGCTCGGAGCGCTCATCATCGCCAAGGCGATCACCCTTCTCGTGCCGATCGCCTACAAGCAGATCGTCGACCTGCTGACCGGGCAGGGCAGTGCCGGAGGCTCGGCTGCCGGCGGTACGACCATGCTCGGCCTTGCCATGCTGCCGGTCATGCTGATCATCGCCTATGGGGCGGGCCGCGTTCTGATGGTGCTGTTCGCCCAGTTCCGCGACATCTGGTTCACCGTGGTCGCCCAGCATGCGGTGCGCGAGCTTGCCAAGAAGACCTTCCGCCATCTGCACGAGCTCTCGCTCCGCTTTCATCTCGAGCGCCGCACCGGCGGCTTGAGCCGGGTGATCGAGCGCGGCGTCAACGGCGTCGACACCATCATGCGCATGGCGGTGCTGAACTCGGTGCCGACGGCGGTCGAGCTCCTCATGATCTCGGGCCTCGTCGCCTATTATTTCGGCTGGATCTACGTGGTCGTCGTGCTGACGACCGTGCTCCTCTATGTATGGTTCACCTTCGCGGCGAGCGAGCGCCGCATCGAGATCCGCCGCGACATGAACGAATTGGACACCGAGGCGCACTCGAAGGCCGTCGACAGCCTGCTCAACTACGAGACGGTCAAATATTTCGGCAACGAGGAGCTCGAGGCGCGCAGATTCGACTCCTCGATGGCACGCTACGTGAAAGCCGCCATCCGCACCTATACCTCTCTGGGCTTCCTCAACACCGGCCAGGCGGTGATCTTCACCGTGGGCACGGTCATCTGCATGCTGCTCGCGGCGCGCGACGTAAGCCACGGCGTGCTCACCATCGGCGGCTTCGTGATGATCAACGCGATCCTCATGCAACTTTATTTGCCGCTCAATTTCATGGGTATGGTCTATCGCGAGATCAAGCAGGGGCTGATCGACATCGAGACGATGTTCGCGCTGCTGCACGAGCCGGCGGAGGTGATCGATCGCCCGGGCGCCAAGCCGCTTCACGTCACCAAGGGCGAAATCAAGTTCGAGAACGTGTCGTTCGCCTACGATCCCGAGCGGCCGATCCTGAAACATGTGAGCTTCGAAGTCCCGGCGGGGAAGATGGTCGCCATCGTCGGGCCGTCGGGCGCCGGCAAATCGACCATCTCGCGCATCCTGTTCCGCTTCTACGACATCTCCTCGGGCCGCGTGCTGATCGATGGGCAGAACATCAAGAACGTGACGCAGGCCTCGCTCCGCGCCGCGCTCGGCATGGTCCCGCAGGATACCGTGCTGTTCAACGACACGATCGAGTACAACATCCGCTACGGCAGGCCGGACGCGCCCGAGGCCGAGGTGCGCGAGGCGGCGCGGAACGCTCAGATCCACGACTTCATCATGACCTTGCCCCAAGGCTACGATTCTCTCGTTGGCGAGCGCGGCTTGAAGCTGTCCGGCGGGGAGAAGCAGCGCGTCGCGATCGCCCGCACCATCCTCAAATCGCCGCCGATCCTGATGCTCGACGAGGCGACGTCGGCACTCGATTCGCACACCGAGAAGGACATCCAGGACGCGCTCGATCGCGTAGCGCGCGACCGCACCAGCCTGGTCATCGCGCATCGGCTTTCGACCGTGGTCCATGCCGACAACATCATCGTGCTCGACCACGGCGAGATCGTCGAGCAAGGCACGCATCTCGAGCTCCTCGCCAAAGGCGGCCTCTATGCGAGCCTGTGGGCGCGCCAGCGCGAGGCTGATGAGGCGCGCGAGCGGCTGGCGCAGGTGCTCGACGAGGACGGCCTGACGGAATCGCGCGCGGCCGAGCGCCTCGAGGACGAGGCCCTTGCCTCAACGTGACCTAGACGCTCTATAGAAGCATGAACGATAGAAACAGCGTGCTCGACAGCGTGACCAACGCGTTCGTCCCCATTCACCGGGACGGCCATAAGTTCATCGCGATTGCGGCACTCATCACCCTGATCCTGTTCCTCGTCGCGCCCCCGCTTGGTTGGATCGGTGTGATCGCGACGGGTTTTTGCGCCTATTTCTTCCGCGATCCCGACCGGGTCGTGCCGCAGCGTCAAGGCGCGGTGGTGAGCCCGGCTGACGGCAAGATCGCGGCAATCGCCGAAGCCGTGCCGCCGCGCGAGCTCGCTCTTGGCGATCAGAAGCTCGTGCGCGTCTCCGTGTTCCTCTCGGTGCTCGACGTGCATATCGCGCGCACCCCCGTCGCCGGTCGCATCAGCCGAAGCGTCTATGTGCCGGGCAAGTTTCTCAATGCCGAGCTCGACAAGGCAAGCGATGAGAACGAGCGGCAGGCGCTTGTCGTCGAGACGGGAGAGGGTAGGAAATTCGGCCTGATGCTGATCGCGGGGCTCATCGCAAGGCGGATCGTGACTTTCGTGGGCGAGGGGGCTAGCGTAGCGGCGGGTGAGCGTATCGGGCTGATCCGCTTCGGCAGCCGCGTCGATGTCTATTTGCCGGCGGGCGGTGAGGTGCTCGTCAGCGTCGGGCAGACCGCGATCGGCGGCGAGACGGTGCTGGCAGAGCTTGCCGCCAAGGGCCCCATGCGCGAACCGGGTGCCGTTCAGTCAGAGATGATGAAGGGATAGTCGCCTCATGTTTCCGCCCTTCGATCCGGAACGCGACGAGCGCAAGCCCCGCCAGATCGTCTTCTCCCGCGGCCAAGTGCCGGTCAGGGTGCTGATCCCCAATATCTTCACCCTGGTCGGGCTTTGTGCGGGGCTCACCGCCATCCGCATGGGCATCGAAAGCCGTTGGGACCTCGCCGTCGCGGCGCTCGTGTTCGCTGCGCTTCTCGACGGGATCGACGGCCGTGTCGCCCGCCTGCTCAAGGCGTCATCGCGCTTCGGCGCGGAGCTCGACAGCCTTGCCGACTTCGTCAATTTCGGCGTGGCGCCCGCCATCATCATGTACAACTGGGCGCTCGAGGATCTGCACAGCCTGGGCTGGGTCGCCGTTCTTGTGTTCGCGGTCTGCTCGGCGCTCAGGCTCGCGCGCTTCAATGTCGCGCTCGACCAGAGCAACGTCCCGGCGTGGAAGAGCAACTATTTCGTGGGCGTGCCGGCGCCGGCCGGTGCCATCACCCTGCTTCTCCCCATCTACGCCCAGAATCTCGGTCTCCATCTGCCGAGCCTCACCCCGCTCGTGTTCTTCTACACGCTCGCCATCGCGCTCCTCATGGTGAGCAAGGTGCCGACCTTCTCGGGCAAGTTGATCGGACAGAGGATCGCGCGGGAATACGTGCCGCCGCTCTTCGTGGCCGCGGCCCTGTTCATGGCCTTACTCTTGACCTATCCCTATCTCACGCTCACGGTGGGATCGTTGCTCTATCTGGCCATGATCCCGGTCAGCGCCTATCGTTATTTCGCGCAGGAGCGTAAGGCGGCAGCGGCCGCGAAGGCGCAGCCCGGGAAGGCGAGTCACCCTCACGATGACGCCGAGGAGGACGAGAAGGTGGTCGAGATGGGCGCGAAGTCACGATCGACAGGCAAGGGCCTGAGCGCCAAGTCATGAAGCAGAGACTGTCGACCTATCTCCGCCAGCTCGAGGCCGAGAGCATCCACATCATGCGCGAGGTGGCGGCCGAGTTCCGTAACCCGGTCATGCTCTATTCGATCGGCAAGGACTCCTCGGTGATGCTGCATCTCGCGCTCAAGGCCTTCTATCCGGCCAAGCCGCCGTTTCCGCTCCTGCATGTCGATACGACGTGGAAATTCCGCGAGATGATCGCCTTCCGCGATCACGAGATGAAGCGGCTCGGGCTGGAGCTCCTCGTGCATACCAACGAGCAGGGCGTGAAGGACGGCATCTCACCCATCACCCATGGCAGCGCGCTCTATACCGACATTATGAAGACCGAAGCGCTGAAGCAGGCGCTCGGGAGCCACGGCTTCGATGCGGCCTTCGGCGGCGCGCGGCGCGACGAGGAGAAGTCGCGCGCCAAGGAGCGCGTGTTCTCCTTCCGCAACGCCGCGCATAATTGGGACCCCAAGCGCCAACGGCCAGAGCTTTGGCATCTCGCCAACACCAGGGTCAGGCCCGGCGAGAGCATGCGCGTGTTCCCGCTCTCCAATTGGACCGAGCTCGACGTGTGGACCTATATCCATCTCGAAGACATCCCGGTGGTGCCGCTCTATTTCGCGGCCGATCGGCCGGTGGTCGAGCGGGGCGGCATGCTGATCATGGTTGACGACAACAGGCTGCCGCTCGATCAGGGCGAGAGGTCGAAGATGGAGCGCGTGCGCTTCCGCACGCTCGGCTGCTATCCGCTGACCGGCGCGATCCGCTCGAACGCCGCGAGCGTGCCCGAGATCATCGAGGAGTTGATCGCGACGCGCTTCTCCGAGCGTCAGGGCCGCGTCATCGACCACGATCAATCCGGGTCGATGGAGAAGAAGAAGCAGGAGGGCTATTTCTGATGGCGCGCCTCAGCGTTGTCGGCAGCGAACGGGAGAGCGCGAGCGAGCGGGTCGCGGCGCGCATCGTCGCCGAGGAGAATCGCGGGCTGCTGCGCTTCCTCACCTGCGGCAGCGTCGACGACGGCAAGAGCACGCTGATCGGCCGGCTCCTGTACGATTCTGCGCTCGTCTACGAGGATCAGCTCAGAAGCGCCGAGCAGGACCAGCGGCGTCCGGGTTCGGTGAGTGGACCGCTCGATCTGTCGCTTCTTGTCGACGGGCTCGAGGCCGAGCGCGAGCAGAAGATCACCATCGACGTCGCCTATCGCTATTTCTCGACGCCGCGGCGGAAATTCATCGTCGCCGACACGCCGGGCCATGTGCAGTACACGCGCAACATGGCAACCGGCGCATCGAACTGCGATTTTGCCGTGCTGCTGGTCGATGCGCGGAGTGGCGTGCTGACCCAGACGCGGCGGCATGCCTGCATCCTGTCATTGCTCGGCATCCGCAAGATCGCGCTCGCGATCAACAAGATGGACCTCGTCGATTTCGATCAGGCGCGCTTCGAGGCGATCGCCGCCGACTTTTCCAGCTTCGTCGAGCCGCTGCAATTCGACCGGGTGACCTATCTTCCCGTCTCGGCGCTCAAGGGCGACAACGTGATCCACCCGAGTGCCCATATGCACTGGTATCACGGGCCGACTCTGCTCGGCCATCTCGAGACGGTCGATCTCGGACGGGAGGCCGAAGAGCGTCCGTTCCGCTTCCCGGTGCAATGGGTGAACCGGCCGCATCTCGATTTTCGCGGCTATGCGGGGACGGTAGCAAGCGGGGTGGTGCGGCCAGGCGATGAGGTGGTCATCCACCCCTCTGGCAAGCGCGCGCATGTGGCGCGGATCGTCACCGCCGACGGCGATCTCGCCGAGGCGCGCGAAGGCGATGCGATTACGCTCACCTTCGCCGAGGAGGTCGACGTGAGCCGGGGCGATTTGATCGCGCTGCCGGACGCGACGCCATCGGTCGCCGACCAGATCGCGGCACGGCTCATCTGGTTCGATGACGAGCCGATGCTTCCGGGGCGGACCTACACATTGAAATGCGGCTGCCAAACCACGACGGCGACTGTCTCGAGCCTGAAATACAAGCTGAACGTCGACAATCTCGACCACGTCGCCGGCAAGACGCTCGAGTTGAACGAGGTCGGCTCGTGCAATCTCACCACGGCCAGGGGGCTCGTGTTCGATCCTTACGCCGAGAACGGCGACACGGGCTCCTTCATCCTGATCGACCGCTTCACCAATGCGACGGTCGCCGCCGGCATGATCGAGTTCGGCCTCCGGCGTGCCACCAACATCCAGTGGCAGGAGCTCTTCATCGACAAGACCGCCCGGGCCGGGCTCAAGGGACAGAAGCCTTGCGTGCTCTGGTTCACCGGACTGTCAGGCGCTGGCAAATCGACCATCGCCAACACGCTTGAGAAGCGGCTGCACGGGCTCGGCCGGCATACGTATCTGCTCGATGGCGACAACATCCGCCACGGCCTCAACAAGGATCTCGGCTTCACCGACGTCGACCGCGTGGAAAATATCCGGCGCGTGGCCGAGACGGCGAGGCTGTTCGTCGACGCCGGTCTGATCGTCATGGTCTCGTTCATCTCGCCGTTCCGCTCGGAACGGCGCATGGCGCGCGACCTGTTGCAGGATGGAGAGTTCATCGAGGTCTTCGTGGATACGCCGCTCGAAGTATGCGAGGCGCGCGATCCAAAGGGGCTGTACCGTAAGGCGAGGGCGGGGCTGATCAGCAATTTCACCGGCATCGACTCGCTTTACGAGGCGCCCGAGAAGCCCGAGCTCAAGCTCGACACGGGAAGCAGCAATCCCGAGGCGTTGGCCGAGGCGGTACTCGTCGAGCTCAGGCGCCGCCACGTGGTCTAGATTGGTAAGCCCGCGGCTACCGGTTCCATGTGCAAGTCTCACTAGAGCGGAAGGAGGTACGGCCATGGCATCAGGCAACGGACAGAGCAAGCTCGTCGCGTCATTCGCCGCTGTTGTGGTCACTTTCGCGGTGATGATGCCGTGCAAGAGCGATGCTGCCGACGATAAGAGTCTTTGGTCGGTTTATGAGCAGTCCCTGAAGGGTGCGAAATATGTCGACCTGACCCATACGATCACCCCGAACATTCCGGTCTGGGCCGGCTTTGCCGACTCCACCTTCGCACCGGCCAAGGCTGGTGCGGACATCGAAGGATTTGCCGCGAAGGGGGAGGTCTATACCTACGCCAAGCACGGCTTCGAGGCGACCGAGTATAACCTCAAGACGGACCAGCTCGGCACGCAGCTCGACCCGCCGGCCCATTGGGCGCCGGAATATCCGTCGATCGACGAGCTGCCAGCGACCTACGCGATCCGCCCGCTCGTGGTCATCTCCATCGTCAAGCAATTGGCGACCAACCCCAACTACGCGCTTCAGGTTTCAGACATCGAGACCTGGGAAAAGGAGCATGGCCGCATACCGGAAGGGTCCGTCGTCTTCGTGCGCTCGGACTGGTCGCTGGCGTGGCCGGATCGAAGGCTCGCCACCTTGAAGGAGTTCCCCGGCGTCGGGCTCGACGCGCTCAAGTTTCTGCACGAGCAGCGCCACATCCTGTTTCACGGACATGAGCCGCTCGACACGGATTCGACTCCCAATCTCGAGGGCGAGCAATGGCTGATGCATAACGGCTATGCGCAAGCCGAAGGCGTCGCCAATCTCGATCAAGTCCCAGAAGCGGGCGCACTCGTCATCATCGGCTATCCGAAGTTCGGCGGCGGCCTTGGCGGCTATGCCCGTTACGTTGCTGTGTGTCCGCCCGACTGGCCCTACGGCACGACCATCGGTCCTCAGGACGCGCCGCTGCCGAAATCCGACAAGCCGCTGCACTACGACGCCGCTTCGGGCATGCGCGTCCGGTAGGTTGCGGACATTCGCTCGGGGATTGATAGGGCCGCAGCCGGTCAGGTCCCCCCGATGGCTTCCCTCGGTTGATCGGCTGCGGCCCTCCTTCGGCTAGTCGGACGGGTCTGAAACCGAAAGACTAGCGAGGATCTTCAGTCGCTCGGCGGCCTCGGCGTTGCCGTGTTGCGAGGCCTGCTCGTACCAGCCGCGCGCCACGGCAGGATCGCTCTCGACGCCGCTCACGCCGAGCTTGGCCAGCATCTCGGCATCGAAGGTGCGGGCGAGCTCGTAGGCCGCATCGCCCTCTCCACGCTCGGCGAGGTGGAAAAGAAGGAGCCTCGCTCCCGCGATGTCGCCCTCAGAGAGGAGCTCGCGCGCCCGCGCGAGCAGAACGGAAGACTCGGCAGGGGCGATGCTCTCCGCCGTGGTGGGCGCCTTGGCGGCCGCATCGAGAAGCGCGCTCGCCCAAGAGAGGCTGAGCCCCGCCGCATAGACGCGCGGCCGCGCGGGCTCGACGCGGAGGATGAGGGTTCGGCGCGCTTGCGGCGCGTTGCCAGCATCGAGCAGATAGATGTCGACCGGATAGTCGCCGCTCGCCGCCTCACCCAGGGTGAGGGAGAGGTCCTGCACATCCTCGTCCTTGATCATCCACGAGCCGCTCCCCGTGCGCTCACCGGCGGAAAGCTCGGCCTCGGGCGGAAGCCCGCGCAGCAGCACGTAACGCGCGTGGCGCTGGCCAAGGAGCGGGGCGAGCGCGAGCTTGCGGCCTTGGGCGGCCAGGATCACCTGCGCGAAGGAGGCATCCTCGCCGAATGTCGGGGTGCTGACCTCATTCTTCGCGGCGATCAGCAAAGGCTCGCCCTTCGCCACGCGGTTTGGCGCCGTCATTGCCTCGCGCTCCGGCCGTTGCCAGGCGATCGAGGTGGAGCCCTCCGGGGCAGGCTTGTCGCTCTTGATTGGCTCGGGCCCCGAACGGTGGGCGATCAGGACGAAGCCGCCAATCGTGAGCAGGAGAGCGGCGGCGAGAGAGCCGGCGACGAGGAGGTTCGCGTGGCGTTGCCGCTTTTGGAATTCGCGCACGAGCGCCAGCATATGGGCCTGCGTGGCCAGGTCGATCGGCTCGTTCACGTCATCTTCGTAGTCGCCCGCGACGGAGGTCTCCTCGGCGGTGCCAGATTCATCCTTCGCGGGGAGTGCCAAATCGCCGACATCTTTGAGCGCCGGCGGCGATGCGAAGCCCAGCGGAACTCTGATGCCGGCCTGCAAGCCGATATCGAGAGCGTCGAGACGCGCGACGAGCGATTGCGGACAGGCGATCCCGATCGGACCGTCTTCGGGTCCTGCGATCGCGTCGAAGGCTTGAGTGAATCCCGGCTTCGCAAAAGACGCCGCCTCGCTCAGCAGCGCCGAGCGCAGCATGGCGTTGGCCCGATGCACCGGATGCAAATCAGGCCGCTCCGTCAGGGGAGTGGTGGAACCAAACATAGACGTGCTCCCTCGCTACTCGCCCGCGCGCGAGTGCCCGTTCGTGCGCGGTCACACCCCCCATTCCCCGTGGCGCGCTCGTGCCCTCGAAGCGCACCCGATTCACATGAACTGCCAATTCCTGCTTCCGTTCCCTCTTCCTCAAAAAAAGCGCGCGCGGGAAAAGCCCTACGGAGTTAGCCCTTGGTTCGCCGAGTTCTGGCGCCATTCGATGAATTTCCTGAACAATGCCTCCTTCCGGCCCTCGCTCGACACCTCGTCAGCGGGCGGGGGCGCCGTTCTGCCTCGTGTTGCAGCGATGGGCTTTGCCGCCACGGCGGGGCGTCGCGCGAGCCAGGATTGCGCCTCGGGCGTGCGGGCGAAGCCAGGCAATGTCGCGGCGAGATTGACCTCGCGCCATTTCGGATGGCGGTCTGAGGCCTGAAGCTCGGCAAAGCGCGGGAAGAGGGTATCGACGAAGCGGGCGATGCGGATCGCAGCACCTGGATCGTTCTTGCCCTTAGCGGCGAGCAGCACCATGCCGGTCGCGACCGTCGGGATCTCTCCGCTCGCCTCGATCAGATTGGGATAGTCGGCAGAGTCCAGCCGTGTCGGCAGATAGGCCTGTTCCAAAGGCGCCCCGAAGGAGACGGGCAGCAAATGGAGGCCGAGATCGGCCGGAACGCTGGCAATGAGAGGCGAGGGCTTGCCGCTTACGATCACGGCGGCGGAAATCGAGCCCCGCTTCAGCCGCTCGATGGCAAGCGTCGCATCGAGGTTCTGTAGCTCGACCTCGACGCCGAGCGCCTTGAACAGCGCGGACGCCGTGACCGAGGAGCCGCTGCCGGCGGGTCCGAAACTCACTTTCTTGCCGGCGAGGTCGGAGACGGTCCGGATATCGGCGCGGGCGAGCACGTGGACCTCCTGCGGGTAAAGCCGGGCCACCAGCTCGAGATGCTCGGGAAGATCCTTGCGTGCGGCTATGGAAGCAGCCAGCGCATCAGTCGAGACGAAGGCGACATCGACATGCGGTTCGTCGAGCAGAAGCTCGACATTGCCTTCGCCCGCGTCTCCCAGCATGGGCAGCACGCGGAGCGGCGCGTTCGCTCCGAACAGCCCCGCCATGTCGGCGGCGAGAACGGTCTCGGCTGCTGCCGCCGCCCCTGCCGCGAGCCCGAGCCAATCGGCCGTCGAATCTTGCGGGGCGTCCGCACTGCCAGCCTGCGCGCTTCCGCCGGCGATAATGCCGAGCAGGGCCGCGCTCATCATCATGTGTTTGATACGCAACTCACACCACCCCAAACGCGCCTCCCTAAGCGGCCCGACGTCAGTCGATGCCCGGGCGCGACCGCATCCGCTCGGAGCGGCAATCCACGCACGGCCTCGCGCGCGATTCCCGGCCCGAAAGAGCTCTATTGGCGTTCGTGTGGTCCTGCGTGGCCCCGGTCTAGGGGTCGAGGTGGTCTTCTTATCGTTGGTAATAACGTTAACGAACGACTGGGGCGCCATATGGTTCCCATTGCGGCAAAGCGGGGGCTCGCGCGACGTCGGCCGAATTCGGCGCGCCGTCCCGCACTGTGAGGGAGCGCACAATGGGTCTCTCGGCTCCGCGCCATCTCGGGACCAGGCAAGGGCGATCAGGCCTTGGCCCGGAACTGTAAGGAGACGAGACATGAGACGCAAATTTGCGACGAGGACCGCGGGCGTTGCCGCCTTGGCCTTGGCCTCGCTTGGGATTGCCCCTGCCAAGGCGGTCTCCGATTCCGCCCCGCACGAGGTCGCGATCAAGGCTTGCTCGACCGCCAACCCGTCCCAGCCGGTGAGCGTGGTCAATGCCGTCGACGATGGCAGCGGCATCGGCTTCAGCCTGGTCTGGCTCACCGACAACGACAACAATCTGTGGATGTGCGACGCCGATGCCGAAGGCAACGTCTATTCCTACACCATCGTGGCGAGCGATCTCCTTAAGGGCGGCGGCCCAGAGCTAATCGGCCTTCAGCTCGCGTCCGACGGTACCTATGACGGCCAGCCTCAGGACGTCGCCGCGAAGGTCTGCGTCGCCTATCTCAAGGCCGGCGGCGAGGTTGTCCACATTGCCGAGGACGGCCTCAACATTTCTCCCGGCTTCATCGTGTTCGTCAAGGACGGCTCGGGCCACACTTATCTCTGCAACGCGACGGGCGATGCGGGCGTCTGGGCCTTCGAGGCGATCGGCGAGCCTCTCACCTTCGACAACTAAGCCGGAAGTGAGCTAGGCGCGCTTAACCGGGACGCGGAGGGAAGCGGCGGGCGCGGAGACATCCTCCGCGCCCGTCTTGCTGTTCAGGAGAGGAATTCGGGGGCGAAGTCGCGCATCGAGCCCCTCGACCATCTGGCGATAGAGCCGATAGGCGAGCGCATTCAAATCCGAGATGCGCGGCAAGCGATGCGGGCAGGATGAAGCGCGCATAGAGGAGGAGGAGCCGCGCGCGCCGCGTGGGCTCGAGCATTCGAGCCAGGATCAGCGGAGCGAGCTCGTAATAGCGCGCGATGTCGGCCTCCCCGCCCGGACGCTTGGCGAGCACCTGGTCGCGATAGCGGCGCAAGGCGGCAAGCTCGAAGCAATCGTCGTCGAGGCCGAGCGTCTCGCAGCAAGCGGTGGTGATGAAGCAGCCGCCTTCGGGCGAGGTGCATTTCTGATCGGCGGATATCTGCGCGAGTTCGGTTTGCCGCTGCGCGGCCCAGTCGAGCGCCTTGCGCAAGCTCTCGCAGTCGAGCTTGAGGTGGCATTCCTCCTTGTCGCCGAGCTTGACGACGATCTCGATCGTCGCGCTCTCGCGGAAGAGAGGGGCGGTGGCGAGCGGCAGCACGACGCTCACCTTGTTGTCGAAGATATCGGTACAGTTGCCGCACAGCGCCTCGTTGACCGCTTCTTTGCCGTCGGCCGTCTTTGACGATCAGCCGGTTCGCAGGGTCGATGAGAAATTTCTTCGGCAGCTTGATTTGGTCGCGATCGCCATAGAGGACGATCTTCGCGTCGTAGCTCGTCGCCACCTGGACATCGGCGTGGAGGTCGCAACCCTCGTCGTTGTCGAACTGCACCTGATTGATACGCGCGCCGGCTTGGGTATCGGTGGCCAAGCCTTTCCACGGGCCGAACGGCTTCGAATCGAAGCAATCTTTCTCGGCGGCGCGGGCGCGCGGGACGATGGGCAGGCGAAGGCCCAGCCCCGCGGCAAGGATGAGGCCAAGCGCGCGTCGGCGCGTATTCGTATGCATGGACCGGCTTTCTTCAGGTTCCGATTTCGGCGGCGACCCTAGCAGAGCCGCCCGCGAAGCGGGAGGCAGTTCAAGAGGCGGGATTCCTGCGGGAACCGGCTAGAAAGGTTGCCGCTTTGAGGCGATGATGCGAGGCGAGACCTCCGGCGAGCGGGGCAGGGGCGATGGGCTTTTTCTGCCGCGTGCAAAATGTTCGCGTCGCGCTCGCTGTTGCGGTGGCCGGTGCGGCCTTGTTTTGCAGTACCGGGGCGCTCGCCCAGACGGCTTCGGGGACCGGTGTCGAGACAAGCGCGGGCGAAGACATGCCCGACTATCCGATCCCCGCCAAGGCGCGGGAGGCCTACAGCCCTCAAGGCGTCGATGCCGTAAATCCGCAAACCAAGGCGCCGCTGCCGAACCGGGACGTCCTCAATCTCCGCCTCGATTACGAGCCGCATGGCGGCGCGCTGGAGGGGCTCAGGGTGCAGATCTACTTTCGGACGAGAAGCTGATCGGCGCGTCCGAGCCGCGCGACGACCAGACGCAGTTCCGCGCCTGTCTGAACCAATCACTCCATCTCGCTCTGAACCTCTGTAGAATGGAGGCGCGTGTCCGGGCGCTCTACGCTAAGCGCCACAAATCGACGTCAGGCGGAAAAGGAGGCACGCGATGTCTTATTCGGCTAAAGAATTCAGCAGTGTGAGGCCAGGGTGGCTGGGGGACTAGGATTCGAACCTAGACTGACGGAGTCAGAGTCCGCTGTCCTACCGTTAGACGATCCCCCAGGATTCTCGTTACCTGGAAATGGGTTTCCAGTTTTGCCTGGTTTTCCAGTCATCGTTCCTGACCTGTTCGTTCTAGCCGGAGGATCGCCGGCTTGGCAAGACGCCGCTGATCGGCGAACCGGCTGTATCGGCGGATCATGCGACATGCCCATAATGAACTCAGGGCCATGCGCCGAGTAGGTGCCCAGCGTTATGCGCCGTATACTGGTCTATTCGCCGGTAGCGAAGTGAACCAACTCGGCCAGGCGGTCAATATCCTTGACTACCAAAGCGCCGCGTGGCCTTTCGATCAAGCCCATCCGCGCAAGACGATTAAGTTCGCGGGTGACCGCCTCGCGATGGGTTGCGACGCGGCTTGCGATCTCCATGTGGGTAGGGGGAGGGCTTACGCGTGCGCCTTTCCCATCTCGCGGCCCCAATGTTGCCAATCTCAAGAGTTCTGCTTGGATACGATTTTTGACCGCTAGAGTGCTGAACTCATATACGCGTGTTGTCAGGGCTCGTATCTTCTTCACCAGTTGTAGCAACAGCGCTTCGGCTACGCGGGGTTCGGTCCGAAGGAGTTCCCTGAACGCGTCCGCGGGCAAAGATGCTACAAGACAATCTGTCCGTGCCTCGACGCTCGCGGATCGCGGACCTCGGTCTATAGCAGGATATTCTCCAAAAACCTCCCCGGGGCCCATAACACTGAAGCTGACCGCCTTACCAGTGTGCGCGTAAATCGTGACCTTGACCTCACCCGATGCGATAAAGAACACGTCATCTGAAGCATCTAGATAATCGACAATCGGCTCTCCACGCTCGTAGCGCCGCAATACACAGCGCCGCTTGAGCGCCTCAAGGGATTCCTTTGAGAGGGTCGCCAGGATTGCGATCCCAGCGAGAGAATAATCCAGCTGCGTGTGCCTTAATCGCGTCATTGCCGTTCGGCGAGACGGTGTGGAAGCGAAGAGACATTATCGCAAAATAATTAAGGTCGCTAATCTGTAGCGACCGAGCTTCAGGTCATCGAGCGAACCTTAGCGATCCGCCTTCGACTATAATATTGACGAGTGCCCTTCGGGTCTGCCCAAGACTCTCGGATGCCGCCTCTCTAGTTTCGCCGCCGCGGACTTTTGCCCGCGTTCAGGGCATCGCAATCGTTCGACTGATTGCCGGCATGCTGACAGCCATTAGCCGTCAAAGTTCTCGAGCTTGCAATGCATACGCCTTCATCTGAGCCTGCACATATGCGCTCTGAAGCATCATCGCCTCCTGCATGTCCTTCGCACGGGCGAGCTCGCTTTCTAAGGTGAAGAAACGCTCCGCGTTCTCACGCGCATATTCGATTGAGCGCTTCTGAATTGTTCTGAAGCCCGGGAACGGCACCATGATCGACGGAGCGACCAGCGTCTTCGTCATGAAGTCCAGGAACTGACCGTACGCACTCCGCGCCTGCGCGACATTCTTTTCTGTTAACTCGTGCAGCTTCGGCCAGATTTCGATAGGAGGCTTGTCTGGCACGGGTTCTCTCAGGACGCCTTCTGATCGCGTCCATTTGGTATTGTCTAGCAAATACAGCCTCTGGTGTGGAGAGCGGCGTTTTCTCAATTATACGGCCAAAAGCAGTGGTGACACGGAACGCGCGCTCCTCGCCGCTGCTGCACAAGGTGAGGGTTGGCGCTAATATCACCAATCCCTCGAAAAATCGGCGAGATGGCACCAAATTAAGCGTAACTTCTCGACGCTCGCCCCAGATCTTCCAACAGCCGATCGAGATATTGTTGGTCGTGAGGTGAGTACCAGAATAGCATAAGGATACCGTGGCCGCCGGGCTTGTTTGGTCGGTTAGCCGTTTGCTCGTGTCCCTTGTCCGTGCGGTTGCTGGCGGTCACTGGGAAGCGTAAGTTTGCCGCGTGTTCCCTCGTGGAGGGGGCGATGGCCGACCGAAGCAGCCGACGCAAGCTCGCCGCGATCTTGAGCGCGGATGTGGTCGGCTATTCCCAACTGATGGCGGCCAACGAGGCCGCAACCCTTGAGACCCTTAAGTCTTATCGCGACATCATCGGAGGCCTGGTGGTGCGCCACGGCGGACGTGTGGTCAACGCGCCCGGCGATGCACTCCTGGCCGAGTTCCCGAGTGCGGTCGAGGCTGTCCAGACCGCGGTCGAGGTCCAAAAATCCCTGGAAGGGCACAACATTGGACTCGACTCGGAACGGCGCATGCAGTTCCGCATTGGGCTCAACCTCGGCGATGTGATCGAGGAGGCGGACGGCACGATCTATGGAGACGGCGTCAACATCGCCGCACGCATGGAGGCCCTCGCCGAAGGCGGCGGCGTCTGCATCTCCTCCATCGTCTATGACGCCGTCGAAGGCAAGCTTTCCTACGAGTTCGATTTTCTGGGCGAGCAGCAGGTCAAGAACATTTCGAAGCCGCTCCGCGTCTACCGCGTGCGCTACGAGCCCAAGCCAATTTCGCAGCGTTCTGTCTCCGGTCCGTCGCTAGCCGACAAGCCGTCTATTGCCGTCCTTCCCTTCGTCAACATGAGTGGCGATCACGCGCACGACTATCTGAGTGACGGCATAACCGAAAACATAATCACGGGCCTTTCCCGCTTTCGCGATTTGTCAGTTATCGCCAGTCAATCGACGTTTGCTTACAAAGGGAAGGCGCTGAGAATACAGGATGTGGCGAGCGAGCTCCGCGTGAGATTCGTGCTCGAAGGCAGCGTCCAAAAATCAAGCACCCGGGTCACGATAACGGCTCAGCTGATCGATGGTCTCACCGGCGCACACCTGTGGGCTGAGCGCTTTGATCGGAATGTCGAGGATATTGCCACCGTCCTTGACGACCTCACCGAAATAATCGTGGCCCGTTTGGCGACGACCTATGGCGGGCGCCTGAGCAAGGCGTGGCGAGGACGGGCGGAACGAACGAGCCCGAAGAATTTCCAGGCCTATGATTATTTTCAGCAAGGTGTGGACGCCTTCAATCTTTTCACCAAAGGCTGCACCGCCACAGCCATACAGTGGTTTGAAAAAGCTATCGAACACGATCCGTCCTATGGAAAGCCGTATGCGAAGATTGCGTGGGCGCACCTAGTCGATGTCTGGCTGGGATGGAGCGAAGACACCTCATTCTCGATGGCAGAGGCCTTGAAATTTGCGACCGCCGCTATCCAGCATGATGATGATGAGGCCTGGGGTTATTGGGCCATGGCAGGTTATCATATGTTTGGCGGACACCATGATCGCGCCATATCCGCATATCAGAGGGCTCTGGAGCTCAATCCTAATGATGCGGACGTACTCAATGACTTCGGCCAGTGTCTCAGCTATGCGGGGCGTGCAACGGAAGGCGTTGAGGTCGTGCACAAGGCCATGCGGCTCAACCCACACTATCCTGATTACTGGGTCATGCAGTTGGGGCCTATCTACTTCGATGCTCGCCGCTATGAAGATGCCATCTCCACACTAGAGAAATTGCATTCAAACGACACGATTGCTGTTCAGCTGTACCTCGCCGCAAGTCACGCTGCCCTAGAGCATACGGACGAGGCCCGGGCAACTATGGGAAGGGTCATTAGGCTCGATCCGCTGGCCACGCTTGAGCGGCTCGCGCCAACTGTTCTGGCTCCCTACAAAAATGCATCTGATCGGGACCATTTGCGGGAGAACCTCGTCAAGGCGGGGTTGCCGGAATGATGCGCCTCGACTTCTGGACTTGGCCCGTGGACTTCCAATACGGATGTCCGCTTTGGGTCATTAGCGGACTAGAGCGTAGATCGGGGATGTCCGCTTTACCCCTCAAGAAGCGGACATGCTCAGTCGTCGGCATCGATGTCCGCTAAGTGCCAATAGCGGACTCACTCGGCCTCCGGTTTAGCGTCATTATGGATTTGCGGTTCTAAATCCCACCTTGGAAGTTGATCGCGCGGGCTGTACGACAACTCAGGGGATGGCGATCGTTCGGCCATAGGCGGGTAATACCCTTGCCAACATCCCTCCAAGCTCTTTGGCCTGAACAGCGTATGACTGCATCTGAGTTTGCGCGTACTGGCTTTGAAGGGTCAGCACCTCCTGGATATCCTTGGCACGGGCAAGCGCGTTCGCTAAGTCGAAGAAGCGCTCCCCATTCTCCTTCGCGAACTCGATCGCTCGCTCGCGAACCGCCTCAAGCCCAGGCAACATCTTACTGGGCGGTGCCATTGACGAAACTTGCGTCAAGAAGTCGATAAACTGACCATACGCTGCTTGTGCTTGTTCGACGTTCTTTTCAACCAATTCGCGCAGCTCTGGAGGGATGTCGAAGCGAGGGTCATCCACCATGGTGTCCTCCTCAAATGCGCTCGTTTCAATTGCACCCAATTTCACTTGCTATCGCAGTGATCTTATAGGGATTGCTGATGCCTAACTCGAGATATTGTTGGTCGCGAGGTCAGTACTGGAATAGCACAAAGATACCATGGCCGCCGGGCTTGTTTGGTCGGTTATCCGCTTGCTCGGTGTCCCTCGTCCATGCGTTTGCTCGCGGTCACCGGGAGGCGTAATTTTGCCGGTCTGTTCCCTCGTGGAGGGGCGATGGCCGACCCAAGCAGCCGACGCAAGCTGGCCGCGATCTTGAGCGCGGACGTGGTCGGCTATTCCAGTCTGATGGCGGCCAACGAGGCTGCCACCGTCGAGACCCTCAAGTCCTATCGCGACATCATCGCCCGCCTGGTGGTGCGCCGCGGCGGCCGTGTGGTCAACGCACCAGGCGATGCGCTATTGGCCGAGTTCCCGAGTGCGGTCGAGGCGGTTCAGGCCGCCATCGAGATCCAGAAATCCTTGGAAGGGCACAACATCGAACTCGAAGCCAGAACGGCGCATGCAGTTCCGCATTGGGGTCAACCTTGGCGATGTGATCGAGGAGGCCGACGGTACGATCTATGGGGATGGCGTCAACATCGCCGCGCGCATGGAGGCGCTCGCCGAGGGCGGCGGCGTCTGCATCTCCTCCACCGTCTACGACGCCGTCGAAGGCAAGCTTTCCTACGGGTTCGATTTTCTGGGTGAGCAGCAGGTCAAGAATATTGCGAAGCCGGTCCGCGTCTACCGCGTGCGTGCCGAGCCCAAGACCACCGGTGGCGCGCCCTCCGTCAAAGCGGAGCATGCGATGGCAGATCGCCGTACTGGCCTTGGCCCTTCCTGGTGTTGGGTGCGGTTGGCGCATGGCTCTACCGCGACCGTTGGATGCCGGCGCCTGAAGAAGCGGCCGAACACCCGGTGCTCGACGCGTTCAATGGCCCGTCGATCGCGGTCCTCCCCTTCGTCAACTTGAGCGGCGACGCGAAGCAGGAGTATTTCAGCGACGGCTTGACCGAGGACCTCATCACTCAACTGTCGCGGGCATCGCGGGACTTGCGCGTGCTCGCGCGCAACACCGCCTTCCAATACAAAGGTAAGGCCGTGGACGTCTCCAAGCTCGGTCGCGAGCTCGGGGTGCGCTATGTACTCGAAGGCAGTGTCCAGCGCACCGAAGACGACCTCCGCGTCGCGGCGCAGCTCATAGACACCCAAACCGGCGCCCATGTTTGGGCTGATCGGTTCGATCGCAAGATAGCCGACATCTTCCTCGTCCAGGACGAGATCATTAGTCGGATCGTCGGTGAGATCGCCGGCTCCTACGGTGCCATCGAGCGCAACGAGGCCAACGCGGCAGCGCGAAAGAGCCCCGAGCAAATCCAGGCCTACGATCTCGTCCTGCGCGCACGCGCAGCCATACAATGGGATTGGACCAGCGAAACGTTCCGCGCTGCAAGACAAGCGTTGCAGCAAGCCATCGCGCTCGATCCGACAAACTCGCAAGCGCGCCGCGAGTTGGCCTGGTTGGGTCTCATAGGCTGGATTTTCCGTGTCGACGCGACGCCAACGGCGCCGCAAGACATCATCGCAGAGGCGACCAAGGCGGTGCAGCTCGACCCAGACGATGCGCGAGCACGGATGGTCGCCGCAATGGGATATTTCTTCGCCAAGCAGCTCGACCTGTTCAAGCGCGAAGCAGACCAGGCCTTGGCGCTTGCTCCTTATGACGCCGAGCTCCAGGCGACGCTCGGCTGCATGTTCTCCAGCATGGGTGACCGGCAACGCGGCGTGGCCCTGGTGACCAAGGCGAACGCGCTCAACCCTGACGCCGCCGCTGGTTGGTACCATTCGACCATTTACACCGCCGACTATTTGAACGGCGACTACCGTCACGCGCTGGAAGTGACCCGCCAGAACCCGCAAAGTGACACGTTCTTCGCGCACATTGAATACACCCCGATTTACGGCCAGCTTGGCATGAAGCAGGAGGCGCTCGACATCTGGCACAAGCTGCAAGCCCAGGTGCCGGGCGCATCGGCCGATACCTTCGCTAATTGGTGGCGCCTGTGGAACTTCAGCGACGAGGAGGTCGCCAAGCTAATGGACGGCGTCTACAAGTCCGGCGTGCTCGGAGCGGATGCGAAGCCTAGCCTATGACCTGGGCCACTCGCGCGTGCCGCGAGATGGTCCTTGCAGCTCCCATCGGGCAAATCTGTACTTTCTCACGCACTGCGAATGAATGTCCGCTTTGGGTCATTAGCGGACACCAGGGCGCGAACGAGGGATGTCCGCTTCACCCCCCCTAGAGCGGACATGCTCGGCGTCGAGATCAATGTCCGCTAAGTGCCAACAACGGACAACATCGGCGCTGGTTCAAAATATCCTTTCACCCTCAAAGACAAAGATGGCAACCTGCTCGACGGCACCCTAGTGAACACAACGCCGAGTGCTCGCAGCCGATCGTATTCACTCTTGATGTCGTCCACTTCAAAAGCCGCCAGGGGAATGCTTTGGGCGAACATCGCCTGCTGAAACGCCTTGCCCGCCGGATTGGCGTTGGGTTCGAGCGAAAGCTGCACGTTCAAATTGCTATTTGCTTGAGCGCGCGGCGCTGTACTTTACCGGTTGGCCCCTTGGGTAAGTCCGCCAGGAACACAACCCTTTCAGGAGTCTTGTAGTCGGCCAGTCTTTTCCTGGCAAACTCGATGAGTTGCTCTTCTCCTGCCGTCTGCCCCTCGCGCAAAGTCACAAACGCGACCACTTGTTCACCATAGACCGGATGAGGTTTGCCGATAACTCCGGCTTGCAGAACTGCAGGATGCTGGTAGAGCGCGTCCTCCACTTCCTGGGGAGAGATGTTCGAGCCACACCGGATGATGATCTCCTTCTTTCTGCCCATGAACCAGAAGTACCCGTCGGCATCGCAGCGAACGAGGTCTCCGGTGTACAACCAACCGTCGCGCAGAGTTGCAGCCGTCTCTTCATCATTCTCCCAATAGCCCACGAAGTTCCTGGCGCTGCGCACGGCCATTTCCCCCGTCTCATTTTCCGGCACGGTTTGACCTGATAAATCTGCTGCCCGCACTTCGATGCCCTTGGGCGGACGCCCGATCGAGCCGGTGCGAATGCCTTCGACGGCGTCACTGCGGCAGATCGCAATGCATTCCGTCATTCCGAACAACTCCAGAAGAGGAATTCCAAACAGCGCTTGAAATCGCGCCTGGAGGCTGGCCGGAACCGCATCACCCCCCGCGTAGACCAGTCGCAGGGAACTGACGTCCCGCGGCCTTTGCGACTGCTCTTCGAGCAAATAATGGATAAGCGTCGGAAGGCCAACGGTAAAGGTGCAGCGGAACCGCTCGATCAGATCGAGAACCACGCCCGGCTCAAAAGCAGGCGCAAGCACGGCGGTCGTCCCACCGAGGATCGCCGGCAGCAGGTCGCAGTAGAGTCCTGAGGCATGCATCATCGTCGTCATCACGAGGATGATCTGGCTTCCGTCCACGCCGATGCCGGCCATCCCTTCTGCCGTGCAGATCAGAGTGCGGTGGGTGTGCGTTACGCCCTTTGGGTGTGCGGTTGTTCCTGACGTGTAAATAATCAGAGCCGGCTGATCCGCGTCCACTTCCGGCAATCGGGGCGCCTCCGATGCGGGAATTGTCGGTAGTTGCGTCTGGAGGCGCAGGTTCCGGCATGCTGCAGTCGCTTCCCGGGCGACGGACTCAAACTCGGGCTGACTGAAGCACATCCGCGCCCTGGAATGTTCCAGGATGTAGCCGATTTCGGACGCCTTCAGCCTCGTGTTGATCGGGACCGCGATCAATCCCGCGCGGAAGCAGGCAAAGAAAAGTTGGACGGTCTGGAAGGCATTCGACCAGTGAATCGCAACGCGGTCTCCGGGAACGAGTCCTTCTTGAAGAAACCACCGGGCGAGGAGCGTTGCCGATTGATCCAGGGTCTCGTAAGACAGGCTTTCGTTCGCGAAAACGAGTGCTGTCTTCTGAGGAGTCCTGATCGCAGCAGCCTGCAGCAAATCGCCCAGATTCATCGCGGCACCCTGGTTCCTAGCTGAAGATCATTGGACATTCCGCCGATCCGCCGGTGCGAGACTCCTAACTCGTCGCTCAGATTTGCGATGTGGTGTTTGGCACAAGTGTGGTGTGGCAAATGCCACTGCGCGAGTCCGGGTGACGAAGCAGAATCTCCTCGTGGTTAGGATGGTTTGAGCCTTGAGGAGCGCAGCGTGACAATGTCACTTGCAATCGATCACCTCGACACCTCGCCCCGGTCCAGCGATGCGCCGTTGTTGCGCTCGCGCAAGGTGGCCTTCGCCAGCCTCATCGGAACGACGATCGAGTGGTACGACTTCTTCATCTTCGGCACCGCCGCGGCCCTGATCTTCAACGAGGTCTTCTTCCCATCCTTTGATCCAGTGACCGGGACGCTGGCCGCGTTCGCTTCGTTCTCCGTCGGGTTCATCGCGAGGCCCGTCGGCGGCGCCGTCTTCGCCCATTACGGCGACACGATCGGCCGCAAGCCGATGCTGGTCTACTCGCTGCTGCTCATGGGCGCGGTGACGGTGTTGATGGGCCTGCTGCCTGGCTACGCCTCGATCGGCATCTGGGCACCGACTCTGCTCGTCGTGCTGCGCTTCGCTCAGGGTTTCGGCGTCGGCGGCGAGTGGGGTGGTGCGGCGTTGATGGCGGTCGAGCACGCTCCCGAGCACCGGCGCGGCTTCTACGGTGCCTGGCCGCAGGTCGGGGCACCTGCCGGCCTCGTTCTCGGAACGGGTACCTACGCCCTGCTGTCGGCAACGCTGACCGACGAGCAGTTCCGCGAGTGGGGATGGCGGGTCCCGTTCCTGGCCAGCGCGCTGCTCATCGCCGTCGGCATGTGGATCCGGCTCACCGTGGCCGAGAGCCCGGTCTTTCAGGAGACACTCGACGCGAAGTCGACCGCGAAGATGCCGGTGCTCGACGCTCTCAAGACATATCCGAAAGAGATCGCGCTGGCCGCCGGATCGTTCGTAGCCACCCACGCCACGTTCTACATCGTGTCGGTCTGGCTGATCTCCTACGCCACGACCAAGCTCGGTTACGATCGCACCACGATTCTCAACGCCAACACGGCTTTGAGCCTGTCCGACATCCCGATGATCCTGGGCTTCGGTCTGCTCTCGGACTATATCGGCCGCCGCAAGCTGTTCCTGACCGGCATGGCCGTGCTCGGACTCTTTGCAATCCCCTACTTCATGCTGGTGTCGACCTCCAACATCTGGCTGTTTCTGCTCGGCGGCCTTGTTGTCCTGGCCTGCCTCAGCGCAGTGTACGGGCCGCAGTCGGCCTACTTCGCCGAGCAGTTCCCCACCAGAATGCGCTACAGCGGCAGCTCACTGGCTTTTCAGTTCGCCGCGATCTTCGGGGGTATGGCGCCGTTGATCTGCACCGCGCTCGTCGCCCTCACGGGCAGCCTGTACTCGGTCGCCGCGTTCGTAATCGTCATCGCCATGGTCTCGCTCAGCTGCTCCTACTTCATGACCGAGACGCTGCGCTCAGGACTGCGCAGCGACGACATCTAGTCTCCACCTTTAAAGGTAGTGGTGCGGTCCGGCGCCTTTCCGGCTCCCATCAGGCATTGTCGGTCATGCGTGCGACGGGCGCTAACCCCCGTTTCCAATCATTGGCGGAGGAAAAGACGATGTCCGCTTTGGGTCATTAGCGGACATCACGTGCACGTCCGCGTCATGTCCGCTTTGCCCCCGAAAGCGGACATTCGTCAGCGCATTGAGCATGTCTGCTTTGTGCCAACAGCTGACACAGCGGGACGAATAAGGAACGCTGGCGCCTCTAGATTCCTTCTCCGAAAGCGACGCATTTAAGCGCGGCTCAATGGAAGAGCTGACTTCCTCCGATGGATGTCTTCTTTACGCTAGGGGGCGCGGCAAGCTTGAACCTTAGGTGAAGCAACCGATGCCTATACCGATCTCCACTGCGGATCGCCTGCCCTGGACCGCGCAGACAACCAATTGCGTCGGCCTATGAACATCGCGAGGATTCCCGAATCCGAATTGAGTCGTTTCTGTCGACTCCACGGAAAGTAGGTTCAAGCTATGATCAGGATCGTGAAGGATGCCGACGCCGCACGAATCGCCGAGATCTATAACCACTACATCCTGAACACGCTGGTCACGTTCGAGGAGCAGCCGGTCACACCCGAGGAAATTCTCGCGCGGATAAAGAGCATTACGATAGAGTATCCGTGGCTGACGTATGAGGAGGACCGCAGGGTCGTCGGGTACGCATACGCCACCAGATGGAAGGAACGGTCGGCATATCGGCGCACCGTGGAAGCTGCGATCTACCTCGATGTGCAGGTTACCGGGAGGCACGTAGGCTCACAGCTCACGGCAGCGCTCCTCGAAGCGCTTCGTGTGATGAAGTTTCACAGCGTGCTTGCCGGGATCGCTTTGCCGAACGCCCCCAGTGTGGGGCTGTGCGAGAAATTTGGGTTCGCGAAGGTCGGACAGCTCGCGGAAGTCGGATATAAGCACGATCAATGGGTGGACGTGGGGTACTGGGAACTAATTCTCGATGAGGTTCGGGATAGCGGAGAGAGTGTGGAGAATGATCCGCGAAACCCAGTTGAATTTCGAACTCACGGCCTGTGCGGCACACTGTCGCGGTAATTGCATTAGTGGAACCAAAGCTCCGTGCTTGGTTTTGGAGTGCTGTCAGAGAATCACGCCGGTGCAGAAGTCGAACGGCGGCTACAGGCATTTCTAGGATCGTCCCGCTAGGCTTCATTGATTACGCCGAACACCGGCGTAGCTTCTCACAGCATGGCTCTGGCAAGCACCTTGGATGCGTTGTCCAGATCAAGATCGTTCTGAACGATCCATGGAGGTGCGCCTCTCTATGAGGAGGATGTCCCATGAACATTCGCTTCCTTACACCAACGTGGCACGGTTTGGTTGATTACCTCGCTGCGGTCGAGCTCTTGATTATGCCGTTTGTGCTTCGTCTCGGCACCTCGGCGCCATTGGCAAAGTGGCTTGCCGTCGCCACAGGCCTGGCAGTCATCCTGGTCAGCCTGCTCACCGACTACAAATTAGGGCTGGTGAGGATCATTCCTTTCAGGATCCACCTGGCAATTGACACCGCAGTTGCCACGGCATTCATCGTGGCTCCGTTCCTGTTCGGCTTCACCGGACTCGATGCCTGGTTCTACTGGATCAACGCAGCCGCCGTGTTCGTGGTCGTGGCAGTGAGCATGCCGAGTTAAGAAAGGCCAACCCCGGCACTGGCCTAGGTTCTGCTACCGTGCATGGCAATCCAACTCCCGCCTGAACGCGCCCGCAGCGCTACCACTGAAAGGGAGTCTCGGGCATGAAAACCACCACCGTTTTAATCGGACTTGCGGGGATTATGGCCACAGCCCTGGTCGCCGCTGAAGTGCAGAATTACGCAACCGCCGCAACGGGTGGCCAAAGCCCCGTCGTCGATGCGCAGGGCAGTTTACGAGTGCCAGAGGATTATCGAGCCGCCTATCAATTCCTAGGGGCCTGGGCAATCGCAGCGGACCAAGGCAAGGGTTCGCACGAAATCCATGTCGTCTACGCGTCGCCCGGCACGATCGCCGCTTATCGCAAAGATGGGCATTTTCCTGACGGCTCGGTGTTGGTGAAGGAGGTGTTTGCGACCGATACCATACCGATGAAGACGGGCACGGTGAGCCATGCCCAGGCTCTCAAGGGCTGGTTCGTAATGGTGCGGGACAGCAAGGATACCCATCCTGGCAATAAACTGTGGGGCGACGGCTGGGGTTGGTCATGGTTCGACGCTGGCAATCCGACCAAGACGACCTCGACCGACTTCAAAGTGAATTGCCTAGCCTGTCATGTGCCGGCGCAGGCGACCGACTGGATTTACGTCAATGGGTATCCACCACTGAAGGGATAGTGCCAACCTATCCGGAACCATTGGAGGATGAAGCGAAAAAAGTCTCAGCAAAAACCTGAGCGGTGTCTCGCTGAGCACAACAAGGACCGGCGGCATCGGGCACAACTTGCCCCGGAAAGCGCCGCAGGCATTCGCCGATGCCTTTAGACGTGAGTCAAGGCTAACCACGAGGAGCATTGGAATGCATGACGTCACCGCACTCCAGTTCGACCTAACACCGCCTAGCAAAGAGGAGTTGCGAGTTTTGGTTGCCGATCTCAGCGAGGATGAACGGCACGTGCTGCTCGAGCATGGCACCGAAGCGGCGTTCTGCGGCGTCTTCCTCGAGGAGAAGCGGAAGGGAGTGTACGCCTGCCGTCTCTGCGGACTGCCGCTGTTCAAAGCCAGCACGAAGTTCGAAAGCGGCACCGGGTGGCCGAGCTTCACTAGTCCCTTTTCAGGAGACCACCTCCGATCCATTCGCGACACCAGCTATGGTATGACCCGCACGGAGATAGTTTGCGCGCGTTGCGGCGCCCACCAGGGTCATGTGTTTCCCGACGGCCCGCCGCCAACCGGCGAGCGCTACTGCATCAATTCCGTCTCGCTCGAATTCACGCCGAAGGGCGAGCCCCTTCCCGACAAGCTCGGCCGGGGTGCTCCCGAGGGCGAGGCATTAGAAATGTGACATGTCGGTACTGCTCTCGGGGGTCTCCACACCGAGTGTGCGACCGGCAGGCAAAGGAGAACGAGTATGATGAAGTTCAGATCGTTCATCGGCGTCGCTTGTGCTGCTATCGCCATCGCAACCGCAATGTCTTCTGCTGCTGCTCAAGAAGGCGAAACAGTCACGAAGCACTTCGAGCAGGCGATACCCAATATTCCCGGCAAATCACTCGTCGCCTTCGTCGTTGACTATGCTCCGGGCGGGGCGTCGCCTTCGCATACGCACGCGAAATCGGCTTTCATCTTCGCCTATGTCGTGTCCGGAGAAATCGAGTCGCAAGTGAACGACGGACCGAAGCGGGTCTACCGTGCCGGCGAGAGTTTCTTCGAGACGCCGGGTTCCAGCCATCCAGTCAGCCGCAATGCGAGCAAGACCGAACCAGCAAAGCTGCTTGCGATCTTCGTCGTCGATAGCGACGACAAGGAGCTGACCACGCCCGTTAAGTGAGCCAGACCATTAATGAGCGAGCGTCTCGTGACGCGCAGATTAATAAACCACAGCCGGTGATCGATAGGTAAGCGGGGCTGGAGCACCGCGTTGGGCAAGTTCGCACTCAACCAATATGAGTTCTTTTCGACGCGCTCTACATCCACGCCGGTGAGCAGCTCCTGGCCCACGGAGCCGGCGGAGTCACTGGCGGCCTGCTGGTCGCCCTCGGCTCGCTGCGCGGCGCCCAGGTCATCGCTACGGCAGGCCACGCAGCTGCCGTGCAGGCAAATACTCGACACAAGGAGACCGTAGGTGAAGGCAATAGTGGTGACGGACCAGGCTGCGGGAACGGCCGGGATGACGCTGGTGGAGCGGCCCGAGCCGCAGGCAGCGATAAACGACGTCGTCGTTCAGGTTCATGCGTCGGGGTTCACCTCGGGTGAGCTGACGTGGCCCTCGACCTGGACCGATCGCCTCGGCCGTGACCGGACGCCGGTGATTCCCGGGCAAGAGCTGGCCGGAGTGGTCACCGCCCTCGGCTATGGCACGAGGGGGCTGTCGGTCGGACAGCGGGTGTTCGGCCTCACGGACTCGTATCGCGGCGGCACCCTGGCGGAGTATGTGGCCATCGAGGCACGCAACCTCGCGCCGCTGCCGGGCGACGTCGACTTCACGGTGGGCGCGAGCGTGGCGATGCCGGGCCTGACCGCGTGGCAGGGACTGTTCGAGCACGGCCGCCTTCAGGCGGGGCAGAGCGTCCTCGTGCACGGCGCGGCCGGCGCAGTCGGTTCGATGGTGACGCAGCTCGCACGTGAGTTCGGCGCCTACGTCATCGGCACCGGACGCGCTGCCGACCGTCAGAAGGCGCTCGACTTCGGCGGGGAGAAGTTCGTCGACCTCGAGAACGACGTCCTCGAAGACGTCGGCGGAGTCGATCTGGTTTTCGATGTCATCGGCGGCGACATCGGGAAGCGGTCCGCAGGCCTGATTCGAGCCGGAGGAACGCTGGTGACCATCGCCGGGCCGACCGAGGCTCGGCCAGCCGACGGCTTGACGGTCGACTTTGTCGTCCTGTCCGATCGCGCCCAACTGAGTGAGATCATCCAGCGGGTGCGTGACGGACGACTGCGGACGAACATCGGCAACGTCTCGACCCTCGACGACGCCGTCGCCGCCTTCAATCCGACCGAGCGGATCAACGGCAAGACGATTATCCGCGTTCGTCCGTGAGCGACACGCACCCATCTCTGCAACATTTCCACCAAACAGACAAATGACCGAGGAGAAAATTATCATGAAGGCGATCGTTGTGACGGACCAGGCTGCGGGAACGGCCGGGATGAAGCTGGTGGAGCGGCCCGAGCCGCAGGCAGCGATAAACGATGTCGTCGTTCAGGTTCATGCGTCGGGATTCGTCCACACTGAGCTGGGGTGGCCCTCGACCTGGGCCGATCGCCTCGGCCGTGACCGAACACCGTCGATCCCCGGGCACGAGCTGGCCGGAGTGGTCACCGCCCTCGGCTATGGCACGACGGGGCTGTCGGTGGGACAGCGGGTGTTCGGCCTCACGGATTGGACTCGCGACGGCACCCTGGCGGAGTATGTGGCCGTCGAGGCACGCAACCTCGCGCCGCTGCCGGGCGACGTCGACTTCACGGTGGGCGCGAGCCTGCCGATCTCGGGCCTGACGGCGTGGCAGGGACTGTTCGTGCACGGCCGCCTTCGGGCGGGGCAGAGCGTCCTCGCGCACGGCGCGGCCGGCGCAGTCGGGTCGATGGTGACGCAACTCGCACGAGAGGCCGGCGCCTACGTCATCGGCACCGGACGCGCTGCCGACCGTCCGAAGGCGCTCGACTTCGGCGCGAACGAGTTCGTCGACCTCGACAACGACGCCCTGGAAGACGTCGGCGAAGTCGATCTGGTGTTCGATGTCATCGGCGGCGACATCGGGAAGCGGTCCGCAGGCCTGATTCGAGCCGGAGGAACACTGGTATCCATCGTCGGGCCGCCCGAGGCGCGGCCCGCCGACGGCCTGGCGGTCGACTTCGTTGTCGAGTCCGATCGTGCCCAACTGGGTGAGATCGTCCAGCGGGTGCGGGACGGACGACTGCGGACGAACATCGGCAACGTCTCGACCCTCGACGACGCCGTCGCCGCCTTCAACTCGACCGAGCGACGCGCGGGGAAGACGATCATCCGCGTCCGTCCGTGATGCCTGAGTTTGCATGTCGGCGCACAAACGGAATGGCATAGCCTCGCCACAAATTTGGTCTCCGACCTTATGTACAATGAGGTCTTTTTCGGGTGGCTTGTCCGATCCTGGGGGTTGGCTGGCATCTGGATGTTCACTACCGAAGGGGCGCGCGACAAATTGGCCCGCGCTTACCCAGACCCGACCAAAGAGTCATAAATAACCGTGCAGGGGTCTGCGTTGAGGACGTGGACCGCTAGCGGCGGTGAAGCCGGGATGTCACGCGGCGGTCCGGCTGGTCCCGCCCGCGGGCGAGCCTTGGAGGCGGGAGATGCAGGTAGCTGGGATTCGCCGGGTGGGTGCCCGGGTTGAGATGATCGAGGCGGGCGAGCCGCGGCCGCTGGCCGGGGACGAGGTACTGCTCGAGGTGATGGCAGCCGGCGTCGGCAACTGGGATGAGTTCGTCCGCACCGGCGGCTGGGACGTGGGTGCGAAGCCGCCGATGGCGCTGGGCGTGGAGGCAGCCGGCACGGTGCTGGCGGTGGGCCAGGCGGTCGGTCGTAATCGCTTGCATGACTTGGCTCCTCCGAATCGTGGGCGCCTCAGCAGCACCCACATCCCTGGCGCTGATGCGCCGGTGGAGGAGCCGTCCACAGCATCAGAAGCGGACAATGCAATCAGACAATCAAGGGTATCGATGACGTCATCGGCTGAAAGCGCGCTAGCGCGATTGACGACTTACCTGCCAATCACGCTTTGGCAGCTATGATTTCGACCTCGACGAGGATCTCGGGCCAGACGAGTTGTGGGATGACCAGCAACATCGCCGCCGGGCGCGCCTGACCGAGATAACGCGTGCGAACGTTCGCGTAAGCTTCAATATCGTCCGCTCGCGTCAGATATTGCGTGACCTTTACGATATCAGTAACAGTCATACCAGCCTTTCCCAGGATGCCGATAATATGTTGCCACGCGAGTTCGGCCTGGCCGGTAATGTCTTTGGGCAAACCATCTCCATTTACCGTAAGGCCGGGCGTTCCCGAAGTCATCAGCCAGCGCAAATTCGGCTTAGCCTCGATGGCATCGCTATAGCTGCCGATCTGGCTCGCAACACCGATATCGTGAATCGTGTGCGCCATAATACGTGTTCCTTCTCTGCTCTAACCCAGTGTCGCGCCGCTGTCGAAATCCTTGATTCGCGGCAGGGCGGCCTAAGCATCATGCATGTCCGCGTTGGGTCGGACGCCGACATTTGGAGCGAGCGTGGTGGTTGCCCGGTTTGCTCCCGAAAAGCGGACATTCTTCGACGAACCGCTCTCTCGGTGGCCAATCATTGAGCCGCCTTGGAGAGAAAGGTGAAAACGAGCACGTCGCGCTTAAAGTACGGGCAGCGCCAACCTCGGCCTGACGGATGGCACGGCTGGCCTCGACATCACGGCTTGATAGCCTTTCTGTTGCAGTCTCGGCAGGCAAGACATCAATGAGGTCATCAATCGGCAATTCGACAGTTGTCCTTGGTACAACCTTAGGCCTGGTCTGGACTCCCTGCGCCGGACCCGTGCTCGCTTCGATCCTGACAGTGATCGCAACTGCTCCCCACATCGAAGGGGAAGCGTTGCTGCTCGTCGTCTACGCCGTCGGTGCCGCCGTACCCATGATGGCAATTGCCTATGGTGGTCAGTTCGTCACCACCCGTGTCAGGAGCATCGCCCGCGTCTCGCATCGTCTGCAGCAGGGGTTTGGCGCAGTGATCATCGTCTTCGCGGCAGCAATGTACTTGCAATACGCCACGCTCATCACCGCGTGGTTTTCCGAGTTTTATCCAAACGGCCAAGTCGGCCTGTAACATGAGAAGTCCCATGAATATTCGATCGAAAGTCGGCGTGGCTGCATTGGCGACCGCCTGTCTACTGGGCTTGGCGCTGGCGAGTTATGCGGACGACGAAAAAAAGGCCCAGACTCAAACGATCTTGGCCGATGCTCAAAGGGCCGCGCCGAACTTCGTGGGTATCAGCAACTGGCTCAATTCCGGCCCGCTCAACCTTACAGACTTGCGCGGCAAGGTCGTCCTCGTCGATTTCTGGACCTCTGGGTGCATTAACTGCGCACGCACCCTGCCTTATGTCACGCGCTTGTATGCCAAATACAAAGGCAAGGGGTTAGTCGTCGTCGGCGTTCATACGCCAGAATTTCCGTTCGAGAGATCCACCGCGACGGTCCAGGCAGCAATCAGCCACCACGGCATCCGATATCCGGTTGCCCAAGACAACGAATTTGCAACATGGAAAGCCTATGGGAATGAATACTGGCCGGCGCAGTACATCGTCGACCAGAACGGCAGAATCGTTTTTGAGCATGCCGGCGAAGGCCAGTACGATGAGATTGAACGAACGATCCAGAAGCTACTCAACTTAGCCACTTGAGCCTAGCTCATCGCAAAGCGTTCAGAAGGGGGCTATGTCATTGCTCGGCGCCTTGTTCAAGCTGAAGCGGGGGCGCTCTCGCGCTGCCGCTTCAAGGGACGCGTGGGTTATCGACGTGTGGCAGATCGCGAGGCACCGGCGGTTGGCTGGGCTCCGCGGATTTCTAATGGGAGAATTTCGCGAGAAATTGTTTGACCGCCGCCCAATTTTCTTCGGCTCCGTCTGGGTTCTGGTCTTCTCGGAGCGTCGAGGATCCATGGATGCCGGCAATCTGCGGGACAAATTGAGTTTTTTCGGTGGAGTGCGAGGCATCGAGGATGGATTTGGCCACTGCAATCTCTTTTGGATCCTTAGCTGAGGTCACGAATATCGGAATCGAAACCTGCGCCGCTGCGTTCCGGACGGTCGTTGAGCCGCGCAGATATTCTCCCGGAGAGAAGGCGAGAATAGCCTTGATCTCGTCCTGATGCTTGGCGGCGAGCAAAAATACCAGAGCAGCAGAATAGCTACTACCCCAAACGAGGATCGATCCAGACTGTCCCGAGGACTTGGCCCATTGCAATGCTGCTTCTAGATCAAGAAGCGCTTCACCATAGTCGGTGCTCTTACCGAGATGTTTGACAGTCTCATTGGTCCGCCCCCAAGCGTTACCGCCAGATCGTTGATCGATCGCCAGCGCATTGAATCCGAGCGTAGCAAGCGTCGGCCCGATAGTTGCGTATTCCCCGCGATTTGAACCGGCTTGGTGAAAAAGCAGGATCAAAGGCTTTGCCTTCGAACCTGCTGAATAATAATCCGCAAACACCTGGACGCGGTCGCTGGCGGCGAAAGATATCTCGTCCGCTGTGTGGCCGCTTACTGGAGCCATTACCAAACCACCAGCGAGGAGAAGACCAATGCAAGTAGCTCTCATTTCGGCACCATAGACCCGGAAGCAGGAATTATTGGCTCCGATCAGGGCGGTAGCTCTCTCGCATTCAACTTGGCAGATCTGGGCTGGAGCGATCGGTCCAATTCGAAACCCGCTCCCTGCATGATGTTACCTAGTAAAACCCGGTCGGGCATCCTTTCGTGAAATGCAAGTCGATGATCGAAACCATAGCGTTTCGCTATTGGACCCGGAGCTCCAAAAGGAGCCCAATTAGACCCGCTGATCGGAGTTGCCGTTGCCTTCGCCGCGCTTACCAAAGTCTTGAGCGCATGCAGTGAGCCGACAAGAGGTCATCTATCGCCATTCGAGCACCGTGCGCGTGACCCATTGGGTCAATGTCGTCGCCTTGCTGGTGCTCTTGATGAGCGGTTTGCAAATCTTCAACGCCCACCCCGCCCTCTATTTCGGAGCGAAGTCGAATTTCGACGATCCGGTGATGGCGATGCGGCCGATGAGGCATGGCGAGGACCTCGTGGGCGTCACCACCATCGCCGGATGGAATATCGACACCACCAATGTGTTCGGCCTCGCCTATGCGCCGGACGGCGACTACGAGGTCAGAGGCTTTCCCTGGTCGGTGACACTGCCCGGCCATCGCGATCTCGTCCACGGGACGACGCTGGCATTTCTTCTTTGCCTGGCTCTTCGTCATCAACGGGCTCGCTTATCTCATCTACAGCCTAGCTAGCGGCCATCTCAGGAAGGATCTCGCGCCGAGCGGCAGCGAGCTCAAGCATATCGGCGCCTCGATCTGGGAGCACATCAGGCTCAAATTCCCGCAAGGCGAGGAGGCCAAGCGCTACAACGTGCTGCAGAAGCTCGCTTATCTCATCGTGGCGCTCGTGCTTCTGCCGCTGATGCTGGCGACGGGGCTCGCCATGTCGCCGGGCATGGACGCAGGCTATCCCTTCCTGCTTGAGATTTTCGGCGGACGGCAATCGGCGCGCACCATCCATTTCATCGCCGCGAGCGGCATCGTGCTGTTCGTGGTGGTGCATCATCGTCATGGTGCTGATCACCGGCGTGTGGAACAACCTCCGCTCCATGATCACCGGCCGCTACGTGATCAAAGTGCCGGAGGGCCAGGCATGAGCGCGAAGCCAAAGCTCGACCGGCGCGGCTTCCTCACGCGCGGACTTGCCATCGCCGGCGCTGCGCTCGCCGGCGGCTGCGACAGCGAGCTTTCCGAGCAGCCTTGGGTCAAGCGCATTCTCGACAAGGCGGAGGCGCTCACCTATGCGAGCCAGCGGGCGCTCGTCTCGCCCAAGGCGCTTGCCCGCGAATATAGCGAGGCCGAGATCTCGAAGGACTTCAAGGCGAACGGCTCGACCGAGGTCGACGATGACGGCTACCGGGCACTTGCCGCGAACGGATTTGCCGACTGGAAGCTCAAGGTCGGCGGTCTCGTGGGACAGCCGCTCGAGCTTTCCTTGGCCGAGCTCCGCGCCATGCCGGCGCGCACCCAGATCACGCGGCATGATTGCGTCGAAGGGTGGAGCTGCATCGGCAAATGGACCGGCGTGCAGCTGAAAGCGCTGCTCGACAAGGCCGAACTCAAGCCGCAAGCGCGCTACATCGTGTTCTACTGCGCCGACGATCTTGGCGAGACCGGCGACGATGACGGCAAATATTACGAATCGGTCGGTCTCGAGGATGCCTTCCATCCGCAGACCATCCTCGCCTACGACATGAACGGCGCGCCGTTGCCAATTCCGCACGGTGCGCCGCTCAGGCTCCGCGTCGAGCGCCAGCTCGGCTACAAGATGGCGAAATATGTGATGCGCATCGAGGCGATGGATGGGCTCGCCGGAATTCGCGGCGGCCGCGGCGGCTTCTGGGAAGACCGCGGCTATGAGTGGTACGCAGGCATTTGAAGAAGCCACGCACGGTATGAAGGAGTGCACGGCCTAATTTCCTTTTTGCGCACAAGGGTCTCCTCGGGAACCAGCTTCTAGCCGGCCCTTTATTAATGCGTCAGGCGCGCGTGAGCGCTGGGTGAAATGCCGATCGATGATCAACACCATAGCGCCTCGCTATTGGACCTGAGGCAACGAGAGAGCCCACATGGAGGTCCGCAAGCGCAAAGCGCGATTTGAACCAATGCGATTGGGCTTGAGGTTCCAACGGCAAACGTCGTCATAGGACTGAAGCATGGCGTCTCTGGCGAAATTCCAGACTCTCGAAGAGGCCTTTCTTCACTGCCGCGATATGGATGCTTCACTTGCCGAACGACTCGAAGCTTTCAGCCTTGCGACCCGATACTTGCTGCCGGGATACCAAGAGGCGGTGGACAGCATGGCGGGCCGCCTCAAGCTCCACGAAGCTGGCCGAGCCGCCCCGAAAATCGGTGACCGAATGCCGGGCTTTGTTCTCCCCGACGAGAATGGGGAACTCCTCAGCCTCGAACTGTTGCTTGAGAAGGGACCGGTGGCCATTGTTTTCCATCGTGGGCACTGGTGTCCTTATTGTCGGATCAATACGAGGGCACTCGCCGAAGTGCAGGAAAAAATCATCGGCGAAGGCGGTCAGCTGACGGCCATCACCCCTGAGCGGCAATGGTTTGCCGCCGAACTCAAACGGGGATCTGACGCAAAATTCCCGGTCTTAACGGATATTGACAATGGATACGCACTGTCACTGAACCTGGCAATTTGGGTGGGGCAAGAGATGGAAGAGATCTTGGCAGCCGCTGACCTGCATTTGCCCGCGTACCAGGGCAACGAAGCCTGGCTACTTCCCATTCCCGCTACCTTTGTGGTGGACAAGGACCGACGCGTCGCGGCCCGCTTCGTCGATCCGGACTATCGCAACCGGATGGCAGTTGGGGAACTGCTGGCGGCACTCAAATTCTGTGCCTTAGAGCCGCGTATCGGTCATCGCTAGCCCCTGTCCTGCAAACTCGAGAGGCAGCTTCCGATAGCACTCCCCTATGGACTCCTTAGCCAACGGGCATTTCCGGTCACAGCTTTAGCCAGGCATTATGTCAATAGGCGTAGTTTATGTGACGCCGTAAAGTAAGTAGTTTGTCATGACGATTACCGTGACAAAAGCCAGTGTTTCCCACGCATAGCCGCTTAAAGAAAGATCGCGTGGACCACAGTCGGCGCCGCCCAAAGATTTGGGAGGAGTAGCCATGCAGAAGAACAACGCCCTAACGCCGCTTGAAGCGGTGAATAAGATACGCGACGACAATCACGGCCGGGTCGTCCTTGTGCTGCAGGGCGGAGGTGCCCTCGGCGCTTATCAGGGCGGTGTCTATCAAGCCCTTCACGAAGCCGGTGTTGAGCCAGATTGGATCATCGGGACCTCCATTGGCGCTATCAATGCGGGCATCATCGCCGGCAATAAACCCGAGGATCGGCTTTCCAAGCTTCAGGAATTTTGGCGTCGCATCGAGCGTAGCACCTTCTGGGGTGGCTTGCCGATCTGGACTGGGGTTGCCGATGCGCTGTCTACATTGACTACGCTGACGAGCGGTATTCCCGGTTTCTTTGAAACGAATCTGCGGGCCTTCCTCGGTGTTCAGGTGCCGCTTGGGGCGGACCACGCTGGCTATTACTCGACCATGCCCTTGCGCCAAACACTGGAAGAGCTCGTCGATTTTTCTCTCATTAATGCGGGCCATCCCAGGCTGACATTGGGCGCCGCCCATGTACGCACAAGCATGATGCACTATTTCGATTCAACAGAAATGGAACTTGGTCCAGCCCATATCATGGCGTCGGGTGCTCTGCCGCCCGCCTTTCCAGCGGTGCGGATCGATGGCGAGCTTTATTGGGATGGCGGCATCCTCTCCAATACGCCGACCGAGCGCATCTTCGACGACCAGCCGCGCCGCAACTCGCTGATCTTCGCGGTGCATCTCTGGCATCCAGCGGGTCCAGAACCGGAAACCATCTGGCAGATCTTGAATCGTCAAAAGGACATCCAATATTCGAGCCGGATTGCGAGCCACATCATGCGCCAGCTCCAGACGCACAAGCTAAGACATGTCATCACCCAGCTTCTCGAATATGTGCCCGAGCAGGTGAAGAGAGACCCGGCGGTAAAGGAGCTTGCCGGCTACTCATGCAAGACGCGCATGCATGTGGTGCGGCTGCTTGCTCCCCGGCTTGATGACGAAAGCCATACCAAGGACATCGATTTCTCACCGGCGGGCATCCGCAGACGCTGGCAGACAGGTTATGCCGACACCATGCGGGCTCTCACGCAACAACCGTGGATCGGTGAGTTCGGACCACTCGACGCCGTGGTCCTGCACGAGCCTTTGCCCGAATCTCAGGCTGAGCAGCCAAGCCTAGAAGAAGTTGCAACTCCGCATAGTGGATAGATCGCGTGCGGCGCAATGAGATCAACGAGGCTCAAGAACAGCGATGATGAGCGAGCGGCGGAAGAGCGCGCCCGGAGAACCGACATCGCATCTGAGGGCAACGCCTGAAGGGCTTGCAAGTGGTCAGACATAGGAGTGCGCCTTGAGCGGACGTCGCGCTCTGGGGCACGAGTCACATCCTAGGGTGAGGCGATAGGGTCAAGCGCTCACATGTTGTGGTCAT
>CAVVDW010000014.1:80000-101498 GCA_963747175.1 uncultured Alphaproteobacteria bacterium | reverse complement strand
CGAGTGGACCGCCGCAAGGCCGAAGAGCAAACAGGCAAGCGCCAAGTCGTGGTCGTCATGCGTGAGCGCGACGGCCGCACAGTAACGACCGTTTGCCCGCGTGAGCGCGACGCGATCCCCGCTATCCGCCGATACATTCCGATCGGCGCCGCTGTCCATGCCGATGAATTCGCCGCGTGGGATTCGCTGCACGCACATTACGACATGCACCGCATCAATCACTCGGTCGCGTTCAGCAAGGACGGCGCCTGCACCAATCAAGCGGAGTCTCCTACTTCTGCGGCTGCGTCGCGCGGAGTTCGGCCAGCATCAATCACATCAGCGGCCAATACCTGCACGCCTATGCATCGGAGATTGCGTGGCGCGAATAGACAATCGGCGTGTCTCGAACGGCGAACAGTACAGCGCGGTTACGGCGCTGGCGCTTGGTCATCCGATGAGCCGCGTGTGGCGCGGCTACTGGCAGCGGAGGGCAGCCCAATGAAGAATGAACATGTACTGAGCGGCCTCATTGCGAAGCGTGCCGAGCTGGCCGGCAAGATCGAATTTGCGCAAGCCGAGCTGCGGCAGATGTTGATCGATCTTGACAGCTTGGACGCAACGATTTGGGCCGTTTGATCCTGAGATTGATCTTGTCGAAATTGAAACCCAAGCCGATCCCGGCGCGCAATCAGGCGTTCCGCGGGGAGGTGTCGCGAATTGCTTGGGCACGCTCCGCAAGGCCGGGAAGCCGCTTCCGAATCACGAGGTCACGTTGCACGTCATGGCGTCGCGGAATTCTTCAACACGGCCGACAAGCCGCTACTGCGAATCCTCAGTAAGCGCGTCGGTGCCGCCCTTCGCCATTATCGGAAACTGGGTCTGATTTGCTCAATTGACGGTCCGAACCGGACGAGGCTTTGGGAAATCGTGAGGTAATGGCCAGTATTGAGGGATATTTCTCGTATAGGATGCAAAAAGTTATACTGTTAAATTTTCCGCTATTCGGCGCTTGGATCTCTGCCCACGGTTCGGGCATGTTCCCGGCGTCGGCACGCTCGAACTCGCCGCCTCCTGATTTTCCCGGACCCAAGCACGCTCGCGCCCTGAAAGGCGCGGGGACGCGAGGTGCCCCGGCAAGGAGGTGATACGAATGGAAGCGCGCCGTCCAACAAGCGGAGAGAAGATCCAGTCAGATGTACGATCCTATCTCCGCTGTTGCTTGGGGGTTATGGCAGCTGATCCCTGCGCATACTCGGCGGTGGCCCCGAGGCCGCGGGGCTAACCGTCACTAGCCTAACATCGCTGGAGGCGTCCATCCGAGAGGGTGGTCGCCTCCTCAATGACCATCCTGCCAGGGATGGTGCAGGCCCAGTAACTCGGGCCGTTTGGGGCCGTCTTCGTTTGCAGCGGGGGCCGCCCCCTCCTTTTCCCCATCGCTTTCGCTTTGGGAACTGTGCCTCTATAGTTTCCTGTAACCTGATTTGCACCTTTCACCAACGGTAAAATATGCCAACTGGCATATATCGGACATGGCTGAGCCGCTGACTTTTGATGGCTGACGGTAGCAGCGGCTTGCCCCTGCGACAAATCATCGTTAGTATTGTTTTTAACACATCAAATATGATATTATTCACATCGTTTGCAGGTGAGACAGCTACATAATGCCGTCGTTCCGCCAGCGCAACACTTGCCGTGGCGAGCGCAGAAATCATCAAAAGACTGTCCCCTGTTTTCCACCGCCGCCTTGACGAATCACCACCGCACGGTCGAATTTCCGTCCCACATCTGCGTACAAGTTGCATTGGAGGAGGCGTGGGCGCGGCGCCGTTCGGGTTTGCCGGATGGCGGAACAGGGAGAAAGCCTATGTCCAAGCAATTGCTGAACATGCCGGTCGCCGCCGTGCTGGCGGCGGGGGCTGCCGCTCTTTCCGGTGCCGCTTCCAATACCGCGTCCGCAATGCCGCTGGCCGGTGGCGCCCGCGCTCAGCGAGACGGCCGGAACCGATGCGGGCGCCAGTGTGGTGGTACCGGGAATGGGGGGCCGCTTGCCCCCGCATTCGCGCCTGCGCCGCCACCCTATTATTACCGCCCCTCTCCCCGCTACTACAACAGCTACTACGACGCCCCCCCGCGGGCCTATCGCTACGACTATGACTACGCCTATGACTACGCCTATGACCGCTATCCGGCACCCCGGTACGGCCGCGGCGCTGCGGCGTACTGCGCCAGCCGCTACCTCTCCTGGGATCCGGAGACCGGCACGTTCATCGGCTATGACGGCCTGCGCCATCCCTGCCCGTAAGCCGCCGCGGGCGGAGGCCAGAACACGGAAACCACGCCGGCAGGGGCCGCCGCCGGGCGGCCCCTGTGGTTTATGCTGCCATTTCTGTTTATTTTACAGCATATCGGCTATAATTCGGTTATGCCGAAGGCGAAGGACAAGGAAATCCCCATCTTATATGCGCGACGCCGACAAGCGTGCGCTGCTCGAAGAGCACTGACCTGTTCGGTCCGCTCAGCACGCGGCATATCGAGCGTCTGGCCGCCTGCGTGGTGTCGAAATCGGTGGCGCGGGCGACCGCCATTTGCGCCAAGGGCGATCTCGGCACCAGCCTGTTCGTGATCTGCCACGGGACGGTGAGCATCGCCCCTGTCCGTCGACGGCCATGACGCGTTGTTCAACCTGTTCGGCAAGGGCGCTATCTTCGGGGAGATTGCCCTGCTCGACGGCGGGCCACGGACGGCGGACGCCGTCGCCATCACCGACTGCGAGCTGTTTGTCATCGAGCGGCGGGATTTCCTCCCCATCATGCGGGAGGAGCCTGAGGTTGCGGTCAGGATGATCGAGATCCTGTGCTCCCGGGTGCGGCGGACCACCGAGCAGGCCGAGAACCTGATGTTCATGCCGCTGCGCGGCCGGCTCGCCAAGGCGCTGCTGCAGCTTTCCGAAGGCGACGGGCGCAACAGCGAGCGCAAGGCCGTGGTCACCCAGAAGGACCTCGGCAATCTCATCGGTATGTCGCGGGAAAGCACCAACCGGCAATTGCGCGTGTGGGAAGACCAGGCATGGGGTCCGGCTCTCTAACGGGGCGGCATCGTCATCCTGGCCGCGAAAGAGCTCGAAGCGCATCGCCGAGAGCTACAAGATGAAACGGATTGAAAGGACACCGCAGAAGCTGACGCGCTCCCGGCATACGGTCAAAGTGCGGTGAAGGCTCAAAATCCGGGCGCGCGCGCGTGCGGCGGACCGGGCGGTATCGCCCTACATGCCGGCAAACCATTACAGCTTTGTCGCGATCCTTCCTGGCGGCTCGCGCCGCCGGATCGGCCTGCCCGACGCCGACGCCGGATTGCGCGGCGGCAGCGAAACTTTGCCGAAGATCCATTCTTGCCAAAGATATAGGTTAGTTATCCAATAGGCTTAAGCTGGATTGCAAGCGGCCAACTGCAAGCGAAAAGCGGTGTTGTGGGGACGCCATGTCCCGTAGGAGGCGGCCATGAATCAGGCACTTCGAGAACTGATCGGAATCATTCAACAAGGCATCGGCTGGGTGTTGAGAACCATCGTGTTTTTGTGGGAATGGTCGTGGAATTAGATCATCAGTGCGTTCCAGATGTCATGGTGGAATCTCGCCACATGGAAGCTCGCTCCCTGGATTGCTGTTCATGGCGGCGCTGGCATATATTCTTTACCAGCTCCTCAAGCGCGCCCTCGGGGCCTTCGAAAAGATCGCCAACGCGTTCTGGACGATGGCGGCCACGCTGCTCAGCATCATCACCTTCGTCGTCATCGCCGGCGCTTTTTCCCTCAGCTTCCAGTGGCTCGTCAGAACGGTGCCGGACCGGTTCTGGGAGAGGTTTTTCTGAGACGCTGCGTACGCCCCGCAGGAGGGCGGCGCACGTTCCTGTCAGGGAGATTTCGTGCCATGGACTCCCAGCGATGTCACGCCGCCAAAAGAGTGTGTGAAGAAAATGAGGGCCCTCATCCTGAGGAGGCGCGAAGCGCCGTCCTGGCTTGCGAAGGCGAAGGATGGCCGCGGGCTCGGCGCCTGAAGCCGGGCCCGGCCGCGATTCCGGAGCCCGTGGGCATCCTCCATGGCCGCGGACTCCGCTGGCAGGCCCAGCTTCAGGCGCCGAGCCCGCGGCCGTCCTTCGAGACGCGCCCTGCGGGCGCTCCTCAGGACGAGGTCTGAGATTGCTTCACACACTCTTAGATTTTCGGATGACCTCGTTTGTTGTATGTCGCAAACTGCACTCCACAGGACCCGATAGGGATGACAAAACTGCTCGATGAGGCCATTGAGAAGATCCAGGAACTGCCTGATGCCGTGCAGGATGAGGCGGCGCAGATGTGATCTTCTTGGCGGCGCAGCAAAGCGCACAGGTCGAACTCGATGAGGAAACGCTCGCTGCCAGGAGAAGAGAACAGGCGCGCAGAGGCGAGTTTGTCAGCGACGAAGACATGCAGGCGTTTTTTGAACGGCATGGGGGCAAGCCCTGACCCCATGGTGGGCACGGCGGGTCTAGCGCCGTGCCCGGATTTAGAGACGTCTTCGCCGCCTTTGCCAAGGCCGGCGCGCGCCTCAATAGGTCGCGCGGCCGCCGGAGATTCGAACACCGCACCGGTCGTGAAGGAACATTCCTCGAGGCGCAGAAGCCACCAGTCGCGCGTTTTCCTCGACCGTGCCGAAGCGGCCCTTCGGGATCTTCGACAGCATGTAGTCGATGTGCTCCTGCGGTCATCTGGTCGAAAATCGCTGTCTTGGCGACGGCCGGGTGTCACGGCAGTTGACGGTGATGTCGTATCTCGGCGAGTTCCTTGCCGAGCGACTTGGTCAAGCCGATGACGCCGCCTTGGAGGCCGAATAGGCCGAGGCGTTGGGGTTGCCTTCCTTGCCGGCGATCGAGGCGATGTTGACGATCCGGCCGTAGTTCTGCGCGATCATCATCGGCGACGACCGCGCGGCAGCAGTTGAAAGACGCCGGTGAGGTCGATGTCGAGCACGCGCGCGAAGATATAGGCGCCAGTGCCCGCCACGCGGCCCTCGAAGTGCCTTCAATCATCGTGCCCGCGGAAGGAACTGGAGCGAGTGCGTCTGACGCGGCCGTAAAAGGAAATGACCAAGCCGGAGTTGTGTTCCAGGGATCTTGAACAGTGGGATTGTTGTTCGCAGTGACGCCATAGACCACATCAGTTCCGCCCAATTTGAATTTGTTGGAGTACCGGATGTCGGTGTTGTCCAAAAACAAACTGCTGCCAGGGCGCTCATAGGTGCCCTGTATAATGCCCCAAAGTTGCAATAGATTTGGCCGCCGAAAAATATGCTCGACCTTCCACAAACGTATTGTCGTTTGTGCTGAAGCCCTTCGGAGTATCTGCTGGATCCAGCTTCTTATTGATGTGGGTGAAATTGGGAACGCTCATCCCGGCGATCGGGATCTGGAGTTCCCTCTCGGCAAGGTCCTCGGCTGGACCACACCGCGTTCCCCCCGCCGTGTAACCCTCGAGCTTGAAGCGCCGGCCATACGGCGTCAGCTGCGGGAAAGCGCTATGGCACGTCGAGCAAGGCTGGCCGGTCTGGCGAGCAAAGCTCGGCAACGCAGAAACCGGCTTTGGCCCGAATGCGACACCGGCTGCCACAAGCAGCAATGTGGACAACAAAGAGCCGCTGAAGGCGCAGACCGCCGCGCTATGGCCGCTTCGTGCCCGAAAGACACGACCACCTGCGGCCCGATCCTGGGATCCTCTGCGGCTTGAGAGCGGAATCAAAGTTGCCTTCCCAGACCACCTTAAGTCGCGCAGTGAGTACCGAACATCCCCCTCTGAGCCCCATTTGAAAAAAAGTCTGCGCGTGGCCCGCGGGCCACAACAGTAACGCCACCTTGCGACGATCTCGCAGCAAAGCCTACTCGGGCGACGCCTTGCCTTAGAAAAGCCGCCTCGGCGGGTGCTTTCTCACGCGACTAATGCTTCAGGTCTTGAGAATGACAGGTGTGGCAGCGCTTGGTGTTGCGTTACTTTGAGTCTCATTGCCCACAAAGTGAGGGGCGATCCATTCTGGAAGGCTGTACGCCCTGATGGAGTTCCGGATTATGCTCAGTTGAGGCAGGACATCGTCACCGGGCACTTCTACACCACCTGCTTCACCGGCGTCGGCTGAACATCGGCTAAGGCCAACAGCGGACATAAGCCCCTATATCGCCTGCTGGTCAACGCCCGTGATATCTCGCTGCTAATCACTGGGATCTAGCGGTTTGGGCAAGCCGAGGATAGTCTCTTGATGGTCGCGGCATTCGGCCTGAAGCCCAGGCTCGCCGGGCGCTACGGACGGCCCTAACGTTTTGAGCCCCCTCTCGCGTATGGATGAAGCGCTCAGATCGAGAATCCTCGAGGTTTTAGGGCGTCAACACATCATGACGGTCGCGACCATTCGCCCTGACGGATATCCGCAAGCCACCACCGTCAATTACATCCACGACGATCTAATCCTGTACTTTGCGACCGCTGCGACCTCGCAAAAGGCCGGCAACATTAAGATCAACAACAAAGTCTCGGTGGCGATCGTCGACCAAGCGCAGGACTTCTACAAGCTCCGCGGTCTATCCATGTCGGGCACGGCGGCAAGGGTGCAAGAGAAACAAAGGGCCGAAGAATTTGCTTTGTGCCGGCGTCGCCAAGATTGGCGTGGCCCCAGTTCAAGCTGACAGAACCGCCCTATGCGAAGCATTCCACCGGCCCCGCCTGGGAGGACTTCCCGCAAGGACTGCGGGATGACATCGATGCCTATTGTCAGCGCATCGCCAAGCACCACAGGACTGCTAGCGGCAAAATTGCGCGACCGTGTAAGCAATCCACCATCGACATGCGCCGGCGAGAACTTATCGCTGCCGTCAGGGCCGGTGTAGAAGCCGGCATTCCGCTTGAGGAGCTCGGTTCGCTCCGCGACCTTCCCCGCCCTGATCGCGTGGAGATCATCATCGAGTTCTATTGGAAGAAGAACGGGGAAAGGCCTTCGCTCTACACCATCAATCTCGCGTCCAAGCTGCTGGCGTTGGCCCGCAACGAAGCCCTCTCTGGCGAAGAGATTGAGCGGCTAGAGGAGATCAGGGTCTCTCTCGAGGAGCACCGCACGACCGGTCTCACTGAGAAGAACCGCACGCTCATACGCCAAATCGCCCACGGCGATGTGTGGCGCAAGGTTGTGCGGCTGCCGCAAAAACTGATCGCTAAGGCCACGGCCAAACTTCAAACTTTGCCCGTCAAGGCCGCCGTCACCGCACAGCTCGCAATTGCCATCCTGATCCTGATCCGGGCACCGATCCGGATGCAGAACCTCGCCTCGATCCGCATCGGCATCAATCTGATCAGGCCGGGTGGCCCAGGCACTCCCTACATGCTCGTGTTCCCCGATTACGACGTGAAGAACGGCGTGCCCCTAGAGTTCGAGTTCGACGAGGCCACGACCAGCCTGATCGATGAATACATCCACCAGCACCGGCCGCAGCTGATGCGCGGCTTCAACCACGACTGGCTCTTCCCCGGAGAGGCTCAGGGGCCGAAAGTTACCAAGACGCTGTCGGAACAGATCTCGGAACGGCTCTGGAAGGAACTCGGGCTGGAGATAACGCCGCACCAGTTCCGCCATGCCGCCGCCTACATCATGCTCAAGGCGGATCCCGGCAATTATGAACTCGTTCGCCGGGTGCTCGGCCATCGCAGCAGCGCGACCACCCGGAACTTCTACATTGCGTTGGAGTCGCTCGACGCCACTCGCCTGTTCGGCGAGATGGTCACAGAGATGGAGCGCGGAGAGCCGCCAACCAAGCCGCATCCCAGGAAAAAGACCCATGCCTGAGAAAGTGAAAGCCTATCCTGTGTGTGACTGGCCTACCGCTGACCGTGAAGCGTGGGAGCGGGCTTGCGTGCCTGCGCAGCGTTTGAGGCCTGGCGGTGCTGCCGCCCGCATGAAGCCGTCAACCCGAACGAGCTTGGTACGGTCCTACGGCTACCTACTGGACTTCTGCCGGCGAAATGGCTTCTTCGACCAGAAGGCTGAGCCCGGCGCACATGTGACGCCCGAGATCATCGACGCCTTCATCCACGAGCTTCACGGTCGTGTCGGTTCGGTCACGCGCGCAAGCTATATCTCTAAGATCCAGCGAATTGCCAGAATCCTCACGCCAGAGCGTGACCTTGCCTGGCTGCGCGAGATTGAGGGAGATCTCCGCTACGAGGCGCGGCCGCGGCCCAAATATCATCGCATCGTTCCGTCTCACCGGCTGCTGGCGCTTGGGCTTGAGCTAATCAGGCGTGGCGAAACAAGCAATCATCTCACGGACCTTGCCCGCGCCCGGTTGGTGCGCGATGGCCTCATGATTGCTCTCCTTTCGCTTTGTCCCATCAGGCTGCGCAACCTGGCAGAGTTGTGTATCGGGCATCAATTACGCCGTGTCAGCGAGACTTGGTGGATCATACTTGAGGCCGCCGAGACCAAAACCGGACGTCCGGATGAACGGCCGGTACCCGAGATCCTCACGGCACCTATCAATCGTTGGCTGCAGTATTGGCGCACGGTCTTCCCAGATCCCGCGGACGCATTCTGGCCGTCCATCAAGGGTGGTCCGCTGGCCTACACCTACGTGGGCCACATCATCACCGAAACGACGCGCAGAGAACTTGGCATCGCGGTCAACCCTCATCTCTTTCGCGACTGCGCCGTCCACACCGTGGCGATCAACGCTGGCGACCACATGGGGATCGCTTCAGGGCTTCTCCAGCACACCGACCCACGCACCACCGAGAAGTACTACAACAAAGGAGCCTCGGTTGGTGCAGTTCGCAGGTACCAACAAATCCTTGATCAGCTGATGAGTGACTGATCGGCAGAGACTCAAGGCGCACCGATATCTTCACCGGGCTTAAGGCTCATCACGACGAGTTGGCAATTCTTCGCCGTATATAAGACCGTGCGGAAGTTTGAGTTCTTTTGAGCGGCCTTTTCGATGTTGTGGACGTAGCCTTTCATAGCTCTCTCTCCGTTCCTCAGCGAAGGCAATCCCGGAGCGTGAATTCGGGAGGCCGCGCGGCGGTTTCTCGCGATTTTCTTGCCACCGTTTTCAGGACGCCGGGGACCACATTGACCTGATCGAAGCCTACGCGGGCGGAGCTATGGAGTACGAGGAGTTCGCTGCGAGGGCGCTTCGGCGCTGGCGCGGGGAAAACGAGGACGGGCCCTACGCCGACCCCGATGTGCCCGAAGAGTGGATGGATGGAGGATAATCGGCGGTGGCCCTGGCACCGAAGGCCAAGAAGAAGATCAAGAAGGGGGAATACGACTACGACGTAGACGCGCCTAAAGCCGCAACGCCGGTGCCGGATGTCGCAGCCCAATGAGCAACGAGACGGGCTCTACTTTGGAATTGGCAGCGCCAAGGGCCAGAGGATTTCTGATGAGAATGACATCGACCTCGGCAAGGTCGAGGAGGCATTCTTCAGGGCTGCGGTGGGCGTTTAGTTTTGCCCAGCGATTTCGAAGGGTAACCCCGGGGACGCCTTGTGATACGCAACTTTCCACTTATTTCCTCGAGACCGATGTTGTGGTGACGGCTGATAAGGCCCTGCTCGATATTCTCGAAGAATGCCGCCCCTACGCGCCATGCCGGCTGCCCGACGGCCATCTAATTTCAGCTGGCGCTCCCGGCGCCCAGGAACTTCTCCGAATGCTCCACCAAATCCCGTAGGTGGTGTCATCCGGAAAATTCGGAATATGTGCTGCCGCTACCTGTTTCTGCCCCCACTAGATAGGGTCACCTGATAGCCCATCGGGCGTTCGATCGCGGAAGCCTCCATCAGTTCGACATAGAATTGTGAGCCTGACACACCCGGTAAGCACATAGTAAGCAGATGGTTGGCATCTCAATCAGTACGCTTCGACCAAATTCCTGCTCCTACCGAAGGCGTACCTGTCATGTTACCTATGAGTGGGTGAGTCTGGCCTATAACAGGCTAAGTCTTTGAAAATGTTGGTGGGCGCAGTAGCACTCGAACCTACGACCCTAAGAGTTAGTTCCTCGGCCAGCGCCGTATCGGTCGCCCTGGCGCGCCTGCATAACAAAGGGGCGTGGCGACCCGGTGGCGACCCAAGCGAATAGGCGGGAAGAGCGGTACGAAGATCGCTTTATATTTCTCTGAAATTTCAGTAACTTAATTGGTTGCGGGGATAGGATTTGAACCTATGACCTTCAGGTTATGAGCCTGACGAGCTACCGGGCTGCTCCACCCCGCGTCAATTCAACGTGGCCCCCCAAGCTTGCGGGGGCGGGAACCTATAGCAGGTTCGAGGAAGATGTGAAGAGTGCATGACACAGCCTTCGGCCATGTGGCGCACTCGCTATATGGGTACGGCTTAGGCCTTTGTGAACCCACCGAAAACCAGGGATTTCACGACCAATCCCAGGATTGATCCGTCTCCGGCGAATTGCGCTCCGGGCTAGCAGAATGCTGCGAGCGCGCCAGGCTGCGGTGCTGCCAGCTCGGCCAGTTGAGCCAGGCTTGCGTGCGCATCCCGCGAATCCGGTAGCCGCCTCCCCTCACGCGCTCGAACAACCAGCGGCGGGCGGCGAACCGCTCGCGGACGACATAGGGAAATACCGTGCCGAGGATCACACCGGCAACCACGTCGGTGAAATAGTGCTGGCCGATCAAGACCCGGCTCGCAGCGATCCACACCGCGACCGCGTAGAGCAGCACCCTCCCGCGCGGCCACAACATGGCGATCACCGTGGCGAAGGCGAAGATGTTGGTGGCGTGGCCCGAAGGGAACGAGGCGTAGTCGGGCGAGAAGGCGAACAGCTTGAACTCGAGCGGTCCCATGGTTTCGAACAGCTTGGGCCTGGCGCGCCCGATGATGTTCTTGGCAACATTGGCGATCAGGCCAGCCCCTCCCACGCTCACGAACACGAAGCCTATGGTGCTGGCGATCAGCCCATAGGCGGCCGAGTTCCTGAAGCCTGCGTGGCGCCGCCTGAGCACGAGCGCAAGCGCAATCGCCATGCCGGTCGGGATCAGCATCCAGTTCGACCGGCCGATATTGGTGATGGTCGCGAAGAATTTCTTGACCTCTGGCGGCAGCTCCCGCGCCCGCTCGAGCATGAAGGGATCGACGAGCAGGAAACCGAAGGCGAGCAGCGAGACCGCGATCACCACCTGGTCGAGCAGGCTCAAATCTCTCAGGCGAAAATTCATGCGCGACCGTCTCGTGCCGCTCCGCGCGAGCGAACCGCACTCAAAACGCGCGGGTCAGTCACGTGGCCTTGGCCGGACTTGGCTCGCGCTTGCCGAGCCAGATGAAATAGATGTTGCGCGAGTAGATCGCGAGGCCTGCCGCTTGGCCGAGGATGAACACGGGATCGCCGCGATAGCAGGCATAGGCGAGCAGCAAGGCGCCGCCGAAAAAGCTGAAATACCAAAAGGTCTCGGGCACGATGCTGGCCCGCGCCTTCTCGCTCGCGATCCACTGCACCAGGAAGCGGGCCGAGAACAGCGCCTGCGCGCCGAAGCCGATCGCAATCCAAATCAGCTCAGTGGTCGGCGTGCTCTGCCACCAGTGAACGAGGCTCGCGATATGCATGTCGAACTCACCCCCCTTGACTTGCCGCCTGCGTCTTGGCGCGGGCCTCGCTTCCCCCTTGGGCGCCGCCCTTGACGAGCGAGGAGCCGGGGGCGCTCTCTTCGACCGGAGGGACCAGCGTCCGCTTGCGCAGCCAGCTGACCCCCACAAGGTCATATAGCCCAATCAGGGCGCGGCCAAGATTGGTGTATTTTGACGCGCCCCTGAGCCTTGGCCGATCGTTCACCCTCTCATAGGCAATTTCGTGGCCGTAAGTGAGGAAGAAAGCCGGCAAGTAGCGGTGCATGCTGGTGAAATAGGGCAGATCGAGATAGGCGTCGCGACGGTAGACCTTGATCCCGCAGCCCGTGTCCGGACAGCCGTCGGCCAGCACCATGTCGCGGATCCAGTTGGCGAAACGCGAGGCCAATTTGCGCGATCCAGGCCCCTTGCGCCCCTCCCTGATGCCCGCGACCATCGCGGGCTCGCGTCCCTCGCCCCCCAGCTTCCGCACGAGCCTCGCGATGTCGCGCGGATCGTTTTGGCCGTCGCCATCCATGGTGGCGATGACGGGAAAGCGCGCGGCCGCCACCGCCGTCCTGAGCGCTGCACTTTGGCCCGCCCGGCGGCCATGGCGGAGATAACGCAGCGAAGGATATTTGGGGAGAAGCGCCTTGATCTCGCCTGCCGTCCCGTCGTCGCTCGCATCGTCGACCGCGAGCACCTCGCCTAACATCTCGGAAGGCACCTCGGCATAGGTCTCCTCGATCAGCCTGCCGATATTGCCTTCCTCGTTAAATGCCGGAATAACAACGGAAATACGCATGGACTTGACCCCTCGAGCGCGGCAAATCGGCGCCGATCGGAGCACCAGTAACCAGCTTTCGCCGCGCCGCACAACATTGTAAACCTCCCCTCCTCCCCGCAAACTCCAAGGCCTTATCGTGCCTCAAAACTCGCGCGTCTTTACCGGGACCGGCTACCTCCTTCCGCTTATCGCTTGTCTCGGCGCGCTGCTCGCTTTGAGGCTCGCCGCGATCTACGCCGCCAAGACGGACCTCGTCTTCGACGAGGCCCAGTATTGGACGTGGTCGCGCGATCTCGCCTTCGGCTATTTCTCCAAGCCCCCGATGATCGCCTGGCTGATCCGTGGGGCGACCGCAATCTGCGGGGACGGTGAGGCCTGCATCAGGTCGGCCTCTCCGGTGCTCTACACGCTCGCCTCGGTGGTGACGTTCCTCACGGGGCGCGCGCTGTTCAACGAGCGTGTGGGCTTCTGGTCGGCCATCGTCTTCGACACGCTGCCGGGCGTCTCCTATTCCTCGCTGCTGATCACGACCGACGTCCCGCTGATCCTGTTCTGGAGCATCGCGCTCTATTTCTGGGTGATGCTGGTGAAGCGGCAAAGCATGGGCTTCGCCATCCTGCTCGGAGTTGCGATCGGGCTCGGCCTTCTCGCCAAACAGGCGATGATCTACGCCGTACTCTGCGTCGCCTGTCACGCGCTTGTCTCGCGCGAGGCGCGGGAGGCGCTGAAAGGCGGCCGCGGCATCGTGGCCGGGCTCACCGCCTTGGTCTTGTTCGCGCCGAACATCGTCTGGAACGCCGAGCATGGCTACCCCACGGTGAGGCACACGAGCGCGAATATCGGCTGGCAATATCCTTACGTTCATCCACTGCAACTGCTCGAATACCTCATCGTGCAGATCGGCGTGTTCGGCCCGATCCTGATCGCCGTTCTCCTCCGCACCGCCTGGCGCGAAATCAGAGAGCCGCACGAACTCGAGAAAGATCCTGCTGCTCTCTTTCTCTCTTCCCGTGCTTGCGATCCTGACCGCGCAGGCGATCTTGTCGCGCGCGCACGGCAATTGGTCGGCGACCGCCTATCCGTCCGCCACGATCCTCGTCACCGCCGTCATGCTCGAGCTCGAACGGAAGATTCTATTCCCCCTCTCGCTCTGCCTGCACCTCATCGTCGCCGTCCTTCTCGCCATAGCCCCCGCTTTCGCGCTGCAATGGCCCGTATTCGAGCGGGTTCAGTTCCTGTCGCAAGTCGTCGGCTGGCGTGGCGTGGCCGATGCAGTGCATACGAAGCTCATCGAGGACCATTATGGGGCGCTCCTGGTCGATTCGCGGGAGATGGCGGCTGAGCTGCTCTATTATCTGCGCGACTCTCAGGTGCGGCTTTATGTCTTGCCCTCTGGACCCGTGCCGAGCGACCACTACGAGATGACGCGGGCCTATCGCAGAGGGGCGCCCGAACCGGTGCTGTTCGTGTCGCTTAAGCGCTGTCCGACGCAGAGCCTTGCCCAGTCCTTCGCCGAGATCACCGATCTCGGCACAGCGACCGAACGCCTCGTTGAAGCCAAGACGCGCGTGCTGCACTTCTGTCGTCTTGCCGGTTACAAAGGGAGCTAGGATCAAGCTTCGCGTGGTGAGGTTCCCTTGCGACGTCTCTCAGTCACCCTTCTCTTGCTTGTGGTCGCTGCGGCGCCCGCTCTCGCCGACATCCGTATCGTGTCGAGCTCGGGCGGCGTGGTCGGGAATTATCTCGAGTTCTTCTCGCGCGTGAAGAAGTCGGGCGACCGCGTCATCATCGACGGACCATGCCTGTCGGCCTGCACGCTTGTGCTGAGCACGATCCCGCGTAACCGCATCTGCGTCACCTCAAGGGCAGTCCTCGGCTTCCACGCCCCCGCGATCATCGATCAGGAAGGTCATCGATACCGCTCGCGCGACGCAACCAAGGCGGTCGTCGCCTCCTATCCCGCCTCGGTCCAGGCCTGGATCAAGCGCCACGGCGGCTTGAAACCGGACCTCATCTATCTTCGTGGGCGCGAGCTCGCCGCTCTCTACCCGCGCTGCTAATTGCGGATGTTCGGAAGCTCCGTCGTCACCCGCGCCGTGCGGGGACCCGCGCTGCTCACCGGCACGAGGACATCGACTGGCCCCGCGCGATCGAACTCGAGCGTGAGCAGAAGCTGCTCCCCCGCGTCGAGCGCATCGGTCAGGCCAAGCAACATCAGTTGCGTTCCACCCGGCTCGAACACGAGGGAGGCGCCCGCCTTGATGGGCAAGCCACCCTCGACCTTGCGCATCTGCATGACGCCGTCGGCGGTCACCGTCGGCTGATTGATTTCCACGGCTTTGGCCGTCTTGGTGTGCACGCGCTTGAGCACGTCGGCTTCATGGCCTTGATTGGCGATGGTCATGTAAGCGGCCATGCTTCCGTCTGCTCCGCTCGCTGGACCAGCCCAGGCATCGGCCACGCTAATCCGCCCCGTCTCCGCCGCCCAGACCGTGAGTCCGACAAAGATGAGCGCTGCGAGCGTAAGCAGAAGAGCGATACCGATTTCGACGAGGCGAAGCTTGCTGAGCCCGAACATCCAAGATCTCCGTAAAGGGCTCCAGGGCGAGGCTCCGCTCGCGGCCCTTCGGGAACGATTGCATTAAGTCCTGTGTATTTCGGGTTATTCGGTAATGTCTTGCGCCGCGGTGTCGCTGCGGCGGTCCGTCGCTTGAATGGATTGGGGATTCCTGATGGAGCGCAACGGCCCCCCGCGCCGCCCTAGGGCGTTACGGCACGGCTCTGCTGGGCGACCACGGCATCGGCCTGATCGTCGGGGCCGCCGAAGCCGGAATCCCGGCCGTAGATGTCGGGCCTGAACTGGGCGATGCCGTCCCCCGTGGCAAAGGCGGTGAGATAGACGAAATGCACCGGGACAGGCCGCGACAGCTTCACGTCGAGCTTGTGGCCGCTGTCGACCTCCGCCTGGACCTTCTCGAGCGTCCATCCCTTCTGGTCGCCAAGCAGCCAGGCGACGAGCTCGAGCACCTTCTCGACGCGGACGCAGCCCGATGAGAAGGCCCGCGCGCTCTGGCTGAACAGCTGCTTGAGCGGGGTGTCGTGCATATAGACGCTGTACTTGTTGGGCATGTTGATGCGCACGACGCCGAGCGCGTTGAACGTCCCCGGCTCCTGCCGGAACTTGTAGCTCACCACCTCCGGCGAGCTCCAATCGACCGTCGCCGGATCGAGCGGCGGAGCCTTCCAGTCCGTCATGACGGTGAAGTGCTCCTCGCTGAAATAGCTCGGGTCCTTCCTGATCTTGGGAATCAGATCCTGCTGGGCGACGATCTCCGGCACCGACCAGGTCGGGAAGAAATTGATCTCGACGATCTTGGCCGAGACTTGCGGCGTCGCCCGCGCGGGTTTGCCGGCGATGACGTTGCTCTGGAGCGCGAGATTGCCGTTCTCGACGGCCTGCGCGACGAAGGCAGGAACGTTGACGAGCACGTAGCGCGGCGCCTTGTTGATGCTCATCAGCCCCTGGATGCGGGTGAGGTTGCTCTCTAATTGCCGCAAACGGTCGGCCGCGGTTGTCCCGAGAACGGCGAGCGTGCGCGAATCGACGAAGCCGGAGACGCGAAGCCCGTTCCTCACCTGGAAGCGCGCAAGGCCCGCGAGGAACTCATCGTCGAAGACCGGGCTCGCGCCAGAGTCGGAAGGTAGATCGCCCTCGATCATCATCCGGCGCCTGATCGTGGCGATGGCTTGGTCCGTGTCGCCCGGCCTGAGCGTGACCTTATCGGTGAGGACAGGCCAGCCGCCCGATTGCACGATCCCCTGATAGCGCTGGATCGCCGCCTGCATGGCGACGATGCTCGCCTCGCTGACGAATGGGGCGGTGACCTGATAGTCCGAGCTGTAGCGCTGGTAGAGCTCGGTCCGCACCTCCTCGCGGCGTGCCCTTTCTTCCGGGCTGACGACACCGCTATCGGTGAAGGTGCGAAACGGATTGAGCGGATCGGCGTAGCTCGCCCCGACGGGCGCGAGCGCCGCAAGCGCGCCGACGACACCGCCAACCGTCAAAAGACGCGCGGGCACAGTTGATCGTCTCGGTCTGATCATCCTGATCGTCATGCAGCGACAGTCTCGATCAAATTTTCCTTTAACCTTTCGATTCGCCGCGCTGGCGTGTCAGGCGACAAAACCCTGTCTTGATGTCGCAAAGATGGAGGCTGAGCACTAAGGTCTTCCCTCGGGACACATGGTGCCTCAGCGGAGGCGAAATGCAAAGTCCCCCGATTGCCGCAACTTGAGCGTGCTAGGCGCTCAATGCTGTAAGCAGGCGATCGATGAACGGTGCTTGACCGGGCAGAATCTTCTTACGCGCCTCGTCGGGCGCAAACCACGCGGCGCGATCGACCTCCGGGAAGCTTTGCATCTTCCCGCTCTTCGGCGGCCATTCCATCTCGAAATGATTTGACTTGAGCGTACTGGGATCGAGATCGCCCTCGACGGCGAAGGCAATGATCACCTTGCGGCTCGGCTGTTTGAGCTCGCCGAGATGCAAATAAGCGCGCTTGGGCGCGGGGCTGCCGAGCTCCTCCGCGAACTCTCTCTTGGCGACGGCGAGCGGCTCCTCGCCTTCCTCATATTCGCCCTTGGGGATCGACCAGGCGCCCCGATCCTTCTTAGCCCAGAACGGGCCTCCAGGGTGCACGAGCAGAAGCTCGAGGGCGGGCCCCTGCCCGCGATACATCAGAATGCCGGCGCTCAGCTTCCTCATGACTCTCAAGCCGGCAGGCGCATCGACTTAAGCGCCGAATTGCTGGCTCGGCGTCGAGCGCGAGATTGCCAGTTCTTCCTCGGTCATATCCGCCGGCACGTCGGCAAATAGCGGCGTGCTGAGATAGCGCTCGCCGGTATCGGGCAGCATGCACAGGATGTTCGCGCCCCGCGGCGCCTCGGCAGAGATCTGCAAGGCACCGGCGAAAGTGGCACCCGCCGTGATGCCGACGAAGATTCCCTCCTTCTGCGCAAGCTCCTTGCTGTAACGCAGAGCGTCGGCAGCCTTGATCGGGAGGATGCGGTCAATCACGCCGGTGCCCACGGCATCGTCGGTAAGCTTGGGGATGAAGTCGGGCGTCCAGCCTTGCATCGGGTGTGGCTTGAAGGCCGGGTGTGCCGCCGCCGGAGAGCCATCGAGATTGCGCGCCTGCTCGATCCCGCTGCCGAGCAACTGCGCGTCTTCGGGCTCGCAAACGATGATCTTCGTGTCGGGCATCTCCTTCGCAAGCACCCGCGATACACCCTTGAGCGTGCCGCCCGTGCCGTATCCCGTCACCCAATAGTCGAGTCTGTCGCCGGCGAAATCCTCGATGATCTCGCGCGCCGTGGTGCGGGAGTGAATGTCGGCATTGGCCTCGTTCTCAAACTGGCGGGTCAGGAACCAGCCGTGCGTCTGCGCAAGCTCGATGGCCTTAATCACCATGCCGAAGGCCCGTCCGGCCGCGGGCGTCAACACCACTTTGGCACCGAGAAAGCGCATAAGCTTGCGCCGCTCCACGCTGAACTGCTCGGCCATGGTCACGACGAGCGGATAGCCCTTAGCCGCGCACACCATGGCGAGACCGATGCCGGTGTTGCCGCTCGTTGCCTCGATGACCGTTTGTCCGGGCTTCAGTTGACCCGACTTCTCCGCGGCCTCGATCACGCCGAGCGCCAAGCGGTCCTTCACCGATCCCAAGGGATTGAATGCCTCGATCTTGACGAACAGGTTGACGCCGGGCGGCGCCAAGCGGTTGATCCTGACGACGGGCGTGTGGCCGATCGTTCCGAGAATGCTGCCGAACTTTGCCATCTTCTTCCTCGAGGGTGACGCGCGGTGCTTGGCGGAGCTTAGCCCAACCCCACGGGGCTCGTCCTATGATCGAGTCCATGCCGGCGCTTGCTTTCATGGCTGGAAGCTAGACGCAAAAAAGCCGCCGGGGATTTCTCCCGGGCGGCTTTCCAGCCACTACGTGGCAAACCAACTCGTAGAAGAGGGGACGCGATCTCTCGCGTTCTCGATGAGGGCTCTGGCAGCCCTAAGTTGCGCGCAAGCAGCGCAAGGCAATGGCGCAACGTTTCAAAGACGCCCGTCCTTGGTAAGCCTGGCGACGACCTACTCTCCCGCGTCTTAAGACGCAGTACCATCGGCGCTGGAGCTTTTCACGGCCGAGTTCGGGATGGGATCGGGTGTTCACGCTCCGCCAGTATCACCAGGCCAACAAAGGACAGGTATTCTGAAATCTTAATCTGGTCTTCGTGCTCGTCCATTCGCGCTCAAGTAGGCCATAGGCCGGTAGCGCGAAAAAGAAATGGGCACTGACAATGAGAGCAATCAAGCCAATCGAGCGATTAGTACTGGTTAGCTTCACGCATTGCTGCGCTTCCACACCCAGCCTATCAACGTGGTGGTCTTCCACGGCTCTCAAGGGAGAACTCGTTTCGAGGTGGGTTTCCCGCTTAGATGCTTTCAGCGGTTATCCCGTCCGCACTTGGCTACCCTGCTGTGCCGCTGGCGCGACAACAGGTCCACTAGAGGTGCGTCCATCCCGGTCCTCTCGTACTAGGGACAGATCCTCTCAATTCTCCTACACCTACGGCAGATAGGGACCGAACTGTCTCACGACGTTCTAAACCCAGCTCACGTACCACTTTAATCGGCGAACAGCCGAACCCTTGGGACCTGCTCCAGCCCCAGGATGTGATGAGCCGACATCGAGGTGCCAAACGATGCCGTCGATATGGACTCTTGGGCATCATCAGCCTGTTATCCCCGGAGTACCTTTTATCCGTTGAGCGATGGCCCTTCCACGCGGGACCACCGGATCACTAAGGCCGACTTTCGTCTCTGCTCGACTCGTCAGTCTCGCAGTCAGGCAGGCTTATGCCTTTGCACTCGTCAGCTGATTTCCGACCAGCTTGAGCCCACCTTCGCGCGCCTCCGTTACTTTTTGGGAGGCGACCGCCCCAGTCAAACTACCCACCATGCACTGTCCCGGACCCGGATGACGGGCCGCGGTTAGATATCCATGATCACAAGGGTGGTATTTCAAGGCTGACTCCCCGGGAACTGGCGCCCCCGGCTCAAAGTCTCCCACCTATCCTACACATGCCACCACGAATACCAGTGCAAAGCTATAGTAAAGGTTCACGGGGTCTTTCCGTCTAACCGCAGGAACCCCGCATCTTCACGGGGAATTCAATTTCACTGAGTCTGCGTTGGAGACAGTGGGGAAGTCGTTACGCCATTCGTGCAGGTCGGAACTTACCCGACAAGGAATTTCGCTACCTTAGGACCGTTATAGTTACGGCCGCCGTTTACCGGGGCTTCGATTCAAGGCTTGCACCTCTCCTCTTAACCTTCCGGCACCGGGCAGGCGTCAGACCCTATACGTCGCCTTGCGGCTTCGCAGAGCCCTGTGTTTTTAGTAAACAGTCGCCACCCCCTGGCCTGTGCCCCCCACCCCTGGTTGCCCAGGAATGGGGCCCCCTTCTCCCGAAGTTACGGGGGTAATTTGCCGAGTTCCTTCAACGCAGTTCTCTCAAGCGCCTTGGTATACTCTACCAGTCCACCTGTGTCGGTTTAGGGTACGGTCTGATGTGGGGGCTATTTCCTGGAACCCCTTCGCTGCCAGATCAATCCGTTAAGGCCTGACAACTTTTGGAATTCGTCACTCACCCACTGGCTGAGGAATATTGACCTCATTCCCATCGACTACGGCTTTCGCCCTCGCCTTAGGAGCCGGCTAACCCTGCGCTGATTAGCATTGCGCAGGAACCCTTGGACTTACGGCGGAAGTGTCTCTCACACTTCTTATCGTTACTCATGTCAGCATTCGCACTTCCGATACCTCCAGGCCACCTCGCGGTGACCCTTCGCAGGCTTACGGAACGCTCCGCTACCGCGCATACTTGCGTATGCACCCGCAGCTTCGGTGTATGGCTTTAGCCCCGATACATTGTCGGCGCAAAAACCCTTAATTAGACCAGTGAGCTGTTACGCTTTCTTTAAAGGATGGCTGCTTCTAAGCCAACCTCCTGGTTGTTTTGGGGTTTTCACATCCTTTCACACTTAGCCATAACTTGGGGACCTTAGCTGGCGGTCAGGGCTGTTTCCCTTTTCACGACGGACCTTAGCACCCGCCGTGTGTCTGCCGGATAGTACGTCTCGGTATTCGGAGTTTGGTTAGGTTTGGTAAGCCGGTGAGGCCCCCTAGCCCATCCAGTGCTCTACCCCCGAGAGTATTCGTCCGACGCTCTACCTAAATAGATTTCGCGGAGAACCAGCTATTTCCAGGTTTGATTGGCCTTTCACCCCTAGGCACAAGTCATCCCCCGTCTTTTCAACGACGGTGGGTTCGGCCCTCCAGTGAGTGTTACCTCACCTTCAGCCTGCTCATGCCTAGATCACCTGGTTTCGGGTCTAATCCGCCAAACTGTGTCGCCCTATTCAGAACTCGCTTTCGCTGCGCCTACACCTATCGGCTTAAGCTTGCTTGGCAGACTAACTCGCTGACCCATTATACAAAAGGTACGCCGTCACCCGCCCGAAGGCAGGCTCCGACTGTTTGTAGGCATTCGGTTTCAGGTCTATTTCACTCCCCTCGTCGGGGTGCTTTTCACCTTTCCCTCACGGTACTTGTTCGCTATCGGTCGCACACGAGTACTTAGGCTTGGAGGGTGGTCCCCCCATGTTCAGACAGGATTTCACGTGTCCCGTCCTACTCGAGGCTTTAGCTTGGAATTACCTGTACGGGGCTGTCACCCTCTAAGGCCCAACTTTCCTGATGGTTCCAGTTGTCCTTGCTAAAGCACTGGCCTGGTCCGCGTTCGCTCGCCACTACTAGCGGAGTCTCGGTTGATGTCCTTTCCTCCGGGTACTGAGATGTTTCAGTTCCCCGGGTTCGCCTCGCTGCCCTATGAATTCAGACAGCGATACCGCCGAAGCGGTGGGTTGCCCCATTCGGAAATCCATGGATCAAAGCTTGTTCGCAGCTCCCCATGGCTTATCGCAGCGTACCACGTCCTTCATCGCCTGTGTGCACCAAGGCATCCACCAAATGCCCTTCTGTC
>CAVVDW010000014.1:0-77500 GCA_963747175.1 uncultured Alphaproteobacteria bacterium | reverse complement strand
CAATGGAAGCAAATCCACCATCAGGAGTCAACGACAGCCGCATCGTCTCCCGAGCACTAGCTCGGTCCAACTCCGCTCCTGTCAGAAGGATCGCGCGGTCGCGTATAGTCCCGCAGGAAGTGGGAGCAACCCGCGCGAAGCCGTTACTTAAGGGGCCCCCCTCCCCTTGTCAAGGGGCCGTAAACTCTTTTCTCCGCTATTCACTTTCCACCTTGATCGTGGCATTGAGGACACATTCCTGCCCGAATGCGTCGTCACGATGCATTCGTTAACGGCGTGGTAACCATACGGGGCTAAGTATGGTTAATGGACCCGCCGAGCAGGGGGACAGCGAAGAATCCTTAAATCGATTCTGGGCGCCGCTTCTTGCGGCAAACCCTATGGACGATCAAGGCTTCAGAGGGACGATCTCCCCGCCGGCAAAATCCTGCCTCGCCAGAGGGACAGCTAACCGCTTCGGTGTTGTCCGCCCGAGGGTTAAGCAGCACGCCAATATAGGCGCGCAGGGCGGCGACCGGTAGACGGGGGGAATACGGATTGTTTAAGCGCCGCGACCGCTTCGCGCGACGAAAGCATGGCCAGGCCCTCGTGCCTGTCGCTGGCCGCGGACTCCCCTCCATTTTCCTTGGCGAATTGCCCAAGACCGAGCGCAAGCTCCCGCCGGTCTATCTCTGCGAAATGGGTGACGGGGCGAGTTGTCGTCTGAAATGGCTCGCGAGCACCTGCGTCGCCGGCATGGTCGGCGTCTGTCTCATCGGCGTTGCCATCTACGCCTCGATGAACATGGACGACGGCTCGGGCATGGTGAGCTCGATCAGGCGCGCGAGCCTCGCGGCGCTTCAGCCGATCAGGGGCGCGCGGCTCGCCAACGACGGGCAGAGCCCGAACGGCCAGAAAGAGGATCGCATCCAGATGACCTCGGCGGGTTTCGTCACCCGCCACGTGATCCACGACACCGTCACCGAGCGGCAGGGGAGCCGCGAGTTCATCACCATCAAGCCTTACGTGCGCATCGTAGCCGGCCTTGCCACCGACCTCCCCGAAGACGCCGACAAGCTTCCCCCCTTCAATCCCTTCAAGCTCTATTCCGATCAGACGCCGGTGGGCTCGGGCGAGACCTCGAGCGATCAGCCGCAAGCGGTCAACGTCAATCTCGTCGACGTGCCGGGCGCCCAGGTGCCGCAGTCCGACGGGATCGAGCTCCGCACCGACGAGGTGAATACGCTCGTCTCCGAGGCCGCCGAGAATTTCGCCTATGCCGACGGACCTCTTGCCGGCGGCCAGGCCACGCTGCAACTCGCATCGTACAGCCCGCAAGAGGGCTTCAAGCTCGCGCCGCCCGCCATCAACACCACCGACATCCACAAGTCGATGGAGGATGCCGACACGAGCGAGGACGATGACAGCATCGACGAAGACCTGATCGCGAGCGCCACGCAGAAGGCACTGAGCGTCGGTAAAGGCGACACCTTGATGAGCCTGTTCGCCAAGGTGGACACCGAGCCGACCGAAGCGCAGAGCATCATCGATGCGCTCTCCCCGATCTTCCAGGCCGACGACCTGAAGCCCGGCGAAGAGATCCGCTTCAGCCTCGTCCCCGCCCCGTCGGACACCGGCGCCATGGAGCCGGTCAAGGTCTCGATCTACGCTCATGGCGGCGATCATCTCGCCACCGTCACCCGCAACCGCCAGGGCGATTTCGTCGCCACCACCGAAGGCAACGAGATCAAGACGCAACAGGCCTCGACGCGCGCCACGCTCTACACGAGCTTCTATCACGCAGCGCTCGAGCAGCACATTCCGCAGGCCACCATCGAGAAGCTGCTCCGCGTCAACTCCTACGACGTCGACTTCAAGCAGAAGGTGAAGCCCGGCGACACGTTCGAGGTCTTCTTCGACAGCGGCTCGAGCGACGACGAGCTCGGCGAGCTGCTCTACACCTCGATGACGATCGACGGCGTGCAGCGCAAATTCTACCGCTTCCGCACCCCCGACGACGTGGTCGACTATTACGACGAGGACGGCAACAGCGCGAAGAAGTTCCTGATGCGCAATCCCGTCAAGGGCGGGCGCTACACGTCGGGCTACGGCATGCGCAAGCATCCACTGCTCGGCATCGTGCGCATGCATACCGGCGTCGACTGGGCGGCTCCCGTCGGCACGCCGATTCTCGCTGCCGGCGACGGCATCATCGAGATGGTCGGCGGCAAAGGCGGCTACGGCAATTATGTCCGCATCCGCCACCCCAACGGCTACTCGACCGCTTATGGCCACATGGCGCGCTATGCCGACGGCGTCGCTCCCGGCGTCGCCGTGAAGCAGGGCCAGATCATCGGCTATGTCGGCAATAGCGGCCTCTCGACCGGCCCGCACTGCCACTTCGAGGTTCTGGTCAACAACGACTTCGTCAACCCGATGACAATCGCCGTGCCGCGCGGGCTTCAGCTTCAGGGCCGCGAGCTCGCCGAGTTCCAGCGCGAGCGCAATCGCATCGAGGCTCTGATGCAGATGGATCCGGTCACGAGCCGCGTCGCCACCGCCGCGCAATAGGCGCCTCTTTCACCGCTCTCTTTCTCCTTTCTCCATCCATCTCATTTCTCCCCTCCCCTCTTTTTGTCTTCCGTCATGGCCGGGCTTGGCCCGGCCATCCACGATTTGCTTTTTCATACCTCCCCCTTGCGGGGAGGTCCGGCGGCGCCTTTTGGCGACGCTGGGCTGGGGCGCGATTCTCACTCGGCAGCCGCATTGCCCTCCACCCCACCCGTCGCGCTCGAAGACGAGCGCAACTCCTTCCCCATCAAGGGAGTGACTAAGCCGCCTTCTGCTTCACGGCGGCGCCGTTGAACATGAGGCCGTCCTTGCCGGCGGTGATCTTCACCGTCTCCCCGTCGTGGATCTTGCCGGCGAGCACCATCTCGGCGAGCGGATCCTGCACATATTTCTGGATGACACGCTTCAAGGGCCGCGCGCCATAGGCCGGGTCGTAGCCCTTCTGGCCGAGCCACTCCTTGGCGTGCGCGTCGAGATCGAGCGTGATCTTGCGCTCGGCGAGCAGCTTCCTGAGCCGCCCCATCTGGATATCGACGATCTTGCCCATCTGCTCGCGCTTCAGCCGGTGGAACAGGATGATCTCGTCGACGCGGTTCAGGAACTCCGGGCGGAAATGGGAGCGCACCACTCCCATCACCTGGTCGCGCACGGCGTCAGAAGTCCTCTCCTTCCGGCTGATTGACCAGATACTCCGAGCCGAGATTGGAGGTCATGATGATGAGCGTGTTGCGGAAATCGACGGTGCGGCCCTGGCCGTCGGTGAGCCGCCCGTCGTCGAGCACCTGGAGAAGCACGTTGAACACGTCGGGGTGCGCCTTCTCGATCTCGTCGAACAGGATGACCTGATAGGGGCGCCGGCGCACGGCCTCGGTGAGCGCGCCGCCCTCTTCATAGCCGACATAGCCGGGCGGCGCGCCGATCAGCCGGGCGACGGAGTGCTTCTCCATATATTCGCTCATGTCGATGCGGATGATGGCGTGCTCGTCGTCGAACAGGAACTCGGCGAGCGCGCGCGCGAGCTCAGTCTTGCCGACGCCTGTGGGCCCCAGAAACATGAACGAGCCCATCGGCCGGTTCGGGTCTTGCAGGCCTGCGCGACTGCGGCGCACCGCGGTGGACACGGCCTCAACCGCCTCCTCCTGGTCGACCACGCGCTTGGCGATCTGCGTCTCCATCTGCAGCAGCTTCTCGCGCTCGCCTTCGAGCATCTTGTCGACGGGAATGCCGGTCCAGCGCGACACGACTTGCGCGATCAGGTCGGGCGTCACCACCTCCTGCGCCATCGTTCCGCCCTTGGACTCTTCCTCCTCGATCTTCTTGAGCTTGGCCTCGAGGTCGGGGATCAAGCCGTAAGCGAGCTCGCCGGCTTTCGCGAGGTCGCCGCGCCGCTGCGCCTGGTCGAGCTCGATGCGCGCCTGGTCGAGCTGCTCCTTGATCTTCTGCGCGCTGGCGAGCTTCGCTTTTTCTTCTTGCCAAAGTTGGGCTAGCCCATTCGCCTTCTCCTCGAGATTGACGATCTCCTTCTCGAGCTTAGCGAGCCGGTCCTTGGATGCCGTGTCCTTCTCCTTCTTCAGCGCCTCGCGCTCGATCTTGAGCTGCATCAGGCGACGGTCGAGCTCGTCAAGCGCTTCGGGCTTGGAGTCGACCTGCATGCGGAGCCGCGAGGCCGCCTCGTCGACGAGGTCGATCGCCTTGTCGGGGAGGAAGCGGTCGGTGATGTAGCGGTTTGAGAGCGTTGCGGCGGTTACGAGAGCGGCATCGGAGATGCGCACGCCGTGATGCAGCTCGTACTTCTCCTTCAGCCCGCGCAGGATCGAGATCGTGTCCTCGACCGACGGCTCGGACACATAGACCGGCTGGAAGCGCCGCGCGAGTGCTGCGTCCTTCTCCACATGCTTGCGATATTCATCGAGCGTGGTCGCGCCCACGCAATGGAGCTCGCCGCGGGCGAGCGCGGGCTTGAGCAGGTTCGAGGCGTCCATCGCCCCTTCCGCCTTGCCGGCGCCGACGAGGGTATGCATCTCGTCGATGAAGAGGATGATCTGGCCGTGTGAGGCCTCGATCTCCGACAGCACCGACTTGAGCCGCTCCTCGAACTCGCCGCGATATTTCGCGCCGGCGATCAGCGCGCCCATGTCGAGGGAGAGCACCTTCTTGTCCTTGAGGCTCTCAGGCACGTCGCCCTGCACGATGCGGTGCGCGAGCCCCTCGACGATCGCCGTCTTGCCGACGCCCGGCTCGCCGATCAGCACGGGATTGTTCTTGGTGCGCCGCGACAGCACCTGGATGGTACGCCTGATCTCCTCGTCGCGCCCGATTACCGGATCGAGCTTGCCCTTGGCTGCCGCTTCGGTGAAGTCGCGGGTATATTTCTTGAGCGCCTCGTAGGCCTGCTCGGCGCCGGCCGAATCGGCGGTGCGGCCTTTGCGCAGCTCGTTGATGGCCGCGTTAAGTCCCTGCGGGGCAAGCCCGGCATCGGCGAGGATGCGCTGCGTCTCACCCTCCTTGGTCATGCCGAGAGCCTGGAGCACGCGCTCGACCGTGACGAAAGAATCGCCCGCCTTGGTCGCCATCTGCTCGGCCTGGTCGAGCACGCGCGACAGAGCGGGAGACATATGCGGCTGGGTGGCGCCGCCGCCCGAGACCTTGGGCAGCTTGGCGAGCGCCGCCTCAGTGCGCTGGAGCGCTTGCTTGGGATTGCCGCCGGCGCGCGCGATCAGGCCGCTCACCATCCCTTCCGGATCGTCGAGCAGCGCCTTCAGCAAATGCTCGGGCGTGATCTGGGGATTGCCGTCGCGGACCGCGATGGTCTGCGCGGCCTGGACAAATCCCTTGAGGCGGTCGGAAAGTTTCTCGAAATCCATGAGTTCGTCCCTCTTGCGAGGCCAAGCGTGAGGATGGGGATGGGAGCGGCGACCGCCGCTCTCAGGCGCCGGTCAGGCTCATAACGCAGGGCTGTTAACGGACATATAGCGTCCCGTTTAGCCGACAAAAAGGGGGCCGGCCTTGACCGGCAGCAAACTCGGTCACGGCCCTGCAGCCGCGCCGTTACCGAACCGTTAGTTGCAAGGCCGTTGGGCTTCCCGGATAATCCCTCAAGGAGCGGTGCCGTTCAAAGACGGGTCGTAAAGGCCATGGCAGAGCCGGTCCCCTTCAAATATCGCGCCTTCATCTCATATAGCCATGCCGACACCTCTTGGGCGAAGTGGCTGCACCGCGCGCTCGAAACCTTCACCATCGACAAGGGCCTCGTGGGTCGCGAGACCGCGACGGGTACGGTCCCCACGGCGCTCCGCCCAATTTTCCGCGACCGCGATGACTTCACCGCGGGCCATAGCTTGAATGAGCAAACGCTTGCCGCGCTCGACGCCTCGGTTGCGCTGGTCGTCATTTGCTCGCCGGCCGCCGCCAAGAGCCGCTACGTCGACGAGGAGGTGAGGCTCTTCAAATCGCGGCATCCCGATCGTCCAGTCATTCCTCTCATCGTCGGAGGCAAGCCCGGCGATCCCGAGCTCGAATGCTTCCCACCTGCGCTCAAGTTCAAGCTCGATGCCGACGGACAAGTCACTAATGACCCGGTCGAGCTGCTCGCCGCTGACGCGCGCGAGGAGGGCGACGGCAAGTCCCTCGCTCTCGCCAAGGTCGTCGCCGGCTTGCTCGGCGTGTCCTCTGACGACATCTTTCGCCGCGCCGAGCGGGAGCGCCGCCGCAAGGGGCGCGTGCGCAACGCGATCGTCGCCACGCTCGCCATCCTCGCCGTCGCCGCGACCGGCAGCGCGGCTTATGCCTGGCAGCAGCTCAAGACCAACGAAGCCTTCCTCAGCGCGACGCTTCAGCGAGCTACCGGCATTGTTAATACGGCGGTCTCTCAGGCCGAGACTTATGGGGTTCCGCGCAAGGCGACACTCGCCCTGCTGACCCAAGCCGAAGGCCTGTTCGACGACATGGCGCGCCTTGGCCGACCGACGCCGGAGCTCCGCTATCAGAAAGCCTGGATGCTGATCCAATTCGCGCGCAACTACGAGATCCTCGGCGATACGGCCAAACAGAAGGCCCGCGCTGAAGAGGCGCGCCAGCTTATGGCCGAGCTCGCGGCCGAGATGCCCGATGACCCCGAGAGACTGCGCACCTTGTCTGCGGCACTCAATGAGACGGGCGAGGTGCTGGTGGTGCAAGGCAATCTCGCCGATGCGCTGAAAACCTTTCAAGACAGCCTCGCCGTTGCCGACCGCTTGGCCAAGGCGGATCCCAGCAATGCCGACTGGGAGCGCAATCTCTCCATCCCCTACGAGAGGGTCGGCGATGTGCTGGTAGCGCAAGGCAATCTCGCCGAGGCCCTTGCTTCTTACCAAGACAGCCTCGACATTAGAGAGCGCCTGGCCGAGTCCGACCCTGACAATGCGAGCTGGCAGCGCGACCTCTCCGTCTCATACGAGAAGGTCGGCGAGGTGCTTTTGGCGCAAGGCAATCTCGCCGGCGCGTTGCAATCCTTCCGAGACAGCCTCGCCATTAGAGACCGCATGGCCAAGGCGGATCCCGGTAATGCCGACCGGCAATACGATCTTGGCATCAGCAACGAGCGGATCGGCGGCGTACTCCTGGAGCAGGGCGATCTCGACGGCGCTCTCAAGTCCTACGAAGCAAAGCGGGCGATCATTTCGCGCCTGGCCGAGGCCGACCCCTCCAATGCCGGTTGGCAGCGCGATCTCTCCGTCTCCTACGAGAAGCTCGGCGATGTGCTGGCGATGCAAGGCAATCTCACCGAGGCGCTTGCATCCTACCGGGATAGTCTTGCCATCTTCGACCGCCTGGCCACCGCCGACCCCGGCAATGCCGACCGGCAGCGCAGTCTCTCCATCTCCTACGAAAAGGTCGGCGACGTGCTGATGACGCAGGGCAATCTCGCCGGGGCGCTTAAATCGTACCAGAACAGCCTGGCCATTGCCGAAAGCTTGGCCAAGGCCGACCCCAACAATGCCGGTTGGCAATACGATCTTGGTATCAGCAATGAGCGCGTCGGTAACGTACTGTCGGCTCAAGGAGACTTGGCGGGCGCTCTCAAATCCTATGAGAGCAAGCAGACCATCATCGCCCGTCTGACCAAAGCTGACCCGAGCAATGCGCTCTGGCAGCACGATCTCTGGGTTTCCGATATCAAGGTCGGCGACGTGCTCGCGGCGCAAGACAAACTTGACGATGCTCTTGCATCTTACCGGGACAGCTTCGCCATTGCCGAGCGTCTGGCCAACGCCGACCCAGGCAATGCCGGCTCGCAGCGTGACCTCGCCGTCTCCGATGAGAAGCTCGGCGACGCGCTGATGGCGCAAGGCAATCTCGCCGCGGCGCTTGCGTCATACCAAGACAGCCTCGCCATCAAAGACCGCCTCGCCAAGGCCGATCCTAGTAATGCCGGCCGAGAGCGCGATCTCTTCGTCGCCTACGACAAGGTCGGCGAGGCGCTGGTGGAGCAAGGCAATCTTGCCGCGGCGCAGAAATTCTTCCACGATAGCCTCGCTATTGCCGAGCGCCTGACCACGGCCGACCCGAGCAATGCGGGTTGGCAGCGCGACCTCGCCATCAGCCATGGCCGGATTGCCGAGCTGTTGGCTGAGCAGGACGACACGGCGCAGGCGCTCAGCGAATACCGGCAGGCCCGTGAGATCATTGCGCGGCTTGCGGCGCTATCCCCCGACGACGCCACACTGCCCGACGACCTCGCCGTCTTCGATGAGGAGATCGCCAAGCTCGAGCAGTCGGATGCCGCTACGGCAAAAACCGCACAGCCGGCGCAACCCGATCAACGCGCTCAATAGCCTCGCAGCCATGGCCGAGCCGGTCCCCATCAAATATCGCGCCTTCATCTCCTACAGCCACGCCGATACGTCTTGGGCGAAATGGCTGCACCGCGCGCTCGAAGGTTTCGGCATCGACAAGGATCTCGCCGGTCGGGCGACGGCGACCGGTACGATTCCGAAATCGCTGCGCCCCGTCTTCCGCGACCGCGACGACTTCACTGCTGGCCATACTCTGAGCGACCAGACGCTTGCCGCGCTCGATGGTTCTGCTGCGCTCATCGTGATTTGCTCACCCCCCGCCGCCAAGAGCCAATATGTCAACGAGGAGATCAGGCTGTTCAAAGCGCGGCATCCCGATCGCCCCGTCATCCCGCAGATCGTGGCGGGCAAGCCCGGGGATCCAGAGCTCGAATGCTTCCCGCCGGCGCTCAGGTTCAAGCTCGACGCCAAGGGCCGCGTCACCAAGAGAAAGGTCGAGTTGCTCGCGGCAGATGCGCGCGAGGAGGGCGACGGCAAGAGCCTCGCGCTGGCCAAGGTCGTCGCCGGACTGCTAGGTCTTTCCTCCGACGACATCTTTCGCCGCGCCGAGCGCGAGCGCCGCCGCAAAGGCCGCGTGCGCAACGGCATCATCGCCACGCTCGCCATCCTCGCCATCGCCGCGACGGGCAGCGCGATCTATGCCTGGCAGCAGCTCAAGACCAATGAGGCGTTCCTCACCGCGACGCTCAAGACCGCGACCGAGATCGTCGACGCGGCGGTGGCGCAAGCCGAGAAATACGGCGTGCCGCGCACCGCGACGCTTGCCCTCCTCACCAAGGCCGAGGATCTGTTCGACAATATGGCCGAGCTCGGCCGCCCCACGCCCGAGCTCCGCTACCAGAAGGCCTGGATGCTGATCCAATTCGCGCGCAACTACGCGGTGCTCGGCGATACCGGCAGATGGAAGGAGCGCGCGATCGAGGCGCGAGAGCTTCTCGCCGGGCTCGTGGCGGAGAGCCCCGAGGAGGTGCGCTATCAAAGAGGCCTCCTCACCGCCGACAACGAGGTCGGCGACGTGGCCGTGGCGCAAGGCAATCTCGCCGAGGCGCTCAAATTCTATCGCGACGGACTTGCCGCCGTAGAGCGGCTCGCCGCTGCCGACCCAGGCAATGCGCGCCTGCAGCGCGACCTCTCGGTGTCGAATGAGAGGATCGGCGACGTTCTCATGGCGTTGGGCGAGCTCGACGCTGCGCTCGAGCAATATCGGGCGAGCCTCGGCCGCATGGCTCCGCTGCGCGATGCCGATCCCGCTAACGCCGACCTCCAGCGCTTCACTTCGGTGACCCTCAACAAGATCGGCGATGTCCTGGTGGCCAAGGGCAATCTCGCAGAGGCGCTCAAATCCTATCGCGAGAGCCTCGCCATCATGGATCGTCTCGCCAAGAGCGATCCGAGCAACGCCGGTTGGCAGCGCGATCTCTCCGTCTCCTACAACAAGATCGGCGATGTTCTGCTGTCGCAAGGCAATCTCGACGAGGCGCTTGCGTCATATCGTGAAGATTTGGCGATCGCCTCCCGCCTCGCCGCTGCCGATCCGAGCAACGCCGCCTGGCAGCGCGACCTCTCGGTGTCCTACAACAAGGTCGGCGATGCGCTGGTGGCGCTAGGCAAGCTTGACGATGCGCTCGCTTCCTACCGCGAGGGTCTCGCCATTCGCGCGCGCCTCGCCAAGTCAGATCCAAGCAACGCGGGCTGGCAATACGATCTCGGCATCAGCAACGAGCGGATCGGCGACGTGTTGAAGCAGAAGGGCGATCTTGCCGGCGCGGTCGCCTCGTACGAGGCGAAGCGCGACATCGTCCAGCGCCTGGTCAAGGCCGACCCCGACAATACCTCATGGCAGCGCGATCTTTCCGTGGCCTACGACAAGATCGGCGATGTTCTGGTGGCGCAGGGCAATCTTCCCGCCGCGCTGCAATCCTACCAGGCCGATTTGGCGATTGCCGCGCGTCTTGCCGCGAAGGACGCGAGCAACGCCGAGTGGCAGCACGACCTTTCGGTCTCCTACGATCGGGTCGGCGACGTTCTCGCGATGCAAGGCAATCTCGCCGAGGCGCTTCAGTCCTACCGCGCGAGCCTCGCCATTCGCGAGCGGCTGGTCGCGGTCGATGCAAGCAATGCGTCCTGGCGGCGCGACCTTGCGGTGAGCCACGGCAAGGTCGGTGTCGTGCTCGCCCAGCAAGGAAAGACGGCAGAGGCGCTCGATGCGTTCGCCAAGGGGCGCGAGATCATCGCGCGCCTCAAGGAGCAGTTCCCCGACAGCACCTCGCTCGCCGACGACCTCGCCTGGTTCGATGCCGAGATCGCGAAGCTCGGGCCGCCGGCACAGCCGGAAGAGACCGCTCAGTAGCGACGTGTCATGCCCGCGCAGGTGGGCATCAAGTCTCCACTCGTCTCGGCGGCACTGGGCACGAGTTTCTAGGTCGCCCGGATAAGCCGGGCGATGATACGATCGGAGAAGGAAGTAGATCCCCTAGCTCACCTGGTCGGGAGCGGTCTCGTCGCCCTGATGCGCCTCAGGCTGATCGTCGCCGTTGGCATCGCGCTCGCGCGGGGCCTCGCTGCCGTTCCCGCCCTGGCGCCCATGCTCGCGGCGTCCGCCGCCGTGATGCTCGCGATTGCCTTCATGACGCTCGCGATCCTGGCTGCCGCTACCGCCGCCGCGAAAGTCGCCGCCGGCACGGATATCTTGGCCGCCACCGCCGCCGGTGCGGATATCGCCGCCGCCCTCGGTCTCAAAATCGCCGCCCTCGTCTTCGGAGCCTTCCGAATTCCAGCGCGGGTTACGGTAGCCGCCATTGGGGCCTTCGCCCTGCTGACCACCATGCTGCGGCCCGAACTGCGCCTGCGCCGCCATGATGATGCGATTGTAATGCTCGGCGTGCTGGAGATAGCTCTCGGCGGAGACCAAGTCGCCGGAGGCGAGAGCGTCGCGCGCGAGCGACATGTATTTCTCGGCGATATGCGCCGCCGTGCCCCTGATCTTCACGTCGGGGCCGTTCGATTCGTAGTTCCGCGCTAAGGGATTTTGGGGCTTGCGGCCACCGCGGCCGCGGCCCCTGCGATTCTGCTGTCCTTGCCTCATGGGCTTCTATTCACCTGCTTTGCGGCTTGATGCCACGACCATTCTCCCTGCTCAACTCATGACCCGCATTCAACCCTAATGGGCTTAGCCGTCCGGCAAGCCGGATGGGGCTCATGCAGGTCCACTCGGCGGTTTTTGCTGCCTTGTTTTTGAAACGATCTCCGGCGCTAAGCGTCCTGAGAATCACCGAACAAGCGCGCCAGCCAACCTCAATCTTGATGGGCGGTCGAGCGTCTCCTGAACGTCCCGAGAGGCAGGGAGCCTTTCAATCGAGGTTCACGAGATATCCGATGCTGTTGCCGTTGCAACCGGCCGGGCTTCCGCAATGCCACTGGCCAAAAGCTTCATTTGCTGCGTCGAACCTACCCTGAACATCGAGAATTTCCAAGCCCTTTTTTGCCCTGCGACGCTCTCGTCCAAGCCTTGTCACATCTCTGCCACAACCACGCGGGGCCGTCCCGCGAGGTCAAGGCGAAGGCCATCTTTCTCGGCGAGAAATCCCGCCTCGCCCAAGAGACCGGCCACGGCGGTCGCCTGCGAAGCGCCGATCTCGACGAGAATCCGCCCCTCGGGCGCCAAAAGCCTGGCCGCTCCCGCCGCGATCCGCCGATAAGCCTCAAGCCCGTCGGGACCCCCATCGAGAGCAAGATGGGGGTCGTGACGCGCCACTTCCGGCGCGAGTCGCTCGATCTCGCCGCTTGCAATATAAGGTGGGTTGGAAAGGATAAGGTCGAACTCGCCGGAGATCGCCTCGCACCAGTCAGAGACGAGGAATGAGGCGCGATCGGCGACGCCGAGGCGCGTCGCATTGGCCTCGGCGAGGTTGAGCGCCTCAAAGCTGAGATCGGTGCCGAGCCCCCTCGCCCCAGGCAACTCGGCGAGAAGGGTCAAGAGGATGCAGCCCGTCCCCGTGCCGAGATCGAGCAGGCGAAGCGGTTCTCTGCACCTTCCCGTCCTCTCGATGAGATCGAGCGCGGCCTCGATCAGCGTCTCGGTATCGGGCCTCGGGTCGAGCACGTTGGGATCGACTCGGAAGCTCCTGCCATAGAACTCGCGCGTGCCGGTGATACGCGAAACCGGCTCGCGGCGGACCCGGCGCTCAAGCGCGACGCGGAACCGAGCGGCCACCTCGGGTGCGAGCGGCTCGCGCGCCTGCGCGACGAAGCCCTCGTGGGTCAGCCCTGCGGCATGGCAGAGAAGAAGCCGCGCATCGAGATCTGGCGTCTCGATCCCCGCCTCGCGCAAAAGCGAAGCCGCCCTGACGAAGACCATGCCCAAGGTGACGGCCTCTGCTTCGCCCAATGTCAGCGGCGCAGACTCAGACATGAGCTTCTTCCTGTATGGCGGCAAGCTGGCTTGTCTGATGCTCGGTGACGAGCGCATCGATGATCTCATCGAGCGCAGGCGCGCCTTCGAGCACATAAGGAAGCTGGTGCGTGGTGAAGCCGATGCGATGATCGGTGACGCGCCCTTGCGGGAAATTATAGGTGCGGATTCGTTCGGAGCGGTCGCCGGTGCCGATCTGGCTGCGACGGTTCTGGGCGCGCTCCGCGTCGAGTTTCGACCGCTCGAGCTCGTAGAGTCGCGCGCGCAGCACCTTCATCGCCTTCGCCTTGTTCTTGTGCTGCGACTTCTCGTCCTGCTGGCTGACGACGAGGCCGCTCGGCATATGCGTGATCCTGACCGCGCTGTCGGTGGTGTTGACCGACTGACCACCCGGGCCGCTCGCGCGAAACACGTCGATGCGCAGATCCTTGTCGTCGATCTTGATGTCGACTTCCTCGGCCTCTGGCAGCACCGCGACCGTCGCCGCCGAGGTGTGGATACGCCCTTGCGCCTCGGTCGCCGGCACGCGCTGCACGCGATGCACGCCGGACTCGAATTTGAGCCGCGCGAACACGCCCTTGCCGGTGATATTGGCGATGATCTCCTTGTAGCCGCCGGTCGCCGACTCGCTCGCCGAGAGGATATTCACCTTCCAGCCCATGCGGTCGGCATAGCGCTGATACATGCGGAAGAGATCGCCCGCGAACAGCGCCGCCTCCTCGCCGCCCGTGCCGGCGCGCACTTCGAGGATCGCGCTTTTCTCGTCGGCGGCATCCTTGGGCAGGAGCTGCACCTTGAGCTGGCGCTCGAGCTCCTCGATCTTGGGATCGAGAGTGCCAAGCTCCGCTTCCGCGAGCGCCGCCATGTCGGGATCAGCCGAAGGATCATTGATCATCTGATTGAGATCGTCGCGCTCCTGCTCCGCCTTGCGGAGCGCCGTGATGGTGGCGACGATCGGGTCAAGCTCGGCAAACTCACGACTAAGCCGTACATAGCTCTCCTGATCGGCGCCGGCGGCGAGCGCGCCTTGCACGGTCTGCCAGCGTGCGACGAGTTCTATTGAGTCTATCGGCGGGAATCGTGGTCATGATCTAGGCGAACGGGGAAACCGAGGAGGGCGAGGAAGTCTTGGCCGGCGGTCCGCTACGACGGGCCTTGCAGCTTGTCGGCCTTGCGGCTCCGCGGATCGTCGGGGTCGAGATTGGCGGGCGTCGAGGACTGCAATCCACCGGGCGCCTTGAGATGATTGAGCACCAGATACCCTCCGCCCGCCATGATGGCGAGGAGCAGAAGCACGATGCCCCATTTCAGCAACGCGCGCTTGCGGCTCGGCTTCTCCGGTTCTTCGACGGGGAGAGGAGGCGGCGGCGGCGCCGCTTGAGGGCGTGGCCGAGGCTGAGGCTTCGATTGAGCCGGCTGTTGCCAGGCCGCCTCGAGATCGGCTTCGGTCGGATGCTTGGGCGCCCCAGGTCGCTGCCAATCGCCATCGAAGGTGGCGTCCGCTTGTGGCTGCGGGGTAGGCCGCGGTGGCTGCGGCGGCATCTTAGCCTGCTGCGGAGGTCGCGCCTGTTGCGGGCGCGGTTGCGCGTTCCCTTGCGGCTGTTGCGGCGCCGCAGGCCGTTGCGCCGGCGCGTTTGCAGTCCAAGGGGCCTGAGGTTGGGGCTGCGGCGACGGTCCATTGGGGCGAGGCGCCTGCGGGGCGGGCTTCGGCTGCGCCTGCTGAGCCGCGTTGGGCCAAGTGGCCGGGAAGGGCGATCCAGGTCCCGCCGGCCGGGAAGTTTGCCGCGGCGATGCGGCCGGCTGGGCTTGCGGCCATTGCCCCTGCGGCTGCTGCGGCGCGCTTTGCGGTTGAGCCGGCTTCGGCTTGGCGAACGGGTTCTCCGGCCACTCTGGCGTCTGGGTCGACGGCTTCGGCGCGGCGCCTTTGCCTGGTTGGAACGGGTTCTCGAAGCTGTTCGTATCGTATTTCGGCTCGAACTTGTTCGAGCCGAACGGGTTCTGGTCTAGCCCGTTCGGCTCGGGCGGCGCCATCATCGGCACGTCGGGGATCAGCTTAGGCCCAAGCTCGACGATCCCCGCCTCGAGCTGCGCGTAGATGCGGCGGAGTAGCGGGCGGACGTCGAGATTGAGCATCGCGCCGTAGCCGTTGACGACGCGGCAGGTCTCGGCCCAAGGCGGCAGCGCGTAGAGCGCGCCCTGCTCCAGCGCCTGCACCACCTCGACCCGCGTGGAAAGCCGCGCCGCGAGGTCGGATTCCGATAGGCTGCTCGCGGACCTCAAGTCTCGAAACAGCTCAGCCACCTCGGCATCGTACCCGGCCGGCATCTCTTTAATCCCGTGAATATGCAGGCGCTGTCGCGCGGCGGAGTCCGGCGACGGGCTTACCGGCACGTGGCTCGGCCAGGACGGCATCGCAAGGCCGGTCCCATCTCCTGCTGGTCTCCGTCAACACAATCCCAACGGCTTCGGGTTTGCAAGTCCAGGGGAGACTAGCATATTGCCGCGTCTGTTTAATGGCTCTCATCGTCTCAGATTTGTACGCCTTTTTCCGCCGCAAAGCGCTTCAGATCCTCGCGCAAGGACGTGCTCTTGGTTTCAAGCCATTCGTTCAGTCTTTCGCGCAAGGCGCCGGCATCAAGCGACAAAATCATGGCCTTCACCGGGCCAACTGAGGCCGGCGCCATGGAAATCGAGCGGAAACCGAGCGCCACGAGTGCCATGGCCTCGACCGGACGGCCCGCCATCTCGCCGCAGAGGGTGAGCGGCACGGCGTGCCTCTGCGCTCCCTCGACGATGACGCGAAGCGCCTTCAACGCCGCGGGGTTCAGAGAGTCGAACCGCTCAGCGACGCGCATGTTCCCGCGATCCGCCGCGAACAGAAACTGCATCAAATCGTTCGACCCCACCGAGGCGAAATCGGCGAGCGGAAGCACGCGGTCGAGCTGCCAGAGCAGCGCCGGCACCTCGATCATCGCCCCGATCATCAGCCGCTTCGGCTCGGGCCGCCCGTGCCGCTTCAAGATCATCACCTCGCGGTCGATGAGACCCCGCGCGGCCTGAAGCTCCGACACGTCGGAGATCATCGGCAGCATGATGCGGAGCTCGCGCCCGTGCGCGGCGCGAAGCAGCGCCCTGATCTGGGTACGGAACAGAGCCGGCCTATCGAGCGCCATGCGGATCGCGCGCCAGCCGATGGCCGGGTTCTCCTCCTCGCTCGCGCGGAAGAAGGGAAGCACCTTGTCGCCGCCGACATCGAGCGAGCGGAACACCACCGGCCTGTCGCCCGAGGCGTCGAGGATCGCCTTGTAAAGCCGTGTCTGCTGCTCGAGCCTCGGGAAGGTCGCCGAGATCATGAATTGCAGCTCGGTGCGGAAGAGCCCGATGCCGTCGGCGCCCGACTGATCGAGATGCGGCAGATCGAACAGGAGCCCGGCATTGATGTGAATCGCGACACGCTCGCCGTCGAGCGTGACCGAGGGGACGGTCCTGAGCGCGGCGTATTGCGCCTGGCGCCGCGCCCTGAAGCGCACCTTGTCGGCATAGGCCGACACCACCTCCTGCGTTGGCCTGATATGGAGCTCGCCGCCTTCGGCATCGACGATGGCCGCGTCCCCCGCCTCGACTCCATCGAGCACACCCTTGACTTGGCTGATCGCGGCGATGCCGAGCGCCCGCGCCACGATCGCCACATGACTCGCCGACCCGCCCTCCTCCAGCACGAGGCCGCGCAGGCGCTGGCGGTCATAGTCGAGCAGCTCGGCAGGCCCCATGGTGCGGGCGATCAGGATCGTGTCCTGCGGCAGGTTGCCGGCGGCAGCCGTGACCGCACCGCCCGAGAGCAGCCTGAGCAGGCGATTGGAAAGATCGTCGATGTCGTGCAGCCGCTCGCGCGCATGCGGGTCGATCTGGCGGAGCATGCGCGCGCGCGTGTCGTTGCGCACGCGCTGCACGGCGGCCTCGGCGGTGAGGCCGGTGAGCATCGCCTCGTCGAGCCGCCGCCGCCAGCCGTGATCGTGGGCGAACATGCGGAACGCCTCGAGCACCTCGCGATGCTCGCCGGCTCGCGCGAGATCGCCGCGCTCCAGCATGTTGTCGATCATGCCGGTCAGCTCCTCGATCGCCTGGGAGAGGCGCCGCCGCTCGACCTCGACGTCCTCGGCTATCAGGCGGGTGACCACGATGCGCGGCTCGTGCAGCACCACGTGGCCGAGCGCCACGCCTTCCGAAATGGGGAGGCCGGTAAAGCGCACCGAGAGCTCGCGGCGCGTCTCTGCACTTACCTCCTCGGTAACGCCGAAGCCGCCAGACGCGATCATCTCGGCGAGCACCATGGCGGTGGTTTGCAGGGCCTCGATTTCCTCGTCGCTATATTGGCGCTTGGTACGGTTCTGCACCGTCAGCACGCCGATCGTGTGGCCGCCGCGCAGGATCGGCACGCCACAGAAGGACTGATAGACCTCCTCGCCGGTCTCGGGCCGGTAGGAGAAGGCCGGGTGGTGCTGGGCGTCGGGGAACTGCATCGGCTCGGCCTGCTCGGCGATGAGACCGACCAGACCCTCGCCAGGCTTCAGATGCGTGTTGTGCACCGCCAAGGGGTTTAGGCCTTCGGTGGCGAACAGCTCGAGCGAGCCGTCGCGGCGGCGCAAATAGAGCGAGCACACCTCGGCCACCATGTTCGAGGCGATTAGCACCACCACCTTGTCGAGCCTGGCCTGCGCGCTCTCGCGCTGCGCCATCACCTCGCGCAGGCGTCGCAGCAATTGCCTAGGCGCACCAACAGAAGAAGTAGGCATAACCATAAGTCCTCGCCGACCGGCGGAGCGGCGGAGCAAGCGTCGAAAGAGCCGTCAGGTTTGCCGCAAATCCTCTAGCGGCTGTCCAATCCGAACAGGGAATGCAGGGTCCGCACCGCCAACTCGGCGTAGGCCGCGTCGATCAATACGCTGATCTTGATCTCCGATGTCGAGATCGCCTCGATATTGATGCCCTTCTCGGCCAGCGCACTGAACATCTGCGCGGCAACGCCCGCATGGCTCCGCATCCCGACGCCTATCGCCGACACCTTGGCGATGTCGGTCGAGCCGCGCAAGTCGAAATAACCGATCTTGTCCTTGGCCTTGCGCAAGACCTCGAGCGCCCGGTCGAGATCGGCGGCCTGCACCGTGAAGGTGAGATCGGTATATTTTCCGTCTTCCGAGACGTTCTGCACGATCATGTCGACATTGATATTGGCCTCGGCCAGCGGCCCAAACACCTGCGCCGCCACGCCCGGCTTGTCGGCCACCTTGAGCAGCGTCACCTTGGCCTCGTCCCTTGCGTAGGCAATTCCACTGACGACGTTTTGCTCCACGATCTCATCCTCATGGCAAACGAGTGTTCCAAGCTCGAGCGCATCATCCGTGCTCCTTCCGCCCAAGTCCGGCGGATCGAAGCTCGAGCGCACGAGCACGCGCACGCCCCTCTGCATGGCAAGCTCGACCGAACGGGTCTGGAGCACCTTGGCGCCCTGCGAGGCCATCTCCAGCATCTCCTCGTAGGAGATGCGGTCGAGCCGGTGCGCCTTGGGCACGACCCGCGGGTCGGTGGTATAGACCCCGTCCACGTCGGTATAAATGTCGCAGCGATCGGCCGCCAGCGCCGCGGCGAGTGCCACCGCGCTCGTGTCTGAGCCGCCGCGGCCGAGCGTCGAGATGCGGTTCCCCGGCGCAATGCCCTGAAAGCCCGCAACCACCGCCACCTCGCCACCCGTCATGCGCGATTTGAGCTCGGCAACCTCGAGCCCGGTGATGCGGGCGGCGCGATGCGCCGTGTCGGTATGGAGCGGGATCTGCCAGCCCTGCCAGGACCGCGCCTTGAGGCCGATCGACTGGAGCACGAGCGCGAGCAGCCCGGAGGTGACCTGCTCACCCGAGGAGACCACGGCGTCATATTCGCGCTCGTCATAGTGGGCCGATTGGCCCAAAGGATCGCCCCCGTTCTTCTTCTGGCGCTCCTTGAAGCCCCAGGCCTGCTCGACGAGAGCGACGAGCTGGTTGGTGTGCCCGGCCATGGCCGAGACCACGACCGCGATAGCATGGCCCGCGTCGACCTCGCGCTTCACATGCGCGGCGACGTTCCTGATGCGGTCGATGTCGGCAACCGACGTCCCGCCGAATTTCAGTACCAACAGGGCCACGAGCCCCCTCCACACAACAGAAGGGCCGACCCTGGGCAGGCCGGCCGGAAAAGCGCGTCTTTCATACTGATTGGGGCGCAAGCCCGCAATGGTCTCGCCCGCCGCCTTGACAGGGGGGCGGGGGCGGGGGCCAATGCGACCATGGCAGAGGCCCAAAATTCAGCCACGCTCGACCGCGACGAGGTCGCGAGATTCGCGAAGGACGCAGGCCGCTGGTGGGACGCTAACGGCCCCTTCAAGCCCCTCCACCGCATCACCCGCGAGCGCCTCACTTATATCCGCGACCAGCTCTGCCAGCGTTTCGGCCGCGACAAGACGGAGGCGCAAAGTTTGAGAGGCCTTTCGGTGCTCGATATCGGCTGCGGCGGCGGGCTCGTTTCCGAGCCATTGGCCCGGCTCGGGGCTTCCGTCAACGGCATCGATCCCGGCGTTGAAAATATCGAAGCCGCCAAGGCCCATGCGAAGGGCATGGGGATCGCAATCGACTATCGCGTCGCGACCGCCGAGGAGATCGCCGCGAGCGGCGCCACGTTCGATGCCGTGCTGCTTCTGGAGGTGGTCGAGCACGTGCCCGACGTGCCGGCTTTCATCGCGGGCATCGCGCCCATGGTCAAGCCGGGCGGCATCATGCTGCTCTCGACGCTCAACCGCACCTACAAGGCCTATGCCTTCATGATCATCGCGGCGGAGCTCATCCTGCGCTGGGTGCCGGCCGGCACCCATCAATGGCAGCGCTTCGTGACACCGGAAGAGCTTCGCGCGGCGCTTAGGGCGGCGGGACTCACGCCGACCGACACGACCGGCCTCGTCTACAACCCGCTGTGGGACGAGTTCAGCCTCGCACGCGACACCGACGTGAATTATTTCGCCGCCGCCACACGCGAGGCATGATCAATCGGCGAGCATGGCCAACGCCGCCCGCCGGTCTCCGGGCTTCAACCTCATGAACAGCGTGCGGGCGTTCTTGATGTCGCGTTCCGAACCGCTCTTGGCCGCCGCTTGCAGCGCGACCGTCGTCGGATGGTCAGGACCGCAGATGAAAACCAAAGCTTTCGCCAAACGCCCCATCGCGGCTTGGTCGATCGCGGCTTCTTCCATTTGCGCTGTCCTCAAAGCTTCGCGGAGCACGATGCGCACGGGCGGCGAGTAGCAGCTTGGCCGGACCTGCCGTGTCACGCGGGCAACGACGCAGCCGTTGTCCACCCTACGCGCTAATAGCCGTAGCCGCGCTGGTAGTAGCGTGGAGCCGGCGGCGGGGCGTAATAGCCCTGGTTCTGCTGGAACCACCTGAACAGGCCACGACGACGCGGTTGCGGCTGCTGGTTAGGCTGAATCTGGGCTTCCTGGCCGGGATTGTACCACGGCGGCGCAACCGCCTGGCCCCTGCCATAACCGTAGCCATAGGGATATTGCGGATACTGATATTGCGGCCTGGCAGACGCCACGCCGCCCTTGTATTCGCCGCCAGGGGTCTCGCCGCTCAGCACTACTTGCGTGTTCTGCAGGCCGTTCTCCTTGACCAGGTCATAGAGGATGGTGGCGTTCTCAGGCGCAAGTCGCACGCAGCCATGCGAGGCGGGCTTGCCGAGATTCTTCACCTCATGAGTGCCATGGATGGCATGACCATCCTTCATGAAGAAGACGGCATGCGGCATGGGAGAGTTGTCCCACTGCTTGCTATACCACATCTCGTTCATCGAAGTGGGCGTATAAGTCCCTGACGGAGTTGCATATTCAGGCCTGCCGGTCGACACCTTCCAATTGTATTGCTCAAGGCCGTCGACAAAGACCGTCATCTCCTGGGTGGACTTGTCGATATTGACGAGGATCTGCTTGCCCGACGGGTTAGCCTGCGTGCCATCCTCGACCGGCTGCGTTGCCTTCTTGTCTGGCTCTGCTGACTTGGCCTCTGGCTGTGCCGTGTTGGTGCCGGTCTGCGCGGCACCCTCACCCGCACCCTTGGCCCCGGGCTGCGCCGTGTTGGTGACGGTCTGGCCCGTACCCTGGCTCGTGCCAGACTGTGTCGCTCCCTGGCTCGCGCCTGGCTGATTGATGTCGGTGTCCAATTTCAGCTTGGGAGCAGGTGTAGCGGATTTTGCTTGCGCGCTCGGGGTGCCGTTCGCCGGTGAATTTTGCGGCTTCGCCTTGGTCTCGGCGCCCGCAGGACCCGCAAGCGCAAGGGCGAGAAGCGGAACGATGAGGAGACCTGAGGGAAGCTTCGGCAGTCTGAAGAGGCTTGAGAGACCCATGCTTTGACCCTGGTTGCGCAGAAACCAATGCCCGGCACGTGCAATATTATGGGCGCTTCGCGGCTTTACCAGGGCGCCTCACAAATATGTTTTAGCGCAAGGCTGCAAACAAGAAGTTACCTCGATCCTCCCCTGCACCCCTCTTCAGTTGTGATCCTCAGGGAGCGGAGGTAACGGCACGGCGGGAATTCCCTCCTCGTTGAGCGCCAAAGCCTCTTCGCGGGTCGCTTCCCCGTAGATGCTCCGCGCCTCCGCCTCGCCGTAGTGCATCTTGCGCGCCTCATCGGCGAAAGCCGGGCCGACATGCTCGGCATTCTCCTTGAGATGAGTTCGCAGATTCTTGCGGACGGCGTAGGTCTGGCGGCGCTCGTCACTCGGAGGGTCGACCGAAGGCCGCTCAACCCGCCCTCGCCTGACGGCGGGCGCCATCGGCGCCTTCGTTACATCGGCACTGCCGCAGCTGGGACAGGTGACGGCTCGCGCCTCGATCTGCACGTCGTAGTCGCCGCTCGAGCCGAACCAGGCCTCGAAGTCGTGGCCTTTATCGCAAGTGAGTGCGTAGCGGATCATGACGCCTCTTTCCGCACCTTTCCGAGCGCAGCGTCGGCGATCTCGACCTCGAAGCTGCGGCCATGCTTGAGCGCTGGGATGCGCGCGCGGGCCTCCTCGGAAGCCGCAAGATCGATATCGGCGAAAATGACGCTTGGATCCTCGCCCCCCTCTGCGAGCACCTCGCCCCAGGGTGACACGATCAGACTGTGCCCATAGGTGGCGCGTCCGTTCTCATGAAGGCCCCCTTGCGTGGCCGCCAGCACGAAGGCACCCGTCTCGATCGCACGCGCGCGGATGAGCACGCGCCAATGCGCCTCTCCCGTCTGCCTCGTGAAGGCTGAAGGGACGGCGATGAATTCGGCGCCTGCCGAGGCGAGAGCGCGGTAGAGCGCAGGGAAGCGGAGATCGTAGCAGATGCTCAAGCCCAGCCGCCCGAAGGGAAGATCGGCGACGACGGCCTTGTCGCCCGGACGGAAATATTGCGATTCCCGGTAGCTCTCGCCGCCGGGCAAGTCCACGTCGAACATGTGCAGCTTGTCGTAGCGCGCGGTGACCCTCCCCTCGGGGTCGATCAGATAGGAGCGATTGGCCACGCGCGAGGGATCGAGCTTGATGGCGAGCGAGCCGATGTGAAGAAAGATGCCAAGCTCGCGGGCGAGCGCGCGGAGATGGGCAAGGGCCGCGCTTCTTTCCTCAGTCTCCGCCGCTTCAAGCACGAGCTCCGGCTTGAGCTCCATGAGGCCCGTATTCTCCGGAGTCTGAACGTAAATCGCGCCGCCTTTCGCCGCGCGCCTGATCAACTCTTCAGCCTTGTCGAGATTGGGCTTGACGCTCCGCCCCGAGCGAAGCTGGACGAGACCAGCACGGAAGCTTCGTGTGCCGCTCATGTCTCGCTGGCGTCGGCGAGGGTCTCAGACCCAAGCATCGCTGGCGCGAAGCTCTCGAGTGCATTGGCGAGCCAATCGTTGAGCTTGCCCTCGCGCTCGAGCGCGGCGAGCTCGTCATAGCCGCCGACATGGCGCCCGTGGATGAAGATCTGCGGCACGGTGCGAAGCCCGCCCGCGCGCTCGACCATCTCGCCGCGCTTGCCCGGATCGAAGCCGACGTCGATCTCCTGGAACTCGAGGCCTTTGGCCCTGAGAAGGTTCTTCGCCGCTCGGCAATAGCCGCAATATTGGGTGGTATAGACAAGGATTCTCAGCATGCGTCGTCTCGGAATGTCTAGGTGAAATAACTGGGCATGGCGCGCGTCTTACGCAAGGGTATTTGCGGTTGGCTCGACGGCGCGCGCGAGCGCGAGAACGTCGACCCGCGCGGCGACCGCCCGGCGCAAGACCCGCGCGCAAGCTTCGGCCGTCGCCCCCGTGGTGATCACATCGTCGATGACGACGATCTTCTTGTCCTTGATCGCGCCCGCCCGCGCTTTCGGCACCTTGAAGGCGCCGGCGACGTTGCGGCGCCGCTGGTCTGGCGAGAGCCCGACCTGGCTTATGGTTTGCCGCACGCGCGCAAGCGCCGAACAATCGACGGGCACACGCGCGAGCTGGCCGACTTCATGGGCAAGCATCGCCGATTGATTGAAGCGCCGCGACCAGAGCCGCCACGAATTGAGGGGCACCGGCACGATGAGATCGGCATCATCGAGGAGTTCTGCACCGGCCTTGTTCAGCCAGCGGCCGAACAGTGACACGCCCTCGTGCCGATCGTGATATTTGAAGCTCTGGATCAGTTCGCGCATGGTCGAGGAATAGCGCGCCACAGCACGCGCCCGGTCGTAGACTGGGGGCTTCGCGATCGCCGCTCCCGAGAGCTGCCTGCCCTCGCCCATATCGTAAGGGAGTGGCACGCCGAGCCGGTCGCACAGAGGAGGCGCGATGAAATCGATCTTGGCAAAACAGGCGCCGCAGATGAGCCCATGCCCGCCGATGCGCGTGCGGCAGACGATGCAGACGGGCGGCAGGAGCAGATCGGCGAGCGGCGAAAGCAGCGACCTGAGCGAGACGGCGAAAGGCCGCGCCTTCGCACTCTCTGGCGGCGCCGGCACCCCGGCGATATCCGCCTCGCTCATCGACATGGGCGCCGTGATAGAGCGGAAGGCGCCCGCGCTGGAAGAGCGGAGGCTCTGGACCCGATGAGCGAGCCGCATCTCCTGTTCGACCGCAGGCTCTTGCGCGCCCGCCGCGAGCGCTTCGCGCCCGAGATCGGGGCGCACGAATTCCTGCTCACCCATGTCGCGCGCGAGATCGCCGAGCGCGTCGCGCTTATGCTTCGCTCCTTCCCGCTGGCGCTCGACCTCGGCGCCTATCATGGCCTGCTCGGACGGAAAATTGCCGAGCTCCCCTCAGTCGGGGAGATGATCTATGCCGAGAGCGCCTACGCGCTTGCCGCGCTTTGCCCACGCCCGGCGCTCGTCTGCGACGAGGACCTGCTGCCGTTCAAGGAGGCGAGCCTCAACCTGATCGTCTCTGGTCTCGCGCTCCATCGCGTCAACGATCTCCCTGGCGCGCTGATCCAAGTCAGGCGCGTGCTTCGCGCTGATGGCCTCTTCATCGCCGGCCTGCTCGGAGCGCGCTCGCTCATCGAGCTCCGCCAGTCGCTGATCGAGGCGGAGGCCGAGATGGAAGGCGGCGCGAGCCCGCGCGTTGCGCCCTTCGGCGATGTCAGGGACTATGGCGGCCTGTTGCAGCGGGCGGGATTTGCTCTCCCCGTGGCTGACGCCGAGGTGCTGAACGTCCCCTACCCTTCTCCACGCGAGCTGATGCGCGAGATCCGCGTGCTGGGTGGGGGCAATGTGCTGAGCGAGCGGAGCAAGGCGCCGCTCCCCCGCCGCACGCTCGACCGCGCCGAGGCGATCTATCGCGAGCGCCACGCGACGCCCGACGGTGGCGTGAGCGCCACCTTCGAGATCGTGTATCTCTCCGGATGGGCGCCTGATGCGAGCCAGCAGAAGCCGCTCAAGCCCGGCAGCGCCGCTGCGCGTCTCGCCGACGCTCTGCATACGGAAGAGCACTCGGCCGGCGACAAGGCCGCCTTCCCGCTGTCACCTGCGAAGCGCAAAGACGGCTAGTTGGTGAAGGCGGCGGCGAGCTTCTCGAAGATCGAGGCGATGTTCCCCCCGATAGCGTTCACGGCGAACACAGCACCGACCGCGATTAGCATCAGGAGCCCATATTCGATGGCCGCGGCCCCCGAGCGGTCAGCCGCAAAGCGCGCGGCCTCTACATCAATGCGTGTCCTCTCGGCCATGGTCCTCCCCATCATCCCAGGAGATCGCGGAGGGCAACCTTGAGCGGCTCGTCAGCCGGCGGCATGTCGTAGCCGGCAAGCTCCTCAGGGCGTACCCAACGCAACTCTTGTCCTTCCAGCGCCGCGAGCGCGCCGCGCCACCGCGAGCAGCGATAAAGCGGCATGAGCAAGTGAAAGTCGGGATAAGCGTGGCTCGCAAACGTGAGCGGCTCGAGATCGGCCTTGGCGATCTCGATGCCAAGCTCCTCCTTGAGCTCGCGGATCAACGCTTCCTCAGGCTCCTCTCCCTGCTCGACCTTGCCGCCGGGAAACTCCCAAAGCCCGGCGAGCGGCCGCCCCGGCGGACGCTTTGCGATCAGCACCTCGCGCGCCTCGTTCACGAGCGCGCAAGCTGCCACGATCACGATCGAGCGCTTCTGACGCTCACCCATGCTCCCACCCGTCGCTTAATAAATGTTGGTGGAGATACCGGTCACGACCGGTAATCAGCGTTAATGGCGATATACTCTTTGGTGAGATCGCAGGTCCAGACGGTCGCGGCCCCGTTGCCCACGCCGACATCGACGGTAATTACGATCTCCTCCCCCTTCATATAGGCGGCCCCTTGCGCCTCCCGGTATCCCGGGGCGACCTCGCCGTCCCTGGCGACCAGGATGTCGCCGAGCCAGATGGCGACGGAATCGCGCTCGGCCCTCTCTCCGGCTTTGCCCACCGCCGCAACGATCCGCCCCCAATTGGGGTCCTCGCCGGCAATCGCGGTCTTCACCAGCGGCGAATTGGCGATCGACTTGGCGATGGTCCGCGCCGCGTCTTTGCTCTCGGCGCCCGTCACCTTGATGGTGACGAACTTGGTCAGCCCTTCACCGTCCTTCACCACCTGCAGAGCGAGATCGTGCATCACCTGGGCGACGGCGATGCGAAACCCGGCGAGCCGGGGGTCCTCCCCATAAGCGATATGCGGAGCGCCGCGGGTAACGGCGCGCCCCGTAGCGAAGATGAGCAGCGTGTCGCTGGTCGAGGTGTCGCTGTCGATGGTGATGGCGTTGAAGCTGTCGTCGACGGCGGGATGCAGGCAGTCGCGCAACGCCCCGGGCTCGATCGCAGCGTCGGTGAACAGGAATGACAGCATCGTCGCCATGTCGGGTGCGATCATTCCCGCGCCCTTGGCGATGCCGTTGATCGTGACCTCGACCCCGTCGATCTCGGCCTTGCGCGTGGAAAGTTTGGGGAAGGTATCGGTGGTCATGATGGCGCGCGCCGCCTCCTCGAAGGCATGCCGCTTCGCCCTGTCGGCGAGATCGTCGAGAAGGACCGCGATCTTGCGTGCATCGAGCGGCTCGCCGATCACGCCCGTAGAGGCGATATAGACGTCGGCCTCGAGGCAGTTCGCCGCCGCGGAAGCGGCTTCGGCCGTGAGCTTCACCGCTTCCCGGCCGCGCTTGCCGGTGAAGGCATTGGCGTTGCCGGAATTGACCACGAGCGCGCGTGCCATGCCGTGAGCGAGCCGCTCGCGACACCAATCGACCGGCGCTGACGCCGTCTTCGACTTGGTGAGCACGCCGGCGACGCTCGTCCCCGGATCGAACAGCGCGAGCAGAAGGTCGATGCGGCCCGGATAGCGAATGCCGGCCGCGGCCGTTGCGATGCGCACGCCGTCGATCGCCGGAAGATGCGGCAGATGCTTCGGTGCAAAAGGCGAGATCGTGCCCAAGATAGCCTTAGCGCGTCGCGAGGAGCTATTGCTGGCCGCCGGCGTCTCCAGGCTGCTCCTCGTCGGAGCCGTCGGGAAGCGCGTTGCCCTGCGCGGCGGCATCGTCCATCGACTTCTTGAGCGCGGGATCGACCACCTCGATCTTCGCCGAGTTGCGCAACCCGGTGACAACCTCTTGCGCCTTTTGCTGCACGAGCTGGGCCACGATCGCATCCTTGACCTGATCGAAGGTGGGGAGCGGCTGGTCGCGCTTTTCCTCGACCTTGATGATGTGCCAGCCGAACTGCGTCTGCACCGGCGCGGAGATCTGGCCGACATCAAGCGCGAACGCTGCGTCCTCGAACGGCTTCAGCATCTGGCCACGCGTAAAGAAGCCGAGATCGCCGCCTTCGGCGTTGGCGTCCTTCGACACCTCCTTGGCGACGGTGGCGAAGTCCTCGCCGTTCTTTAGCCGCTCGGCGACCTTCTTGGCCTCGTCCTCGGTCGCCACGAGAATATGCCGGGCATGGATCTCCTGCTCCGGCTTCATGGTGGCGATCTTCTCCTCATAGATCTCCTTGGCGGCGTCTTCCGACACCGCATTGGTGATGCTCGCGTCGAAGAACGCATCGCGCAGCGCGCGCCGGTCATGATATTTGACGCGGGCGGGGAAGGTCGGCGCCCTGTCGAGATTGTCCTTCTGGCCGGCCTCAGCCATCAGCTCGTTCTCGATGACGTATTGCAGGAGCACGCGCTTGCGATCGGCCAGCGTGTAGTTGGCGAGGCGGGGGCCGACTTCGGAGGCGGCGAAATCGAGATCGGACTGCTTGATATCGACGCCATTGACGCGCGCGACCACCACGTCGTCGGCGGCTGCTGACAACGGCACAAGGCCGATCAAGGCTGCGGCGAGCAGCAAGGCTGACCAAGTTTTCACGAGATGATCCTCATCTTCTGCTCGCCGGTACTGCCCCATATAAGAGTAGGCGAGCGGGTTGGGTTCGCTTCCCCGGGCGGCGTTTTAGACCCGAGGCGTTGGATTGCCAAGTGCTGTCACGGCGCCTTTCGGCCCCGCGGCGCGGCAAAATTCCATGGTTCCACGTTGACGACCCGAACATAGTTCGATATTTCTCGATTTATGGAAATATTAGAAGCCATCGACGCCCTCGGCGCACTTGCACAAGCGAGCCGCCTCAAAGTCTTCCGCCTGCTCGTCCGCCAAGGCCCGTCGGGCATGGCGGCCGGCGACATCGCACGGGCACTCGACGTGCCGCCGAACACGCTCTCTTCGCATCTTGCCATCCTCACCCGCGCGCGGCTCGTCACCGCGCGGAAGGAGGGCCGTTCGGTGATCTATGCGATGGACGCGGCGGGCACACGCGCGCTGCTCTCTTTCCTGGTCGAGGATTGCTGCCGCGCCGAGCCGAAGACTTGCGACCAGCTGATCCAATCCGCGCTCGCAGGGTGTTGCCCCGAGGACGCTGCTGCCGAGTGTTGCCCTCAAGGATAAGGAGTTGAGTCATGAAGGTCGTGAGTGAAAGAGAGCCGCTCAACGTGCTCTTCCTCTGCACGGGAAACTCGGCGCGCTCGGTCATGGCGGAATGCATCTTGAACCGGTTGGGGATGGGCAAGTTTCGCGCTTTCAGCGCAGGCAGCCATCCGACCGGCAAGGTCAATCCTCTGGCGATCTCGCTGCTTCGCAAGTCGAACTATGACGTGGGCCACCTGCGTTCGAAGTCGTGGGACGAGTTTGCGAAGCCCGACGCGCCGAAGCTCGACTTCGTCTTCACCGTCTGCGACGACGCGGCGAACGAAATCTGCCCGATCTGGCCAGGTCAGCCGATGACCGCCCATTGGGGCTTGCCCGATCCCGTCAAGGCACAAGGCTCAGACGCCGAGCGGAGCCTCGCCTTCGCCGACACGATGCGCATGCTCACTCAACGCATCGGCATTTTCGTGAGCCTGCCGTTCGACAAATTGAGCAAGCTCGCCCTGCAGAAAGAGCTCGATGCCATCGGCAAGACGAGGGCCGAATCCATCAGTGCCTAAGCGGCGAAACGACATAAATCTGGTCTAGCATTTTCAACATGATGATGTTGGCGGTCGGCTGGCCGTCAAGTGAGACCGTCAGGCTGGTCCATATGACCAGCGTGATGTCGTTGACGGGATCGTAGCCCATGAATGAGTTGTAGCCGGGCATCTCGCCGCCGTGGAAGTACACACGGTTCGGTCCAAAGCTGATCAGCGATATCCCATACCCATACTTTTGGCCGTCAGGTTTGCTGGGATCCTGCGGTTCGAGGCTCTCGAGCCATTGGCGCTGGTAGTCGGCATCGAAAACCTTGCCCCCGACCAACGCACGCATCCAGGTGGCCAGATCATCAGCGGTGGAGATGGCGCCACCGGCCGCCGTGGCGTAGGACGGATTCTGGTCCGTATCGTCATTTGGCTTGAGGGTTCCCGCCTTGGCCGCAGCGATAAGATCGGCGGGATAGGGCGCATCCGCCAAGGCGTACGAGGAACTGCCGTACAAATAGCCATGTGAGTACGGCTCAGGGATCGCGTTCGACGTGCTGGCCGGGAGCAAGGTCGCCTTCATGCCGAGCGGACCGAACAAACGATCCTGAAAAATTCTGGCGAGCGGCGCCCCTTCAACTTTTTCGGCGATCAGACCGAGCAGCGCATAGTTGGTGTTGCAATAATCGTATTCCTCGCCCGGAGCGAATATTGGCGGACGCTTGAACGCGATGGCGAGTAGTTCCTCTGGCGTCCAAACCCTGGTCGGGTCGTGGTCGAGGCTTTCCGCAAATTCCGGCACCGAAGTGTAGTTATACAGGCCGCTCCGCATCTTAAGGAGCTCACTGATCGTGATGTCGTCGCCATTGGGTACGCCCTCAACATATTTCGAGACCGGATCGTCGAAACGTAGCTTGCCTTCCTGGGCCAGCAGCACGATCACCGCGGCTGTCATCGTCTTGGTATTCGAAGCGATCCGGAAATACGTGTCGGCGCGCGGCGGGGTCCTGCCGCCCAGCTCCGTCGCGCCGTAGCCGAAAACAAAATTTCCCTGTGGCGTGTGCAACAGAACCATGGCGCCCGGCAGCAAGAGCTCCTTGCCCAGCGCGTCCACGACGCCTTGAAGCGCCACCGGATCGATCGGCTTGAGATTTGTCGCGGAGGCCCCCATGACTCCGACGGAGCACAGGACAACGACCACGATGCCCAATATTCGCGTAATCATTGTCTCACTCCCGGGTCATGCCGACGAAGGCGATCGCGCGGGATGCGTTCACGTTCGATCACTCTCCTTGCGTGACGGTGAAACCTAGTTCTCGACTATAGGCCCTATCGACCCTGGCCGGAGCCAATCCGGAAAAAGGAGCGCCCGCTCTTAGACAGTTTCTTAGGCTCCCACACCCCATCCTTCCCCGGGGCTAAGGCTCTAGCGCCATTCATACATGCTTGGCGCAAACCAACGCCTTGCGCGGACTTCCTGCAGCATCGACGGATCGACATAAGGTAGGACGGTCTTCGTGAACGCCTTCTCAACCTGCTGATATTCATCTGTGCAACGGCGAGCGCGCGCCTTCAGGAACTTGTCGGCGAGGTCCATGAAGCGATCGGGCTCATTCCCGTAGCCAAGGCAAAGATAGTTCAGGAACCGCTCCATCGAGGTGGAGTGCACTTCGGCATAATAGTCAAGGTACAGCATGGTCCGGGCATCCGTGAGCCAGAGCCAGCCGGCTCCTTTGGTCACGGTTTCGGCAAGGTCTTTGTCGAACTGCAGAGCGATGAATTCGGCGATCTGGTCGGCGGCGTCCTCCTCGCGCCCGAACACAGGAACCTTGAACAGATCGACAAAGGCGTGACCCGTTTCGTGGAGCAGCAGCCCGACCATCGCGCCCAAGAAAACCTGTGCCGGCACGAAACCCTCCTCGGTCACGTCGGCAGGCCGGCTCTTCTCCAAACGATCCACGAATTCGTAGCAAAAGTGGATCGCGTGCTCTTGCGCGGAGTAATAGGCCATCAACTCGGCGTCTTCGTAGCACTCGATCGCCCAGATTTTAAGCGTCGTCGGCAACCGCATGGGTGCCATGAATCGCGCGAGCTCCTCCAGCACGCCGCTCTTTTTCATTCGCTCATAAACACCTTGCAGGCTGTCGGACCTTGGCTCGATATAGTCCACCACGACTCGGTTTGGCCGAAAGTCGTCCGCCAAAGCCGGCACCGCCGGAAAGACCGCAACAGCAAGCGCCAACGTCAGCCCGAGAGCGATCTTGACGGCTGACATCTCTCTCGAGCCTCGCATTGGCCGTCCAAGGTTGCGGAGTATGCTGGTCACTGGGGCTTGCCGGGGGGATGCCACGACATTGCCCGCACCTTCTGCAGCAAGATTTGATCGACATGGGGCAGGATCGTCGCGTCGAAGGCCTGCTGGACTCGCACGAAGTCCTCTATGCATTTGTCGATACGCCGGCTCGGGATGTCCAAATTTCTGGCAAGAAAGCCGAACGTCTTCGGGTCGCTAGCGTAAGCCATGCACAGGATGCCGTAGAACCGGCGCGCCTCAGGGTCGCGGACGTAGTAGAAGTCGGCTCCCGCTCCGGTCATGGTGGTCTGCGCCAGATACCAAGCAGAACCCATCAGCGTCTTCCACGCAATCTGATCGCCGAATTGCGTCATGAGGTAGCCGGCAAGCCGGTTCGCGGCCTCGTCGGCATTTCCCCAGACGGGCACATCGAGGATGTCGAACAGCGCGAGCGCCGCTTTCTGCAGCGCCACCATGATGACGGGGGCAACGATCAGATCCTCCCTCTTTAGGCGTCCGCGGTTTTCGCCGGTGAGCGCGCCAGGCCCTACGAGGATCTCTGCTTCCTCGGGCAGCGTCTGCTCGATCCGGCTGACATCCTCGTAACAGATGATCACCGCTCCGCCCGGCGCGTAGGCTCCGCCGTTGCTCCCGCATTGCTTGGCCTGCACGAGCAGCCGGCGCGGGAGCTTCAGCGGCGAAAGAAACGTTTGTAGCTGCTCCAAAACCCCGCGCTTTTTCAGCTCGAGATAGGCCGGTCTAAGCTCGTCACTCTCAGGCTCGACATAAGAAATGTCGATCTGATCAACCTCGTCAGCTCGACAAGCCGTGGGCTTGCAGACGGCCGTGAGGCAGATGGCCAGAAGTCCGAATGTAATGGCCCCCGCAAAGCGGGTCGTGGGCACGCTCATGGTCAATCGCCAAAGCCGGAACCTTGCCGAAGTGCTGACGGCTGAACTTATTGCATCTTCAGAGGGTGAACGGCAGCGGAATATCTGGCGAGACTGAATTGAAGCGTGGAACGTCTGGCGAGGCGCGAGCGGTCGCGTTGACAAGGGTAGCCGCCCCTCTTATGTCTCAACCAACTTCGCTTCCCAGCATTTTTTTGACGCTCTCCCAAGGGTTCATGGGGATCGGCTTGGGAGCTTCGTGCGATCTGAAAGGTCCTGATCAATGCTGTCCCTCGGCACCATCGCCAGCAAGGTTTTCGGCTCATCCAACGAGCGGAAACTCAAGAAATACGGACCGATCGTCGCCAAGATCAATGCGCTCGAGCCCGAGGTCGTGGCGCTCTCCGACGACGACTTGCGGGCGCGCACCGAGGCGTTCCGCAAACGCCTGCAAGACGGCGCCGATCTCGATGATTTGATCCCCGAGGCCTTCGCCACTGTCCGCGAAGGCGCCAAGCGCGCCATTGGCCAGCGCCATTTCGACGTGCAGTTGATCGGCGGCATGGTCTTGCACGAGGGGCGCATCGCCGAGATGAAGACCGGCGAAGGCAAGACGCTGGTTGCCACCCTTGCCGTCTATCTCAATGCGCTCGCGGGCAAGGGGGTCCATGTCGTCACCGTCAACGACTATCTCGCCAAGCGCGACGCGGCCTGGATGGGCGCCATCTACAAATTCCTGGGCCTCTCCGTCGGCTGCATCCTGCACGATCTGACCGATCAGCAGCGCCGCGAGCAATATGCCTGCGACGTGACCTACGGCACCAACAACGAGTACGGTTTCGATTATCTCCGCGACAACATGAAATACGCGGCCTCGGAGATGGTGCAGCGCGGCCACCACTTCGCCATCGTCGACGAGGTGGACTCGATCCTGATCGACGAGGCACGCACGCCGCTCATCATCTCGGGACCGCTCGACGACCGCTCAGAGCTCTACAACAAGATCGACACTTTCATTCCCAAGCTCGCGAAGGGCGACTACGACCTCGACGAGAAGACCCGCATCGTCACCCTGACCGAGGCCGGCAACGAGAAGATCGAAAGGCTGTTGGCCGAGGCCGACATGCTCAAGGGCGATTCGCTCTACGACATCGAGAACGTCACCGTCGTCCACCACGTGCAGCAGGCGCTCCGCGCCCACACCCTGTTCCAACGCGACCGCGACTACATCGTCAAGAACGACGAGGTGATCATCATCGACGAGTTCACCGGGCGCATGATGCAGGGCCGGCGCTATTCCGAAGGACTGCATCAGGCACTTGAGGCCAAGGAGCATGTGAGCGTCCAGCCCGAGAACCAGACGCTCGCCACCATCACTTTCCAAAACTATTTCCGCCTCTACGAGAAGCTCGCCGGCATGACCGGCACCGCCATCACCGAGGCCGAGGAGTTCTTGGACATTTACGGCCTCGAAGTGGTCGAGGTGCCGACCAACATGGACATGATTCGTGAGGACGAGGACGACGAGGTCTATCGCACGGCGCAGGAAAAATACCGGGCGATCATTGCGCTCATCAAGGAAGCGCAGAAGCGTGGCCAGCCGATGCTGGTCGGCACCGTGTCCATCGAGAAGTCGGAGATCCTGTCCGAGCTGCTCAAGAAGGACAAGGTCCCGCATCAGGTTCTGAATGCGCGCTACCACGAGCAGGAAGCGAAGATCATCGCCCAGGCCGGAGTCCCGGGCGCCGTGACCATCGCCACCAACATGGCCGGCCGCGGCACCGACATTCAGCTTGGCGGCAACCCCGACATGCTGATCGAGGATTGGGTTGCCGGCGAGAAGGAGAAGGGCAACGAGCCAACGCCCGAGGCCATCGCCTCAAGGCGCAAGGAGATCGTTGCCGAGGTCGCCAAGAAGAAGCAGACCGCGTTGGAGGCTGGCGGGCTTTACGTCGTCGGCACCGAGCGCCATGAGAGCCGGCGCATCGACAACCAGCTCAGAGGCCGCTCAGGCCGCCAGGGCGATCCCGGCCGCTCGCGCTTCTTCCTCTCGCTCGAGGACGATCTCATGCGCATCTTCGGCTCGCAGCGCATGGACGGCATGCTCGGCGCGCTTGGGCTGAAGGAGGACGAGGCCATCGTCCACCCCTGGATCAACAAGGCGCTCGAGAAGGCGCAAGCCAAGGTCGAAGCGCGCAACTTCGACATCCGCAAGAACCTGCTCAAATACGACAACGTGATGAACGATCAGCGCAAGGCGATCTTCGAGCAGCGCCGCGAGCTCTTAAGCGATGCCGATCTCTCCGAGACCATTGCCGACATGCGCCGCCACATGATCGACGACCTCGTCGCCACGTCGATCCCCGAGAAGTCCTATGCCGAGCAGTGGGATATCCCGACGCTGAAACAGGCGATGCACGACATTTTCGCTCTCGACCTGCCGCTCGCCGAATGGGCCGCGGAGGAGGGCATCGGCGAGGCCGAGATCCACGAGCGGCTGATCAAGGCTGCCGATGAGCGCTTCGCCAAGAAGGCCGCCGACTTCGGTCCTCAGATCATGCGCCAGATCGAGCGCGCCATCCTGTTGCAAACGCTCGATGGGCTGTGGCGCGAGCATCTGGTGACGCTCGAGCATCTCCGCCAGGTGATCGGGCTCCGCGGCTACGGCCAGCGCGATCCGCTGAACGAGTACAAGAACGAGAGCTTCACCTTGTTCGAGCACATGCTGGCGCGCTTGCGCGAGGCTGTCACCGGCCAGCTCATGCATGTCGAGCTCGCCAAGCCCGAGGACGTGCCACCGCTCGAACAGGCTGAGCTTCCGCCCATGGAGGCGCATCACCTCGATCCGACCACGGGAGAGGACGAGTTCGCGCTGGAGCCCGCCAATGGCGGAGGTAACGGGCGTGGCGCCGCTAAGCCCGCGCGCGCGCGCAAAACCGCCGCCGTTGCCGCTGCGGCCAAGCCAAACCCTGCCGACCCCTCGACCTGGGGCAAGGTGCAGCGGAACGCGCTCTGCCCATGCGGCTCAGGCAAGAAATACAAGCACTGTCACGGCACGTTCACGGGCTGACGCGGCTCGCGCATTCCCGGCCCATCGGGGAACCTAACCCCGTCTTTCCGCTTTTCTGTCTCGGTGGCCCTCTGGCCGAGATCCAATAATCCCATGCCCGACAACTCGCAGGCAGGCGCGCGGCTGCCATGACGCTCGATCAGGGGCTCGCCTTCACCATTGTCATCGCCATGATGGGTCTCTTCGCCTGGGGGCGATGGCGCTACGACCTCGTCGCCGTGCTTACGCTGCTGGTCGCGGTCGCGGTCGGGATCGTCAAGCCTAACGAGGCCTTCAAGGGCTTCAGCGACGACATCGTCATTATCGTGGGAAGCGCGCTCGTGGTGAGTGCTGCCGTCGCGCGATCCGGGGTCATCGAGCGAGCGGCCCGCTGGCTCGGACCGTATCTCACCACCATCAACTGCCAGATCGTGGCACTGGTTGGCTCGGTCACCCTGCTCTCGGCCTTCGTCAAGAATATCGGCGCTCTCGCCATGCTGATGCCGGTCGCCTTCCAGCTTGCGCGCCGCACCAACACCTCGCCCTCGTCGTTGCTGATGCCGACGTCGTTCGGCGCGCTGCTCGGCGGCATCATCACGCTTGTCGGCACCTCTCCCAACATAATCGTCAGCCGTGTGCGCGAACAGCTGCTCGGCCATGCCTACAACATGTTCGACTTCACGCCGGTCGGTGCCGGCATCGCGATCGTCGGGTTCATATTCCTCTGCTTCGGCTGGCGGCTCTTGCCGAAGAACCGGAAGGGCGCCATCTCGATGGACGCGGCGTTCAATCTCGAAGGCTACACCACCGAGGTGAGCGTGCCGGAGGACTCTCCCGCCGCTGGGCTGACGGTGAAGGCGCTTGAGGATCTCGCCGAGGGCGAGGTCGAGGTCATCACGCTGCTCAGAGGCTCGACGCGGCGCTATGAGCCCGCCGGCAACACGGTGATCAAGCCGGACGACATCCTCATCCTCCAGGGCGAGCCGGCGGCGCTCGAGAGAATCGTGGCGCTCGAGAAGTTGGAGTTGACGCGCGAAGGCAAGGCCCACGAGATCGACACGCCATCCGACGAGATCGGCGTGATGGAGGCCGTCATCACGCCCGACTCCGAGCTCGTTGGGAGCTCGGTCGGCCAGCTCAAGCTGTTCAACGGCCACGCCGTCAACCTGCTCGCCGTCAGCCGCAAGGGCAGGCGCATCACGAGCCGCTTGCGCTCGGTGAAGCTCAGGGCGGGCGACGTCGTCGTGCTGAGGGGCAATCTTGCCGCCATGCCGGAGACGCTCGGCGAGCTGCACTTGCTTCCGCTTGCCGAGCGCGACCTCAGCATCGGCCGGCGCGCGAGCATCTTTCCCGTGGCGGTGCTCGCCGCCGCCATGGCGCTCGTAGCGTTCAATCTGGTGCCGGTCGCGATCGCCTTCTTCGGGGCTGCCGTCATCCTGCTGCTTGCCGGCTCGCTCACGTTGCGCGAGGCCTATGACGCGATCGAATGGCCGATCCTCATCATGCTCGGCGCGCTGATCCCAGTCAGCGATGCGCTGCGCACCACCGGCGGCACCGACCTGATCGCGGCAGGCCTGTCCCATGCCTCGGCCAATCTGCCGGCAATCGGCGCGCTCGCGCTGCTGCTCGCCGCCGCCATGGCGGTGACGCCCTTCCTCAACAATGCTGCGACCGTGCTGGTCATGGCGCCGATTGCCGCGGGCTTCGCCAAGAATCTCGGCTACAACCCCGACGCTTTCCTCATGGCCGTCGCCATCGGCGCCGCGTGCGATTTCCTCACGCCGATCGGGCATCAATGCAACACGCTGGTGATGGGCCCCGGCGGCTACCGCTTCGGCGACTATTGGCGGCTCGGGCTGCCGCTATCCTTGATCGTGTTGATCGTCGGCGTGCCGCTGATCGCATTCTTCTGGCCGATCAAAGCCTAGGAGTTGGAGGCGACCTCGGGCGGGCAGCGCTGCTCGACAGCGCTGCCGATTGAAGCGGCGCTCCCAGGCGCAAACGCGTAGCGCCCGTTGCATACGCTGACGACGGGAGGCAAACGCGTCCGCTCGAACAGATCGTGGCCCTTCTTCAGATCGGCCCAGAAGCCCGCCCATTGGTCCGACGCCCGCGCCTTCAGATTGCTGTCAGTCATGCGGAACGGGAAGACATGGACCGGCACGCGTCCCTCTCCCGCATCGAGCGCCGCCGTGACGAAGCGCCAAAGCTCGTCGACCACTTGATCGGTCATGGCGTAGCAGCCGATCGACGAGCATCCGCCATGCACCATGATGAAGGAGCCGTAGCGGCCCTTCGCCTTGTCGAACTCGTTGGGGAAGCCGAGATTGAAGGCGCGGTGCCAGCGGCTGTTCGGATTGAGCTGCTCTTGGGCGATCGTGTAGAAGCCCTCCGGCGCCTGGCGGTCGCCTTCCTTCAGCTTGGGCCCGAGCCGGCCCGACCATAGGCAGATCGGATAGGTGGCGAAGCGCACGAAGTGCCCGTCCTTCTCCACCCACAGCTCGAGCTGAGATTCAAGCTTGAACAGGCGGAGCATCACGGGATCGCCGAGCTTCACCCCTTGCGCCGACAGCCTCTCGTCGAGACGAGCGAGATCGGGCGTGCCGGGAAGAGACTGACCCGCGCGGTAGCGGGCCTGATGATCTGCGCGCATGGCATTGATGCGCACGCGGTCGAGCGTCTGCCGGCCCTCGGGCGCCAGCGCAAAGAGGACGCCGCCGATCAGAAGAGCGAGGATGAGGAGGCTCAAGAATTGCCGCATTCGCTTCCAGACGTCTGGAGTAGAAGCCTGAGCTCTGAAATCAGGAATCGGAAGTCAGAATGCGCCCGTCTGGTTTCAGATTTCTGATTTCCGACTTCTGATTTCTGACGTCATTTGCTCTTCGCCGGGCTGGGCGCCGGCGTTGAAACCGGCGTGGCCGGGCCAAGCGTGAAGGCGCGATAGACCGGCTTGGAAGGTCCAAAGGAGAGGCCCATCACCGCGCCGAGAGGCTTCGACAAGGACGCTACATTGGCCTTGTTGGTCGAGGCCACCTGCTCTGCCGGCGCGCGCGACACCGGCAATCTCTGCCAGGCGGGACAGGCGCCGGCGGGGTCGGGTCTCGCGCCGCGATCGACGAAGGCCGCATTGACGAGGTAATGCTTCTCGCACACCGCGATGCGCGGCGGGAGATGCGTGACTTCGAAATAGTCGTAGCCCTCTTTCAGGTTCTTCCAGAAATCGTACCACTCGTCCTTCTGATGCGCCGTCATGTTGGCGGCCGTCATCCGGAAGGGATAGGCCTGGATCTGGAAGGCCTCCTGCCCCCCCTGGAGCGCCTGATAGGCAAGGATGAAGATCTCCTCGATTACCCCGTCGGTCATTGCGTAGCAGCCCGCCGAGGTGCAGTCGCCATGAATCATGATGTCCTGCCCGGTGCGGCCATAGGCCCGGTCATAGGCGTTGGGGAAGCCGACATTGAACGACAGATGGTACTTGCTGTTCGGGTTCATCTGCTCCTGCGAGACGAGATAGAACCCTTCCGGCGCCTGACGGTCGCCCTGGCTGACCTTGGGCCCGAGGCCGCCCGAATAGGAGCAGATCGGATAGGTTTTGAAGAGATGGAAGCGGCCGTCGTCCTTGGCCTTCCATACTTCGAGCTCCGACTCGGCCTTGAAGATGCGGATGAGGATGGGCGATTCCTCGGTCATGCCCTTCTCAGCGAGCAGCGCGCGCGTCTGGGGCGAAAGCGGTTTCATGTAGGAAGGCGCGAACTGGCCGCAGCCGCCCAGCACGGTGACCATAGCCACCACGCTCGCCGCGAAAACGGCCGTTGCCAAACTTGATCGAAGCATACGCGAGTGCCCCTTGCGCATCTCGGCCAAGATCGAATCTGCGAGGTTAAGGCGAAGTTAGCGCTGTTTTGGCGCGCTTATCCTTCGGTTTCCCCCTTTTGGCTCCCTATTATAAAGCTCCTCGGCCGCCATTTGGACTGAAAAAATGTCGCTTTTTGGGGCGGATTTGGCCCGCTAGCTGGCCCGGCCCATAGACAGGAACTTCTCGCGCCGATCCTTGCGGATCTCCTCCGGGGAGAGATCGTCGAACTCCGCGATTGCGGCAAGGATCGTTTCACCTGCGGCACGCACCACCTCGACCCCGTCGCGATGGGCTCCGCCGATCGGCTCGGGAATGATTCCATCGATAATTCCGAGCCTTAGCAGGTCCTGGGCGGTGATCTTCATATTGGTCGCGGCATCCACCGCCCTAGTCGAATCCTTCCACAGGATCGAGGCGGCGGCTTCCGGCGAGGCGACCGTATAAATCGAATGCTCGAGCATGTAGATGCGATTCGCAGTGGCGATGGCGACAGCGCCGCCAGAGCCCCCCTCCCCGATGATGACGGAGACGATCGGCACGCCTAGGCTCAGGCAGCAATCGGTCGAGCGGGCGATGGCCTCGGCCTGACCCCTCTCCTCGGCACCGATGCCGGGATAGGCGCCCGCGGTGTCGACGAGGCTGACCACCGGCAGCGAGAAGCGGTCGGCCATCTCCATCAGCCTGACCGCCTTGCGATAGCCTTCCGGGCGCGCCATGCCGAAATTGTGCTTGATGCGGCCTTCCGTGTCGGAGCCCTTTTCATGGCCGATGATCATCGCCGAGCGGCCGGACAACCGGCCGATGCCGCCGATGATGGCCTGGTCCTCGGCGAAGGCGCGGTCGCCGGCGAGCGGCGTGAAGTCCTGCACCAGGCCGTCGATGTAGTGGCGGAAATGCGGACGCTCGGGATGGCGGGCGACTTGCGTCTTCTGCCAAGGCGTGAGCTCCGCATAGGTTTCCTCGAGAGCCTCCCTGGCCTTGATCTCGAGCTTGGCGAGCTCCTCCTCGATGGAGACGGAGCGCTGCTCGGCGGCAAGCGCCTTCAGCTCGGCGACCTTGCTTTCGAGCTCGGCGATCGGTTTTTCGAAATCGAGATAAGTTCGCATCCGGCCTGTGTGAGCACTCGGGGACGACGCGCCCCAGCTGACGTTGAAACAGATAAGTCAAAGGGAAGTTGCTGGTAAGTGGCCCTTGGCGCGGCACGCTGTCAACCCACGAGCCGCGGTCGGCCTCATGAAGGCCTAGCCCCGCTTGGTTAAGCGGGCCTGAGCGAGAGGGTGATGCTGCTCGACGAGGCGCCTCAAGCGCTCCTCGATGACATGGGTGTAAATCTGCGTCGTCGAGATGTCGGCGTGACCAAGAAGCTGCTGCACCGTGCGCAAATCGGCGCCACGCTCGAGCAGGTGGCTGGCAAAGGCGTGGCGGAGCACATGCGGCGAGACGCGCGACGGCTCGATCCCCGCCGCAAGCGCGAGCGCCTTCAGCTCCTGGCCGAAGCGCTGACGCGTCAGATGCTCTCCGCCGGAGGATGGGAAGAGCCAGGGGGAAGCGCTTTTACCCTTCGCCTCGTCGTCCCGCACGGCCGCGAGATGAGCGGCGAGCGCGCGCCGCGCCGCATCGTTCAGCGGCACGAGCCGCTCGCGCCCGCCTTTGCCCTTGATGGTCAGAACCCGATCGTCGGTCGTGAGCACGGCGCGCGGCAGCGAGATCAGCTCGGACACGCGCAAGCCCGTGGCGTAGAGCGTCTCGAGCAGAGCGTAGAGACGGAGCGCGCGCCGTTGCGCCGAGCCGTCGGCCGCCTGCTGGCTCGCATCCGAGGCAGTCTTGAGCAGCGTCTCGACCTCCTCGAGCGACAGGATCTTGGGAAGCGGCCGCCCGAGCCTTGGGCTATCGATGGCTGAGCTCGGATCATCGCTGCGCATGCCCTCGGCGAGGAGGAAGCGGAAGAACTGACGGATGGCAGAGAGCTTTCGCGCGCGCGAGGTAGGCGCGAGACCCTTCTTGGCAAGACCGGCAAGGAAGGCGCGCAAATGATCCGCGGTCGCGGTCTCAGCCGTCTTGCCCTTGGCGGCGAGGAAGGCGAGGAATTCGGCGAGGTCGCGGGCATATGCATCGATGGTATGCGCTGCGGCGCCGCGCTCGGCGATCAGCATGTCGAGGAAGAGCTGAAGCTCCGAAGCGCCCCCCCCGCCAGATGGTCCCCTCGCCGCCCCCAAAGCTCAGGCCTTTCGGCTTAAGCCTGCGTGCGGGCGAGGCTCACTGTGCACGATTTTGGCCCTGGCTCGCGCTGTTCACCGGCGCCGAGGTGGGAGCGGCGGCAGGTGCGGCCGCGGGCGCCGGGGCTGCCTGCGGAGCTGGCGCTGGCGTAGCCGCAGAAGTCCCGGTTGTCTCGGGGGCCGGCGTCGAGGCCGTCTCTTCCTCGATGCGCGCTTTGACGTTGCGCAAGGACTTGGAGATCTCCTTGGGCTCAGGCTGAAAATATTCAGCAAGCACATAGAGGCTTCCAGCGACCACACCGGCGATCACCCCTAGAACCATCAGGAATCGGAACAGTGTTGGCATCGCGGGCGCTCGTGAACCTAACGGTTTATTGGTCGCGAACAGGGCCCTATTATGACCCAAAACCGCCCAGCACTTTAACCTCTTTCATATCATGGACGATTCGACAGGGCGCGACCAGCATGGGAAATTGCGCCACCCCCTTGAGTCGAGGGGTGCGCGTGGGCGATGCGAAGATCCCGCCCGGCATTTTGCGTCAGACGAATGGATGAGCCTCAGACTGGCCGAGCATAAGACAGAGGAACGGAACGAGCGGTTGGCGGGGATACGCGAGGCGCTGGGGCGGCGAAGCATCGTGCTGATCGGGCTGATGGGCGCCGGCAAGACGGCGGTCGGCCGGCGGCTTGCGAACCGGCTGGAGCTGCCCTTCATCGACGCCGACACCGAGATCGAGGTCGCCGCGGGGCAATCGATCAGCGAGATCTTTGCCGAGCATGGCGAGGCCTATTTCCGCCAGGGCGAACGCAAGGTCATCGCGCGCCTGCTCGAAGGGGGCCCGCAGGTGCTTGCCACCGGCGGCGGTGCCTATATGAATGCCGCCACGCGGGGCTGCATCAAGGCGCACGGCATCTCTGTCTGGCTCAAGGCCGAGCTCCGGGTGTTGCTGAAGCGCGTGGGACGGCGCGACAACCGGCCTTTGCTCGCCTCGGGCGAGCCCGAGGCGGTGATGAAGACGCTAATGGCCGAGCGCTATCCGGTCTATGCCGAGGCCGACGTGACGGTCGAGAGCCGCGACGTGCCCCATGACGTGATGGTGACCGCCGTGATCGACGCGCTCGCGGCGAAGCTCGGCTGCAAGAAGGCGCCAAGTCCGCGGCTGCAGAAGGTGTGACAATGCGCGACGGCGCAACCGCTCTCGCCACGCGCGAGGGCGAGACAATCATCGAGGTCAAGCTTCCCGGGCGGAGCTATGCCATCGTCATCGGCGAGGACTTGCTCGCCTCGTCCGGCCGGCGGATCGCGGGCGCGCTCAAGGGTGCGCGCGCTGCCGTGGTGACCGACGCCAATGTGGCGGCGCTGCACCTTCCCGCGCTCAAAGCGAGCCTCGCTGAGCAGAAGCTTCTGCTCGGCGAGGTGGTGGTCGAGCCCGGAGAGGCAAGCAAGAGCTTTCCGCTGCTCGCGTCGCTATCCGAGCGGCTGCTCGAGCTCGGTGTAGAGCGCGGCGACTGCGTCATCGCCTTTGGCGGCGGCGTGGTAGGCGACCTGGCCGGCTTCGCCGCGAGCATCCTGAGGCGCGGCGTCCGCGTCGTGCAGCTGCCGACCACCCTCCTCGCCCAGGTCGATTCGGCGATCGGCGGCAAGACCGGAATCGACACGAGCCAAGGCAAGAACCTGATCGGCACCTTCCATCAGCCGAGCCTGGTACTCGCCGACATTTCCGTGCTCTCCACCTTGAGCCCACGCGAGTTCCGCGCAGGCTATGCCGAGGTGGTGAAATACGGGCTGCTCGGCGATGCCCCGTTCTTCGCCTGGCTCGAGGCGAACTGGCCAAGGGTCTTCTCCTCGGCCGGACCAGAGCGGCGCCACGCGGTCGAGACCAGCGCTCGCGCCAAGGCTACCATCGTCGAGGCTGACGAGAAAGAGGAGAAAGGCACCCGCGCTCTGCTCAATCTCGGTCATACCTTCGGCCACGCACTCGAAGCCTATGCCGGCTATTCCGACCGTCTGCTGCATGGCGAGGCGATCGCGATCGGCATACGGCTCGCCTTCACCTTTTCCGTCGAGCTCGGGATTTGCCCCGCGAGCGATGCGGCGCGCGTCGAGCGGCACTTCACGGCCGTCGGCCTGCCTACGAGCATCGCGGCGATTCCGGGCGGAACGCCAACGCCTGAGGCTCTGTCGAAGCTCATGGCGCAAGACAAGAAGGTGAAGGGCGGCAAGCTCGCGCTCGTGCTCGTCCGCCGCATCGGCGAAGCCTTCGTCGAGCATGATGTGGCGTTGCCGCGCCTGACCGAATTCCTCACCCGGGAGTGCGCCACAGGATGACGATTGGCTTAGGAATTACGCTCGGCGCGATCCTGGGTCTCTTGCTCGTCTCGGCCTTCTTCTCCGGCTCAGAGACAGCGCTCACCGCGGCCTCGCGCGCCAAGATGCACGCGCTCGAAGAGGGCGGCAACGCCCACGCCCGGGTGGTGAACTACCTGCTCACCATGCGCGAGCGCTTCATCGGCGCCATCCTGCTCGGCAATACTCTTGCCAACGTCGCCGCGTCCGCGCTCGCCACCAGCCTGTTCCTCACTTTGTTCGGCGAGGAGGGTGTGGTTTACGCGACCGTGGTCATGACCGTTGTCGTGGTGCTGTTCGTCGAAGTTCTCCCCAAGACCTACGCCATCCTCAACGCCGACCGGATGGCGCTCGCGGTCGCACCCCTGGTCCGTTTCGTGGTGGCGGTGCTGGCGCCGGCGACCGCCGCCATGCAGTTCCTGGTCCGCCACACCTTGCGGCTGTTCGGCGCCTCGATCAGCGACGATGCCGAGGTGCTTTCCGCGCATGAGGCGCACGAGGAGATCAGGGGCGCGATCGAGCTCCACCACAAGGAAGGGGGCGTGGTGAAGATCACCCGCGACATGCTGGGCGGAGTGCTCGATCTCCGCGAGCTGACCGTCTCAGACATCATGGTGCACCGGACCAAGATGGACACGGTCGACGCCGATCTTCCTCCCGAGGATATCGTCGATGCGGCGCTAAAAAGCTCGCACACGCGCCTGCCTCTCTGGCGCGGCGAGCGCGAGGAGATCGTCGGCATCCTGCACGCCAAGACGCTGCTCCGCGCGCTTCGCGACGCCAAGGGCGACGTCGGGAAGATCGATATTCTCGCGCTCGCAACGCCGCCATGGTTCGTGCCCGACACCACCACGCTCAAGGACCAGCTCAACGTCTTCCTGAAGCGCAAGGCGCATTTCGCCATCGTCGTCGATGAATATGGTGAGGTGATGGGTCTCGTCACGCTCGAGGACATCATGGAGGAGATCGTCGGCGACATCACCGACGAGACCGACGTCGCCTCGGCGCTGGCCAAGCCGCAAGCCGACGGCTCGTTGATCGTCGATGGCATGGTGCCGATCCGCGACGTGAACCGGCTGATGGAATGGGACATCCCTGAGGAGGAGGCGACGACGGTCGCGGGCCTCGTGCTCCACGAGGCGCAGACCATCCCCGAGGCGGGCCAGGCCTTCACTTTTCACGGCTATCGCTTCGAGGTGCTGAGGCGTCAGCGGAACCGCATCACCAGCCTTCGCGTCACCCCCCTCGCAAAGAAGCGCGCCAAGGCGAAGCGCAAGGCGAGCCAAGCCTCATAGGGACGAGTCGTGGGGCCCTAGGCGCGGGCGCGCTCGGCAGGCGTGATGGCGCTGACGGCAAGCGCGTGGATCTTGCCGGCAAGCTCCTCGGCCAGCACTTCATTGACCATGCGGTGGCGCTCGACGCGCGACTTGCCTTCGAAGACGGGCGACACCACTTTGATGGTGAAATGGCTCTCGCCGGTTCCGGGCGATCCGGCATGGCCGGCATGGCGATGGGAGTCGTTGACGACTTCGAGCGCCTCCGGCGCGAAGGCCTGTTTCAGCTTATTTCTGATCTCGTCCTCGACGCGCATCGCTTCCGTTCCAACTCTCTGTCGCGGTCTCGTAACGAGACCCATAACCGATCACCATACCCTAATTCCAACCCCAAGGGCCATTCTTGTCGTGACTGCCACAGCTACTCATAATGCCGGCATGAAGCTCGACTCGAAATTCTTCGACCGCCTGCGCGTCAAGCCGGACGAGAACCGGCTGTTGCGCGATGCGTGTCCGGAATGCGAGGCGCCGGGCTGCAAGGAGCCAGGCCTTTACCCGGCGCCCAAGGGGCGAGGTTTCGAGGGCCAGTATCACCGCTTCTGCCTCGACCACGTGCGCGAGTACAACAAGTCCTATAACTACTTCTCCGGCCTTCCCGACGAGGCCGTGGTGAAGCACCAGAAGGACGACACGATCGGCCATCGTCCGACCTGGTTCATCGGGGTGAACTCATGGTCGCGCAGCCGCGGCTCCCGGAGCGGCGGGCGCCGCAACGGCTACGCGCATCGCTTCACCACTCACGATCCGTTCGGCCTCTTTCCCGACCGCGACGCCAAGGCCAAGGCGGGACCAGAAGCCGAGGCGCGCCCGCTCCGCCGTGCCGAGCGCAAATGCCTGCGCCAGCTCAACCTCGATGACACCGCCACCAAGGCCGACATCAAGGCGCGCTTCAAGGAATTGGTTAAGCGGCTCCACCCCGACCAAAACCAGGGCGACCGAACCTCAGAGGACAAGTTGCGCGAAGTGATCCAAGCCTATAACTATCTGAAACAGGCGGGGCTTGCGTAAGAGTCGCATGCCAGCCCCTTCCCCAAAGATCTAGGCTTCCGCTTCAGGCGAGCCCCCTTTGCAACGCGACGAAACAGGCTTCCACCACCCATGACCCTCCAAACTTCTGAGCGCGCCGCCGGCTTGCCGGACATGTCGGTTTCCGTGCGCCAGGTCTTCGGCATCGACACCGATCTCGAAGTGCCCGCCTATTCGCGCCCCGACGAGCACGTGCCGGACGTCGACCCCGACTATTTGTTCAATCGCGACGTCACCCTCGCCATCCTCGCCGGCTTCAAGCACAACCGCCGCGTGATGATCCAGGGCTATCACGGCACCGGCAAGTCGACCCATATCGAGCAGGTGGCGGCGCGGCTGAACTGGCCCTGCATGCGCATCAATCTCGACAGCCATGTGAGCCGCATCGACCTCGTCGGCAAGGACGCCATCGTCATCCGCGACGGCATGCAGGTGACCGAGTTCCGCGAGGGCATCCTCCCTTACGCGCTCCAGACCAACACCGCGCTCTGCTTCGACGAGTATGACGCCGGCCGCCCCGACGTGATGTTCGTGATCCAGCGCGTGCTCGAGGTCTCGGGCAAGCTCACGCTGCTCGACCAGTCCAAGGTGATCAGGCCGCACCCGGCCTTCCGCCTGTTCTCGACCACCAACACGATCGGGCTCGGCGATACGAGCGGCCTCTATCATGGCACCCAGCAGATCAACCAGGGCCAGATGGACCGCTGGTCGATCGTCGTCACCCTGAACTACCTTCCCCATGACGACGAGGTGAACATCGTGCTCGCCAAGGCCAAGGCATGGAACACGGAGACCGGCCGCAAAGTCGTGGGCAACATGGTCCGCGTCGCCGAGCTGACACGGAACGCCTTCATGAACGGCGACCTCTCCACCGTGATGAGCCCGCGCACGGTCATCACCTGGGCCGAGAATGCCGAGATCTTCGGCGATATCGGCACGGCGTTCGCGCTCTCTTTCCTCAACAAGTGCGACGAGCTCGAGCGCGGTTTGATCGCCGAGTTCTATCAGCGCTGTTTCGGCGAGGACCTGCCGCAGTCGACCGCCAACGTGGCCTTGAGCTGACGATGACGACGGCGCGGCGAAAAGAGGCGCCGCTCGATCCATTCAAGCGCGCCGTGACGCAGACCACCCGCGCCATCGCGGGCGACGGAGCGGTCGAGGTGTTGTTCACGACCGAGCCTCCAGGCCTTGCCGGCAAGACCGCGCGGCTGCCGGAGCCCTCGCGCATCCCGTCCAAGGGCGAAATCGCCGTGATCCGCGGACATGCCGACGCCGCGGCGCTTTCCGTCGCCTGCCACAACCCCGTCCTGCATGAGGCCCTGGCGCCTTCGGGCGGAGAAGCGCGCGCCGTGTTCGAGGCGATCGAGCAGGCGCGCGTCGAGGCGATCGGCGCAAGACGCATGCAAGGCGTCGCCGCCAACCTCGCCGCGCGCATGGAGCAGCGTTACGAGCGCAGCCAATTCGCCGACGTGACCGACCGCGCCGACGCACCGCTTCCCGATGCGCTCGGCCTTCTCGTGCGCGAGAAGCTGACCGGCCAGGCTCCGCCCGCGAAGGCGCGCGCCGTGGTCAATCTCTGGCGCCGATGGATCGAGGGCCGCGCTCGCTCGGTTCTCGACCGCATGCCGGACACGCTGTTCGATCAGGAAGCATTCGGCCGGCTGACGCGCGACCTGCTCGCGGCGCTGAACCTCGCCGACCAGCTCGACCAGCGCGAGGACGAGAACTCCAACGAGGAGAGCGAGAACGATCAAAGCTCGTCAGAGGCCGATGAGAGCGCCGACGGCGATCAGCGCTCCGAGCTTGCCGCTGACGCCCGCGCCGACCAGGAGACGCTGAGCGAGGAGACGCTCGACGACAACGAGGACGGCTCGAGCGATCGTCTCGACCGCGAGGCCGATGCATCGGAGCTGCCCCGCCGCTCGGAGCCCTGCCGTCCGAACCTCTCGGTGCTCGATGACCCCGAGGCCTTCGGCTACAAGGTCTTCACCCGCGCATACGATGAGATCGTCAATGCCGAGGAGCTGTGCGACGCCGACGAACTCGACCGGCTGCGTGCCTTCCTCGACAAGCAGCTCGTGGCGTTGCATGGCGCCGTGGCGCGGCTCGCTAACCGGCTCCAGCGCCGGCTGCTTGCCCAGCAAAATCGCGGCTGGGACTTCGATCTCGACGAGGGGCTGATCGACGCGGCGCGGCTCGCGCGCGTCGTCGTCGACCCGATGCACCCGTTGAGCTTCAAACAGGAGCGCGAGACCGACTTCCGCGACACGGTGGTGACGCTTCTCCTCGACAATTCCGGATCGATGCGCGGGCGCCCGATCATGGTCGCGGCCTGTTGCGCCGATATTCTCGCCCGCACGCTCGAGCGCTGCGGCGTGAAGGTCGAGATCCTCGGCTTCACCACCCGCGCCTGGAAGGGCGGCCATTCGCGCGAGGCGTGGCTGAACGCGCTCAAGCCGCCGCTTCCCGGACGCCTCAACGACCTCCGCCACATCGTCTACAAATCCGCCGACGCGCCGTGGCGGCGAGCGCGCCGCAACCTCGGGCTGATGATGCGCGAGGGCCTGCTCAAGGAGAATATCGACGGCGAGGCGCTCGCCTGGGCGCACGCGCGTCTGCTGGCGCGGCCCGAGCAGCGCCGCATCCTGATGATGATCTCCGACGGCGCGCCGGTCGACAATTCGACGCTCTCCGTCAACTCCGGGTCATATTTGGAGCGCCATCTTCGCCAGGTGATCGAAGAGATCGAGACGAGATCGCCGGTCGAGCTGCTCGCCATCGGCATCGGCCACGACGTCACGCGCTACTACCGCCGCGCCGTCACCGTCACCGACGCAGAGGAGCTTGCCGGCGTCATGACCGAGAAGCTTGCCGAACTGTTCGATGAGGACCTCGCCTGGCGGCGATTGCATCGCTCGGTGCCGTCCGCGGCGCGGACGAAGCGCCGGAAGCTCAATTAGCGTGCGGCTCTCGGCGCGCAGACGCTTGCGCTATCTCGCGACCGCTCTCGTTGCGGTCGCCGCAAGTCTCGTCATTGCGCCGGCGCTCGCCGACAAGCCACTGACGGCGCTCGATCATGCGATCACGACCACCATCACCGCGATCCCCATCGACTTCGACCGCGAGAACCCCGAGCGCAAGGAATTCGGCAAGCTGATCTTCAGGGGCGGGCTCAACCTCTTCGCCAAGTCGAGCTATTTCGGCGGCTATTCCGCGCTCGCGCTCGACCCGACAGGCTCCAAGCTGCTCGCCATCTCGGATGCCGGCACCTGGCTCAAGGCCGATCTCGACTATAACGGGCGGGAGCTGAAAGGTCTGAGCAACGTGACGCTCGGTCCGATCCTCGGCCAGGACGGGAAGCCACTTCTCGCCGACCAGGACCGCGATTCGGAAGGAATGACGCTCGCCGAGGGCACCCCTGAAGCGGGTGCGGCTTACGTCTCCTTCGAGCGCAAGCACAGGATCGCACGCTATCCCTTCACCGCCGACAAATTCGGCCCGCCGACCGGAACGGTCGCCTTGCCTGCTGGCGCGAAGCGCATGGACGCCAATCGCGGCATCGAGGCGCTTGCCGTGATCATTGCCGGCAGGCTCAAGGGCACTCTCGTCGCCTTCTCCGAGAGGCTTCCCGACAAGAACGGCAACCTGACCGGCTGGCTGATCGGGGGGCCCTCGCCCGGAACGATCGCGCTCAAGCCGATCGAGGGCTTCGACATCACCGACGCAGCGGCGCTGCCCGATGGCGGCCTCGTGATCCTCGAGCGAAGGTTCCGCTATAGCGAAGGCATCAAGATGCGCATCCGCCGCGTCTCGGCCGCCGAGCTCAAGCCCGGCGCCGTCATCAAGGGCGAAGTGCTGCTCGAAGCGACCGACGGTCTCAACATCGACAACATGGAAGCGATCGGCGTGCATCGCCGTCCCTCGGGCCAGACCATCATCACGCTCATGTCGGACGACAATTTCAGCCCGCTGCAGCGGACTCTGATCATGCAGTTCACGCTGCCCGACGCGAAGTCGGCCGCCGCTGCGCCTGAGTAGCGCTATTGGGCGGAAGCCTGCGCCTCGTGGCGCTTGGCGATCTCGCGCTTCAGGCGGCGCGCCTTTAAGGACAGCTCGTCGTCGCCCGCCTTGAGAAGATAGGCATCGAGCCCGCCGCGATGCTCGACCGAGCGCAAGGCATGCGCGCTAATGGTGAGCCGCACGCGCTTCTTCAGCGCCTCGCTCTCGAGCGTCACATTGCACAGGTTGGGGAGGAACCGGCGCTTGGTCCTCCGCTTGGCATGGCTCACATTGTTGCCGGTGAGCACGGCTTTGCCGGACAGCTCGCAACGACGGGCCATGGTCCTGATCCTTCCTGCCTGATAAGAAACGAAAAGCCGGTGCGGGCTGGGGGCTCAAGACCTCCAGGACGGTGCCACCGGCCGGCGAGATATAGGGGGAAGTCGCCCAACTGGTCAAGGCGCCGCCACAAACCTCGCCCATGCTCGGAATTGACGAATTCGGCGAATAACCTGAAATTCGCTTGGGATCGATCCTAGCAGCTGGAGCGTTTTCTGCTAGGGGTGGGAGCCATGCAGCAAGCCCGACATTACCTGAGCCTTGCGGCCGTTGCCGTCATGACTCTTGGGCTCGGCGGCCATCTGCCGACCGGCAACGCTCTCGCGGAGAACAGCCTCTCCGCGGCGAGCCGCATCACCGCGGTTTACCGCGTCGACCTTGCCGGCTTCAATCTCGGCAATTTCAACCTCACCACCGTGTTTCGCGGCGACGATTACGAGATGCGCGGCGAGGCCCGCTTCTCCATTCTCCAGGGCCTCGTCTATCAGTGGTATGGCACCACCGCGAGCGCCGGCCGCGTGACGAGCGCGGGTCCTGAACCCGCGATGTACGCGCTGAGCTTTTCCGATGGCGGCAGGAAGACCGAGCAGCTCCGCATGACCTTCGGCGCGGGCGCGGTCACCCAAGTGCAGATCGTCCCCTACAAGATGCCCAATCCCCGCGACATCCCCGTGACCAAGGCTCAGCTCGAAGGCGTGGTCGATCCGATGAGCGGTGCGTTCTTGAGCGCGCACTCGGAGAATCCAAACGGCGACTTGAAGGTCTGCAACCAAACGCTTCCCGTGTTCGACGGCAGGCAGCGCTTCGACCTCGTGCTCACGCCGAAGCGCGCAGTGAACGTGCAGCGGTCGGCGACAAGCGCCTATACCGGGCCGGCCGTGATCTGCCGCGTCAAGTTCATTCCGATCGCGGGCTACCAGCCCGACAATCCCGGCATCAAGCTCATGACGGAAACCGACGAGATCGAGGTCTGGCTGATACCGGTCAGGGGCACCTATATGTACGTACCCTACCGGATTGTGCTGCCGACCCCGGTGGGCTACGGCACTGCCCTCGTCACCTCGATCGCGGTCGACGGTGCGCGCCGCGCGAGTGCCGAGCCATAGCGACAACGAGACCCGGAGGCGAGCTCCGCCTCAAGGGGTTAACGTAACTGCACCAAAACCCAACATGTTGTGGGGAACGGATGCCGAAAATTAACGCTCCCCTGATTCGCTCATGCTCTGTTCCTGCTCGTTCTGCGGTTTTCTGAGCAAGCGGCGGGCAGCAAAACAACATCTAGTCCTCGAGATCTCGATGAGTGTCACTCATCAACGCGGCATTGGCGAAGTACCAATTTCAAGCTGGAACGAAATCCGAATGGGCAGAGTCAGCGATTCGGACGAGATTCGTTCCCGCCCCGTTCCGAGGCGGCGACCGAGCGGAGTCCAAGGATAAATGAGATGAGCCGGTCTTTATCCACTCATTCCACAGGCTCTCAGCGCGGGCGCGGCGTCACTGCCGTGCTGGGGCCGACCAATACCGGCAAGACTCATCTCGCCATCGAGCGCATGCTCGCGCACGACGTGGGCATCATCGGGCTGCCGCTCAGGCTTCTCGCCCGCGAGGTCTACGACAAGATCGTCGCCCGCATCGGTGCGGCACAGGTCGCGCTCATCACCGGCGAGGAGAAGATCAAGCCTCCGCGCCCGCGCTTCTATGTCTGCACTGTCGAGGCGATGCCGCTCGATCTCGACGCCGATTTCGTCGCCATCGACGAGATCCAGCTCGCCGCCGATGGCGAACGCGGGCACGTGTTCACCGACCGGCTGTTCCACGCGCGCGGGCTCTCCGAGACGCTTCTGCTTGGCGCCGCCACAATGCGCGACGCCATCCGCGAGCTCCTGCCCGGCGCCAATCTCGTGTCTCGCCCGCGGCTGTCGTCGCTCACTTATGCCGGCGACAAGAAGATCACCCGCCTCCCCCGCCGCTCGGCCATCGTCGCCTTCTCGGCGAACGACGTCTACGCCATCGCCGAGCTGGTGCGGCGCCAGCGCGGTGGCGCAGCCGTCGTGCTCGGCGCGCTCAGCCCGCGGACGCGCAACGCGCAAGTCGCGCTCTACCAGAACGGCGACGTCGATTTCCTGGTGGCGACCGACGCGATCGGCATGGGTCTCAATCTCGACCTCGATCATGTGGCCTTTGCCGGCATCCGCAAATTCGACGGCCAGAGCCACCGCAATCTTAACCCTGCCGAGCTCGGCCAGATCGCCGGCCGCGCGGGCCGCCACATGAATGACGGCACATTCGGGGTGACGGGCCAGGTCGCGCCCTTCGACTCTGACCAGGTCGACCGGCTGGAGAACCATTCCTTCGATCCGGTCGGCATGTTGCAATGGCGGAACCGCAAGCTCGATTTCAGCTCGCTCAATCGCCTCAAGGATAGCCTGCGCGAGACGCCCGACCATCCGCGGCTCTCCCGCTCGCGCATGGTCGACGACGTGATCGCGCTCGAGAATGTGACCCGCGACGAATGGGTCCGCGACATGGCAACCGGGGGCGCCTCCGTCGCGCTTTTGTGGGGGATGTGCCAGATCCCCGACTACCGCAAGATTTCTGCGGCGAGCCACGCCGAACTCGCGGCGACGCTCTACCGCTTCGTCATGAGCGACCAGGGCCGCATCCCCGCCGACTGGTTCGCGACCCAAGTGGCGCTCGCCGACCGCACCGATGGCGATCTCGATACGCTCTCCAACCGTCTCGCCCAGATCCGCACCTGGACCTTCGTTTCGCACCGGCCGCAATGGCTCGACGATCCCGAGCATTGGCAGGAGCGCACGCGGGCCATTGAGGATACCCTCTCAGACGCGCTACATGAGCGTCTGACGCAGCGTTTCGTCGACCGTCGCACGAGCGTGCTGATGCGGCGTTTGCGCGACAAGGAGGAGATCGTGGCAGAGATCGGCGCCGACGGGCACATCCTGGTCGAGAATCATTATGTGGGACGCCTCGATGGCTTCCGCTTCACCCCCGATGCATCGAGCGACGGCATCCACGGCAAAGCCGCGCGCCACGCGGCAGCCAAGGTGCTGGCCGGCGAGCTTGCCTCGCGCGCCGCGGCGCTCGCCGCTGCCCCCGATGAGGCGATCACGCTTAAGCCGAACGGACGCATGGTGTGGGCTGGCTCCGAGATCGCCTGCCTTGAGAGGGGCGAAACGGCCCTCAAGCCCAGACTCAGTCTCTATTCCGACGAGCATCTCGCTGGGCCAGACCGCGAGCTCGTGCTGCAACGGCTCGAGGCGAGGCTCGCCTCGGAGCTCAGCACCAAGCTTGCGCCACTGGTGGCGCTGAGCGAGGCGTCGGATCTCTCAGGACTTGCCCGCGGCCTCGCGTTCCGGCTGTCGGAGAATCTCGGGGTGCTTCGCCGCGACACGGCCTCCGAGGAGATCAAGGCGCTCGATCAAGCGGCCCGCGGCCAGCTCCGCCAATACGGCGTGCGCTTCGGCGCCTTCAACGTCTACATCCCCACTTTGCTCAAGCCGGCAGCGGCCGATCTCCTTCTGCTTCTGTGGGCGCTTCATTCCGGCCGCGAGCATGGCTTCGACGCCGACACGGCTCCGCCCCGACCCCAGCAAGGTCTCACCTCGGTCCCTGCTGGCAAGGACCTGCCGGAAGCCTATTGGCGGATCGCTGGTTTCCATGTCGCAGGCACCCGCGCCGTCCGCATCGACATGCTCGAGCGGCTGTCTGACCTGATCCGCGCACGCGTGGCCTGGCGCAAGGTCGAAGGCGGTGAGGCGGCGCCCGCGGGTGCGAGCGGCGACGGCGGTTTCTGGGTGGTGCCTGAGCTGATGTCGATGGTCGGCTGCTCTGGAGAGGAGTTCGCCTCGATCCTGAAGGCGCTCGGCTTCAAGCGTGAGCGGCGGAAGCTGATGCCAGAACCGAGCACCGCCGAAGCGCCTGCCGTCGTGGTCGAGGGCGAGGCGGTCAAGAGCGAAGCCGCCGAAGCGGCTCAGCCCGAGATTGAAGCCTTCGAGGAGATCTGGCGCCCCGGCAAACGGAAAGACGTGCGTCACGCCAACCGCGCTGGCGACCAGCCAAAACGCGAGCATCGCCCGCAAGGCGGCAAGCGCGAGCGCCAGCGCCCGCAAGTCCAACCGAAACGCGAGCGGCCCGTTTCCGTCGAGCATTCGCCCTTCGCTGCGCTGAAGGAGCTCAGGCAGACTCTCGTGGCACGCAGGCAGGAGCGTAGCTGACAGCGCTCATGATCGGGCAACGGCTCGACAAATGGCTGTGGTGCGCCAGGGTGGTGAAGACGCGCTCGGCGGCCGTTCGGCTGATTGCCGACGGCAAGGTCCGCATCAACGGCGTCCGCGCGCTTAAAGCGAGCCGCCTCGTTCATGCCGGCGATGTGGTCACGGCCACGTCCGTCGGGCGGCTTTCGGTGCTGCGCGTGATCGGCACCGCCGAGCGGCGCGGTCCTGCGAGCGCGGCGCTCAGCCTCTACGAAGACCTCACTCCTCGCGAGACCCCACGTGAGAACGACGGACTGGGCGAGCCGATGAGAGAGCGTGGCCCGCGTCCAACCAAGCGCAACCGAAGACGGCTCGATGCCTTGCGCAGCGAGACGTCCGATGTCTGAGGGTTGGATAGTCGCGCTATCGCCCCGCATCAGACGCTATCGAGCCAAGTGAATCTCACGCTTGTCCGCTATCGGGCTCTACTTGATGAGATAAGGAGCGAAGCTCATCAAGAAGCGCGGCCGCATCGGCATGCCACCTAGACAGCACGCCGCTATAGAGGTCTCCGCCTTCGATTTTCTCTTCCGGGGTGTGATGCACGCTTTCCATCAGGAAGACCGCATCCTGTTCTTCTGTCGTTAGAGGCTGAAAATGCGATAGCGAGAGATAGGCGACCTCCAACGCATCGACGGCTTTTTGGTCCGCCCTGTTCACTTTCCTCAGGTAATGCCGCAGGGCGGATTTGATCATGTCCTTTGGATAGGGCAGTTCGGAGATATCCCTTATGACCCTGTCGCCTGTCTTCTCCAGAGCGGCCACATATTGACGGAGCACGCGATCCGGTTCGGCTGAGAGCCTCACGACAACTTCGTCTGCGCTGCGACAGTCGATAACTTTGTCGATCACCGCTTCGATCGGACGATGTGGCAGCTTCGTCTCATCGAAAAACTTTTCGGCTATCTCCGCGACGCTTCCTGATTTCCAAAGCGTTGGGCCCGGCAGCATGCCCGCCCATTTCATCTTGATGACCTTCACTTCTCCTTGCGCGACCGAGATCATCACCTGATCGCCATTGCTGAGCTCCAGGCGGGCAAAACACTGGTGAGGTTCATCTCTCTTGACGATAACCTTGCCCATTGTGCAGTGGCCACCGTTGCTACGTTTCGAGCGGCTTCTCGCTCGAGAGCCCGAGTTGGCTACTCACTTTACCGCAACAATCAGGGCGTTGCGCGCCGACGCCAAGCAAACTTCAACACACCAAATCAGCGAGCTTGGTGAGGACGGGATAATCCGGCCTATGCCGCGCTTGAGCTGACCTTGGTCGCGGACACCGCGCTCGGCTCGATGCGGCCTTCGCGCAACAGCTCGGCGGCACGGGCGGCCGTCACCGGGCGGCTGAAATAATACCCTTGCGCCTGCTCGCACCCGGCCCCGATGAGAAAGCGCATCTGCGCCTCGGTCTCAACCCCCTCGGCGATGACCTCAAGCCCGAGCTCATGCGCGAGCCGGATGGAGGCGCGCACCACGGCAGCGTTGCGATAGTCGACCGTCACCCGGAACACGAATTCCTGCGCGAGCTTCAGCCGGTTCACAGGGTAGGTGGTGAGATATTTGAGCGAAGAGTAGCCGGTACCGAAATCGTCGATGGCGATCTTGGTGCCGAGCTGGCGCAGGTTTTCCAGCGTGTTCTTGTGCCGCTGCGTCGCCTCCATAAAGACCGACTCGGTCAGCTCGAGCTCGAGTCCGCTTGGATCGAGCCCCCAGCGCGACAGGCTTGCGGCCACCTCGCGCTCGAGCTCGGCGCTGCCCTTGAGCTGAACGCCGGACACGTTGACCGCCAGCACCTGGGGCGCGATCCCCTCGATATGCCAGAGCTTGAGCTGGCGGCATGACTCCTCGAACACCCAATTGCCGAGCTGATGCGCGGTTCCGGTCCGCTCCGCGATTGGGATGAAGGCGGCCGGGGTCAACAGACCGCGCGTCTTGTGGTTCCATCTGATCAACGCCTCGAGCCCGGTGATGCGGCCGGTCGAGAGCTCGACTTGCGGCTGGTAGTAGAGCTCGAGGTCGCCATGATCGAGAGCCGCACGGAGCTCGTCGGCGACGCGCACGCGCTCGTGCACCCGGCGATCGAGGTCCTGGCTGTGGAAGCGGTAGCAATTGCGCCCTTCGTCCTTGGCGCCGTGAAGCGCGAGGTCGGCCTGCACCATCATGTCCTCGGGCCCCGCCGTCTCTGGAGAATAAAGCGCAATGCCAATGCTTGAAGTGATGCGGAGCTTGTGGCCGCCGATTCTGAACGGCTCGCCGAGCAGCTTGCGGATCCTCGCGGCAAGCTCACCCACCGCATTCGGATGGGCCACCCCGGTCGCCAGGATGGCGAACTCATCGCCTCCGAACCGCGCCACGAGGTCGTTGGGCCCCACGGCTACCTTGAGTCGCTCCACCACCTCCTTGAGCAGGAGATCGCCCATGGCGTGTCCGAGCGTGTCGTTCACGTCCTTGAAGTCGTCGATGTCGAGATAGAGCACGGCGAAAGGCGGGGCGCCGCGCAAGGCGGCATCGAACGCCATGGTCAACCGCTTGATGAAGGCGCGGCGATTGGCGAGGCTGGTGAGAAGGTCGGTCTGCGCGAGCTCGAGGATCTTGCTGTTGGCCGATTCCAGCCGAAGCGCATGGCGCAGCGAGGCCCACATGTAGGTGAGGAGCGCGCCGAACACCAGGAGGACGCCGCCGAGGACGAGCCAAGCCCGATAGTAGCTTATGAGCCCTTCCCGAACGGGCGTGACGACGAGGTTCCAGTGGGCATCTCCGATCTTCACCGGCCCCGACCAATAGCGCTGCCCGGCGAGCGATGCCTCGGACACCGGCTTGAGCTCCCCGCCCCGCCCGGGCGCGCCGTGGACATAAAGCGGCATCGCATCGGCGCCGGCATTGGCGGGGTAAAGATAGAGGTCCACACCTTGCGGCAGCGTGGCCGTGGCGAGGATCGCATCGATCACCGCATTCGTTTGGAACACGCCCACAACGACGCCCATGATATCGCGGTGTCGCGCCTCGACGCTGTCGGTGGAGGCGCCGGCACGGTATACGGGGACCATGATCAAGAAGCCGGGCCTCAGCCCGCTGATCGGATTGCGCAGCTGGACGTTCTGGGCGGTGGCGACGACGTTGCCGTCACGGGCCCGCTGGATGGCCTGGTGTCGCACCGGCTCGGAGTTGAGATCGAAGCCGAGGCTCGCCGGAAGCTTCGAGGCTGCGGTGGTGTAAAGCACCGGGAAATACTCATCGCGCTCCGGCGACGGTGATGAAGGACCGGTCAGCGCCCAGCTCTTGATGGCATAGTCGGACAGCCCCTTCTCGATCTGCTCGCGCTCGAACGCGGCGCGCTCATCGCGGCTGATGCGGGGACACCAGATGACGCGCATCCTGTCGGTCTGCCCGTCCAGAATCTGGCCGGTGAAAAGCGCAAATTCGTCCGGATCGACCTCGATGGAAGCTTCGTAGAAGGCGCGCACCGCGAGGAGCTTGCCGACATATTCGTCCAGGCCGTTTTGCAGGATCTCCGCATAGTCCCCGGCGACGTCGTTGAACGTCGCCCTTGCGAGCCGCTCTTCCCAGATCGATACCGCAAACCAGGCCGAGATCGCGACGACAAGCCCAAAGCAGCCGGCGGCGAGGATCGGCCAGAACTGGCCAATCGGCTGCCACTTCCTCCTGATGTGAGGCAGGTCGGACATGCGGGGGCGAGCTCCCTAGTCGCCTGCTTTTCCTTGGCTAATTGATGTGCAGGCTGCCCAGCGTTCCCATAAATTGATTGACGCAGGATTAGTGAGGGGCCCGAAAATCTCAACTAAAGGTGGTGCTCGGCGGGGTGCGAGCGTCTTGTCGCAACCCGCTCCTCGCGCCGGGTCCTCCACCTTGTGCTTGCAGCGCGATTGCTATAGGTGAGGGCTCTTCCTCGGGCGACTTTGGCGGCCCTAAGGGGCCAGGAAATGCCGGCCATTTTGGCAGCGATAAATTGTGGGAGCGATGACCTACGTCGTTACCGAAGTCTGCATCAAGTGCAAGTACACCGATTGCGTGGAAGTCTGCCCGGTGGACTGCTTCTACGAGGGTGAGAACATGCTCGTCATCCATCCCGACGAGTGCATCGATTGCGGAGTCTGTGAGCCGGAATGCCCGGTGGACGCCATCAAGCCGGACACGGAGCCGAATCTGGAGCGCTGGCTCGAGGTGAACCGGCAATACTCGGAGGCCTGGCCGAACATTACGACCAAGAAGCCCGCGCCTGGCGATGCCGACGCTTTCGTGTCGGAGCCGGGCAAGTTCGACAAATACTTCTCCGCCAACCCGGGCGAAGGGGACTAGCTCCGTCAAAGGGTTAAGCGTTAACCCTCTTGCGAAAATGTCGCATGTTGCGGCGCGAAAAAGGCCGTGCTGCGGCACGGAACGGCTTCCCGATTCACTAAGATTGTGTTATCTTGCTGGCGACATGGCGCAGACTGCCGGCGCGCGAAGCATCGAGAGAGGCGTCCCTGCTTGGGCGCGCTTTTTTTTCTTAACTGAGGGAAGGGTGACGCGATCAGGGGTCCTGATCGGACACCTCAATTTGTGCCCGTGTCCCGTCGCGTTAGCGGGGCGCCAGTGAACAAGGTCTGGCGGCAACACAAGGGCACGCTCGAGACCACGGCATAAGCGCTCGCCAAAGAATTGCAAAAAGTGAGATGAGAGTATGACTGAGAAGAAGAAGCCCCAGCAGAGACACGGTTTTCGCACCAACGAGTATATCGTCTACCCCGCTCATGGTGTTGGCCGGATCGTGAGCATTGAAGAGCAGGAGATTGCCGGCGCCACGCTTGAGCTCTTCGTCATCAACTTCGAGAAGGACAAGATGACGCTCAGGGTGCCGACCGCTAAGCTTGCGACCGTCGGCATGCGCAAGCTCTCCGAGGAAAAGACCGTCAAGAAGGCCCTCGGCACGCTCAAGGGCAAGGCGCGCGTCAAGCGCACCATGTGGTCGAGGCGCGCCCAGGAATACGAGGCCAAGATCAACTCGGGCGATCTCGTCTCCATCGCCGAGGTGGTCCGCGACCTTTACCGCTCTGAGGCGCAGCCCGAGCAGTCTTATTCCGAGCGCCAGCTATATGAGGCTGCGCTCGACCGCATGGCCCGCGAGATCGCCGCCGTCGAAAAGCTCGACGAGGCGAGCGCCGTGGCCAAGATCGACGACGTGCTGGCCAAGACCGCGCGCCACGCCAAGCTCGCGGCCGAGACCGAGGCGCGCACCCGCGCAGCCTAAGGGCTAGACCTATCGAGCCTGATCCTTCCGGCGCTCTCCGCGCTTAAGGGTCAGGCTCTTTGCTTTTCTTCGCCCTCGATCTCGACCGGCTCGCAGCCAAACTGACCCATCAGCACCTTCAGCTCCAGGGCCTCCGTCTCGGCCTTGGCGGCGCGGCAGATGTCGAGCGACTCTTTTAGCCTAGCGCAGGCTTCGTCCGTCTCTCCCCGCTTATGGGCAAGCACGGCGAGGTTCCGCGTCTGCATCGCGACCGCTCGCGGGTCCGCCGACTCCTTGGCGGCGTCGAGCGCGAGCAGTAATTCCTGCTCGGCGTCTTCGAGGCGTTCGGTATCGAGATAGACGGCGCCGAGATTGCCCGCGGTCCGCGCCACTCCCGCCGCGTCGCCCGCAACCAAGAACAGGTCGAGCGCCTTGCGATAGCAGCGCTCAGCGCCGCTATTGTCCTTGAGCGCTCGCTGCGCATTGCCGAGATTATAGACGGCGTTCGCGGCGAGCCCGGGAAGCCCGATCTCCTCGTAGAGATCGAGCGCCTTCTGGAAGTGGGACGCGGCATCCGCGAAGCGCCCCTTCTCGAACAGGATCGTCCCAAGATTCAGGTTGCCGCGCGCCACCCCGTCTTTGTGTTTCAGTCGAGTTTCGAGCGCGAGCGCCTGGCGGATGGTCTCTTCGGCCCGGTCGAGGTCATGCGTTTCGCGGTAGAGCAGCGCGAGATTTGCCGCGGCCACGGCGGCGATTGCGATCTCGCCCTGCTGCTCGGCGATGCTGAAGCTCTTGAGCAGCATCTGCTCGGCGTCGGGGAAGCGCCCGAGACTCTGCAACAGGAGGCCGAGATCGGCATGAAGCTGCGCGAGCCCAAGCTGGTAATCGTTCTTGGTGCAGAGAACTTGCGCCGCCCCGTAATTTGCAAGAGCGCCGTCGAGATTGCCAGCCTTCATCTGCGCACTGGCCAGCGCCATCAGCGCATCGACCAGGGCCCTCGGCTCATCGAGCGCCTCGAAAATGCGCCTGGCGTTCTCGAACTTCTCGATCGCTGCTTCAAGCCGCCCGCCCCTGACATTGAGGACGCCGGCGAACATGTCGATGAGGCCGATGACGTCCTCGCGGCTCCCTTGGGCGAGAGTGCGCGCCTCGGCGATCAGCGCCTCGACACTGGGAATGTCGCCGAGCCTGAACTGCACCACCGCGAGCGCGAGCAGATTCGCAGCATCGCGAGGATCGAGCTCGAAAGCCTGCTGGAAGAGCGCAAGCGCCCCGCGTGTATCGGAGGGAAGCGTGAGCGCGCCCTGATGGCGGAGAGCCGCCGAGGCCTCGCGCGCGGCTTTGTCGGCCTCAACGCGCTTCACCTCGGCGATGTCGGCGAAGATTTCGAGCGCGAGCGATGGGTCCGCCACCTTGAGCGTCTCGATCGCCCGTCGTCCGGTCCAGCTCTTGTGCTCGCGGAGCGAAAGCACAGCCTCGCCGATCAGCGCCTTGATGCTGTTTCGCTCCTTGAGCGAAAGCCTGTCGCCGTCCTCCGGAGAGCGGGCGACCATCTTGCCGGCGACCATGACGGCGATCTGTTCGGCGTCGATCCGGCTCTGCTCCTCGTCCTTGCGCAGCACCTTGCGCAGCACAAAGGCGCCGACACTCCCGAGGACGATAAGCAGGAGAACGGCCGCGAAGAGGCTTTGCAGCGCCGTCCAATTCGAGGGGGGAGAAAGCTCAGCGAGGACCTGCATGAACCCCTGGACACCGGGTTTAGGGAATGCCGCGACGTCCACCATCGCCTATAAAGCGATGGCCGGTCCAGACTCTTGCTGCGGGCGCGGCTTGGGCTTGTCCCCTTTTGGGTCATCCGCGAGCACTTCGACCTGCTCGGGATGAGTGGCCTCGATCATCGGCCCGTTGCGCCAGATGATCCATCCGCGCACGCGAACCCTTTTGCCGGCAAGTGCTTTGAGATCGACGCCCCCTGCCGTAAAGGCGCTCACATCCTTGCGCGCCACAGCGACGGTGAAGTCGCTTTTCCAGTCGCGGTCGAAATTGAGATAGACACGACCCGCCCCCTCGCCCACGCTGAGCACCCTACCCTCGACGAGCTGATAGGACTGCGTGAGTCGCCCGAGGCGGTCGACATCCTCGGCGCTCTCGATGCGGTAGACGGGCGATGCCCACACGCCGAGACTTTTCTCTCGCGCATCATTCTCGGCTGCCAGAAGCTCACTCACACAAGCGCGGTTGTCGGGGAAGGAATAGACGCGGGCGAGCCCTTCCCCCACCCTCTCCTTCTGGAGCCAAAGCCTGCTCGCGCCGTCCACCACGAAGACTTGCGCCAGCGCATAGCCGTGCCGGTCGGTTTTGGCCCCGCCATAGCGAAGCTCGATCTGCTTACCTCGATCCTCGCCGCGAAAGCCTAGCGGCGGCATCGGCGCCCGGCGAAGAGATCGCCGATCGCCCCCAGCATCGATCGGAAATCGACCGCCATCAGGCCGGTCTTGTCCTGGAACACCGCATCCTCTCCGGCGACGAAGCCGGCAGCGACGCGGCCGATCGCCTTCCCCCCGAGGCTAACTGAGCGCCCGCGCACGGGAGAGGCTGCGGGATCGCTCATCAGGGCCATCACCGTCGTGTCGCGCGGCGCGCCGAACGGATAGCGCAGGAAAAGCGTCAAGAGCACGCCGAGGGCGATCGCCGCCGGCACGAGCTGCCAGGCGCCTGCGATCCCGACCACGAGGCCGAGGATGATCGGCGCGACGAACAGCAGGAGCTCGGCGACGAACTGCCCGCGCAGTCTGCCCCGGCTGAGATGGATGCGCGCGGCGGCAGCTTCGACGTCATATGAGCCGAAGCTCTCACTCTTAGCTTTGGCGATCTCGCCGAGCCGGAGGATGCGCTTACCCGTAAGAGGATGCGTCGAGTTGAGCTGAACGAGAGCGGCCCACGGGTTATAGCAATCGAACAGCATGGCCTCTGCGGCGCTGCCTAGACTCTGCTCGGCGCTTTGCGCCAAGAGCCCGGTGTAGCGCGCGTTCTTGACGTCGATCACGCCGAGATGGCGCGTGCTCCTGAGCAGGCTCTGGGTCGCCTCGGTGTCTTCGATGGCCACGATGCCGTAAGCGATTTTCACTAGCGCGCTCGCGAGCTGCTTCGGCTCGACGCGGGCCGCCGAGAAGGCATCGGCGAGATATTCGCGCGGCCGGCTGAGATAGAGCAGGAGATAGATGCCGATATAGTAGCAGATGAGCACGGCGATCCCGACGATCGCGCCCTTGCCCTTCTTGTCGCTCGAGCCCTGGCTCGACCGCGCCAGCACCGCATAGATCTGATAGAGGATCTGGACCAGCATCCCGGCCATGGTCATCAGGATGAAACCGCGATTGACGATATGGCCGAGCTCGTGGCCGACGACGGCGCGCTGCTCGTCCTCGGTCAGGAACTCGAAGATGCCTTGCGTCACGACGATGCGCGCATTGGAGCGGAGCGGCCCGTACGTGAAGGCGGTCGGGTTGCGGTCGGGGATGAAGCCGATCCTCGGCGCTTTGAAGCGGTACTCGTCGGCCACCTGATGAATGAGCTGGTGCACGCCGGGAGAGCGCTGCTTCACGGCGGCATCGTCGAGGAACTCGAGGCTATTGAACCAGCGCAGCGTGAGGTCCGAGAGCCAGGGCTGACCAGCCAGATCACGAGATTGATGATGACCGTGAGCACGATTGCCGCGGTGAAGTTGACCTCGCCCAAATAGACCATGGCGGCAAGCACGCAGCCGATCACCATGCCGACCAGGATGCCGAACGTGATGAGGGAAGCGAAAAAGAGGCGAGCCACTGCGGGTCCCCGTCACGTGAGCGATGCGCGCGGCAGAGCTTAGCCGCCGCCCGCGCGCTGCGCCCGCAAAATGCAACGGCTTGAAGCGTGGATCGCAAGGAGGGTAGGAGCCAAGAGAGCGGCTCTCGAACCCGCGCAACACCGCGCGCGTTAACCCTTTGTCTTACTTGGGCCCAGATATTGGTTCTTTAGAAGCGATTGGCCGATTTGCCCGATGCGGCGAGGGCCGGATTGGTGGACCCCCAAGACGGGAGGGACGGAACATGATGCGGATATCACTTTTGGCGGCACTTTTTCTCGCGGCAGCAACATTCCCCGCGCTGGCCGAGGGGCCGGTTCAGGGCGTCGTGCATGGCACGGCGGAGGTTGGCCAGGGCGCAGTGCAAGGCACGGCGCAGGCCGGCAAGGGCTTGGCCCAAGGGACGGCAAGCGTGGCCAAAGGCGCGGGCCAGGCTACGGTTGGCGTCGCACAAGGGACGGCCACGGTCGCCAAGAAGACCGGCAAGGGCGCCTGGTGCATCGTGACGCTGGGCTACGGCTGCTAATCGCGAAAATTGGATCGACCCCGGCGGGATCCCGGCGCCTTCGCTTGCATCGCGCGTGCGGGGCGCTTTAGTAATGGGGCAAGCCGCTCGCGTCCTATGGGTGCGAGCAAGGACCCCGTAGCTCAGTAGGATAGAGCATCAGATTCCTAATCTGAGGGTCGCAGGTTCGAATCCTGTCGGGGTCACCAATAAAATCAGCTACTTAGATCAAAGATCTTTGACCATTGAAGCTTCTGGGTAACGCTCAGGGTAACAAATTCGTTGGCAAACTGTCGCTGTGTGGTACTGTGGTACCAGGATGATGGCGCAGAAAACTGCGAAGCGCTCCTGCGGTGTTTGATATAGGGGTGGACGCGGCGGCAGACGGCCCGGGGCAGGACGCCCTCCCGGCTCAAAGAATCAACGAACGGTAGAAATTGCTCGCGCTGCTGTGGAGGCCGGCATTACCCCCTCGAGGTAATGCTAAAGGCTATGCGCGAACGGTGGGATCAAGGCACACCAGAATCTAAGCGCGAGGCCGCCACAATAGCCAAAGACGCAGCACCTTACGTTCATCCCCGCCTGGCCAGCATTGACCAAAACATCAATGAGATTCAGCCCTATGCCTACGTGGTGGAACCGTGCCGCACAGCGGAGGAATGGGAAGCGGAGGTTAGAGCGGATGGATATGGGACCGATGCTGAGAGCAGCCGATAATTGTTCACCGGGTGCTTGTGTTTCCCCTGATCAATTTGATTTCTGCTGATAAACATTCAGTGCGGGTCAGACAGCGAATGGGGGATATAGGGCGGGAGCCCACCTGTCCGACATTCCTTCTGGGAGAGTCAGTAGGGTTTGCAGGGGGTGCTTTGTGGTAGCGCCGCGACACCAATACGCGAGCGAGTTCAATTCTCCCTCAAAGTGTGGCAGGAAGAAGCATCAGTTCGCCTGAGCCTGATGAAGCCACAGCTAGAACCAAATTTTTGGCGGCTCTCGCGGAAGAGAGGTTGACCCTAAACGGGCCCGTAACCTGCAAAAATTTAGGGCCGGGGAAGTAAACGACCGCTAACGAAGATCGGATTGCTCAGAGGGTGGATCCACTTCACGCCACCATCGAGGAGTTCGCCGCCGAGGGTTATACGCACGTCGAGGCCAATTGCCCGCGCTGTCGCGTCATTCGGCTTCGGCCAATAAGCGACCTTCCAAAAATCTCGATGGGGCTCACGCTCGATCAGCTTGCTCAACGACTGCGCTGCGCCGAGTGTGGCGGACCACTACAATCGGTCAAGCCGTGGAGGCAGACAGATGCGAGCGGCAGGGCTTGGGGAGGGAGCGGCTAATGGTGGACTTCGACTTGTTCAGAACACAGCTAACAGAAGCCGGCTTTGACCTTCACAAAGTCGAAGAAATCTACGAACGCATTCGTGAGGCCATTGAGGCGGCTCCGCAAGAGGAGCGCCCGATGTTGCAAGCCAAGTTTTTAGAGCTATGCAATGAGCAAGCAGCCCTCGCCAAGCAAGTGCTTGATGCGCATCTATCCGCTGCCACGGGATCGTTCAGGCCTTACTAGGCTTCTTCACCCACAGTTTCGTTAGTCGACCATCTTGAGTGCTGATTTCAATCTCGGCTGTCGTTCATAGCCCGGTCGCCTTGGAAAAGCCCTTTCTCAATAGTGCATTTCCCTAGGTCGCCATTCAAGCCATGTCTCAAAGCGGCTGAAGGGAACGAGGGATCAAGATGTTGCGAAAAACTTATGTTGCCACGCTCGCTCTGGCCGGCTTTCTGCTCGCCGGCGCGCTTTGCTCGACGTCCGCCTCGGCGCAAGGCTGTGGCCCATGGAATAATTGGTGCATGCCGAAATGCGGGGACTGGAACAATTGGTGCCAGAACGAGTGCGGGCCCTGGAACAACTGGTGCCTCGCCCAGTGCGGGCAATGGAATAACTGGTGCCGCGGAGTATGCGGCCCGTGGAATGGCTGGTGCTCACAGCAGGCATACGCCCCCGGCACTGGCTGGGCTCCTGGCTGGGGTGGCCCGGGGTGGCGCGGCCCCGGAGACTACTACCACAGAGGTTCCGGCTGGGACGGAGGTGGTGGAGCAGGAGGCGAAGGATACGGTCGGGAGTATGGCCATCACGACAACGACCAATGGCAGAACGACCATAATGGTCACGGCGAGAATCGACACGACGGCAACAACAACGATAGCGGTTACAACCAACAAGGCAGCCACGACAACGACGATGACAACGGGCCGCATAATGGTAGCCATAACCAGAAGGGGGCCCACGACAACGACGATGACAACGGGCCGCATAACGGTAGCGGCAAAGACCACGATGGCAACAAGAAGAAGAAGCATGCCCATAAAGGCGACCACGAAGACCACGACTAAAGATAGGGCTCACGCTCGATGCGCTCACGCGGCGACTTCGCTGCGCTGAGTGCGGTGGGCCGCTGCTATCAGTCAAGCCGTGGCGGCAGACAGATGCGAGCGGTCGAGCGTGGTTGACGCACTAACTCGCCGGTTGGTCCTTGGGGCGTTGTCCTACACCGTGTCAACGCTGTAAGTGCGAGAAGCCCGGTGAAGGCGACACGCACGAGCTTCTTGTCGTCAGGGCGACGCCAGCGGTTGCACTCGATGCAGCAAACAAGCCGCCAAGGTATCGTTAGGAATAGCGAAGTCGTCAGTTTGCCGCAGGAACCTGATGGCATCAATGAGGTTCTGGTCACGGACGGTCGCTGAGAACGTGATCCGCCAAAGTCAAATGACCATTTCGGATGTTGCGTTCCTATTCGGCGCTGTAATCCGCGATGGGCAACAGAGAAAGGACGACGACATGATCCGTCTTCTCGTATTTACGGTTGTGGCGCTGGGCATGGGATTAACGCCTGTTTTGGCTGCCGACACCTCTTCACCGACAACCCCACCGACAGAGAGCAATGTACCGCCTGACGCCTCTAAGGCAGCAACCAATCCGCCGTCCGGCAGCGCCGATACCTCCGGCGGTGCCACCGAGCAAAGTTCGTCGCCTCCGTCAGCCGGGTCAACGATGGGCAAAATGGGTGAGGAGAGTTCGTCGCCGCCAGATTTTGCATCAACTAGCGGCAAAATGGGTGCACCTGCCGACAATCCCACTCCAAATCCGACAGCGCCAAGTTCTGGCGACTAGAAGAGTTGGCAGTCACACAACCAATGAGCGTGGGTACTCAAATTCTGACCTTGCGGCTTGCTGACGGCTCCTCGTAGGCGATGGCCATCAAGCCGAATGCACCAGTCGTGCCCCGGTCCTAAGCCAACGTTTCCGGACGGAAATCCCGAACTTGGCAACGTGGCGAAGGTGCTCAACTCGTCCGAAGATGCTCACCTCAAATCATGAGTCCGATGAGCATCTTCGGGCATTGATGCCTTGCGCGGTGGGATACTCGCGTCAGAAAGCATGGTAATCGTACGGGATAACGGCCCGACGAGCCTGCTGGGGCCGTTTCGTTTCGGGTTGAGCAGTTGGACTGGGCGAAGATCTACTGCCCCCACTGCCGCCAGTCGCACCAAATGGCTGGGATATCGATATCCTATTGGTTGGAGCCTGCCCAGACTGAGCCTGTGAAAGCAGCTTAGAGAGCGATACTGGACGGGCTGAACCGTCTCTTGAAGTGACCCTCGCCTACACAATCCAGCCGAGGTCTCGGGCCTTGGCGTTTGCCAGTTTCCATGCTTGGGCTAGGAAGTCGCCCGCCGTTAGCGCGACACGGAGATCGTCCTTGAGTGGTAGGCCGCGTGCCAAGAGCTGTGGCGAGTATCGAGGAATTCGCCGCCGAGGGCTACACGCACATCGAGTGCTTCTGCCCTCGCTGTCGCATGATCAGGCTTCGGCCAATAAGCGACCTTCCAAAAATCTCGATGGGGCTCACGCTCGATCAGCTTGCTCAACGACTGCGCTGCGCCGAGTGTGGCGGACCACTACAATCGGTCAAGCCCTGGCGGCAGACGGATGCGACCGGACGGGCTTGGCTTAAGCGCTAGACCTAGCTCGGCGGTTCGTCTTTCGGGAGCCGCTCTACCTCCCTGGGTAAAGCGTGGTTTTGCTGATCAATCAAAAAACGCTCTAGGCTAGCGACAAACTCATAGGTTTTCGCTACGTGCTCCCATTGTTGGGCAAGCTCTAACAACTGGGTGCGGATACGGGCATCCGTTTCCGTTGTCGAAGCTGCAATGCACGTATTGGCCCGGTCGCGACAGGCTGCGATGTGATCGCCGAGTTTTTGGAGCATTGGTATGTGCCCTCGAACAGACAGTAGCACGAGCGAGGGGATTACTGTCCCCATTTACGGATCAGCTTCCAGCGGTATTCCTCAGCCGAGAGGCCGCCGCGCATAGCGGTAAGCTGCTCCTCGGTGAAGGGCACCCTGCCGCCGCCGCACTCGCGCGGTATCTCGACGAACAGCCAGTCATTCGTGCGGCGCAGCCTAGTGCGCGGCTCGGGCTTTATCTCGATGAAGCGGGGTTCTGATCTCGCCGCTATCTCGCGGGCGAGTTTTACGCGGTCACTCATGTGGTCGGATTCGGCATGAGCAGCGGCGAGAGTTAAGCGAGTTGCACGCGCTTGCCGACCATTATTTGGGGGGCGGAGTCCAATGCTGCGGGATGCTCGCTACGACCCTATCGTAGAGGGCGTCGAAATCGACCGGACTGGACTGGGCGAAAGCGAATACCCGTTTGCGTAAGAATTCCTGAAGCTCGACATCGTGCACCCTGTCGCGGGATTGATCGCGCAAAACGATCCGCGCCCACGCGGCTTCGTAGACCCACTGGATTGTTTCCAAATCTTGAGAATTAAACGCATGTGGCGGTTTGAAGGAGCCCATTCTGACCTCCCTTAAGTGGCGGGCGGGAGTACGGATACGCTCTCTCAGGCACCAGTGCCTAATTCGTCATGTGCCGATGATGTCGAAGTATGGGCTTTTTGGTTTTCAATTAGGAGTCGTTAGTCTCGCGGTGCATCAATCCCATGTGCAGCGCAGTAAGGTCTTCTTCCGGCAGCTCCATGAAGAGCCGGTTGCTGCCGCGCCAGCTCCCGCGATGGCATTCGATGCAACCAACGAGCCGCTCGCCGTGAATTTGTTTTGAATGACGCTCGCCTACACAATCCAGCCGAGGTCTCGGCCTTGGCGTTTGCCAGTTTCCATGCTTGGGCTAGGAAGTCGCCCGCCGTTAGCGCGACACGGAGATCGTCCTTGAGTGGCAGGCCCCTTGCCAACAGCTGTGGCGAGTTGTCCGGTTTATAATAGAAGACCGAATAGGTCGATCCCGGCAAACTGACGATGATCTCCTCACAGAACACCTGCACGCGTAGAGGTGGATCGGGAGGCATGCCACTGTCCTTTGACACTAATGTAGCAAAGACGCATCCTGCGCGCAGCGGGCCGAGTGTGCGAGCGTGTGGTGTTGTATTAGTCGGTTATCTGATGATGAGATGAACCCACTTCACGCCACCATCGAGGAATTTGCCGCCGACGGCTACACGCACGTCGATGCTTCTGCCCTTGCTGTCGGATGATCCGTTCCGCAACCTTAATCACTTTCGCGCGTTTTCAGGCCTAGAACGCATGGTATGACGAAAAGGAGATCGACATGCTTGGTTGGGCCTTAACTTTTCTTGTAATCGCGCTTATCGCGGCCGCCCTCGGCTTCGGAGGTGTTGCCGGTGCCGCAGCGGGTATTGCGAAGATTATCTTCTTTGTGTTCCTCGTGCTTCTCCTCGTGTCTCTCGTTATGCATTTCTCGCGTGGCACGACCGCCTAGCAGAGGCCAAAACATCAGGGCTAAGCTCCGATTGCGCTTTGCTGAGCGCGTAGAGCCTTTGGAGTTAGTGAGAAGCCGTGGCGAGTGGCGGATTGGTCGCAGAGGCTAATTTGAAACTCTCAGCGGGCTCAAGAGTTGAAATTTTGCCCCTTGGCGCTTGCCTCCCCTGAGTGTCAAGGCACGCGTTGGCAATCTGGAAGCCCGGTCGGTTGGTCTCAGGCCGGGCTTCTTTTGTGGTGAGCTGCTACCAGGGAACAGACCTCCGTCAACAGCGTTGTCGGCACATGAGGCGAGAACCTTCTGAGGCTCCTTTAGTCCCTTTGTTGTTGGGTCTGACGTTGGTTCTGACGATTTTTGCTGTTGTACTTTCGCATCTGATGTAGCCCGGAAAGGCCCCAGGGCCATTCTTGATGTCACGGGCTGACCGTCAGCGCTTGCCCCACTTCCGGATCGTCTTCCAGCGATATTCCTCTACCGTCAGCCCGCCGCGCGCATTTCGGTAAGCTGTTCCTCGGTGAAACGAATGCTTCTGCCCGCGCTGCCACATGATCCGGCTGCGGCCGATAAGTTGGCTTCCGAAAATCTCGATGGGCCTCACGCTTGAGCAGCTCGCCCAACGGCTTCGCTGCGCCGGAGCACTCGGCCGATGGTTGCATTGCGCCATATCAAACCGACGAGGCCGACTCGCGCTGCGAGCAGAGAGAGATGCCTGCTCAGATGTTATGCGGCCTCGGTGAGAGGCTGAGGATGGGGATTGGAGACGACCAGTTGGGCGGCGATCTAAACAGGCTGGGATCTCGGGGGAGCCGTTGGCGCCGAGTTCTGTAGGGAGCGACTTCTGTGATTGTGTTCCCCAGAAGTTCCTCAGCGAACCTCTCCGCGCGCAACCGGCGCGCAATATCCGGCTCGCCCGCAGAACTCCGCGCCACCTAAGAACGCCAAAATTTGAGCTGGCAAGAAGTCCGTATGAGTTTTCAGCTATTGCTGATGCTCGGTGAGTGCATTGATGTCCGCAGGTGCTCTTGCGCCCCGTTGCACCAGCATCAAAGCAAGCCCGCGCTCAAAGTCAGACCCAATGCTCAACTCGACGCCACGCGCCTCTTCTTGCCTGACAAATTCCTCCAACCGATCTGCAGCAAGTGCTGCGCGCAACGTGAGATGCAAATGATCCATCGTTGACCCTGTTGTGCTCCCGTGCTCCAAAAAAACTATTGCTTGGCATGATACCAAGCGGCTGGAGCCATTCTTTGGCAGCACCATGAAAAGAGCAGGGCTTCCTCGCACGGAGGATCAGGCCCGGCTCTCTACGAGCTGAACTAATGGATTAATCGCCAGATGGCGCGTGGGGGCGTCCCCGCTATTCACCCAGCGTGTAGATCGCGACCTGGCCGAGGACTTCGCTTCGATGCTCTCCTTAAATGATCGCTCCGATTGGGGCCGCCCCTCTGAACCGCATTGTTTTGTGGCGTTGAAGGGGAATGACGGGGGCTTTTTTGAGGAGCCCTTCAATGGCAACAACGGACACATACCGCTATCGAGGATATGAGATTGTCCCCACGCGCCAATGGGCGAACTGGTGTGTCAGCATTTACACTACGCGAGCTGATTTACCACTCATCTCACGATCTGCACTGCGGACTTTGGCACCACGGAAGGAAGAAGCTCTGGCCGAGGCGAAGCAGAAGATCGACCGCGTGCTGGCACGCCTTGGATAGGTAGACTTCGCGTTATGGCAGCGGCGTTAGACCGTTTCTGGCGTGCCAGCGGGGACTGCCGAGGAAAATACGACCTCAGCCAACAGTACGTCAGCGACCTGATTGCCCGCGTCGGTAACGACCGAGATGATATAACAGAGTGGCCAAAGAACTCCGAGCGGCCGCGTCAACGCTTTAGAAACTCAGGCAGTTTTACGCCGATAGGCTTCACATTATGGCCGATCAGAAGGATGCCGACTGAAGCGCGAGGCGGCATCACGGGGCAAACGTGCGCTACGTGCTCGCCTTTGGATTGGCGGGCGTTATCATCGCGTTCTTGATTATTGCCCTCTACTTTTATGGTGTTCAGTTTTAGCGGTCTCGCAGCCGATCTCACTGGGTGAAGCGCAGCTTGTGGCCCGAGTGTGTCATCTCGCTGGCCCGAAGCATGTCCGCCACGGAACGGTGAGAGGATTAATTTGACGAACCCCGCGAGGGCTTGAGATGGACGATCCAAAGGAGAATGTCGTCAAATTTGACGCCAAGCTGATCGCGCAATTCTGGACAGCCGCTGCTGACGTTTTCATGGCGGTCGTCAAAGCCCAAAACCCGCAGTTGCGCCAATTCATTGATGACAAAGTCAGCTCCGGTTGGGACATCGAGATCACGGCGCACAACCAAGCGGGAAGGATCACCGTGACCTTGGTCGATCCCACTGGCCATCGGCAAATTCTTTTCGACGACATGGTCAGCCTAGCCGACGAAGGCGAACAACCGACGTAATCGGCTCCAAGGCTTCGCCAGCCGCCTTCAACAGCTCGGCTGGATCGTGTAGCGCATCGGATGCTCATGCCGAGATGTGAGACTGCAAGTCTCTGCAAACTCAGCCCCGCCAGTGCGGGGCTTTTTGATTATGAGCGGTGGCTCCCTCGGGGATATAGTCGCCTTGTTCCGAGCAGGAACGTTCACGGGGGGAACCACACTATGCGCAGACTTGGGCTCTTCGCAGCAATGGCTGCTGCTCTATTCTTGTCGCCTGCCGCATTTGCCGGCCATGGACATGGCCACGGCCATTATTATCGGGGCCATGTCCAAAACGATTGGAATGATCGCATCAATTGGAATGCTCCGCTCCGCGGTCGTTGGTGGGGTGGTCGTTGGTGGGGCTACGGCGAAGGCGCTTGCTGGCGGTGGACTCCGGGCGGCTACGTCTGGATTTGCCGCTAAAGCATTGCAATCCAAGATGGAGGGGCGTCGGCTTCGGTCGGCGCCCTTCATATTTTGCCAAGACTGCTTTCAGGGCTAGGTTCTCGCGCCGGCTCTTCTTTCTGCGATGATGGCCGCAACGGCGCTCGAAGGGGAATCTCATGCACAACATCGCCGCCGCAGTTCAAAGCCTCGCCGATAGACTGTTGGCCAACGCTGGCGCCGAAGTGGAGCGCTGCCAGAGAGAAGTTTCCGAAGCGCAGAAGCGGTTAGACGATCTCGCCGCCAAACTAGAGCTAGCGAAAACTGCGGTGGAACGTCGGGACCATTTCGAGCCCCGCATAGGAGGTCACTATCAGTGCCCTTATTGCTGGATAAATGACGGCGCAAGAGCATCACTGACACCCATTCCCGACGATATGTTCCGATGTGAGGAATGTGACCGCACAATCTCCGACGAGGTCTAAGGGTAGAACTGAACCCATGGACCCACTTCATGCCACCATCGAGGAGTTTGCCGCCGAAGGCTATACCCAGGCGCGTGCTCGGTTGGATTGTGTAGCTTTCCCAGAGGCTGTTGCAATTTCGCCACCTCCAGGTGCCGGAAACGTGCTTGTTTAGCAGCCGTAGTTTTGCGTAACGGGGGTTTTGTAATGCGTATGATCGCCATCTTGGCGGTCCTCTCGGTGGCTTTCATGCCGCTGGGAGGCTGCTTCTTCCACCACAATCAGGCCGTTGTAACTCAGCCGCTTCCGCCCCTGAAATAGCTGGGTCGGGAGGCTCCCACTCACTGACTGAAGATGCCAAGCTAAAGCTGCCCACCGGAATGGCAGTCCAGGGCGTCGCCGGTGGCGAAGTCAGTTCCCTGCTTTAGTAGCTAGTAACGGAGGGGGCTATGCGTTCAGCAAAGAAGTACATCAGACCTGTCGATATGATGACCATATATCGAGCCTATAGGTCGGTTTGGCAGGTGTTCAGCGAAGGTAAATGCATGGCTGATCGCAATGAGTCTCGCGAACTAAGCGACAAACTGATCCGCAAGCTTGTGGAGGTTGCGCGCGAAGGGGTGATTGATGTTGACACGCTGCGCGAGCGAACATTGGCGGCGTTTGCTAGACCACAGGTAAACTGAGCCCCTCGCCAAACAGGACGGGCGTCGGCTTCGGTCGTCCCCTTTTCATGCTATATATCCGGCGGGTCGGGAGGCGCCGGATCGAATGAGCGCAGCTCAAAAATTGGGGGTCGCGCTTGTTTATGCTGCCGTCGCGGCTTCCGGGGCAGCCTACGCGATTTTCGAGCATCATCAGGCCAATCGGTTCGTCCACCATGTCAAGGACCTGATGCCTGCATTCCTCGTTCTGCTCCTAGTGTTCCTCGTATACGGCTTATTTCGAACTGTCGTTTCAGTCCTTGAAGAACTTAATGGCGTCTCTCGAGCGGCTGAGGCTACGCGCCATGCCGATTACGGCAAGAGATAGCTGCTGAATTCCGATGGGCCCTCTTCACGCCACCATCGAGGAGTTCGCCGCCAATTCCGAGCATCTCGCTTCGAGCGCTTCATTCTGCGATGATGTCCCCGCGTGTGGGGGGATCAACACGTGAGGGAGTATCCCCGATGAAACACCAAGCAGAGCAAGTCACCGACCTCGTCGAGAAGGAGGTCGCTTTTCAGGAACGCATGAAGGCTGATGCCGACAAAACGGCTAAGGCTCTCATTCAAGGCTACCTCGGACCGGATCACAAAGTGCTCAATATGGCGAGCTTCCAGTCGGCGCTGTCGCAAGCGCTCAAAGATGCGCGCGAGCAAGGTCAGGTCGATAAGTCGGGCGAGGTCGTGACGCTGCTTTAGACTTTAGGACTAGGAGATGCGAATGTCCCGGTCACTTCGGCCGGGGCTTTTTCTTGTATGCTGGAATCATGTCTGAGGACCGGCCAGACAGAGAGCGCGCCTCCGCGCCCATCTTCAAGGTTCGACAAATTGTGATCCTTATCGCGCTCGTCTTCGCATTTGCTCTTGTGGTTCGTCTGGCAAGCGGCGAGCCGCTTCCACCTGGCCTTCGAGATTTTGTTGTTTCGATATTGGGATTGGACCACCGATGACGCCCATAGCTAATGCCGATCCGACGAGCAAATGAAGTACGGAGGGACTGCCATGGTCGAAAAGGAGCCGACACAAGAGTTCACAATGTCAGGTTTAGAGGCGACGACGCTCAAGGCATGGCGAAATAGTAGGGACGCCCTGGCACTCGCCCGGCTCATTGCGAGGAGAACAAAAATCATAATCGGGTTGACTGCCGTCGTCGTGACTCTCTTGGCTATTGCAATATTCATGTTGTGGCGTGTGCTAGAACATCTGCCTAGCTGACCCTTTGGCCGCGCCGGAGCGGGAACCCCATTATTTGGCAGGCGTTTTGCAGGTAGCGCGGCTGCATCTCCCCGATCACCGCGCACTGTATCGAGTAGGAGGAGTCCGGTTCACCGGCCGGGCTTCTTCTTTGGGTCATGGGCTTTGCGGTCAGAGGTCCTTCAATGGAGATTGCCATGAAAATCCGTCTAATCACTGCAAGCTTGATGCTCTTCGTCTCTGGCGCTGCCTTTGCAGCGGAGGAGTTCTACGTAGTGCAAAATCCCAAGACGAAGAGCTGCAAGATTTCCAACAAAAAAGATGACGGCCAGAATGTCTTGATTGGCACGGCAGGATATCCGACGGCAGAAGAAGCCAAAGCGGCGAAGAACGCAGCCCCTGAATGCAATGAGGCCAAGGCGAAATAGGTTCGCGCGGCTATCTCGCGGGAAGGGCCGGACTATGGTTTTCCCGGCTCGGGCATTCGGGCGAGTAATCTTTTTTGTCCGATGTTGCCTACAGAGCACAGGTCCTCGGAGGGCTCTGGCAACTTTGCGCAATGCTCATGGGAAATCCCCGCGAGCAGTCTAGCATCCCCAATCGCGCTGCTCGCGCTCGAACCTACACTCCTTCAAATAGGTTCCCGGCAAGAAGCACGAGGTAGCCGATTAGCAAGGTCACAAAATTGGTTTGGGTCACATGCGGGATCGCAATATGTGCGTAATGAAGCACCACGGCGATCACGGCGATAACATAGAGACAATAAAAGTGGCCTGGGCAGGTGGTGTGAGCCGAAACATTGTCTTTCCCCCTTCTGCAAAGCCCGTCTTTGGGCAGAGCAATGTTAGCTTCTATTGCTTTGGCCAAAACAGACAAAATGCGTGGATGCAGGCATATGAACAGGATTGAAGGAATGCTTTGACGGTCTCCCGCCTGGGGTCCTGGCCTGGGGCTGTCAGGGCGGGGCAGCCCTTACTTATTTTTGGAAGGAGCGGTCGTAATTCCGACCCCGCCCATTGAGAGATAGCAGTCACTTTTGCAAGTGTCGCTGGGGCCCTTCGTGCAAGCGATACTTCCTTCACTGCTTTCAATGCTGCACGTGCCCTCGCCCTTATCACATGAGCAGTGCCAAGTGGTTTCAATTCCAACTCGATCACCCCCGCTTATGGTTGCCGTCGAGCCCTCCACCTGGACACTTGTGTTGGGCGGTAGCTTCATCGTCTTGAATTTCAATTTCAGCTCAAACGCCCCAATAGGCGATGAGGCCAAGAGAACGAAGGCGATGAACCCAACTCTGGCTTTTCTCGAAATGGCCATAACCTAACCATTACAGAAACGGAAACAGCACCCCGCGTAAGTACCAGTTCCATATTCATGGAAGGAATTCTTGCCGAGCGGTATCCCCCCGGCAGGTGGCTGGGGGTTTCTAGGCAGGCCCCAGAGCCGGGGCGCGGACAGGGGAGGCAGGCCCTTCTGTAGCATCGATCCGGCGCACCCTGCGCGGCCTGTCATTGATCCCCGCGTGGAGTAACCAGGAAACGAAAATCTACTATTGTCAGTCCCGCTTGCCGCGAGGCACCGCCCTCGTCGGGAAAGTAGAAGGTCTGGTTGCCGATAGGTAGTCCCTCTCCGCGTGCCCATAACGGTAGTTCACCACCGCGCCGCTCCCGAACGATGGTGGGATTGAGGAAGTGTGTTGCGCCTGCGGTAGGATCAGGCGTCTGGCCACTTAGAACGGCATCCGCAATTATTGCTGCACTTTGATAGCGTGGATCATCAGGGGAAAGTCCCTCTATCTCACTCCGTTTCGTCGTCCATGGCTCGAACTGGCCGGTATGAGTCACCACAGCCTTGATAGTGTCACCCCACCGGCCGCTCTTTTTCCGATTGAGGACCACATAGGCTACCGCAATCTTCGCCATCACAGGCTCACCGGAAGCCTCAAAGGCAATCGTCCTGATCAGGTAGTCTCGATCGTCACCCGTCAGGTGCCAAGCAACTGGATATCCCGGTATTGCCTTGGGATCTGGTTTTGTCTCGGTCGAGCCGGCCACTACGGCAAGCTGCTTTTCCGCACCTTTCGTGGAAAGCGATGCCGCACTCGTCGCTGCTTTGCACCCTCGCCATCCTAAGTCGCAACGTTGGGAGGTCGCGAGTTGTTCGAGAGCCGCTGCCAGGTCATCGGCAGTTTGCCGATCCACCACTAGAGGAAGCTTACTTGCGGCCCAGGCAAACTTCGGACGTACTTGGTTGTGATCGTGAACCGTCGAGAGAAAGAGGCAGCCGAAGACTGATGCTAACGACATCGACATCGAACAGAGTGCAAGCCACGTACTGCGTTGGCTGTAGGACGCGACAAAAAGAACGAAAACAACGGCCCCGGCAGCAAAGAAACTCAACGTGGCCCCCACCTCAATCGTTATTGCTTGCGCATTCGGTGGCGCGAAAGCGCGACCGGCGCGGCGATTGAGCCGAAAATGAGTAAAAATTTGCCTACCAATGTACTTGCCCGTACATCGGTCACGCCGTCCGCTA
>CAVVDW010000013.1:0-29982 GCA_963747175.1 uncultured Alphaproteobacteria bacterium | reverse complement strand
CAACCGCGTGGGCTCAAGACGCAGAAGGCGTCCCGGCCGAAGAGCAACAGCAGCCGCTCCTCAGCGCAGCGCAGCTCGACCAGCTCGTGGCTCCGATCGCCCTCTATCCCGATCCGTTGCTGGCACAAGTTCTCATGGCCGCGACCTATCCGCTCGAGGTCGTGCAGGCCGATCGCTTTGCCAAGGCCAACAAGAAACTGAAAGGCGACAAGCTCACCCAGGCTTTGGACAAGCAGGATTGGGACGCGAGCGTGAAGCAGCTCGTATCGACACCGACGGTGCTGGCGACGATGAGCGACAAGCTCGATTGGACCGAGAAGCTGGGCGACGCCGTGTTGGCGCAGCAAGCCGATGTGATGGATGCGATCCAGCGCTTGCGCGCCCAGGCGCAGGCCAACGGCAAGCTCGAGACGACCAAGCAGCAAAAGGTGACGGTCAGTCAGGAAGCCAACAGGCAGGTGATCGAGATCTAATCGGCCTCACCAGAGGTCGTCTACGTGCCTTACTACAATCCATCGGTCGTTTACGGCGAGTGGGCGTATCCCGACTATCCGCCTTATTACTATCCTCCCCCCCGCAGGCTACGTCGTCGGCGGTGCGATTGCGACCGGACTTGCCTGGGGAGCCGCCTTCGCCATCGGTCACGAGATCTGGGACGATTTCGATTGGGATCGCGGCAACATCAACGTCAATGTCGACAGGCAAAATGCGGAACCGCAACGTCGATCGGAACGTCCAGAAATGGGAGCACAATTCATATCACCGGCGCGGTGTGAGCTATAACGGCGACGCCGTCAAAAACAAGTTCGCCAAAGGGAATGGGCGCGCGGCGGCCGACCGCAACCTCGACCCCCGTGGCCGCAAGGGCGATCAAGTGCTGAACGTCGGCCAGGGTGGTCCAGCTCGGAGGTGGCAATCTCGGCGAGAGGCCGAAGGCCAAGCCAAATGTCGGCCAGCTCGAGCAGGGGCTCAAGGACCGCTCCGGCAAGCCCAAGGGTCAGGTGGCAGCCAAAGCCAAGACAAAGCCGAATGTCGGCCAACTCGAGCAGGGGCTCAAGGACCGCTCTGGTAAGGCTAAAGGGCAGGTGGCAGCCAAAGCCAAGGCAAAGGGCGGCGCTGGAAAGAATGCCTTTGATCTCAACGATGGTGCTAAGGCAAAGGATTTCTCGAAGCGCGGTCAGGCAAGTCTCGGCAATCGCGGCGCTAAGGACTTTGCGCGGCCGAGCGGAGGTAGACCAAACGTCGCCCGCGCCGGCGGCGGTGGACACAATGTCAACCGCGGCGGCGGCGGGCGCAAAGTTAGCCGTGGAGGAGGGGGAGTCCATGTCAGCCGCGGTGGCGGCGGCGGTCGTGGTGGCGGCGGAGGACGCGGCGGCGGCGGCGGGCGACGTTCCGACATCAATCTCAAGCAGGATATCGTCCCGCTCGCGCGGCTCGACAACGGTCTCGAACTTTATCGCTTCCGCTACAGGGACGGCGATCCCACGATCTATGTGGGCGTCATGGCGCAGGACGTGCAGAAGATTAAACCAAGCGCAGTTTGGCGCGCCCGCGATGGATATTTGCGGGTCGACTACGATTTTATCGGAGTGAAATTCATGCCGTGGAAAGAGTGGGTCGCACGAGGCGGTGCGAACTCCTCTTCTTCACCGTGAGCAATCGTGGTGTTGCCATGTTGAGAACAGCAAGCCTCGTTCCCCTTTGCGCCGCGCTTTTATGCTGGTGTGCGCCCTCGGTCGCTCAGGAGCGATTCACGACGCCTGAGGCTGCGGTCGATGCCTTGGTCGGCGCGGCAAAGGCAGGAGATGCGAAGGCGCTCGTTGGAGTGCTGGGTCCTGACGGAAAGGCCATCGTGAGCTCGGGCGACCCCGTTGCCGACACCAACATCAGGGAAAAGTTCGTCGCGGCGTATGAGGCGAAGCACGCGATCGAACGCGAAGGCGACGGCACGCAGACTTTGATCATCGGCGCCGACGACTTGCCCTTCCCAATTCCGCTCGTAAACAGGGCCGGCGAGTGGCAGTTGACACCGGCCGGACTGACGAGATTTGCGCCGGCGCGTCGGCCGCAACGAGCTCTCCGCGATCCAGGTCAGTCTCGCTTATGTCCAGGCGCAAAACGAATATGCCTCGCTCGATCCCGGAGGACTCGGTTCGCATGTTTATGCCCAGCGGATCTTGAGCAGTCGGGGAAAGAAGGATGGCCTTTACTGGCACACCGCGGAGGGCGAGACCCGAGCCCGCTAGGCGAACTCGCCGCGAAGACATCAGCAGAAGGCTACAAGGCAGGCGCCGCGCCGATACCCTATGACGGCTATTATTACCGCATCCTCACGCGCCAAGGCGCGGACGCACCCGGCGGTGCCTACGACTACCTGGTCAACGGCAAGATGATCGGCGGTTTTGCGCTGCTCGCCTTCCCTGCCGAGTATGGCAATCGGGAATCATGACTTCATGGTCAATCAAGATGGCACCGTATACCAGAAGGATCTCGGGATGAGGACTGCGGAGCCTGCGCGCAAGATCGGCTCATTCGCTCCGGATCAGACCTGGACCAAGGTCGAGCACGTTCAGTGAACCATCAACGGCGCTTTGGAGAGCAGCACAAAAACGAACGAAAGCTTAAAGGTGACGACTTGGGGTTGCTGGTGGACGATCGAGAATTTCCTGACAACCTAAGCGCCCGCGGGGAGCCTGAGGTCGGCGCCGCGCAGGGCTTCGGCGGATCCGACGCCAATGTGTTTCACGATCGCCATGGCCTGGCCCATCGTGATGTGCAATGGCCGCACCCGATCCGCCGGCAGGTACATCACATTGCCCGACATAGGGGTAGGCGCCTGCGGCAGAAATACAGTAACCCAGCCATTCTCTAACGGTTCGAGTAGGTATGCGATCTGCCAGCCGTCCTCGATGCTGACGAGTGCCGGCTGCACGCTTTCAGCACTTTCTACACGTGCAAGGCCCTCGGCCATGCTCTTCATCAGTTGATACTGCGGGAGACCGCCCAGAAAGGAGTTCTCGAACCAGCGTATGACGCGCCTCCCCGCATTCGTGTTGGCGATGAGGCCGGCAACGAACGAGATGAAGATCAGCAGCAGTACGGCAATGAAATCTCTCGCCGTACGCCGAGCACGGCCTCCACGGGCAACAAATCCGGAATGGGTTTTGTAAACTTTACGGCCAGCTGCATTGCGTGGCGCAAGACGATCAGGATGAGAACCATCGGCAGGAGAAACAACAGCCCACCCACGATTGTCGCTCTAAAAAATCCTCTCAAAGTTCCTATCCCTTGCTTCGGAAGAGCCATCTAAAGCCTCCTCGACGGTCCACAAACAATCGCACGATGTTCCCGACTTTGATGAGTTGCCCAGCATATTCGCGAAAAAGGGAGCACAATGACCACGTTCAAGCGCATTGGGAATATCTTACTGGTCGCGATTGGTGGCGCGTCTTGCCTTGAGCTCGGCGAGAACTCTCTATTCCCGGCGTGTATGGGCTCGTCCCAAGTGCCGAGGCCACAGTTGGCCGTCCCTGACCCCGGTTAGCGTCGCGGGTGTCGCGCGGAGGACAGCATGGCGCAACTAAGCGTCGACGCCCGCCCAAGGTTTAGCGGTGAACCCAAAACGTTCAGGATGTGTGCCCAGAGCCGGCACCTTGAAGAACCCCGGCGGGTAAGGCCGGGGTTTTACGCTTGGTCAGCTAGCAGTTGGCGATGTAGGCGTCGCTTTCGCTCTGCGGGCAGTTGCCACCTTGCGCCCCGTCTTGCGGGCAGCGCGTGCCACCTTGTGTCCCGTCTTGCGGGCAGTGCGTGCCACCTTACGTCCAGTCTTGCGAGCAGTGCGTGCCGTCTTGCGAACAGTGCGTGCCGTCTTGCGTCCCGTCTTGCGAGTAGCGCGCGCCACCTTACGTCCAGTCTTGCGGGCAGTGCGTGCCGTCTTGCGCGCCGTGCGTCTTGTCGTCGCCATAGTTTCCTCCCATTCGGTATTGATGTCGCTGCACTTCCACGACTTACTTTTTGCAGACTTTTCCTTCGCTTAGGGCAAGTCAATACGTTGTTTGTGTTTTGCCCAGCTTAGAACCAGCTTCCGCCTCGCGGATCGGCTTGTTAGCGCGGTTCACTTGACCGCCTTTGGGGTAAGGCGGACGCCTCCCCGAAATGGATCAATGCGGACATCGTCAGCAGCTCCGGTCATGCAGGGCTTGTGGATGCGAAGGCCGCAGCGCTGAAGCAGCCTACCAGCAGACCTGGGCACCTGAGGTGCAGACGTAAGTTGACACCACGCCTTGCCAACAACCCGTGTAGGATTTCTCAGTTACGATGTCGGGGTGGTACATCATGTTTTCGCTTACCCTACCGCGCCAATATGGCTGCGGTTCTGCGCGCATGGCGCTAACGGTGACCGCGCCGAGATGGTTCTCGGTTTTGTACTGCTTGATGTAGTCGTCAAGTGCGAGTTGCGCGCGGCTCAGCGCCGTCTCCTTGTCAAATCCATCGGCGGTTCCGGCCAGAACAACACAGTCTGCCGACGCTGGCGCGCCTTGACCCATGCATAACCCCGCCGCAACCAATGCCAATCTCATGGTTTGCAAAATGACGCCCTCCTGAACGTGACCCCAGGTGTTCGATCAGTTTGGGGATGACCGAACGCCTTAGAAGCGCTTTCGCGCGAGTGCGTGGAATGTCCTCAATAGAATTCATCGATGAAGGCGATAACTGCAGCAACTCGGTTTAGCCCCCATTCAATTGGCAATGGGCACGTTACGCGTCTATGCGACTTATGGGTAACACTTTTGACCAATTCATAGGGCTTACGCCCGGCCCTTACCGGCGGCCTTCGCATTGCTTTGCTATTGTCATGTAGGAGCGGTACGAGCCGCTTTAGTGGCGGCAGTGCTGTGCGCAGCACCCATATCGCTGCATTTATCCCGAAGACAAAGGTTTGACATTGTCGGTAGACAAGGCGCGAGCCCGTATCGGGCGACCGCTAACACCCGGGAGCATTGCTGGCGTCCACCGCAGATATGAGAGGCGTACATATCGCAGTGGATATTATGGCCAAGGATATTATGGCCGCGGATATTATGGCCGTGGATATTATGGCCATGGGGGTCATGTCCAGTCGCAGGCAGCAGCGGCAGCGCCACTCACCTGTAAGGAGTGGCCAAGCCCGAATTCCGACGGATAGTTCCCGACGGATAGGAAGGCCCGCCACGCCTACAGGCACGAGTGCAAGCTAGCCTGGAAGGCCCAGAAGGCCCCCAAAGCATAATTCTCTATTCGATCTAATTGCAAAGAAGGGACCCCGCTTCGGGTCCCTTTCTCATTTATTGCAATCCAGGGGTTTGTCGTGTGATTGAGCGCGGGGCTGACAGCGAAGAGCCGAGCGCCAGGGGTAGCCGCACGGACAGGTATTTTGCGACAATCTGCCGTACATGCTAGGTAGCAAGGACCGAACCGGCCAAGGCCTTTCTATCTTCCCCCCGTAGCGGGACAGGTGCCCGGAGGGGCCTTGCGCTGGCAGCTACTTCGAGGCGTCACATGACAGGCAGAGCAGGCAAAACCGGCAAAGGAGGCAAAACCGGCAGAGCAGGCAAAACCGGCAGAGCAGGCAAAACCGGCAGAGCAGGCAAAACCGGCAAAGCAGGCAAGAGCCTTCAAAAGGGCAAAGACGAAGCTGGCCTCGCCCCCTGGGACGTTGTCACCATAACAACGTTCACGAACAAGTCGCCAGTATGGGTTGGGGTGGTGTGGATTGATGGCGACACCCACCACGGCTTCAACCTTGCCCCCAATGGTGGGGTTAACTACGACAATGTAAATGTACCATGGGCCATATCCCAAGAAGAGTTTACGCACCACCACATTGAAATCGAAATTCCCGACGACAACTTCAAATAACTATATGGCAGCACCAGGGTGCTGATGGCGATTATGTCCGATACTCAACGAAGAAAGAAGAATGGGACGCGTTTGGCAGCCCCGGCTCCGGGTGCTAATTGGACACGGGAAACGCATCTTGATCTTTTATCGTGACGGCAGTTGGGAATTAGAAAGCGTGGACTGACCGTAGGATTGCAGTGCATGGGAAGCCTGACGTTGCACGATGCGAGAAGCATCAACCCCACCGCTGTGGCTCAAGCTCGACTTCGGAAGAACCCTGGACGAGCCCGAGGACTTGATGGGACTAAAGCTTCACGTGCCGCCAACGCCTTCGAAAATACATCGAATCCGGCTCAAACCTGCCCGTTTGGCCCGGCTAAAGGACCGCTTGTGGCACTAAGCGGACGTTCAGCTGATCGCGTCGCGAGGTCTGGTTCCGGCCGAAAAGCGGACATGCCTAATCAGCGTGTGGAATGGCCGCTGATGATCCTTAGCGGACATTTTGCAGGTGCTTCGCGGCGCCTTCAGTGCCTCAATTGATCCCAAGGTCGTTGCATTCTCGTCATGAAATGAGCGCCTTCCTGCGGCGAATCCGCATCCTTCAGCCCAAAATTTCCCCGAGAACTGAAGGAGACGAGAGTGCGGATTCGATGCTTGTTGTTCACGCTTGTCCTCTTGGGCGGCGCAACACCTCTTCATGCCTCGCTCGGCGTTGCGCCCCAGTGCCTTCCACTGGCCCCGCAAAGGGCGGAAACCGTCCACGCCAAATCGCCATTCACCGAACTCCGTCAGGTGGTTGCAAACTACAATGCGGAGGATCGTGACTACCTGATCAGGACGATTGCCTTTGAGGCTTCCGATGAGCCTGACGAGGGCAAGGCCGCAGTCGCCCATGTCATTCTCAATCGCACGACGAGCGGCAGATGGGGCGACAGCATTAAGGATGTGGTGACCCGTCCGTGGCAGTTTGAGCCATGGATGACTAGGCGCGAGGAGATGGAAAAGCTGTCTTCAGATGATCCTCGCTATCAGAATGCAGCTCAAATTGCGGATGCCGTTCTTACTGGACAGATTCCCGATCCGACTGCGGGCGCCACGCACTTCCTTAATCCGACGATTGTTCGGAAACGGCGAGGAGGCTCTCTGCCCGAATGGGCGCGCGGCGAGGGGCAGCCGATCGGCCGGCATACCTTCTACGCGCCGAATGGAGGCGTCCCCACGATGGCACGAACCGAAATGCCCATGGACGCTCTAGAGATATCCATTTCTTGCTCTGGCCAGGAAGCAAAGAAAGCGCCGGATGCAGCCTTGATGACGCTCTCGGATCGGGGCTGACAGCGAATGCGCGCGTCCGCGGTCAATCGTGGCAACCTACTGGCGTGGATCGGAGTTCAAGCTCTGGCGGCGCTCTCACGCGCTTCCGCGTCAGCCCTGGGGAGATGAGACGTGAAATCGTTGGTGGTGCTTTTCCTGATCATCTTCGGTGCAGGCCAAGCCTTTGCCGAAAACGCCGTGCCTCAACCCTTGACGCGAGCGGATTGCGAAGCCGCGTCGGGATGGTCGTGGAACGAGACGGCCAATGTCTGCAAAATCTCTTCGCAGCAAGCGCAGACGGCGTCCAAGCCGCAGCCTCTCACACGAAGCGATTGCGAGCTCGCCGGCATGTCGTGGAACGACAGGGCGCTTGTATGCGAGGAAAAATCCGAGAAATCGGCGACGGCATTCGACTCGAAGACGGCCAATCCAGCTAAGTCTTCGATCCTGATCAACATCGACAAAACCACGCAAAAGATGACGGTTCTCGTCGCTGGGGTGCAGCAGTATGACTGGCCGGTTTCAACCGGCCGGGCCGGCTACTCTACCCCGTCAGGAACCTTCACACCCCTCTCCATGAATGAGAGGTGGTACAGCAGAGAGTGGGACAACGCCCCCATGCCGCATGCCATTTTCTTCATGAAAGATGGACATGCAATCCACGGCAGCTATGAGGTGAAGCATCTCGGCAAACCTGTGTCGCATGGCTGCGTGCGCATCGCACCGCAAAATGCCACCCTCCTCTATGACCTAGTCAAAACGAACGGTCTGGAGAACACGCAGGTGGTGCTGAGCGGCGAAACGCTCGGTGGCGAGAGCAAAGTAGCAAGTTCAGCGAAATCTCGGGCTCGCGAGGGTAAAGTAGCGAGTTCGGCGAGATCTCGGGCTCGTTATGGTCAGGCTGCTCCACGCTCGTTCACGCTAGGCAACAATTACTATGCCGAGTCCGACGCTCAACCCGAGAGGCGAGGCGGCTTTTTCAGGCGCTTGTTTGGCGGTCAATAGCCCTCAGGCTCTACGTCTGCTTCTGCACATAGCGGACAAAGTTGCGCTCTCCGTCTCAGGTCTGAAATTTGCCAATAAGCGGACATGGCTTACCGCGGCTAAGCTTGAGAGTCCGCCACGGCTGCAGCGCGGCTTTGACTGGACTGCATCGCTCATACAGATCGATCATTGCGGTGATCGGCTTACGGGATGCCCAGCATGCAATGTATGGCGAGGGAATAGAGTGCATTTATTGTAGAGTTGGCGGTGGAGGATTGGGAAGCGCTGGGCAAGTTGCGAGAGTCCGTGGAATGGACTTTGCGCCCTAGGAAGAAACTAGCCGAGGATTGACCTCCAAAAGTTATACGGGGGGCTTTTCGAGCTTTTGGTATCGTCTAAGGCTTGGATCAAGGCTCAACTCTGGGCTGGCTCGATCGGCGTCACGGTCCTATCCTAACAACGACCTTGCCGGTCGTTCCATCTCCGGCGGATCTACTCGTCGCGTAGCTCTGACCGAGCGAACGCGTTCAGCTAGCACTTTCCTCGGCTTGCCGTTGACCCGCAACTCGGGAAGTCATCTCAGCGAACCTAAAGAGGAGGTTAGTTCATGGCCAAGATCAGTAGTGTATGTGTCGGTGAATCGCTCGTTGGTGACGGCAATGAAGTTGCTCACGTCGATTTGCTGATCGGTCCCCGCGGCAGCGCCGTTGAGACGGCCTATTGCCATGCGTTGACCAACAACAAGGACGGGTTCACCACGCTTCTCGCGTTGGTCGCCCCGAACCTTATGTGTAAACCCCCAACGATCCTTTACAACAAGGTGACGATCAAGGACGCGCGCCAGGCGGTGCAGATGTTCGGTCCGGCGCAGTACGCCGTGGCCAAAGCCGTCGCCGACTCCGTGGCAGAAGGCGTGATCCCCGCCAACGAGGCTGACGATCTCTACGTCACCGTCGGCGTCTTCATCCACTGGGAAGCCAAGGACGACAAGAAGATCCAGGATTTCAACTATCGCGCCACGAAGGAAGCTCTTGCTCGCGCCATCAAGGGCGAGCCCAAGGCCTCCGAGGTCACCGCGAAGAAGGACTCGGCACACCATCCGTTTGCCGCCAGCTGAAGCGGAGAGACCGGCAAACCACCGGGCCCGGTTCGGCGGTGGCTGCAAAAGCTGGGTTTCTGATCTGATCTGATCGAGATCGCCGCCTAGCCCCGGTGCGCTGCCCGGGACTTTCGAGCTGCAGGCTTGGGTGCAGGCGCAGATTCAGCCTCGCCTGATGGCAAGCACGGTTTGACGGCTGGCTGCTCATTGGGCCGCCCCGAACCGTCGAGGGGGAATTTTGAGTAGAGCTCCGAATGGTGCGCTTCCAAAGCAGCCACGATCAGCGCTGCATTTTTCGGCGCGTTCCAGCCGCGGCACCTACAAATCACGCGCGGCGGATGGCGCTTGCCGTCTAGGACGAGCCATTCACCGCTTTCTTCACCCGTCACTTCAAAGAATTGTCGCTGTTCCATGCTGCTCACAACGCGCGACGCGGGCTGTTGCCCGGCTGCCCCATGGACGGCCTATCCGCCCATGCAGGATAATCCCGTGCAGTAACTTGTGAAAGGTGTCGAGCCGCTCTCGGTAGAGGCTTGCCACGCAAGCCCCTGAGCCATCTGCGCCATGCCCGCCTCTTCGAGGCCGTAGTTGGTCTGGCTATTCATGAGGGCCTGATATTTGGGCGCGAGGAATGTCCAGACGTGCATGCGTGTCGTATTGTGCCAGACGAAGAACGGCTTGCCGTCCTTCTTATGTCCATGAAGTCGCTTGACGCCTTGACCAGCACTTCGTCGAAGGTCGTCATGTCGTACTTGGCCTTCGGCGTGATGTCGTGCATGTTCGGCACGTTGGACATGTCGGGGAAAGGCGCCAAGGGACCTTCGTCCACGATCTTCTGTTTGCCGACCACGCCCCAGCGCGGTTCGACCGTGGCATCGTCGGTATCAGTCGCCCAGCAGTGCACCAAATCGCGGGGGCCGACTTTGTCACGGTAGGCCTGATCATTCGGGAAGGAATACCAATAGGGATCCGACATCGCATCGAGGTGATATAGGTAGCCAAAGAACTCGTCGAAGCCGTGCACGCAGGGCAGGTACTTGTTCCAGTCGCCCAGATGGTTCTTGCCGAACTGCCCGGTTTCATAACCCAACGACTTACGGGCGCTGGCGAGCGTCGCGGCCTCAGCCGGAAGTCCCACCTCGGCTCCGGCCTGCCCTACGGTGGTCAAACCCGTGCGGATCGGCAGTTCGCCGGTAATGAAGTTCGCCCGACCCGCCGTGCAGCTCGCCTCAGCATAGTAGTCGGTGAAGCGCATGCCCTGCGAGGCCAGTCTATCGAGGTTCGGTGTCTTGCCCGACATGATACCTTGGTGATAGGCGCCGATGTTGAACCAGCCGACATCATCGCCCATGATGACGAGGATATTGGGCTGTTGCTGTGCGGGTTATTGCGCACTGGCCGGGCCGGCTGCGCACACCGATACCAACGCGGTCGCGCCTAGAAGCACCGCGCGAGATGCCGCGTTCAAGCTCGCAAGGCCGGATTTCAGCCATGACATTTCTTGTGGAGGCGCACTCAGAATTTTAGAGCAATCGTTACTCATCTTCCTCCTTCGTTGATTGTTTCAAACGTGAAAATTCTCTTCCAGTCGTTCTTCATGCTAATGACGATCACCTGGGAGAAGACAAAAAGCGTAAACAGGATTGAAGAGGACGCTCATCTCGCCTCCCGGCGAAGTACTCAACGCTCGGCGAGCGATTTCGAGGCCCGTCGAGAACCTCACCGCCCTGAAGTTGCGGTCGGCTCGTCAAATAACTCTTCGCTGTTGCAGTGCGGCATCAGCCCTACCTCTTTATGAGTGTTAGACTCTTTTTTGCCTCCGAAGTCCGCGCGTTTTTGCCGTCGCGAAAGCGCTAACGAGGAGGAAGGAGGAGTGTAAATGGTTCTTTGTCTTCGCTTCACCTACCTCGTGGTCGCATCCACTTTTTGCGGCTTGCTTGCCGCGAGCGGTCCCGCCTTGAGCGCCGACCTCGGACCCCAGGTTAACGCGCAACCATTGCAGCCAGTGTCCCCGTGGCATTTCAGCTTCACGCCCTATGGTTGGATGACGAACGTCAACGGCAATGTGACCGCCCGCGGACACACCGTCGATGTCAACGACAGCTTCTTCGAGATCGTCGAGAAAAGCGATTTACTCATGGCCCTGATGGGCTATTTCGAGGCTCGCAAAGGTGCATTTTCATTGTTCACAGATGTGGTGTGGGAGGACCTTGGTTTTCCCGGCCACGGCAAAGACGATTTCAATCGCCAAGCCTCGGGGCACCCCTTCGACCGGTTCCCTGGTGTCGACGTAAGTGTCGATGCCAATCTGCACGTCAAGGCGCATGCGCAGCTCGACTATCAATCGACGATCGTCCAATCCGGTGTCGGTTTTGAGGTTGCGAATTGGTCGGGGGCATCATCGCGGACGGCATTGGACCTATTGGGCGGCGCTCGCTACTGGAATCAAAACGTCGACACCTCGATCAGTCTGAAGGGCAACCTAACGGCTGACGTTAGTGCCTCGGCAACTTTCGATCCGCGCGATGTCCTAAAGCAGGTTCTTCGTGATCGCGGCTTCCACCTCAAACCTCGCACAGCCAAGCTACTGCAACACCTAATCGACCAGCGTCTCGGGCCTGGCCAAGACATTACCGTGTCGCGAACGGTGCAGGTCGAGGTGGCAAGAGCGGTTGCGTTTGACAGCACTGGGGACCTGGAATGGGTCGACCCTTTTGTTGGGTTCCGCCTCCGTCACGAGATGGGACCGTCTAAAGAGCTTAGTCTTGAAGCCGATTTTGGTGGATTTGGTGTCGGCAGCGACTTCTCGTGGCAGGTGGTCGGTACTTATGGCTTCGATACGTCATGCTTGGGCACACCGTTCCATGCCGTGCTCGGTTATCGCGCGCTTTCTGTCGACTTCAGCGAGAACGGCAAATTCGGAAAGAACGGCATCGATATGGTGCAACATGGGCCGATCATGGGGGTGACCTTTCGCTGGTAGAGGCGGCGAGCAGATACCTACGGTTGGGACGTGCAGCTTCCGAACTCCGCGTAGGTTAGCCGGAGCCAGCTTTCGCTGACATCAATGCCGATGTTTCACAGGGGCAGATCTACACTACCGAGAAATACCTGGCCGTTCCAACCAGATTTGATGATTTGTTACAGCCAATTCGTGAATCCGTTGTCCATGACGATAACTCCATAGGGTTGAGCGTCAGGCCACGGACAACAGAAAGGCCGCACCCGACGCTTGTCGTGTGCGACCCTGATTCCCCTTGGGGATTACGCTGCCGGTGACTACCCACCGGGCATATGCGCGAGGAACTGTGTCAGCTTCCCGCCTATGCCGACCATGGCGGGCTTAACGCTACATAGAGCACGGCCTACCGACGTGTAGGGGCGGTACGGGTTCGCCCGCAGGCGGTTCAAACGCCCTAGCCAAGAGGGTAGGCTACCCCCCGGCGCGGTGCGACAGCCCTAGGCCCACCTGGAGGTCCGACCTATTGTAGCCCCCCGTAGCCCGGTAGCCGCGCCAATGGGACGCTTGAGCCGCCCCATTCTTAATCCCTTGGTTTTTCTGATAGTTTTGGTGGGCCCGGGAGGGCTCGAACCTCCAACCAGACGGTTATGAGCCGCCGGCTCTAACCAATTGAGCTACGGGCCCTTGGAGCAAATTCACGAGCGCGATCAAGGTGGGATTCGCATCTCCCAATTTCCGCCTCATAGCAGGATTCCTCTGCCCGCGAACAGATCGAAGCAGGGGCGCGGCCCGTGGGGAGCTTCGAGCTGGCTCACGCTCGTCGCTCACCATTTCGAGGAATCCCCCATGTCCCCAAGCCTTCGGAAAACGCTCTTCAGCCTGCTCGCCCTTCTCTTCGCTGCCGCACCCGTCGCCGGCCAAGCGGCGCTCGCCGACGAGCACGAGCCGCCCAAGCGCACCATCGCCATCAACGGCAAAGGCAGCGTGAAGGCAGCGCCCGACAAGGTGAGCGTCAGCGCGGGCGTCGAGACCCAGGCCCCGACCGCCAAGGACGCGCTCGCCAAGAACACCGATGCCATGACACGCGTGGTCCAGGCGCTCAAGGACGCGGGCATCGACCCTAAGGACATCCAGACCACGACCTTCACCGTCAGCCCGCGCTACGACACGTCGGACGATGGAAGGCCTCCGCGGATCGTGGGCTATAGCGTGATGAATTCCGTGTTCGTCACCACCCACGACATCGGCAAGCTCGGCACCATCCTCGACCAGCTCGTAACGGCAGGGGCCAACTCGATCGGCGGCATCTCCTTCGACATCGACAAGCCCGAGGAGAAGCAGAACGAGGCGCGGAAAGCTGCCATGGAGGACGCCATCGCCAAGGCGAAGCTCTATGTCGCGGCCGCCGGCGCCGAGCTTGGCCCGGTCATGACCATCACCGAGCAAGGCGGCTACGTGCCCCGCTCGATGTCAGCCCCGATGATGGAAGCCGCGACCGCGAAGCCCGTGCCGATCGAGCCCGGCACCGAGAGCGTCGATATCGAGGTCCAGGTCACCTGGGAGCTGAAATAGCGGCGTCTTGGTGAGGTGCCCTGGCTGGCCAGGGTAATCCTCACTCTCGATTGTCATGCCCGCGAAAGCGGGCATCCAGTAACCTCGGCATCGCAATCAAATCGAGGGCGGTGGTTACTGGATCGCCCGGTCAAGCCGGGCGATGACGAGGAGAGTTGGTTGAGTCATTCCCGTGCTTATTCCCCCATCCGGAACCTCGCTTAGACTGGTCGTACCTCGTCCACTTGAAGGGCGCATCATGAGGCGTTCGTGAGGCGGGATGAGGTGCGGCGCCTGCGCGCTTGGCTACGCAAGTCGAGCACTCGGGCGGTGCCGGGGCTCCGCCCGGGTCCACTACGAGACCCTGCCAGGAGCTGGCTTACAGCTTGTCCGTTGCGCCATTCGCCATTGCGACGAGCGCAACGTTCAATGTGAAGCGCGGCCCGCCGCCGACCAACGCCGCAAATAGCATGCGCTACCGGCCTTTGGCCTACTTGAGCGCATGTGGCGCGCCGAGAGGCGCCCGCCGCATCCGGCAACGGACGCGGAACCATAGGTTTGCGCTTTTCGGCGCGCCATCCCCTTCGGGGGCGGTTCTTTGACATGACCTTGCGCGCGATCCGCGCGGCGAGGCGATGAATCCTGCCTGAGCGCTGCAGGGCTGATCCAGATCAAGGCGAAGTGGCGCCGGCCATGTGGTAGTTTTGGCCCATGGCCGCCCCCAACGCCAAGCCTGCCCGGCATGCCGACCGCCATGCGCGCGACCGCGCCTTCATGGTTGCGCGGCATCTCGAGGCGCGCGGCATCGTCGATCCGCTCGTGCTCACCGCCATGGGCGAGGTGCCGCGCGAGACCTTCGTCTCCGAGCACCTCAAGGAGTTCGCCTACGAGGACTCGGCGCTCCCCATCGAGGCGGGGCAGACCATCTCGCAGCCTTATATCGTGGCGCGCATGATCGAGCTTGCCGAGCTCAGGCCCGGCGACAAGGTGCTCGAGGTCGGCGCGGGCTCGGGCTACGCCGCTTCGGTGATGAGCCGCATCGCCGGCAAGGTCTCGGCAATAGAGCGCCACGAGGAGCTGGCGAACGAGGCGCGCGCGCGGCTGAAGGGGCTCGGCTACGACAATGCCGAGATCATCTGCGCCGACGGGACCAAGGGACTCCCCGATAAGGCGCCGTTCAACGCCATCATCGTGTCGGCCGGCGGACCGCGCGTGCCGGAGGCGCTCAAGAGCCAGCTCGCCATCGGCGGGCGGCTCGTGATCCCCGTCGGCCGCGGCGTGAATCAGTCGCTGCTGCGCGTCACGCGCCTCGGCGAGGCCGACTTCAAGGAAGAGGATTTCGGCGCCGTCACCTTCGTGCCGCTGATCGGCGAGGAAGGCTGGGCCGAGCCCAGCGCCGCCAAGAAAGAGACCAAGATCGATTCGGAGACCTCGGGGTTTGCCGACGGGCTCCTGATCCCCTCGCAGCGCGCCAAGGCGATCCGCTCGACGCTGAGCCATCTCATCGCCGAGGCCGCCGCGCCGTTTGGCGATCTCGATGAGCTGGCGAACCTTGCCGAGCGCTTCGCGCATAAGCGCGTGGTGCTGCTCGGAGAGGCGACGCACGGCACGGCAGAGTTCTACGATGCGCGCGCGGCGATCACGGCAAAGCTCGTGTCCGAGCACGGCTTCAACATCGTCGCGGTCGAGGCCGATTGGCCTGATGCCGCGATCTTTGACGCCTATGTGCGCGACATGCCCCGGCCGAAAGTGCCGAGAGCGGCCTTCACCCGCTTCCCCACCTGGATGTGGCGGAACGGCGAGGTCGGCGCCTTCTTGCGGCGGCTCAAGGACATCAATTCCACGCGCGATCCTGACCGGGCTTGCGGCTTCTACGGTCTCGACGTTTACAGCCTGAGCGCCTCGATCGAGGCCGTGCTGCTCTACCTCGACAAGATCGATCCCGAGGCGGCGTTTGTCGCGCGCGAGCGCTATGGCTGTCTTTCGCCCTGGCGCGCCGAGCCGGTGCGCTACGGACGCATGGCGCTCAGCCGCGGCTATGCGCTGTGCGAGAAGCCGGTCACCGACGCGCTGCTCGACCTCCTGCACAAGCGGCTCGATTATCTGGTGTGGGACGGAGAGGCTTTCTTCGACGCCGAACAGAACGCGCGCATCGTCGCCGCGGCCGAGCAATATTACCGCGTCATGTATTACGGCGACGCCGAGTCGTGGAATTTGCGCGACCAGCACATGTTCGACACGCTCGAGCGGCTGATGGCCCATCGCGGGCCCGACGCCAAAGCGGTGGTGTGGGCGCACAACTCCCATATCGGCAACGCCGAGTTCACCGAGATGGGTCAGGTCAGGGGCGAGCTTAATGTCGGCCAGCTCGCGCGCGCGTGGTTCGGCGACAACGCGGCATTGATCGGCTTCGGCACCGACCGCGGCACGGTCGCGGCGGCATCGGACTGGAACGGGCCGATGGAGATCAAGCGAGTCCGCCCGGCGCGCGACGATTCCTACGAGGGCCGCTCGCGCGACGCGAACATCCCCGCCTTCTTCCTCGAGACGGGCCCCGGCCAGAAGGAGCATATCCGCGCCGAGCTCGCCGAGCCCCTGCTCGAGCGAGCCATCGGGGTGATCTACCGGCCGGAGACCGAGCTGCTCTCGCATTATTTCCAGGCCGAGCTGTCGCGGCAGTTCGATGCCTGGATCTGGTTCGAGGAGACGCACGCCGTCGCGGCTCACGGCGAAGCCCATCCCCACGGCCCCGACGAGACCTATCCGTTCGGCCTCTAGCCGCTCCCTCACTCCCCGACTAAAGCGCGTCCCGCACGATGTTCCCGTGCCGCGCTTTCCATTATGCTGCGGCTGCCGTCAGTCGAGCCCTGGAGATTGCGCCGATGAAGTCCGTGCTTTGCGCAGCATCACTTGCCTTCGCCTCAATGCTTGCGGTGAGTGCGCCGCAGCCGGCCCTGGCAGAGTCGCAAATCGAGATCGCCTATGAGGAGCCAGCCAGCGCCGAACTCCGTCCCATCTACGAGCAGCTCATGGCGCTAGGGGTACTGCAACAGCTCCAGCTTTTCATGGAGCCGCTCCGCCTGCCGAAGCCCCTCAAAGCTCGCACCGCCGAATGTGGGCCGACGCCCCAACCTTACAGCTCGGGTGGACCCGTCACCATCTGCTACGAGGTGCTCGACCAGGTTGCGAAGCTCGTGAGGCAGCACTCGCGTGACCCTGCCTATCAGCAGATGCTGATCTACGGCGCCTTCGTGGAGGCGGTCCTGCACGAGATGGCGCTCGCCATCTTCGACGTGCTCCAAGTCCCGATCTGGGGACGCGAATACGACGCCGCCGACCGGCTCGCCGCTCTGATCCTGACGCAGTTCGGCGAGGACGTCATGGCAACCACCGTCGAGAGCACGACGCAGATCTTCCAATGGTCGAACAAGACGTGGACGGGTCGCGATTTTGCCAGCACCGCGTCTCCCGACGCCCAGCGCTTCTACAATTATCTTTGCATCGCATACGCCGCCTCGCCTTACGACTACGACTATCTCGTGCGCGGCGGGACGCTTCCCAAAGATCGCGCCGAGCGCTGCGACGACGAATATCAGCAGATCAAGAAAGCCTTCAATCTGAGGATCATGCCTTTCGTCGATCCCGACCTCCTGGTGAAGGCGCGAGCGCGGCGCTGGTCCATCTCGCCGTCCAATCCGGGCGGCAACGGTTAGGTACCGCCATGAGCTCGATCCTCAAAACGTCATTGGTTTCCATCGCTCTGCTCGGCTCCACGGTATTAGCCGCGCCGGCGAAGGCGCAGGTCTCGCCGGATTTCGCCAACAGCAAGGTCGTGGTCGTCGAGGAGGAAGCCGGCGACCATGGCTATTGGACCACGACCTTCGACACCTTCCCTCCGGACGACAAGCACAAACCGATCAACGAGGAGCGCAAGCAGATCCGCCAGCAGATGATGGAGCGGCGCGTTCTCGAGGAATATGCCGAGTTCCTGTCGCCCTTGCGGCTACCGCATACGCTCAAGCTGTTCGCGAGCGACTGCGGCGGCAAGGATTGGGATAGCCCCTATTACAACCCAACCAACCACGCCATCAACATGTGCTACTCGTTCTTCGCCGCGAGCAACAAAGACGCCGACTATTTGCTCGACTTGCAGGCCAAGGGGAAATTGTGGACCCCGGTCTCGCGCGAGCAATATGTCGCCGGACTGTTCACCTCAGTGCTCATGCACGAGACGGGACACGCCCTCTTCGACCAGCTCGACATCCCGGTGTTCGGTCGCGAGGAAGACGGTGCCGACGAGGTCGCGGCCTTCCTCGCGCTTCAGTTCAGCAAGCAGACGGCGCGGACGATCATCAAGGGCTTCGCCTATATGTGGGCGATCTCGGGAGACCCGAGAACGCAGGCGATGGACATCACCGATCCCAAATACCCGACCGACCCCGACCAGCAATGCTGGGTCGACCCGTTCTGCGCCTTCTCCGACGAGCACGGTACGTCGAGCCAGCGCCTCTACAACACGCTGTGCATCGCCTATGGCGGCGATCCCGCGACGTTCCAGGACTTCGTCGACTCGGGCTGGCTGCCGCCCGAGCGCGCCAAGAACTGCGCCAAGGAATATCAGCAGGTCAAACTCGCCTTCGAGAAGACGATCCTGCCCTTCGTCGACCAGGAGCAGATGGTGAAGGTCCGCCAAAGGGAATGGTTCCAGCCGGCCGAGCTTCAGGAGAAATGAGCGCCCCCGGCGAGCTGTGCTGCTCCTACAGCGTTCAAATCATTGCCGTTTTGTAACGATTCCGGCGCCCGCCGCATGGTAAGACGGCAAGCATGGAGGGAATGCGGAACATAAAATGGCAGCGCGCCTTCTAACGTTCCTCGTGGTCGCGTGCATCGCGGCGGGAGCGGGATACTATTACTGGCAGCAACGCTCCGAGGGAAAGCTCGACATCCAGACCGTTGCCGCAACGCGCGGCGACGTGCGCCGCGTGGTTTCTACGTCAGGCGCCGTGAGTGCGCTCGTGACCGTCGACATCGGGTCCCAGCTTTCCGGCAATGTCAGCGAGGTCAATGTCGATTACAGTTCGGAGGTCAAGAAGGATCAGGTGCTGGCCAGGATCGAGCCCTCGACCTTCGAGAGCAAGGTCCGCCAGAGCGAAGCTTCGGTCGCCGTCGCCAAAGCCAATGTGACGCTGCAACAGGCCGCGGTCGAGCGGGCCGAGGCCAATCTGCACAAGGCCGAGCTCGATCTTCATCGCGCTCAGGAACTTGTCGCCAAGGGTGCCGGCGCTCAGGTCACCCTCGATACGGCAATCGCGGCACAGCAAAGCGCCAGCGCAGACCTCGATAGTGCCAAGGCACAGCTCGAAAATGCCAAGGCCAATGTCGCGCTGAACGAGGCGACGCTGGACAGCGCCCGCATCGATCTCGAGCGCACCTACATCCGCGCCCCACTCGACGGCGTCGTCGTCGACCGAACCGTCCAAGTCGGGCAAACCGTGGCGGCGAGTCTCCAGGCACCGAAGCTGTTCACCATCGCCCAAGACCTCACCCATGTGCAAATCCAAGCACAGGTCGACGAAGCCGATATCGGGCAGATCGCGAGCGACGATGCGGTGACCTTTACCGTCGATGCCTATCCCGACGTGACCTTCCAGGGGAAGGTTTCGCAAATCAGGCTTGCGCCGACTTCACTCAACAATGTCGTGACCTACACAGTGGTGATCGATGCGGACAACCCGCTCGGGCGGCTGCTCCCCGGCATGACGGCGAATGTCACCGTCATCACCGGCGAGCATAAGAACGTCGTCACCGTCCCGACAGAGGCGCTGCGCTATCAACCGCGCGGCCCCGCGCAAGCCGCTCTCGTGCGTGATGGCCTCTCGACTGGAGTCGTTTCTCTCGGCGAGCGCGGCAGCCGCCTGCTTGAGCGGCTCAAGACCGAGCTCGAGCTGACGCCCGAGGAGATCGAGAAGATCAAGACCGCGCTCGAGGCCGAGTTTGCCGCTATCAAGAATGCAGGGCCACCGGGAACGGGGGCGAGCCAGGACGACATGCGCGAGCAGGCGCGCATGCGCATCGCCAAGGTGCTCCGCTCGGTGCTGAGCCCTGAGAAGTACAAGAAATATGAGGAGATGGCGCGGCAGAGGCCGAGCGGACCTCATCGCGTCACGCTATGGGCCTATGAGAACGGCACGCTCGTGCCGCGCGAGGTGAGATTGGGCCTCGCCGATGGAAATGTCACCGAGGTGGTGGACGGCCTGCCTGAAGGCGCGAACGTGGTGCTCCGCGTGCGCGAGGGAGCGCCGTGAGTTCGGGCGTGCCGCAGATCGTGGCGCACGATCTGGTCAAGACCTATAGGCTCGGCGGCAGCATCATCGGCGCCCTGCAGGGCGTGAGCGTCGAGGTCGAGCGCGGCGAATATCTCGCCGTCACCGGCGCCTCGGGCTCCGGCAAATCGACCTTCATGAACTTGATCGGCGCGCTCGACACGCCGACCTCGGGCTCGCTCAAGATCGAGGGCCGCGAGCTCGGCGGTCTAAGCTCCGATCAGCTTGCCGCCTACCGTAACGCCAAGATCGGCTTCGTCTTCCAGACCTTCAATCTGTTGGCGCGGACGAGCGCTCTCGACAACGTGGCGCTGCCCCTCCTCTACTCGCGGCACGGCCACGCGGGCGCGCGCGAGAAGGCCAAGGCGTGTCTCGCCAAGGTCGGACTCGCGCATCGGGAGGATCACCAACCTTCCGAGCTATCGGGCGGCCAGCAGCAGCGCGTAGCGATTGCGCGCGCGCTCGTCAACGACCCGCACATCCTCCTCGCCGACGAGCCGACCGGCGCGCTCGACAGCCACACCACGGAAGAGATTATCGAGATATTCGAGCAACTGAACGAGACGGGCATCACCGTGATCCTCGTCACCCATGAGCCCGACATCGCTAGGCGTGCCCACCGCCGGATCACGTTTCGCGACGGCAAAATCGTGGATGAGGCGTCGTGAACCCGCTCGCCTCATTCAAGGTCGCCATCGATGCGCTGAAAGTGAATGCGCTCCGGAGCTTCCTCGCCATGCTCGGCGTGATCATCGGCGTCGCCTCGGTGATCGTGATGGTGTCGGTGGCGAGCGGTGCCGGCGAAGCCATCGAAGCACGGATCAGGGCGCTCGGCACCAATGTGCTCGTGATCATGCCGGGCTCCTTCACCTCCGGCGGCAGACGGGCCGGAGAAGGCACGGCGCTCGCCTTGTCGGAGGGCGATCTCGCGGCGATCCGCGCCAAGGTGCCGAGCATCACGGGCGCGGCCGGAATGGTCAGCGGCTCGGCCCCGATCGTGGTCGGAAACTCGAACTGGACGACCTCGGTCACCGGCGTGAACGAAGACTTCCTCGAGGTGCGCGATTGGGCGCTGGCGGACGGACGGCCTTTTACGGAGTTCTGAGCTTCGCTCTAGCGCCAAGGTAGTCATCCTCGGCGCCACGACGCAACGTGAGCTGTTCGGGAACGCGCCTGCGCTCGGCGAACAGGTTCGCATCAAGAATGTGCCCTTCACCGTGGTCGGCACGCTCACGACCAAGGGCCAATCGGGCTTCGGCACCGATCAGGACGATACCGCCCTCGTGCCCCTCTCCACCGCAAGGCGTCGTCTGTTCGGGGCCGAGCAGACCGTGCCGGACAATCTCCGCTCGATCATGGTCGAGGTGGTCTCGGCCGAGGCTATGGGCGATGCGCAGGAGGAGATCGAGACGCTTCTGCGCGAGCGGCGCCATGTCAGGGCAGGCACGCCCGACGACTTCCAAGTGCGCAACATGGCTGAGTTCATCCGCGCGCGAAGCGAGACGCAGAGCATCCTTTCCGTGCTGCTCGGCGCGACCGCTGCCATTTCGCTCGTCGTCGGCGGGATCGGCATCATGAACATCATGCTCGTCTCGGTGACCGAGCGCACCAAGGAGATCGGCTTGCGCATGGCGGTGGGCGCGCGGCGGCGCGATATTTTGAATCAGTTCCTGATCGAGGCGGTGACCCTTTGCGTGACGGGCGGTCTGATCGGGCTCCTGATCGGCGGGAGCGCAGCGCTCGCCATGTCGATCTGGGGCGACTGGCCGATCGCGCTCAAGCCCGGCCTCGTGGCGATCGCGCTTCTGTCGGCGGGGCTGGTCGGCGTGTTCTTCGGCTATTACCCGGCGCGGCGCGCCTCGCTGCTCAACCCGATCGATGCGCTGAGATATGAGTGAGCGGCGCTCGGTTTAGACCGGGCGCTGGATGGCGTTGCCGTCCCGAGCAGCACTACGGTCGGGTGACAGTTGCGCGCCTCCCCGCTTCGCATGAGCGGGGCCCTCCCCTTTTTTGGGGGAGTTGCGTATGGTCTTCGCCTTCCCGCGCCATGAGCCGGTATTCCCGCGCGGACGCCACGAGGAGAAGACCGCCATGTCCCTGCCAGAGATCGACCCCTTCATCGCGCTCGCCGTCATGGGCGCGACGGCTGCGACCGACGCGGTCTATGTGATGTTCACAAACGCCGTGGTCAGGCGCCACCGTTTGCCCGCAGCGACCTGGAGCAGCATCTGGTATCTGCTTTCCTCGTTTGCGGTCATCAACTACACCCACCACTGGGCTTATGTGGTATTCGCCGCAGCAGGCTCATTCGTCGGCGCCTACGCTTCGATCAGCTTCCTCCATCCAGGTCCGACTTATCCTACCCAGCCGCCCGGCTCCTCCCCGCTCTGACGCGAAAGGATCATCCCCATGAGCGACTGGACTTTCGGCGACGTCAAAGTGCGCAACATGGAGATCGTGGCGCTCTGCGAACGGGAGGGTTGCCGCCATCTCTTCACCTTCAATTTCGACCAGCTCATCGAGGGCGCCGGCGCGGATTACAAGGTCGCCGACATCCCGCCCATGGCCTGCCCCGCTTGCGGCGCCGGGACTCTTGTCGTTCGCCTCTCCTTTGCCGAGCCACCACCCCCCGAGGGAGAAGACTGACGTTGCGCATGCAGGAAAATGGGCACATCGTTTCAGTGGTTTGCAGCCCGGCGATAAGGTCCGCTCAGAAGCGCGAGAGCCGCCGCTTATTGGCCCTGACGATCGTGCGATAGTGGCCCACGATCTTGTCGATCGAGGCGCCCGCGGCAAGGCTCGCGGCCGCATCGGCGAAGGCGATGCTCTTCTCGGCCACCATGCGTCGCGCCTCGCGCTCGGCGTGGACGCCGCCGCCTGCGATCCTCATCAGGCGCAGGCCCATCACCTCCTGGGCCTCAGCGCAGAGCAGCGCCGAATCGAAGGCAAAGTCCATCCAGAATTTCAGCATGATTGTCCCCCCGCTAACGTCTCGCTTCTCGAGGCGAGTCCGACACAAATCTTACATCTCTTGGGGGCGCCTGTCTGCCTCGCCTGAGCAGACCTCGCGGGCACGTCGATAAGGCGGCCGACATACAACTGGAAAAGCGAGATAAATCCCAACGACCCCGTCAATCCCTGCTTAGCGCGCGGGAGGCGAACATGAGGAGCGTTCAGTTGCGGGAGAAAAAGGCCATGATTGAGAATTGCGGACGGTGGGATTTCGATTTCATTCCTCCAATCGACACGATTTCGATCACGTTGGATGTCAGTCCACTCGAGCTTGAGCTTGCCGTAGCCACGTCCGGAATGTCGCTGTGCCGCGCAATGATGAACGCGATCGTCGCCGCCATGGTGGTCGATCAGGGCGTGCAGGCGGTCTAATCGCTTCTTGCAGGCGAAGCGTGGATGGCCGGGCTCTGCACCAAAAGGCAGACCCGGCCATGACGATTGGGCTGGATTAGCGACGACCGATCAGGAGCGCGCCGAGCAGGAAGCCGAAAGCAACGGCGAGGCCGAGCGTGATATGCGGGTTCTCGACCGCGCGCTCATGGACCTCGTCATAGGCATCCACGGCGGCATCACGGGCGCGGCCATATTGCTTGCCGGCCCGGCGCGAGACGTCCGAGGCAAGATTGCCCGCCTTGCGCGCGGCGTCGGAGGCGAACTCGCTCACGTCGTCGGCAACCGACTCGGCTGTCGACTTGGCAGATTCGGCGGCGGACTTGACGCTATCGCGCGCCTCCTTGGCGGCTTCCGAAGCGTGGCGTCCGGCGGGGGAGTTGGCGGCTTGTCTGAAGGCCTGGTTCGCAGTCGTCATCTCACATGCCTCTTCTCTGTTGGGCCGGCGAAAGCGGGCCGATGATGGGAGTGTCGGGCTAACAACGAGCTTAGCGGTGCGGGGTTCCTTCAGTGAACTGGCACCGCCCGAAAATCGCCCCTTTACGTCGCTCTGTGCCGCACGGGAACGGACTCTCTGCTCGGGACGTTAGGGACGCGGAGAGACTTAGCAGGGATGAGTGAATGGCCGACGCATCGGTTTCGCGTGCGCCGCGGCGCGTTCGAGTGAGGTGGGTTTGGTGGGTGGCGGCAAGCGCCCTCATCGCCGCGCCCTTGATCCTCAACAGCGTCATTCCGCTCAAGCGGCAAGGCACGAGGCCTTCACCCGAATTCGTGCTCACCCTTCCACCCCGTGCAGAGAGCGAGTACCGCAAGACGTCCTCGCCAAAGCACGAGAGAGCGCAAGAGCAGACTGCGCTTCCGAAGCCCGACCTACCGAAGGCGCCCAAGCCCGCGCCATCCAAACCCAAACTCGCAGCGGTCGCTCCCGACGCGATCGGCCCCGCCGAGACGGGCCGCGCCTCTTGGTACGATCTCGCATCGGCGACCGCGAGCGGCGAGACGATGGAGGGCGACGACTTGACCGCCGCGCATCCCTCGCTTCCGCTCGGCACCAAGGTGCTGGTCGAAAATCTCGACAATGGCCGCTCCGTCGTGGTGCGCATCAACGACCGGGGACCCTTCACCCATGACCGCATCATCGACGTGTCGAAGGCTGCGGCAGAGAAGCTCGACATGGTGGTGAACGGCGTGGCCAATGTGCGCGTGAGGCGTCTCGAAGGAGACGTGGCGAGCATTCCCGCACCGCGATAGAAGCAAGGCTTTCAGTTTCCCCGGCCGATGCTTGCGGGTTCATAATCGTGCCGTGGTCAGACGGCATGCTCTTCTTCCCTTCACTTCGCTTCCCACCTCGGGCGCTTGCTCCATCCCTCTAACCGGAAAGGCCAGACCCATGCGGCGAATCCTGCTCACGCTCCTTGCTGTTCTGCTCGTTCCCCTTGCCCCGTCTCTGTGCGGCGTTGGCGCTGCGCTTGCAGCCGGTGGCGACGTTCCCGGCGCCAAGGACTATCCAGGTATCGGCCGCTTCAAGGGCAGTGTCATCACTGGCTATGAGGTCAAGGATTTCGACGCGACCAAGCTGCAAGCCGCGGCCTTCAAGGACGGCAAGGCGACCGACGAGCGCAAGCCGGAGGGGCGCGTGACCAGGATCGCGTACAAGACGGGCGCCGGGCCCTCGATCCTCGAAGTCGCCAAGAATTTCGAGACGCAGCTTGCCAAGGCAGGGTTCACTACGCTCCTCACCTGCACCACCGACGAATGCGGCGGCATCCCCTTCACCGAGGCGCTCGATGTCCTGCCGATCCCGCAGATGTGGGTCGACGGCTTCGACTATCGCTATTGGTCGGGACGTAAGGCTGGCGAAAGCGGCGCCGAGACCTATGCCGCCGTGCTCGTGAGCAAGAACAACGATGAGATCTATGCCGAGCTCGTGGTGACGGAGGTCGGCGCGATGGAAAACAAGATGATCGACGCGGCCGCCATGGCCAAGGGGCTCGGCCAGGCCGGACATATCGCGCTTTATGGCATCTATTTCGACACCGACAAGGCGGTGGTGAAGCCCGAGAGCGCGCCGACGCTCGCCGAGATCTCGAAGCTGATGGCGGCGCAGCCCGAGCTGCATGTGTTCATCGTCGGCCATACCGACAATCAGGGCACGTTCGACTACAACATGGATCTGTCGCGCCGCCGCGCCGCTGCCGTCGCTGCCGCGCTCGCCAAGTCCTATGGAGTCGCCGCAGCGCGCATGCAGGCCGCGGGCGTCGGCTTCCTGGCGCCGGTCGCCTCTAACGCGAGCGAGGAGGGCCGCGCGCAGAACCGGCGCGTCGAGTTGGTGCAGCCCTGAGACCGGCGCACGGGCGGACCGGCGTAACGCCCCTTCCCTCGGCCCGACCGCCATGCTTGATGTGGGTCGCTCAGCGGAAAGAGACGGGGCATGAGGCGCATTCTGATCCTTTTGGGCGTGGTCTTGGGCCTCGCCGCCGGAGCGTTCGCCGTCGTCTGGCTCGTCCCGTCGGTGCAGGACGCGATCATCAAGCGCGGCATGGTCGGCGCCTTCACCAAGGCCGCGAACCAGCCCTTCCTCAAGGACAAGGCGCTGCATATCCTCTTATGCGGCACGGGCTCGCCTATGCCTGACCTCACCCGGGCGAATGCCTGCGCCGCGGTCATTGCCGGAGGCAAGGTCGTGATCATCGATGCGGGGCCGGGCTCCTGGGCGAGGCTCGCGGCGGCCGGCATTCCGGGCTCGGCAATAGACACCGTGCTGCTCACCCATCTCCACTCCGACCATATCGGCGATCTCGGCGAGGTCGCGACGCAAAGCTGGCTCGGCGGGCGCTCCGTCCCGCTCGAGGTCTATGGACCGCCGGCGCCGGAAGCCTCCGAGCAGGTCACCAACGCCGAAGGCGATGTGCTCGGCAGCGCGGGCACGCAAGCCACCGTCAAGTACTTCGCGCAAGCCTACGGCACCGACGCCGATTTCCGCATCGCGCAAGGGCACGACCTCGTGCCGACAGAGGCCGAGCGCATGATCGGCCACGACATCGCGCGTCCGGCTGCGGAAGAGTCCGTCACCGTCTACGACCGCGACGGGCTCAAGATCACCGCCTTCGTCGTCGACCACGACCCGGTCGAGCCCGCTTACGGCTATCGTATCGAATATGGCGGCCGCGTCGCGGTCATCAGCGGCGACACCAAGAAGGTTGAGAACATGGTGCGCTTCTCGCGCGGCGCCGATCTCCTCGTGCACGAGGCGCTGAACCCCGACATGGTCGAGATGCTGGCAAGCTCGCTCGACCAGACCGGCAACGCACGCGCAGGGACCATGGCGCGCCAGGTCATCGCCTATCACACCACCCCGGTCGAAGCGGCGGAGATCGCCAACGAAGCCGGGGTGCCCCATCTTGTGCTCACGCATATGGTGCCGCCGCTCAGGAACGCGCTGATGCGGCGCATCTTCATGCGCGGCGTGGCCGAGGCGCGCGGGAGCGGCGACACGATGCTCGGCACTGACGGGCTCCTGCTCACGCTGCCAGCCTCCTCCAAGGACTTCACCACCAAGCGCCTGTTCTGAACGCGAGGCTCGGGCGGGACGCGCTAATTATGCGGCGGGGCTTGCGCGAGCCGGTTGATGACGATGCTGACCTTGCCCTTGTCCTCGAAGGGAATGCGGTCGACATAGTGGAAGCGCGGCGTGAGCCTGCCCTGAAGATGGCGGCCGATCCTCGCTTCGAGCCCGCCCAGGTCGGCGCCCGCCTCAACCAGCACGAACATGTCGCACTCCCCTGCCCGCTCCTGCAGGACGCGAAATTGGCGCACCCTGGGGCTCTCGCGTGAACAGGCTGTAGAACGTCACCGCGTAGACCTTCTCGCCATCGCGGCCGAGCGCATATTCGTCGGCGCGCCCGGCAATGGCGCTGATCGAGGCGCCGAGCGAGAGGAGCTGGTCATAGTTCCGGCATGACACGACATCGCCGAGCTCCATCATCAGGATCGGCGCCGCGGCCGAATGGAGCGAGGTGACGGCGATCTCCCCCGTGGTGATCCCGGCCTCGGTGCGAGGATCGCTCGGAGCGAAGAACACGGAGCGATAATTCACCTGATAGTCGCCCTCGCCCTTGCGCAGCGCGATCAGCGCGGTCTCGGTCGAGCCATAGAGCTCGCCGTAGCGTCGCGGGCGGAACACCTCGCAGAGCAGCTTGCGCGTCTGCGGGCTCACCATCTCGCCGCCCGGCAGGATCACCGCCATCGGCGCCACTTCCCGCCCCGTCTCAGCCGCGCGCTCGGCGATCTTCCGCATCATGCCCGCGCGGCCCGTCAGCACGTTCACGCCGCTCGCGGCGATGCGATCGAAGATGACGTCGGCATCCTCGAGAAAGCTCGCGTCGAAGCGGCGGAAAAGGCCGAGCGCTTGCAGAGGATGCCGCCGCCTCCGCATGTCCCAGTCGGGCTTCATGCTCATGATCCTGTGCCACGGCCTGACGCCGCCCGAGACAAAAGTATAGACAGTCTTGGCGCCGTCGATCGCGGCAAACTCGTGCGGCGTGCGCAGGAACTCGGCCGGCATCCCCGATGAGCCGCTCGAGAGGCATCGCGCCATGGGCGCGCCGGCGAAGCGCTGGTCCATGACGAAAAGATCGCCGCGCTCCTTCTTCAGCCGGCGATAGTCCTTGGCAGAGATGCGAGGGAATTTCTCGACATAGTCGGCGAGCGAGGCGAAGTCGCCCGCGCGACAGCGCCGCCCTCTCCCCCTGTGGCTTTTCGGCAACGGCGCGGACTTATTCCAGTCTGCTGCCAGTCTGCCTTCAAGCCGCCCGAGAATCGCCACGCTCGGACGGCTAACGTTCACACGAGATTCGCGCGTACGAGAGGGAAAATCGTAAGCCTGAAACGGGGGAAGCCCGGCCTAACGGCCGGGCTTCACTTTTTCCCGCGCCATCCGGGCCCGCGCGCCATCGCGCGCCCGACAGCCAAAAAAAGAAGCCCCGACGGGGGGACGGGGCTTCTTCGGTTCCTCGGGGGAACAAGGTGACGGGAGGGAAGCCGTCACGAGCCTCTTGCATAGCACTCGGGACATTGAGAACAACCCCTTCAATCATGAACATTTTGTCATGAGTTGAGGAGAAGCGGGGCTTACGATCGATCCAATTTATGACGAGCCGATCCGAGCTGAAGGAAGACACGGGAGGCGCCTAAAGATGAGGGTTCTCTTCATCGCGCTGATCTGCTCTCTGTGGATGGCCGCTTGCTCTCTGCAAAGCCCGGAACCCGAAATGCACTCGAACATGCTCGGCTTGACCGAGAAGCAGATCTCGTCCTGCCTGGGCGCTCCGGCCCAAAAGACCACCGAAGGCGGCGCCGAAATCTGGTCATATCCGGACGGCCAATCCTGCTCGGTGCGGATCTCGTTCCTGTACGGGCGCGCAAGCCACGTGGGCTATGCCGGGGCCAACGGGCAGCCGTTGTCGCCGGGAGAGGAGTGCCCCGTGGTGGGCGAACAATGCGCGATGCGCTAAGGCGCGCTCCCGCCGCTCAGAATTTCCAGCCGTAGCGGGGGACGCTTTCCTTGTAGGCGAGATAGGGCGCGCCGAATTTCTGCTCGAGATAGCGCTCCTCGCGGAGCACCACGCCGAAATGCAGCACGATGAACGCCGGCACGATCAGGATCACCATCCAGTCGGAGTCGAGGATCAGCGCGAGGCCGAGAAGCGCGACGAGACCGCCGAGATAGACGGGATTGCGCGCATGCGCGAAGAGGCCGGTGGTGACGATCGCATTGGTCGGCTGGTCTGGGCGGATATTGGTGCCGGCTGCCTCGAAGGCGCGACGCACGCGGATCGGGAAGGACGCGCCGAACAGGAACAGCAGGAGCCCGGCGAGGAGGCGTGGGACATGCGGCAGCTTGGCGAGGACGCCGAGCGGCAGGAGATAATCGAGCAGGAGCCCCAGCACGATCGCCGCAAGCAGGATCAGCGGCGGAAAGACGATGACGCCCGGATTGTCGCGTGTGTCGCCTGGCATGGTTGCGGTGCCCTCCCCTCGCGCGTTGGAACCGCGGGGGACTAGAGCGTGGGCAAGGCCAATTTAAGACGAACCGAAATCGTGGATACCCGGGTCAAGCCCGGGCATGACGGGTGCGCTAGAAGTTAGCAGCGGCTGCCGAGGGTGAAGACGCAGACCGTGCCACGGCCGACGCCGCGCGCCACGGCGACCGTGCCGCGCGCGACGCCCTTTGCCACAGTCCCGGTGCCGTAGACGACGCCCTTAGCCGCGCTCGCTGTGACGTTGTATGCGCCCTGGACCGGGCGCACTTCGGCCGCGGCGGGAAGGATGGAAGCGGCGATCAGAAGGCCCGCGAGAATCGATGCACGCTCTGAAACGGCGGAGTGTCGGGCAAAGTTCCTGCTTTCGGCTTAACGCGGCGTCGTCCCCCTCACCCGCCGCGCGCTGAAGCGCGCGACGACCTCTCC
>CAVVDW010000012.1:0-167949 GCA_963747175.1 uncultured Alphaproteobacteria bacterium | reverse complement strand
GTCCCAGCACGAAGAAGCCAAGAAGAGGCAGTTCAACATCCAGGAAAGGCAATTTAACCTGGCTCTCAAAGAGCAAGTCGCGGTGCGTCACCGCGGCAACCGCGATGAAGAGGTAGAAGAACAGGAAGAGGTAGCTGAGCCACAGGCCAGCGCCAACCCCGGCAGCGTCGACTACGGCCTCGCGCAAGGCGTCAAGGTCTTTCGCCTTGGCGGCGAAGGCCCGTGCGGACGCCGCGTCCGTCTCCAGCGCTTTGCCAATCTGCTTTGTCTTGCCCGCCATGGCCGCCCGCTGGACGAATATACAACTTTCGACCCTAGAAAAAACGCTACCACTGTCCGCTTTGGGTCATAAGCGGACATCAGAGCAGATTTATCCCCATCAGCGGACATGCTCATCGTCGGCATCCTTCGTGGCCCACCCGACTTTGGTCTTGCTAGAAGGAGCAAGAAGGAGCCCCCCGGTCTGAACCCGAGGGGCGTTTAATAAGGGTGACATACAGACCTCCTGATTCGGAGTGAGTTTACTTCGCAGCCCCGGCTGCAATAAACGCTTTAGGGTCGACGACCTTCAGCGTCTTGGCACGGTCTCCGCACTGGAGGCTCATTGTCTCGTTGTCACTGCTGTCGATATGAACTATCGCGCGTGGATCTAGGCTGACGCGAACGCGCGTCGCTGTGGTCAAGCCCGTTTCGGCGTCCGTCTTTTCATAGACCACCGCGTTTACGGCGCAGCGACCGTTGTCAGCCTCGTAGAACGCTATTGCCCGCTTGCTGCCAAACGTCATGAGGATCGTGTCGTTGGGCCGACGGGCCCCAGATTCTGGGGCAATTCGTCCGCGCGAGTAGATGTATTGGTTGCGGCTAGGGCGGCTATGGCGCTTGCCGCAGCTAAGCTCAAGAATTGGATTCGAGTGAACGGGTACATGGTACGACCTCCTTAGTTCGGTTGCTCAAGACTATCATGAGCTAGGTGCATTATCGGACGCCTCCCCGAATGGCGCCGTGGCATTTGCCACGACGAACACTTTTTAATTGGGGGCGACGACATGTCCGCTTTGGGTCGATTGTGTTGATTTAGTCGGAGGTCTCGCGAAGCAGACGTCGACGGTGGAATAGCGTTTCGTACCGCGGTGATTTTTGGAATTAGGATTCGTAATCAGCTGGGTTGCGAAATGATTTTCTCCACGACGCAACCACACTGCTCGCCCAAAGAGTTTTCAACAAAATCGGTCATTAGCGGACATTATTCAGCCGCAGGAACGGGATCAGGCTCTGTTTTTCCGCACGATAAATCACGTGGTTGCGGCGAAATTCCCTACGCAAAAGAACAGGGAATTTTCTCGAGAGAGCAGCGAATTTCCCCAGCGTATCAGGGAATGCCGCATGAGCACGGGGGAGAAGGCCAGGTCCGGACGGCGCATTCCAAAAAAATTGGCGACCATTGCCGGCTCCGCTCTGGACCAAACCGAGATCGCTCAGCGCGGCACCATAGTCAAAAAGGAAGAAGCCCCGACGGGGGGACGGGGCCTCTTCGGGTTCCTATGGGGGGAACCATGATGGGGGAGGGAAAACCCCATCAGATTGTTATGTTTAGGACCCTTGCCGCGGTCGAGATAATTAAAAATCGGCAATTTTCCAAGCTTTTTGACGCGGGGGTTAACGGGGCTCGCACGGATCGAGTGACGTTTCGGCAACATTTGTCTTTTTTAATACGCACAATTTAAAGAGGCCCGAGATTTGCCTTTTTCGGACCTGTAGATGGCCTCATTGGATTCGGGGGAATGAGGGAAGTGGAGAAGCCTGGCCGGGGGGCCGGGCTTCTTCTTTTTCAGAGCCCGAGCACGCGCTGAGCCTCGAATGCGCCAGGGCGAGGAGGGCGTCGGCATGGAACTGATCACGCCCGGCATCGAAGGCTTCCCGCGGCAGCGCTCGCTGGCCGACCAGCTCGACGACGAAACCCATGCCGTTCAGATCCTGCGCCAGGTTATCAATCGCACGGCGGTCAAGCCGTGCTTCTTAAGCAATTTCACCATGAGTTTCTTTGCGGCTTGGGCATCGCGTCTGCGCTGGACGAGGAAATCCAGCACCTCACCCTCGTTGTCGACCGCTCGCCAGAGCCAGTATTTACCGCCGCGGATCGAAATCACCATTTCATCGAGGTGCCAGTGATCGCCCGGTCGCGGCCGCGAACGGCGGATATTCGCCGCGATCGACGGGCCCGAACTTCAGGAACCACCGCCGGACCGTCTCGTAGGATGCGTCAATCCATCGTTCGGCCAGCAATTCCTCGACATCCCGAAAGGACAGTGTGAACCTGGCATAGAGCCAGATCGCGTGGCGGATGATTTCTGGCGGGAAGCGGTGGCGCCTAAACGATATCGGTCTCATCCGATGATGCTAATCGGCGACGAACCGCAGAGCTATCCGAGTTACCGTGACATCCCCCGGCCGCCAAACAGGCGCCTGAAAAAGCCACCGCGCCTGCGAGATGGGAAGTCATCGAACTCGGCATAGTAGCCGGGCCTGAACGAGCGGGGAGCAGCCTGACCATAACGAGCCCGAGATTTCGCTGAACTTGCCACTTTACCCTCGCCGCCTGGCGTCTCGCCGCTCAGCACCACCTGCGTATTTTCCAGGCCGCTCTCCTTCACCAAGTCGTAGAGGAGCGTGGCATTTTGCGGGTCGATGCGCACGCAGCCATGCGACGCAGGCTGGCCGAGATGCTTTACCTCGTAGCTGCCGTGGATGGCATGCCCATCCTTCATGAAGAAGATGGCATGCGGCATGGGAGCGTTGTCCCACTCCTTGCTGTACCAAATATCATTCATGGACATGGCCGTGAAGGTGCCCGACGGAGTGGAATAACCGCGCTTACCCGTAGATACCGGCCAATCGTATTTCTGCACGTCGTCGACGAAGACTGTCATTTGTTGCGTGGACTTGTCGATGTTGATGAGGATCGAGTGAGCAGCCGGTTTCTCTGTCAGTGCTGACGCTTGCGCCGATCCTTCCGATTTTTCCTCGCACACAAGCGCGCTCTCGTTCCACAACATGCCGGCCAGATCGCAATCGGCTCTCGTGAGAGGCTGCGGCCTCGCCGTAGCCGCCTCTTGGGAAGAGAGCTCGCAGACATTAGCCGTCTCGCTCCACGACCAACCCGATGCTGCTTCGCAATCCGCTCGCGTTGAAGGTTGAGGCGGGGCATCTACGGCAAAGCCCCGCCCCGGAACCCCACTGAAGATGATCAGCAAAAGCATCGCCAACAGTTTCACGCCAATACTCCCGAGGTTCCACCAAATGCGTGAGCGCGCCGCAGCCAGAACGCCGTGCGAGGGTTCTGGTTGCCACAATTTTTCAATTTTTGCTCGCACGTCCAGCGCCACGATGGCTTTGCAATCGATGAGGGAGGGCGTTGTTTGTCGCTGGGGCAATGTCGTCTATTGCACTATCCGACTTTTTTGGTCGGAAACAGGACACGCGCTTTAGCGTTTGAGATAACGGCGCTGCAGGTAGCTGTGACGTTGAGCCGTTTCGGCTCGCCTGTTCGGCCGTAAATGCACTGCGTCATATCCTTCAGTAGAGGAGATATCATCATGCAACGCTTCTTTATGGCGGCGATGGTGACCGTCTTTCTGACGAGTCCAGTTTTGGCCGAGGAGACATTCTTCATCATCTACGACAAAGCGATGCACGGCTGTACGATTACGACGACCGAACCTTCCGACGCCAAACGATATAAAACGGAGGGAAAGTACAGGTCGGAAAGTGAGGCCGAGAAGGCCATCACTTCCGTCAAGGATTGCTGAGCTTCGGGCACAGACTAGCGATATTGGTCAGGCACGATGCGGAGTGCGGACAAGGAGCCATGGTCTTCTGCCGATATTCCTCGACCGTCAGCCCGCCGCGCATGACGGTAAGCTGCTCCTCCGTGAAGTGCACCTTGGAGCCACCGCGTTGGGGCGGGACGGTGATAAATCGTGGATCGCTTCTCGCAGCAATAGCTCGGGCGAGCTTTCTCATGCCTTCTAGCGTCTGAGGACGCTCAGCAGTCGTATCAATGAAGCGGGGTTTGGTGCGTGCTGCTAAACCAAAGATTTACGGTGGAAGGTGCAGCTCTGCCACACTCACGAGGGCATTTCAGTCAGCTAATATAGCCCTTCACCCGGCAATGACGAGTGGGGCGTATGCCGGACCGTCGGGAGGTTGACATGACCCACTCGAATCTTAGGGTAGAAGTGCAGGGCACAAACATCGTTGTCGTCCTGCGAGGAACCTGTTTCAGGGCAAAATATCGAAAACAAAATGCTCCCTGGCTTGCTACCGATGAATACGGGCCGGATGATCTAGATGCCCCGATGACGTTGTCCGAATTTCGCAACGCAGCTTGGGCGGCTGCCAATGATGTGGCTCGGCAGCTTGGATGGATCAAGAATTGCGACGAATTACATCGGGCAGCAAAACTGGCCGGATCGCAATAGGCCGCACCTACTGGGATCGGATGCTAGAATTGAACTAAAGCGTCTCGGAAGCGAAACATCGCGTCAATCCGCAGTCGCATCACTGAGATCTATCTCACCCTCATCGCAGATAGGACACGGCAAGATCTCATCATCAAACTGAGCGACTTCACGAAACGCATCAGTACGCTGCTGAATTAGATCGCTGAAGTCGATCTGTTCACCATTCAAATCCCACAAAAACCCAGGCGCGAAGTTGGGGCTGATGTATTGCTGCACAGTCCAAGCTAGTGGGCGAAGGGCAAACGCGGCTATTCGGCGACGCCAAAGGTTTTCCTAAGCCGCCCCCAGAATCCAAACGCTCACGTGGACAGGAGGCGAACGCCCCTGTGCCCGGAAAGCAAACGGCAAGCGGCAACGACCTTGCAGGTTCACTTCAAGGGTTCTTCGGCGATTAGCGATAAGGTACTGCGCAAAACCTCGTTTTGCGCTCCAAAATGCTGAGCCTCGCGCAGTTATGACTGCCCACCGCTTGGCAGCCGTTGCCCTCAGTTCAGCCTTAGCTCACCCTCTACAAAGCTGAACTCTTGCGGAGCGATAAGCCGCCGGTGGGCGACCCGCACCCGATAGAGCGGTCCGCGGAGATTGGCAGTCCGGAACACGAGCTTCCGAAAGTCCGGCGCCATGTCATAGTCCTGCCAGACGGGGCAGATTTGATACCCCGCGGCGTCAATTTCTTTGACGCCTAGCGGAATTGATAAAACTGATCGTTCAGGTATTTGATGAGGTTTTGCGTTTCAGTCGCGGAGAATTCTTTATTTGCCATATGACTGCAGTCGCCCAAGCGCTTTTTCAGCGCATCCAAAGACTGAACGAGTTGGTCCTTACGGGTGTAGATGCCAGTATCGTGGCATCCCATGCAGTTAGCGTCATGCAAGCGCTTCCCGTCGGCGCTGTCGCCCGGCAATTCGGCGGCGTATGCGCTCGGCATCAGCAGGATCAATAGCAATACGCCCAGAATGCGTTTCATGGTTTGCCTCTGACGTTTGGTCACGCTGTGGGCAGATCGGGCGATGTTTTTATTACTTCTCCATTGTCGTCGTCATTAGGTACAAAACCAAGGCCGCCGCATGTCGGGCATTGACGTTCATCGTCCGTATCTTTGTCAACGACACCATCGCCGTTGCAATCTGGACAAGGTTTCATGGTGTGTGCCGCGAGCATCGCTAGATGACCAGCGTGAAGGTAAGGTCAGCGGTAATCATCGAACTTGCTGGAACAAGGGCAGCCACCTTCCAAAGAAGGCTGGGAGGCCACGATACCCGATTTGTGCTCAGCTTCCTGCTACTTGGACAGTAACACCACGCTTTCGATAACGCGCGATGGTTTTCTCGATTTCAACCTTCATCGGGTCGGTGTGACACGGGCAATAGACGTTCAACGAGTTGACGGGGGCACGGCTAATGCAGCCCTCGATGAGTTCTCGGCACGCCCGGTCACCCGTCACCACGCGCTGCTTCATCAAGGCGTCCCCCAGCTGGATAATCGTCATGTAGTAATGGGAGACCAGGCGCTTGCTCAGCACTTCCATAAAGTCGGTCGCTGTCTGGTCACCGGGCAAGATATTTTCGGATTCCTTCTTGGCGTGCCCGATGATCTCGGCCTTGGATCCAAGAACATTGCCATTGCCGTCGCAAAAGCCCATCAAACTCCTATCGGGCAACCGCCGACTTAAGAAGCGTCGGCCATGCAAGAGTTCATCCGCAACTTCTATAAACATAGGCTCGGCCGCCTGCGCGAGGATCGTGCCGCGCATAGTGTCGATGATGTACTCACCGCTTTGGGGCACCTCCGTCGTGTAGAAGTCCTCTCTTAGAGGATCGCTCAAATCAATTGACGCAATCGGCAAATTCCAGAGATGGAGTATCAAGAGGTGCGCGGCACGCTTGTTGATGGCGCGCTTCGTCGCTTCGAGACCGCCCGTGGCCCAAAGAATGAATTGGCGCAACAGCCGCAGCATTTACCTCGCCTTTCGCGCCGGTAGGTTACGACACTCCTAATCTCACGGCGTGCCTTGGCGCTTCAAGTGAGAGCTGTCCTTACGAAAATTCCATCCGGCCGGGATTCGCATCGTAAGGCAGAATCATCGCATCATTGGGAGCGATGTTTGCGATCCTGCGCGCGCTCGGCATGTTCGTCGCCGACCTGTTCAAGTCGCGGTGCCGGCTTGAGGCCGAGAATTTGCTTCTCCGCCATCAGCTAACCATCGCTTTGCGGCGGGCACCGCCTCGTCTTCGACTGCTTGGCAGTGATCGCGCGCTGCTCATATGGATGACGCGGCTTTGGCCGAGCCTGCTTGGTACGGTGCAGGTCGTTCAGCCGGAGACCATTCTGCGATGGCATCGCGCCGGGTTTCAAAATGTTTTGGCGGTGGAGATCGCGTAATAGGGCAGGGCGGCCGAAAATTGATCGTGGCCTGCGCGATCTAATCGGGCGGATGAGCCGGGAAAACCCACTTTGGGGCGCATCCCGGATCCATGGCGAGCTTCTGATGCTTGGTTTTGAGGTGGCCCAGTCGACGGTCTCGAAATATATGGCGCGGCCGTCGAAGCCGCCATCGCAAACCTGGAAGACGTTTCTGCGGAACCACGCCGAGGCGATCGCCGCCATCGATATGTGCGTTGTGCCGACGCTGACCTTTGATCTCTTGTTTGCGTTCCTGGTCCTGGGTCATGGCCGGCGACAGCTGTTGTGGTTCGAGGTGACGCGGCATCCGACAGCCGAGTGGCTGGCCCGGCAGATCACCGAGGCGTTTCCCTGGAACTTGGCGCCAGCCTACCTAGTGCGCGACAACGACCGCGCCTACGGACATGTCTTCACGTCTCGAGTGAGGGCGATGGGCATCCGCGACCGACCGATCTCTCCTGGGTCGCCGTGGCAGAATGGCTGTGCTGAACGACTGATCGGCACATTGCGCCGCGAGTGCCTGAATCAAATGCTCATCTTCAGCGAGACGCACTTGCGGCGAATTCTTTCTGCTTATGCGGCGTATTACAATCAAGCGCGCACGCACTTGGCATTGCGGAAAGATGCGCCGCTACATCGCGCAGTCCAACGATCTGGCGCCATTGTCGCCATCCCGATCCTGGCTGGACTGCACCACCATTACGTCCGGATATGATTTTCGGAAAGGACAGGGCATCGTCGGAGAGCGGAACGCGGTGCTCGCGGTCACCTTTCATGCGATGGGCGGGAATGGTCCATGTGCGCGTGCTCAGATCGATCTCATCCCACGTCGCACAAAGGACCTCGCCCGTTCGGGCGGCAGTGAGGATGGCGAATTCCACTGCCCGCGCGGCGATACCTTCACGCTCTCGAAGTGCAGACATGAATAAGGCGATCTCATTGAAGGGCAGTGCCGCATGATGCTGTCACTTTGCGAACCTTCGATCGAGCCGGCAGCAAATGATCGAGATGCCCGCGCCATCGGGCTGGATTCTCGCCGCTGCGGAAGCCCCGGGCCTTAGCCCAATCGAGGATACGCTCGATACGGCCACGTAAGCGGCTTGCCGTCTCTGGCTTTGTGCTCCAGATCGGTTCGAGCACCTTCATGACTAACGCGACATCGATGGTCTGCACTGGCAGGTTTCCAAAGACGGGGGTCACATAGGTATTCAGTGTGTTGAGCCATTGCGCCTGATGCTTGGTATTGCGCCAGCCCGCTTTATGGGCGGCGATGTAAGCGTCACGGCATTCGTCGAAGGTCATAGCCTTCGCAGCATCGAGGCGGGCTGCGGCGCGCACGCCATTTCGATGATCGATTGGGTCGATGCGCTGGAGTCGTAACCGGCGGGCCTCGGCCGGCGAGCTCGCGAGCCTTGGCAAGGCTTACGGTAGTGAGCGAGCCGAGCCCCATATAGCGGCTGCGGCCGCCGATCTTGTAGCGGAACAACCAGCTCTTGGTGCCGGTGGTACTGACTTGGAGGTAAAGGCCACCGCCGTCTCCGTAGAGGCCTGGCGTTTTGGCGTTGGCGACTGCCCGCGCCGAAAGTTTGTTCACGTCTGTAGACATCAATCTACCAACCCACACCTGTACCCACACCTAAAGTGTGGTTAGTAGCGGCTAGTGTCGACCGTGTCCAGACGGAAATGGACCATAAGGCTTTGTTTCAATATCACTAATCGGACGTCAGTGGACAACTGCGAACAAACGGTTGGCGGAGAGGGTGGGATTCGAACCCACGGTACGGTTACCCGTACAACGGTTTTCGAGACCGCCCTCGCTCAAAGAGCAGTCGTGTTCGGTATAGGTGGCTTCGAGTCCTGGATTTGAACCTACGCTTACCCATCGCGCTTGGGCTTGCGATGCTACCTAAATGCAGCCCGACTGTGGCCAGTATCGCAGTGATAGCTTTCAACTAGTTGGAATTCACCAGCTTTATCGTTTTGTGCCACCAGCGCCTGCTCCCCATCGGGAAGAGGCAAACCGTGGATGGCCGGGACAAGCCCGGCCATGACGAGTGAGTTTTGGAAGCGCTAGTTGTCGAGGAACGAGCGGAGCTTGCGGCTGCGGCTCGGGTGCTTGAGCTTGCGGAGCGCCTTGGCCTCGATCTGGCGGATACGCTCGCGGGTCACCGAGAATTGCTGGCCGACCTCCTCGAGCGTGTGGTCGGTGTTCATGCCGATGCCGAAGCGCATGCGCAAGACGCGCTCCTCGCGCGGGGTGAGCGAGGCGAGCACGCGCGTCGTGGTCTCGCGCAGATTCGACTGGATGGCGGCGTCGATCGGCAGCACCGCGTTCTTGTCCTCGATGAAGTCGCCGAGATAGAGTCCTCCTCGTCGCCGATCGGCGTCTCGAGGCTGATCGGCTCCTTGGCGATCTTGAGAACCTTGCGCACCTTCTCGAGCGGCATCGCCAATTTCTCGGCGAGCTCCTCAGGCGTCGGCTCGCGGCCGATCTCGTGCAGCATCTGACGGGAGGTGCGCACGATCTTGTTGATGGTCTCGATCATGTGCACGGGGATGCGGATGGTGCGCGCCTGGTCGGCGATCGAGCGGGTGATCGCCTGCCTGATCCACCACGTGGCGTAGGTCGAGAATTTGTAGCCGCGGCGATACTCGAACTTATCGACGGCCTTCATCAGGCCGATATTGCCTTCCTGAATCAAATCGAGGAACTGCAACCCGCGGTTGGTGTATTTCTTGGCGATCGAGATCACCAGGCGCAGATTCGCCTCGACCATCTCCTTCTTCGCCTGGCGCGCCTCGCGCTCGCCCTTCTGCACGATATGCACGATGCGGCGGAATTCGGAGATCTCGAGCCCGGTCTCGGCGGCGAGCCGGTGGATCTCCGAGCGAATGTCCTTCACCATGCCGCGCTCGTCATGGATGAAATCGGCCCAGCCGCGCTTCTTCAGCCGGCCAACCCGGCGGAGCCAGTTGGGATCGAGCTCGTTCCCCTGATATTCGCCGAGGAAATCCTCGCGGTGCACGCCATAGCTCTCGGCAAGCCGGAGCAGCCGGCCCTCATAGCCGAGCAGCTTCTTGTTGATGTCGTAGAGCGTCTCGACGAGCGACTCGATGCGATTCGCGTTCAGCGAGAGCGACTTAATCTCGGCGACGATCTCGTCCTTCAGAACCTTGTAGCGCTTCTCCTGGCCGCTCGAGAGGGAGTCGTTCTTGAGCGCGCGCTCGACCACCTGGTCCTGCAATTTGCGGAGCTTCTTGTAGTTGGTGGCGACGAGGTCGAAGGTCTCGAGCACCTTGGGCTTGAGCTCGGCCTCCATCGCTGCGAGCGAGAGCGAATTCTCGAGATCGTCCTCGTCATCGTCGAACTCTTCCGGAGCGGGCTCCTCGGCCTCCTCCTCGCCGCGCGCATGTGTGCCGGGCGCTCCCTGGCCGTTGCCGTTTACCTGAGCCGCCTCACCAGCTTCACCCGGGAGCGGCTGCGACGGCGCGGGCTTAGCGTCGGGGCCCTGATAGGTCGCTTCGAGATCGATGATGTCGCGGAGCAGAATCTTTCCCTCGTTCAGCTCGTCGCGCCAGATGATGATGGCCTGGAAGGTGAGCGGGCTCTCGCAGAGCCCTGCGATCATGGCCTCGCGGCCAGCCTCGATGCGCTTGGCGATGGCGATCTCGCCCTCGCGAGAGAGAAGCTCGACCGAGCCCATCTCGCGGAGATACATGCGCACGGGGTCATCGGTGCGCTCGGTGGGCTCTGACTTGGTCTCGGCCTTGGCGATGGGAGTGACGGTCACGACGGGGCGCGCGGGCGCGGCGGCCTCTCCCTCGGCTCCCGCCTCAGGCGCCTCCTCGGCCTCGTCGGTGTCGATCACGTTGATGCCCATGTCGGAGAGCATCGACATGGTGTCCTCGATCTGCTCGGAGGTGACCTCCTCGGAAGGGAGCACCTCGTTCAGCTCGTCATAGGTGACGAAGCCGCGCGCCTTGGCGGTCTTGATAAGCTTCTTGACGGCGGCATCAGACATGTCGAGCACGGGGCCATCGGTCGGCTCGGCTGGCGTCTGCTCCTGATCCTCGGCTTCAGCGGTTTTTGTTGCCATTTCTCTCGTTACTCCGAAGCGCAAATCCGCGTTCTTTGGGCGCTGCCCGCGGCTCGCGCGGCAAACGCACCTCTCTACCCTATGGCGCTGCTCCCGAGCGCATATTACAGAAGCGATTAACGGGCCCACCGTTAATCGTCAATTAAGCATGACCTCCGCGCCAGCCTTGCCGCCCGATTTTCTTATACTGGCGGCAGCTTTGGCTCGACTGTCCTACTCCCTATGCTCTTTTCGCCCCTAAAGGCTCGACAGAGACTATAAACGTGCCGTTACTTCGGCTTGATTGCGCCCATACGAGGTGCGCTTAAGATCCGAACAATCGTCGCGGGGGCTCGGCTTATCGCCTCTGTCCCGACTTGAAGCGCGCGTCCAGCCCCGAAAATCCACGGTCGCGCGGTGGTTGCACGTCTTGAGCATGAGGTGGCGAGGGCGTTAACGCCTGTCAAGGTGCTAAGCCCTTCAGAGCCAGGATTTTCTTGCTCTCGACTTGGTCCATGGCAGGAGTTGAGTGCAAGAACGGGGCCGGTTGAGCGCCGTCCCGGCGTCAGGGATATTTTCCCGGATGACGATGGCCGCGGCGCCAGGTGCCCTTCTCACGCATCACCTGCGCGACCTTCTCCTTGAATCTCTCGGCGGCGTCACGGTCGCCGGCATCGTCGCCAGCATGTTGGTTGCCGACGCTCGCCACCTGCTGCTGAAGCGCGGCGAATCGCTCGAACTCGGCTTCGGAGAGGTCGGCCAGATGATCGGCGCCCTCGGCAAGCTCCTTGGAGAGGGCGGGAAGCGCCCTGAAGCGGAAGATGAGGTCGGCGAATTGCGTTTCGACCTCCTCCCGTTCCGTCTCTGGCTGAAGGAAGGCGATGCGCTTGAAGGCGCTCTCGCGCGCGATCCTGGCAATCAGCTTCGCGTGCGGGCTCGCCTCCAGCAGCTCGAGCAACTCATCGCGCGCGATGCCGTCGCGCTCGAAGATGGTGCCGGTCACAAAGGAAAGCAGCGCCGCGAGCCTCTTGTCCCTGAGCTCCAGGCTCGCGATCTCCTCGGCGAAGCGGTCGAGCAGAAAGGGATGATTGACGAGGGCGAGCGTGATGGTGATGGCGAAGCCCCGCGGCGATGGCGGCGGGATGGCCCCGCCTTTCGCAGGCGCGCGCGCGGGCTGCGCCACCCCAACTCGTGGCGCTTGTGGGCGCTCGCGCCAGAGTGCGAACAGCCGATTCCTCACCTCGCGGCGATAATGATCGCGCACCCGCGTATTGCCGATCTGCGCGAGGAGAGCATCGAGCCGCGCCTCGAAGGCGGCGCGGCGCTCAGGCGTATCGAGTGGCTGCTCGGCGCGCTCGCGCAGCCACAGCACATCGATCAGCGGGCGCGCGGCCTTGAGGCATTGCGTGAAGGCGCCCCCGCCTTGGCTCCTCACGAGGTCGTCCGGATCGAGCCCCTCGGGCAGGAAGGCGAAGCGGAAGGAATGACCCTCGCGCAACATCGGCAGCATGCGGTCGATGGCGCGCGCGGCGGCAGCTTCCCCTGCCCTGTCTCCGTCGAAGCAAATGATCGGTTCTGGCGCGAGCAGCCAGAGCTGCTCCATCTGGCGCTCGGTGAAGGCGGTGCCGAGCGTGGCGACGGCGTTCTCGAACCCCGCCTGATAGAGAGCGATCACGTCCATATAGCCTTCGACCACGACGATCTCGCCTCTGTCGAAGGCCGCTTTTCGCGCGCGGGCGAAGTTGAAGACGGTCGAGCCCTTGTCGAACAGCTTGGTCTCGGGTGAATTGAGATATTTCGGCTCGGCGTCGGGATCGAGCGCGCGGGCGCCGAAGCCGATCACCCGCGACTTGGCGTCGAGGATCGGGATGGTGAGGCGGTTGCGGAAGCGATCATAGCTCGGCCTGCCGTCGTCCGGCTTGACGAGAAGCCCTGCTTCGAGGAGCTGCGCCTCGGTAAATCCGCGTTTGGTTAGATCAGCTTTCAGCACTTCCTTCGCATGCGGCGCGAATCCGATGCGGAACTCCTTCAGCGTCTCGGGCTTGAGCCCGCGCCGCTCGGCGTAGAGAAGCGCGTCCCGCCCGTCGCGCGCTTGAAGCGCCTCCTCGAACAGCCGCGCCGCCGCTTCGAGCGCGTCGAGAAGCCCAAGACGCTCCTTGTTGGCGCGCTCGTATTGCGGGTCGGGCGCGGGCATGGGCAAGCCGGCTTCGCCAGCGAGCTTCTCGACGGCCTCGGGGAAGCTCAGCCCTTCCGTCTCCATGAGGAAGGTGAAGACGTCGCCATGCTTGCCGGAGGAGAAGCAGTGATAGAAGCCCTTCTGGTCGTTGACGGTGAAGGAGGGCGTCTTCTCGCGGTTGAAGGGCGACAGGCCTTTCCACTCGCGGCCCGCGCGCTTCAGCGGCACGCGGCGCGACACGACCTGCGACACGGGCAGGCGCGCCCTGATCTCATCCAAGAACGAATTGGAGAACTTCATTGGGGCAACAGTGAACGCTCACGGGATGCCGCGCGCTTGGCGATTCGCGGTCATCACCATTATTCACCGTTGCGAACAAATATGGAACTTTCTCTGCACTCAACGGCAAAACGCCCTCCCCGTTTGCCAGGGAGGGCGTTCTTCCAGCGACTTGCCTTGATGGCAAGGAGTGGCCGCTCATTCGTTACGATCGTCTATTCGCCGACAGTGCTCGCAGATTGCGTCATGACCTCGGTGCGATTGAGAACGGTGAGCCTCTCGGCGTTGAAGCCGCACAGGAGCACCACGCGCCGATCCTCCACACCGTCGAGACGGAAGAGCTCGCCGGGGTGCAAGGCGACACGAATGCGCGTCGAGGCAAAGCCACCGCCCGAGGGCGAGGCGTCGAACACCACGGCGCTGACGAAGCAATTGCCGCCATTCGGCTCGTAGTAAGCGACCATGCGCTTGTCGCCCATCTTGACGAGGATCGGCTCGCGCGGGCCCACGGGCCCGAGATTGACCGAATTGTCATCGGCGCGGGCCGGCGCATTGGCAGCGAGGAGCGCAACGAGCGCGCTAGTGGCGGCAAGAGCCGAGAGAGAGGATCGAGAGAACCGGACCATTGAAATGGCCTCCTTTCAGTTTCAACCACGGGAATCATATCCCGATGCTGCATTGCACAAGCAATGCCGCAGTGCAGTGACAAAACTATGTTGCAGTGCAAGACACATGGCCGCAGGGCAAACCCGAACGGCTGATCGGACATTCAGATCACTGAACGTCTGCGGACCTCGCCAGATAAGCCAAGCCGCAAGATAAAGTCGGCACGATCAGGTGCCTTCGAACTCAGCGAAGGTGATGCGATTGTTGTTGCGAGCGATCAGCCGAGCTTCGCCTTCACCGCGGCGCTCGCCTTGGCGAAGTCCATCTGGCCGGCATAGCGCCCTTTAAGCTCGGCCATCACCTTGCCCATGTCCTTGACACTTGCCGCGCCCGTCTTGGCCATCGCAGCGGTGATCGCCGCCTCCATCTCCTTCTCGGAGAGTTGCTCCGGCAAGAACTCGCGGATGATGACGATCTCCTCGGCTTCCTGCTTGGCGAGCTCGGCGCGGCCGGCCTCGGCGTAGATCTTCTCAGACTCCTCGCGCTGCTTGATCATCTTAGCGAACAGCTCGAGCAGCTCGGCGTCGGTCGCCTCGCCCTTGCCTGCCGTGCGCGCGGCGATGTCGCGGTCCTTGATGGCGGCCGAGACGAGGCGGAGCGTCGAGATGCGGCGCTTGTCTTGCGCCTTGGTGGCAGCCTTCAAGGCGGCGGTGATCGTCTCGCGCATCGAAAATCCGTTCGGGGCTTTTCCGGAAGAAGCTTCCAAAGTAATCGAGGGGGTCAACGCAGGCAAGCGAATTTGCCGAGCTAAGTTATTGTTTTAACATGAAAATATTTTCGCCTGTGGATTGACCGCCAGAGCCTCGTAACCTAAGAGTCGGGCTCAAGCCACGGCGCGACGAGCCTCGCTCCTTGACCCTTGACGCGACAGTTCCCGCATCCGACCTTGCACCTGGGCAGCGCAAGCGGAGCAGCCTGCCCATAAGAGAACGATGAACGATCACACGAAAAGTTCGGCCGAAGAGGCTGCGAGCCTTCGCGCGCGCGCGACGGACGGTTGGGCGGATGAGGCGCCGACCGCGCTCCTCGTTCTCGCCGACGGCACGGTCATCGAGGGCAAGGGCGCTGGCGCCGTCGGCATCGCGGTCGGCGAGGTCTGCTTCAACACGGCGATGACCGGCTATCAGGAGATCCTGACCGACCCGTCTTATGCCGGGCAGATCATCACCTTCACTTTCCCCCATATCGGCAATGTCGGCACCAATTCCGAAGACATGGAGGCCGCGAGCCTTGCCGCGACCGGCGTGCGCGGATGCGTGCTGCGCGCAACCATCACCAAGCCTTCGAACTGGCGGGCCGCGCAGAATTTCAACGATTGGCTGAAGGCGCGCGGCATCATCGCCATCACCGGGGTCGATACCCGCGCGCTGACCGCCCTCATCCGCGAGAAGGGCATGCCGAACGCGGTGATCGCGCATGCGCCTGATGGCAAGTTCGACCTCGAGGCGCTGAAGCGTGAGGCCGCCGCCGCCCCCAGCATGGAAGGCCTCGACCTCGCCAAGGACGTGACCGTTGGGCAAAGCTATTCCTGGGACGAGACCGAGTGGCAATGGGGCAACGGCTATGGCCGGCAGGAGGCGCCGCGCCTCCATGTCGTCGCCATCGACTATGGGCTCAAGCGCAACATCCTGCGCGAGCTCGCGACCGCGGGGTGCCGGCTCACCGTCGTTCCGGCGACGACCACCGCAGAAGAGATCCTCGAGCGGAAGCCGGACGGGGTGTTCCTGTCGAACGGACCCGGCGATCCTGCGGCGACCGGCGTCTACGCCGTGCCCGAGATCAGGAAGCTCGTCGCTTCAGGCACGCCGCTCTTCGGCATCTGCCTCGGGCATCAGATGCTCGGTCTTGCTCTTGGCGGCACCACGCAGAAGATGCATCAAGGCCATCACGGCGCGAACCATCCGGTGAAGGACTTCACCACCGGTAAGGTCGAGATCACCTCGATGAATCACGGCTTCGCCGTCGACCGCGAAAGCCTGCCCGAGACCGTCGAGGAGACGCACGTCTCGCTGTTCGACGGCTCCAATGCCGGGCTGAAGCTCAAGGACAAGCCTGTGTTCTCGGTGCAGTACCACCCCGAGGCCTCGCCCGGGCCGGAAGACAGCCATTACCTCTTCACCCGCTTCGTCGAGCTGATGGAGCAGCGGAAGCGCTAGAACTCCGCAAGCCATGCCAAAGCGCACAGATATAAAGTCCATCCTGATCATCGGGGCTGGGCCGATCGTAATCGGCCAGGCCTGCGAGTTCGACTATTCCGGAACGCAGGCGTGCAAGGCCCTGAAAGAAGAGGGCTATCGCATCATCCTGGTGAACTCGAACCCGGCCACGATCATGACCGATCCGGGGGTGGCCGACGCCACCTATATCGAGCCGATCACGCCGGACTTCGTCGCCAAGATCATCGAGAAGGAGCGCCCCGACGCGCTGCTCCCCACTATGGGCGGCCAGACCGCTCTCAACACCGCTCTCAGCCTGCAGCGCGCCGGCGTGCTCGAACGGTTCGGGGTCGAAATGATCGGCGCCCGGGCTGCTGCGATCGACAAGGCCGAGGACCGCGAGCTGTTCCGCAAGGCGATGGAGAAAATCGGGCTCGAGACGCCGCGCTCGCGGCTCGCCGACGCCGCAGTCCTGAAACGCGCGGACCGCGAGAAATATAAGTCCGCGATCGCGCGCATCGAGGCGGAGTTCGCAGACCCCGAGGGGCGCGCGACGGCACGTGCCGTGTTCGAGGCCGAGTGGGCGCGGCATGAGGGCGAGCGGCGGCGGCGTTACGTGGAGAAGGGTCTGATCGAGGCGCTCGAAGCAGTGCAGGAGATCGGACTGCCAGCGATCATCCGCCCCTCCTTCACGCTCGGCGGCACTGGCGGCGGCGTCGCCTATAACCGCGAGGAGTTCCTCGAGATCGTCGAGCGCGGCCTTGATGCCTCGCCGACCAGCGAGGTGCTGATCGAGGAATCGGTGCTCGGCTGGAAAGAATACGAGATGGAGGTCGTGCGCGATCACGACGACAACTGCATCATCGTCTGCTCGATCGAGAATGTCGATCCGATGGGCGTGCATACCGGCGATTCGATCACGGTCGCGCCGGCGCTCACGCTGACCGACAAGGAATATCAGATCATGCGCAACGCCTCGATCGCGGTGTTGCGCGAGATCGGGGTCGAGACCGGCGGATCGAACGTGCAATTCGCGGTGAACCCCGCCGATGGGCGCCTCGTCGTGATCGAGATGAACCCGCGCGTGTCGCGCTCCTCCGCGCTTGCCTCCAAGGCGACCGGCTTCCCCATCGCCAAGGTCGCGGCCAAGCTCGCGGTCGGCTACACGCTCGATGAGCTCGCCAATGACATCACCGGTGGTGCCACGCCCGCTTCCTTCGAGCCGACCATCGATTACGTGGTCACCAAGATTCCGCGCTTCGCCTTCGAGAAGTTCCCGGGGTCGAAGCCCGTGCTCACCACCTCGATGAAGTCGGTGGGAGAGGTCATGGCCATCGGCCGCACCTTCCCCGAGTCGCTGCAAAAGGCGCTCCGCTCAATGGAGACGGGGCTCATCGGCCTCGACGACATCGCCCTCGAGGGGCTCGGCCAGGGCGACGACAAGAACGTGATCCGCGCCGCGCTCGGCACCCCCTCCCCCGACCGGCTGCTCAAGGTGGCGCAGGCGCTCCGACTCGGCTTCGACGAGGAGCAGATCTACGATTCCTGCCGCATCGATCCCTGGTTCATCCGCCAGCTCCAGGAGATCGTCGATTGCGAAGAGCGGGTTCGCCAGCATGGACTGCCGAAAACCGCCCCGCAGTTCCGCGCGCTGAAGGCGCTCGGCTTTTCTGACGAACGACTCGCCAAGCTCGCCGGGTTGGAGGCGAGCGAGGTTTCAGCGCAGCGCCGCGCGCTCGATGTTCATCCCGTCTATAAGCGCATCGATACTTGCGCGGCGGAGTTCGCCTCGCCCACGGCCTATATGTACTCGACCTACGAGACGGGCTTCGCCGGGCCGCCTCAATGCGAGTCGCGCCCAAGCGAGAAGGAGAAGATCATCATTCTCGGCGGCGGGCCAAACCGCATCGGCCAGGGCATCGAGTTCGACTATTGCTGCTGCCATGCGGCCTTCGCGCTCTCGGCCGCTGGCTTCGAGACCATCATGATCAATTGCAATCCGGAGACGGTATCGACCGACTACGATACGTCGGACCGCCTTTATTTCGAGCCGCTCACGGAAGAGGACGTGCTCGAGATCGTGCGCACCGAGTCGGCGAACGGCAAGGTCAAGGGTGTGATCGTGCAGTTCGGCGGGCAGACGCCGCTTAAGCTCGCCCAGGCGCTGGAGAACGCGAAGGTCCCGATCCTCGGCACCTCGCCCGACGCGATCGACCTCGCCGAGGACCGCGACCGCTTCAAAGCGTTGATCGAGCGCTTGGGGCTACGCCAGCCACAAAGCGGCGTCGCCCGTTCGGCCGACGCTGCCAAGGCGATCGCAGCCACGCTCGGCTTCCCGCTCATGATCCGCCCCTCTTATGTGCTCGGCGGTCGCGCCATGGAGATCGTCCACGACGAGGCGCAACTCGCCCGCTACATCGCCGAGGCCGTGGTGGTGTCGGGCAAGAGCCCGGTCCTGCTCGACAGGTATCTGCGCGACGCGATCGAGGTCGATGTCGATGCCATCGGCGACGGAACCGGAGACGTGTTCATCTGCGGCGTCATGGAACATATCGAGGAGGCTGGGGTGCACTCGGGCGACTCGGCCTGCTCGCTCCCGCCGCATTCGCTTAACCCCGCGATCATCGCCGACATGGAGCGGCAGACGGTCGAGCTCGCCCGCGCACTCAACGTGGTCGGACTGATGAACGTGCAGTTCGCCATTCAGAACGACGACATCTATATCCTCGAAGTGAACCCGCGCGCCTCGCGCACCGTGCCGTTCGTCGCCAAGGTGGTGGGACTGCCCATCGCCGGCATCGCGGCGGAGGTCATGGGCGGCAAGAAACTCGCCGACTTCCATCTCAAGCGGCCCGTGCTCGACCATATCGCGGTCAAGGAGGCGGTGTTCCCCTTCGCGCGCTTCCCGGGCGTCGACCCGGTGCTCGGCCCTGAGATGCGCTCGACCGGAGAAGTGATGGGCATCGACCGCGACTACGCGATTGCCTTCGCCAAGAGCCAGATCGGCGGGGGCTCAAAGCTTCCCCTCTCCGGCACGGTGTTCGTCTCGGTCAAGGACAGCGACAAGGAGAAGGTGGTCGCGCCGGTGAGAGAACTCGCCGAGATGGGCTTCCGCATCATCGCCACGCGCGGCACCAAGCGACATCTCGACGCCTACGGCATCCCGACCGAGAGGGTAAACAAGGTGCTCGAGGGGCGGCCCCATATCGTCGACGCCATCACCAATGGCGAGGTCGATATCGTATTCAACACCACCGAGGGGGCGAAGGCCTTGGCCAACTCCTTCTCGATCCGCCGCTCGGCCTTGCTCTACCACATCCCATATTATACAACGCTCGCCGGCGCGCTGGCCGTCACCCAGGCCATCCGGGCGCTCCGGGCGGGAGGCCTCAAGGTCGCTCCCTTGCAAAGCTATGTCGGCAGGCCGCCTAGCGATCTTGCCGAGACGGCCTAGCAAACCGGGCGAAATCAACAAATTCTTGACTTGGACCGGGCAATTCCTGGACAGTGGTTCAGGGGGCCCGAAGGAGCTTTGGACGGACATGGACAAAGTGCCGATGACCGCAGAGGGTTATGCAGCGCTCGAGGCCGAGATCAAGCATCTCAAGACCGTAGAGCGCCCGCGGATCATCAAATTGATCGCTGATGCGCGCACCCATGGCGACCTCTCGGAGAACGCCGAGTACCACGCCGCCAAGGAGCAGCAGGGCATCACCGAGGCACGCATGGCCGACCTCGAGGACAAGCTGTCGCGCGCCGACATCATCGACGTTACCAAGCTCAAGGGCGACCAGGTCATGTTCGGCGCGACCGTCACGCTTGTCGATGAGGATACTGACGAGAAGGTGAAATACCGCATCGTGGGCGAGGTCGAGGCCGACGTGAAGCAGGGCAAGATCTCCATCACCTCGCCGATCGCGCGCGCCCTTCTCGGCAAGCGCAAGAAGGATATCGTCGAGGTGTCGACGCCGGGCGGCGGCAAGTCCTACCAAATCATCAAGGTCGAATACAAATAGGCCTCACCGCTCGTCGCGGCGCTTGGCGCCAGCTGATTCACCGCCCCGGGAAGATGGCTTTGGGGCGTCAAAGCCGCCGTGCTAAGCAAGCCTATCGGGTCCCCGAAACGGCTATTGTGAGAGGCGATGCCTCAAATCTTGCCATTTATCTTGTGCGGAGGAGCCGGCACGCGGCTCTGGCCCTTGTCGCGCGAGGCCTATCCGAAGCAGTTCCATAGGCTGACCGGCCCCGATACGCTGTTTCAGCAAACCTGCCAGAGGCTCTCCGGACCGCTGTTCGGCGACGTCCACGTGCTCTCCAATCACCGCCACCGCTTCCTCGTCGTCGACCAGCTCGAGGAGATCGGCACCCCGGCAGGCAGGATCGTGATCGAGCCCGAGGGGCGCAATACGGCGCCAGCGGCCTGCATCGCGTCCTTGATCGCGGCGAGCAAGGACGAGGACGCGCTCGTGCTGCTCGCCCCTTCGGACCACATGATCGGCGACAAGGGCGGCTTCGCGCGCGCGGTCGAGAGCGGGGTCGAGGCGGCCGAAGCGGGCGGCCTCGTCGTGTTCGGGGTCGAGCCCGACTGCCCGCATACAGGCTACGGCTATATCGAGACCGAGGCCGGCAATCGCATCGATCTCAGCGTGAAGCGCTTCGTCGAGAAACCTGATCTTGAGACGGCCGAGGAATATCTCGACGCAGGCGGCTTCTACTGGAACGCGGGCATCTTCCTGTTCAAGGCGCGCACCATGCTCGACCTCCTTGCCAAGCATGCGCCCGAGATCATCGAGGCCTGCCGCAGGGCGCTCGAAGGGGCGAGCGAGGATCTTAATTTCCACGTTCTCGGCGGCGCCTATCGCGATGCGCCATCGATCTCGCTCGACTATGCCGTCGCTGAGAAGGCTGGCAACGTCATGCGCTGCGTGCCTCTCAAGACGACTTGGAATGACGTCGGCTCGTGGTCGGCGCTGTGGAACTTCATGGACAAGGACGCCCAAGGCAATGCGGTCAAGGGCGAGGGCCAGATCATCCTCGAGGACACACGCGACAGTCTCGCTTATAGCGATCACGCGTGCGTGGCGCTGGTGGGCGTCGAGAATCTCGTGGTGGTGGCCATGGAGGACGCCGTGCTGGTCGCCTCCAAGGAGCATGCCGAGGCGATCAAGCGGGTGGTGGACTATCTCAAGGGCAACGGCGGCGAGCTCGCGCTCCAGCATAACCGCGTCTATCGCCCGTGGGGCTGGTATCAGGGTCTCAATCGCGGCGACCGTTATCAGGTCAAATGCATCATGGTGAGGCCGGGCGGCAAGCTCTCGCTGCAAAGCCATCATCACCGCTCGGAGCATTGGGTGGTGGTGACGGGCACGGTCGAGGTGACGCGCGGAGACCAGGTCTCGATGCTGAGCGAGAACCAATCGACCTATATCCCGATCGGCGAGAAGCACCGCCTCGCCAATCCCGGGAAGATCCCCGCCTTCCTCATCGAGGTTCAGTCCGGCGCCTATCTCAACGAGGACGATATCGTCAGGTATGACGATATCTACCGGCGAAGCTCGACCGAATAGTGGGCGCTGTCCCTGGGCAGAGCGGGCATTTTTCCCTTGGTAACGCGTTTTGTGATGGACCGCGCGCTTGCCCGCGCCCCCGCCGGGCCCTAGGCTCGTTGGTTGCAGGGACTGGAGCAAACCAACGCCGATGCTGACGGCACTGACCTCGGGCTTCCGCTTCAGGGTCGCGATCGCGCTGGCGGCGTTCGCCGCGCTTTGCTTCGTCGCGCCCCCTGCCGTGCTCGCCTTCGGCCATGGAGAGCACACGATCGAGTGTCTCGCCCATGCCGACATGGTCAATCATGGCATGAGCAAAGCCGGCGGCATGACCCAGCATGGCGACCATTCCCTTCCCGCAAGCAGCCATCAGCCAGGTTCGGGTTGTTGCGGGCTGTTCTGTATGAGCGCGCTCCCGGCCGAGCTCGACCAGAGCCTGCAGAACGTCACGGCCGGGAAAGCGCTCGCGCTTCCCGCCCCGCTAAGCCCGCTCAGCCAAGTGCCCGAGCAACCCGACCGGCCTCCGATCTCCCTCTCCGTCCTTTAGAGCTGCTCGCGCGAGGCGTCGTCTCGCGCTTGAGCTTCGTCAACGACAGACGAGGGATGACACATGTCTTCTCATATTTTAGGGCGTGCTCTCGCCATCGCGAGCGCCGTCCTGCTCTCAGCCTGCCAGACCCTCTCGCCCGATGGCGGGATGAGCACGGTGGCAACGGTCGCAGGCGGAGGACTGAACAAGGACGTGGTGCGGATCAGCTCCGCCGAGGATGCCTCGCTCGCGCGGGGTGAAGTCTCGCGTCTGTTGCGCGCGCCGCTCAGCGCCGATGCCGCAGTGCAGATCGCGCTTCTCAACAATGCCGGGCTCCAGGCCGCCTATAACCGGCTCGGTATCGCCGAGGCGGTCGCGGTGCAGTCGAGCCGGCCACCGCTGCCAATCTTCTCCTTCGACGATGTCTCGACCTCGATCGAGCTCGACATCGAGCGGAAGGTGGTCGCCAGCATCCTCTCGCTCGCGACCTGGCCGACACGCTCGAAGATTGCGGGTGTCCGCATCGAGCAGGCCGAGCTTCGCGCCGCGGAGGAGACCTTGCGCCTCGCCGCCGACACGCGGAAGGCCTACATCCGCGCCGTCGCCGCGCGCGAGACCCTGGCCGCGTTTACCGCAGCCAAGGCGAGTGCCGATGCGAGCGCCATCCTCACCGGCAAGCTCACCGAGACGGGCGCGGTCAACACGCTGAACCACGCCCGCGCGCAGGTCTTCGCCACCGAGCTTGACGCGCAGGTCACGGCGGCTCGCCAGCAGGCTGTCGCAGCTGAAGAGCAGCTCACAAGGCTCATGGGCCTATGGGGCTCGGAGCTCGGAAACGTGCTGCCGAGCGCGCTGCCGCCGTTGCGGGGCAAATCGCCGAGCCTCGCCGCCGTTCAGCAGGAGGCGATGGACCGCAGAGTCGATCTCGCCGTGGGCCGGCTCGAGCTCGATGCGCTTGCCCGATCCTACGGCCTCACACGCTCGACGCGGTTCATCAACGTGCTCGAGGCGAGCGGCATCTCGAAGACACAAAAGGATACGGGCGTGCCGGCGGCCCAGGGGGGCGGCTTCGACATCGCCTTCGAGGTGCCGATCTACGATTTCGGCAGGGCGAAAACGCGCGAGGCCGAGCAACGCTATCTCGAAGCCATGAACACGCTTGCCGCGATGGCGGTCAACGCACGCTCGGAAGCGCGCGAGGCCTATGGCGCCTACACATCGACACGCGCCATCGCCATCAAATATGAGCGCGAGGTGCTGCCGCTGCGCAAGACCATCTCCGAGCAAACCGAGCTGCAATACAACGCCATGCAGGTCGACGCCTTTGCGCTGCTCGAAGCGGCGCGCGACAGCGACGCGGCGAAGGTCGCGAGCATCGATGCCAAGCGGAATTTCTGGCTCGCTGCGACCGATCTCAGCTCGGCCGTGCTCGGCGGCGGAAGCTTGAGCTCGGTCGACGGCACAATTATCGCCGCGAGCGCGGCAAGTGAATGAGTGAAAGGACAAGACCCATGCTGTCTCGACGAAACTTCCTGACCGGATCGGCGGTGGCGCTTGCCGGCGCCTCGGCGGTGAGCGGCCGCGCCGCGCTCGCAGCGATCCCTGAGGCGCCGACCAACGCCTCGCCCGCCATGCAGCCGCCTATTCCGCCCGCCAACGGCCAAGCCTATCAGCCGGTGGTGACGTTGAACGGCTGGACCCTGCCGTTCCGCATGAACGGCGAGTGGAAGGAATTCCATCTCGTCGCCGAGGAAGTTGAGCGCGAGATCGCGCCCGGCATGACGGCGAAGCTCTGGGGCTATAACGGCCAAACGCCGGGACCGACCATCGAGGCGGTCGAGGGCGACCGGTTGCGCATCTTCGTCACCAACAAGCTGCCGGAGCACACGACCGTGCATTGGCACGGCGTGCTGCTTCCGAACGGCATGGACGGGGTGGGAGGGCTCACCCAGCCCCACATCCCCGTCGGCAAGACCTTCGTCTACGAGTTCGAGCTCACACGCAGCGGCACGTTCATGTACCACCCCCACTCCGACGAGATGGTGCAGATGGCCATGGGCATGATGGGCACGCTCGTCGTGCATCCCAAGGACCCGGCCTTCCGCCGGGTCGACCGGGACTTCGCCTTCATCATGGGCTCCTATCGCTTCGATCCGGGCACCTCGCTTCCTCAGGTGACGGAGATGACGGACTTCAATCTCTGGACGTTCAATTCGCGCGCCTTCCCGGGCATCGACGTCCTTCCGGTGCGGCTCGGCGACAAGGTGCGCATCAGGATCGCCAATCTCACCATGACCAACCACCCGATCCATCTGCACGGTCATAGTTTCTCGGTGGGCTTGACCGACGGTGGTTGGGTGCCCGAGAGCGCGCAATGGCCGGAAGTGACCACCGACGTGCCGGTGGGCGCGATCCGTGCGATCGAGTTCGTCGCCGACGCTCCCGGCGACTGGGCTTTCCATTGCCACAAATCGCATCACACCATGAACGCCATGGGACATCAGGTGAAGAACTTCATCGGCGTACAGGAGAGCGACCTCGGCCGCGCGATCTCCCGCGCCGCTCCGTCCGCCATGGCCATGGGCACTGACGGCATGGCGATGATGGGCGAGATGGAGATGCCTCTGCCGGCAAACACGCTCCCCATGATGACGGGCACGGGGCCGTTCGGGCCGATCGAGATGGGGGGCATGTTCACGGTGATGAAGGTGCGCGAGGACCTTGCCCCCGGCGACTACCGGGATCCCGGCTGGTATCAGCACCCGCAAGGCACCGTCGCCCGCGAGGTCGATGTCGCGAGCACGGACGCGCCCCAGCTTCAACAGCCGAAGTCGGCAGGAGCAAGCGAGCCGGGCGAAACGCCAATGCATCACCATCACCAGTGACGGGACGGAACATGACCTTGAACCGCGTCTGGCTTTCGGCCTTCGTGACTCGGAGGGCAACGTTGCGGAAGCGATCTCTTCCGCTCGCGGTCGCCGTCATCGTGGCCCTTGCCGGAAACGCCGCTGGCGCCGAGACCGAGATCGTCTGTCCTGCAACGCCACTCTCCTCCGAGGCGTTCGTCACCGGCGCGGATCAGATCGAGCTTCTGTCGAGGCAGGCGACGGCTTGCGTCAAGGACGGCAAACCGACACGCGCCGTGGCGCTGCTCACGGAAATCATACGGCACTCGCCGAGCGACGCGTCGGCCTATCTCAATCGCGGCAGCGCCCAGGTCGCCGCCGGCGAGGTGACGTTGGGCCTAAGCGACTACACCACCGCCCTCAACCTACAGCCCGACCTCGTCGAGGCCTGGTACGACCGCGGCACGGCCTATCTCCATCTCCGCCGCTTCGAAGGCGCGATCAACGCCTTCAGCGAAGCAATCAAGCTGAAACCCGATTTCGCTCTCGCTTATTGCAATCGCGGCCTCGCCAATCTGCAACTCGGCCGCTACGACGACGCTCTCGCCGACTACTCGGTCGCCATCGACAAAGACGCTGCGCTGACGCGCTGCTATTTCAATCGCGGCAATCTTTACCTGTTGCTCGGCGAATATCAGAGGGCGATCGACGATTTCACTGAGGCGCTCGGTCCGAGCAAGGATGCGGTGATCTTGAGCAGGCGCGGCCAGGCCTATGAGGCGCTGGGGCGGCTCGATGAGGCTCTCACCGATTTTCGCGAGGCGCTTGCGATCGCGCCTAGTCTGGAAAGTGCGGAGGAAGGTTTTGCCCGGATCACCGAGCAGCAGAAACGGACCCAAATCCGATGAAAAGCCTGGGATGAACATGCCGGGTATGGACGTGAAGGACGGGCATGAAGCCGGGTGGCCACTAGGCCCAGGAGCAAATGTGGCGCCGATCTCAAACCCATCCTCTAACCTGAAAGGAGAAGCAGCATGCACAAGTCTGTTTTCGCGAGACACATAGTTGGAGCCATTACCTTAACGGCTCTTGCAAGTGCTCCGCCGATATTCGCAGTCGCCCACGAGGGACATCAGATGGAATGCAGCGAGACCAGCATCAACGCGATGAAGGCTGACATTCAATCGATGAACGATGGAGAGGCCAAGACGACGGCCATGAATGAAATGCAAATGGCTCAGGACATGATGGCCAAGAACGACATAAAGGGCTGCATGACCCACATGGACAACGCCATGGACGCGACCGAGAAATAGATGCGCTCCAGACCAAACTCAGATGAGAACACGTCCGGTTCCGTTACTGCGCGGACTAGGTGGCGCTGGTTCATGGTGGCTCTGGCGGCCGGAGCGTTGCTAGTCGCCACCGTCGGCATCGCTCTCCTCCATATGGGGTCGTTCGATGTCGCGGCTGACACGCCGCACTCGCAGCCGGTGTTTTGGCTGATGAACACGGTACGGGAAAACTCGATCGCCGTTCGTGCGGCCGGCATCGACGTGCCGAGCGACTTGACCGATGCCAAACGCATTGCGTCAGGCGCCGCGCAATATGACGCGATGTGCAGCCTGTGCCACCTCGCCCCCGGCATGAAGCGGACGGAGATCAGCTGGGGCCTCTATCCGAGGGCGCCAGAACTCCGCCGTGGCAGCAATCTTACACCGGCCGAGGAATTCTGGGTGGTGAAGCACGGGCTCAAGATGACGGGCATGCCGGCCTGGGGGGTGACTCACGACGATGGACTGCTTTGGGACGTGGTGGCATTCCTGCGCAAGCTGCCGGAGATCAACGCGGACCAATACCAAGCTCTCGTGAGGAGCGCTCCACAAACTCACGACGAAATGATGCGAGGAATGAAGATGAACAACGATAGCCACCAGGTCGAATCCCATCAATAGCGTCGCGGCCAGCAACCGCGCCGGCAAATAGAGGGTTGTTCAGTTTGATCGACTCCGCCCTGATCGTCTGGTTCACCCTGACCGGACTGTCCGTCGCGTATGTGGCGTGGGATGCGTTCACGCGTAATCCCGAGCTCACCGTGATGAAATATGGGTGGGTTCTGGTCACACTCTATGCGGGACCCATTGCCGCCGCGCTCTACGTGCTCTCCTGCCAGGAGCCGGCACCATACCGACATGAAGTGTTCATCGTGCCCTTGTGGAAGCAGGCGCTCGGCTCAACGATCCACTGCTTGGCCGGTGATGCAACCGGCATCATCATCGCGGCCGCAATCACGGCCGCGCTTGGGCTGCCCATGTGGCTCGATCTGATATTTGAATATTTGCTCGGCTTCAGCTTTGGCCTGCTCATATTTCAGGCGTTGTTCATGCGCGACATGCTCGGTGGCTCCTACGGGTCAGCACTAGAGCGCTCGTTCATGCCTGAATGGCTGTCGATGAACGCCGCGATGGCGGGCATGACCCCCGTGATGGTCGTGCTGATGAGTCATGACATGCAGGTGATGGAGATCACCTCGATTTGCTTATGGGGGTCATGTCACTCGCCACTCTGGTCGGGGCCGTGATTGCCTACCCCGTAAATGTGTGGCTCGTCGCAGTCCGGCTAAAGCACGGTATGGGTAGCGTGCGAGTCCTTGGGGCGGGCGGCCATAGTCTTGAGGCCGAGGCGACGCGCATCCGCACGACGTCAGGCGAACTGCCAGCGGAACTCACCGCCGCTATGGTCGGCCATGCAATGACGACGGCGCAACCTGCACGGCGCGATCGTGAGCCCGCAGATCCCGAGACGATGCCGATGACGGGAGGGGCAACCGGCCCACAACTCGCGGCCGTCACGCCCCTTACGCTCCTTGCCCTCGGTGCCGGGGTCGTTTTAGCTGGCCTTTCCGGCGGCCTCTCCCCAGCGATGGAGAGCATGCCGCAGGTCAGTGGTAACGCACATTAGAATATAGACCGCCAAGCTTGGACTACGGCCTTGCGGTCCGCGCGGCTGGAAACTCCGGCCTTCTTGCACGAGGATGAATGACATGTATCGCCTGCGGTTTCACGCCTTGACGCTCGCTGCACTCCTCCTCGCCGCCAATTCGGCGTCGGGCGAGCAGGGCAAGAGCGGGTCGATCTTGGTCGACAACGCCTGGTCGCGCGCGACGGCACAAGGCGTCGACATCGGCGTGGGATATCTCACCATCAAGAATGATGGCGACACGGCGGATCGGCTGGTTTCGGTGAACACCCCGGTCGCCGAGAAGGCCGAGATCCATCAAACGCAGATGCTCGACGGGAAGATGGAGATGCGGCCCGTTCCCCACGGCATCCCCATCCCGGCCAAGAGCACGGTGGTGTTGGAGCCGGCCGGGTATCATTTGATGCTCATGGGCCTCAAGGCGCCCCTGCAGAAGGGCTCGACCTTCGACGCGAGCCTCGCCTTCGAGCATGCAGGCACCGTCGACGTAACCTTCCGCGTGGAGGGCATGGGTGCCTCAGCACCAGAAACTCCAGGCAAATGACGCCGAGTTGACGGAAAGGCCTCTGGCTCCCGGAGCGTCTTCTTGCGACAATAGGCCATGCTGGAAAAGCTCGAATTCATCATCGCGCTCGCGCGCGAGCGGCATTTCGGTCACGCGGCCGAGGCCTGCGGCGTGAGCCAGCCGACCTTCTCGGCCGGCATCAAGCAGCTCGAGGACAAGCTCGGCGTGCTCCTGGTGCAGCGCGGGTCCCGCTTCCAGGGCTTCACCCCCGAAGGCGAGCGCGTGCTCGACTGGGCGCGGCGGATCGTCGGCGACGCGCGCGCCATGCGCCAGGAGGTGGACGCGCTGAAGCGCGGCCTCGCCGGCCATATCCGCATCGCTGCCATCCCCACCGCTCTGGCCATGGTGTCGATGCTGACCACGCCCTACCGCGCCAAGCATCCGGACGTGAGCTTCACCATCCTGTCGCGAAACTCGATCGAGGTCTTGGGACTGCTGGAGAATCTCGAGGTGGATGCCGGACTTACCTATCTCGACAACGAGCCTCTGGGCCGGGTGCAGACCGTGCCGCTCTATAGCGAGGACTACCGCCTCCTCACCTCCTCGGACAGCCCGCTCGGCAATCGCGACAAAGTGACCTGGGCCGAGGTCGGCAAGGTGCCGCTCTGCCTGCTCACCCCCGACATGCAGAACCGGCGCATCATCGAGCACCTGTTGAGGCAGGCAGGTGCCGATGTCGCACCGACACTCGAATCTGATTCGATCGTCGTTCTCTTCGCCCATGTCCGCACCGGGCGCTGGGCGAGCGTGATGCCGGCGAAGCTCGCCGAGGTGCTCGGCCTCACCGAGAAGGTGCGCGCGATCCCGATCGTCGATCCGGTGGTCACTCATTCGATCGGGCTCGTGGTGCCGCACCGTAACCCGTTGACGCCCTTGATCAATGCCCTGGTCGCCGAGGCCAAGCTGCTGGCGCCAATCCTTGGCGGCGACGCTCCGCTCAGCACCGTTGCGGGCCCAAAGCGGCGCAAGGCCGCGACGGCGTAATCGCGCCCAAAGCGGTCTCGATCTCGTTTCCCGATCGGGCGATAGACAATTGTAAATAAAGAGAAATTTACGGCCCGCTAGTTGCTTAACACGGCGATCGAGCCTACCTCTTCCTGTGAGGTGCGGGCTCCCTGAGAGCCGAGGGCGGCGGCGTTGCCGGTCCATAGAAAAACCCGATCGGGCGATTGGCTAGCTTTATTGATTTCACACGGTTTTGTTTTCATTTTCGACTCTATGTAAAGCGGCTGGGCATGCACTACGAACCCTGGAACACTGAGCGCGCAGGCGAAATCATTGCCTCTAAGGCGCACATGGAAGGCGCCGTCCTTCCCATCTTGCACGAAATGCAGGAGACCTTCGGTTGCGTGCCGGAAGCGGCCGTGCCGCTGATCGCCGAGGCGCTCAATCTCTCCCGCGCCGAGATCCACGGCACCGTCACCTTCTATCACGACTTCCGCAAGGAGCCGCCGGGACGGCGCGTGCTCAAGCTCTGCCGCGCCGAGTCTTGTCAGGCCGCAGGCGGCGATGCTCTCGCCTCCCGCGCCGAAGAGAAACTCGGCGTCGAGATGGGCGGCACCACGGCTGACGCCCGCGTCACCCTCGAGCCCGTCTATTGCCTCGGGCTTTGCCATTCCTCCCCTGCCGCCATGCTCGACGGAGACGTGTTCGGGCTGCTCGACGAGCACAAGCTCGATCAGCTCTTGAAGGAGGCGCAAGCGTGAACGCGCGCATCTTCATCTCCCGAGATTCCGGCGCGCTCTGCGTCGGCGCCGAGCAAGTCGCGGCCGCCTTCCGCAAGGCCTTCGAGAAACGCGGGCTCAATGTGGAGATCGTGCGCACCGGCTCCCGGGGGCTTTATTGGCTCGAGCCTCTTGTCGAGGTCGAGCGGCCCGAGGGCCGCATCGGCTATGGCCCGGTGCGGATCAAGGACGTCGATGGCCTGCTCGATGCCGGCATGCTCGACGGCGGCAAGCACAAGCTTGCGCTCGGCCGCGTCGATGACATTCCCTGGCTCAAGCGGCAGACGCGGCTCACCTTCTACCGCTGCGGCATCGTCGATCCGCGTAGTCTCGAGGACTACAAGCGGCACAAGGGCTATCTCGGGCTGAAGAAGGCGCTCGAGGTCGGGCCCAAGGCGATCGTCGAGGAGGTGGTCACCTCTGGCCTTCGCGGCCGCGGCGGCGCAGGCTTCCCCACTGGCATCAAATGGCGCACCGTCGCCGACACTCCCCCGCAACAGAAATATATCGTCTGCAACGCCGATGAGGGTGATTCGGGCACCTTCGCCGACCGCATGATCATGGAAGGCGACCCCTTCGTGCTGATCGAAGGCATGACCATCGCCGGGGTCGCCGTCGGAGCGACCAAGGGTTACGTCTATATCCGCTCCGAATATCCCCATGCCATCGAGGCAATGGAGATCGCCGTGCGCGAGGCGCGCAACGGCGGCATGCTCGGCCGCCGCATCGCCGGGTCAGAGTTCGATTTCGACATGGAGGTGCGCGCCGGCGCCGGCGCCTATGTGTGCGGCGAGGAAACCTCGCTGCTCGAGAGCCTCGAAGGAAAGCGCGGCGAGGTTCGCGCCAAGCCACCGCTGCCGGCTCATATCGGCCTGTTCGGCAAGCCGACCGTCATCAACAACGTGCTGTCGCTCGCGAGCGTGCCGATCATCATGAGCGAAGGCGGCCCCCACTACCGCGATTTCGGCATGGGCAAATCGCGCGGCACCATGCCGATCCAGCTCGCCGGCAATATCAAGCATGGCGGGCTGTTCGAGACGGCGTTCGGCATCACGCTCGGTGAGCTGGTCGACGATATCGGCGCCGGCACGCGCTCTGGACGTCCGGTGCGCGCAGTACAGGTCGGCGGACCGCTCGGCGCTTATTTCCCGCGCGAGCTGTTCGATACGCCGTTCGATTACGAGGCGTTCGCCGCCCGCGACGGACTGATCGGGCATGGCGGCATCGTGGTGTTCGACGATACGGTCGACATGGCCAGGCAGGCGCGCTTCGCCATGGAGTTCTGCGCCATCGAATCCTGCGGCAAGTGCACGCCTTGCCGCATCGGCTCGGCCCGCGGCGTCGAGCTGGTGGACAAGATTACCAAGGGCGAGGACCGCGCCGCCAATCTGATCGTCCTCGAAGATCTCTGCAACACCATGAAGTTCGGATCGCTTTGCGCGCTGGGCGGGTTCACCCCCTACCCCGTGATGAGCGCGCTCACCCATTTCCCCGAGGATTTCGGCGCTGAAAAGAAGCGCCTCGCTGCTGCCGAATAAGGAACGCGACATGTCGATGACCCAGGAAATCGATTACGGGACCCCGGCCTCCAAGGCCACGAAGGAGGTCACGCTCACCATCGACGGCGTAGAGGTGACCGTGCCGGAAGGCACCTCCATCATGCGCGCGGCGATGGAGAGGGGCACGCAGATCCCCAAGCTATGCGCCACCGACATGATCGAAGCCTTCGGCTCGTGCCGGCTTTGCCTGGTCGAGATCGAAGGCCGCAACGGCACGCCGGCCTCGTGCACCACCCCAGTCGCGCAAGGCATGGTGGTGAAGACGCAGACCGAGCGGCTGAAGCGGCTCCGCAAGGGCGTGATGGAGCTCTATATCTCCGAGCATCCGCTCGACTGTCTCACCTGCTCGGCCGCCGGCGACTGCGAGCTTCAGGACATGGCCGGGGCCGTGGGCCTGCGCGAGGTGCGCTACGGCTATGACGGCGAGCGCCATCCCAATCCCGGCATCGACACGTCGAACCCCTACTTCACATTCGAGCCCTCCAAGTGCATCGTCTGCTCGCGCTGCGTACGCGCCTGCGAGGAGGTGCAAGGCACCTTCGCTCTCACCATCGCCGGCCGCGGCTTCGGCTCAGTCGTGTCGCCCTCGCAGCAGCAGCCCTTCCTCGATTCGGAATGCGTATCGTGCGGCGCCTGCGTGCAGGCCTGCCCGACCGCTACGCTGAACGAGAAGAGCGTGATCGAGATCGGCACGCCCGAGCATACGCTGATCACCACTTGCGCCTATTGCGGCGTCGGCTGCGCCTTCAAGGCCGAACTGCGCGGCGATGAGCTCGTGCGCATGGTGCCGTGGAAGGACGGCAAGGCCAATCGCGGTCATTCCTGCGTCAAGGGCCGCTTCGCCTACGGCTACGCCACGCACAAGGACCGCATCCTGAAGCCGATGATCCGCGCCAAGATCACCGATCCATGGCGCGAAGTGTCGTGGGAAGAGGCGATCGGCTACGCGGCGTCAGAGTTCAAGCGCATCCAGGCGAAATACGGCAAGGGCTCCGTCGGCGGCATCACCTCCTCGCGCTGCACCAACGAGGAGACCTTCCTGGTGCAGAAGCTGATCCGCGCGGCCTTCGGCAACAACAACGTCGACACTTGCGCGCGCGTCTGCCATTCGCCGACCGGCTATGGGCTCAAGACCGCCTTCGGCACCTCGGCCGGAACACAGGATTTCGACTCGGTCGAAGAGTCGGACGTGATCATGGTGATCGGCGCCAACCCGACCGACGGCCACCCGGTGTTCGCCTCGCGCATGAAGAAGCGCTTGCGCGAGGGCGCCAAACTGATCGTGCTCGATCCACGCCGCATCGACCTCGTGCGCACGCCGCACATCGAGGCCGACTATCATCTCCCGCTTAAGCCCGGCACCAATGTTGCGGTCGTCACTGCGCTGGCGCATGTGGTCGTGACCGAAGGGCTCTACAACGAGGCCTTCGTGCGCGAGCGCTGCGATTGGGACGAGTTCCAGGATTGGGCGAGCTTCGTCTCTGACGTGCGCCATAGCCCCGAGGCCGTGGAGAAGATCTCCGGCGTGCCTGCGGACCTCATCCGCTGCGCTGCGCGGCTCTATGCGAAGGGCGGTAACGGCGCCATCTATTACGGGCTCGGCGTCACCGAGCACAGCCAAGGCTCGACCACGGTGATGGCGATCGCCAATCTCGCGATGGCGACCGGCAATATCGGCCGGCGCGGCGTCGGCGTGAACCCACTTCGTGGGCAGAACAATGTTCAAGGCTCTTGCGATATGGGATCGTTCCCGCACGAGGTGTCCGGCTACCGCCACATCTCCGAGGATGCGACCCGGGAGATGTTCGAGACGCTGTGGGGCCGCCCCCTCGATTCAGAGCCGGGCTTGCGCATTCCCAACATGATCGACGCAGCGCTCGACGGCTCGTTCAAGGGCATCTACATCCAGGGCGAGGACATCCTCCAGTCAGACCCGAACACGCAGCATATGGCGGCGGGCCTCGCCGCCATGGAATGCGTCGTGGTGCAGGACCTGTTCCTGGTCGAGACCGCGAACTACGCCCATGTCTTCCTGCCGGGCTCCACGTTCCTCGAAAAGAACGGCACCTTCACCAATGCCGAGCGCCGCATCCAGATGGTGCGCAAGGTCATGGCGCCGCTCAACGGCTACGAGGACTGGCAGATCACCGAGCTGCTTTCCGACGCGCTCGGCTATCCGATGCACTACAACCATCCGTCGGAGATCATGGACGAGATCGCGCGGCTGACGCCGACCTTCGCCGGCGTCTCCTACAAGAAGCTGGACGAGCTCGGCTCGGTGCAGTGGCCGTGCAACGAGAAGGCGCCGGAAGGCACGCCGATCATGCACATCAACGGCTTCGTGCGCGGCAAGGGCAAGTTCGTCATCACCGAATATGTGGCGACCGACGAGAAGACCGGCCCACGCTACCCGCTGCTGCTGACCACCGGACGCATCCTCTCGCAGTACAATGTCGGCGCGCAGACGAGGCGTACCGCCAACGTCGTGTGGCACGAGGAGGATCGGCTCGAGATCCATCCGCACGACGCCGAGAATCGCGGCATCCGCGACGGCGATTGGGTGAAGCTGGCGAGCCGCGCCGGCGAAACCAGCTTGCGCGCCCTGATCACCGAGCGCGTGGCGCCGGGCGTCGTCTACACCACCTTCCACCATCCCGACACGCAGGTGAACGTGGTGACGACGGAGTTCTCCGACTGGGCCACCAACTGCCCCGAATACAAGGTGACAGCGGTCGAGGTGATGCCGTCCAACGGGCCCTCGGAGTGGCAGGAGGAATATGAGGAGCTGTCGCGTCAGGCGCGGCGCATCGCCGAGCCGCTGGTCGCGGCGGAGTAACACTCTCCATGCAGCCTGACCGCCTCGTCTATATGGCGAACCAGATCGGCAAGTTCTTCGAGGCGCAGCGCGCCGACGAGGTCGTGCCGGGCATCGCCAATCACATCAAGAAGTTCTGGGACCCCAGGATGCTGGCGGCGATCTACGCCTATGTCGACGCCGGGGGCGATGGGCTCGACCCTCCAGTCAGGAAGGCTATCCTTCATCTGAAAGAGCACGGCAAAAAGCCCGGAGCCACGCCAGAAACGAGCTTCCAAGGCACGTAGCACCCGCTTAAGATGCGAGCTGTATCACAGCCGATATAAGACGGGGACCTGCGATGCTGCTCGACACGACAAGACGCACTCTGCTTCGCCTCGCCGCGTTCGCGGCGATCGGCCTCTCCCTCCTTCCCTCCCTCACCCATGCCGACGACAAGGGTCCGGTCGTCTTCGCCGCCGCGAGCCTGAAAGACGCGCTCGACGCTGCCGATGCAGGCTGGACCAAGGACAGCGGCAAGCAGGTCGTGGCGTCCTATGCGGCCTCATCCGCGCTCGCCAAGCAGATCGAGCAAGGCGCGCCGGCCGATATCTTCATCCCGGCCGACGAGGACTGGATGAACTATCTGGCCGACAAGAAGCTGATCAAACCCGACACGCGCTTCGACCTGCTCGGCAACACGCTGGTGTTGATTGCGCCGAAGGATTCCAAGATCGAGACCAAGATCGCGGAAGGTTTCCCACTCGCTAGCCTGCTCGGCGACGGGCACCTCGCCATGGCCAATACCGACTCGGTGCCGGCCGGCAAGTACGGCAAGGCGGCGCTCACCAAGCTCGGCGTGTGGGATCAGGTCAAGGACAAGATCGCACAGGCCGACAATGTGCGCGCGGCGCTTCAACTCGTCTCGCGCGGAGAGGCGCCGCTCGGCATCGTCTACGCGACCGACGCTAAGTCTGATCCCAACGTGAAGGTGATCGATATTTTCCCCGAGGGCACGCACCCGCCGATCATCTATCCGATCGCCATCATGGCGTCCTCGACCAACGCGGACGCGCCGGCGCTCCTCGCCTATCTGAAATCCTCGGCGACGCAGAGCGTGTTCAAAGACCAGGGCTTCAAGATCCTACTGAGCTATTGAGGTGCCATTCCCGCGAAAGCGGGAATCCAGTAATTACCGCCGTCTAAAAAGAACCGATGCCCAGTTTACTGGATTGCCCGGTCAAGCCGGGCAATGACATGACTTGGTGGAGATGGCGCCCCTGACCGATAGGACTTGCCCTTCGTGCTGACGCTGACACCAGAAGAGCTGACCGCCGTGAAGCTCTCGCTTCGCGTCGCGACCCTCGCCACCGTGGCCAGCCTTCCCTTCGGCGTTCTCATCGCCATGATCCTGGCGCGCGGAAGGTTCTATGGGCGCGGCTTGTTGAACGGGCTCGTTCTCTTGCCCCTGATCCTGCCGCCGGTGGTGACGGGCTATGTGCTGCTGCTCTTGTTCGGCAAGAAGGGGCCGCTTGGGGCCTTCCTCGCCGACAATTTCGGGATTGTGCTCGCCTTTCGCTGGACGGGGGCTGCGCTCGCCTGCGCCATCATGGGCTTCCCGCTGATGGTGCGCTCGATCCTGCTCTCGGTCGAAGGCGTCGACGTGAAGCTCGAGCAGGCGGCGGCAACGCTCGGCGCGAGCCGCATCTTCGTATTCCTGACCGTCACGCTCCCCTTGATCCTGCCCGGGATCGTCGCCGGCGCCATCCTCTGCTTCGCCCGCGCCATGGGAGAGTTCGGCGCCACGATCACCTTCGTCTCCAACATCCCGGGAGAGACGCAGACGCTGCCGACGCTGATCTATACGTTCACGCAGATTCCGGGGGGCGACGTAGGCGCGCTCAAGCTGACGCTGCTTTCGGTCGCGATCTCGCTCGGCGCGATCCTCGCCTCAGAGGCCTTCGTGAAAAGCGTCAGCAAGCGCGTGCGCGCCTGACGAGCCAGCTCTACGGCATGATGGCGACGCCCCAGGGCAACCGCCCCACCGGCACCGATTTCTCGGGCTTCTGCGACTCGACGTCGATCACGGTGAGATCGTTGGTGAGCCCGTTGGCGACATAATACTTCTTGCCGTCGGGGCCCATCTCGCCGTGCCAGGGACGCTGACCGACCAGGATGTAGTTCTTGACCTCCTTGGTCGCGGTGTCGATGACGGCGACGCGGTTGGAGGGCCCGAGCGCCACGAAAGCCGATTTGCCGTCCTTGGTGAAGTCGATGCCGACGGGCTGAAGCTGCTCGGGCCTGACGCCCGGCACCTCGAAAGTGATCTTCTTGACCACCTTCCACGTCGCGGGATCGATGATCGAGATCGTGCCGCCGACCTCGGACGACACCCACAGCTCCTTGCCGTCTTGCGTGAACTTCGCCTCGCGCGGGCGCGAGTCGACCAAGACGTTGGCGATCAGCTTCATCTTCTCGTTGTCGATGACGTGCGCCATGCTCGTCGATTCGGAGGTGGCGACGGTATATTTGTTGTCGGGGCTCACGGTCATGCCTTCAGGCTCGACGCCGACCGGCACCTCGCCCAGCACGTCTCCGGTCTTGATGTCCATGATGGTGACGAGGCTGTCGTCCTCGTTGGCGATGTAGATCTTCTTGCCGTCGGGATCGATAGCCATCAGCTCGGGATCGGGACCGGATTCGAGCTCGCGGCTCTTCTCCAGCGTCTTGGTGTCGATCACGTCCATGATGTCGCCGTCGCCTGCCGCCACGAACAGCTCCTTGTTGTCGGGGCTCAGCATGACGCCGCGCGGACGCCGCGACACCTTGATGGTCTTGATGACCTCGAGCGTCTCGCCATTGACGACGGTGATGGTGTTGTCCTTCTCGTTCGACACGAAGATGGTCATGGCGAAGGCGGGAGCGGAGAGAGCGAGAAGCGCCGCCGTGGCGCAGGCCGCGCCGAGCATGATGCGGGTCATGGATTTACCTTTGATCACTGGTTAGGAAACTTGCACTTGGTCTCGGGCTTGTCGAAGCCGAGCGTGTCGGTGAGGTTGGTCTCGTGCAGGAAGCCCTCCTGCGGTGAGACGGAGACGGGAACGCGCGTGCCCCCGCCGAGGATGATCGGCTGTCGCAGCTGATGGTCCCAGGTGCGGAAGCTCATCGCCTGACCCTTGAAGCCCTCGAGCTTGAAAGCATCTGAGAGGAGATAGGCCTTCACTTCGGGCGGCGTCGTCTTGCCCGAGCGCATGATGCCGTCGGTCAAGGCCCTGCCCCCGAGCCAAGCCGTATAGTCGCGCTCGACCGGACGGCGCTTGGCGAGCTTGGGCAGCCCGTTCTGGAAATGCATGGCGCCGTATTCGGTATAGGACGAGTCCCAGGCGATCGCCTGTAGACCTTGCGTCCCCACCACCGGGCGCGGCAGGTAGGTGCGATAGGCGACATAGTCGCCAAAGCCTTCGTCGCTGTTGATGACCCACACCACGTCGTGCTCGGGCGCGGCCTGCATTTCCATCGGGATCTGCGACTGCACCTGCTGATAGCCGCTATCGGTGTTGCGCGCGCCGGGCGGCAGGTCATAGACCTTCTCGCCCACGATCTTGGCGCCGAAGCGTGCGGCCGTTCGCTTAACTTGCGCGAGGTAATCCTGGTCGGCCGGGGTGTTGCCGCGAAGGATGAACCAGCGCGGCCATTTCTTCCAGATGAGATACTGGCCGAGCGCGTCAGCGCGCATCGCCCAATCCGGGATGATGTGGAACACGTTGGAGCGGCAGAGCTCCTGGCGGAGCGCCTCGTCGTTCGCGCGGATATTGACGATGATCGAGTTCTGCGCCTCAGGCAGATCGGCGACGGCGACGAGGTCCTTTGCTTCGAGATCCGCGATGATGAAGGCGTTGCCCTTGGACAGGATCTCTTTCGCCTTGGCCACCACATCGGCATTCGCAGGCACGATCGCCTCGACCAGCTCGAAGGCGTAGCCGACGAAGCGGCCCGCCTGGTTGGCTTCCTTGATGATCAGCCGCGCGCCCTGAATGCCCTTATCGAAAATCGGCTTCTCGGCGTAGGAGAGCGGTAGCGGCTCCTCGTAGGCTTTGCCGAGATAGACGATCGGCACCGTCGCCTTGATCGGCACCTCGCCGGATGGGGTCTCGGAGGGCGGCTCGGCAGGCCCGGCGCCTTGCGCGCCTGCGGCCGGACTCGCCGCTTGCGCAGTTGGCGCTGCCGGAGCGGGTTGATCGGCCGCCCGTGCCGGAGAGGCCGGCGTCACATAGGCGAAGAGGGCAAGCAGGGCAAAGGCGGCCAGAACGCGCTTTGGACCAGCGACTGAAAAACTCACCATATGGCTACGCTTTGCTCCATGACGCTTGACGAGCGGGATGAGAGAACGGGGCGGTGCGCTTGCGCGCTCAGGGGCCGCGCGCCAAGTGGCCGCCTATCTTCCAGAGAAGACGCCGAATGGCAATGCGCACTGCACAATATGGCAACCGAACTGCCAGCTTTCAGCGTCCAGATTTTCCCAAGAATTCAAGCGATTGACACCGCTCCATTGCCACGAGTGGCAATCTTTTGTGCCACCTCTTTGCAAATAGGAAGCCGCCAAGCTGAACACCAGCTTGGCGGCCCGCGACGACAATTAAATTGCGGTAATGACCCGCCTTACTGCACCGGCTTGTCGACCTTGGCCTGGGAACTCGGATTCACTGTGCGAACCCACGCGATGACCTTCCACAGGTCGTCAGAGGTCTTGATGATACCGCCGAAGGCGGGCATGGGGCCGACGACCGTCTCCTGGCCGTGGCGCGTATAGCCCTGCTTCTTCAGTTCGTCGCTGCCGAGCGAAACTAAGCGGAACAGGGTGTCGTCATCGGGGCCGTAAACCCAGGTATCGTTGGTCAGCGGCGGGCACATGCCGCCGCCGCCGCCGCCGCCATGGCAACCATTGCAACCGAAGGAGAGGAACTTCTTGTGTCCCTCCTCGCCGACATCGGCCCATTTGCCGTTATAGGGATTGTGCAGACCGCCTTTGGGCGTGTTCTTGACGAGATCGAGCGGAGGGGTCGTGTCGCCCGCCTTGCAGCACGCCCCGCCGGCAGCGGTCGCATCGCCGCCTGCGGGCGCGGCGCCCGTGTCGGTGGCCGGCGTGCCTGCGGACGATTTGTCCTCGGTCTGCTTCGCCGGCTCATCAGTCGCACAGGCTTTCCACGCGAACGCGCCCATGCCCGCAATAGACGCTACAGCCAAAAGTGAAGTGGTGAGTTTGCGCACAGTTCGTTTCCTTACCCTAGTTGCCGTTTTGGTTTGAACCTTCGGAATGAGGTCGGCGAGAACCTGCTTTAGGCACCTTCAGAAAGCCCAAGCTTGTGAGCCTCCAGCCGGTTTTTGCCACGGAAAACGGCATTGGGAAACCCACAAAAGTCGTCAAGACGACCCCTGGCGACGGCTAGCCCTGGCAACGGCTTAGGCCCGCGCCGCCAGGTCGCGTCGCGGGCCGTCAAGCCTGTTGGCCTCAAGCAGAGAAACGTGCTCGGAAGCGGCTACTTCTTCTCCTCGGCCATCCTCCCGGGGATCACTTTTTCCGGAGGATTGGACCCAGGAGGATTGATCGAACGAATGAAGGCGATGATCTTCCAAAGATCGTCGGAGGTCTTGACGCTGAAGCCCATCGGCGGCATCGGCGCATGCACGGTGCCATATTGATAACGCACGAAGCCGCGCTTCTCCAGTTCAGCGGAGCCGAGCGTCGCCAGCCTGAAAAGCACGTCGTCGGTATTGCCCCAGAACCAGACGCCTTGAGTGAGGGCCGGGCAGAAGCCGCCGCCGCCAGTGCCGCCATGACACTCGTTGCATCCGGGCAGCCGGAACTTTTTGACGAGCTCCTCTTCCTTCGCAAGCTTGGCGTAGTCCTGATAGGGACTGTGCAATCCTCCCGGCGGAACCTTTTCCACCAATTCAGTCGGCGGCGTGGCATCGCCCGCCTTGCAGCACTCCTCGACCGTGCCTTTTTCCTCGGTCTTCTTGACCGGTTCTTCGGTCGCGGAAGCCTTCCACGCAACGGCACCAAGGACCCCGATGAACGCGACCACGAAAACTCCAGTGATGAATTTGCGCACAGTTCTGTTTCCTCACCCTAGTTACGGTTTTTGTTCGAACCTGTCGGATTTGGGGCCGCCAAAGAGCCCCTCTCAGGCACAAGCTGAAAATTCAGCGCATTATTCGCGCGCCGTTTTTTGCCATGGAAAACTGCGTTGGGAAATCCCCCATTTACGGTAGCCGTCTCAAAGGCTTAAGCCCCCGCACCTCTCATAATCCATAAAGCGCACCTCGCGATAGCGGGCTGACTTCGATGCGGCATTTTGCCGTGGGTCAAGCCAGCAGATCAATTGGTCACGTCAAAATCCATGCCCTCGAACGTATAGCGCGGGACTTGCGTCCAAATGCCATCCTCCAGCACCGGCACCTTGTAAATCTTGACGTTATCGACGTTAAGCTTCCCGCCCTTCTGATTCACCCAGAAATCGATGTCGTAATATTCGTCCTTGCTGCCCGGCTTGCGGAAGTCGGTGCACACGAAATATTCGCCGTCCTTCTTAAGGTGACGCACCGGCTGGTGGATCTCGACGAAGTCGAGCGGAAGGGTCTCGCCCGTTTTGTCGTCCTTGATATCGAGATGCCCATCGGCGTCCTTATTGGTGGCGATGTAAGAATGGATCGCGCTCATCACCTGCCAAGCGCGAGTGACCTCCATGTCGCCGGGATGCTCCTGGACGGGAAGCCACCACCAGGCCACGGGCAAGCGGGTGACCATGATCCAGTTGTCGCCGTCCTGCTTGGGGCCCTTCTGCACCCTGATGTCCATCAGCTTGAGGCCGCTCTCTTCCGGCTTGAACCAGAAATCGATGGCGTATTGCTTCTTCGGCTCATCCTTGTCGTGGAAGATCACATTGGCGAACCAGCCATAGCCCTCCATCCCGCGCACGACCTTGACCTGCTCGAACACGAGATCGAGGTCGGCGTCGAGCTTGGGATCGTGGAACACGAAGGCGCCGTCCTTCGAGCGCTCGGCGATCACCTGATCGACGGCCTGCTTCACGTCGGTCTCGGTGAAATCCTTGGCGGGTGCGACCGTGGCAAGCGCACAGCAAAAAGCCACGGCAATGGCCGTGGCTCCTGCAAGTCTCAACACATGAGCGAGGGGCGAGAGCATTACTGGCTCGTGCTCTTGGGCTCGCCGGCCGGCGCGGCGGCGGCCGCCTTGGCCGTGGCGAGCACCTTGATCGCCTGGGCCGCTTCAAGATTGCCGTTGATCTGCGCAACCTCGCTCGCGGTCTGCCCCTGATTGTTCTTGGCATCGGGATCGGCGCCAGAACTCCATCAAGAGCCCGATCATCGGCGGGTTGTTATGAGCCGCAGCGATCATCAGCGCGGTCATGCCGTTCGACGACTTGGCATTCACGTCGGCGTTGCGGTCGATGAGGCTCTTGGCAATGTCGATCGGCCGCGTGCTACCTGGCAGGAAGCGCGCGCCCTCGGCGGGCGCTGACTGTGCGGAGGCGATCATCAGCGGCGTGAGAGCCTCGGAGCCTGAGGGCACATTGACGTCGGCGCCGGCATCCATCAGAGCCTTAGCCGACTCATATTTGCTCTCGCCGATGGCAAGTGCGAGCGGCCGGAAGCCCTGCGGGCCCAGTTCCTCGACCTTGGCGCCGGCATCGAGCAGCACTTTGATCGTCGGCACACTATCGCGCATCACCGCGGTGACGAGCGGCGTCATGTCATTGCCGTCGGCAAGGTTTGGGTCGGCCTTGAGGTCGATCAGGAGCTTGGCCGTTTGATCCTGGCGCTGGCGCGCGGCATTGGTCAGCGGCGTATAGCCTTGGCTATCCTGCTTGTTGACGTCGGCGCCCTTCTCCGTAACCAGCCACTTGATGCGATCTCGATCGTTGGCATTGATCGCATTGCTCAATTCCTGAGTGATATCAGCGCCTTCATCCAGCCATTGCGCGACGCGCTTCTCGGTCACGACCTGATCGGGAGAGGCGAGGTCGGGACGCGGCTTGAAGTCTTGCTGGTTGACGGCGATGTAGCTGCCGTGGGCCGGAAGGTCGCCCTGAACGAGGCATTTGGAGCACTGGACGAGCGGAACGCCGTAGTCCCTCAGGATCTTCTCGATCTCGTCCTTCTTATCGTCGAGCGCGAATTCCAGCATGTATTTGAGGAAGGCGTCGGTCTTGCGCACGCCGATGGCGAGATCGAACTCGAGCGGCACCGTGTCGTCCTGAAGATTGACCGGAAGGATGGTGAGCGGCTCGTGCTTCTGGCTCACGCGCCAACCGGCGAAGGGGCCGAACACGCCGGCGACGTCGAGCTTGCCGTCCGTGACATCCTGAACCACGTGCCAGGGCTGGTGCTCCGGCACGAGATCGCCGTCGTGGGTCGGCACCTGGAGCGTGATATTGTCCACGATCCCACGCTTGGCGAGCGCGGCGCGCAGCGCCGAGGTCTGGAACACGCCGATCTTCAGATCCTTGAGTTTCGGATCGTCGAGGCCGGTGAGCTCGAGGCCCTTGTCATTGCGGTACACCAGCACGTAGGGGGTCTTGTAGATCGGGAACGTCGTCAGCATCGGCCCGTAATTGGCCGGCATGTCGAACAGCACGTCGCACATGTCCTGATCGAAGGTCTGCCGCGTCAGCCCGCGCTCGATGAAGGGGCGCCAGTTGAAGCTCACCTGCGCGCCCATCGCCTCGCCGAGCACCTCGGCCATCTTGTTCTGGAATCCCTCACTCTTGATGTTTGAGAGCGGCATGTTGCCGGGGTCGGCGCAGACCTTCAGCTCCTTCAGCTTCTTTTGTTTGTAGGCAGCCTTGGCGGCGGCGCGGATCGCGATCTGCTCGCTCGGCGTCAGATCATCGAAGTCCTTGCTGAGGTCGCGCTTGACGTCCTTGGCGGCCATCGCCGGAAGAGCGGCGAAGCTGAAGCCAGCCAGACACAATAAGAGTGTGGCGATGCGTGGGGTCATGGGGGACACGGGCGTTTCTCGGGTTGATTCTTGGGGAGCGCGATAGGGGTCAGGGGGCCCAGAACTTGCGCGATCTACCCATTAGATAAGGCAAAAGCGCCCGGTACCACAAGGGTACCGGGCGCCTTTTAATCTTCCTGTAAGGTCACACCTACTCCATGACGCGGAAGGTATTCAGCTCGCCACCCTGCGGAATGAAGCTCAGGCCGGCGGCCTTGGTCATGGCCGTGGCGCCGATAGCGCCGAACTTGTCGTCGAGGTCGAGACCAGCAGTCACAGGCAGGCCGATCCAGCCGCCGATGCCTGAATAGACACCGACATACTGCTTGCCACCCAACTTGTAGGTGATCGGGTTGCCGATGATGCCGGAACCGAGCTTGCGGCTCCACAGGATCTTACCGGAACTCCGGTCGACCGCGCGGAAGTCACCACCGAGCGAGCCATAGAACATCAGGCCGCCGTCGGTAACCATGGTGCCGCCCCAGTTCGGATAAGGATCCGGGATCTCCCACACCGTCTTGCCGGAAAGAACATCGTACTTCTTGATCTTTCCAGTCGTGCCGGGCTTCTCAGGATACATGTACACGTTCGCGAACACGTAGACCGTGCCCTGGTTCGTGTGCGTGCGCTCCTGGGGCTCCAGCTCCATGCACCAGTTGTTGGTGGGCATGTAGAAGATGTTCGGCTCCTTGGGATCGACTGAACCAGGCTGCTGGTCCTTGCCGCCCATGGCAGACGGGCATGCTTCCACATTGCGGCCAACCTCAAGCGGAGAATGGTCGCGCACCTTGACCGGACGGCCAGTCTTCATGTCGACCTTCTCGGCCCAGTCCGTCGTCACGTATTTCGTGGCGCGGAGCAGAGTGCCGTCGGTACGATCGAGCACGTAGGCAAAGCCGTTACGGTCGAAGTGGGTCAGGGCTTTCACCTTCTTCCCATCGACGTCCATGTCAGTGAGCATGTTCTCGTTGATGCCGTCATAGTCCCACTGATCAAACGGGGTCATCTGATAGGCGAAGACTGCCTCACCGCTGTCGACCTTGCGGGCGAAGATAGTCATCGACCACTTGTTGTCGAAAGCACCGGCGTTGCACTCCTCATGGCTCTTGTCCGGGCAACGATAGGACGGGCTCCACAGGCCGGGGTTACCGGTCGAGTAGTAGACCAGCTTCAGGTCCGGATCGTAGCTGTACCAGCCCCAAGCCGCGCCACCGCCGATCTTGTAGTCCTCGCCCGGGAAGGTCTTGATACCCAGGTCTGAACCGGCAGTGCCGTACTCAGGATGAGCCTTGTTGGTATCGGCCGTCAGGCACACGTCCTTGTCGGAACCAGTGCTGTGGCAGGTCCAAGCAACCGAGCCATCCTTGAGGTTGTAGGCAACGACGCGCCCGCGAGCCGCGAACTCATCGCCACCGAAGCCTTCGATCACCAGGTCGGCGGCGATCAATGGAGCGGGGGTGATGGTCTCGCCATGCTCAGGGAAGGCATGCTTCACGACCCAGACTTCCTTGCCGGTCTGGCCGTCAAGGGCAATCAGGAAGCCGTCGAGCGTGCCGTACACGAACTTGCCGTCGGCATAGGAACCACCGCGATTGACGGTGTCGCAGCAAGCCCGCGGAACAGCGGACTCGTCACGATCAGTCTTCTTCACGTAGTTCCAGATCTGCTTGGGGTGGTCAGGGTCGGTAAGGTCCAGAGCCTGGACCACGTTGCAGTTCGACATGGCGGGGCAGCCGGAGACCATGAACAGCACGGGCTTGCCGCCAACGTCCTTGATCACGAGGGGCTGACCCTCATGGCCACGGAGGGCGTTGGTGCCCTGGAGCCAAATCATCTGCAACTTGCTGACGTTCTTCGTGTTGATGTCGGCCAGCGCGCTATGACGCGTGAGACCAAAATCGCGACCAGGCGCAGGCCACTGGTCGGGATCCTTCATTCTGGCAAGCTGCTCCTCATCGGAGCCTGCCATCGCCTGGCCGGACAGACCCATCGTCACCGCGACGATGGCGCCAGCCAGAACACCAAACTTCATTTTCATGTCTTTCTCCTCTCCCTAGCTACTCAGTTCACCGAACGAAAGCTGAGCTCTTCTCTAATATGCAGGGGGTACGTTTCTCCCTAGGCGCGAATGTGCCAAAAGAGCACCGAGCCCTTGCGTTTTGCAGTTGTCACTGTGGATATGGGAGGGTGTCCCGAATGCGCAGAAGCAAAAAAAACCGCCTCGCGCCCGCTCCTGGCGGCGGGTCCTCCGATGAACACATCACGCGGTGACACCTCACGAGGAATTGCAGCCTAACTTGGAGTTCGACGCGGGCGATATCGATTTATCGATGCCAACCAGCATCCCACCCCTTGCTACGCTGCAGGCTCATAATTGCCAAATGTAATGGGTTTGCAAGTGAAAAGTGCTCGCGGCAATAAAATGTACCAAACGCGAATTGCGTTTGCTGCACTGCATCAAGAACGCGCGCCCGGCAGACTATAGTGTCAAGCGAAATGTTCCGTGATTTGTGTGCGGCGCACCTGCGGGCTCATCCGCGCTGTTAACTCATCGAGAAACGCTTCGGCGAAATCCGAATCGACCTCGGCGTGCGAGCACGATGCATTTCACGCGATCGATGCGGCGCTGCTTACGACCACTCGCGGGGCGCCTTGGCACTCGCCGAGGGAAGGTGCTGGATGGCGATGCGCATCAATTCGGGAAGCGTCCGCACGCCGAGCTTCGCCTTCAACTGCGTGCAGGTGTTGGCCACCGTCTTGTAGCTCACATGCAGATGCTGGGCGATGACGCCGTAAGGCTTGCCCTCGGCGACGAGAGCGAGCGTCTGCAGCTCGCGCACCGTCATGCGCCGCAAGGGATTGGTCGTCCCCCTCGCCTCCATGAAGGCGACCTCGGAAGCGAGATCATGGCTGAGATAGGGCCTGTTCTCGCGGACTCGCTGGAAGGCCTTCACCACCTCGTCGGGAGAGGTGTCCTTGAGCACATAGCCGGTAGCGCCCACCTCGAGCGCGCGGCTCACGATCACGGGGTCCGAGTGCATGGTGAAGACGAGGATCGGGGTCTTGGCATCGTGCAGGCGGAGCCTCCTGATGAAGGAGAGTCCGCCGAGCGCTCCGGTGCGCATGGCGAGATCGACGATGATCACGTCGGGTTTCTGCGTACGATAAAGACGGAAGCCGTCGGCGAGACTCTGCGCCTGGACGATCTGCTCGACGCCGGCATCCTCGAGCAGCTGCCGGCAGCCTTGCAGCACGATTGGATGATCGTCGATGACAAGCACGCGGGTCATGACATCTCTCCAACCAGCTCTGGCACTCTTGGCTTGTCGGCGCTCGTGCGTTGCACCGGAATCTCGACGTGAATCATGGTCCCCTTCGATGGCGCGCTCTCAATAGTGCAAGACCCGCCGAGGGAGCGCACACGCTCGGTCATGGTGGAGAGGCCGAAGCCCTTGGGTGTCGCGGGCGCGATTCCCTTGCCGTCATCGCCAATGCACAAGCAAAGCTTGGCGGCGGAGCGCTTGCCGGACCTGCGCGGCGCGGGCTCCTCGGCGAGGTCGACAGTGAGATGCTCGGCCTTGCCGTGACAAATGGCGTTGGTGATGCCTTCCTGGATGCAACGATAGAGGGTCAGGTCGATGGCCTCGCCATAGGACTCGGCGAGATTGCCGAAGGATGTCGTCACATGCGTGCCGGGATGGCGGCGCTGGAAGCCGACGATCAGCTCATCGAGAAGCTCGGCGAGCTTGACGCGACCCAAGGGACCCGGCCGCAGCTTCTTGAGCAGGGCGCGGTTCAACAGCTTGAGACGCTCGGCGATCGAGAGAATCTCGCCGACGCGACGCGAGATCTCCCTGGTGCGGTTGTCGGGGAGCTGCTCTGCGAGATTTTGAATCGATGAGGCATTGGCGGTGATGCCGAACAGGCAAGGGCCTGCCTCGTCGTGGAGCTCGTTGGCGATCGCGCGTCGCTCCTCCTCCTGCACGGTGATGAGCTGGCGATAGAGGCGGGCGTTCTCCTCGCGCGCCGTGTCGAGCGCGCCAGCAAGCATGTTGAAGCGTTCGGTGATGACGGCAAGCTCCTTGACCTTCGGCCTCGAGAGACGCGTCGCGTAGTGCCCGTCCTCGAGATTGAGCATGCCCTTGGAGAGAGAGGCGAGCGGATCGAGCACGCGGCCGAGCACGACGTAGAGGACGGCGAGCACGATGACATTGAGCGAGAGCAAGACGACGGCAAGCGAGGAGAAATCTTGCCAGGCCTCGGCGATCTCGTCGGCCGGCTCGCCGACGATGACCACAGGGCTCGCGCCCTCCACCGTGACGACGCGGACGGCGCGGCCCACGAGCTGTGGCCTGACGAGGCTCGCGAACCACGCCGGCACGTAGGGCTCGATGCCTGCCCCCTCCCCTTGTGCCGACCACGGCGACACGAAGGTGAGTTGACCGATCTCGTCCATAAACATGATGCGCACATGGCGGAGATGCTTGAGCTGAAGCGGCAGTTCCTCGTTGAGCTGGTCAATCTTCCCCTGCGCGCTCAGATCTTTGATGGTCGCTTCGACGAAACGCTGCGCCACTTCGAGAGAGGCTTCGATCTCGACCCTGGTTGCGGTGCGCGTATTCAGAATTGACACGGCGCCGGCGACGATCACGGCAAGAAGATTAATCGCTCCGATGGCTACGAGAAGTTGCGTTCGGACGGGCCGGTCATACCAAAGTTTTTGCAGCACGAATTTCAAGTCTCCACAGCGCCAAAGCCCCGCACGACCGCGTGCGGACTTGGCGCTACCCCAATGCAAGCCGAGTTCCTCTTTCCTTAGAACATCCTCGGTCTTTCGTCTCTCTCCTCCCGATCTTTTGTTCTTGGGAGGGTTGGCTGACCCGGGACTTGCCGGACCATTGCAGTGCATGCCTGAAGGGGCGAAAACGCAATGGCAAGCGTGGCAATACGATTGCCAAACTTTCCCGACCACAATTGGGAGGCTGGCTAGAGACGGCAGGGGCGCGAAGGCACTAGCCTTGAGCCGTCCTATCCAGGCGATGCCTCACGAGGTCGCCCGGATAAGCTTCGGACAGATTGATCTCGCCGGCGAAGACGTAGCTCTTATGTCGTCTCCTTCCCACGGGCCGCGGCTTTTGCGATCCAGGCATCGCCGTCGGGGGTTTGAGGGTGCGGCTCAGGGGCTGCACCCTCTAGCCTTCGGACTTGTTTCCCGTCCCTCCGTCATCATCTCGTCATTTTCACAAATTGTCTGAACGTTCTTGGGGAAATAGCCGTTAAAGAAAATATGCCGCCTTGCCCTGCCTAAAGGGCAGGCATACGACCTTACCCTGCGGGTCGCCTGACGAGAAAGGCCCCCACAACAAAAGGATCGAATCGCCTCGCGACCGTTTTGCCTGACGTGCCTGAGACTTTCCAATCTGCATGATCAGACTCTGGAACACCAAGGAGGCCCCAGGATGAAACTTTCCACCGTGACATATTTGATGGCGCTCACCAGCGTGAGCCTCGTCGCCAGCGCCGCGCTCGCGGCGAATGTCGTTGTCCCCAAGGAAAAATGCGCTGCGGCCTGGCACATGGCCTCGCCAGGCGGCGATGCTATCGCCAGCGGCGCCGACGTGCCCGTCGTGCTGAACTTCACCATGGTCGATTTCGAACAAGGATGGTGCGGTAGACGCCGACGAGTTCAACAAGGCCTGCTCGGCCGGTCTCGTCCAGGCCGACGAAGCGACTGTAAAGGACATGCAGTAGCGCCCGTAAGGGAGCCAAGACAAAGGGCCGGGATCGCGCGATCCCGGCCCTTCTGTCGTAAGAAGCCATGACTTTGCGAGACCGGGAGCCCTTCCCCCCCGCGCGGCACGCGTCTTTATTTAACGACGGCAACACCCCAGGGCAGCCGCCCGACCGGCACCGACTTCTCGGCCTTGAGGCTCGCCACATCGATGACCGTCATGTCGTTGGTGAGCCCCTTGGCGACGTAAAGCTTCGACTGATCGGAAGAAAGCTCGAGATGCCAAGGGCGCTGCCCTACCAGGATGTATTGCTTGACCTCATAGGTCTTGGGATCGATCACCGCGACGCGGTTGCCAGGTCCTAGCGCCACAAAGACGTATTTGCCGTCCTTGGTGAACCACTTGGTCTCAGGCTCGTCGTAGCCGAGCGTGTCGGTCAGGAATTTCGGGTGCAGGAAGCCTTCCTGTGGCGACATGGAGACGAGCGACCGGGCGCCGGTGATCAGCATCGGCTGGCGGAGCTGGCGGTCCCAGGTGCGGAACGAAAGCCCCTCACCCTTGAAGCCGGCGACGGTGAATTGATCGGAGACGAGATAAGCGCGGATGCTTGCGATGTCGGATTTGCCCCCGCGCGTCACCGCCTCGCCGACCGCGCGCACCGCGAGCCAAGCGGAATAATCGCGCTCGGTCATGATGCGCTTGGCGAAGCGCTCGAACCTGTGCTGCATCTGCGTGCCGGCATATTGCTCATAGGAGCGATGCCAGGCGACGGCGATCAGGCCTTGCGGGCCGACCACGGGGCGCGGGTCGTAATCGCGGTAGGGCACGTACTCGCCGAAATGCTCGGTGGTATCGACCACCCACAAGACGTCGTGTTCGGGCGCGCCTTGCGTCACCTCGGGCATCTGCGTCTGGATTTGCTGATGGCCCGAATCGGTGCGCGGGTTGGCGGTGTCGAATTTATATTCACGCTCCTCGACGATCTTGCCGCCGAAGCGGCCGGCGGCAAGCCGCGCACCACTTTTGACCGCGGCAGCTCGATGCGAACCGAGATGGTTCGCGTCTCAGGTTTCATCATCTCCGGATAGATGAAGGTCACCACGCCTTCATGCGGCGCGGTGGCGAACGCCCGGAGCGTCTACGGTGGCGGCTCGAAGCGGCCATCGCCCTTGGCGACGAGGACGACTTGACGCGTGCCGCTATCGATGACGGCGCTATCGGGAACGGCGGTCACCGCGTCCACGCCTTCAGCCTTGGCGAGTCCAAATCGCACATACCAATCCTGGATGGTGCGGAGCTCGGCTATACTCGACCCCGGCCGGCAACCGGCCTGAAGCGGCATTCTTGTTTAGGCTTACAGGAATGGCGCGGCTATGTCCATGGCTCGTTTAGGCTTACAGCCTGGCTTCGTTCGCGGCAAGTGACGGAGCCGTGAGCAGTGTCTCAAGGCTTAATGGGCCCCCTTACGCCAAAGTCCTAGGGAAAGCTTCAGGTGGCGCGCTTACCGAAGGCGACGATGCCGGCGACCGGAACGACGAAGCCGAGTGTCACCGCGGCGATGGTGAGCACGGCGAGATTGGCATAAGAGCCGCGGCCGACCTCGAACAGCAGGTTGAGATATTTGGTCCCGAGCTGTCCCGCGACCAGAGCGACGTTCATCCACGACGCCATCAGCGCAAACCATGTCGCCCGCTTGCCCGCCGGAGCGTTGATGGCAACCAGGGTGAGCGCCGGGATCATCGAGAGCTCGGCGAAGGGCGAGGCCACGGTCGTGTCGACGAGCGCGATGGTGCGCGCGCCGAAGCCGAGCGTCTCCTCGGTCCACAAATCGAGACGAAGCGCGAGCGCGATGCTGGGAAGCGAAAGGATGGTGCCGATGATAGTGACCCAGAGCAGAACCTTGGCGATCGGCGCCCGCGTGATGACATCCGAGAAGAGCCAGGCGCCGGCGAGGCTGAGGCCTGCACCGATCTGGGCAAGCGTGCCGTAGAAGGCCTCGTCGAAACCGAGAACGTCGATGGTGAACCAGCGATAGCCCTCGCCGACTCCGGGCGTTGCCCTGAACAGAAAGATCACCAGGGCTGAATAGAAGATGCGCTTGCGGTGCACCTCGTCGACGTCCTCGGCGACGCGATAGAGCATCGATGCGATGACGGCGAGCGAGATGAGAAACACGATCTCCTGGCCGAGCGGTACGCCGCCAAGTCCGATGGCCAAGACCGCTGCGCCGAACAGGAGACCGCCGCCGAGGATGCGCCAATCGACCGGTTTGCTTGCCGTTGCGTCGAGACGGACGAGTATGGCGCCGGTGAGGGAGGTCGCCGGCACCGCGAGCCCCAGCAGGAATACGGTCTCGTAGCTATAGATCTGCGCGAGCCAGCCCGAGAGCCCGGCGACCGACAAGATCCCCGACCAGAGCGCGAGCCGCCCCAGCACTTGGACGAGGCCGAGCTCGCGCTGGATCTCGGCTTCGGGCTTCGGCGTGCCGTCGGGCAGCGTGCGCTCGACCACTTCGGTCGTCATCGCGTCGGCGATCACGTCCTGAAGCACGACGCCGATGACGATGAGAAGCTGCGCCGTGACGTAAAGCGCGTTCTTGCTCGCGAAAGTGATCCAACCGCCGGCGGCGCCGGCAAGGATCACCATGCCTGCGGCAACGAGGCACGCGCCGATGAACACATAGGCCCGTCTCTGCGAGCCGAGGATGGGCACAGAGTCGGCGAGCTGCCCGAACACCATCTTGATGGTCCAGGGGAGCGTCAGCCACACGCCGATCGCGGCGAGCTCGACCGGAGAGAGCGTCAGAGCCTCCTTGATCCAGAAGGCCTCGGCGATGGCGACCAGTCCGAGCGCGCCATAGGCGTAATAGATCATGAGCAGCGGCAGATAGCGGAGCCGCATGGCGCGGATCGGCGTTAGGAAAGCGCGCTTGAGCTTGTCGAGAAGCGAGTGCTGCTCTGGCGGGTTGCTCGTTTCAGATGCAGCAGTCATGCGGTTTTCCATAGCAGCCCTGGCGTGCAACCGTCTTCCAGCCTTTCGCCTATTCGTGACGCCATTTGCCCTATTGCCGCCCGTTTGATCTCCCTCATGGTCTCGGCAGGTGCGAGATGGCGACGTGTCATGAAAATTAAGGCTATGCGCCGTTAGAAATTTACGAGGAAAGGCGTGAGCTTGAACCGGAGCAAAATGGAGCGAGTGGGCGTGTTGAAACGACCCGTGAGCGAGCGCCGATGACCATTCGCAATCTCGAACATGCTCTCGCCCCTCGCTCGGTCGCCGTGATCGGCGCTAGCGCCGAGAAGGGCTCGGTCGGCAACGTGCTGACCGAGAACGTCCTTGGCGGCGGTTTCGCGGGCAAGGTGTTCCTCGTCAATCCGCATGACAAGGAGATCGCGGGTCATCCCTGCTTCGCGTCGGTCGCGGCGCTGCCGGAGACGCCAGAACTCGCAGTGATCGCAACGCCGCCCAAGACCGTGCCGGAGCTCGTGAAGCAGCTCGGCGCCAAGGGCACGCGCGCGGTCGTCGCGATCACGGCGGGACTTTCCCGTGAAGAGAAGCAGGCGATGCTTGATGCTGCGCGGCCCTATTGCCTGCGCATCATCGGCCCGAACTGTCTCGGCGTCGCCGTGCCGGGTATCGGGCTCAACGCGACATTCGGGCTCGGCCGTCCCCTCCCCGGCAAGCTCGCCTTCCTCTCCCAGTCGGGCGCGCTCGTGACCGGCATCGTCGACTGGGCCATCGCGCAGGGGATCGGCTTCTCCCATGTCGTGTCGATGGGCGAGATGACCGATGTCGATGTCGGCGACCTGCTCGATTTCCTCGGCTCCGACGTGGCGACGAGCGCCATCCTGCTCTATCTCGAGACTATACCCGCCGCGCGGAAATTCATGTCGGCGGCGCGCTCTGCGGCGCGCGCCAAGCCCGTGATCGTGATCAAGTCGGGCCGCTACGTGGAATCGGCGCGCGCGGCCACGACCCATTCCGGCGCGCTCGCCGGCGGCGATGCCGCGGTCGGCGCCGCGTTCCGCCGCGCGGGGTTAGTACGGGTCGAGGAGCTCGAGGAGCTGTTCGCCGCGGCCGAGACGCTGACCGATCTCAAGCCGGTCGCCGGCAACGAGCTCTTGATCTTGACCAATGGCGGCGGCGCCGGCGTGCTCGCGGTCGATGATCTGATCCAGTCGGGCGGGAAGCTCGCGCCGCTCAGCAAAGACCTCGTCGCCACTCTCGACACGATGCTCCCGGCCAACTGGTCGCGAGCGAACCCGATCGACATCATCGGCGATGCCTCACCCGCGCGCTATGCCAAAGCGCTCGAAGCGGTGCTTGCCGACAACGACGCCGACGCCATTCTCATCATCAATTGCCCGACGGCGCTCGCCTCATCGAGCGATGCGGCACGCGCGGTGATCGATACGATCGCCAAGGCCGCGAAGGTCAAGCGGCAGCCGCCAATCTTGACCAATTGGCTCGGCGAAGCGGCAGCCGAGGAGGCGCGGCGCAAGTTTCAGGAGGCTTCGATCCCGAGCTATGCGTCGCCGACCGATGCGGTCAAAGGCTTCTTCTATCTCTGGCAATACACCAAGGCGCAGGAGGCGCTGATGCGCACGCCGCCGCGCGAGACGGAGCGGACGCATGTCGCCGAGGAAGCGGCGCGCTCGATCCTGCGCGCTGCCGCCGCTTCAGGCCGCTCGCTCTTAACCGAGCCAGAAGCGAAGGCAGTGCTCTCGGCCTACGGCATCGTGACCGTGCCGACGCGTGTTGCCGCGACGACTAAGGACGTCGAGGACATCGCCAAAGGACTTCTCGCTCAGTTCCCATCGATCGCGGTCAAGATCCTGTCAGAGGACATCTCGCACAAATCAGACGTCGGCGGGGTGAGACTGAGCATACGTTCCGCCGAGGAAGCGGCCCGCGTCGCCGAGCAGATGCAGGCGCGCGCGCACGAGCTTCGGCCAAAGGCGCGGCTCCAGGGCTTTACCGTGCAGCCCATGGTGGCGCGATCAGGCTCGCACGAGCTTCTGATGGGCGTCTACGAGGATCGCCTGTTCGGTCCCATGATCCTGTTCGGCGCCGGCGGGACGGCAACCGAGATCATCCACGACACCGCCGTGGCCTTACCTCCGCTCGATGCCGAGCTCGCACGCGACCTGATGAGCCAGACGCGCATCTTCAAGCTGCTCGAAGGCTATCGTGACCGCCCCGCTGCCGATCTTGCCGCAATCGCCGACGCTCTGGTGCGGCTGTCGCAGCTCGTGGTCGATTGCCCCGCGGTCAAGGAGCTCGACATCAATCCCCTGCTCGCCGACGAGACGGGGATCATCGCGCTCGACGCGCGCATCCGCATCGAGCCGAGCGAGGTGGAGAAGGAGGGTCCCAATCCGCTTCTCGCCATCAGGCCCTACCCCAACCAATGGGAGACATGGGCCGCGACCGACAACGGCTATCGCATCTTCATCCGCCCGATTCGCCCGGCCGATGAGCATCTCTACGGCGATTTCATCGCCAAGCTCTCGCCCGAGGATATCCGCTTCCGCTTCCTCGCCCCGCGCAAGGAGTTCTCGCACAAGTTCATCGCCCGCTTCACCCAGATCGATTACGCGCGCGCCATGGCCTTCGTCGCGCTGAACAAGGATCAGAACGAGCTGCTCGGCGTGGCGCGGCTCTCGGCCGACCCCGACTATGTCAACGGCGAATACGCCATCATCGTCCGGAGCGACTTGAAGGGCTCAGGCCTCGGTTGGGCGCTGATGCAACATTTGATCCGCTATGCGGAGAAGGAGGGCTTGCGCGCGCTCGTCGGCGACGTGCTCGCCAACAATGAGCGCATGCTCGGCATGTGCCGGACGCTTGGCTTCGAGATCGCGCCCGACCCCGAGGACGCGTCCATCCGCAAGGTCACGCTCAAGCTTCCCGCCGGACTCACCGATAGGGCGCGCCTCGACGCGGAACCCGCGGCGTAAGCCGGATCGATCTAGCGCGGCGCGTGCACCAAGTGCTCGGCGAGATCGTGGTCGGGGACCTTGGTCAGGTCCTTCTGCAGGCTGTCGGCGGCGAGCTTCGCCATCGCGCCCGACAATTGCTCCTTGAGCTCGGTCAGAACGCGGGCCGGCGCGACCAATACCAGATTGTCAAAGCTCTTCCGCCCGTGTTCGGCATCGATCTCTCCGGCGACGTGCTTGACGAAGTCCTCCTTGGCCGCAACGTGCAGGTCGCGGCGGGGCTCCACGGCGTGGTGTGCGGCGTTGGCGCTCTCCTTCACGCGCGCCGGGCGGTCGAGACCGAGGTCGTGAGAGCGCTCATGCAACTCGGGCGAGACGAAGCTCGCGATCGTCCTGAAAGTGCCCATCTCGTCGCGCTCGACGAAGCGCGCTCTTCCGCCATCGGCGATCACATAGAGAGTTTTGATTGGCTTCATGGCTTCATGTCCTGGCTGAAAAGGGCAGCGTCCGTCAGACTAGCACGCTCCGCACGAGGAAGGCGCGGGCGAGCTTGCCTCGCTTAAGCGTTGGTTGATCAGGGCTGGTCGCGCAGGCTGATGATATAGGCGGCGAGATCGGCAAGCTCGGTCTTGGTGAGCGGAATCTCGGGCATCGGATGCTTGGGCAGAATGATAAAGCCGATAATGTCGCCGGCGGTCCGGCCCGGCACGTTGGCGATCTCGCGAAAGCTCGGAACATCGGCGTTCACATGCTCCTGGCTGCTTCCGACGAGATGACAATTGGAGCAAAGGCTCTCGGCAAGCACTTTGCCGTGGACCGGGTCGGGCTGGCCAGGGATCGTGGCGGCGAAAGCCACCCCTGCCACGAACAGCGAGAGCCAAGCGGAAATGAGCACCAATGGTTTCATGAGATTTCTCGGCCTCCCTGCCGACGCGCACACACTTATATACGTGCGCGGCGACTGTACATAGATGCAGGGCCGGGCGACCTCGCGTGAGATGCGACAGAAGCCCTCAGGCCGCTATGGCTCTCAGCTTGTCCATGTTGAGCAGACGTACACGCCGCGCCGATTCGAGCTTGATCTGCCCCATCTCCTTGAGCTCGGCGAACATGCGCGAAACGGTCTCGAGCGTCAGCCCGAGATAGTCGGCGATGTCGTGTCGGGGCATGGCAAGATCGAGCATCTCGGCCGAGCTGGAGCGGGCGGCCATCTCCAAGAGGAAGGCGGCAAGGCGCTCGAGCGCGTTCTTGCGGCCGAGCAGGAGGAGGTGATCCTCGGTGTGCCTGAGCCCGATCATGGTCCTGGTGAGAAGCTCGCGCACGAGGCTCGTCGATGCGCCCGCGCCGAGAAGGCCCTGCCATTTGAAGGCGACCACCTTGGTGGGCACCACGGCCTCGGCCGAGCAATGATGAATATCGCCGATCTCGAAACCGAACATGTCGCCCGGCAGATGGAAGGCGCTGATCTGGCGGCGGCCATCGGGAAGAAGCTTGGAGACGCGTACCACGCCGGAGACGACCTTGTAGACGTAGCCCGCGGCCTCGCCTTCGGCGAAGATCTCCCCGTTGCGGGGAAAGCTCATGGGCACTCCGACGGAGAGTAGGGTCTCAGGCGCCTTGCGGCTTGCCGGGAGGGATGCGGGGATCTGGAAACGAAACGACTCGGTTGTGGCGATCTCTGTCAGCATCGTGAATCTCCCATAGATTGGAGTGCCCGATGCGATTGGTACGCCTGACCTCTCGGCGCCGAAATTCGTGACGGTCGCTTAAGGAGAACTACGTAGGCGGGGGCGGCGGCGAAAAGCTGCGGCTCTTTTTCCGGTTCACGCTAAGGCCGAGACTTCCTGCGTCGATGACATCTCTGACGGCCTCCACCAGGATCTCGCCGAGGAGCGGCTTTTCCACGATTTTGGCGATCGAAGCGGCATTTGCGCGCTCGAGCAGCCGCCGCGTCGTGGCCTCGACCAGAAGCACCACGGGGATGGAACTCTCGGCCAAGAGCCGATCGCTCTTCCCTTCAACCATGTAGTCGAACACATCCTGATCGAGCACGAGACAGCCGGGCCTCTCGGTCGCGGCAAGCGAGGAAAACAAGGAGATTTCGTCGCAAAGCCGTGCGGCAAAGCCCTCGAGCTCAAGCGAGAAGCGCAAGGAATCAGCCAGCACTCCGTCTCGTGTGGCGATGAGGATGGTTCCTGCTGTTGGCACTTCGAGTCTCCGGAACGCGCAATACGCAAGCGCTTGCAATTTTCATTCGAGTGCAAGCTACGCCGGTGCGCGCCGGATACTTTGAGACACATCAAAGAGTTGAAAATTGCGACGGATGGCGCCGAGGCCTCTCAGCCAACACGGCCTGAAGGCCTCACATTGGCGAGGATCGCCATGCGGATCAGCTCCGACAGGCTCTTCGCCTGCATCTTGGCCATGAGATTGGCGCGATAGACCTCGACCGTGCGCGGGCTGATGCCGAGCTCGTGCGCGATCGCCTTGTTGGGATGGCCCGCAACGAGCCCCTCGAGCACCTGCCGCTCTCGCTCTGAGAGAGTGGCGAGCTTGGCGGCGACCACAATCTCATCACCATTCTCGTCCGAGCCTTGCTCGAGGGCACGCCTGACCGCGGTGAGGATCGCCTCCTCCTCGAACGGCTTCTCGATGAAGTCGACCGCTCCTGCCTTCATCGCTTCGACCGCGAGCGGCACGTCACCATGCCCGGTGATCACGATTGCCGGCATGGAGTAGGCTTTCTCTCGCAGCGCTTTGAGGAGATCAATGCCGCTCATGCCGGGCATGCGCACATCCGTGATGAGACACCCGTCCTGCGGCGTGGAGAGGCCGGCAAGAAATGCCGAGGCGGAATTGTAGAGACGAACCGGCAGGCCCGCCGAGCTCAACAGAAAGGCGAGCGACTGGCGAACCGCATCGTCGTCATCGACGATATGAACGACACCGTTTGCCGTCATTCCGGGCTGCCCTCCCCGGCCACCGCTTCCAGGGTAAAGCGGAATATGGTTCCACCGCCGGGATTGGGCTCGGCCCACATCTCGCCGCCATGCGCCTCGATGATGCGCTTCGAGATGGAGAGACCGACGCCCATACCCGCGGGCTTGGTCGTCACGAAAGGCTGAAACAAGCGATCAGCGATCTCTTCCGAAAGACCGTGACCCGTGTCGGTAACGCTGACCTCGATCATGCCATTGTTTGACGCAGACGTGGTCACCACCAGCTCCTTGCGATCGTAGCCCTGCATGGCCTCCATCGCATTGCGGACGAGATTGAGCAGAACCTGCTGGATTTGTACCTTCTCGACCAGCACCATGTCGGTGTGGCTCGCGTAGCGCAACAAAGTCTTGACCCCCTCCTCCTTGGCGCCGACGAGGGCGAGCGCGCTCGCCTCCTCGATCAGCTTGCTCACGTTCTCAGGGCGCTTCTCGGTTTCTCCGCGCGCAACGAACTCGCGCAACTGTCGGATGATATGACCGGCGCGGAGCGTCTGCTTGGTGGTTTCGGCGAGCGCGTCGCGGACCTTGGCGGCGTTCGGGTGTTCGACGGTTTCGAGCAGCCGGTTGCAGCCTTGCAGGTAGTTGGAGACGGCCGAGAGCGGCTGATTGATCTCATGCGCGAGCGTCGATGCCATCTCGCCCATGGCCGTCAGCCGCGACAGGCGCGCCAACTCGGTTTGCAGCCCATGCAACTGGTGCTCGGTTTCCTGCCGCTCGGTCAGGTCGCTGACGAATCCGGTGAAGAAGCGACGGTCGCCGGACTTCATCTCGCCGACTTCGAGCTTCATGGGAAATGTCGACCCGTCCTGGCGTTGACCGGTCACGACCCGATCGATGCCGATGATGCGTTTCTCGCCGGTCTTGAGATAGCGGGAAATATAGCCGTCATGCTCCTCGCGATAGGGCGAGGGCATCAGCAGGCTGACATTGCGGCCGACCACGGCGGCCTCGCGGTAGCCGAACAGCCGCTCCGCCGCGGCATTGAACGATTGGATGATCCCTTTCTCAGAGATGACGACGGTCGCATCGGGAACAGTATCGAGGATCGAGCGAAGATGCGCCTCTCGCGCTTTCAGGTCATTGGCGTTTCTTTGGCTCCTGATCCTGGTGCGGCGAAGCTGCTCGCCGAACCAGGCAATGCCGCCGCCTACGATGACGAAGATGAGGGCCTCGAGGATCGCCGGGTGGGTCAGCCCACTGACGCCGATGAGGAGAACGCCAAGCGTGGCGCTGAGAAGGGTGGCGAGAAGCCCGGGACCTAGTCCGCCGAAGCCAGCCGCGATCACCACCGCGGGAATGAAGATGAGGAAAGAGGCGCGGTCCTGAAGCCAGGGATGCAGACCCCAGCCGGCCAGCAGCATGAAGAAGACGGCGGCAATCGCCGCCTCATAATGGGTGCGCGATGTGATGGGATCGTTGACGGCGCCCCACAGGCGATCAAGCCAACTCCCCTCGCTCCTCGCAACCGGTCCATGCATGGCGAAATTCTAACGGTTAGCAGCGGTTGGCGATACACGCCCCCGGGGGTTGAGGCGAATCAAGGCTAAAGGCCCTGCGTGCGGCGACTCTGGTCTTGGTCACCGGGTGTGCCGGCTACATAGCAGGTTATGTCTTCAGCTTGGTATGGAACCGGCTGCATCGCTGAGGCCTGGAGCGCGCAACGGCGTGGCGAGCCTTGACGGCCGGCGCGATTGCACTGCCAATGACGCAAGGCCCAAGCGGCGAAGGAGGACTTTGAGATGGCGAACAAAGACGCTGAAATGCCGAGCCATGTGGCTCTCAAGGAGGAAGTCCAGAGGATCGCCAAGCATCTGGCGACACTCCGTCAGGATGTCGAGGCTTTGGCTGGCTCGGTCAGAAGCGCCGGGGACCACCAGCTCCACCGCGCCCAGGACAAGGCCGGCGAGGCTCTGCATAGCGTCGAGGATGCCGTGCGGCGCGACCCGTTGACCTCGCTCGGTATCGCGGCGGGGATCGGGCTCCTGCTCGGGATCGTGCTCAGCCGCTAGCGATCAGAGACGCGCGTGGCGATAGAGCAGCCGCTTCACGCCTTCGACCAGAAGCAAATACGCCACGATGGCTGAGACCAGGAAAAGATAGAAGGCGGGCGGCGGCTCGACAAAGCCGAACAGAGCGCCGAGCGGCGTCAGCGGAAAGACGAGGCCGATCAGCACCGCTGCGAGGGTGAGGATCGTCAGAACCGGGTTCGGCAGGCTTTGCCACGGCGCCTTTCGCGTTCTGATGACGAAAATGACCAGGCACTGCGTCGCCAAGGACTCGACGAACCAGCCTGTCTGAAACATCCGCTCGCTCGCGCCGAAGAGCCAGAGCAAAACGAAGAAGGTGAGGAAGTCGAACAGCGAGCTGACCGGGCCGAGCAGCAGCATGAAGCGCTCGATGAACTTGATGTCCCACCGCACCGGCCGCCGAACGGCTTCGGCATCGACATTGTCGAACGGCACTCCGACCTCTGAGATATCGTAGAGGAGATTGTTGAGCAGCACTTGGGTCGGCAACATCGGCAGGAACGGCAGGAACAATGCCGCACCGGCCATGCTGAACATGTTGCCGAAATTCGAGCTCGATCCCATCAGAATGTACTTGGTGACGTTCTCGACAGTGCGCCGACCTTCGATGATGCCGTCATGCACGACGCCGAGATCGTGCTCGAGCAAGACGAGATCGGCCGCCTCCTTGGCGACATCGGCAGCGCTATCGACCGAGATGCCGACATCGGCGGCGTGAAGCGCAGACGCATCGTTGATGCCGTCGCCGAGGAAGCCGGTGACGTTGCCGCTGCGCTTCAGGGCGAGGAGCACGCGCTCCTTTTGTTGCGGCGTGATGCGGCAGAACAGATTGACCGACGGAAGGCGCGCGCTGAGCGACTCCGCCGACATCGTCACCAGCTCATGCCCGGTGAGCACGCCGTCAACGGTGACGCCGATCGCCTTGCAGATGTGGCGGGCGACCCGCTCGTTGTCGCCGGTAAGGATCTTGACGTCGACGCCGATATCGGCGAGTGCCCGGATGGCATCCGCCGCGTCCACCTTGGGTGGATCGATAAACGTGGCGAAGCCGGCGAAGGTCAGCCTCGTCTCATCGCTGACGGCGGCGCTGTCGTGGTCCCGACCGAGCGACCTCGAGGCGACGCCGAGCACGCGATAGCCCTCCTCGCCGAGCTGCTCAAATCGTTGCAGGAGACGCCCGCGTTCCTCCGCGACAAGCGGCAATCGGTGCCCATCTGCCGTCTCGTAGTCGACAGACAATTGGATGACGTCCTCGGGCGCCCCCTTGACCACAAGAAGACGGCTCGACCCGTCATCGACAAGGATCGACACGCGCCGGCGCTCGAAATCGAAGGGTACCTCATCGATCTTGTGCCATACGCCGACGTCGAGCTGCTCATGGGCGAGAATCGCATCGTCGAGCGGACTTTTGATCCCGCTCTCGAAGACGCTGTTGAGATAGGCAAGCCACAGCACCGTTTTGCTGTCCTTGCCACTCGCATCGATGTGGCCAGTGAGGCGAATCTCCGCCTCAGTAAGCGTGCCCGTCTTGTCGGTGCACAGCACATCCATCGCGCCGAGGTCGTGGATTGCGGCAAGGCGCTTCACGATGACGCGACGCTGGGCGAGCCGCCTTGCACCGTTGGCGAGCGTCACCGTGACCACCATGGGCAGAAGCTCGGGCGTGAGGCCCACGGCGAGAGCAAGAGCGAACAGGAGCGATTCGAGCCAGGGCCGGTGAAACACCACGTTGGTGACAAGAACGAACAAGACGAGGAAAATCGTCAGGCGCAGCATGAGGAAGCCAAAGCTGCGAATACCGTGCGCGAAGGCATCGGCCGGCCGTTGCGCCGCGAGCTCTCCGGAGAGCCCACCGAGCTCGGTAGCCCGCCCCGTCCGGCACACCAGTGCTCGCCCGGTGCCGCTGATCACCGAGGTTCCCATGAAGACGAAGTTCACTGCCGCGGAGATGTCCTCAGTCGGAGCGGAGAGGTCTCCAGCCTTCTTCTCGACGGGGAAGGACTCGCCCGTAAGGAGAGCTTGATTGACGAAACAGTCGCGCGCGGCAATCAGCCGGCAGTCTCCCGGCACGATGGATCCTGCCTCCAGCTCAACGACATCCCCCGGCACGAGCCGGTCGACGGGGACCTCGTGGCTCGCTCCGTCGCGCAGCGCTTGCGCCTTGAGCCCTACCGAGCGGCGCAGCGCGTCGACCGTGTTCTCGGCCCGGCGCTGCTGCACCACGTCGAGGACAACGCTCAAGAGGATGATCACAACAATGATCGCGAAGCTGGTCACGTCGCCGGTCCAGGCCGAGAGGCAGCTCGCGAAGAGGAGGATCAAGACCAGCGGATTGCCGAGGCGATCGATAACTTGGCGCCAGAGCGGACGGCGCCGGCGAACCATCGCATCGTTAGGGCCGTATTCGGCGAGTCGGCATCTCGCTTCCCGGGAACTCAAGCCATCGGGCGTAGCGCGCAGATCGCCAAGTAGCCTGTCGAGCGGAACATTCCAGGGCAGGTTTTCAACCGTCATGGGGTCGGCAGCGTTCATCACCTCGCTTACATCGCACGCGTCACCCGACGCTAATGCGACAGCAGCACCGGCACTTGGGTGTGGCGCAACACGTGATGCGTCGCCCCGCCGAGCACATATTCCCGCCAACGCCAATGGCCATAGGCGCCCATGACGAGCAGCATATCCTCGCCGCTCGCCGCCTCGACGAGCACCTCGCCCACATCTCTCCCGTGGCGTGCGAGGCTTGCCAACTCGACGTTTACGCCGCCCTGCTTTAGATAGTCCGCCATCATTGCGGCCGTCTCGTCCTCGTCTTCGTACTCGGCGATGCTGATCAGCTTGACGTGCTTCGCCGCGGCGAGGAACGGCGCAGAAGCTGCGAGCGCGCGGACGGCCTCGACCGTGTCCTTCCAGGCGATAACCACGGTGCTCGCGTTGAAGCCTCGCGTCTCGTTCGGCACCACGAGCATCGGATGTCCCGAGTTGAACAGCGCCGCGTCACGCGCAAGTGCGAAGAACGGGTCCGCGCTCGCGGCGATGCTCGGCAGCACGGTGAGATCGGCGGCTTTCGCCCGCGTCGCCACCGTATGCGTCACGGGATCCTCGAGGTGCAGAAATGTGGCGCGCACATTCGGGAAGGCGCGCGAAGTCGCGGCGAGCCAAGCCTGGGCCTGGCGCTGTTCGAGCTCGACCTGTTTCTTGCCGACATCGACCAGCTCCTCGAAATAGACCGGGCTGAGCTCGGTCGCGTAAGGCAAGCGGTCGGTCGGCGCGGGGCAGGCATGCAGCACCTCGAGCGCGGCGCCCGAGCGGCCGGCAAGGCCGAAAGCGAACTTGGCACAGGCTTCGGTCGTACCGCGCTGATCGATGGGAAGCAGAATCTTGACGAGCTTCACCGCGACGTCTCCTCCCTCTCAAGGGATCATGGGTCTAGTTTTACTTCTGGTCCTGGTCGCGGCCCTTGAGGCTCAGGATATAGGCGATGACATTCAGCATGTCCTGCTTCTCGACGACGATATTGGGCATCGTCGGATGCGAGGTCTCCATCCACACTCTGAGAGCGGTTCCGGTCACGCCGGGCCGATCGGCCACCTCGCGGAAGCGGGTCGCCTTAGGCAAGGGCGACTGCTCGGCTGAGATCCCGTGACAGCCCGAGCAATAAGTCTTGGCGTATTCGAATCCGGCCTGAGGATCGCCGACGTCCTCGGCCGCGAACGCCACGGGAGCTGTCGCCAGAGCGAGGAGGAAACCCACGAGAAAAGGCCTCATCGACATTCCTTGGATCGGTTATGCCACGTCCGCCCCATCTAGCATAAAGGAGTGTCGGGCGGCTTTCGGCCTTGACGCGGGTCAATATCAGGCTCCCGAAATTATCAGTGTCCTGAAATTCTGCGCCCTTTGACCTTTTGACGCAACTCAATGAACATTTACCGACTTCGCCCATGCTAAAGTCCAGCGCGTCCTAATGGAGAAAGAAGGCACGATGCAGATTCCACTGCAAATCAGTTTCCGCAACATGGACCCTTCGCCAGCGATCGAGGCCCGCATTCGCGAGAAGGCGGCGAAGCTCGAGCGTTTCCACGATCGCATCATCGGCTGCATCGTGGTGGTCGAGGCGCCGCACCGGCATCATCACAAGGGCAAGCTTTATAACGTGCGGATCGATATCACCCTGCCGGGGAAGGATGTCGTGGTCGATCGCGCCAAGCCCCTCGACCATGCCCATGAGGACGTCTATGTGGCGATCCGCGACGCCTTCGACGCCGCGGCACGCCGCCTCGAGGATCAGGCGAGGAAGATGCGGGGCAGCGTCAAGGGCCACGCGGCGCCCTCGCACGGCAAGATCGAGAATCTCTTCGGCGACTACGGCTTTATCACAACGGCGGAAGGTGATGAAGTCTATTTCCACCGGAACAGCGTGGTCGGCGTCAATTTCGATACGCTCGAGGTCGGCAACGAGGTGAGCTTGGTGGTGGCCGAAGAAGAAGGCGAGAAGGGGCTCCAGGCGAGCACGGTCAAGCCGGTCGGCAAGCACCATATCGTCGAGTAAGGCTGCGGGTTATTCGTCCCAGAAGGCCTTGGCCTCGGCGAAGCGGGCAAAGGCCTTCTCGGCGTCGGTAAGAAGCCGCTCGCGCGATGCCGCCTCACGCGCCGGATCCGGAATCGCCGCTTCCATCTCGACGGGCGGGTTGTCGCCTCCCGTCCCGTTCATCAAGCCATGGCGCGTCTCGAGATCGTTCAGGCCGCCGAGCGCATCCTGCAAGTCCTTGAGCGCCGAGAGCAGGTCGTCGCGGCGCCTAATTTTCCTTTCGCCGGGGAAAGTCTTGGCGAAGAACTCGGTCGCATAGCGGAGCCGCTTCGCGCGGATGCGAAGCCTGTGGCGCCGCTGCGCACTGAGATGGCGGAGGTTACCGCCGCGTTTCTTGATCCCCTTGTACAGCCGGGCAAGCTCGGTCCTCGCCCGCTCCACGATTGGACCGCGCGCTGCCTCACCCGAGCCCCAGGGGCCCACCTCGATCCACTCGGCGAGGTCGAGCAGAGACTTGCGATGCCGCTCGGATCTGAGGGAGTCAATGGCGCGAGCGTAGGCGGCTTTGCGCCGTTCCTCGAAATCGCGAAGAGCGGCATTCACCGCCGGATCCTTGGGTCTTGCCTTTTGTAGCGGCTTCAGCACGTCGGCAGCAAAGACGTCGAGGTCGCGTGCGGGCCCGAGCTCCTGCGTGATCCACTTCAACTCGCCCTTGATCTTGTCCGCGCCGCTATCCTCCACGACATCGGCGAAGATCGAGACGGCGGCGCGCAGACGCCTCAAGCCCACGCGCATCTGATGCAACGCCTCGGCGTCGCCGGTAATCATCGCAGGTTCGTTGGCGATAATCTGCCGGAGGCAACTCCGCGCGATCGCGCGGAATGCTTCGGCCGTCGCCATCGCGGGCTTGATCTCGACCTCGCCAGCCTTCTCGATATTGACATCGGCTTTAGACAGGAGCTCGAAGCCGCGTTCGGCTTTGGTCTTGACGGCTAGCCTGAGCGGCACCCTCTCGGCCAGCGCGCGGGCGAGCGAGAACAGCTCGGCCGCATCGCCGCCCTTAAGCTCGAGCTCGACTTCGCTGATGGGCACCTTGCGCTGACCCGCTACGATCTCGCCCTCATCGACGACAACCTCGATCTCTGAGCCGCCATGGGCGACACGGCGAAGCGTCCGGCGCATGCGCGTCTCGAACAGCGGCTGGAGCGAGGCGCGGCGCGCGCGCGTCAGCAAGGAATGGAGGGGCGTTCCGTCGACCACTCTAAGGTCGGGAGCAGGACCGGAGATCTCCCGCTCCCATTCGAAGCGATCGATCAGGTCGGCCTTGCTCTGCATCGCCTTGACGGTCTGGAGATAGCGGCCGTCTTTCTCGCGCACCCGCAAGAAGACCCCTGCCTTGCTGAGCACGAGGTCGGGCGTGTCGAAATAGGTCGAGACGAGGTACTGCTCCTCGGGCCGCCCGAGGCTCTCGGCGGCGAGAAGCCGATTGGACTTGATGCGCTGTGCATCGGCGGGACCGAGGTCAAGCTTGAGCTCGATCTCCTTTGGCATTTGCGCCGACTCGCCTGCGACCACAACGACGAACTCCAGCTATGCGATACGACCTAAGCGCCGAGGGGACGCCAAAGCGGCGTTGCGACAGATTCGATTGCCGAAACGAATGGAATGCCCAGGGGGCTCGACGATCAGCCTACGGCGACAAAACCTACATATTACTGTCACAATCAAGCCTGTTCTCGTTCTTGGCAGCCGGGCGGAGAGAAACGCTAAGCGATTGATATCACTCACTCCGCTACGCCGAGCGCCGCGGGGTGGTGCTTGGCCGCATCCTCGCGCCACGTCTCGATTTCCGCGAGCATCGCCTCGGGCCGCTCGGTCACGATCTCGATCTGGCCGAGAAAGATCTCGCCCGTGTCGCCGTCCACCGAGAGCCAATCCCCTTCAAGAAGCGGCACGCTGCCGATCGCGGCACGATGGGCTGCGACATCGATCACCAATCCTGAACAGCTCACCACGCAGGCCTTGCCCATCTGACGGGCGATGAGCGAGGCATGCGCGGTGCGTCCGCCCATCGCGGTGAGCGCGCCAGAGGCGGCAGCGAGACCCGCGACATCCGCGCTCACGACTCGGTCTCGGCCACGGCCCGCTCGTCGAGCGCGACCGTCTTAACCAAGGCGAACACCCGATCGCCGCGCGCGAGCTTGAGCTCATCGATCGCCTTGCGCGTGGCAAGCGCGAAGAGCAGGCCATGGCCGTCGAGTGCGATGGTGACGCCGGCCAGCGGGCCATCGTCGGTCTCGATGTTCTCCACCTTGCCGGCGAGAGTGGTGCGGACGCTGAGCTCGCGCGCCTTCGTCTTCGACAGCGTCACGTCGGTCGCCTTGACGACCACGCGCGCCTCGCGTCCCTCGGGTCCGGTAATGCCGGTGAGCCAGATAGTGCCGGCGGGATGCTTCAACTCGGTGAGGCCGTAGGCCGAGTCGGTCACGCCAAGCTGCCCGCCGACGACGGAAGATCGCGCGAAGCGGCTGATGCCAGCACGGCCGAGCCCTGGTCCGAGCACGTCCTCGACCTTGCCGATGGCGACGACGTGGCCATTGTCGAGCACGACGACAGTTCCTGCGAGCCGCGCCACCTCGTCGACCGCGTGCGAAACGTAGACGATCGGGATCGAGAACTCATCGCGCAAGGATTCGATCAGCGGCAGGATCTCGAGCTTGCGCTCGATGTCGAGCGAGGCGAGCGGCTCGTCCATGAGGAGGAGCTCAGGGGACGCGAGCAGCGCCCGGCCGATCGCGACCCTCTGCTTCTCGCCGCCGGAAAGACCGCCCGGCCTCCGCTTGAGGAGGTGACCGATCCCGAGCGTCTCGACCACCTTGGAAAAGGCGACGCTCTGCAAGGACTTCGGCGCGAACCAGCGGCCGAAGAGAAGATTCTGCCTAACCGAGAGATGGGGAAAGAGACGCGCGTCCTGGAACACGAGCCCGATGCGGCGCCGATAGGCAGGCACGAAGATGCCTTGCGCGGTATCGACCAGCACGCGGTCGTCGAGGACGATAGAGCCGCGATCGGGGCGCGCGAGCCCCGCAATCAGGCTGATGGTCACGGATTTTCCGGCGCCCGAGCGGCCGAACAGGGCCGTAATACCTGCATCACTCGCGAGGGCAACGTCGAGATTGAAGGCGCCGAGCTTCAGCGCGACGTCGACGCTGATCATGCCGGCCTCTCGCACCCCTCACCTGACATATATATGTATATGGCCCAGGCGACCTTGCTCGACGTTGAGACTCGTGCCAATCAAACTCATAAGCATGAACATATTTGTTTCGACGGCACCTGTCACAGCCACGTCCATGGCCATGCCCATAGCGGGGCTGACCATCGCGACCATGAGCATAAGCATGTTCATACCGATGGCACTCGTCATGCCCACCCCTATGCTCATGGTTGTGAGCACACCCATGACACGGCTGATCGACACGAGCATGCGCATGTCCATGGCGATGGCACTTGCCATGCGCACTCCCATGCTCATGAGCATGACCACTCCCATTGCAAGGCTCAGCATCACGAGCATGAGCAGGCCCACGCCCACGGTATACGAAACGGCCATCCTCACGATGATGGACACGAACATGCGCATGGCGATGCTCACTGCAACGACGATGAGCACGTACATGCAAACGGATCCTGTGATGCGCATGCTCATGGACATGAGCATGCGCATGATGATGAACACGCCGCTGAGATGGTCTCCCTTACGACGAGGATAGCCGGGCCAAGCCCGGCCATGACAATTCAGAAGACGCTTAAGGGCCTACTCGCCGAGCAGCAGGCGGAACAGACCCGAATTGGGGCAGAAATCCTGCGGCTCTGACGAAGCCGCGCCATCGCCCTTCAAAAGCCAGTCGCGGCAGGTCCCGACCGAAGCACAGCCGCGGCATCGCGAACGCGCCTCGACATAGGATTGTCCGCCATCCTTGCCGATGAGCGCGAGCGGATCGACGCTACAGCGCGCCATCATGTCATCCATCAGCCCCTGGCCATGGATCAGGTCCCGTGCAGTCGGCGCTTTGCCCGTTTTATCTGGCATGAACGTCCCTCCCTCCCAGTAGGGCCGTTGCCTCTTATCGAATGGGCAATCGGGCAGCATCCACTCTAGGAGGCCGCGCGCACCTCTCTTTGATACAGATCAAGAAAAGGGCGCCTGCATCTGCGGGGGCAATTCGCCGTCATCACGCGTCGGGGCTGTCACGTCCTAACGCACAAGAACCGGCAGATCGGCGTCATAGAGGATCGAATTCTCCGGCGTGGTCTCTTTCGCGACCTGCTGGAGCACGGCGAGGAGAGCCAAAGGGCGCTCGAGCTGATCGGCGGCAATCGACCTGCCATGCGCCAGAAGCATGGTGAGGCTCTCGTCGAGGGCAGCAGCTGCCGCGCTGATCGCGCCAAACCCGATCGTGCCGGCGGCACCTTTCAACTGATGAGTGATGTTCTGGGCTCGAACGATGGGACCCGGCTCGAGCGTGCCGCCCTGTTCGCGCGCGGCCAGCAACCGCGTCACGGTTGCAAGCTGGTCGAGAAGCCTGGTGTGATTCCGCTCGATCAGGGCGCGCAGTTGCTCCCGCATGGTCATGCCGCTGCCTGCCTTGCGACATGCGCCTGTTGCCAGATCTCTTGCAGACGCGCAGATAGCGAGAGCGGATCGAATGGCTTGGAGATAACGTCGGCGGCACCGAAGGCGCGATAACAATCCGTCTCGTGCTTCATGGCCCTTGCGGTCATGAAGACGACGGGCGTCTCGGCGAGGCCGGGGATTGCGTGCAGCCGATTATAGGTTTCGATGCCATCCATGCCCGGCATCATGACGTCGAGGACGATGAGATCGGGATGGAAGCCAGGCGTGCGCTCGAGGGCTTCGGGGCCGCTGCCGCAGACATCGAGGCTGAAGCCTCCAAGCTCAGTCAGGGCGAATTCGGCGACCGAACGAATGTCCGGCTCGTCTTCCACATAGGTGATGCGCTTCAGATGCGTAGCCATGCTAACCCCCCTACTCCGAACCAGCGGCGCGATAGGTTCATCGCCTCGACGCGCCGGCTTCGGGAAGAACCCATCGGCTCCGTCAGAGTGCGGGGGTCGCTCTCGATGGCAAGCTCGGCATCGGCCGCGACATCGAAGCGCCTGCCGATCTCAGCCATGACGTGGGCAAGATCGTCAGGCTCGAGCGTGGTCGGCGTGCCGCCACCGAAATGGAGATGGGAGACAGCGAACCGGCCCGGCAATGCGTCGGCGACCAGAGCGATCTCCTTGATGAGGCTCTCGACATAGGAGGCGACCGGCTCATAGCGCGAGGCGAGCTTCATGTTGCAGCCGCAATACCAGCAGAGCTGCCGGCAAAACGGCACGTGTATATAAAGAGAGAGGGTGCGGGCGGGATCGAGCGCGGCGAGCCAATCGCGATAGGTCGCGGCGGGAAAGCCCGCGCGGAAACGGGGCGCCGGAGGATAGCTCGTGTAACGCGGGACCGTCGCGGTCGCGTATTTCTCCAGCATCGTCGCCATTGCGCCAATTCTCACCGACGGACGCCGTCTTGCCTATTAGGGAAAATACGGATCTTGAAGCGGTTTAGGGCGAAGACCACCACGATTGGACAAGTGCCGCGGGGGAAGGCAAGTTGGCCGCAAAGGGGGCTCGCGGCCCTCGTCGAGGCGGGGTATGCGCAAGGACAGAAGGCTCATCGTCACGGCCGACGATTTCGGCCTCTCGCTTCCCGTGAACGAGGCGGTCGAGAGGGCGCATCGCGACGGCGTGCTGTCAGCGGCAAGCCTGATGGTCGGCGCGCCTGCAGCGGAAGACGCGGTGATGCGCGCGCGCAAAATGCCTTCGTTGGGTGTGGGCCTGCACCTAACGTTGCTCAATGGACGGCCGGTCTTGCCGCCGGACAGGGTGCCTGCGCTGGTCGGGCCCGACGGGCGCTTCTCCGACGACGCCGTGCGCTTCGGCCTAGCCCTCTACGCCTCGCCGGAATTGCGCCGCCAAGCCAATGCGGAGATCGAGGCCCAGTTCGAGCGCTTCCACGCCACAGGGCTCGCCATGGACCACATCAACGGGCACCGGCATTTTCACTTGCATCCTGTCGTGTTGGACGCGATTGCGCGGATCGAGCCTCGCTTCGGTCATCCTCCTCTGCGGATGCCGCTTGAGCCCTTCGCTGCCTCCTTCGAGGCAAATCGCGATCGCGCGCTCGGCCGCTTGGCCGGCTCTCTGTTCTATTCTCTGCAAGCGCGCCGCATCCGGCGCCGGCTGACCGATGGCGGGATGGCGGCGAACGACCAAGTGTTCGGGCTCCACGATAGCGGAGCGATGACCGAAGAGCGGTTCCTGCGTCTCCTCGATCATTTGCCGCAAGGCGTGTCCGAAATCTATTGCCATCCGGCGATGCGGCGCTGGGAGGGACCCGATAACCTTCCCGCCTCCTACCAGCCGGAAGCTGAGCTCAAGGCTCTCCTCAGTCCTTTGGTCAAAACGAAGATAGACGCGATGGGCCTGAAGCCCCTCACTTTTCGCGCGGCGCTCTCGTGAGACGAGGCCTGATCATCGGCGCGCTGATAGGGCTCGCGGTCGCCACCATCCTCATCGTTCATTTCGGCTGGCGCCAGGTGGTGGATGCCGCTCTCGCCGTCGGCTGGCAAGGACTTGTCGCGCTCATCGGCATCTACCTCGTCTGTCTTGTTCTCTGCGCGGTCGCATGGCGCATCGTGATCCTCGATGCTCCGCGCCACGCCATTCTCATCTGCCTATGGGCGCGCTGGCTGCGCGAGAGCATCGGCAATCTCGCCCTGATTCCGACGGCGGGAGAGATCGCCGGCGCACGCGAGCTAAACCGTCACGGTGTTCGCTCTGGCATGGCTGGCGCAAGCACCATCGTCGACCTCACGCTCGAGCTCCTGAGCCAGATCGTCTTCACCTTGTTCGGTCTCACGCTGCTGATCACCTGGTATCGGGGGCTCGAGATCGGGCCTTGGCTCGTCACCGGCATTGCGGTCTCGGCGCTCGCCGCGGCGGGCTTCATCCTCGCGCAGCGCAGGGGCCTGTTCCGCTTCCTTGAGCGATTGCCGGAGAAGCTCGATCTCAAATGGGCGTGGACAGTGCTTCCCGACGCTGAAGGGATCCATGCCGGGATCCAGACCATCTACCAGCACCGCGGCCGCGTGCTTGCCTCAGGCGGAGTTCATCTTGCTGCCTGGGTGGTGGGAGTAGGAGAGGCCTATGTCGGTCTCTATTTCATGGGGCACGCGATCGCCTGGTCCGACGCCTTGACCCTCGAGAGCATCGCCTTTGCGCTACGCACGGCGGCCTTCGTCATTCCCTCGCGGCTCGGAATCCAGGAGGGAGGCTATATCCTGCTCGGGGCGATGTTCGGTCTATCGCCAGAGGTCGCGCTTGCGCTCTCCTTGTTGAAGCGCGGGCGCGAGGTCGTGACCGGCCTGCCATGCCTCATCATCTGGCAGAGCGTCGAGTCGCGGCGGCTCTGGGCAAGAGAGCGCCGCGCGAAATCCTCTGGGTGACCGCCCCTAAAGGCGGTGGACCGGCATTGCCAGACTCGATGCGGCGCGATAGGGCGTCTCGCTCGCATCGCCGAGAGCTTCCACCGCCGTCTTGGCAATGGCCGAAGCGTTCAGGCCGGCAAGCTCGTACATCTGATGCGGCTGGCCGTGGTCGATGAAAACATCCGGCAGAACCATGCTGCGGATCTTGAGGCCCCGGTCGAGCAGGCCAGCCTCGGCAAGGAAGTGGAGCACATGGCTGCCGAAGCCACCGATCGCCCCCTCCTCCACCGTCACCAGCACTTCATGGTTGCGGGCAAGGTCGAGAACGAGGTCGCGGTCGAGCGGCTTCATGAAGCGCGCATCGGCAACCGTAGCGGAAAGTCCAAAGCCGGCGAGCTGATCCGCCGCCTTGAGCGCCTCGGCCAGGCGCGCGCCGAGCGAGAGAATGGCGACCGAGGTGCCCTCGCGCAAGATGCGGCCCTTGCCGATCGACAAGATCAAGCCCTCTTTCGGCAGCTCGATACCGGTACCCTCTCCGCGCGGATAGCGGAGTGCAGAAGGCCGATCCTCGATGGAAACTTGCGTCGCGACCATGTGCCTGAGCTCAGCCTCGTCGCTTGCGGCCATGATGACGAAATTCGGCAGGCAGCCGAGATAAGCGAGATCAAACGAGCCGGCGTGGGTCGGTCCGTCGGCGCCGACCAGTCCTGCTCGGTCCATGGCGAATCTGACCGGCAAGCTCTGGATGGCGATGTCGTGAACCACCTGGTCATAGGCGCGCTGAAGGAAGGTTGAATAGATCGCGGCGAAGGGCTTCATCCCCTCGCAGGCCAGACCTCCGGCGAAGGTCACCGCATGCTGCTCGGCGATCCCGACATCGAAGGTCCGTTCGGGGAATTCCTTGGCGAAGCGGTCGAGACCCGTGCCGTCAGGCATTGCCGCGGTGATGGCGACGATCTTCGCGTCCTTCTTCGCCTCGGCAATGAGACTGTCGGCGAACACCCGCGTATAGGTCGGCGCCTTGGCCTCCGATTTCGCCTGCGCTCCGGTCAGCACGTTGAACTTGCCGACGCCGTGATATTTGTCCTCGGAGGCCTCTGCCGGCGCGTATCCCTTTCCCTTCTTGGTGACGACGTGAACGAGGATCGGCCCGTTTTCCGCGTCACGGACGTTGCGCAGCACCGGCAAGAGCTGGTGGAGGTCGTGCCCATCGATCGGGCCGACATAATAGAAACCGAGTTCCTCGAACCACACGCCGCCTTGCCAGAAATGGCGAGCGAACAGCTCGAGCCGCTCGACCCTGCGCTCCCAGCGCTTGGGCAGGCATTTGGCGAGGCGCTTCACGAAATTGCGCCAGAATAGATAAGAGCGGCTCGAGGTGATGCGCGCGAGATAGGTCGAGAGCGCGCCGGTCGGCGGGGCAATCGACATATTGTTGTCGTTGAGGATGACGATGAGTCGCGAGCTGAGAGCGCCGGCGTTGTTCATCGCCTCATAGGCCATGCCGGCGCTCATCGCACCGTCGCCGATGACGCAGATCACGCGCTTGTCGCCGCCAGTGAGATCGCGCGCAACGGCCATGCCGAGACCGGCCGAGATCGAGGTCGAGGAGTGCGCCGCTCCGAACGTGTCGAATTCGCTTTCCACGCGGCGGGTGAAGCCGGATAAGCCCCCCGGCTGGCGGAGCGTGCGAATCCGGTTCCTCCGCCCGGTGAGGATCTTGTGCGGATAGGCCTGGTGGCTGACGTCCCAGATCAGCCGGTCGCGTGGCGTGTCGAACAGATAATGCAGCGCGACGGTAAGCTCGACGACGCCAAGGCCAGCGCCCAGATGGCCGCCGGTGATCGAGACCGCGTCAATCAGCTCTTGCCGGAGCTCGGCTGCGAGTTGCGGGAGCTCGGACTCCGGAAGGGCGCGGAGATCCTCTGGCGTATCGACTTTGTCGAGGACAGGCGTTGTGGCCGCCCGAATAACCCCTAACTCCATTGCCCCCTGCCCCCGCTTCTTATGGCCGCCTGTCCCCCAAGACCGGCGGTATAACTCATCAGAGCCTTGATCAGCTCCCGGTCAGCAATTTGTCGCCTTGTTTGTTGAGCGAAACCACGAGTGCATCGGGCCCGCCCGATTTCAGGATCGCTCCGAACTCCGCCCGGCGGTTTGCCAGTTCGCTGATCGTGCCGTCGAGATAGATGTCGACGATTTTCCAGTCGGCGCCGGATTTGCGCATCAGATAATTGAGGGGCACGGCGCCGCCGTCAGACTTGATGATCTGCGTCTTCACGATCTTGTCGCCGTTGGGCCGGTCACTCGTTTCCAAAATCTGGAATTGCTCGCCGGAGAAGCCGTCGAAGCGGCTGGCATAGGTAGCGACCGTCATTCTGGTGAAGGCAGTGGTGATGGCGGCCTGTTGCTGTGGTGTAAGCGTGCTCCAGGCAGGCCCGACGGCGAGCTTGGACATCATCGGAAGATCGTAGGTCTTGGCCAGGACAGGGGAGAGCTTGTCGTAGCGTCCCTTCACGCCGAGCTGCTTGGCCTGCTTCATAGTGTCGAGCAGGGTGCCGTAGAAGACCGTGATGCGGGACACGGCGGGATCGGAGCTTTCGGCGAGAGCGGATGCCTGGATCAGCGCCGCAAGCCCGAGAGCAACGGTGAACTTTACGATGGTCCGCAACAACATGTGGCCTCTACTCACGCATTCAAATGGTCGGTCGGCGCAAATCAGTGCAAAGGCATCATTGCACGGTGGTCAGGACGTTATTCAAAAGCTCCTCTTCCTTGGCCGCGCGCGGTGGTTCCCGGCGAAGGAGCATGCTCGGCGAGGCGGTCACCGACGTCTGGCTCGGTGGGGGCGCGGTCCACAGACTGTTCGCCACCGCCTCATCCAACTCGGCCTGGCGCTTCTGCTCAACAACGCTGCGCAGCATCGTGTAGAAGTCGAGCGAGCTGTCCTCGAGAGTCTGCATCTGCTGCACGTCGTCGAGCTTGGTGATCGGTGTTGCGACCGATCCGGCAACGGCCAGCGTGTTGGCGGTATTGGCCGCCTGAGTCGCGTATTGCGAAGCCGCAAATCCGGACTGCAGCCAACCGCCCGCCGGAATGGTGGCGACGAAGTCAACCGTCGTCCCGATCAGGTCGCGGACATTGGTGGGGCCGATCACGGGCACCACGAGATAGTCGCTCTTGCGCATGCCCCAGACATAGAGCGTCTGCCCGAAATCGCCGGTCTGCTGCTCGAGTTTCTGTTTGCTCGCGACATCGAACAAGCCGCCGACCCCGATTGTCGAGTTCATGGCGAAGCGGCCGGCAGTGGCCGCGGCGGCACCCAAGCGCAGTTGCAGGACGTCGTTGGCGAAGACCATCGGCTCGCCGAGATTGCTGGCGAAATTCGACACCGACTTGCGTACGGGATCGGGCACGGTGTTGTGATAGGCCTTGGCGACTGGATAAATGACGGCGTGATTGATGCGCTGATTGCGCTCGAACGTCGCGCGATTCATTCTCTCGTAGGGATCGGCGGTCTCGCCTTGTGCATCTGGCAGCGCAGCGACGTCGGTGGGCGCTTCGACAGGAGCCGAGGCGTTCTTGACCGCGCTGTCAGAGTGCTGAGAGGCGAGGAATTCAGGCGATGGAGTGCCGCCCGACGCGCAGGCCGACAGCCCGCACGTCAGCATTAGCACCGCCAAACGGCTCAAGATGCTAAGGTCTCTTGCCCTCATTTGCCCTACCCCGTCGGCAGGGGCGCCTGCGCCCGAACCCAGGGCTCGTTAATGTTCGAGTTTACCCCGAAACTGCTGATCTGGTTGTGGCTAATCTGCACTTTCGCTGGAATTTTAGGCTGCCTCTACGCCCTGATTGCGGCAGGGCTGCTCGCGAAATTTGCTCAAAAACGCGTCACACGCAACTCTTGTAACCGGCCCGTTTCGGTTCTCAAGCCTCTTTATGACACCGAGCCAGAGCTCGAGGCAAATCTCGCTTCGTTCTGCCAGCAAAACTATGGTGGAGAAATCCAGCTGATTTTTGGCCTCCAGAAGGAGAATGACCCCGCTTCGCACGTCGTCGAACGGCTCCGCCAGCGCTTCCCCGAGCGCGACATCAGGCTCTGCATCGACCCAACTCTGCATGGCGCGAACCGTAAAATATCTAATCTTATCAATATATTGTCGCAAGCCAGTCACGACCTCCTAGTGCTGTCAGACAGCGACATAAGGGTCGAGGCGGGCTATCTCGAAAATGTGATCGGGGCACTCGAGGAGCCGGGGGTTGGGGCCGTGAGCTGCCTTTATTGTGGCGTGCCCGTCGGAGGGATCTGGGCGCGGCTCGCCGCCGAGGGCATCAACAGCCATTTCCTGCCGAATGCGCTCATTGGCCTCGGGCTCGGGCTCGCCAAGCCCTGTTTCGGCGCCACCATCGCGCTCACGAAAGAGACTTTGGCCAAAATCGGGGGCTTCGAGGCCTTCGCCGACCAACTCGCCGATGACTATGCCATCGGAATGGCCGTCCGCCGGCTCGGGCTTCGTGTGGTGATTCCCCCCTTTCTTGTCGACCATATCTGCTACGACCGGAGCTTTGCCGATCTCTTCCGGCACGAGCTGCGCGCCGCCCGCACCATCCGCAATATCGATCCCTTGGGTTATGCGGGCGTCGTGGTGACCAACCCCACGCCTTTTGCCCTCGCCGCCGCCGCGATTGCGGGCTTCAACCTCACGAGCCTCTTTGTCCTGTTGCTCACGCTTGCCTCAAGGACGATTGTATCGGTACAAGCAAGTAGGCTCCGCGGTGAGGGTTGGGGGAGCGGCGCAGTTTGGCTCAGCCCATTTCGCGACCTCCTGAGCTTCGCCATCTTCGTGGCGAGCTTCTTGCCGGGGCCATTGGTGTGGCGCGGCCATCGGTACGAGCTTCGCTCCGATGGAACCTTGACGCCGAGCTGAGGGGACGGGACGGCAATGCGAACGCTCTTCCTGCAAGCTCCGTCCTATGACGGTTTCGACGGCGGCGCCGGCGCACGCTATCAGATGCGGCGCGAGGTGCGCTCGTTCTGGTACCCGACCTGGCTCGCGCAGCCTGCCGCCCTCGTTCCGGACTCGAAACTGGTCGACGCTCCGCCGCATCGGCTGAGCTTCGCCGATATCTCCCCCTATGCACGGCAATACGAGCTCCTCGTGCTGCACACCTCCTCGCCATCCTTCCTGAGCGATGTGAAGACGGCAGAGGCGATGAAGGCGCTCAATCCGGATCTCAAGATCGGCTTCATCGGCGCCAAGGTGGCAGTCGAGCCCAAGGAGAGTCTCGAAGCCTCGCCAGCGATCGACTTCGTGGCGCGGAACGAGTTCGACTACACCATCAAGGAGGTCGCCGAGGGACGAGACTTCGGCAAGATCGCCGGCCTCTCCTACCGCAACGCCGACGGCGTCATCGTGCACAATCCCGAGCGGGCGATTCTCGAGGACATGGATCAGCTCCCGTTCGTGACGCCCGTGTACAAGCGCGATCTCGACATCGAGAATTATTTCGGTGGCTATCTCAAGCACCCTTATATCTCGTTCTACACGGGTCGCGGCTGCAAATCGCGCTGCACCTTCTGCCTGTGGCCGCAGACGGTCGGCGGGCATCGCTATCGCGTGCGGAGCGTCGGCCACGTCATCGAGGAATTGCGCTGGGCGAAGGCTGCGTTCCCGCAGGTGAAGGAGTTCTTCTTCGACGACGACACGCTGACCGACAATTTACCGCGCGTCGAGGCGCTGGCCAAGGAGATCGGCAAGCTCGGCCTAACCTGGTCCTGCAACGCCAAGGCCAATGTCCCCTACGAGACATTGAAGGTGATGCGGGACAATGGCTTGCGCCTCCTGCTCGTCGGCTACGAGTTCGGGCAATCAGCAGATCCTGCACAACATCAAGAAGGGCATGCGCGTCGACGTCGCCCGCCGCTTCACCAAAGACTGCCACACGCTGGGTATCGTCATCCACGGCACCTTCATTCTCGGCCTGCCGGGGGAGACCAAGGAGACCATCGAGGAGACGATAAGCTTCGCCAAGGAGGTGAATCCGCACACCATCCAGGTGTCGCTCGCCGCGCCCTATCCGGGCACTTTCCTCTACAACCAGGCGCGCGAGAACAATTGGCTGCACCAGGAGGATGAGGAGCTTCTGACCGATCTCGGCACGCAGATCGCGCCGATCTCCTACCCGCATCTCACCCACACCGAGATCTTCGAGTCGGTCGAGTCGTTCTACAAGCGCTTCTATTTCCGCGCGCCGAAGATCGCGGCGATCGTCGGCGAGATGGTGCGGAGTCCGGAGATGATGAAGCGGCGGTTGCGCGAGGGGCTCGAGTTCTTCCGCTTCTTGCGCGAGCGGCGCGACCTGCCGGCCTGATCTTTTCAAACCTCGTCCCGTTGCGAGACCGCCGGCTCGGGCGCCTGCTTGCGGGCGGGTCCCGCCCCCTCGTTCACCTGGAGCGGTGGACCCATCAGGATCGGCTGGAACAATACGGCGGCGACGAGCGTGGTGAGGAGGGCGAGGCTGAGCAGCTTGCCCATGCTCGATGTCCCCGGATGGTTGGAGAGCCAAAGGCTGGCGAAAGCCGACGCCGTGGTGGCAGCGCTGAACAGCACGGCGCGGGTGAGCGAGGAGGCGAGCAGGCTCGTCTCGCCGCCACGCCAGGCGAGAACGTAATAGATCTTGAAGGCCACGCCCACGCCGAGCAGCAGCGGCAGCGCAATGATATTGGCGAAATTGAGCGGGAGCCCGAATAGAACGGTGAGCTCCAAGGTGACGGCGCCGGCGAGCAGCAAAGGCACGAGCGTGACGAGAACGTCGGTGACCCGGCGCAAGGCGAAGAACAAGGTCAGCGTGATGAGGAGAAGGGCGAGCGCGCCGGCCTGAAGGAAGGCGCGCACGATGGTCTTGGCCGATTCCTGGATGAGGATCGGCGTGCCCGTTGCATTCGGCGCCACCTCGAGCACGGCCGCCGCAAAACGCCGCATCGTCTCGTTGTCGTTCTGATCGCCTTTAGGCCTCACCTCGACCCGCGCCTGGCCGTCCTTGCTGAGCCAATCGTGGCGCAGATCCTCTGGCAGGGTGGCGAGAGACACAGGCTCCGGGTGAAGGCTCGCTTTGATCTCTTCGAGCCTCAGCTTCAATCCACCGAGCAGCGTCGTCTCGATGGCGGCACGCTTGGCTGCATCGGCCTCCGCCAGAGCTTTCAGCGATTTCCCGATCGCGGCGCTTGCATCGATTTGGCCGTTGGAGAGAAAGGCCGATGCGGCGTCGTCGAGCGCCGCGCGCGTCTCGGCATCGCTCGGCGGCGACTTGACCTCGGGCGGGTCGAGCGTTGGTTCGAGCAAGGCCTCGGCGTCGGCGATGATGGCGAGCTTCTCGTCCTGATCCTTGGGCACGAAGCTTTGCAGAGTGAGCGTGCCCGAGACCTCGGGCAGCTGGTCAAGCCGCGTGGCGAGGGACGCAGCCTCCTCGATCGAAGGGGTGAGCACGTTGACCACGTTCGGCGAGGTCTCCGGGTCCTTCATCAGGTCGAGCAGGGTCGCGACCGACTCCACCGTGTTGCTCCGCAGGTTGAGTGGATTGAAGTCGAACTTGAGGTCCCTGAAGAGCGGCAGCCCAGCCGCCACCGTGAGCGCGGCGAGAATGAGGATCGGCACGCGATGGCGCGCCATGAAACGGTCGACGGGAGCGAGCTTGCGGTAGCCCACGGCCTCAGGCTCGGGTGGTGGCTTGAGCATAAGCAGAAGCGCAGGCAGGAGCGTGATGCTGATGACAAAGGCGACGATCATCCCTGTGCCCGAAATCAGGCCGAGCTCCGACACGCCGCGATAGTCGGTGGGAAGAAAGGCATAGAAGCCCGCGGCCGTCGCGGTCGCGGCAAGCGTCAAAGGCTTTGCGATCTTCGCCGCAGTCGAGGCCAGGGCCGCTTGCAAATCGCCCTTGAAGTGTCGCTCCTGGCGGTAGCGCACAGCGACCTGAATGCCGAAATCGACGCCGATGCCAACGAAGAGAACGGCGAACGCGACCGAGATGAGGTTCAGCGCGCCGACCATGGCAAGGCCAAGCGCGGCCGTAATCGCCAAGCCGACGAACAGGCTCAGCATCACCGCAAACATGAGGCGGCCAGAGCGAAGCGCGAACCAGAGGATGAGCAGAACCGCGACGACCGTCAGGATGACATTGAGCAGGGCCCCGTCGGCGACCGTGCCGAACTCGTCGTCGGCCATGGCAACAGGCCCGGTAAGGCGGACGCTGACGCCCTTGTCCTTCGTGAGACCGAGCTCGTCGGCCTTTTTTCGGATGGCCTCGGAGGCAGCGGAGCCGGGCTGAAGGTCGTCGAAATCGAGCACCGGCTTCACGCTGATGAAGCGGCGGAGTTCGTGAACCGACGGAGCTTCACCCGTCATCAGCTCTCCCCAGGAGAACGCCGCAGGGCGCCCGGCAAGGAGCGCATCGATCGTGGCCGAGAGACGCGTCAGCGGGGCCGCGAAATCCTTGGCTTCGATGGCGCCCTGCTCCTCGCCCTTCGGAATATAGGCGAGCGCCTGAGCGAGCCCGCGCAATGTCGGATCGGCCGAAAGCGTGCCGAGAAAAGGCTGGGCGCGAATGAGCTCTTCGGTGGTGTGCTGCACCTCCTTGGTCGAGAGGAAAAGGAGGCCGTTATGCTCGAAGAAGGGCCCCCCCGCGGTCTCATGCACGGACGCGAAATGCTCATGGTCATCGGCGAGAGCCGCCGTCAATTTCTTGGCGCCGCTATCGGCAAGCTCTGGGGTGGCGCCATCGACCACGACCAGGAGCGTGTCCACCTGTTGCGGAAATGCCGCATCGAGCTCTAATTCGCGCTGGCGCCAGGGAAGCCGCGACGAGATGAGCTGGCTGGTGTCGGTGTGGATCGCAAAATTTTCGCCAGTGAAGAGGATCGCGCCCAGAGTGAGCAGCAAGTAGAGGATGAGCGTCAGCGAAGGACGCGCAGTGCAAATCCTGAAGATCCTGAAGATTGCGGTTTCGATCATGATCTGGCGGCTGGCATCGGCACCAATTTCACGAGCATTTCGTTCATTCTCGGCTTTGTGCCGCTACTTGGCGTGAGTTTCAGTCCTCGTGCGCTTCAGCCGGCAAAGATCAATTGACGCTTTTAGTGGCAAGGAGGCGAGCATGTCCATTTCCCTCGTTGAGGACTAGGGCCACCCTCTTTGGTTACATTGAGGCCACCTCGCCGTACGATCAGTTTTGGCAAGCGATTTCCGCAAATTGTGACCGGAGAGCGACCGGGAAGCATCTTGACCGCGCCGCTCGTTGGCGAGCTAATGACAGCCAAGGGGTGGCAACCGGGGCTCGGGGGCAGGTCACATGAAGGTCATCTTGGCGCAGCCGCGCGGGTTCTGTGCCGGCGTGGTGCGCGCAATCGAGATCGTCGAACGGGCGCTCGAGAGACATGGCGCGCCGGTCTATGTGCGCCATGAGATCGTCCACAACCGCCACGTGGTCGAGAGCCTCGAGGCCAAGGGCGCGCGCTTCGTCGAGAGCCTTTCCGAAGTGCCGCAAGGCGCGGTGACGATTTTCAGTGCCCATGGCGTGTCGCGCGCCGTCGAGCTCGATGCCGAGAAGCGCGGCCTCTCGGTGCTGGATGCGGTCTGTCCGCTCGTCGCCAAGGTCCATCATGAGGGGCAACGCTATCTCGACCAAGGCCGCGTCGTCATTCTGATCGGACATGCCGGCCATCCCGAGATCGAGGGCACCATGGGCCAGCTCAGGGGCGAGGTGCATCTCATCCAGAGCAAAGAGGACGTCGAGCGTCTCGACATCCCGGTCGAGACGCCAGTGGCCTATATCACCCAGACCACACTCAGCGTCGACGACACGCGTGCCACGATCGAGGCGGTCAAGCGGCGCTTCAAGGACGTGATCGGTCCTGAGACGCGTGACATCTGCTACGCGACGCAGAATCGCCAGACGGCGGTGCGCGAGCTTGCCACGATGGTCGACCTCATTCTCGTGGTGGGCGCCAAGAACAGCTCGAACTCGAACCGCCTGCGCGAGATCGGGGAAGAATCGGGCGTGCCGAGCTATCTCGTCGCCGATGGCGGCGAGCTGAAGGACGATTGGTTCGACGGCAAGACCACGATCGGGCTGACGGCCGGCGCGTCTGCTCCGGAAGTGCTGGTGGACGACGTCGTCTCGGCGTTGGCCCGGTTTGGGCCGGTCGAGGTCTCGGCCCTTTCCGGAATTGAGGAAAAGGTCTATTTCCGGCTTCCGCGCGAGCTCGTCGACGCTTAAACAGGGCTGGGGCGTCGCGTAGCGCCGGTCGCCCGAGGGATTGCAATGGGGATTCCGCTTCGCCAAGCCATAACGATCGGGGCGTATGTCCTCGGCCAGCATTTGCGCGGGCGGCAGCGTTATCCTCTCGTGCTCATGCTCGAGCCGCTGTTCCGCTGCAATCTCGCTTGCGCCGGCTGCGGCAAGATCGATTACCCCGACAAGATTCTCGATCAGCGCCTGTCGGTCGCCGACTGCATGCACGCCATCGACGAATGCGGGGCGCCGGTGGTCGTGCTCGCGGGCGGCGAGCCGCTCCTGCACAAGGAGCTTCCCGAGATCGTGCGCGGGGCTCTGGCCAAAGACAAATACGTCACCGTCTGCACCAACGCGCTCCTGATGGACAAAAAGCTCGATCAGTACCAGCCGCATCCTCGCTTCAACTGGTCGGTGCATCTCGACGGCGACAAGGAGATGCATGACCGCTCCGTATGCCGGGCGGGAGTGTATGACAAAGCCGTCGCGGCCCTGAAAACCGCCAAAGCCAAGGGCTACCGGGTCAATATCAATTGCACCTTGTTCAACGATGCAAAGCCGGATCGCGTCGCCGATTTCTTCGACACCGTGCGCGAGCTTGAGGTCGACGGCATCACCATCTCGCCGGGCTACGCATATGAGCGCGCGCCCGACCAGCAACACTTCCTCAACCGGGCCAAAACCAAGCAGCTCTTCCGCGACGTCTTTCGTCGGGCGCGCGGGCGGAACAAATGGCCGCTCTTCCAGTCAGGCCTGTTCCTCGATTTCCTCGCCGGCAACCAGACCTATCACTGCACGCCATGGGGCAATCCGACTCGCACCGTGTTCGGCTGGCAACGGCCCTGCTACCTGCTCGGCGAAGGCTACGCCAAGACCTTCAAGGAGCTGATGGAAGACACCGCCTGGGAGAGATACGGCACCGGCAATTACGAGAAATGCGCGGACTGCATGGTGCATAGCGGCTTCGAGGCTTCGGCCGTGGTCGATGCGGTGAAGAAGCCGTGGAAGGCCGCGCTGGTCGCGATCAAGGGCATCAACACCGAAGGGCCGATGGCGCCGGAGATCCCGCTCGATGGTCAGCGGCCCGCGGAATACGTGTTCTCGCGCCATGTCGAGCAGAGGCTAGCCGAGATCGCCGAAGCCGAGGCGAGGACCGAGAAGGTCTTGGCAGCGGAGTAGCGCGGCAAAGGCTCGCTTCGTATCGAAGGCGAGCCCCATAAGCGCCCGCAACTGAGTCGGATTCCTTGCAAGGGACGCGATTACTGCGGCGACGTCGATCTCGCCGTCCTGCCGCATGCCGACGAGGGCGGCTGGAGGAAGCTGGCGTTCGACAGGATCGGTGATCACGCGGAGCACAGCGAATGGCAGCCCGTGCCGCGCCGCAAGCTCGGCGGCAATGTGGCTTTCCATGTCCGCCGCGCCCGCTTGCGTCCTGCCATGAAGCGCGAGCTTCTCGGCGGTGGCTACCAAGGGCTGATCGACGCCGGCGATCGGAGCATACTCCACCTTGACGAGGCGTGACCTCAACTCGCCGGTCCAGGTCCTATTGACGGCGTAGCGCTTGCGGTCACTTGCCGAGACGACTTCGCTGCCGACGACGCATGTCCCACCGTCGAAACCGGGCGCCAGGCCGGCAGCGACACCGAAGCTGATGATGGCCTTCCCGCCTCGCGCGATTTGCTCCTGGATCAGCCCACCTAGCCTTACCGCGTCTCCACCGCCCGCAACCGCCCTAGCATCTGCCGACCGCGCGGCGATGCGCGCCTCGGCGCGCAAGCCACAAACGGCGATGACGAAACCTCGATGTTCGCTTGCCGCGCTCACATCCCGACCAGAACTGAGGTGGTATTGGCGGATTTCAGATTGCGGTAGCGGGCAAGCGCCCAGAGCGGGAAGAATTTCGCGTAGCCGTGATAGCGGAGATAGAAGACGCGCGGGAAACCGGTCGCGGTGAAATAGGGCTCGGCCCAGAACCCGTCCTCGCCCTGGCTTTGCAATAGATATTTGATACCCCTGGGGACCGAAGGATGAGCGACCTCGCCCACGGCCATGAGCCCAAGGAGAGCCCAGGCGGTCTGCGATGCGGTGCTCGGCGCCGGCTCGTAGCCGCGATAGTCGAGCTTGTAGCTGTCGCCAGCTTCGCCCCAGCCGCCGTCCTCGTTCTGGATGGCGAGCAGCCACTCGACGGCTCTGCGGATGGGCGGCGCCGACGGCTGCACGCGCGCGGCATTGAGCGCACAGAGCACGGACCATGTGCCATAGACATAGTTCATGCCCCAGCGGCCATACCAGCTGCCGTCCTTCTCCTGCGTGCGCACGAGGTAGCCGATCCCCCTGTCGAGCGCGTCGTTATTGCCCGTGCTTGCGCCAAGCTGGGCCAGCATCGACACGCAGCGCGCGGTGACGTCTGCCGTCGGGGGATCGAGCAGAGCGCCGTGATCGGCGAACGGGATCTCGTTTAGGTAATAATATTCGTTGTCGGCGTCGAAGGCGCCCCAGCCGCCATTCTCGCTCTGCATGCCGACGACCCATTCCTGCGCGCGGTCGATTGAGTGCGAGAACGCATCGCGGGCTGCGGCTGGAATGCGCGCAGCGCTCCGGTCCATGGCCATGACCACGACGGCGGTGTCGTCGAGATCGGGGTAATGAGGGTTGGCATATTGGAAGGCCCAGCCGCCCGGCCGAATATGCGGACGCGTCGACGCCCAATCGCCGACCGTGTCGAGCACTTGAAGCGGGCGGAGCCATGCGAGGCTCGATAAGCAGCGGTCTTCGCACTCCTCGCCGCCCACTTCGAGCAGCGCATGCGCCGCGAGCGCGGTATCCCAGACGGGAGACAGGCAAGGCTGGCAATAAGCCCCGTCCTCCTTGATCGCTAACAGTTTCTCGATCGCGGCGCGCGCGATTGCCACCTTCGGGTCGTCGGGCGAAAGACCTAGCGCATCGAACATCAGGAGCGCGTTCACCATGGCTGGGAAGATCGCGCCGAGACCGTCCTCGCCGTTTAGCCGCTCAGTCACGAACGCGGCGGCGCGCTCGATGGCGCGCTGGCGGGTCGCTCGCGGAAAATAAGGTTGGGTCGCGTGCAGCACCCGGTCGATGCCGCCGAACATCTCCGACCAGGGCGATTTCTGATGCGCGCCCTTGGGCCAATGCATGACGTCCGACGGCGGCGTGACGAACAGCTCGTCGATCCGCACGCCCTTGGAGTTGACCGCGCGGGGCTTGAGCGCATTCAGCACCATCAGCGGCACGAGCACCGTGCGCGCCCAGTAGGACACCTTGTCGAGATGGAATGGGAACCAGCGCGGCAGGAGCATGATCTCGACCGGCATTGCTGGCACGCCGCGCCAGGGGATCGCGCCATAGAGCGCAAGCAGGTTGCGCGTGAACACGTTGCTGTTGGCGGCGCCGCCTTGGTCAAGGATCCAGGCGCGGGCGCGCGCCATATGCGGCGCATCTACGCGATCGCCGATCATCTTGAGGGCGAAATAGGCCTTCACGCTCGCACTGATATCGGACCTGCCAGCATGAAAGAGCGGCCAGCCGCCGTCGACTGATTGAATACGCCTGAGATAGCGCGCGATCTTCTCTTCGAGCGCGGCGTCGACCGGCTCGCCGCGATAGTGGCGCATCAGCACATATTCGGCCGGGATGGTGGCGTCGGCCTCGAGCTCGAACAAGAAGTGGCCGTCGTCGCGTTGCAAGGCGAGTAGAGCGCGCGTCGCCGAGCCGATCGCCGCATCGAGCCTGCCGCTTGCTGCGCCGGTCGGCGCCGCTCTCGTATCGTTCGTAGCCAGGTTCACAGCGACTGCCTTCCCGCTCCACTGCCGTTCAGATAGCGCCGTCGCCTTGCGTCTCCCCCAAGCAACAAATTCGCGACTGTCTTTCCCGAGCAAATGGCCCCTTCGATGGTTGCCGGAAGTCCGGTCGCGGTCCAGTCGCCGGCGAGAAAGAGATTGGCAAGCTGCGTCTCGGCCTGCGGCCGCTTGGCATTCTCTTCGGGCAAAGCGGCGAAAGTGGCACGGCGCTCCTTGACGATGTGCCATGGCGGCATGTCGCCTTTCGCGTCGATGAGCTTGGCCACATCATTCCAGATTGCTCGCGCGAGTTCCTCGCGCGAGGTCTCGTTGTAGCGGTCGGCGGCACTGATGGTCGTGGAAATCCTGTCGGGATAGGCGAAAAGCCATTCGGCGGTGCCGTGGACGATGCCGAGCAGGCGCGGGAAGCCTTCAGGAGGCGCGATCTTGAAATGCGCGTTGACGATGGCGCGGAAGCTTGTTGGGGAGTCAATGTCGGGCAGGAGGAGCCGCGCGACCGCAGCCGGCACGGCGAGGATGACGGCGTCGCCGGAAGCAAGCTCGATCATGTTCTCTCCGAAATCGAGCCGCTTGACCTCGCCGCCTGCAACCCAGATGCCGCGAAGCTGGTGCATGAAGCAAAGCTTGGCGCCGTTGCGCTCGAGATAAGCGAGCGCCGGGTCGATGAAGGCAGGACCGAGCCCCTCAGAAGCAATCAGCGGATGGCAGGCGCGGCCGCCGCGGGCCAAGGTCTTGCGCAGAATCGCGCTGGCGAGAACCGCCGAGGCCTCGCGCGGCTCGGTATTCAGAGCGGCAAGGAAGAGCGGGCGGGAGAGCCGCTCATAGAGAATGCCGCTGCAATCGATGATCTTGTCCAGGCTCTCGTCATGACCGGTTAGGAGTAGGCGCATCATCGAGAGATAGTCGAGTGGCTTGGTTCCCGGCACGCGGCGATCCTTGGCGAAGATCCACCAAGGAATCGGACCCTCGTTCGGATGCAGCGTCCAACTCTCGCCCGAGGCCAGGTCGGCGAAGGCGAATTTGGCCTCGTCAGGCCCTGCCAGCCTCCCCTCGCTGCCGATCGTCTTCAGGAAGGACAACGCCGCATCGTTGGCCGAGAGCAGCAGATGATTGCCGTTGTCGATGGTCATTCCGAGCGCGGGCTCGAAATAGGAGCGGCACCTCCCGCCGGCATGGCGCGCTAGCTCGTGCACCACGATCTCGCGATCCGAGCCGACGCAACTGACCGCGGCCGAAAGTCCGGCGAGGCCCGCGCCGATAATGTGTACGGTTCCGCTCGCCATCACACGACGCCGTAACGCATGACGGCCCACAAGAATTGCAGCTTAGAGGGGCTGACCTCCGCTCGCGGCGCGTTCCAGCCGCGGCTGACGAGCTTCTCGAGCAGCGCGCGATAGACCGAAGCCATGATGCGCGGAGAACGCACGCTTTGCCGCTCGCAGCGCGCCATGACCGTGGCGGCCTCGACAAAATGCCGTCGCGCGCGGACAACCAAGGCGCCGCAGGCCTCGCCAAGACGTGGATGTGACAGCACCTTGGCGATGTCCTGATCCGCGATGCCGGCATTCGCCAAGAGCTCCTTGGGAAGGTAGAGCCGGCCCATCTCGGCGTCCTGATCGAGGTCTCTCAGGATATTGGTCATCTGAAGCGCGCGGCCGAGATGGTGCGAAAGCATCCGGCCCTTCTCCTCCTCGATCCCGAAGATCTTGATCGAAAGCCGTCCCACCGCGGAGGCGACGCGGTCGCAATAGAGATCGAGCGCCTCCCAATCAGGGGCTTGAATGTCGCGGCGGACGTCCATCTCCATGCCGGCGATGACGGCAAGGAAATCCTCCTGCTTCAGGCCGAAGGTCTTGATCGGTGCGGCGAGCCCCTCGGTCAGGGCGGTCGTGCCCTTTCCGGCATAAAGCCGCGCAAGGTCGGCGCGCCAGCGATCGAGCATGGCGATGCGTCCGGCGCGCGCGCCACCATCGTCGGCAATGTCGTCGACCGCGCGGCAGAAGGCATAGACCTCGTACATCGCCTGGCGTCGCTCCGGCGGCAGGATGCGCATCGCGAGATAGAAGGAGCTTCCTCTCGCGACAGGCGCGCGGGGGACCGGCATGAGGGTCTTCAGGTCGAGCTCGTTCATCACCCCTCACCCACCGATGACGATCCGGAGAGACGCGCAATGAGCGTTGCAGCCGCGCCGCGCGCCGCCTGCAATGCCATGCCAGGCTTGGTGAGATGCACGGGCTCGCTCAGTGGATCGCGTACCAAGAGGATGGCAATAAGCCGATGCGCGAGGCTCACGATGATCCCCGTCTCGAGGCCGAGCCGCGCATCGCGCACGGCGAGCGGCAGCTTCGAGGCCTCTGGCATGAGCGTGGCGGTCTTCGCGGCGATGGCGCGGAGGCAGGCAAGCAAAGCGGGTGACGCACGCGTTTCCGCCAGTGCATCGACGTTCGTTCCATGCGCCGCCATCATATCGAGCGGCAGATAGAGCCGGTCGAGCTCGCGGTAGTCCTTAGCGCAGTCCTGGAGATGGTTGATCACCTGGAGGCCCGCGCACAGCGGGTCGGAATAGGCCCAGGTGGATTGGTCCTCGCCATGCAGATCGAGCACGAAGCGGCCGACCGGCATGGCCGAATAGCGGCAATAATGCATCAGCTCGTCCCAATTCGCGTAACGGCGCTTGGTCACGTCGGCGCGAAAGGCGGTGAGCAGATCGAGCGGATGGGTGGGCGGAAGCCCCCTCTCCGCCAGCACGCGCCTCAGCGGCAGCGCGGCCTTGGCGCTGTCGGACTTGCCGAGCAACGTCGCCTCTAGGGCATCGAGCCGTGCGAACTTGCTGCTCTCAGACAAGGTCGGATGATCGGCGATGTCGTCGGCGGCGCGCGCGAAGCGATAGAAGCTCAAGACGTGCGGGCGCAGCCGCGGAGCGATCAGCAGAGAGGCGACGGGAAAGTTCTCGCCGTGCTCGGTCTTGCTCGCGTCGAGATCGGGCGCGATGGTCATCGCTTCGCTGCAAGCGCCTGACTGCGTCCCTTCCATGTGCCGCCCCTGCCCCGCCAATGCTGGAATGCCGAATCCAGCGTGAACCCCAAATAGACCGCAGCGATCAAGGGAAAGGCCACGGCCCACAGCTCCGATACGCGATAGAAACGCAGGATCGGCAAAAAGGTTAGCATCATCAAGGCCCAAGCGAGCGCTGCGACAGCATTGGCCGGAAACGGCGCAAAAATGGCGAGAAACGGCGCCGCGAGATAGGTCAAGACCATGCCCAAAGCGGTCCCGAGAAGTAGGACAGGGGAATAATTGAGCTCGGCATAGGCCGAGCGCGCGACCATGCGGCGGATGTCGGCAAAGCGGGGATAGGTCCGCAAGCTCAGGACATCGTCGCTCAAGCCGAGCCAGATCGGTGCTTCCGCCTTTAGCAGACGCGCGAGTGCGCAATCGTCGATCAGAGCGGAGCGGATCTTGGCGATGCCACCGGCGCGGGCGAGCGCGCCCCGGTCGACGAGCATGCAGCCTCCCGCCGCTGCGGCAGTCTTCGCGTTGGCCTTGTTCACCCAGGCAAAGGGATAGAGCATTTGAAAGAAATAGACGAAGGCCGGGATGAGCGCGCGCTCGGCCAAGCTCTCGCAATTGAGCTTCACCATGAGAGAGGTGAGCACGGTGCGCGAGGCCTTGGCGCCCGCGACGAGCCGTGCGACCGCGTCAGGCGGATATTCGATATCGGCGTCGGTGAGAAGGAGATAGTCCGGCAAGTCTGCCATCGTCTCGGCATGGGCAATGCCCTGTCGCATGGCCCAGACCTTGCCTGTCCAGTCCGGCGGCAGAGGCTCGCCTCGAAGCACAGTGACTTCGCGATCGAGAGTGGCGGCGAGCTGTCGGGCGATCGCGCCGGTGCCGTCGGTAGATTCGTCGTCGACCACGACGATGGAAAACCGGCCCGGGTAATTCTGCGCCGACAGCGATGAAAGGGTGCGGGGCAGAGCGAGAGCTTCATTACGGGCGGGGATGATCGCGACGACGCTCGGCCAGTCACCATCGGTCGGTATGGCCCGCCGATCGCGATTCTCGCGGTCGCGGGCGAGCCAGAAGCCGCCGCGAAAGGCGAGGAGATAAATCCAGATGCCAAGCGCAAGCGCGGCGATGATCGGGGGGGGCGTCACGACAAATAGCCCGCCTCGCGGAACCAGCGAATAGCATCGCGAATGCCCTCCTCAGCCCGGCGCGGTTTGTAGCCGAGCTCGCGTTCCGCCTTCGCCGAGGTGAAATACATCAGGTACTCGGACATGCGGAGCCCATCGACGGTGACGAAGGGCTCGCGCTTGGTGAGCCGCGCCATCGCCTCGGCGGCGAAGGCGATGGGATAGATCGGCCAGCGCGGCAGGCTGATGCGCGGCGGCGTCCGGCCTACGAGGCGGGCGATGCGGCCGAGAAGCTCGGCGAGAGTCATGTTCTCGCCGCCGAGAATATAGCGCTCGCCGATCCGGCCATGCCTCAGAGCCAAGAGATGGCCCGTCGCAACGTCGTCGACATGAACGAGATTGAGCCCGGTATCGACGAAGGCCGGAATGCGGCCGGAGGCTGCCTCGATGATCAGTCGGCCCGTCGGCGTCGGGCGCCGGTCGCGCGGGCCGATCGGCGCAGACGGATTGACGATGACCGCCGGGAGGCCGTCCTTGACCATGGCCTCGACCAGCCGCTCCGCAGCGACCTTGCTCTTCTTATAGGCTCCGATCGCCTCGCTCTCGGAGAGCGGTCTCGTCTCGTCGGCAGGCTTGCCGTCGGGGAACGGCCTGAGTGTGGCGACGCTCGACGTGTAGACCACGCGCTCGGCGCCGGCAGAAGCCGCGGCCTCCATCACGATTCGGGTTCCCTCGACATTGGTGCGCACGATCTCGTCCGGATCGGGCGTCCACAGCCGATAATCGGCGGCGACGTGGAAGACGCAACGCGCGCCGGAAGCGGCGGCGCGAACCGTGCCCGCGTCGCGCATATCGCCTTCGGCGAGCTCCACCCCGAGGCCGTCGAGATTTGCTTGTGCGGAGTGGCGCCTGACGAGAGCGCGCACGCCGAAGCCCGCTCCGAGCAGCGCTCGTGCGACCGCCGATCCCACGAAACCCGTGGCTCCCGTCACCAAGGCAAGATCATCGTTGGCCACAGACATGCACCCCTGGAGCCCCTTCCGGCTGGTGGTTTAGCAGGTCTTGCACCCGTTCATGAGCCGATGATTTCGCTGGCTTTTGGCCAAAATCACTGGACCCGGTTCCAGGTTTGGCTCCTGCCGAACAGCTCCAGCCCGATATAGCCGCGCACCGTGAGCTTGGTGCCGTCGGGGCTGAGATGCATGCTCGCGTGGTAAATCTTGCCCGTCTCCGGATCGAGGATGGTGCCGTCCTCATAGTCGAGGCCTGATTGCTTCATTCCTTCGATGAAGACGAGCCCCAGTATCGGGAGATTGTGCTTGTCACCGGGGCACTCGGTGCAGATCGGGTTGGGGTCGTCACCGGGCTCAAGGAAGAGTTGCGAGAGCCGTCCGACATAGACGCCCTGCTCCTCGCTGATCGTGACCAGGGCGCCGACTTTGCCGTCGTCGTCGACCTGCTGCCACACGCCCACGGCAGTGGGGGTTGTTTCCTCTACGCCGGCAAGGGCAGCGGCCTTGACCAAAACAAGGCTGAAGCCAAGGGCGACTATCAGAAGTCCTTGTCTCATACGACTCTGTACCAACGGCGTTCGCGGGGCCCAATGTCGTGGCAGGCAATTCTGTTGGTTTAAGGCCGGGCGTTCAAGGGGGGCCGACTTCGTTCGCATGCGCGCGATAACCCGCTTTCGTTCCGCCTAGCCTTTCGCTATGACCCGGCGATGACGCTCATGCTGAGGTTCGACCGCGCGTGGTGCCGCTCACTTGCGGGCCTCGCGCTCGCTGCGGCGCTTCTGATCGGAGGCCGCGCGTTCGCGCAACAGGTCGCGGCTCCCGAGGTTACGGCATCCTCGGTCTTCGTCATCAACGCCGACACCGGCCAGGTTCTCTACCACAAGAACCCGGACAAGGTCTTCAGGATCCTCAGCATCACGAAACTGGTCACGGCCTATGTCCTCATGCAGCGCCTTGGCGGCGAGCTTGCGGATCAAGTGACAGTCACCCAGGCCTATCTCGTGCCGGGCTCGACGGCAGGACTTCGCAAAGGCGATTTGTGGAGCCTTGAGAATCTTCTCTACGGCATGCTGCTCGTCTCCGGCAACGATGCCGCTCTCGCAATCGCCGATTACACCGGGCGCAAGATCCTCGCCGAAGAGAAGAAGCGCGGCAGCGGAATCAAGCGCTTCGTGCAGGACATGGGCTCGGCCGCCGTGGGGCTGGGAACGAAGCACACCCAGTTTGCCGATCCCTATGGCCTCTCCCCTGCCAATGTCTCGACCGCGCGCGACGTGGCCCTGATCGGCAGCACGGTGTTTCGCGATCAACGATTGCTGCCGTTTTGGCAGTGCTCGCACCGAACCGTGAGCATCGGCGGGCCACAGGCTCGGACGGTCACGATCAACAGCACCATCGAGATGCTCGGCGAGGACGATATCCTAGGCGCCAAGACTGGATCGCATGTCGGCAAGAGCATCTACCATCTCCTCGTCGGATGGCGAGCGCCGAACGGGCAGACGATCGTCGCCGTAGTGCTCGGCGCCGCGGACCATCCCTCGCGCTACAACGACATGCGGGCGATCCTGGCGGCGTTGCCGGTCGACTTTCCCGAACTCGCACAGCCTGCGACCTCATCCACGGGTGAAGCGCGAAAGTGCGATTAGTGAGCTGTCGCAGTTGGCGATCATCAGGTCGAGGAACGGGCCGGAACATCATTCCGGCCCGTTCCGTCACTCTGTATGGAGCTATGCCTTAGCCTTGCTTCGTGGCGGGCAGCCAGATCTTCTTCCCGCTGTCGTAGATGTAACCGGGCGCGCTCTGCAGCGCCTCCTTGTTGGCCTCAAGCACTAGGTAGTGGCTGCCGTCCTTGTCGGCGACCTTCAGCAACGAGAAGGGCACGGCCACGTTCTTCTCGCCGACGCCGAGAATGCCGCCGACGCCGATAATCGCGGCATTGATCTTGCCGCTGTCGTCGAGCAGCAGGTCGTTAACGTCGCCGATCTTGTTGTCGCCGTCATCGTAAACCGTCTGATTGTAGTAGGCGCTGATGGGGAGCGAGCCGCCCGGCAACTCGTCCGAACGCGCAGTGGGCGTCTGCTCCTCCGAGGGGGTCGCCGCCTGATCGCGTGGACCGGTATTTGGCCCCGCTATGTCGGACTGAGCAGCACCAGGCAGCGCCTGGTCAGATTGAGCGGCATTCGGCGCCGCTGCATCAGACTGAGGCGCATTCGGCAGCGCCTGGTCAGATTGAGCGGCATTCGGCGCCGCTGCATCAGGCTGAGGCGCATTCGGCTGAGCCGCGTCGTCGGCGGCATAGGCCGAGCCGGTCGCGAGCAGAAGCGCAAGCGCCGTGCATGAGAGAAGATGTTTCATAGGGATACTCCGAGAGCTTGAATGAGATGGGCTCCTGCCAGTCGACAGGGGAAACTGGTCGAACGAACCAGACCGCGGAATGTTCCGAGCTACGAGGAGGACTCGTGCCCCGCCGGTCGAGAATTCATATGATGCGTGAACTCGAAGGCGCCCGTTGCGTTATACAGACATTCCGTCACTCGACCCGAGCCTATGGATTGCCCGAGGCTCGTCGCTTTGCTGCGCCGCTCGAGCGGGAGAGCCATGCGCGCCAACCACCGAACGAGGTGATGTCCTCGGCGCCGTCCGTCGCATATGCCTCGCAGAGAAAACCCTTGACGGTGCGGCCATCGGCCAGCGTGACCGTGCCGATGCCGAGCGGCGGCGGGATGGCGGCGACGAACGATCGAGCGGATTGAAATGAAAGAAGAAACGACGGACGCGAAGCGCGGGGATGGCGCATGCTGCCTGCGACTTAAGCGGCTTTCGCGCGTGGCCGCCTATTTTTCAGTCAAACGACGAAAGCCGCGTTGCTAGGCGCCGCTGAGCGCAGCCTCTTGGGGCTTGTACGACAACCCCTTCCTCTCGAGGTGACGGAAGAAAGCGCCCGTATCGAGCCCCTTGCCGGTCGCTTTCTCGATGATCTCCTCGGCCGAGGACCGCTGGCCGACGCGATGGATGTTGGTGCGGAGCCAAGCGAGCAGTCCGCTAAACTCGCCGCGCCGGATTTCGTCTTCCAAAGCATGCGCGCGCGCATAGGTCTCGGCGAGCTGCGACGCATAGATGCTGCCCAGCGTATAGGTCGGAAAATATCCGAACATGCCGAGCGACCAATGCACATCCTGGAGCACGCCTTCGCGATCAGATGACGGCCTCGCACCGATCAGCGATGCGCTCCGCTCGTTCCAGGCCTCGGGCAGGTCGCGAATGCCGAGCGATCCAGAGATCAGCGCGGCTTCGAGCTCGTATCTGAGCACAATGTGCAGATGATAGGAAATCTCGTCGGACGCGACCCGGATCAGGCCGGGCCGCACGACATTGACGTCGCGGTAGAAGCTCCCGGCGTCGAGCCCCCTCACCGCATCGGGGAAGAGCTTCTGCAAGCTCGGGAAGACATAATCCCAGAACGCCCGGCTGCGGCCGACATGGTTCTCCCACAAGCGCGCCTGAGACTCCTGCAGTCCCATGCTCGGGGCTTCGGAGAGCAGCGTGTCGCGATCATTGGGATCGAAGCCTTGATCGTAGAGGCCGTGCCCGCCCTCGTGGAGCGCCGCGAGCACCGCCGCCGGGAGGTCAGTCTCGTCGACGCGGATGGTGAGGCGAACGTCGTCGGCGCCGGCAAAGAGCGTGAACGGGTGCGTCGAGCGGTCGAGCCGCCCGCGCTCGAAGGAAAACCCCATGGCGGCGAGCAGTCGGCGGCACAGATCCCATTGTCCGGCTTCGGCAAATCGATGGTCGCCTCGCAATCGGCCGGGCCGCTGATCGGCCGCCCGGACCAACGGCACGAGAGCATTGCGCACCTCGTCCAACACGGGATCGAGGCGCGCGCGGCTCATGCCGGGTTCGTGCTCGTCGAGCAAAGCGTCGTAAGGCTCAGAATCGCCGGCAAGGGCCTTGGCCCGTTCGCGAAGAAGTGTGAGCAGCCTATCGAAGGAAGGCGCGAAGATCTTGTAGTCGTCCTTCTTGCGCGCCTCCTCCCAGGCGCCAAGCGACTGCGACTTCGCGTTGGCGAACTGACGGACCAGATCCTCGGGCAGCGCGAGCGCATGACGGCGCAAACGGCGGAGCAAGAAAAGCTCGCGGCCGAGGCGCTCGTTTCCTTCAGACTGAGCGGCGACATCCTCAACGAGATCGCCGAGCCGCTCAGAGACGAGCAGCGCGTGGCGAAGACCTTCGAGCGTGGCGAGCTGCTCTCCGCGCTCGGCGCGCGCGCCCGCCGGCAGCATCGTCTCCTCGTCCCAGTCGAGCAGCGCGATCGTGTGGTCGAGATGGCGCAATTCGGAAATCTGCGCGCGGAGCGACTGCTCCAACGCCTCTGAGCGGCCGACGGACCGTTTCGGGATGCGCAGCTCGGTCGGCGCTTCCGCCTCGAGCACCGCGGCAAGCCCGCCGCGCTGCGCGACATTGACGACCTGCTTCTGAGAGACGCGGCACATGGTGCCAAGCCCGTTCTCGGTTGCGGCAAATCCCATCACCGCATAGAAGGGCTCGCCGAACACGCGGCCGTCAGGGCCGACCACAGGAAACTCATGCACCGGAAGACGCGTCGCGCTCTGCACCACCCATGACTGCTCGGGATTGTCAGCTTGCAGCACCGCTCCCTGCAAGGCCTTCTCCCACTCCCCCTCCCCGGTCGCAGCGCCGAGCATCACGCCGGTGCCGCCATAGGCGCGGTTCGGCTTCAGAACCAGGAGCTCGCGGTTTCGGCGCGCATAGTCGAGCAGGTCGCCTTCTTTGTCGTCGGGCAGCGTCGTGCGGCGATCGCCGAGCACGCGCGTCCACAACACGTGGCGGCGGAACAGCCTGCGATCGTCGGCGCCGAAATATTGCTCGGCGATCACCGGGTCGGTCAGAATCTCGAAGCAGCTCTTGTGATCGAAATCGCCGACGAGCGAGGAGACCACGCGGTTCTGCCGGAATAGAAGTCGCATGGCATCGAGCGGGCGGCCGATCTCCTTTTCCAGCGCCACGAGCTCGCGCATCTCGTAGTCGCGATAGGCGACGTCGATACGCACGTCCTCATAGAAGACCTCATCTCCCTCGACGCGCAATTCGCGCGGGTCGGCATGAGCGATGGTGAGATGGTGACGGCGAGACAGATAATCGCTCAGCACAGACTGCTCGTTGGGACCGTCATGGACGTATTTCGGTTCGACGAAGCAGAGCTGGCACGACTCGCGCCCAATGGTGCGCGCGTGATCGATCAAAACCTGGATGAAAAGGTCGCGTTGGTCCCTCGGCATTTCGATGACGAGGCCAGGATCGTGCCTGACCAGGGTCGGCACGATGTCGCGCATGACAAGCTGCTCGACGACGGGCGCGAAATGGATGCCGCCGACACCCGAGAGGTTAGGCTCCATGAAGTGGAGCGAATCCTGCCAGCCCGCGCCGGTGAAATCGCACACCGCATCGAGCCGGCCATAGATCGAGTTGAAGCGTTGGTGGGCCTCGGTCCAGGTATCGCGGAACCAGCGCTCCTCGTCGGGCGTGATCGCGAGAATGGCCCTGATGCGCTCGTCTGCGAGATAGAGGTCGGGGACGCGCTTGAGCGCCTCGATGAGCTGAAGACAGACGTGATGAACGTAGCTCAGCTGCTCCTGCATGACGAGCAGCGGGCGGAGCATGAGGCGGATGGGCTCTTCGACACCCTCATGCTCGTAGATCAACTGGTTGACGCGGGCGTCGGCGCGGAGCCGCTCGTCGATCCGTGCGAAAGTCGCATCGCTCACATGATTGGCGGCGCGCCTGATGCGAGCCTCGAGCGTTGCGCCGGAAAGCCCTAGGGCTTCAGCAGGACTGAGAATTGGCCGCATTCTTGGAGCACCGGTGGGGCGTGACCGCTAAAGGTAGGGCCACTTTACGCGAAGATTTATAACGAGGGGTATCCGGGAGATCGATCCACTTTAGGATGCCGCATCGAAAGCGATCGGCAGCCTGACGGCACCGGTATTGCCGCTGTCGGGCAGAAAGGTCGGCTCCCCGTCGAGCCGCGGATTCCTGATGCGCCGGGGCAGCACCTTCAGCGCTTCGGTCATGTCTGTGCGGGCAATGAAATGTCCGAGGCAATGATGCACGCCGCCGCCAAACCCGAAATGCGGCTTGCGCTCTGCGGCGATGTCGAAGCCCGGCGTGAAGTGGCGCGGGTCGGTGCCGGCGGATTCGGAGAAGAGGTGGATGGTCGTGCCGTGCTTCAGCTCGAGGTCGCGATAGACGAAATCTTCATTCGCCTCGCGGGTGACCCAGGTCACCGTCGGGCGGACGCGCATCACCTCCTCGACAGCGCTTCTCGCGAGATCAGGCCGGTCGGCGAGGAGACGCCATTGGTCGGGATGCTCCAAGAACATGCTCATGGCGAGGCCAAGCTGGTTGCGCGTCGTGTCGATGCCGCCGAATACGGCCAGAACGACCATGTCGTAAAGCTCCTGATCGCTGAGCGTGTCCTTATCCTCGTTGGCCTGGAGCAATTGCGAGAGAAAGTCCTCGCCGGGGGGTCGCGTCCGCCGCTCTTCGATCACCCGGTGGGCATAGTCGAACAAGGCAGAGGTGCCGGCGTCGATCTTCGCCACGTCCTGCTTGAAGGTCACGCCGAGGGCGAGCCCCATGTCGGCGGCATTGTCGGCGAGCCGCCGCCACTCGCCCTGATCGAGGCCAAGCAGAAGACAGATGACTCGCGTGGCATAAGGCTCTGACAACTCCGCCACGAAGTCACAGCGGCCACTCGCCGCGAATTTGTCGATGACGTTGTTGGCGATCTCAGCGAAGCGAGGCTGGAGCGGGATAATGAGCTTGGGCGAGAAGGCGGGATTGGCGAGACGCCGCAGTCGCGCATGGTCATCGCCCGTGCGGTTCAGCAAGATGCGCAGCCACCAGTCGGCAAAGATGCCGGTCACATCGTTGTGGGCGGGCCAAGCATAGCTTCCTTGGCGCAGTCGCGGATCGCGCAGCAGCTTGCCGACATCGTCATAGCGCAGGACCGCGATGCCATAGGGGGTGCGCGCATACCAACTCAGCTCGCGCGCTTTCCGCACTTCCCTCGAGCGAATTGAGAATTTCGGGTCGGAGAGCTTGAGAAACGGGATATCGACGGCGTCCACCAGACTCATTGGTGTCCTCCCGGCCGATGCTTGGCTATGGCGCTCGGCCGCAGGCCGTATTCAGGGTCCGAATCGACGCGAAGAAACTCCGGCCACGGTGAGGGTGATCCCGTGGCCGGAGTTTTCGAAACGCTTCTTCTCGCGCCTAGCTCGTGGCCCACCAATGGGTGACGAGCACGATCAGCACGCCGGCGGCAAGCGCCACGTAAGGGAGGACTCCGGCGCGCTTCTCGACGTGCTCCTCCTTACCAAGGTGCATGTCTTGCATCATGTCCTTGGGAAACACGCCCTTATCCTGGATGTAGTGGCGGAAGATGAACACTGGGATGATCAGCGCCGCGAAGATGAGCCCGGTCCACAGCGTGTGCGCTCCCCAAACGTCCGCGCCAGCGCCCATCAGGGCAGCATTCACAAAGGCCAATACGCCGCCGATCGCGATCAGGATCGTTGGTGCGCGGTACGGCCGTTCCCAGTTGGGCCGGTCCATACGATGGATCCAGCCTGCGTTGAGGTTGAGGAAGTTGAAGATGATGTAGCCGACATTGGACGCTGCCAGAATAAACAGGTAGTCGGACATCATCAGCAGGATCAGATTGAAACAGAGGTCGGTCCACATCGCCCGCGTCGGCGCGCCGTGCTCGTTGACATGCGTGAGATAGCGCGGCAGCCAGCCATCGACCGACGCCTGATATAGCGTGCGGGACGATCCTGCCATCGCTGTCATGATGCACAGCATGAGCGCGAAGACCAGCAGGATGGCGATCAATGTTTCGATGAGGGCGCCGCCGCCGAGCATCCCCGCCATGGCCTTGCCAACGCCCATGCCGCTGTAGATGTCGGGCGCCAGCATGCCGGACAAGCCGAGAGCGCCCTGGAAGGAGAGCGGCACAAGGATGAACACCGCGAGGCACATGAGGCCAGAGTAGAAAATGGCCTTGAACGTATCCCGTTTCGGATCTTTGAACTCCCGCGTGTAGCAGATGGCCGTTTCGAACCCGTAAGTCGACCAGGCGGCGATGAACAGACCGCCGATGAAGAGAATCCAGCCGGCCTTATCCCAAGCTCCGTCGATTGGGGCGCCGGCCGCGTCGTGTCCGAGGGGCACGAGCGGCAGGAAATTCTCGCGCGGCAGATCGCCGGTAATCAACGGAACGATGCCGATCAGCATCAAGGGCAGCAGTGCCGCGATGCCCATGATCTTGGTCACCTTGGCCGAACGCAGGATGCCGCCATGTTGGATGGCGAAGCATATCAGCATCAAGATCGCGCCGATGAAGAAGGTCGCGTTGATACGCAATGTCAGCCCTTCCTTGACCGATCCGAGATCGAACAAGGTGATTTGCCAGGTGTTGATGGTGGCATCCGGCGCAAATAAAAGACTGAGGATGTAGCCGGCGCCTAGCCCTGATCCGATCGCCAGCACCGGCGACCAGGCGAACCAGTAAGACCATACCGAGGTCGGCGCGATGAACTTGAAGTAGCGGACCCAGGCGGCCGCGCCATAAATTGGCACCCCGCCGGATTTGCCTGGGAACAGACCGGCGATCTCCGCATAGGTAAACGATTGAACGAAACCGAATAGCATGGAAATCGTCCAAACGAGCCAGGACGCCTTGCCAACCGTGGCGGCGATACCGCCGATCGAGAACAGCACCAGCACGGGAACACCGCTGGCAACCCAGAACGCGCCCGTCCAATCGATCTTGCGGTGCAGGGATAACCCCGCTCCTTCTGCACTTTTAGCTGTTATTGCGGTGCTCATGGCCACCCCCCAGAGGCTTCACGAATGATGACACATCATAGACATGTCCTATGCCCGGAACACAGCGGCAGACGCGAGTTGTGCAGGCTTGCGCGATGAGTCCAAAGTGGTTTGCCAAATGCGCCCAAAGTGGTTTCGTCGCCCTGCTCCAAGTTGTTTAGCCGCTACACTTTTTGGACGACGAAAGCTTAGACCTCTTGCTGATCTAGGACAATACCAATCCGCTTTACTTTGACAAATTGGTCCGACACTGGTCTAGAATGGCACCCTTAGACGGCAAATTGGTTTGGCCATGATCCGTCGAGCAATGCCGACTAACGAGGGTCGGAACGAGCGAGGGGAGTGAGGTCATGACAGTTCGTGTTGCCATCATCGGCGCGGGGCCGTGCGGCCTCGGCCAAATGCGGGCGTTCCAGCAAGCGAAGGCGAAGGGTGCGAGCATCCCTGAGATCGTTTGCTACGAGAAGCAGAGCGATTGGGGCGGGTTGTGGAACTACACTTGGCGCGCAGGCCTCGATGAGAACGGCGAGCCGGTGCATTGCAGCATGTACCGGTATCTGTGGTCGAACGGACCCAAGGAAGTTTTGGAGTTCGCCGATTACACGTTCGATGACCATTTCAAGCAGCCGATCCCGTCCTACCCGCCGCGCGAGGTGCTCTACGACTACATCACCGGCCGGGCTAAGGACGCCAATGTGAGGCCGTGGATCCAGTTCTCCACGGCGGTGCGTCAAGTCACTTACGACAAGGCCACAGGCAAATTCTCGGTGACGGTCGAGCACCTCAAGGACCACACGCTGCACACGGAGCAATTCGACTATGTGATCGTGGCGAGCGGACATTTCTCGACGCCGAACGTCCCGCAATTCCCGGGCATCGAGTCCTTCCCGGGCCGCGTCCTTCACGCCCACGATTTCCGCAGCGCCAACGAATTCACCGGCAAGGATCTGCTTGTCGTCGGCGCGAGCTATTCGGCGGAAGATATCGCGCTGCAATGCCACAAATACGGAGCGAAATCCGTCACCATGTGCTGGCGCTCCGTGCCAATGGGATTCAAATGGCCGGCCGGGATGGACGAGCGGCAGCTCCTCACCAAGATCGAGGGCAAGACCGTCCATTTCAAAGACGGGACGAAGAAGGATTTCGACGCCATCATCCTGTGCACCGGCTATCAGCACCACTTCCCGTTCCTCGCCGACGAGCTGAAGCTGCGCACCCATAACCGAATGCATCCGCCCCATATCTACAAGGGCATTTTCTGGATCGACAATCCGAAGCTCATGTATCTCGGCATGCAGGACCAGTTCTACACCTTCTCGATGTTCGACGCGCAGGCCTGGTACGCCCGCGACGTGATCTTGGGGCGCATCAAGCTGCCGTCGAAGGCGGAGATGGAGAAGGACGATGCCGCGTGGGTGAAGCGCGAGGAGGCGTTGAAGGACGCGTTCGAGAAGATCGACTTCCAGGCCGACTATGTGCGCGACCTATGCAAGGACACCGACTATCCGAACTTCGACATCGACATGACGGTCGACGAGTTCAAGGAGTGGGAGCACGACAAGGTCGACTCCATCGTCGGTTACCGCAACAAGGCCTTCAAGTCGCCGTGCACGGGAACCATGGCGCCGGTCCATCACACTCCTTGGCTCGAGGCGATGGACGACTCGATGAAGGCTTTCCTTGCGGTGAAAGGAAAGGCTGCCGCGGAATAGATCCTCTCCCCTGGCTATTTGCGCGAAAGGCCGCCCCGATCGGGCGGCCTTTATTTTCGCAAGCGCCCTACCCGAATCTCAGGCGCGCACCCGCGTCTTTTCGGGGTCGTAATGCGGGAAGCGCACGATGCGCGCCGGCAGGCGCTTCTGCTGGCCGTCGAGCTTGCCGACCTCCACTTCGCTTCCGAGCCTGTCGTAAGCGACATCGATCTGGGCGAGCGCAATCGTCTTCCCCAAGATGGGCGACCGGGTGGCGCTCGTCACGACGCCGATCTGCGCGCGGCCGACATGCACGCAATCGCCGTGGCCGACCGCCTCATCGCCCTCCATCTCGAGGCCGACCAGCTTCCTCTGCGGGTGCTCCTTGCGCCGGATAAGAGCCTCGCGGCCAATGAAGTCCTCGTTCTTCGAGAGCGCCACCGTGAAGCCGATTCCCGCCTCGAACGGATCGGTCTGATCGCAGAATTCATATCCGGCGAAGGCAAGCCCCGCCTCGATGCGCACCATGTCGAGCGCCTGTAGGCCGAGCGGCATCAGCCCATGCGGCTCGCCCGCCTTCCACACGGCATCGAACACGGTGAGCGCGTCCTTGGGGTGGCAGAAGATCTCGTAGCCGAGCTCGCCGGTGTAGCCAGTGCGCGAGACGACGACCGACGGCCCTTCGAATCCGCCGATACGGCCGACGGTGAAGCGGAACCAACCGAGCTCGTCCAACGTGGCCCGCGCGGGCGGCGTCCAGACGATCTGGCGCAGGATGTCGCGACTCTTCGGACCTTGCACGGCGATATTGTGCATCTGGTCGGTCGATGAGCGTACCCAAGCCTTCAGCCCGAGCTTCTCGGCCTGCTCGCGCAACCAGATGCCGCTATAGTCGTCGCCGCCGATCCAGCGGAAATTCTGATCGCCAAGGCGGAACAGCGTGCCGTCGTCGATCATGCCGCCATGCTCGTAGCACATCGCGGTATAGACCACCTGACCGGTGGCGAGCTTTCGCACGTTGCGCGTGAGCGCATATTGCAGCAGCGCCTCAGCGTCGGGGCCCGTCACCTCGAACTTGCGCAACGGCGACAGGTCCATGATCGCCGCCTTCTCGCGGCAGGCCCAATATTCGGCGACCGGACCGTCATTGTTGAAGGCGGTCGGCAGCCAATAGCCGCGATATTCGACGAAATTCCGGGTGAGCGCCGAGAAGCGCGGGTGGAACGCAGTCTCTCGCGTCATCTTTGGCTCCGCATCGGGCGTCATTCTATAGGCCACCGCTCTGGAGAAGCTCTGCTTGTCGGAATAGGTGCGCACATGGATGTCGGTCGGGTCCCAGCCGTTGGCCGGATCGATGTCGTCCGGACAGGCCGATGAGACGCAGACAATATCAGTGAGTGCCCGCAGCATCACGTAGTCGCCGGGCCGCGACCAAGGCTCGTCGAAGTAAAGCACGTTATGGGCGTCGACCCCCGTATTGTAGAAGAAGTTGAGCGCCATCCAGCCCTTGCGCTCGGCGATGCCATAAGGCGCGAGCGCGGCGTTGAAATTGTCCGTGCAGTTGACGTGGCCCGGGTAGCCCTGATCGGCGTAATAGCGCGCGTGACAAGCAAGTCCGAAAGCATCATGGCGCCCCACCGTGTCGCGAACTACCTCGACCAGCGGCTGCATGCTTTGATCGAAGCCTTTCGAGAAGAGGCCGGGACGCGGATAGCTTTGACCGGTCAGCGTGCGCGTCGTGGTGACGTCGAGCGGATGTTCCAATCCCTTGTCGAGAGAGCGCGCGGCAAAGCACTGGAAGTCCGTGCATTGGCGGCCGGCGACGTCGATGATCTGGATATATTCGCCGGCGCGCACGAGATAGGCCTCGGCCGTCGCCCGGTTGACGCGGATATCCTGAACGGGATCGGCCAGCGGCTCGGGCAGGTGCGTCTCGTGCGCCGGGCGAATGCGGCTCCGCCGGATGTAAAGCCTGATCGGCGTTGCGGTATCTTGTGCGCCGACATCCATGGTGCCACTAGGGGCTGCGACGACCAGGAAGCCGTCGCGGGAGACGGTGAATTCGCTGGATGTCCCAGGTCGCGTGTCGCCGCCGAACAGGGTGACGGCGCGGGCTTTGGAAAGATCGATGCCGCGCCGTTCGAGTCCTGAGCGCACGGAACGCGCGCTCTCGCCCTCTCCGCTCAGGATCCGCTTGAGACCGCTCGCATCGCTGTCGCCGCGGACGCCGAGAATGGAAGGATCGAGGACGCCAGAGGCATCAGCCGCCACCAACTCGCAAGCCTGCATGCCTTCGACATCGACGACGCGCAGGTGGTCGCCGACGTGAATCGGCACGGCGATGGCGCCTCCGCCCGGCACGGTGTAGCGCTCTTCGCCGGGAGCAAGGGCGAGCAGGCCCGGCAGCCTGACGGAAGACGGGCGCGGCGGTCCTTGGCGGAAAATCTGGTCGCTGGAAAACACCAATGATGATGTCCGGTGTTGGCGTGCAACGCGCTTAGGCTAGCCGAGGCGATGGCCCCATTCAACCAGCAGCACTATTATGGGCCTTGGTGGAGGAAGGCGAAATGAGCGACCAGAAGATTGCGGTCGTCGTAGGAGTAGGTGCCCCGGCAGGGCTCGGCGCCGCGCTTGCGCGCCGTTTCACAAGCGAGGGACTGCACGCCGTAATCGCCGGCCGCACGCCCGCGCGCCTCGATACCGTGGTGGCCGAAATCAAGCAAGCCGGCGGCAGCGCCACTGCCCTCGTGGCCGATGCGACCCGCGAAGCCGACATGATGGCGTTGCTCGACGAAGCCGGCTCGCACGGGTCGCTCGATCTCGTCGCCTACAATGTCGGCAACGCCGCCATGATCCCGTCGCTCGACATGAGCGGGGCGCAGTTCGAAACCATGTGGCGGCAGAATGCGCTCGGAGGATTTCTCGTCGGGCGCGAGGCGGTGCGCCGCATGCTGCCGCAGGGGCATGGCACGATCATCTTCACTGGCGCCACGGCGTCGCTCAGGGCACGGTCTCCGTTTATCGCCTTCGCCTCCGCCAAGGCAGCGCTGCGCGCCGTCGCGCAAGGTCTCGCACGCGAATTCGGACCGCAAGGGATTCATGTCGCCCATGTTGTCATCGACGGCGTCATCCATGGCGACCAGGCGCTGAGCAAATTTCCTGACTTCGTCAAAGCCAAAGGGAAGGATGAGCTGCTCGAGCCGGACGATATCGCCGAGGCCTACTGGACCTTGCATTGCCAGAAGCGGAGCGCGTGGACGCACGAGCTCGATCTCAGGCCCTTCAGGGAGACATTCTGAGCGGGGCGCGGACTTGCCACCTGTCATGCTCGCGCCGAAGTAGCAGTCGATACTAAAGGAGAAGCTTTCGGCGGCGGAGCGATGCCATTGGCCGTTGATCTTTGGGACCCATTTTTCGGGTCTCGATGCTAGGAACCAGTGAGGTTTTTTAGAGACGGAGCGCTGCCATGGTTCAGTGGGTACCAGATCCGACCTTCTATCCCTCGCCGCGCGTCGCCGCGAAGGCGCCGGCCGAGACGCTTGCCTATGTCGCTACGTTCGATCCGGAGCGGAAGCTGCCGGATGCGCTCGCCGTCGTCGACGTCGATCCAAAGTCAGCAAACTATTCCAAGATCGTCGGCAAGCTCGATCTCGCTTACCCCGGCGACGAGGTGCACCATTTCGGCTGGAATGCCTGCAGCTCGTGTCTCTGCCCTAACGCGCCTCACCCGCATGTCGAGCGGCGCTATCTCATCGTGCCAGGGCTTCGCTCTTCGCGCATCTACATCATCGATACCAAGCCCGACCCGCGGAGCCCCACCTTCTTCAAGATCATCGAGCCCGAGGAAATCGCCGAGAAGACCGGCTATAGCCGACCGCACACCGTGCATTGCGGACCTGACGGCATCTATGTGTCGGCGCTCGGCGACGCCAATGGGAACGCGCCCGGCGGCGTCTTTCTCATCGATCATGAGACCTTCGAGGTGCTCGGCCGCTGGGAGGTGCAACGCGGTCCGCAGCAGCTCGCCTACGACATGTGGTGGCACCTCGGCTACGACACGTTGGTGACGAGCGAGTGGGGCACGCCGAACACGATAGAGAACGGGCTGGTGCCCGAGATCCTGCTCGGCGCGCAATATGGGCGCCGACTGCATTTCTGGGATTTGCACAAGCGCAAGCACCTTCAGGAGATCGATTTCGGCCCCGAGCAACAGCTCGTGTTCGAGCTCAGGCCGGCCCACGATCCGACCAAGGCCTACGGCTTCGTCAATGCCGTCATCAGTCTCAAGGATCTCTCCGCCTCGATCTGGACCTGGTATCGCGACGGCGACAAATGGGCGGTGAAGAAGATCATCGAGATTCCGGCGGAGCCCGCCGATCCCGATCTGCTGCCGCCTATGCTCAAGGGCTTCAAGGCGGTGCCGCCGCTCGTCACCGACATCGACCTCTCGGTTGACGACCGCTTCCTCTACGTCTCGTGCTGGGGCACCGGCGATCTCATTCAGTACGACGTCAGCGATCCCTTCAACCCGAAGCTCACCGGCAAGGTGCGCATCGGCGGGATTGTGTCCCGCGCCTCGCATCCCAAGACCAAGGGGCCACTCAATGGCGGCCCGCAGATGGTGGAGATTAGCCGCGACGGCAAGCGCGTCTATTTCACCAACTCGCTCTATGGCGCGGTCGACCCGCAATTCTATCCGGAAGGGATCGACGGCTGGATGGTGAAGCTCGATGTCGGTCAGGGCGGCGGCATCTCCTTCGACCCGAACTTCTTCATCGAATGGCCGAAGAGCCACAGGCCGCATCAGATCAGACTCGAAGGAGGCGATTCCTCCTCTGATTCCTATTGCTATCCCTGATCAAGCACGCCGCCTGGCCGAGGCGCCTCTCGGCTAGATTCGCTGGCCGGATTCCGCGGGCGCATCCCGACGCTGGCGCGATGCTTTGCTCGGTGGCTTCTTGGCGGAGGCCTTCCGATCGTGCTTTTTGCCAGGGGCAGGTCGAAATAGAAGGTCGTCCCCTGCCCCTCCTTGGAGGTGAAGCCAATGCGGCCTCCATGGGCCTCGACGATCGATTTGCAGATGCTGAGCCCGAGCCCTACCCCGCCCATTCCTCTCGGTGACGACGAATCGGCCTGGGCGAAGACCTCGAACACGTGCTTCTGAAAGTCCTTCGGGATTCCGGGACCCTGGTCGACGACCGAGACGCGCAGGGCACTGCCATGCCGATCGACATTCACCTCGATCCACGAGCCGAGCCTCAGGCTCGCCGGCACCGACATCCATGAGGGGCCGCCGGACTTCAACTATGTGACGACGGCGCCCTACGGCAAAAACCTCGGCGTGATCTTCATCCCGAGCAAAAACTCCTGGCACGGCGTCGGTCACCATCAGATCCAGGGCTTACGCAAGTCGATCATCATCAACTACGTCAGCTCAGAATGGCGCGATATGTTCGAGCTTGCTTAGGCGATCCCGATGGCATCTGCTTCGGAATCATGAGGTGTGCGATCTCGACCTCAGCTCTCGGATCGCCAGTTCCTCTACTTCGGTCAATTCTTTGACTCCCAAGACCCACGCTAGGGCGATGTATATGCCGAGCCCGACCGCGCACAGCACGGTGCCGCGTATTACGATTGCTAGGTCGTCATTGTCCGGAAGCAGCTGGATCAGTGTGGGCCGGAGCACCAACCCCACCGCGATCGCGACGGCTGTCGCCGCAGCCAGTCGCAGGGCCGTATCCAGCATGCCGGGCACATGGTCGAGCGAGGCGCCCTTGGCCTTGGCCTCGCGCTCGAAGCGGCGGCGCTGCAGCCAGCCGAGTAGCATGACGTAGATGAGAATCGAGACCGAGCTCGCGACGGCGAGCCCGACAGCGCCCCAATTTTGACGAAGAACGATATAGAGAGGGATAAGACCGGCCGTGACGACCGTTCCAACGATGGTGGGGAGCCACGTGCTGCCCAAGGCATAGAAACCGCGACTGATCACGGTCTGCGCGGCCCAACCGGCAAGACCGATGCAGAGAAACATCAGAATTGTGCCCGTGTCTTGCGCATCGGCAAGCGTGAACCGGCTGGCAAAAAGCCCCCACACCAAATAGGTCATCTCGAAGCCGGCGAGCGTCAGGCATATCTGCGCCGCGAATGTCGCGAACAGCATGAGGCGCACGGCGTGCGCCAGCACGCCATAGGCCTGGGGAATGCCGCCGCTCGCGACCATGCGGCTGACGCTTGGATAGGCTGCAACGCCGATCGCCATGCCGAACACGCCGATCGGGACCTTCATCAAGGTTCTGCCGTATTGCAGAAAAGAAAGGTCGCCCGCAGCGAGATACGACGCCTGGTTTTTTATGATCCACTCGTCGACGATCACGATCGAGAACCCGATCATGATCGGAAATGAAAGCCAGAGGTAACGCTTTAGGTCAGGATTGCGGAAGGACAGCACCGGCGACCAGTGGAGCTTCGTCCTGAGGCAGCCATAGAGCGGCAGCCCGAAGGGCCCCAGGATCGAGCCGACCAGAACGCCCCAAGCAAACCCTTCGGCTCCCAACTCCGAATGGTACGTTCCCACCAAGCCGCCGACGATGATGCCGGCCGAGTACACGAGCGGAGCCATCGCCGGGAGGAAGTGCCGATCCTGCGCCTGGAGGACCGCTGACAGCAATCCGCCGACGATGAGGAAGAACTGCGCCGGCAAGACGATGCGTATGAGACGGACCAGGGTGTCCACTTCGGCCGGATCGGTGAACCCGGGGGCGACGATGCTGGCCAAGGGCCTGGCAAATACCATGAGCAGCACGATCAGAAGCGTGCCGACGACGGCGACGAAATTGGCAACGACGCTGAACGCCTCCCAGCCGCCCTTCTCATCGCCGCGTTCAAGATATTCGAGAAACATCGGGATAAAGACGATCGACAGCGCTCCTGCTGCCAGCAAGTAGTTGAGGAAATCGGGCAGCGTGAAGCTCGCGAAGTAGAGATCGGTTTGACGGCTGGCGCCGAGAGTGCGGCCGATCACCTGCTCGCGCACGAGACCCATGATGCGGCTCAAGAAGATCGAGCCGGCCCAGATTGCCGACGCTATGCGGACCGTTCGCGCCGGATTGGTGGCGGGCACGCGAACCTCTTCTCAGAGCTGATGATCGGCGCGCGGCAACATGCTGATCCCCTAGTTGGGATAGGGATCGTGATTTAATCCGCCATTCAGGGGCTCTGGCGGGAAGTCGAAATGAGGCCCGAAATCGGTGGGCGCCGGTGGCATCTTGGCGGGCCCCCACAAATCTCGTTTCAATTTCCGGTAAGCGGCCCTCTCCTTTGCGGTCGTCGTCACGCCATGTCGCTGCTTGGCCTCCCCGCTATTGATCGGGGTAGCCAGCATGATCGCCAGCAGGATCAAAACGCCGCACTGGAACGGGACTATCTTCACCTGTCGTGCCGCCGCTTTGACTCCTTGGAGCGGATGTTACCGAGCGGAAGAATGCGAGCCTTGATGCCCATCAACCTCCTCGGACGCTCGCGCCTCTGCGTCAACTGCGCTTATCAAGCTCTTCGAGCCGTTTGGCGAGCTGGTTTAGCTGCCACTCTTTGGCGAGCGCAGCTGCCTTGTACCAAGTTGGCGTCTGATTGCGAAGGCTCGGTAGAGGAGCCCGCTTGTTCATCGTCGCGATCGAGCGAAAAAGCCGCAGGCTCTTTGCCGTTGCGGGGAAGCGGCCGGCCTTGAGCGCGGCTTCCAAGCTGCCATATCGCTGAAGCAGCGTAGCGGCCCCGGTCGCGCCCACGCCGGGCGCTCCTGGGACCTTGTCCGATGGGTCGCCACGGAGCGCGATGAAATCCGGAACCTGCGCGGGGTCGACGCCATAGCGCGCGCGAACGTCGGCAGGACCGATCCGCGCCATCTCTCCGGCGCGGATTGGATAGAGGATGGTGGTGCGGTCGGAAGCAAGCTGGAACGTGTCGCGGTCGCCACTCGCAACGAGAACCGTGCCGCCGCGCTTCTCTTCTTTCGCGGCTGCGGCGGCAAGAAAATCATCCGCCTCGTAGCCAGGCGCCTTCGCATTCTGAAAGCCGCAGGCGGCAACGAATTCCGGCAACGCCTCGAGCTGCTCAATCACGGCATCGTCGAACTCGCGCCCGCCCTGGTAAGCCGGAAACTCCTCATGTCGATAAGTTGGGGCTTCCAGCGTGTCCCAAGCCACAAGCACGGCGCGCGGTTGTTCCTCGCGATAGAGACGCAGCAACATGTTAGCGAAGCCGAGGATGGCGCCGGCAGGTCTGTCGCCGCGCCTCATGATTGTCTTCGGCAGGGCGTGATAGGAGCGATGCGCGAACGAATCCCCGTCGATGACGAGGAGTGGTTCGCGTGCTGATGGCGCTTGGCGATGCGTACCTTTCCCACTCTTCGGCGGCGCGATCTTCTCTGCCCGAAGCGGCGGTTTCCGCCGCGCGGCGGGCGCGTCGCGCAAGACGATCCATGCCGGGACGTGGTCGCTCGCGCCTTCGAGCCCCCTCACCTCGCGATCGACGCCGGCATCGACCAGGCGCTTCGCGGCCTTCGCGTTGAGTAACAGATGATCGATTCTAAGGCCGGCATCGCGCTCCCAGCGGTTCCGCTTGTAATCCCAGAACGTATAGATCGGCGCATCGGGATGGATCGTACGGATGGCATCGATCCAGCCCTGCTCAAGGAGGTACCGGAACAAGGCCCGAGGCTCCGGCTGCACGAGCGCATTCTTCGCGTAGGACTTGGAGGGATAGATGTCGGCATCGGTCGGCACGACGTTGAAATCGCCCGCGAGCACGACCGGCGCATCGAGCGGGTAAAGCTCGGCGGCGTGCGCCAAGAGCCGTTTCATCCAGGCGAGCTTGTATTTGAATTTCGGTCCGGGCTGCGGATTGCCGTTCGGCGCATAGAGCGTGGCGATGAGCACACCACTCACCGCCGCTTCGATGTAGCGGCTTTGCGTGTCGTCTGGATCACCGGGCAGTCGGTTGCGGGTCAAGACCGGCTCGCAGCCGCGCGCGAGGATCGCGACGCCGTTCCACGATTTCTGCCCGCGCCAAACCGCGCCGCAACCTGCCTTTTCGATTGCCGCGACCGGAAAGCCGGCATCCGTCGCCTTGAGCTCCTGAAGGCAGGCAATGTCAGGTCGCGCGCGGCGGAGCCAATCGAGGAGATTGGTGAGCCGCTTGTTGACGTCGTTGATGTTGAAGGTCGCGATTTTCATCCCCGCCGATGTTAGGGGAATCCTTGACCCAGATCATTACCGCTCGCCCAACATCGTGAGACCCCTGCGACTGCAGGTTGGCAGCCTGTAAGGTTGGCGTAACGTCACTCGTGATCCTCTGGCCATGGTCCCGGAAACGGAGGTGGTGATGAGACCCGGTGCTCTCCGCCCCTGCGCTCTTTTGCGGCCGCTCCATGCCCAGATTTCGCCAAAACGTGGGCCGCAGGATGATCCCCGCGTGCAAGCGACCAAGGCCCGGGCCGGTTGGTGTCGAGTGCCCTTGCAAAGCACTCCACGCCATTTGACGCGCTGACATAAGGGGGACGGATGCGCCTCTTGCTCATCGAAGACAATCAACGGCTCGCCGACTATCTCGCCACAGCCTTGCAAAACGGCGGCTTTGCCGTTGACCACGTCAGCACGACGGCGGACGCCGAAGGTGCGCTTGCCGGCACTCATTACGACACGCTGCTTCTCGATCTTGGTCTGCCTGATAAGGACGGACTGATCTGGCTCGGCGAGCAGCGCCGCCGGCACATGACGCGCCCCGTCCTCGTGCTCACGGCGCGCGATAGTTTGGAGGATCTGGTCGCAGGCCTCAATCAGGGCGCCGACGACTATCTGCGCAAGCCCTTCGAGATTGACGAGCTCATCGCGCGGGTGCGCGCTCTCTTGCGCCGGCCAGGCGAAGCACTCGGTGTCAAGCTCACGTCGGGGAATGTCTCCTTCGACACCAGCGACCGGGAGGTGACCGTCAACGGCGTCCCCGTCGAATTCGGCCGCCGCGAGATGGATGGGCTTGAGCTTCTGATGCGGCGCGCCGGCCGTGTTGTGCCGAAATCAGCGATTGAGGATGCCATCTATTCGTTCGGAGAGGATCTTGCCTCAAATGCCATCGAAGTCCTGGTCCACAGGATCCGCCGACGTTTGCAGGATGCAGGGGCAGATATGCACATCCACACGCTGCGTGGCGTGGGCTATGTGCTCTCAGACAAGGCCGCCGGTGCGTAGTCCGCAAAAGGTCAGCGCTTCGCTGTGGCTCCGGCTCATTGTCGGGCTGGTGAGCGTGAGCCTTCTTGCCGTCGGCGCCGCGAGCGCGGCGCTCTATATCAGATTCAAAGCCAAGAACTACGAATTCCGGGAGCAGACGCTGCACAATCAGGCGGCCCTGATCACGGACTACCTTAAGAAGGCGCCCGAGGAGCCTATCGAGCTTCCCGCTTACGTGGTCGAGGAGTTCAAGGCCAATAGCGGCCGCTTCGCCGTGGTCGACCGCGACGGGAAGCTGTTGGCCGCATCGCAAGGCGTCACCGCGCCGCTTGCGGCGATCAACAGCGAACAGCCACGTGACTTTTTCGTTGTCCAGCCCGACCAGGAGCAACCCTATTACGGGCTCTCGGTCAGGACACCGTTCAGCGACAAAACGGTTTGGGTCCAGGTCGCCTTTCACACCGGCAACATCGTCTATGACAGCGTATTGGAGGAATTCGTCCAGGACATCGCCTGGATCTGGATCCCCTTTGTCGCTGTCCTCCTCATCGTCAATCTGATCGTGGCGCGCATCGGGTTGACGCCACTGCGCATGGCCGCACGCCAAGCTGCGGCCATTGGCCCTGGCTCCGTCTCGATGCGGCTGACCGAGTCCGGGCTACCGGCCGATGTCCATGCGCTTGTCAGCGCCGTCAATCACGGGCTCGATCGATTGGAGACGGCCTTCGATGCTCAGAGGCGCTTCATTGCCGATGCCACGCATGAGCTCAGGACACCCGTCGCCGTGCTCAAGGCGCATATCGGCATCCTCGCCAAATTCGAGGGCCATGCCGAGCTCGTCGAGGAAATCGGCAGTCTCGAGCGGCTCGTCAATCAGCTTCTCGACATCGCCCGGCTCGATGTGCTCCAGCTCGAGGCGGGCGACGTCGCCGACTTGAACCAGGTCGCGACCGACGTCGCATCTCATCTCGGACCTGCCGCGATCAACGCGCAGCGGTCGATGGAGGTGCTCGCGCCAGATGAGCCGGTGCGCATCAGAGGCGCGCGCGACTATCTGTTCAGGGCGCTCCGCAACATCGTGGAGAATGCACTCCGGCATACGCCCGAAGGGACCACGGTTTCGATCGTGGTCGAGGCCGATCCGCCTTCGCTCAAGGTGATCGATCACGGGCCCGGCGTTCGCCCCGATCAGCGGACCGAGATCTTCCGCCGTTTCTGGCAGGGAGGGCGCGACCAGAACGGCGGCGCAGGGCTTGGGCTAGATATCGCGGCGCGCACCGTCGTGGCCCATGGCGGGGCGATCTCCGTCGGCGAGGCGCCCGAGGGCGGGGCCATTTTCACCATGGAATTCCAGGCCCTGGCGGAGGCAAGAGCCGAGGTCAAACCGCCGTCGCGCGAAGCTTATTCAGGCGCGCAACCCCTTCAAGGATTGTGATCTTTTGACGGCTGTAAGGCGTCTGTAAGCGGCTCGCCCGAGCTTACCCTCGCGCAAATGACGAGGGGGAATTCGTTGATGCGGGCAATAATAATTCCGCGTGACGACGACTTGCGGCCAAAGGCAGAGCAGCTCATCAGGGAGGTCTATGCGCAGCATTATGGAGCGCGCATCACGACCTATCCCGAAACGCTAGTGGCAAGGATCGCCGCCGACAATAGCATCGAGTGCGCGGCGGGCTTGCGCTTCGCCGCTGACGGCTTCTTCTCCGAAGCCTATCTCGATGCTCCGATCGAGGTGCTGTTGTCGGCGTTGCGGCATCAGCCCATCCGCCGCGAGAAGATCTTCGAGGTGACATCGCTCGCGAGCCGAGCGCCGCACCTGGTGGGCTCCTTCCTCCGCAAGATCATCGCCTGCGGCGAGGCAGCCGGTTTCGAGTGGGCCTTCTTCACCGCGACCGAACAGCTCAGGCGCCTGCTCGAGCGGCTCGGCCTCCCTCTCCTGCCGCTCGCCGATGCCGAGCGATCGCGGGTGACGAACCCTGATGCGTGGGGAAGCTACTACGCGCTTGGCCCGCGGGTTTATGCTGTTCACCGCGACGGCATCGTGGCCTGCCTTGGCGAACCAGCCAGAGCGCCCGTGTATGGTTGAACTTCTGCGCCTTTTGGGTGACGGCTCGCGCTACGACCGCGACTCTGTGGCGATGTCGGACGACGAAACCGCCATCTCGGGTCATGACCTCATCGCACGCGTCGCCGGTCTCGCTGAGGAGTTCAGCGCGCTTCCGCCGGTGATCGGGCTCCTCGGCGCTAACGGTGTCGACTGGGCGACTGCCGCGCTCGCCGCTTGGATGTCGGGCAAGACCGTCGTGCCGATGCCGAATTTCTTCAGCCGCCTCCAGCTCGAGTACGTGCTGCGCGATGCCGGGATCGATCATTTGATTGCAACCGAGGATGCGGCTTCAGCCGCCGCGGGACTTGGCGTCGGTATCACGGCAATTTCCCGGCAGCGCGCCGATAAGCACGCGCTTCCCGCCCAGGGCGCCGGGATGATCGTCTATACGTCGGGCAGTACCGGCAGCCCAAAAGGCGTGCGCCTCGGCATCGAACAGATCGACTGGCAAGCCCGCGCTCTTGCCGAGGCGATCGGAGCAAGCCCGGCCGATCTCAATCTCTCTCTCCTGCCGCTTGCCTTGCTGCTGGAGACCATCACCTCCATCTGCGTGCCGGTCTTGGTCGGCGCGCGAACGCATTTCGCATCGGCGGTGGCCGAAAATGTCGGGGCCGGCAGGCCAGCCGATCTACTCGCGGCGTTCGAGATGGTGCAACCGACCACCGCTGTCCTCGTCCCGCAATTGCTTTTGGGCCTCGTTGCTCAGCTCGAAGCGCGTAACGCCCGAGCGCCAGAAAGCTTGCGCTTCGTCGCGGTTGGCGGCGCGCGCGTCTCGGAGGCTCTGACCACGCGCGCCTGGGAGCTCGGCGTCCCCGTGCATGAAGGATACGGCCTCACCGAATGCTGCTCGGTGGTCGCGGTGAACAGGCCTGGGCGGCGCAAAGCGGGAACCGCTGGCGAGCCGCTCCGCGGGCTCGATGTGCGCATCGACGCCGGAGAGATCGTCGTGAGCGGGCCAACGATCATGCAGGGGTATCTTCACGGGCTCCCTGCCGAAGCCCCGTGGCGGACCGGCGATCTCGGGCGTTGCGACGAGGACGGCTTCCTCTCGGTCACCGGACGAAAGGACAATCTGCTCGTCACCGCCAACGGGCGAAACATCTCGCCCGAATGGATCGAGGCCATGGTGATGAGCGATCCCCGCGTCGCGGCTTGCGTGCTGCTTGGGCACGGCATGAGTCAGTTAAGCGTGCTGCTGGTGCCCTCTCATCGGGGAGAAGAGTGGCTGATGGATGCGCCTCGCGCCCATATCCTGCTCTGGCTCGAGAAAATCTGCATCGACGCGCCTTCCTATGCCGTGCCCAAGGACTTCGTCGTCTGCCCGGCGGCGCAGGCAAAGCGTATCGGCCTCACCTCGAATGGGCGCGTCGTGCGCGAGGCCGCGCTCGGCATCTATCCCGCGCTCAAGCTCGCGAGGCGCCCCGTCGCCGCGTGAGCCCCCGCCGACATTTCCACAGCCAATGGAGGGACAAGTGTCGTTCTACGATCGACTTACCGCTGAGACCGAGAGGGAGCGGATCGCCTTCACATCGATTCCGCTGATCCGCGAGGCGGTGCGCTCAGGCGCATCGCGCGAGCTCTATCTCGATTTCCTCATCCAGGCCTATCACCACGTGAAGCACACCTTCCCGCTGCTTGCCTTCGCCGCCGCGCGCACCAAGGACGAGACCTATCAGGATGCTCTCGTCGAATATATGGAGGAGGAGCGCGGCCACGAGAAATGGATCTTGAACGACATCGCGGCCATGGGTGGCGACGCCGCGGCCGTCAGGGACGGTGCGGCCGGGATCGCCTGCCAGGTGATGGTGGGCTACACCTATTACGCCATCGAATGGGTGAGCCCCTATGCCATGCTCGGTAGCGTGCATGTGCTCGAGGGCATGTCGACCCTTCTCGCCGACAAGGCGGTGGACGCGATCCAGCGATCGCTCGGCGGGAACGCCAAAGAGGGTTTCTCTTATCTCCGTTCGCATGGCGCGCTTGACATCGAGCATGTCGCTTTCTTCAAGCAGCTCGTGAACGGTATCGCCTGCCCAAGGACGCAGCAGATCGTGATCGACGCCTCGAAGGTCTTCTACCGACTCTATGGCGACATCTATCACGAGCTAGCGACGCGCCATCCCGTCAAGAGTCATGCAGCTTGAGGGCAAGCGCGCGCTGATCACTGGAGCCGGCTCCGGCATCGGTAGGGCGCTTGCGATCGAGGCTGCGCGCCTCGGCATGACGGTCGCTCTATGCGGTCGGCGGGCCGAGCCGCTTTATGCGACGCTTTCAGAGATGGCACCTTCGGGGCGGCATCTCCGCTTGCGTGGCGATATCACCGCTCCCGCCGTCAGGCGCAGCATTCGCCATTATCTCTGGCGCCACTGGGGCAGTCTCGACGTGCTGGTGAACAATGCCGGTCTCGTTCCCGTGGGACCACTCTCATGCACGACCGACGATGAGCTCGAGCGCGTGATGATGACCAATGTCGTCGCGCCGATCGCCCTGAGCCGCGAGATGCTGCCTTTGCTGCGGCGGGCGGGCACGTCGCGCATCGTCAATGTCGGTTCGATGCTTGGCGATATCGCCTATCCGCTGTTCGCGGCCTATTCGGCGTCGAAATTCGCCGTGCGCGGGCTCTCGAGCGCCATGCGCCGGGAGCTCAAGCCTTACGGCATCGGCGTGACCTATGCCGCGCCGCGGGCGACCAAGACCGACGCATCGCACGCGATGGATCCCCTGGTCGCGCCCCTGCAGATGCGCCTCGACGACCCTACCGCCGTTGCGCGACAGATCTGGCGCGCGGTGATGCAAGATCTCGACAGCGTCTACGCCAGGGGCCCGGAGCGCCTCTTCGTTCTCGCGCAGCGTCTCCTCCCCAGGATCGTCGATCGGGCGATCTCAACGCAAATGCTGGACGAGCGCGTGCGCGACTATCTCACGAAATCGCTGGAAACCGCGCGGAGCCGCAACGGAGCCGGGATCGCGGGAGCCAACAAACCGGAGGTCAAGGTATGAGATATTTCGCACTACTCGCGTTCCTGGCGCTGCTCGGCTGCGCGCAACAACAACGCGATCTGCCGTCGTCGTCGATATCATCGTCCTCTTCGGCGCAGCACTCCGGCTGACGCGCCGTCGTGTCGTCCTTGGTCGCCACCGCGAGCAGGCCGCTGACGCCAAAGCCCGCATTGACGTCGTCGACACGGATGCGATCTCGCGCGAAGCCGGCCTCGGCCAGCAGAGCTGCCAGTCTCTTGCGATCGAACAGCCGATGCGAGTGGCGTCCGGCAAAGGGCCAGCGCCGCATGGCCGAGCCATGCGTAGCATAGATAACGAGGCGGCCGCCTCCGCGCAGCACGCGGCGCGCCTCACCGACTGCGGTCGCTGACATAAAGTAGACCACGTTCACCGCCAAGACGGCATCGGCGCTCCCGTCATCGAACGGAAGGCTCGCGAAATCGCCTCTGACCAAAGCGAGGCGGCCGGTCTCGAGTGACCGCCGATTGCGCCGCGCGGCCTGCGCAAGCATCGTCTCGGACCAGTCGAGTCCTATCGCACGCTCAAGATGCGGGTCGCGAAGGAGCACCTGCAGAGCGTGACCCGGGCCACATCCCAATTCGAGCAGGTTTTCGCCGTCGCTGAGTCCAAGGGCAGCAAGCGAGGCCCTGTTGGGCTTGGCATTGGCGAGCCCCATGAAGCTGCCGGCCATCCGGCCGGCAAGCCCCGACGGATGGCGCAACTGCGCGCCGAGACTCTGCCAAAAGGCGCTGACCGATGGCCGCAGCCGTCGCACGCTAATTGGAGGCAGCCTGCGCTTGGGCTTTGGCCATCAGCTCCTTGATCACCGCGCGACGGTTCTTGTCCCAGAGCGGCCGCTTCGTCTGCGGCGGCAGCGCGAGGGCATGCTTCAGGATCTTGAAGGCGGAGGCGTATTCATGCTGGCCCATCAGAAAATCGGCATAGAAATAGTTCGCGTCCATGCCGTTTGGCGCGAGCGAGACGGCCTGCGCCAGCAATTGACGCGCCTTGTCGTTGTCGCCGAAGCCGAAGGGAAAGCCCGGCACGCGGTAATAGAGCACGCCGAGACTCGTCGGCGCCCCGGCGTCGAGCGCGGCCGGGTTCTCCTGATAGGCTTCCTCGAGAATGGACTTGGCCTTCTTGGCATAGCCCATCGCGCTCAGCGTGTTCGCCATGCCGGCCTCCTCGCTGGTCACGATACCTTCCCAGATCAGCGGCTCGGGCCGTCCCGGATATTTCTCGACGAGGGTCGCGGTAAAATTGGCAAGAGCGTCGATGTGAGCGAATTGGTTGGGCGAGCCGTCCTCGTCGAACTTGATATGCTCCCATTGCAGCTCGACTGAATGGATGTCTGCGTCCATCGCCTTGTTGTTGGAGGCGAACGCCGGACCATGCGTGACGCAGGCGAAGGCAACCCCGATGAGTGCCGGCAAAAGCTTGTGTCGCATCAGTTTCCCCTGAGTGCCCCACCCCCAGGGAACAGAGACCACCGCAAGCTTACGGCTCACTTACAGGGGCTTTGTTCCTCCCTGACCCTCAGGTTTTCGGCGGCGAAACCTCAATCGAGCGACGCGCAACGCGGTCCGCGGCCTCCGCAAAGGAGGCTCCGCGCATCAGCAGTCCCAACCATGCGAAGAGCTTCAGTGAATTGGCGTTCTCGGCGAGCCGCCACTCCGGATGCCACTGGACCGCGAACACGCGCTCGCCGCTCGCCGGTCTGATGCCTTCGACGATTCCATCGGTGCTTGTGGCTTCGACGATGAGCTTCCCGCTCATCTCGGCGATGCCCTGGAAATGCGCCGAGGTGACCACAATCGACGGTGTCCCCATGGCGCGCTCCAATATGCCGCCGGGCGAGAGCTCAACGCGGTGTTGGAGGGAAAACATCTCCTCCATGGGAAGGCCCTCAGGCGTGTGGTGTATTTGCTCCCGGTCGGACTCGCCGAGATCGGGTCTCAGCGTCGCGCCGTACGCCACGGCGATCTCCTGAAATCCCCTGCAAATGCCGAACACCGGGCGATCCTGTTTCGCCGCGGCCTCGATCAGGCGCATCGCGGTCTCGTCGCGAGCCGGATCGAACGGACCAGCTCCATCTTCCGTGCTGCGGTAGCGATGGGGCGCGACGTTGGACGGACTGCCCGTCAGCATGAAGCCATCCAGACGTCCGACGATCGACGGAATATCGATGACATCGCTCATCGAGGGCACCAGCACGACGTCAGCGTCCATGAACGGCGCCGCACGCAGATAGCGCTCGGCGACGGCCTGAGCCGGATCCTCAGGCAAGCGCGTGCAACAGATGACGCCGAATAGAGGTCGCTTTGCCACGATCAAGAACCCTTTGAACCGCCCGCTACACCATCTAACGCCGCGAAGCAAATCGTCGCTGGAAGAAGGACATCAAGCTGGCCTGTCAGAAATTCTGAACACCGTGCGGCGACTGACTCACATGTCCATGAACTTCGACCTCGGATCGCGTTGGGCTCGTCCTTGAGGTCATGGTAGAGCGGCACAGAAGATGGGCGGGCCGCTCTTGTGGACAGAAGGCACCAAAGCAGGGAATCTTGCGACGAAAACAGGCAGCATCCCGATCGCGAATCCGAATATCCATCCCTCTCGAGGAGCGGAATGAACTCTTCTCTCAACACCTTCCTTCTCGTGCTCGCGGCGATCTTCCCGGTGGTCAATCCGCCCGGATCGGCACTCGTCTTCCTCGGATTGACCCGCGGCGCGACGCCCGAAATCCGTCGCGTCCTCGCCCGGCGCGTTGCCATAAACTCGTTCTTCGTTCTCGTATGCTCGCTGCTCCTCGGCGCGCTCGTTCTCGAGTTTTATGGAATATCGATACCGGTGCTTCGCGTCGCTGGCGGCTTCATCGTGGCCGTGGCCGGTTGGAAGCTCCTCAGCGAAGGCAGTCACAAGGAACTCGAAGCCTCGACGGAGGACGTTGCGCGAACCGATCTGCTCGACAGGGCCTTCTATCCCCTGACGCTGCCCTTGACCACTGGGCCCGGGACGATCGCGGTCGTGATCAGCCTCGGACTTTCCCGGGCTTCCTACACGAGCTCGACCGATGAGATTCTTTTCGTCCTGGCGAGCCTTTTGGCCGTCGTGGTGATCGCCCTTACCATCTTCCTATGCTTTGCCTATGCGGATCGCGTCCAGCGTTTGCTGGGCCCAGGCGGCACCGACATCGCCGTACGGCTGTCCGCGTTCATCCTGTTCTGCCTCGGCATTCAGATTCTGTGGTCAGGCGGAAGCGAGCTGTTGAAATCCGTAATCCATGCCGGGTCGTGAGCTCGCCGGGGTGGCTTGTTCTTGCTCCAACCCGCTCACCGCACTTCCTCGACGTCGTTGTACCATTTGACGCGCTCGCCAATTCGCGCGCGCATGCGCCAAGCGAGCGGCTTGGGCTCCGCATCAAGACGCCGGCGAAGAGCCTCGATGCTCGCGGCGAGCCGCGCTTTCTGGTCTTGATCGAGCTTGGCATGGCTCTCGGCAAAGCGCTCGAGCTTCTCCAAGTTCATCGTCGTGGTGCGCCAGAGCCCCCAATCTTCCGCGCACAATGCCGCGACGCGCGCGACATTGATCGCATCTTCATCGCCCTCAACGAGTCGGTGCTCGAGCAGAAGCGCAATCATGTCGACCAGGTCTTTATCATTGATCTTGACGATCTGGAGCTTGCCGAGAAGAAGCTCAGCCAGCGGAAGAGTGAGCGTGTCGATCTGAAGCCGGTCCTCCAAGGGGATCGCGTGGCAAAAGTCGAGCTTCTCGTAGAAGATGTCGACGTGAACGCCGTTGGAAGCGCTCGAAAAGATGGCGCGAGCACCCTCCGAGACAACGAACACCTCGCGATCTTCGACATAGCCCAGGCGACTCAGCAGCTCCTGGACATTGCGCGCCTCTTTCTTGCGTCCGGCGAAATCCAAGTCCCGATAGACCCGGTCATTGCTCGCGAGGAACGCATAGTTCGGACAGCGTCTGAGAATGGCCATCGATCCGACAAGGCGTAACGTGAGCCCCGCGTCGCCTAAGGCATCCAGAATGCGATCGGCCTCGATTTCAAGCGCTCGGTGATCGACCATATTCGGCCCGTTATTGGCGGCGAACTCACGGTCGCCACAGATGATCATAGGGAAGCCGATGATCATGGGAAATTAGCGTTCCGCCGCAGGCAACGTGCTCTCCTTTCGGGCGCGCATAGCCATCACGCCGGCCCTTTCGGGACGCTTAAATCCAAGATTCCAGTCGGCTTTAGCCTATTCCGGCGGTATCTCCTTGAAGGCATAGTCGACGTTGATGCCGCGCGAGCGCTGGACCATTTTGGCCAGGAAATACCAGATGATCGACACGGCAAGCACGCCGAACACGACCTGATACGCCAAGACACTGGTGAGCCCGAGCGCGCTGTAGAACATGAACATCAGCACCATGACGGCGCCCACGATGGCGCCGATCACGCCGAAGATCGTGACGAGCGGGATGTCGCCTAGCTTGTAAGCCGCGCCCGGCGAGGCGTCGTAGAGCGCCTTGGCGCGGTACGGCATCAGCGCGCCGGCGAGCGCGGTGACGACGAACACGTAGCCGCAGGCGAACGTGACGCCGAGCGTCAGCGCCGTCCATTGGCCCCACAGATTGTAGACCAGAATCACCGGGATGCTGGCCAGGAAATAAGCGATGTGAGCGTTGACCGGCGTGTGGAACTTATCGGAGACCCGGCTCACCCATTCCGGCAACAAGCGATCGAGCGACATGGCGACCATCACGCGGGTCATGCCGATATAGCAGTTGTTGACGATCTGGAAGGCGTTGAGGATGTAGCCGAGCGCGATGAGCACCACGATGATGGGACTGCCGGCGAGCGCCATGGCCACGATGTTCGGCCACAGAAAGACGCCGTTGAACTTGCCCTGCTCCAATCCAGCCCAATAGCCGGCTCCCGCCACATATAAGAAATCGGTCCCGATCGCGTGCTCGAAGGCAGCGGCCAAGATCGCGAGCAGCACGCCCGTCGCGATCAGCGATCCCAGGATGATGACGAGCTGGTTCTGGAACGAGCGGGCGCCCTTGATCTCGCCGTTCTGCTCAGCGCTATAGGTCGCCCATTGCAGAGAGGTCCAGGCGATCGGTGCGACCAACAGCGTGGCGAGGAGACTGAAGGGCGGATTGAGGTCGATATTGGCGGCCTTCGCCGCAGCAATCGCCGTCTCGTAGAAGTTTGGCGCTCCGCCAGAGGCGGCGACAAAAGCGTCGAGCTTCTGTGCGAAGGTCTCAGGCGAGGCGGTGAAAAACAAATACAGCATGAGACCGAACGACAGCAGCGTCGCGTACCACATCACATATTGGAATTTGACGTAGTTCTTGAAGCCGCTGACCAGCAGCAGCATCGCCAACAACGCATTGAGGATGCTGACGATGATGATCGCCCAAGGCGTGGTGAACCACACGCCAATGTTGGTCAGAGTCGGGTTGCCCATGGTCCCGCCGAGCCCCAAAAACAGCGAGGCGAAGCCGAGGTAAGAAAGCAGCCAGCCCGACAGCGCGACCCATTGCAGGATCCAGATGACGAACCCCGACATCACGACCGCGAAGCCGACGCCGCCACCGAACACCCGGCTCTGGAACACATAGTCGCCGCCTGAGCGCGGCAGCGCCGTCGACAGCCAGACATAGGTAAGGGCGATGGGGATCTCGAAGATCATGGCGAGCAGGATGCCCCACACGAGCCGCCCTCCGGGCAGCGCACCCGGAGCCCAGAGATAGGTCCAGGGGAAGATCAAGCCCATCGTCAGGATGTTGTAGACGAAGGCCGAATAGGGCGACATCACCCGCACAAGGCCCGACGATTTGCGGGTAAAGACTTCCGGCTTTGCTGCAGCCACTGCCATTGTACCCCTCCATTGCCAAGAGTTGCCTCTCGACCCGCCAATTCAGCCGGCCGTCAGCTGATAGTTCTTGACCTCTTCCTTTGCCAAATTGAGCAGACAACCGCGCAGTACGCCCTCGCCATATTCACTGCCGGGATTGACTGAGATCGTCCGCCCGATTTTCACCACGCCGCCCGATTCATGGATATGGCCGTGCAGGCCGAGCAGCGGCTGATGGGTTTCGATGGCCCGGCGCACCGCCTTGCTGCCGGCGCCGTGCATGACGGCCTGGCCGGCCTTGACGATCTGTGTCGGCGGATCGGTGTTCCAATCCAACATCGGACAGGTATCAAGCGTTGAGTCTATCGGCGGGACGTGCAGGTTGAAGATCGCGTGCTCTGCGTCCGCGACCTTGTCAGCCAGTCCCTCGATCATCGTCCCGAGGTCATCGTCATCGATCTCGCGTGGCGTCTTCCACGGCGTGCGATTGCTGAAGCCTATGCTGATCATCGTGTGATGATCGTCGATCTCAACCTCTTTGCCTTCGCAGAACACGATCGATCGCGTGTTCGCGTCCCGCAGGAGCTCGAGCACCTCGGGCTCGTCGTCATTGCCGCCCATCACGAAGCATTTGACACCGGTCCCCGCGAGCCGCGTCTCGGCGAGGTCAATCCACGAGGCAAGCCTTTCGCTGGCAAGCTCGTGGAACAGGCGATCGATGGAAGCAGGGTCGGACCGGACCTCCTGGTATTCGTCCTCATCCATGATCTTGCTGTAATAGCCGAGCGTGCCGAGCCGGTCCTCGAAGCCCTTGAGGTCGCTCGCCCCCTCCAGACGCTCGGTCTTGCCCATGAGATGCGCGCGATAGCAGTCGTTGCCCTCGCGGATGACGGGAATGGCGAGCTTGCCGACCACGTCGCCCCCCATGACGAGGACGTCGGCCTCATAATGCTTGGCGGCATTGATGAACTTGCGGAAGATGCGCTGCGAGCCGTGAAAATCGGAGGCAAAGAAGAGACGCGTCAGCTTGCCGTTAGCCTTAGAGGACGTGTTCCTTCGAAACAGAGACATAAGAATCGTCTACCGCCCGAGTTGTCCGGGCGCTTGATCCGACACCCGCGAAACCCGATCACTTTACACCCACTGCGACCGGGACGGTAGGACTCAACTCTTGATTCGCGACATCGTCGGGTCGTAGAGCGGATCGAGAAAGACCTCCGCCGGTACGCGGGTTGTGGCGACCTCGAGCTCGTAGCGGCCCGACAGCACCATGTCGCGATCAACCCCGTTCTCCGGATCGCGGACATAGCCGTATCCGATCGAGCGGCCGCCGGTGTAGCCGTAGCCCCCGCTCGACAGCCAGCCGACGCGCTTGCCGTCGCGGTAGATGGTCTCGCGGCCCAAGAGCACGATCGAGGGATCGGCGGTGAAGCCGGCGAGCAGGCGCGGAAGCTTCTTGCTCGCTTGCGCCTCGAGCGCGTCGCGCCCGCGAAAGGCCACGTTCGATTTCAGCTTCACAGCCCAGCCGAGGCCGGCAACCAGCGGCGAGTGGTCTGGTCCAATGTCGGCGCCCCACGCGCGGTAGCCCTTCTCCAAGCGCAGCGACTCGATGGCACGATACCCGGCATTGGCGATGCCGTGCGGTTGCCCTGCCGTCATCAGCGCGTCATAGACGCTCAGGGCAAACTCTACGGGAATGTGCATCTCCCAACCCAGCTCGCCGACATAAGTGACGCGGAGCGCGAGCACAGGTGCGTTGGCGAGGGTGATTCGCTTCATCCTGCCGAACGGGAAGCCGGTATTGGACATGTCGTGGTCGGTCAGACTTTGAAGAACGTCGCGCGAGCGGGGGCCCATCACCGACAGGACCGCATTCGACGAGGTGACATCGATCAGGCGAGCATCCAGCCCCTCCGGGATCGAGCGCGAGATCCAATCAAAATCGTGCGTGGCGAAGCCGGTGCCGGTCACGATGTAATATTCGGTCGGAGATAGCCTGCTGACCGTCAGATCGCACTCGATACCGCCGCGATCGTTCAGCATCTGCGTATAGACGAGATGGCCGGACGGCTTGGCGACGTCGTTGGCTGCGATCCACGAGAGCGCCTTCTCCGCATCGCGCCCAACCAGAACGAACTTGGCGAACGACGTCTGGTCGAATACGGCGACACGTTCGCGGGCTGCCCCATGCTCGCGCCCGACGGCGTCGAACCAGTTCTGCCGCTCGTAGCTATAGTGGTCCTCGGCCTTTTCGCCCCTCGCCAGATCGGCGAACCAGTTCGGTCGCTCCCAGCCGAGCTTCTCGCCAAAGCAAGCGCCTTCCGCCTTGAGCCTGTCGTAAAGCGGCGAGCGGCGGAGCGGACGGCCAGAGCGATACTCCTCGAACGGCCAAGCCATCGTGTAATGCTTTGCGTAAGCCTCGAGCGTGCGCGTGCGCACCCAGCTCGTGTCGAGATGGTTCTTGCCGAACCGGCGGATGTCGACCGGCCAGAGATCGTAGGGGGGCTCGCCTTTGGCGACCCACTCGGCGAGCGCCATGCCGGCGCCGCCGCCTGAGGCGATGCCGAACGCATTGAAGCCGGCCCCGACAAAGATGCCGCGCACTTCAGGTGCCTCGCCGAGGATGAAGTTCCCATCGGGCGTGAAGCTTTCAGGGCCGTTGATGAACTGCTTGATGCCAGCCGTCTGCATGGCCGGAACACGGCCAGCTGCCAGTTCGAGGAGAGGCTCGAAGTGCTCCAGATCATCTTCCAGAAGCTGGAACTCGAAATTATCGGGAAGCCTGTCCGTGGCCCACGGCTTGGGATTGGGCTCATAGCCGCCCATTACCAGGCCGCCCACTTCCTCTTTCCAATAGGTGAGACGATCGGGATCGCGCAGCGTCGGCATGCTCGATGTCACGCCGTCGATGCTTTCGGTGATGAGATATTGGTGCTGCACCGATACGAGAGGAATGTTAACCCCGGCCATACGCCCGATCTCGCGCGACCACTGCCCGCCACAGATGACGAGTTTATCGCAGGTCACGCGGCCCCGATCGGTGGTGACCGCACGCACGCGGCCATCCTCGACGTCGATCCCCGTGACCTTCACTCCTTCGGCAATGGTGACGCCTCCTTGGCGCGCTCCTTTGGCGAGCGACATCGTGAAGTCAGTCGGCGACACCTGTCCGTCCATCGGAAGGAAGGCGGCGCCGACCACGTCGTCGACTTGCATGAGCGGCCACAAATCTTGGGCCTCCTTGGGGTCGAGGAGATGCATCTCGAGCCCGAATGAGGTCGCGGTGGTTGCCTGCCGCTTGACCTCAGTCCAGCGCTCTGCATTACAGGCGAGCCGCAAGCCACCGTTGCGCTTCCATCCGGTCGCGAGGCCCGTGTCCTGCTCGAGCCGGTCGTAGAGAGTGACGGAATAGCCGAGGAGCTGGGTGATATTGGCGCTCGTACGCAACTGTCCGACCAGGCCCGCCGCGTGCCAAGTCGAGCCGCAGGTCAGCTTTCCCTGCTCGAGCAGGAGCACGTCGGTGAGCCCCATCTTCCCCAGATGATAGGCCACGGAGCAGCCGACGATGCCGCCGCCGACGATGACGATCTTCGCTGAAGACGGCAGGTCACTCATGAACAGTCCATCGCTTGATAGATCGCATAGGCGGATTCGAAGCGTCTCAGATTTTCTGCCGTGTAGCCTGCATAGTCGAAATCGACGGTCGAATGGATCTCGGACACCATGCTCCACATTGTCTCGCGCAAGAGCGACGCTGCGGTCATGGCGGCAGCACGGCGGCGCAACTGATCGTCGACGGACGTGCCGAAGTAGAGACTCAAGATCTGCTCCGCCTGCTCGGAAGAAAGCTCGCTATTGGAGGCTAGGCCACCGAGGTCGAACAGCGGCGAATTGAACCCGGCATACTCCCAGTCCACCAACCAGAGCCGGTGTCCGTCGTCGATGAAGTTGGCGGCCAGAAGGTCGTTGTGACCGAACACGACATCGATAGGGCCGACGGCGGCCTCAAGTCGCGCGGCGCGAGCGAGAAGATCAGGGAGAAGAGAGACGTGCCGGCTCCCGCCTTCGCTGAGGGTGTGCCCATAGTCGCGCACGACATGGAACACCCAGAACATCGCGGCAGCCCCACGCAGGTATTGAGGAATGTCCCGGTGACAGCGCCGCACCATGTCGACCAGGCGCTCGAGGTTTGCCGGGTTGCGCACGTCCTCCGGCGTGAAGGTGCGTCCCTCGATGAAATCGAGCACGAGAATGCCTGGCTCGGCGTGGACCACGCCAGGGCTCAGACCCGCAAGATGCGCCGCCCGGCTCGCGGCCACTTCGTTCGCGCGCACGACGCCATGAACGAGGATGTCCTCGCCGACCCGCACGACATAACGGCGTCCGCGATCCTCTACGGCGAAATTCTGATTGGTAATGCCGCCGGCCAACGGCATGGGATCGACACGCCCGGACCAGATGGCAAGCGCGGCGACGCGCGCCGCTGAACGCTCTCGAACCGCATCAAGATTCACGCGTCGTCCCCTCCCCGCTCGGCGAAAGCCTAGGCTGCCGGTTTAATTAGCACCCTCTCGATGGTCGCGCCAAAGGAAGGAAAGATAACGAGCGAGCCCACATTGGCTCCGCTTTCGATCGCTCAAGCGGCGACCTCGCGCAGAGGCGAAGATGTGGCTCTCATAAGCCGCATATCCCGCAGAGCAAACAGGTGCTCGTGCATCGCGATAGGAAGATACGAGGCGGAGCGCACGAGCATATCGCTGACGACGTCCAAACGCTGATGGTGACCATGCCGGCCATCACTAGGTGTGCATGCACTGGACGCGCCGTCATTGCGCATGCCGTCATCGGCCGCCACGATCGGACCGCATGAGAGCCGTCTCGTCGAGGGCCGAAGCGCAAGCTTAGATAATAGGCAGTTGCCGTCGAGTGGCAGCTGTCACCCGCTCTCTACATCCTTGCTCAGACCACTAAGGCATTGTCGGGCCTCAAATTGGCCTCAGAGAGCCGCCTAGCACGCAGTTTGCATAATTCGAATTTCGCAACGAAGACGGCCAGCAATTGATGCGTATTTGGGCACCCTTTCGGACAATGGTCAGCCTGAGTGACATTCGCGGTCTGTGGCGCCGCCGGCTCATCGCTTGGCCGCAAGGCGAGGCGGACACCACGACGGAGGTCTATTGGCTGCAAGGTCCCGAGCTTTACATCGACCTTCGCATTCCCGAGCGGCGGCCTCGGTGCAAAGCCACTTGTCTCCGCGAGCTCGATCGGAAAATGCTCGGTTTTCTCGCCCGCCAGGAGGGCTTTTTTGGCAAGCTCGACGTGCAAGTCTCAGTCGGACATTGGCACCGCGCCTTCGATTATCAGCCTGACACCGGACGAAAGGATTGTGGTCACCTCGCTTTCGAGGGCGATATCCTGGTCGAGCGCGGTATCGAAGCGCCCTATATCGAGCATTGGGTGCGCGAGCCAAATGCCGATGAGTGCATGGCGCTCTCGCTCAAGACCGATGCGCCGGCGCGGACGGGATGCCTGATCCTGGCCGGCGATGCGTTCATGTACGCGAGAAGCCGCAGCACAAAGCTGCCGCCGGATGCCGACCTGACGGCTTGTCTCAAAGCTGCGGGGTCGCTCAAGCGGCAGCAGGATATCTTCGATTGCGAGATCTCCTTCGGTCGCGTCCAGGACCGTCAATGGCGCATCGAGCGATCGAGCCTTCCCTTCCGGGAAGGTCACAGTCTTAGACCGCACATCGAGCCGGGTACCGGCAGCCTGCTGCTCGACGATATAACGACGGAAGGTTCTGCCATACGCCGTATCTGGCAGGTCGCCTCTTATGAGAGCACGAGCGCAAAGCACTTGCGTCAGTGGCTCGTGCCAAATTCCGCCGCAGAGAGCGCGAGTCTTGGCCAAAAGCGAATCCAGCCGCCTTCCGAAAATTGGAGCCGTGTGATGAACAAAGCTAACTTCACCGAATTGCCGGTTGTCGACATTTCCGGGCTTCTCACCGCCGATCAGGAAGCCGCGCAGCAAGCGGCAGATCACCTCGGACATGCGGCGCGAGAGGTCGGCTTTTGCTACGTCGCCGGACATGGCATTCCGCAATCGGTGTTCGCCGGCGTGGTCGATGCCGCGACTTGATTCTTCGCCTTGCCCGTCGAAGAGAAGATGAAGGTCTATATCGGCCTTTCGCGCAATCACCGTGGCTATGTCCCGGAGGGCGAAGAGGTGTTCGCGGCGGGATCGAAAGATCGCAAGGAGGCCTACGACCTCTCGATCGACTTGCCGTCAGACGATCCCGATTATCTCGCCGGCAATCCTCTGCTCGGTCCAAATCAATGGCCGGACAGTGCGAACTTTCGCACGCCGGTGATGACTTATTACGATGCGATCTTCTCGCTCGGCCGCGTGCTGATGGGCGGCTTTGCGCGGGCACTGGGAGAATTTTCCGACTTCTTCGATCGTTACCTCACGAAGCCGCCGAGTCAGCTCAGGCTCATTCATTATCCCTACAACCCCACAGCGGGCCAGGCGCTCGGCATCGGCTGGCACACCGACTACGAGTGCCTTACGCTGCTCTATTCCACTGCACCTGGGCTAGAGGTTCTGAACAGCGCCGGACGCTGGATCGATGCGCCACCACTGCCGGGCGCCCTCGTGGTCAATATCGGGGACATGATGGAGATTTGGACCAACGGCGAGTTCGTCGCGACCTCGCACCGCGTTCGCCCGGTCAAAGAGGAGCGCTATTCCTTCCCGTTGTTCTTCGCCGTCGATTACGATACCGAGGTGAAGCCGCTCGACCGCTTCGTCACCGAGGAGCGGCCTGCACGCGCGGGGCTGACCGCGGGCGAGCACCTCTTCGCCCAGACAGCTCAGAGCTTCAACTATCAGAAGGCGCGGCTCGCCAGCGGCGAGATCACGCTGCCGGAGACCTATGTGCCTCTGTCCTCTTTCGGCCAGGGCGCAAAATACGCGGGCTCGGACCCAGGGAAATGACTGGCCGGCGCAGGGCAGAAATCTTCGGGCCGGCATCGTGCTCCGCCCGCCCGGCGCATTGATGACGAGGCTATCGGTCGAGCCTAGACTTAGTCGCGGGACCTCGTAGCGCTTGGGGCCTTGGACAAATTAGCGCCTAGTCTCTATGTTGGGATTGCAACATAGCATTGTGGTATTTCCCAATACCGGCTGCCGTGGCCAGGCAATTGCCATGCTTTACCAAGACGCTTTTCTCCAACGGCTCGAGACGGGGCTAAGGGCCACCCTCGCAAAATGGGGGCTGCCGGAAACGGCACCGGTCTCGTTGCTGACGATTTCCGAGAACGCGACCTACGTTGTCGAGGACGACGGGCGTGGTAGCCGGTTGGTGCTGCGGGTGCACCGTCCGAACTACCACACCGAGGCGGAAATCCTCTCCGAGCTCGCCTGGATCGCCGCGCTCCGGCAAGACGGCGTGGTGGAAACGCCACGGCCCGTACCGGCAGAAGACGGCACTCTGCTCTGCTCCTTTCCCGACGGCGACACGCGCCGCTATGTGGTCGCCTTCGAGCATATGTCCGGGAAGGAACCGGATCCGAGCGACGATCTGGTGAAATGGTACGGCCGGCTCGGCGAGATCAATGCGCGTCTGCATGGACACAGCCGCAATTGGAAGCGACCGCCGGGCTTCGTCCGCAAAGTCTGGACTTTCGATACGATCATCGGGAAACACAACTATTGGGGGGATTGGCGCGAGGGTCTCGGCCTGACCAAGGAGGGCCGAGCCGTGCTGGAGCGAACCGCGACCCGGCTTGAAGAGCAGACGCGCGGCTATGGCGCGGGGCCTGACCACTTCGGCCTCATTCATTTCGACCTGCGACTCGCCAACCTCCTGGTCGAGGGCAACCGTCTCGGCGTCATCGACTTCGACGATTGCGGGATGAGTTGGTTTCCTTACGACTTCGCCTCTGCGGTCAGCTTCATTGAGCACGAGCCTTATCTCGGTGACCTGATGGCTGCGTGGGTTGAGGGCTATCGCAAAGTCTCGCCGCTTGCGAAGGAGGACGAGGCCGCACTGCCGATGTTCGTGATGCTGCGCCGTATGCAGCTGACCGCTTGGGTCGCATCGCACTCGGAAACGCCGACGGCGCAATCGATGGGCGAACCCTACACGCAAGGCACCATCGAGCTTGCCGATTCGTTCTTGAGCGGGAGCAGCTGACCGCTGAGACGGATGGCCCACACCAAACAGATCCTGGCGCTCAACCGGTTCGATGCGCGCCACGCCGAGGGTTTAGACGCCGAACTCGATTCCCTCATCGCGCGGCGGCAAGCGACCTTCGGCGCTTCCTCCGTTCTGGTCTACGAGCGACCAATCCGGATGGTCCGCGCAGAGGGCGTTTGGATGTTCGATGCCAATGGCCGCCGCTATCTCGACGTCTACAATAATGTCGCTTCGGTCGGACATTGCCATCCGCGCGTGGTGGAGGCGATCGCCAAGCAGGCCGCGACGCTCAACACCAACACTCGCTATCTCTACGACAACGTCCACGACTACGCGGAGCGGCTGCTCAAGACCTTCCCTGCGAGGCTCTCCAATATCGTCTTCACCTGCACCGGGAGCGAGAGCAACGACTTTGCGCTCAGGTTGACCAAAAGCGTCACCGGCGGGGCGGGCTTCGTCGTCACCGAGACCGCTTATCATGGCAACACGGAAGCGGTCGCGGAAGTCTCGCCCGCCTCGTTTAAGGCGCGCACCGTGCCGCCACACGTGCGCACAGTGCCGGCCCCCGACCCCTACGGGCATCCGACGAACGATGTCGGCGCCCGCTTCGCCGAGGATGTCGCCAAGGCCATCGCCGATCTCAAGCGGAATGGCGTGAAATTCGCCGGCCTTCTGGTGGATTCAATCTTTTCCAGCGACGGCATCTATACCGATCCGGCCGGATTCCTGAAGCAGGCGGTCGATGTCGTGCACAAGGCCGGCGGCCTCTTCATCTCGGACGAGGTCCAGCCGGGATTCGGCAGGACGGGCACTGCGATGTGGGGCTTTCAGCGCCACAGCGTGGAGCCGGACATCGTCACCATGGGCAAGCCGATGGGAAACGGCTTTCCGGTGGGAGGAGTGGTCACGCGGCCGGAGATCCTGGAGTCGTTGTGCGAGACGACCGGCTATTTCAACACGTTCGGTGGCAACCCGGTCGCAGCAGCAGCAGGGCTCGCGGTTCTCGACGTGATCGAGTACGAAGGCTTGATCGAGAACGCGAGGGAGATCGGCGGCTATTTACGTGCCGGACTTCACGAGATCGCCGGCCGGCATCCCGGCATCGGCGATGTACGGAGCGCGGGCCTCTTCATCGGCATCGAGTTCAGCCTGCCCGCCACGACCGAACCCGATCCGGCAGCCGCCAGCTACGCGATCAACGCCCTGAAGGAGCGCGGCGTATTGATCGGCGCGACCGGGGCCTACGGCAACGTGCTGAAGGTACGGCCGCCGCTTTGCTTCGCCCGTGACAACGTCGATTTCTTCGTTGAGACGCTTGACGCGGTGCTCAGCGACCGCTGAGCACCGGTGTCGCCTCGGGCTTAAGCGCCCATCTGCTCCAACGCCGCCGGCGATTCCGGAAGCACTTGGCCTCCATCGACGACAATGGTCTGCCCGGTCACGTACGCCGCCTCTTCGGAGGCGAAATAGAGGACGGCATTGGCGATGTCCTCCACCGTGCCGAGGCGCTTCATCGGGATGCAAGCAGCCATGGAGGTGAGATAATCCTGTCCCAAGCCCTTGAGGCCCTCGGTGAAGATGTTGCCCGGCATCACCGCATTGACGGTGATGTTATAGGGCGCGAGTTCGATCGCCGCGGTGTGCATGAAGCCGAGCTGGCCCGCTTTGCTCGCACCGTAATGCGACCAGCCGGGATAGCCGGTGATCGGGCCGGTGATCGAGGACGTAATGACGATGCGGCCTTTTTTCTGCGCCTTCATCGCCGGCAGAACGGCGGAGACTGACAGGAACGTCCCCTTGAGATTGACGCCGATCACTCTATCGAAGTCGGCGGCGGTCATCTCGCCGAGCTTGGCGGCGGGAAAGATGCCGGCATTGGCGCAGAGAATGTCGATTCTGCCATAGCGCTCGAGCGCCGCCGCGGCCATCGCTTGGCAAGGCTCAGCCTCGCTGACGTCGGCGGCGAAGGCGGAGGCATTGGCTCCGATCTCACCTGCCACCTTCTTGGCTTCATCGAGATGCCGGGAGACGACCAGAACGTTGAGACCGGCGAGGCCGAAGCGCTTGGCGATGCCGCGCCCGATCCCCTTGCTCGCGCCGGTGACGATGACGGTCTTACCTGCGAGCGATGTCAACATGACGTTCCTCCAGAATTCGCGTCCGACAACAAACACTATTGGGAACAAAGGGGCGGGCGCCGCCTCTGCAACGCCCGCCCGAATTTACATCTTTCGCGGATATCGTGCCGCGATCATTACAAGTTCCCGCCGTTACTCGTTGTACACAAGGCGGCCGATCTTGGCATGAACCTCGGGTGCCGCAACCCGGAGCACCACGCCCCAGATGAAGCCCCAAATAATAATGGCGAGAGCGATAGCGGGAATGTTGCTGCCGAAGCTGCCGCTGCCGCCAAATGTCTCAAGATTAACCACCAGCAGGTAGACGAGGTAGACCTGGGAGACAAACGCGATCAATGGAGCAATCAGGCCGGGAACGATTCCAACTTCGCCCGGATGGTTTTGCCGGAAGTAAATGATGATCGCGATTGACACGAAAGCCTGCAGAATGAGCAGCAGCATGGTGCCGAGAATGGCGAGCATCGTGTAAATGGCGACATAGGCCTGCGCGTTGGGATCGTCGGTTCCGAGGAAGTAGGCGAACAGTCCCACCCAGACGAGCGCCAACACCGACTGCGCCGTGGAGGCGGTGTACGGGCTTTTGTACTCGGGGTGCGTCTTGCCTAGGACGCGCAGGAACACACCCTCGCGACCGAGCGAGTAGGCATAACGAGCTGCCGTGTTGTGGAATGCCATGCCGCAGGCAAAGGAGCTCGTTAGGATGAGAATGCTCATCAGCTCTTCCGCCCAATGGCCGACGTTTTGCCCCATCGGCGTTAGGAAGAAATTGCCCGAATCCTTCACGGCCTTGGCGAGCATGTCGCCTTCGGTCGGGTAGGAGGAGATCGCGCACCAGCTGGTGAAGATGTAGAACAGCCCGAGCCCGACCACCGAGTAATAGAGCGAGCGCGGAATGATGTGCTTGGGATCGCGCGATTCCTCGGCGTAGTTGGGGGCCATCTCGAAGCCGACCCAAGACCAGAAGGCCATGAAGATGCCGACCGCTGCCGCGCCCGCAACAATGTCCACATCCCCCACCTTCTGCGCAGCAACCGCCGTATTGACGTTGAGGACGTTGAGAGCCTCGACGTTGAACTTCGACGCGCTCGACGCGATCGCGCCGGCATCGAAGATCAGCAGGATGATCACCTCGAGAATAAGCGCAACACCCAGGATCCTGGCCGAGAGCTTCACGTCAAAGTAGCTCAAGATCGAGATCAGCACGATCATGAACACTGCAAACCAGATCCATGAGATATTCACGCCAAAATGGCTTTGGATCCATGCGTTGCCAAAGTAGGCGAAGAGACCGCATAGCGATGCCTCGAAGACGCTATACGAGACAAACGACGCCATGCCCGCCGCCATTCCCATGTCGCGTCCGAGCCCGAGACTAATGTAGGAGTAGAAGCCGCCGACGCTCGACACCTTCTGTGCCATGGCCGCGTAGCCCACGGAGAAGATGGTGAGCACGATCGTGGCGAGCAGGAAGGCTGCGGGGATATAGATTCCGTTGCCGAAGCCCGCGCCGAAGGGAACGTTGCCGAGCATCGCCGACATCGGCGCTGCGCCTGTCACCGTCAGGAACAGAACGCCCAAGAGCCCGACGGCCTTGCTGTGGAGCAGGTCGATGTTCTTTTCTTTGTGGACTTCGAAACTTTCCTGCGCCTCAAGCGCAGCTGTTGAGCGTTGTGTCATGTTGGCTTATCCCCCGTTTAGGCTAGTCCGAAACAATAGCCGGCGGCGCCGGCTGACCCCTCGTCACCGGCCCGGTTCTAGTCATGATGATCTTGATCTGTCTCAGAAACAAGCTCGGGCGCACTTGCCCACTCTCATGCTCAGAACCGCTTTTTGAACAAGCCGCGCCGCTCGTAAACCGCTGCGGCCTCTTCCACAAACGCCGCCATGCCCTTGGCTCCATATTGGTCGCGCAGCTCCCGGGCCGCCGCGAGAAGCTCCTGCTGCGATTGAGCGCGGCCAGGACGCAACAGCTCGTAGATGCGCATGATCGTGTCTTGCGGCACGTCCACGAGCTCGGCGCCCCGCTCAAAGTTCGCGGCTAACGTGTCGCGTCCGGCAGCGCGTGCGATTTCCGCCTGCTGGCGCAACGCCGCGTCCGTGATGCGCAGGTCCTCGATCGTGACGCGGTCCTCGAGCAGGGCATCGAGCGTGATCTCATCGAGGCCCTTGCCGCGCTTTCCGTGCACGATCTCGCGCCGCTTCTCCGCCAATGGATAGTCTGCGATCGACAGCCGTTCCTCGCTCATGCGGCGCTCCCCAGGAAGGCGACCTCTACGTCCTCGGGTACGGCACCCTCCGAGGTCAATTCAGTCTCGATGGCATAAATCAGCGCCACACGCGCATGATAGCGCGAACCCATGGCCTCACCCCGTGTCGGCACCACGACCGGCTCCGGCATTTCGCCCAGCGCGTAGGCGGCAGCATTGGCCCCCATGCGCCGATAGTGCTCGAGCCTGGTGATCGGCGAATTGGAGAAGAGCTCAAGATTGTTGTGCGGCAGGCGGTCGTTCTGGTGAATGACCGCGGTGCCCTTCGCCTGGATGCCAATGCCGACGCCCGACCCCGCGAGGCGGGCAGCGCTGAGGCCCAGAAACGACGTGTCGGCCGTATGCTTCATCCGCACGACACGAGCCCTCGCGCCCCCTTCTGTGATGCCACCGATCAGCTCGCGCAGGATTGCGGACAAGGGATGGCCCGCAATGGTCCGGAAGAGCTTGATGCCGAACGCGGGGCTCACCCCGATTACGACCTCATGGCGATCGTTGCCCGCGGCGGCAGGGCCCATCGTCCGGTAGCTGACGCGTTTGCTCTCGGCGGCCTTGTGCACGGCCTCGGCTCTCAGCACCTCCTCGCGCGTGAGGACGTCGCGAATCGCCACGATCTGCTCGCGGCGCGCCTCGCTTACGCGGTATCCGGTGCCGGGCCCGAGGTAGTCATTGGGATCGTTGATCGCGCTGAGGACACGGCCGTCACGCACCAACGCAGAAGTCTGCAGATAGTCGCCGGAAACACGCAATCTCAAAAGCTTGAGAAGATTCTCCGCCTCCTCCGTGAAGCCGCGCCTGGCGAGGGCCTTGATCACGTCGACGGCGGTGATCGCGCGCTCCTTGATGCTCTCGCTGATCGGCACCACGTCGCGGGGCATATAGCTTTGCGTCTCGTCCGATCCCGATGCGGCCACAACGCTGCTCTTCATGTCCGCTGTCGGTTGCCCGAGGTCAAGTTCCTCGAGCACGGCGCTGATTGCTTCGACGGCGCGCGTTCGCAGCGCAAGGACACGGGTCTCCTCGACGGGGGTCAGACCGCCATCGGCCTCGAAATCGCGCTGGAGCACGAGATAGTCCTCGAGCTCCTCGCCATTAAGAAGGGACGCATTGAAAGAGTTGTCGTATTTTAGGATCGACCCGAACCCCGAGCATATGAGGTCGGAGCCGGCGATGAGAAAGGGCATGATCTTGGCTCCGACGCGGATCTCGGACTTGGTCGCCCGCGCGTCATTGCCGGAGGCGCATTCCAGATCGAGCCAGACGGCGATCAGATTCTCCGCCATCAGCTCGCGCATTCCACCCGGGACAGTGCAGGTGATGGGCGCCCCGTCGATGCCGCCATTCTGCGTGCCCTGCACGCCCATGGCGCGCTGAAGACAGAGGCAGCGCGCCTCGAGATAGAGCAGCGACTTCTTCTCATGGAACCCCATGAGCAGCTCCGACCCGGCACCCGAGGTGCAGCGCATCTTGATGCCGCGAGAGGCATAGGCCGCCGCGAGGAAGGCTTTCGACCACGGCGTGTCGTCGCCATCGATGAAGCTCTTCTCGGTACCGTAGACGGAGACCGTCTCGGCATAAGACGTAAAACCGGCCATGCCGATCCTGAGCTCCTCTGCCTCCTCGCTGGAGCACTGAAATAGCGTCCCCCAGCGTCCGACCGAGGCCCCGACCGCGCATGCAACGGCGTTCGACCACGCATTTCGCGCGACTCTCATTGTCGTCTCGACCTCGTCGAATCCGAATGCAACCGCGGTCGCGGCATCGGCAGCCATCTGCAGCGGGTCGTCCTTGGCATTGGTCACGTGCGCCTGATTCCCGGGCGTCTTGCGGGCGCGCATCTTGCTGTAGGCGAAGGCAATCTCGAGAGATGAGAGCTGGGTGACGACCTCGGCGAGCTTGGCCGGCGTCATGCCGCGGGCGAGCCGCACCAGCTCGCTGCGCGGCACGTTCATGTCGACCAGCATCCGCGCGACTTCCTGCGATGGCAGGCCCATGGCTTCCGGCGCGATCTTTGGATCGATGTGATAGCTGGCGATAAACGTGTCGATCATATCGAAGTCGCGGACGCTGACGCTGTCCATCACTTCGATGCCGCCCGAAGCCAATGCCAGTCCCGGCTTTGGATCGTGACGGCTCGTGAAAGACGCAAATCCGTTGTCCGCGTCCTCGATCGCGAATTTGTCAAGCCGAAGCGGGCGCTCGTCCCAGTCGGAGAAGCGCTTCCAGCGATTGGCGAACGTGCGCGGCTCTCCTGCCATGGTGGCTCTCCGATTCGGAGATCGACGTCACTGGAACCTGAATATAGAGAGTACTCTAGTGGCGCCGAAGCGCATTTTACAGAAAAGCCCCACAACTTGCCCGTGGGCCGCGGGCCGGCCGTCCGCGGCACCCGGGTAGGAAGGCAAGTCTCAGGGAGTTTGCCTTCCGATTAGAAATCGAGCACACGACTAGAAATTGACCACGCACCGGCGCGTCAAGGTGACGTCAGCGCTTGCTGGCGCGGGCCAGGCGGTCGTGATGCGGCGGGAGTCCTTGCGTTTCGTCGGCATGGTCTATTACCTACCTTCATGCTGTTCGCGAGACGCGCGTGACCTGGAAGACGTCCCATCGCTCCTTCTATTACGACGGCGCGCCGGAGCCCGCTGATCCCATCCTCCAGAAGGGAAAGGTGGCGCTTCTGGTGATCGACGTGCAGAACACCTATCTCGAGCGGCCTGATCCCGCCACGCTCAAGGGCGACGCGCTCAAGCGCTATCACGCCTGGACGCCGTTCCATGAGCGGATGCAGGCAATCGTCATGCCGAATTTGAAGCGGCTGATCGGCCGCTTCCGCGCAGGCGGGCTCGACGTGCTGTTCGCGCGCATCGCCTGTCTCCGCAAGGACGGGCGCGATCGTTCGCTCAGCCAGCGGAAGCCCGGCTGGAACGATTTGCTGCTGCCCAAGGACGAGCACGCATCCCAGATCCCCAAGCCGGTCGCGCCGATGGGCGAGGAGATCGTGGTGACGAAAACCACCGATAGCGCGCTAACCGGCACCAATCTCCGCCTGATCCTCACCAATCTCGGCATTACTCACGTCGTCTGCGCCGGGGTCTTTACCGATCAGTGTATCTCCTCGACGGTGCGCAGCCTGGCGGACGAGAGCTTCGACGTGATCGTGGTCGAGGACGCCTGCGCGGCCGGAACGCAAGAGCTGCACGACCGCGAGATCGAGATCATGAACCTGATCTATGCCAGCGTCATGAGCACCGAGGAGCTGATCGGCTACCTGCCCTAGCCGACCGTGACCGCGACCTCGTTGAGCTTGAGACTGCTGATCAGGCTGCCCTCCGGCTCGGCATCGGTGACGAGATGATCAACGTCGCGCCACGAGAGGTAGCGGGATGGAAAGGTGCGATCGAATTTGGAGTGGTCGGCGACCACCAACGTCTTGGCCGCACGCTTGCCCATCGCGCCATAGACCGTGCCGCATTCGATCAGAGCATCGGTTGGTCCCTCGACGGTCAATCCGCTGGCGCCGAGTAGCGTGAAGTCGGCATAGAAGCTGTTGAGGAAAGACACGGTCTGTACCCCGACCGTCGCGCCCTCCGATGCAAGATAATCGCCGGCGAGCATGATTACCTTGATGGTCGGATTGAGCGACAGAACCGTGGCGACGCCGAAGGAATGGGTGATGACGGTGACATTGGTGAGATCGACCGACATTCGGCGCGCGACGTGAATGGTGGTGGCGCCGGAGCCCATGATGAAGACGCGCCCCGTCTTGATCAGCGGCACTGCGGCTCGGGCGATGCGTTCGCGCTCGGCGATGAAGTGGCCGTAACGCTCCGACAGCGAGGGCTCGCTACTGAGCGGCCGCACAGCGCCACCATAGGTGCGATTGAGAAGGCCCTGCTCGGTGAGTTCGTCGAGATCGCGGCGGATGGTCTCGGTGGAAACCTCCAGATGCGCCGCGAGGTCGGCGACGCGCAAGCTCGGCGCTCGGTTCAGCTCTGCCAGAATCTCCCTCTGCCGATCGGATTTCGCACGCCTTGCGCGCATGGGTCGTTGCGTGGCTCGTTTGATTGAGGGAGCGGATGCCATATCAATCTCATGGGCGGCTTGATGTGACGGCGTGAATTGGCGTGCCCGATGCTGCTAAGCCGGTCTGGAGAACCTGCTCGTAATCCTTGGCGCCATCATAAGCCCAACATCAATCGTGCAAGAAACAGCAAGATCTTGACGTGAGGCGGAGCCTGACGGTTCGCGAAATCTTCCTCCGGAGAGCCACGGCCATTTGATGGCGCAATTCCGTGCTTCTTCCGGACACTTTGAGCAAGGGGTCTGGAGAGAGCGAGAAACCGCGATTAGGTGGCTGTGCTGGGAGGCTTCAGCGAAAGAGTCTCGACGGCCCCAATTCCCTGATATCCCGGAAAATACAGGGAATTTCGCCGAGAGCGTGCCAATCGCGCGTTGCAAGCGATTGGCGGTGGAATTCCCTGCGAGTCGGAACAAGGAATAAATCAGTGCCGAACAGCGAATCTCCTGAGGCAAGGCGAACCGCAATGTCCGCTCTCGGCACTTAGCGGACCAACTCGACGGCACGTTACGAGATCCGCATCTGACCCTTGTCGGACATTGCACAGCTCACCCCTAAGTAAGTCGACCTCAATGAGGGGATCGGCGCTAAATCTAACGCTCGTCATCTGGATCGCCGAATAGCCGAGCTATCCGTCGGGGCGACCTGTAAGCTTTCCAGCGTATCTTGGCTTACGCGCCTCGCCGGCTCGGCGGTGAACAAGAATCGCTGCACTTCACGATGGTAGGCCGCGCTTTCGGCGATCACTTGCACGTTGCGAAAACCACAGCGTTGCAACAGCTCTCTGACGAAAACCTCCTGCCCCTGTTGTCCCTGGCTCTCTTCAGGCAGGAACGACGTCCACGAGGCCGCACGTCGTCGCGACCTCGGCGCACACTCTCCCCAATTACGCCGCAGTGACGAGTAGGCGCGGCTCGCGCGACAACCTTTCCAGTCCGAGATCGACGATCCGATCGAAGCCACGCAGCGTCGTCAGCCGGTGAGCAATCGCAATGACCGTTCGTCCTCGCATCAAACTGTCCAGTGCCTCACGGATGAGCTTCTCCGAGGTCGCGTCCAATGCAGAGGTGGCCTCGTCCAGCAGCAAGATCGGCGCCTTCTTGAGGAACGCTCGGGCGATGGCGATGCGCTGACGCTGACCCCCGGAAAGCTTCAGCCCGCGGCTGCCGACGATCGTGGCAAAGCCATCAGGCAAACCATCGATGAAGTCGCAACGAGCGGCTTCAGCCGCTGCACGCACCTCAGCTTCAGTCGCGTCCGGCCTGCCATAGCGGATATTTTCCATGACCGATCGCTGCAGCAAACTGATGTCTTGAGGAACGACCGAGATGGCTGCGCGAAGGCTTTCCTGCGTAACACGCGCAATGTCCTGACCGCCGATCAAGATGCGGCCCGCATCCACGTCGTAGAATCGTTGCAGCAACGAGAACAGGGTCGACTTGCCGCTGCCCGACGCGCCCACGAGGCCCACGCGCTCGCCTGGATCAACCCGCAAATTGAATCCGTCGAACACTCTTCGTCCGCCTGGATAGGCGAAGGACACGTTCTCGAAGACGATTGAGGCGTCCCGCTGCGCGAGCGGAGCGGCCTCGGCGACATCGCGAAGATCGTGCGGGTAAAGGAGGGTTGCAAGCGCCTCCGAAAGCCGCGCCAAATGCTGCGTGACATCCACTAGCGCTACCGCGAGGTCGCGGGTCGCGTGCAAAACCGAAAGCCCAAGAGTGCAGACGAGAACGACTTGACCGGCGGTTGCCTGTCCGTGTTGCCACAGCGTGATCGCCCACAACAGCAGGCCAATAGCGAGAAGCACCGTCGCAATCGCATGCATCAACCTCAGACGCTCGAGATGAATGAGGCTTTGGCGCCGTGCATGCATCTCGCGGCCGATCGTCTCGTCGAAGCGACGATGCTCGCGCCTCATCCCGCAGAAGGCGTGCACGAGCGGCAGGTTAGAGATGACATCGACCATCTCGCCGTTCACCGCGGCCGCCTCGCTCGCGAAACTGTGATGCAGGGGCTTTCCAGCGGCAGCCAAGCGAAACATCACGATGATCCCAAGCCCCGCCCCGATCATGAGGACGCCTGCCATCGATACGTTGACGGTAAGAACGAAGGCCGTGGCGGCTAAGGTCGCGATCAACGGGGGCATCACGTTCGAGACGAACATGCTCTCCATTGTGTAAACGGCATCGGACGTGGCGGTGATCCGGCTCGTCAACATGCCCGGCAGGCGGTCGGAGAAATAGGCAGGGGCATGTCCGGTGAGATGGCGAAACAAATCGGAGCGAAGATCTCCCGTGACGCGAACAAACGTGTAGCTACCCATCCAGCCGGCGAGCCGCCACAAGAGATTATCGGCCGAGATGAGCAGCGCCAAAAGCAGGAAGGCACTGACGAGATCCCTGGCGCGGGGCCCTTCGGTGAGAGCGTCGATCAGTGCCTTCACCCCGTATTGCGCTCCGACCGAACACAGTACGGCGCCGATGACCGCGATCACAATGGCGAGATGAGCAGATGGCCGTCGCCGGAGATAGCGGCCGATAAAAGCAATTGGCCTCTCTGCGTACTGGCAAAGGTCTTCCATTTGAATAGCTCTCGGTGTTGGGTTGGGCCTGGCCAAGAAACGCAAGTCCTCGGAAGGAACGCCCTACGGACGGATTGGTTCTCGCTGCCCCCGTCGGTCAGGATGTCGCGGTCGCAATTTTCGTCGACTTGCAAATTTTGGGAGCTTTTGTCGCGTTAACGCGTTGAACGTTCGACTGGCCGAGGGACGGCGATGGCGCGGCTAGTCGAAAATGCCCGCCGACGCCGCCCAACAAATGCCGGAAGACAACATGAGAATCGCACAGATTTCACCTCTGGTAGAGAGTGTGCCGCCAAGACTTTACGGAGGGACTGAGCGCGTCGTCGCTTATCTCACCGAAGAGCTTGCTGCCCTGGGTCACGACGTGACCTTGTTCGCGAGTGGTGACTCGATCACCAATGCGAATTTGATTCCCTGCACCGCGGTCGCGCTCCGGCTCGACAGCAGAGTGCACGACCCCGTGCCCCACTTGATGATGATGCTCGACAAGGTGTTGCGGAGAGCGTCCGAGTTCGACATCCTGCATTTTCACATCGACCACCTTCAATTTCCGCTCATTCGGCAGCTGGCGACGCCGGCGGTCACCACATTGCATGGGCGGCAGGACCTTCCCGACACTGCGCCCTTTTATGCTTATTTCCGAGACACACCCCTCATTTCGATTTCAGACTCGCAGCGCGCTCCCATTGCAGGGGCGAACTTCGTCGGAACCGTGCTCCACGGACTGCCGCTCGATCAGCATTATGCAAGCTCTCGCGCTGAAGGAGGCTATCTCGCTTTTCTCGGCCGCATTTCACCGGAGAAAGATCCCGTCCAGGCCGTTCACATTGCCCTTGCCTTGCGCATGCCTTTGAAGATCGCGGCGAAAGTCGATGTGGTGGACAGAGACTATTTCGAGCAGCAGGTTAGACCTCTGCTAGACCTTCCTGGAATCGAGTACGTCGGCGAGCTCAGCGAACACAAGAAGGGCGATTTTCTGCGCAAGGCGTCTGCCCTCCTCTTCCCCATCTCATGGCCCGAGCCCTTCGGCCTGGTCATGATCGAGGCCATGGCTTGCGGGACTCCGGTTCTTGCCTTCGATTGCGGCTCGGTTCGAGAGGTGATCGATGACGGCATCACTGGGCGCGTCGTCCAGTCGTTCGAGGAGGCCGTCGCGGTGTTGCCGGAAGTGCTAACGCTCGATCGGAGAAAAGTGCGCCGTCGCTTCGAACAACGCTTCTCCGCCCGGCGCATGGCCAATGACTACCTACGAATCTATCGAAAACTTGCGGTCAAACGGCGCAGCGAGCTTCTCAGACCGGTCTCGGATGATACGATCCTCGTCAATGGAGACGATGTGCTCACCGACGCTGGACTGCATGCCGAATAGACCGACCGTAAAACGATCAAACGATGCCACTCCCGAGACGTCGTTCGGCGTCGCGCTGACGGCGTCGCCGGCCCGGCCGCGCCACGTCATGAAGCATGGCGATTGCTTTCTCGTGGTCGATTCTCATGGCGACATCGGCGCCGCACCCGGAGGGTCTGACGGCCTCTTTCTTCGCGACACGCGCTATCTGTCCCACCTCGAGATGAGGATCAATGGCCTTCAGCCGCTTCTCCTCGGTTCCAACCTGTCGAACGACAATTGCGTGCTGACAGTCGACCTCGCCAATCCCGATTTCATCGAGAGGGAGCACATCGTTCTCGAAAAGAATCTGCTGCATGTCTCGCGCACCATGTTCGTCGCCGGCGAGGCGCTGCATCAGCGTTTGGCTGTTCACAATTACGGTGCGGAGACCGTCTCTCTGCTGCTCTCGATCACCTTCGCGAGTGATTTCGCCGACCTTTTCGAGGTGCGCGGGTTGGCGCGCGCAAGGCGCGGGCTCGGCTTCGCCGAGATGAGAGAAGGTCGGGTAACGCTGAACTATGAGGGCTTGGATCGCGTCATCAGGCGTACCGAAATTCGCTTCGACCCCACGCCGACCGCGCTCACTGAAACATCGGCCTCCTTCCGGCTGTCACTCAAGCCACAAGCCAGCACCGCGATCTACGTGACGGCTTGCTGCGATCCCTCGGAGAAGGAACGGCCGCCGTTTCTGAGGGTCATGCGCCGAACGCACCGCGAGATGAAGCGGCTCATGCGCGCGGAGACGAGGATCCATACCTCTAACGATCGCTTCGACGAAATGCTGCGGCGTTCGACGGTCGACCTCGCGATGCTGCTCACGGAGACGCCGCAAGGGCTTTATCCCTACGCCGGCATCCCTTGGTACTCGACGACGTTCGGCCGCGACGGCCTCATCACGGCACTCCAGACATTGTGGCTTGACCGCAGGATGGCGCTCGCGGTGCTGCGACGCCTGGCGGCGCTCCAAGCGACCGAATTCGACGACGCCTCGGACGCTCAGCCCGGAAAGATTCTCCACGAGATGCGATCCGGGGAGATGGCGAACCTCAAAGAGATTCCCTTCGGCCTCTATTATGGCAGCGTCGACTCGACGCCGCTGTTCGTGTTGCTCGCCGGGCAATATGCGCAAACCACCGACGATGTGGAGAGCCTGAAGGAGCTCTGGCCGGCCATCGAACGCGCACTTGCCTGGATCGACGGACGCGGCGATCCGGACCAAGACGGGTTCGTGGAATATCACCGCCACTCCGACAAAGGTCTGGTCAACCAAGGCTGGAAGGACTCGCAGGACGCGGTCTTTCACGCCGACGGGCGATTGGCTGAGGGACCGATCGCGCTCTGCGAAGTGCAGGGATACGTTTACCTAGCCAAGCGTCTGGCCGCTGAATGTGCACGGCGCCTGGGACTTGCGGCGCGAGCGGAGGCTCTCGAACGCGAGGCTGATCGCCTCAAGACGCGTTTCGAAGATGCCTTCTGGTGCGAGGATCTCGGCACCTACGCGCTCGCGCTCGACGGCAACAAAGCCCCCTGTCGCGTGCGCAGCTCGAATGCCGGCCAGGTGTTATTCAGCGGCATTGCCCATCAGGATCGCGCGCGGGCGATTGCCGCTCAACTGATGGAGCCCGAATGCTTTTCGGGCTGGGGCGTCCGGACCATATCGACCGTCGAGCGCCGCTATAACCCGATGTCCTACCATAACGGCTCCGTATGGCCCCACGATAACGCCATGATTGCGCTTGGCTTTTCGCGCTACCGGGCGAAGGCCGAGCTCGCCCGCATCTTCCGCGCGCAGTTCGATGCCGCGACCTATCTCGATCTCAATCGCCTGCCCGAATTGTTTTGCGGGTTCCCCCGCTTCGCTTCGCGCGGTCCGACGCTCTATCCGGTGGCGTGCGCTCCGCAGGCTTGGGCCGCGGGCACCTTCTTCGCGCTGCTCCAGGCGTCTCTCGGGATCGAACAGGATCCGTGGCGAAGGGAAATCCGCTTTCGCACGCCCACGCTACCCAATTTTCTCGATGAAGTGGTGCTCATTGGTCTTTCAGCCGGAAGCGGCCGGGTGGATGTGGTCGTCCGCCGTCACGGCGCCCGGACCTCGCTCGAGGTTCTTCGCGCCGAAGGAAATATCAATGTGAAGACCGAGCTCGAGGACTGACCGCCGCCGCTGCGCGACTGACGCGTCGCCTCCTAGCCGTGAGACCCGGAGCTATACAAGCAAAACCCGGCGGACGTTCCGCCGGGTTTCGGCTCATGCAGCACCCCGCTTAGTGGATCGGGGGAGGGGCAGGAACAGCGAGGTGTCTGCGAGCTTGAAAACGCCGCAAGCCGAGTTGGGTTCCCCATTTGTTGAAAGAACTGCCGATCGTTGCGTCGGCCTTTTGGCCCGTACGTTCTCCCGTGCAACGGAAGACGCAGCTCAGCGTTTGAGAGACCATACTGAGACCATGAGATATCTTGCAAGCGCGGCCCTCGGCATCGTCGGTATCGTCGCTTTGACGGCAACAAGCGCGTCAGCAGCGATCGTCTGCAATGGAGAGTTCGACTGTTGGCACGCAAAGAAAAAATGTGATTACCGCCCCGAGTTCAACGTTCAGGTTTACCCCGACGATTGGAGATGGGCGGAAGCCGATAACGGGAAATATCGTTGGCGCAAGCATGAAGGACCCGGCTATTGGCGCGGTGGCGTCTGGATCGGCTTCTAGCCTGCTCCTCGGGAGAGGGTCGAGCCTGTTTGCGGATCTGACGGCCGGAACCTTTCTGGGGTTAGTCCGTTCACTCAGTCCTTTGGCAAGTGCTCGTCCCTCCCCTCCCGAGCCGATTGCCCGCTCCGGTAAGCGATTGAGAGAGAGCCCGGCTCACCCGCCGGGCTTTTTCTTTGTGTCGGTGTCGACTCAACTCCGCTTAGATAGCACCGGACAGCCGAGCGTCTTCTGCAGGACTTCGATTAGATCCTGCTTGGATTCGGCGCTGATATGAAGACCGCCATTTACCTTCGGCGAGGCACTCGGCAATGACTCTGATTGCGTTCGCACGCAAAGACGGGTTCGAGGTCTTCACCCATCCCCATCGGGTCGGCGATGACCGGAAGGCCAAAGGACGCGAAGCGGGACAGATCGCCGTTCACGCTGATGACGATATCGGAGACCTGCGGCGCGAGCCGCGCGATGACATGAGGGAGCAGCGGCATGCCGGCAAGCTTAACGAACGCCTTGTCGGCGCCCCCCATGCGGCTCGCTTTGCCGCCCGCGAGAATGACGCTACCGGCTCCCATCAGGCCATTTCTTAGTCACTTTTTCCTCAAGTTCCACTTTCTCAAGACGCTCTTGCTCAGCTTGCGGAACACTTGGCTCGGCAACGCCGTTCACCACTAAGGGGCCGAGCGAGCAGGATCGTCACGTATGTGGGAATTAAGCTTAGACAAACCGACACAAATGAAAACTGAGCTTTCGGACGAATCCGCCGATCCTCTACCTCCTGACCAAATTGATCTCCAACGCACGGCTCTTTTGCTCGATGTCGACGGTACGCTGCTGGAGATTGCCGCAACGCCCAAGGATGTCGTGGTCCCACCGGCGCTGCGCGGCACATTGAAGCAATTGCTGGAGCGTTCGGGAGGAGCTGTCGCGCTTGTAAGCGGGCGAACCATTGAAACCCTCGACCGTCTTTTTCGGCCGCTTCGCCTGCCGGCAATCGGCCAGCACGGCGCTGAAATGCGACTCTCGGGTGATGGTCCCTTGCTGCAAAACCCGGCCTTGCTAAGTCGAGAGCTGAGAAGCCGGATCCATCTACTTGCGAAGGTCGATCGCCGCATCCTGATAGAGGAAAAGTCGCATTCGATGGCAGTCCACTATCGGCGCGCTTTCCAACATGAGGCCTTCCTCAAAAACGAGGTCGCAGAGATCGTGGCGGCTGAAGCAGAGCCGGACAAGGTAGAGTTCATGTTCGGCAACGCCGTGATCGATATCAAGCCCACGATCTTCAGCAAGGGATCTTCCGTTCGCAAGATGATGGCTTCAGCACCATTCGCCGCGCACCGCCTCGTGTTCATCGGCGACGACACGACCGATGAGTCCGTCTTTGCCATCCTGCCCGAACTGAACGGCCTCGGATTCGCCGTCGGCAGGACGGTGCGGGGCACGCATGGGACCTTCATATCTCCCGCTCACGTCCGCTCTTGGCTGGCGCGTGTCGCGAGCAGCGCGAGACGCTAACCATGGAGGATTTTGGCCTCGACCTCGCCGTTCTCGGCAACGGCCACACGGCGGCATTGATCGACCCGACCGGCCGGATCGTTTGGTGGTGCTATCCGCGTTTCGACGGCGATCCTGTCTTTTCGCGCTTGCTGGCCGGCGACGAGGACAAGGGATATTGCGACGTCGTTCTCGACAACATGGTGCACTACGCGTCCGAGTATGAACGCAATACGGCGGTGGTCTCGACGATTTTGACCGACGCCCAAGGCGCTTCGGTGAAGATCACCGATTTCGCGCCGCGCTTTCGCAATTACGGGCGCTTGTTCCGCCCGCCTCAGCTCATGCGCATCATCGAGCCGATGGCCGGCCTTCCGCACGTGACTATTCGCGTTCGCCCGACAAGCGATTACGGCAGGCCCATCACCGATCGTTCTGTCGGCAGCAATCACATCAGCTATCGCGGCAAGGATCTCGCCTTCAGGCTCACCACGGATGGACCCGTACGCTATATCGAAAGCGAGACCGCCTTCGTCCTGACCAAGCCCATTTACATTGTCCTCGGGCCCGACGAGCCGTTCGCCGAGGATATCGTCGCGACCTGTCGCGCGTTCGTCGAGCACACGCGCGACTATTGGTTGGACTGGGTACGGCGGCTGTGGATCGCCTATGAGTGGCAGGACGCCATCATCCGCGCCGCCATCACCCTCAAGCTCTCCAATTTCGAGGAAACCGGGGGGATCGTCGCCGCGTTGACTACTTCGATCCCCGAAGCACCGGGCTCCGGCCGGACCTGGGACTATCGCTTCTGCTGGCTGCGAGACGCTTATTTCGTGGTGAAGGCGCTCAACCGGCTCGGCGCCACGGAAACGATGGAGAATTTTATTTCCTTCATTCTGACTTTAGCCTCGGAGGAATCCGTGCGGCCGCTCTATGGCATCGTGCCGAGCACCTCTCTCGAGGAGACGATTGCTCCAAGCCTCAAGGGCTATCGCGGCGAAGGACCGGTTCGCATCGGCAACGCCGCGGTTCATCAGCAGCAGCATGACAGCTATGGCAGCGTCATCCTCGCGGCGATGCCCATGTTCTTCGATCGAAGGCTGCCTCGGCCAGGAAACGAGGACTTGTTTCATCTCCTCGAATCGCTCGGCGACAAGGCGGCGAAGCTTGCCTTCACGCCGGATGCCGGCATCTGGGAATATCGCGGCCGCACTCAAATCCACACCTATTCTGCCGCGATGTGCTGGGCGGCGTGCAATCGCCTCGCCGCAATAGCCTCCCATCTCGGACTAGCCGAACGCGCCGCGCATTGGTCAGAGGCCGCCGACACCATCCATGCGAGGGTGATGTCTGAAGCGTGGAACGAGAAGCGCGAAATCATTCACCGCCGCCTTCGGCAGCGAGCACCTCGATGCGAGTGTTCTTCTGCTGCCTGAGATCGGCATGATAGAGCCCGATGATCCTCGCTTTGTTCAAACGGTCGCAGCCACCGAGCGGGAACTTTTTCGCGGCAAGCATGTAATGCGTTACATGAACGAAGACGATTTCGGCATGCCGGAAGTCGCTTTTCTGACGTGCCGCTACTGGCTGATCGATGCGTGGTGGCGGTTAGGCCGTCGCGATGACGCGCGCGATCTTTTCATCAACTCGCTGGCGCACCGCAACCGATACGGCCTTCTGGCTGAGGACATTCACCCCAAAACCGGAGAACTTTGGGGGAATTTTCCGCAAACCTATTCGATGGCGGGACTGATCCTGACGGCCATGCGGATGTCGCGATCCTGGGAGGACAGATATTGGCGAGGCTGATTCTTGTCTCCAACCGGGTGACCATGCCGAGCGCCGACAAGCAGCGGGCCGGCGGCTTGGAGGTCGCGCTCGCCCCGGTCCTCAAGAATCCCGAGAGCGTCTGGTTCGGCTGGAGCGGTGAGGTCGTCGAAGCGGACAAGGTGAAGACGCATAGCTTCGAGCGATCCCGCAGGCGCTACGTCGTCACCGACCTGTCGGAAGAGGATTATCAGGAATATTACAGCGGCTTCGCCAACCGCGTGCTCTGGCCGATCCTGCATTATCGCATCGACCTCACCGAGTTCACGCGTCGCGACCTCAGCGGCTATTTCCGCGTCAATCGCCATTTCGCCACCGAGCTCGCAAAGATCGTGCGACCGGACGACATGATCTGGGTGCACGATTATCACCTCATCCCGATCGCCAACGAGCTGCGCCAGCGTGGTTTCGCCAACCGGATAGGCTTCTTCCTGCACGTGCCCTTCCCCGCTCCCGAGGTGGTTGCCGTGCTGCCGAACTATCAACGGCTGCTGCCTCTCCTGCTCCAATACGATCTGGTTGGCTTCCAGACGGAAATCGATGTGGGCAACTTCGTGCGCTATCTCCTCGCCGAGTATCGCGGCCCGAGCCGGCGTGTGTTCGAGGCAACCGATGGCCAGGTAATGTTCAGCTATAGTGGTCGCCAGACACGTATCGGTGCCTTTCCGGTCGGCATTGCCAGCAAGGAATTTCAGCGCCTGGCGAGCAAGGCCGTGCGGTCGTCATTCGTCCAGGGCGTGATTGAAAGCCTTGGCCATCGGGCTCTCCTGATCGGCGTCGATCGACTCGATTATTCGAAAGGCCTCATTCAACGGATGGAAGCCTTCGAGCATTTCTTGCGGCTGCATCCCGCATGGGTAGGCGAGGTCACCTACCTCCAGATCGCTCCAAAGAGCCGATCGGAAATTCCCGAGTATCACGACCTCGAACGTGACGTCGGAGCGGCGGCTGGCCGCATCAATGGCGCCTTCGGCGATGTCTCGTGGACACCGATCCGTTACCTCAATCGCAGTTATGGTCGGTCCGGCCTCGCCGGTCTTTACCGCTCGGCACGCGCGGCACTCGTCACGCCTCTGCGCGACGGCATGAATCTCGTGGCCAAGGAATACATTGCCGCACAAGACGAAGACAATCCGGGTGTGCTCGTTCTGTCACGTTTTGCCGGCGCCGCACCCGAATGCGTCGGAGCCTTACTGGTAAATCCCTATGACCCCGAATCCGTCGCCGGCGCGATCGCGAACGCTCTGGAAATGCCTCTCGCTGAGCGCAAGGAACGTCACGCTGCTACGCTTTCGCGCCTCAGGCAGAACGGAGGCAATGTTTGGAGCGAAAATTTCCTCAACTCTCTTCGCCTGATGGGTAATGGGCTTCCTGTCGAAGATGAGGAAAGAGCCGAATGGGCGGGTTCAACCGGTATCGATAGGGTCCTCGCGACGCAGCGCCCATGAATCGAATTGTCCGAGTCGTGGCAGTGATCGGGATGGCGCTCGTCGCGCTTCCCGCAAAGCTGCTGATATTTTCAGCTGCCGCCGAAAACCGGCGTCTTTCGCAGTCAGAACAACCCCCTTCTGCGACCACGCTGCAAACTCCGCCGTCGGATGCCGACTCTGGAACCGCGGTAACCACAGGCGACGGGACCCCGGCCACGGTGATTGACGATCGCGAGGTGGAGGGCATTCTGGGAAAGAATGTCCGCAGCAGCGCCGGCGAGGACATGGGGCAGATCATCGACGTGATCGTGAAACGTGACGGTCATGTTCGTGCTGCGGTCATCGATTTCGGCGGATTTCTTGGCGTCGGCAGCCGAAAGATCGCGGTCGACTGGAGTGCGCTGAGCTTCCCGGCGGACGCCGCGATCGATCATGTCATCCTGAACCTCACGCGCGATCAGGTCAGGCTGGCGCCCGAATATCGTGCTGGCGAGCCACTTGTCGTGCTCGGCTCGGCGACCGCCGTTCAGCCCAAGCCGGACACTCCAGCACAATCGGAAAACCCCGCGCCGGAGAAGTGACGGTGGCGGCCGCCCTGGGCAGTGACGGTCGAAACGGACCAGCCCGGGCCGACATCAGCGAAACGCCCAACAATGACGTCTCGAGATTGGAGGCGCGCGGCCATCTGCCGCCGCGGCCCTCGCCCCGAAGTCTGCGGGCGCTCGATTGGTTCGTGTTCTTCCTCGCCGACGCGCAGATGGGTTTCGGACCATTGGTCGCAGTCTATCTGACCTCGCAGAAGTGGACGCAAAGCGATATCGGACTCGTTTTGACCGCGGGCGGGTTGGTCGCCCTGGCCGGCCAGATGCCGGGCGGCGCGCTGGTCGATGTCGCCCGCTCAGAGCGGGTTCTGGCCGGATTCGCGGTTGCCGCTATCGGCGCAAGCGCGTTCTTGATCGGGAGCTGGCCCCTCTTCGCGGTTGTTCTGGCGGCCAAGCTTCTCCACTCGGCTGCGAGCTGCATTCTGGGACCGGCGATCGGCGCGATCAGCCTCGGGCTGGTCGGCCATTCCGCCGTGGCCGAGAGACTCGGTCGCAACGCACGCTTCGCTTCAATTGGCGCAGGGGTGGCTGCTGTCGGAATGGGAACCGCCGGCTATCTGATCTCAAACCAAGCCGTCTTCTTCGTCACCGCCGCGCTTTGCATCCCGACGCTGGTCGCGCTCTGGCTGATCGGTCCCGGCCAAGTCGATCCGGAGCGAGCGCATGGCGGCAAGGCCGAGCCGCACCCGGGCGACCCCACTGCGACGATTCGGATGCTTCCGCGCAATCGCCCACTGATGATCTTTGCCTGTTGTCTCGCGTTGTTCCATCTGGCCAACGCGGCCATGCTGCCGCTTACCGCCAGCGTCGTGACCATGCGTTCGAGCGAGTGGGCTGCGGCAATGGTCGGCGCGTGCATGTTCGTGCCCCAGCTTGTTGTCGCGGCATTTGCGCCATGGATCGGACGCCAGGCGGTCCGGACCGGACGCCGGCGAATGCTTGTTCTCGGCTTCAGCGCCCTGCCGATTCGCGGCGTGCTTCTCGCCTTCGCAACAAGCCCCTACGCGATCATCCTCGTGCAGTTGCTCGACGGCATCTCTGCGGCCGCGCTCGCCGTGATGGTCCCGCTCGTCATTGCCGACGTGACGCGGGGTACCGGTCATTTCAACCTCGCCCAAGGCACCGTGGGCACCGCTGTCGGTGTCGGCGCGTCGTTCAGCACGGTCCTCGCCGGCTACACCTACGATCATTTCGGCATGGTAGCGGCATTTCTCACCCTCGCCGGCATTGCGGCGGCGGGACTGACGGCCGTCCTCATGTTCATGCCTGAAACCGGGGCAGGCATGGGGAGCAACGAATTTCGGGCCAAAGCGTTGTTCCACAAGTCCTCCCGAGCGCCGCGACGTGCTTGATCGATCAAGCTGCAGCGTCGTGGGCCGGCCCCCTGCTCGACCGACAGGACCAAAATGGCATTAACCGCGAATACCCTCCTCCTTTTTGGCGCCACCGGCGATTTGGCGCAGCGCATGCTGTTGCCTTCGCTGTTCGCGCTCCATGCCGACCGGCTTCTCCCGCCCGATCTGGCAATACTCGGCACGGCGCGCACCGATATTGGTGACGACGACTTTCGCGCCCTGGCCGAGGAGGCGCTGGCGAAATATCTGCCGTCCGATCGCCGCTCGTCGGGCGCCAACGCGGACTTCTTGAGGCGACTCCGATATGTCGCCTCTGACGCAACCGATCCAAAGAGCTTTGCTCCGTTGTCGAAGTCTCTCGGCAATGGCGGAGGGCAAACTGTCGCGATCCTGTTGTCGATCGCCCCGTCGCTGTTTCAACCGGCCATCTCCGGGCTTCACTCCGCGGGACTAGCCAACGAGAAGGCAAGGATGGGGCTAGAGAAACCTCTGGGTCACGACCTCGCCTCGTTCCGCCATATCAACGACGCCGTGCTCGCGGCTTTCCCCGAGGAGCGCACGTTTCGCATCGATCATTATCTCGGCAAGGAGACGGTGCAGAACCTTCTTGCGCTTCGCTTCGGCAACCGGCTGTTCGAGCCGCTGTGGAACGCGAGCGGGGTCGATCACATTCAGATCACCGTGTCCGAGACAGTAGGGCTCGAGGGTCGCGGCGCGTTTTACGACGAGGCCGGCGCGCTCCGCGACATGGTCCAGAGCCACATGCTCCAGCTGCTGGCACTGGTGGCGATGGAACCGCCGGCGCATTTCAACGCCACCGAGGTGCGCGACGAGAAGGTGAAGGTGCTGCGCTCGCTGCGTTCGATCGACCAGGCGACGGCAGCAACGCACAGCGTCGTCGGCCAATACGCTGCCGGCGTAGTCCGCGGCTCCTCGGTGCCAGGCTATGTCGAAGAGCTTGGCGCACCCTCCGGTACCGAGACCTTCGTCGCGCTCAAGGCTCATGTCGACAATTGGCGTTGGCGCGGAGTCCCCTTCTATCTTAGGACCGGGAAGCGATTGGCCAACCGCCAGTCCGAGATCTTCATCCAATTGCGCCACGTGCCGCATTCGATCTTCGAGAGCAGGGGTGCCCTCGTGCAGGCCAACAAGTTGATCATCCGCCTGCAACCCGAGGAGAACATCCGCCTCTTGGTGATGGCGAAAGAGCCGGGCCTCGATCGCGACGGTATTCGCTTGCGCGAGGTCCCGCTCGACCTGTCGCTGACCAGTGCCTTTGCCAGCGCGCGCCGTCGCATCGCCTATGAGCGACTGCTCCTCGATTTCATCGAAGGGGATCCGACCTTGTTCGTCCGTCGCGACGAAATAGAGGCGCAATGGGAATGGATCGACGGGATTCGCGATGGCTGGGCCTCGCATCAGATGCGCCCGCAGACCTACGCCGCCGGAACCTGGGGTCCTTCGGCCGCTATCGCCTTGACCGAGCGCGACGGAGTGCGCTGGCATGATTGAACTCGAATGGCACGAGTATGACACCCCTGTCGAAATGGCGGATGCCGTGGCTTGCGACGTCGCCGGCGTCATCGAACATGCGCTGGAAGATCGTGGTGAAGCGTTCATCGCGCTGCCGGGCGGGACGTCGCCGATCCCGGCTTTCGAGCGGCTCGCCGCGGCACAGATCGATTGGGACAGAGTGACGATCATCCCTACCGACGATCGACTGGTTCCGATCACGGACCCGTTGAGCAATGCGGCGATGATCGCCAGCCGGTTCCTGCCGAAGGGCGCTCGGGTCTTGCCGATCGTCGTGGGAGAAACAAGCGATTACCGCCGCGCCGGTCAGGCGGCCGACGCGCGGCTCGCCGAGCTCGCCTGGCCACTCGACCTTGTATGGCTCGGCGTCGGCGCTGACGGACATACTGCCTCCATCTTTCCCGGCCCCGATCTCGAAGACGCGCTCAACGGCGCCAAGTCTCGAAAGGCGGTGGGCGTGCTGCCGGACCCCATGCCGGCGGAAGCGCCGGTCGCGCGCATCACGCTGAGCCGCGCGGCGATCCTATCGGCACGCTCGTTATTGCTCACGTTCTCGGGCACCGAAAAGCGCGCCGTCGTGGAGCGCGCCCTAAGAGCGGGTACCCATTCGCGGACGCCCATTGGGCGCGTTCTGTCGGGCGTCAAAGGTCCCATCGATATTCGTTGGAGCGCCGCATGACTCTTCATCCGGAAGTCGAGGCGGTCACTGAGCGCATCGCCAAGCGATCTCGTCCCACGCGCCAGGCCTATCTCGATCTGATCGCGCGCGAGCGTGACTCAGGCGTCGACCGCCCTAACCTGTCCTGCGGGAACCTCGCGCACGGCTTTGCCGCCGCCGGCGAGGACAAGCTCGCGATCCGCGGCGGCAGAGCCATGAACATAGGCATCGTCACCGCCTACAACGACATGCTCTCGGCACATCAGCCCTATGGCCGCTACCCCGATCAGATCAAGCTGTTCGCGCGCGAGGTGGGAGCGACGGCGCAGGTCGCAGGCGGAGTGCCGGCGATGTGCGACGGGGTGACCCAAGGCCAGCGCGGCATGGAGCTTTCGCTGTTCAGCCGCGACACCATCGCGCTCTCGACCGCGATCGCCTTGAGCCACGGCATGTTCGAGGCCGCCGCGCTGCTCGGCATTTGCGACAAGATCGTGCCTGGTCTGCTGATCGGTGCCTTACGATTCGGTCACCTGCCAGCGATCCTCGTGCCTGCGGGGCCAATGCCCTCGGGACTCGCCAACAAGGAGAAGCAGCGCGTCCGCCAGCTTTATGCCGAGGGCAAAGCCGGTCGCGCCGAGCTGCTCGAGGCCGAGGCCGCCTCCTATCACGGCGCCGGCACTTGCACCTTCTACGGCACGGCCAACTCGAACCAGATGATGATGGAGGTGATGGGGCTGCATATCCCCGGCGCCGCCTTCGTCAATCCAGGCACCAAGCTCCGCCAGGAATTGACCCGCGCCGCCATTCACCGGCTGGCGGAAATCGGTTGGGATGGTAACGACTATCGTCCGCTCGGCCGGTTGGTCGATGAGAAGGCGATCGTAAACGCAGCGGTAGGCCTGCTCGCAACCGGAGGCTCGACCAACCACGCCATCCATCTGCCCGCGATCGCGCGCGCGGCCGGCATCCTGATCGATTGGGAGGATCTCGACCGGCTTTCGTCGGTCGTCCCGCTGATCGCGCGGATCTATCCGAACGGCTCCGGCGACGTGAATCAATTCCAGGCGGCCGGCGGGATGGCCTTCACCATCGCCACCTTGTTACATGCCGGATTGCTTCATCGCGACATTCTGACGGTAGGCGGCGAGAACCTCACGGACTACGCCCGCGAGCCTAGTTTGGATGGCGAGCGCGTGGTCTGGCAGGACTCGCCGCCCGCTTCTCGCGATGAAACCATGCTGCGCCCGGCAAGCGATCCATTCAATCCTGACGGCGGCATGCGTCTCGTCCAGGGCAATCTCGGACGTGCGACCTTCAAGACCAGCGCAGTCGATCCGTCTCGCTGGACGATAGAGGCCCCGGCGTTGATCTTCTCGGATCAGGATGAAGTTCTGTCGGCATTCAAGGCCGGCGAGTTGAACCGCGACGTCGTCGTGGTCGTGCGCTTCCAGGGACCGCAAGCGAATGGGATGCCGGAGCTGCACAAGCTCACGCCTTCGCTCGGCGTGCTCCAGGATCACGGCTTCCGCGTGGCGCTGGTCACCGATGGGCGGATGTCGGGAGCCTCCGGCAAAGTCCCCGCTGCCATCCATGTCACCCCCGAGGCGCTTTGCGGCGGCCCGCTTGCCAAGCTTCGCGACGGCGACATCGTGCGACTCTGCGCCAATCGCGGCGAGCTGACCGTTCTGGTGGACGACAGCGAATGGGCCTCGCGCGAAAATGCGGCGGCGCCTCCTCCCCCGTTCGGCACCGGGCGCGAGCTGTTTGCGCTGATCCGTCACGGCGCAGACGGGGCAGAGAGGGGCGCGTCCGCAATCCTCGCGGCCGCCGGGCTCTAGATGGAGTTGGTCGCGGCCGATATCGGCGGAAGTCATGCCCGCTTCGCGCTTGCCAACGTCGAAGGCGGCCGCGTCACGAGCCTCAGCGACGCGATCACGCTAAAAACGGTCGAGCATGCGAGCCTTCAGACCGCGTGGGAGGCATTCAGCGAGCAGCTTGGGCGCCCCCTCCCCCGCGCGGCGGCCATAGCGGTCGCCTGCCCGGTCGTGGGCGACATGCTGAAACTCACCAACAATCCTTGGATCATCCGGCCGGCGATGATCGCCGAGAGGCTGGGCGTCGACCGAGTCACTCTGATCAATGATTTCGGAGCTGTGGGTCACGCGGTCGTGCGGGTTGGGCAGGAACATCTCGGCCATGTCTGCGGGCCGGATGTGCCGCTACCCGGGCGCGGCGTGATCAGCATCGTTGGCCCTGGCAGCGGGCTTGGCGTGGCGCACGTGCTGTGTCGCGACGACCGTCATCACGTCATCGAATGCGAAGGCGGACATATCGACTATGCGCCGGTCGACGGCATCGAGGACGTCATTCTTGCGCGGCTCCGCCAGCGCTACCGCCGCGTGTCGATCGAACGCGTCATCTCCGGACCAGGCCTTGCCAACATCTATGAATCGCTTGCCACGATCGAGGGTCGCGCGGTCCAGACCGGCGACGATAAGGCGCTGTGGACGGCGGCGCTTTCCGGCGCCGACAACCTCGCAGTCGCCGCGCTTGATCGCTTCTGTCTCATTCTCGGCAGTGTCGCCGGAAATATCGCTCTGGCGCACGGCGCCAATGCTGTGGTCATAGCCGGAGGCCTTGGCGCGCGTATCGCCCATATGTTGCCCCGCTCCGGCTTCAGCGGCCGCTTTACCGCCAAGGGCCGCTTCGAGCGGATGATGTCGGCCATCCCCGTCAAGGTCATCACCCATCCCCAGCCGGGATTGTTCGGCGCCGCCGCGGCCTTCGCCGAGGAACACGGGCGATGAGGACTATCGACGACATCATGGCGCTTGCCCCCGTGATCCCCGTGCTCGTGATCGAGCATGTCGCTGATGCGCGCCCGGTCGCCGAAGCGCTGGTCGCCGGAGGCTTGCCCGTGCTTGAGGTCACGCTCCGCACGCCGGCCGCGTTAGACGTCATCCGCGAGATGACGAAAGTGAAGGGCGCCGTCGTCGGCGCAGGCACGGTATTGAACGATCGCGATCTCGAGGCGAGCCTGAAGGCTGGCGCGCAATTCATCGTCTCGCCAGGACTTACCGACACGATCGGCAAGGCAGCGATCGCCTCCGGGATTCCGTTCCTGCCCGGAATCGCCACCGCCGCCGATATCATGCGTGGGCTCGATCTCGGCCTGAACCGCTTCAAATTCTTTCCGGCAATGGCTGCGGGCGGTATCCCGACGCTCAAGGCTTTGGCCGCCCCTTTCCCTCAATGCCGCTTTTGTCCCACTGGCGGCATTACTCAAGCAAATGCCCCCGACTGGTTGGCACTCGACGCAGTGACCTGCGTCGGGGGAAGCTGGCTCGTCAAGCCGGGCAGCCTCGACCCCGCCAGAATTGTAGCGATGGCGAGGGATGCAGCGGGTCTTGCTGGTAGCAAGATGCGCTGAAAGAGCGCGGCGCTTGCCGGGACCATCATTGTAGATGCTCCTCGTCTTCGCCGCATAATCTCCCTATTCGCCTGCTAGCGTCCCCTATCGCCGGATACCGTTGTTCGGAAAGCGCCCTCATTCATGAGCCGAGGACATGGGTGATTACCTGACCCTGCGTGAGGCGCTAGCCTCCGACCGTCTCGCGGACTTCGTTCGACAGGCAGAGGCTCGCGGCCACGAACTGGTCACCGGCTCTGATTATGAGCGAGCACTTGCCTTGCTCATTACGCAGCGCCGATCGGAAGGTCGATCGCCGGCCGCATTGGGACCAAATAGCCCTCCCTAAAAAGGAAGCCGCCACAGCAATGGGAGGGACCGAACTTGGACCTGCGGCGTTACTCCTACTGAGCACTGCCGGAAAGGAAGGTCCGCATGGCCCAACGTTCCCCTCCCCGCCGCGCGCTGATCGTAGAGGACGAAGTCTTTTTCGCCATCAGCCTCGAAGCAGACATGCACGAACTGGGCTTCGACGTTTGCGATCTAGCGGCAAATGGACAACAAGCCTCGACACTCGCAATGAACAATCAGCCCGATGTTGTCCTGATGGACATCAATCTCGAGGGCGGCCGCGAAGGAATCGAGGTCGCTAGGTGGCTTCATACGGTGTGCGACGCCCCTATCGTCTTCATCACAGGCTACGCCGACCGCGATACGGTCGAGCGCATTCACCAAAAAATTCCGGGAGCGCCGGTGCTACCAAAGCCGTTTTATCATGGCCGCCTTGCCGACGCGGTAGCAACGGCAGTAGCCCCGCGTCCGTGACGTTTTGGGTGATAAGCCCTCGGGCCACGAAACGTTCAAACCGACTTTGATCGATTGCCCGAGTTCGCCGCGCGACCAAAGGGCGCGTCGAGCGGGGATGCCATTTCGCTCACGTCATTGGCAGGGTTTTGGTGCGCGCTTTTGTTGGCAATGAATAAGTTCTGCAATACGCTCTTGTCCACCGGCTTTAGCAGGAGTGGCACAGCTGAGTAGCGTCGATCCACCCCTTCGGATCCATAACCCGTCACGAAGGCAAAGGGGATACCACGCGCCTCAAGTACCTCAGCAACTGGGTAAACCATCTCACGGCCGAGATTGATGTCGAGAATCGCGGCGCCGACGGGTGTTTCATTAACGGCTTGGGTCGCTTCTGCGGTATTGGCGTAGGGACCAATAACCGTAAGCCCGAGTTCCACGAGAGCTTCGACCATCATCATTGCCACCAGGGATTCATCTTCTACGAGAAGAACACGGCTATTGTTTTCGACTAATGAAATTCTGGTGGGACGGTCCGCTGCTTGTTGCTGAGCAACCTCGCCATCCAGACGCTTGGCTTTTTCGGCCAAAGGTAGCGACAACACGCAGCGCAAGCCCTCAACTTGCCAATCGAATTTAACTTCACCTCCGAGCTGTTCGATACTTGCGCTGATGACCCGCATGCCATAGCCGCGGGAAGAAGGTATGTAGACTTTGGGTCCACCACTTTCCGACCATTCAAGGACAAGGAAGCTGCCCTGCTGCCGCCAGCTGAGCTTTATGCGGCCAGAGGACAGTACCAATGCGCCGTGCTTCGCCGCATTGGTGGCGAGCTCGTGCAGAACCAGGGCGACCGTCTGCGCACGACGCGAGTCCAGCAAGAGGCCCGGCCCTTCCGCTACCACGGCGCTGGCATCCAAGTTGCGATATGGGTCGAGCTCCTCGTCAACCAGGCGACGCAGATCGGCGCCTTCCCAGCGGCATTCGGAAAGCAGCATGTGCGCACGCGAAAGGGCGTTGATGCGTCCTTCGACGGCGGCAACATATGCTTCCGTCGTGTCCGCCTTGGTCAGGCGCAGCATCGATTGAACGACAGCAAGTACGTTGCGGGCGCGATGATCGACCTCGCGCGCCAAAAATGCTTGCCGTTCCTCGGCGCGTTTCCGATCGGTTATATCCATCGTCACGCCGCTGATGCGCGTTACGCGGCCCTGCGAATCGACGGTGGCGGCAGCCGTACCCAGGCACCAGCGGAGTTCACCATTGGGGCGGCGTACGCGAAATTCGGCTTCGTGCGCGCGCGTCGAGGCCGCATCCGCCAACACTTGCTTGAGCCGATCCCAGCCTTCCGGCTCCAGAAGCGCTTTGACGCGCTCCGGCGTGACCCTGAAGGTTGCCTGATTCACGCCGAAGATTTCGACATTGACCTTCATCCCACATGCAATCGCCGCGCGTCAGGTCCCAATCCCAAGATCCCATCTCGCTCGCGGCAAGTGCGAGGCTGCGACGCCGCTCGCTCTCGCTCAGGCGGCTCGCGTACGACTCTAGTTGCGCCGTTCTCTCGGCCACGCGCGCCTCAAGCTCCCGATTGAGCTGCTCCAGCTGCCGAGTTTTGCGGAACAGCTCTGTGAACACTTTCACCTTAGCCCTCAGCACCTGGGGCACCACTGGAACGGGGACGTAATCGACCGCACCCATTTCATAACCGCGAATTCGGTCGACATCAGTTAGCTGGACGGCGGAGATAAAGATGATGGCTGTCTTCTCGCATCGCGGATGGTCACGGATCATTGCCGCGAGCTCAAACCCGTCAAGCTCTGGCATGCAGACGTCAACCAGGAGCACAGCCACCTCCTTCTTGAGGAGGTGCTCCAACGCTTCGGCCCCCGATTGAGCCATAATCAGGTTCTCGCCGAGATCCTTGAGAATGACCTCGTAGCTCAAAAGCTTCCCGGGTTGATCGTCCACGAGAAGGATGTTGAGCTTTTCCGCCTGGCTCATGGTGCTGTGGGCCTTCATCGATGCAGCCAGCTCCGCATGGCGGTCAGTAACTGTTCCGTGTTCACGGGCTTGGCAAGATACTCCGAGGCCCCCGACTCGAGGCATTTCTCCCTGTCGCCCTTCATCGCTTTAGCCGTAAGAGCGATGATCGGCAGACGTCGGAAGGCCGGATTCTCGCGGATAGCCGCTATCGTCTGATACCCGTCCATTTCTGGCATCATGATATCCATGAGGACGATGGCAAGGTCTGGCGTAGACTGCACGAGTTCGACTGCCTCGCCCCCAGTGGTCGCCGCCAACACCCTCATCCCGCGTCGTTCGAGCACACTGGAAAGCGCGAAGATATTGCGCGCATCGTCATCAACGAGGAGTGCAGTTTTGCCAACCAGATCCTCGTCGGAGCGATTTAGGCGCTCGAGCATTTTCTGCTTCTCAACGGGAAGCTCGGTGACGACGCGGTGCAGAAAGAGCGCTGTTTCGTCGAGCAGGCGCTCGGGCGATTCGACGCCTTTGACGACAATGCTCCGCGCCATGGTATGCAACCTTGCGTCTTCCTCCACAGTCAGCTCGCGTCCCGTGAAAACGACAACTGGGACATCGCTCAGATCGGGATCGGCGCGAAGCTCCTCTAGAATCTCGAAGCCCGACATGTCGGGAAGCTTGAGGTCGAGCACCACACAATCGCAGCTTTGCTCGCGCATGATCTGAAGGGCTTCTTCGCCGGTCTCTGCAGTGATGATATCAATGTCATCATGGGCCAGTAGCTCAGTGATGCTCATGCGCTCCGCCGCGTTGTCCTCAACGATGAGGAGACGCTTACGCCTCGGAGCAGAATAATTCTTGATGCGTGCGAGGGCTGCTTTGACGCCTTCGGGAGTTGTAGGCTTGGTTACGAACGAGAACGCGCCCCGCGCAAGCCCGTGCTGGCGATCTTCATCCATCGTGATGATTTGCACCGGAATATGTCGCGTCAGCGGATTCTGCTTAAGCTGGCTCAGTACGGTCCAACCAAGCATGTCGGGCAAAAAGACATCGAGCGAGATTGCCGCCGGTCGAAACTCCTCGGCGAGCATCAACGCATCGGCGCCGCGCATAGCGACGAGTGACTTGAAACCTCTATCTCGCGCCATATCAACCAAGACGCGCGCAAAACTCGCGTCGTCCTCGACGATGAGCAATACGGGATCGCCTTTCTCGATCGAACTGCGATCGTCCTGAACAGGCTCCACAGCGCGCTCGGCCGTTGTGGACGGAATAAGCTTGGGCTCGAACGACTTTAGAGCACTAGAGCCATAGATCGGTCGGGGGCCGCTCGTCGGACCAGCATAATGCAGCGGCAGATAGATCGCGAATGTGCTGCCCATGTTGGGCGTGCTGCGAAGCTGGATCTCACCGCCGAGAAGGTTCGACAGCTCTCGGCTGATGGCGAGCCCAAGTCCGGTACCGCCATATTTACGGCTGGTGCTGGCGTCGGCCTGCTGGAAGGCCTCGAAGATGATCTTCTGTTTCTCAAGAGCAATACCGATGCCGGAGTCCGATACCTCGAAAGCAATGACCTGGGATGCCTGATCCAGAATGGGATGGCCCGCGCTCCAACCTTTCGACGCGGGCTGTACCTTGATCCAAATCCCGCCTTGCTCGGTAAACTTGAAAGCGTTGGAAAGAAGGTTTTTCAGGACCTGCTGCAGACGCTTGGAGTTGACTGTCAGCGTTCGGCCGAGATTGGGATCTATTTGCACGTCGAACGCAAGTCCGCGTGCCTCCGCTTCGTGGCGGAACGGACGTGCGACCGCCTCAAGCAGGCTTGAGAAAGCGATCTCCTCGGCCTCGACGGTAACGGTGCCGGACTCGATCTTGGACAAGTCGAGGATGTCGCTGATGAGGTTCAAGAGGTCGGTGCCGGCGCCGTGAATCGTGCGCGCGAACTCAACCTGCTTGCCATTTAGATTCCCCTCAGGGTTGTCCGCAAGCTGCTGACCCAGAATGAGGATGCTGTTGAGCGGGGTGCGCAGCTCATGTGACATATTGGCCAGAAATTCCGATTTGTATTTGGAGGTGAGAGCAAGCTCGGTCGCCTGCTCTTCGAGCGCGCGCCTCGCTTGCTCGATCTCCTGATTCTTTCGCTCCACCTCGACATTGCGCTCGGCCAGCTGCTGCGCCTTCTGTTCAAGTTGTTCGTTGGTTTGTTGCAGCTCTCTTTGTTGGGTTTGTAGCTCGCCGGCGAGCTGTTGCGACTGCGTGAGCAGGCCCTCGGTCTGCATCGTCGCCTCGATCGAGTTCAGAACGATGCCGATACTGCTTGTCAGTTGCTCGAGGAAGGCGACCTGAAGGTCGGTGAAGGCACTCACAGAGGAAAGCTCGATAACGGCCTTCACCTCGCTTTCGAATAGCACCGGCAACACGATCACATTGCTCGGAACCACCTTAAAGAGTGCCGACCCGATTGAAACGGCGTGCGGGGGCATTTCGGTAATCAGCAGCCTACGCTTGTCTGCGGCGCACTGACCTATCAGGCCTTCGCCGACCCTGAGGCGCTGCGGATGACCGTTCGCACCGTCATCGGCATAGGCTGACAGCAGTCTCAACCCAGCTGCACCTTCGCCCTCGACCTGGTAGATGACGCCGAGCTGGGCGTTGACGAGCGGAGTCAATTCGCTGAGCAGCAAACGACCGACGGTGGCAAGATCGCGCTGACCCTGCAGCATGCTGGTGAACTTCGCGAGATTCGTCTTCAGCCAGTCCTGCTCGTTGTTGCGGTCGGTCGTGAGCCGCAAATTGTCAATCATCGTGTTGATGTTGTCTTTAAGCTCGGCCACCTCTCCAAGCGCCTGAACCTGAATCGACCGAGTGAGGTCGCCCTTGGTCACGGCGGTCGCGACCTCGGCGATGGCGCGCACCTGGGTCGTCAAATTGGCGGCGAGCAAATTGACGTTGCCCGTTAGATCCTTCCACGTGCCGGCCGCTCCAGGAACGTTCGCCTGGCCGCCGAGACGCCCCTCCACGCCGACCTCGCGCGCCACGGACGTCACCTGATCGGCGAACGTGGCCAGCGTATCGGTCATGTTGTTGATGGTTTCGGCAAGCGCCGCCACCTCGCCCTTGGATTTCACCGTCAGGTTTTGCTTGAGATCGCCGTCGGCGACCGCGGTCACAACCTTCACGATCCCGCGCACCTGTTCGGTCAGATTGGCAGCCATGACGTTCACGGTGTCGGTCAGGTCCTTCCAGGTGCCGGCGACGCCTGACACTTGAGCTTGGCCACCAAGCCTTCCTTCCGTACCCACCTCGCGCGCCACACGCGTCACCTCAGAGGCGAAAGCGTTGAGCTGGTCCACCATGGTATTGATGGTGTTCTTGAGCTCGAGGATCTCGCCCTTCACGTCCACGGTGATTTTGCGCGACAGGTCGCCGCGCGCCACGGCCGTCGTCACCTCAGCAATGTTGCGCACCTGCGTCGTTAAATTGGCGGCGAGCAGATTCACATTGTCGGTCAAGTCCTTCCATGTACCGCCCACGCCTGGCACAACAGCCTGTCCGCCCAGGCGTCCGTCGGTACCCACCTCACGCGCCACGCGCGTCACCTCCGCCGCAAAAGAGCGGAGCTGCTCGACCATGGTGTTGAGCGTTTCCTTGAGCAGGAGAATTTCGCCGCGCACGTCCACCGTGATCTTCTTGGAGAGGTCGCCGCTGGCGATGGCGGTGGCCACCTCGGCGATGTTGCGCACCTGGGCCGTCAGATTCGACGCCATGAAGTTCACATTGTCGGTCAAGTCCTTCCAGGTTCCGGCAACCTCGGGCACCTGAGCCTGGCCACCGAGTTTGCCTTCGGTGCCAACCTCGCGCGCCACGCGCGTCACCTCCGAGGCAAAGGCGTTGAGCTGGTCCACCATCGTGTTGATGGTGTTCTTCAGCTCGAGGATCTCGCCCTTCACGTCGACCGTGATCTTGCGCGACAGGTCGCCGCGCGCCACGGCCGTCGTCACCTCAGCGATATTGCGGACCTGCGCGGTGAGATTCCCAGCCATCGAGTTGACGCTGTCGGTCAGGTCCTTCCAGGTACCGGCAACACCAGGCACGTTGGCCTGGCCGCCGAGCCGGCCTTCTGTGCCGACCTCGCGGGCGACGCGCGTCACCTCAGCGGCGAATGCGTTGAGCTGATCCACCATCGTGTTGATGGTCTCCTTCAGGCGAAGGATCTCGCCCCGCACGTCCACCGTGATCTTGCGCGACAGGTCGCCATCGGCGATTGCCGTGGCCACCTCGGCAATGTTGCGCACCTGCGCGGTCAGATTGCCGGCCATGAAATTCACGCTGTCGGTAAGATCCTTCCAGGTGCCGGCCACGCCGGGCACTTCTGCCTGTCCCCCAAGCTTACCGTCGGTGCCGACCTCGCGCGCCACGCGGGTCACCTCGGCCGCGAACGCGTTAAGCTGATCGACCATCGTGTTGATGGTTTCCTTGAGCTGGAGGATTTCACCGCTGACGTTCACCGTGATCTTCTTGGAGAGGTCGCCCCGCGCCACGGCAGTCGCCACCTCGGCAATATTGCGAACCTGGCCTGTCAGGTTGCTCGCCATTGAGTTCACGCTGTCGGTCAGGTCTTTCCACGTACCGGCCACGCCGCGCACTATGGCCTGGCCGCCGAGCTTGCCTTCGGTGCCCACCTCTCGTGCCACGCGCGTCACCTCGCCGGCGAACGCATTCAGCTGATCCACCATGGTGTTGATGGTGTCTTTGAGCTCGAGAATCTCGCCACGCACGTCGACGGTGATCTTTTTCGATAGATTGCCCGTAGCGATCGCGGTCGAGACCTCGGCTATGTTGCGCACCTGCGCCGTCAGGTTGCTTGCCATCGAGTTCACGCTGTCGGTGAGGTCCTTCCAAGTGCCGGCGACGCCCGGCACGGTCGCCTGACCGCCGAGCTTGCCTTCGGTGCCCACCTCGCGAGCGACGCGGGTGACCTCGCCGGCAAAAGCGTTCAGCTGATCGACCATCGTGTTGATGGTTTCTTTGAGCTGCAGAATTTCGCCGCTCACATTCACTGTGATCTTCTTGGAGAGATCACCGCGCGCGATTGCGGTCGAAACCTCGGCGATGTTGCGCACCTGGCCAGTCAGGTTCGACGCCATGGAGTTGACGCTGTCTGTCAGGTCTTTCCACACCCCTGTGACGTCCGGCACCGAGGCCTGACCGCCAAGCTTGCCTTCGCTTCCGACCTCGCGCGCAACGCGCGTCACCTCCGAGGTGAATACGCCGAGCTGCTTAATCATCGTGTTGACGATCATGGCCGAGCGGAAGAACTCGCCCATCAGCGGCTGCCCGTCGACCTCAAGCCTTACGGTTTCTTGGAGATCACCCCGGGCTACCGCCGCCACGGCGCGGGTGACTTCGGTGGTAGGCCAAAGCAGGTCGTCGATCAGGGTATTGATCGACCCCTCCATCTCGCCCCAAGCCCCCTGGGGAATACCAAGATTTACACGGTGCTTGATCTTGCCTTCACGGCCGACGACGCGTCCGACGCGCTCGAACTCCTTGGCCATGCGGTGGTTGGCCGCGATGATCTCGTTGAAGGTGTCCGCGATCTTGCCTTCCACGCCTAAGGAGTTGGCGGCCATCCGTACCGAGAAGTCGCCGTCCCGCATTGCTTGCAGAGCCATCAAGAACTGCTGCAAGAAGTCCGCCGATCCATTCAGAGCCCGAGACCCCGACTGTTGCGCAACGTTTGCTGAGCTACTGGTTTGCTCGGCTTCGTCGGACACCCGTTGCATGGCTCCTCCCCACCGCCAATAAGCGCGGAAGCTTTGTCGATAGCTCGCCGTCACAGT
>CAVVDW010000011.1:0-194359 GCA_963747175.1 uncultured Alphaproteobacteria bacterium | reverse complement strand
CTTAATCAGCGGGTCGTAGGTTCGAGTCCTACTGCGCCCACCAATTTCCGACGCGAAGGAAACAGCATGAAGTCTGCGTCACGGGCGATCCTTCTTGCGGCCGCGTTGGGGCTCTGCGCGGGCGCCGCCCATGCCACGGAAGCCGAGTTCGGCGGCGAATGCGTGATGGGTCTCGCGCTCGGCAAGGACATCAAGACCGACTGCTCGGTCAACACCGTCTATAACGGAAAGACCTATTGCTTCGGCAACGAGACGGCGAAGTCGCTGTTTCTCAAGAAGCCCGAGGAGTTTCTAACTCAGGCGCAGATCTTCTATTCCAGCAAGCAACAGCAATAACGTCTAGGACATCGGCTCCGAGCGTGCGGTAAACACCGCGCCGTCAGTGTCGGTGATGGTGACGTCGAGGACGTTGTCGGGTCCGCGCCCGAAGGTGAAGCGGAGATTCGGGTTGGTCGAGATCGAGAAGGTGCTTCTCATCGAGAACACGAGCTCGCCGTCGCGCTTCACGACCACGTCTCTGACGAAGCGCGCCGGGATGACACTCGCGGTATTGATGTCGAGCTGCATGCCGTTCGAGTTCGGGTGCTTGATCATCACCTGAGCCGACCAGATCGGGTTCGCGTCGAGCGCCGGCGGGAAGGTCTTCACGATCGTCTTGCCGAGATCGACGTTCTCCGTGTCGGGATCCTTGGCCTGCATGGCTCCGCATCCTCCGGCGGCGGCAACGAATTTGCTCGCCATGTGCAGAGTGCCATCGGCGGTCTCGAGGATCGCGCGCACATGCGAGAACATGTCGATGCGCACCCGAGTGGAGAAATTGCGCTCTCCACCTTTGCCGGCGGCAGGCCCGAAGGTGAGCACGGCGACCACCGGACTCGGGTTCTTGTCAATGATGAGCGTCAGCGATTTGAGGTCTTGGGTGACCGAAGGCGGCACGCGCACCGTGAGCGGCACAAGAGCCGCGTCCTCCGCCGTGCCCGGTATCTCGAGTACGACCATGCCGTCCTCGGCGGCAATCGGACGGTCACCGAAATTCTGTTGCTTCAGCGTCGGCCACACGTCCTCCTCGGCTCGCGCGGCAGGGGCGGCAAAGAGTGCCGCGGCGACGGCAGCGACGCCTAAGGCGCTGGCGAGGCGCTTGATCGGAAAGCCCATAGCAGGGGTCTCCTCGGTTGGCATTTGCCGCATCATATCACTCCCATTCGAGCTCTGCGAAGGCCGCCGAGACGTTGCGGACATGATAGTGGTCGAACAGCTTCCAGGCATCGCGGTCCTCGAATCCGGCCGTTTTGGTCGCATCCTCGAGAGTCTTGCCCTCCTTGATAAGCTGCCTCACGTCATTCGCAATGTCCGCGAGATACTGCTCCTCGGGATCGAATGCCTCAGGTAACTCCATGGCTTGCGGCCCATGGCCGGGCACGACGCGGGCGGCGTCGCGCGTCTTGAGCTCCTCGATCAGCGCGAGCCAGCCCTTGATCGAGCCGTCGAGCGTCGGCACATGCACCGAGAACAGCAGATCGCCGAGGAACAACATGTTGGTCGCCGAGTCGGTAATGGTGAGGTCGTTGTCTGTGTGAGCGGTGCGCTGCGGCTCGAGGATGAGCGTGCGGCCGCCGAGATCGAGAGTGACCTTGTCCTCGACTTTCAGCGTCGGCAAGATGACCTCGATGCCCTCAAAGGCGTCTGGCCCAAGCATCTCCTTGTTGATGGCGAGATAGCGCTCCGCGCGCGTGGCAAGGCCGCGCGCAAGTTTGTGATGGCCGACGAAGGTGGGGGCATCCGCCTTGAACGCCGCGTTGCCGAACACGTGGTCGGGATGCATGTGGGTGTTGATCACGTAGCGGATCGGCTTGTTGGTCGCGGCGCGGATCGTGCTCAGGAGCTCGCGCCCGGCCACCGCGCTGCCAAGCGTGTCAATCACGGCGACGCACTCATTGCCAACGACGAAGCTTGCATTCGCCATGTCGCCCTGATTGTCGGGCGACTGAACCTCATAGCGGCCCTGATGCACGAAGATGCCGGGCGCGATCTCGCTCGCCTCGGCGGCATCGTCCGCGCGAGCGGGGAGCGAGCGGAGCAGCGGCGCCGCGGCGAGGGTGAGCGCCGCCCTAAGAAAATCCTGGCGCGTGATCAGCAGCCTTCCGCACATCGAGGGGTCTCGTTCTTTCATCTGGATCGGCTTGAGGACCATTCAGGCCAAGGTTGCGGCGAAGTTGGGGCGAGGGGAACCCTCGCGATGGGTTCGCGTTGACCCTCCATGCCGCGTCGGAAAGCGACGCAAGTTCAAGGAGGAATGCGATGAAATACCTACGGACATGCGCGGCAGCTGCGGCTGCCCTTGGCGTCGTCGCGATGACCCCCGCCTCCGCCGAGGCGGGATGGCGCCATGGCTGGTGGGGCGGTCCTGGCGTCGGGATCTATGTCGGCCCACGCTACGGCTACCAGGATTATTCCTACCGCTACCGGCCCTATTATTATAACCGGTACTCCTACGGCTACGGTCCGAGGTGGAAATACCGTTACCGGGACTACGACTAGGGAAGGGGTCGCGGGCGGAGCAAGACGCCGCAGGGCGCTGTCCTGCGCCAGACGACTCGCGGTAAATCCATGGGGTCGGCCTCGCGCCGGCCCTTTTGGTTTTCATTACATTCGTATACGTTACGGCCGCGGGAATAGGGAGGGTGTTTGAATGCGGATTCTTCTCATCTTGATAGTGATCATCGCTGTCCTGGTCGTGGTGCAGGCGCAGAGGCACCACTGCAAATATGACAGCACCTTGATCAATTGCGTGCTTGGGAAATCGGGGGGTGAAACTCCGGCTCCGGCCACAGGTGGCGCTGAGACGCCAGCTCCGGCGCCCGAGGCGCCCGCCGCTCCAGCGACCCCGGCTCCGGCGCAGTAAGTCCGAACGCGTCAGTCGCGCGAACGAACGGGTTTATCGGGATCGGCACGTCTTCAGTGGCGCGCCGACCCGTTCGCACGTGCGGATTTCACCCGTCTGCCCTCGGGTGGGGATCGAGGTCTGCGGCATTGCATCTTGGGGAAAAAGTGCTGCAAATCCGAAAGCTGCCCTTCTAGCTTGCCATTGACAGAGAGAAGCTCCTCTGAACTATCTTTTGCGCCCTGAAAACTTTAGGCATCACGCATTGTGAATTCGCTCATCTAACCATCATCTAACCATCATCTAAATGGCATCTTCGAGAAAATACGCCGAGATTGCAGCGGCGGCGCTTGGTAAAGTGCTGCCACCCGGCACCGATTCCAAAAGCGTAGCCGACATCGTCGAGAGTATCTTGGCCGAGGCGTCGCGCGAGCACCAAGAAGAAGAACGGCAGCATGTGGCCGAGGTCGAGGCCGCTGCCGAGCAGAGGCTTGCGCAGTTGCTCGATGCCTCTCCCGCCGTGATCTATAGCTTCGAGGCCAGAGGCGACTTCGCCCCGACCTTCGTCAGCGCCAATATCGAGCGGCTGTTCGGCTACACCCCAAGCGAATATCTGCACAATCCCAACTTCTGGCGCGAGCGCGTTCACCCCGAGGACCTTGCGCAGGTCGAGCGTGAGGTGACGAGCCTGTTCGAGCACGGCAGGCATGCGATCGAATATCGCTTCCGCCGCAAGGACGGCTCCTATTGCTGGGTGAACGACGACCAGCACCTCGTCCGCGACGCGAACGGCGATCCGGCCGAGGTCGTCGGCTCGTGGAGCGACATCACCGCGCGCAAGGCGGCCGAGGCCGCCCAGGATGACGCGCGCAAGCGGCTCGCGCTCCTGCTCGAGACCGCACCGTCGGTGATCTATTCCTTCAAGGCGAAGGACGATTACGCGCCGACCTTCATCAGCGAGAACATCAAGCGGCTGCTTGGCTATTGCCCTGACGAATATCTAAAGGATTCCGCATTCTGGCGCGCGCGTGTCCATCCCGATGACATCGATAGGATCGAGGCGGAGCAGGCGCTTCTCTTCGAGCAGGAGAGGCACACCTCCGAATACCGCTTCCGCAAGAAGGACGGGCACTATCGCTGGGTCAGCGACGAGCAGCATCTCATCCGCGATGCCAACGGCGAGCCGTTCGAGATCGTGGGCTCATGGAGCGACGTGACCGATCGCAAACACGCCGAGGAGGCCGAGGATGCCGCCAGCGCGAGGCTCTCGACGCTGCTCGAGAGCGCGCCGTCGGTGATCTACTCCTTCAAGGCGAAGGACGATTACGCTCCGACCTTCGTCAGCGAGAATATCAAGCGGCTGCTCGGCCATTGCCCCGAGAAATATCTCGAGCACGCCGATTTCTGGCGCAACAACGTGCATCCCGAGGACCTCGCCGCCGTCGAGGCTGAGCAAGTCAAGCTGTTCGAGAAGGGGCGCCACGCCGTCGAGTACCGCTTCCGCAAGAAGAACGGGACCTATATCTGGGTCGCCGACGATCAATATCTCCTGCGCGGCGAGGACGGCGAGCCTGCCGAGATCGTGGGCTCATGGAGCAACATCACCGCGCGCAAGCAGGCCGAGCAGGAAGGTAACGCCACCAGAGCGCGCTTCGACCTGATGCTGCACTCCGCGCCCGCCGTGGTCTACAGCTTCGCCGCCACGGGCGACTTCACCCCGACCTTCGTCAGCGAGAACATCAAGCGCGTGCTCGGCTACGAGCCCGACCAATATCTGAAGGATCCAGACTTCTGGCGCTCGCGCGTCCACCCGGACGATCTCGCCGAGGTCGAGAAGGCGCAAGCCAAGCTCTTCGAGACCGACCGTCACGTCGCCGAATATCGCTTCCTCAAGGCTGACGGCTTCTATTGCTGGGTGAGCGACGAGCAGCATCTCGTCAGGGACCAGAACGGCAATCCGCTCGAAGTGATCGGCTCGTGGAGCGAGGTCACGGCGCGCAAGACGGCCGAGCAGGCGGCCTTGCAGCAGAGCGAGCAGCGCCTGACCGACGCCATCGGCTCGATCACCGAGGGCTTCGCCCTTTACGACTCGGAAGACCGGCTCGTGCTCGGCAACCACAAATATTACGAGTTGTTCGACTTCGGCGAGGGTCCCCCGAAACCCGGCATGACGTACGAGGAGATCATCCGCGGCGCCGTCGCCAACGGGCTGATCGAGGATGCTAAAGGGCGAGGTGACGGCTGGCTCCGCCAGCGCCTCGACGAGCACCGTCATCCGGGAGGAGAGCCGTTGCTGCAGCGCCGCTCTGACGGCCGCTGGCTGCAGATCAGCGAGCGCCGCACTGAGGCGGGCGGCACCGTCGCCGTCTATAGTGACCTGACCGAGGTCAAGGAGAGCGAGCAGAGGGCCGCCGCCGCCAATCAGCTGATCCTGCAGAGCCTCCGCTATGCGAGCCGCATCCAGTCAGCGGTCCTACCCGCCCGCTGTGAGCTCGACGAGGTGGCCGCCGACCATTTCTTGATCTGGGAGCCGCGCGACATCGTAGGCGGGGATTTCTTCTGGTTCCAGCCGATCGAGGACGGCTATGCGGTCATGGTCGGCGATTGCACCGGACACGGCGTTCCCGGAGCCTTCATGACGCTGATCGCCTGGGGGCTGCTCGACCGCATGCTGCGCACCGCTTCGAGCGACAAGCCGAGCGAGGTCCTGACCGGGCTTCACCGCGGCGTGCAAAGCCTGCTCGGCCAGCACGAGGAGGGGGGCGATACCGACGACGGGCTCGAGGCAGGCGTCTGCTTCATAAAGCCTGCCAAGCGGGAGATGAGCTTCGCCGGGGCGCGCTTCTCGCTCTGGCGGACGAACCCGGATGGCGTGATCGAGATCAAGGGCGACCGCAAGGGGATCGGCTACCGCCGCTATCCGCAAGGGACCACCTACACCGATTACACCTTCCCCTTCGACGACCGCGATTCTTTCTATCTCACCACCGACGGCTTGATCGACCAGATCGGCGGCCCGCGCGGCCGGTCCTTCGGCAAGCGGCGTTTCCAGGAGCTGCTCAGGCAGAATCGCGGGGCCTCGATGCGCAAGCAGGAGGAGTCCTTGCGCCAGGCGCTCGACAGATATCAAGGCGAGCAAATCCGTCGCGACGACCTGACGGTCTTGGGCTTTACGCCGCATTCATAGGAGACGCCGATGCTCGCAAGCCAACTCATGGACACGCGGGCGATGCTGCATCGGCATGGCGTGATCTTTGCCTATAGCGGCTACGTCACCGAGCCTGTCCTGAGCGGCGTCGGCGAGGCGTTGAAGCAGAAGCTGACCATCGACGACGCCGACACCAAGACGCTGCGCAGCGTATTTGCGGTCTTTGTCGAGCAGATGCAGAACATCATCCGCTATTCCGCCGAGAAGGCGCAGCCCGCGCTCCCTCCCGCTTCCGACGCGGCCGCACTTAGAGAGATCCGCTACGGCATCCTCACGATTGGCAAGGAGAACGGCGAATACGTCGTCTGTGCCGGCAATTTGGTGGCGCGCTCCGATGTCGGGCGGCTCCGGGCGCGACTCATCAAGATCAGGGACATGAGCAAGGACGAGCTGAAAGCGCTCTACAAGGAGCAGCTCCGAGCCGAGCCCGAAGAGGGCAGCAAGGGCGCAGGCCTCGGCTTCATGGAGATCGCGCGGCGCGCCTCCAAGCCGATCGAGTTCGACTTCGCCGACATCGACAGCACCTACGCCTTCTTTGCCCTCAAGGCGAGTATCTGAGAGCCGGACCCCGATGCGAGACAAGATGGACATCGAGGCCACCTCCCGCACTCCGGCGGTGGTCTTCGACTTCACCCAGCACCACCTCCAGATCAAGGGCGAGTCCTATCCCGAGGACGTCACCGAGTTCTACGGACCGGTGTTCGTCGCTCTCGACAATTATCTGAGCAAACTCGGCAGTGGCAGCTGCCGTTTCGATTTCGAGCTCATCTATCTCAACTCATCGAGCGCCAAGGCGGTCATGATGCTGATGGACAAGCTCGAGGCGGCGGCCAAGAAGGGCGCCTCGGTCGAGGTCTATTGGTACTACGACAAGGAAGACGACACGATGCAGGAGCTTGGCGAGGAGTTCGGCGAGGATCTCGAGAAGGCCAAGTTCCATCTTGAGAAGATGGCCGGCTGATGTCCTCCGACGATCTCTTCGCGGCCGAGGAGCAAGTGATCGCTGCGGCCCAGGCCCTGCTCGATGGGGGCCGCTTCGCCGACCGCGTTGACGGCAAGCTCTTTGAAGAGCTGCTCAAGGACTATCAGAAACTGTTCCGCACCACGCGCCGGCTGATGCGCTTGAGCGACCGCAACGAGCAGCAGCTCAACGCCATGGGACAGGAGCAGCGCAAGGCCAACGAGATCATCGCCCAGAAGAACAAGGAGCTCGAGTCGCTCTCGAAGAAGCTCTCGAAATATCTCTCGCCCCAGATCTACCACTCGATCTTCACCGGCGCGCAGAATGTCGAAATCGCCTCGAGCCGCAAGAAGCTCACCATCTTCTTCTCCGACGTGGTCAATTTCACCGAGACCACCGACAAGCTCGAATCCGAGGACCTCACCAACGTCCTCAACCTCTATCTCACCGAGATGTCGAACATCGCGCTCGAGCACGGCGCGACCATCGACAAATATATCGGCGACGCCATCATGGTGTTTTTCGGCGACCCGGAATCGCGCGGGGTGAAGGAAGATGCCCGCGCCTGCGTGCGCATGGCCATTGCCATGTTGAAGCGTCTGCGCGAGCTGCAGGCCGAATGGCAGGAGCTCGGCGCCGAGAAGCCGTTTCACTTACGCATCGGCATCAACACGGGCTACGTCACCGTCGGCAATTTCGGCAGCCAAGATCGCATGGACTATACGATCATCGGCAGCTCGGTGAATCTGACGGCGCGCCTTCAGTCGCATGCCGAGATCGACGGCATCCTCATGGGTCACGAGACCTATTCCTTGGTCAAGGAAGAGGTGGCCGTCGAGGAGCAGGCGCCGATCAAGGTGAAGGGTTTCAGCGAGCCGATCCGCTGCTACAAGGTGCTCGGTCTCTATGATGATCTCGCCAAAGAGGGCGCCGTGATCCGCGAGGAATCCGAGGGGTTCAAGCTCCTTCTCGACTTGAACAAGCGCGGCAAGGCGGAAGCCGTCCAAGCGCTCGAAGCGATCATCGCCCGGCTCAAGGAGTGACCGCGAGGCGCCCCCATGACCTATCTCGCCTTCAAGGTCGTGCACATTCTGGGGGTCGTGTTTTTTCTCGGCAATATCATCGTCACGGGCGTGTGGAAGGTGCTCGCCGATAGAACCGGCGAGCCGCGCACCATCGCTTACGCGCAGCGCCTCGTGACGCTGTCTGATTGGATCTTCACCTTAGGCGGCGTCATCCTCATCTTGATCGGCGCTTACGGCATGGTGTGGACCGGCGGCCTCAATCCGCTTGCACCGCTATGGCTCATCGCGGCCCAGAGCCTGTTCATCGCCTCGGGCATCATCTGGGTTGTGATTCTGATCCCGACTCAGATCAAGCAAGCGCAGGCTGCCCGTGCCTTTGCCGACAGCGGCTCGATCCCCGACAGCTACTGGCGTCTCAGCCGACGCTGGATCGTTTGGGGCACCGTCGCCACGCTCCTGCCCTTGGCCAATCTCTATTTCATGGTGGTGAAGCCGGGCTGAAGCCTCATAAGAACCAAATGAGGGTGACAGCGGCGAAGAGCGGCAACAGGATCGCTCCCGACCACGCCATGTAGCCGATGAAGCTCGGCATCTTGACGCCATGCTCCTCGCAGATCGAGCGCACCATGAAATTCGGGGCGTTGCCGATATAGGTATTGGCGCCCATGAACACGGCGCCGGCCGAAATCGCAAGCAAGGTACCGGCGAGCGGTCCCATCAGCGTTTGCGCGTCGCCGCCGGCCAAGTTGAAGAAGACGAGATAGGTCGGCGCGTTGTCGAGGAAGCTCGATAGAGCACCGGTCAGCCAGAAATAGGCGGCCTCTACCGGCTGGCCGTCCGGTGTCGAGACGAGGCCGAGCAGCGGTGCCAGCGCCCCCTGATGGCCAGCGCGAAGCATGGCCAGCACGGGGATCATGGTGATGAAGATGGCGGCGAAGAGTGTCGCGACTTCCTGAACCGGCAGCCAGGTGAATGCATTTTCCACGCGGATGGGTCGCCGCGTCGTCTTCCATGAGAGGTAGCTGATAAAGAGCAACGCGCTATCACGCACCAAGCCGTTGAGCGGCATTTCGATGACGAGACCGACGGGGACCGTGACGCCGCGGTCCCACAGCCCGCTGAACAGCACCGTGTCAACGACAACGGCAAGATAGATGATGTTGTGCGCGCCCTCGATCCGGATTTGGCAACGGCCCCCACTCTTTTCCCTCACCTCACCGGACTCGTGATTCCAGGCACGGCGGTCGATTAGGTAGAACAGCGCGAGCAGCAGCCCGCTGACGAACAGCATGGGCCAAAGCATGTGCTTTACCGTCCAATAAAAATCCACGCCCTTGAGGAAGCCGAGGAACAAAGGCGGCCCAAGGGGCGTGAGCGAGCCGCCGATATTGCAGACGAGGAAGATGAAGAAGACAAAGGTCTGCACCTTGTGTTGGCGGTGCCGGTTGGCTTGGATCAGTGGGCGGATCAGCAGCATGGCGGCGCCGGTGGTGCCGAACAGGCTGGCGACGAGCGTCCCAAAGCCGAGCATCGCCGTGTTGGTCGCCGGCGTGCCGACGAGATTGCCGCTAACGCGAATGCCGCCGGCAACGACGAACAGCGCGAACAGCAGGATTATGAAAGGAAAGTAGTCGAGCAGCAGCACGTGCATGGTCTCGGTGGCCGCCGTCCTTGCACCAAAAACGACGGCACAAGGAAGAAGGAAGATCAGCGCCCAAAGGCTCGCGACCTTGCCGAAATGATGCTCCCAGAAATGCGGCGCGGCGAGCGGGAGAAGCGCGATGGAGAGGAGGAGCCCGGCGAAGGGGATCGACCAGACGGCGCCGATCGCCGCGCCGTCGAGATGAGACGGGGCGCCGCCGATCGCCGAAGCCGAGCCTGAAAGCCAATCGATCATTGGAGGAGATGGCCGATTTGCCTGCCTCTGCACAACCTTCGATGAGGACGGGAGACCCCCCGCGCTTGGTCTGTCTACCTGACGCGAAGCGGGCTCGCTAGTCGAGAACGATGCGGTAGCGGACGAAGTTGTCCGCTCTCATGCCACCTGCTGGGTAGGGATTTGGTCTAGCCAGGACGCGAGCCTAGGAGCCGCGTTTCTCTTGCGGCACGTCGTCATTGGCGGGAAGGCGCCGCGCGCTCTCACGGAGCGCCTCTTTCAGAGAGAGCGGCCTGCTATATCTCCGCAACAAGTCGGTGAAGGCCTCGTCGGCTAGCGCTTCGAGGCTCTTGCCGCTGTCTCGCGCGAGCAGCACCAAGGCCTGCCAGATCTCAGGCCTGAATTCGATCAACTTGCGCTTGCAGTCATTGCGGCGGGTGGGAGCGAACATGACAGATCCTGCCCAAACAAATCTCGTCTCAGCATAGCTGATTCGCAGGCCACGACGGCATCGGGAACGGCGCGTACTAGCCTTCCCGCGAGGCGGGCGCGATCACCCTGAGCGCCCCAGGCCTAGAGCGATACTTGAGCGGGGTATGCAGAATTCTCACCTCGCCGTCGAGTGCTACCGGGAGCCGGCTGGTCTTTGCGCTGATCTCGGCCTCCTTGAGCCTGAAGGTGTCGAGATCGCGCGCCTGCTCGAGATGGCCGAAGCATAGCCGGCACACCATCCAGAAGAATTCGAGCGGACTGCGCGGCTTCACCACGTAGAACCAGAGCTCCCCGCGATCGAGGCGATGACGGCGCCCTAAGGAGAACAGCTCGGTGCTGTATTCGTTGTTGCCGACGAACACGCAAGGAGTGCGGTAGGGGATGGCAAATCCTTCCGCCGCGATACGTAGGCGACGTCGCGGGAAATGACGCAACATGCGGAAGAAGGCCGGCACCATCGCCATCCATTTGGCGAGCTTATGGTTTGCTCTCCGCCGCTCCCTGTCGATGACCATATAGGGGTAAATGCCGATCGAGGAATTGTTGATGAAGGTGAAGCCATTGACCTCTGCGAGATCGACCGCGCGGACATGACCCGCTGCGACGACGCCCGCCGCCGCATCCGCGTGCAAGGGGAGCCCGAGATCCTTGGCGAAATGATTGAGCGTGCCGAGCGGAAGCACCCCGAGCGGAATGTTCGTGCCGGCAAGGACGTCCGCGACGGTGCGGATGCTGCCATCGCCGCCGCCAATGACGACCGCGTCAACCTCCCTGCGCTTTGCTTGCTTGAGCGCCCCCTCGGCCGCCGCGTGCAGATCCTCGCCGTCGACGAAGACGATCTTTGCCGTAACCCCATAATGGGCGAAGGCTGACGCGAGCTCGCTCTCGATGTCGGCGGCGAGCTTCTGGTTGAAGGCGCCCGCGCCCGCGTTCATCAGCGCGACCACCCGTCTTATCAGGACGACCTGGTGAACGGGACGTTCGAGGGCAGGGGCTTCCGCCATGGTCGAGGGTCTCGCGTGTTGAGCGGGCGAACCCTATCAGCGCATGGGAAGATCAGAAAGAGCGGCGCGGCGCCTCACATCCGCTCATCCACGCCGAAGTTCGGGTCGAGATGAAGGGTGGTCAGCGCGCCGAGGCTCTGCCGTCGCACGACAGGTGCCGCGACAGGCTTGTTGGCGCGATTGAGCCAGCTCTGAACCGCGAGATCGAGCACCTTCAGGCCGAGCCGGCCGAGGTCGAGATGATAGACGATCCAATAAAGCATGGGGGCCATGCGTCACAAAACGAGGAACGAGCCGCATCGGTTGCATGCGGGTGCGGCGAATTTTCGGGGGAATTTTGGCGGGAGGCGGGCGATGGCTTCTCAGCCTTTCCGCGCCTCATCGATGTAGAGCGCGCGGAAGGCGCGAGCGACAGGGCCGGGTCGCCCATTTCCGATCTTGCGTCCGTCGATCTCGACCACCGGGAGCACGAAGGCCGATGCCGCCGACATGAATGCCTCGCGTGCGGAAAGAGCCTCAGCCACGCTGAACGGCCGCTCTTCCACTCTCACCCCCTCGCTCGCGGCAAGCCGCAGCACGGTGCGCCGCGTCACGCCGGGAAGGATGTGATACCCGAGCGGCTGAGTCCTGACGACGCCGTCTTCATCGAGGATGAAGGCCGTCGAGGAGGTGCCCTCGGTCACGTAGCCATCTTCGACCATCCAGGCTTCGTATGCGCCCTTCAGCTTGGCTTCCTGCTTGCCCATGGCCTGACCGAGCATCGCGGTCGATTTGATGTCGCGGCGCTTCCAGCGGATATCGGGAATGGTGATGACCTTCACCCCCGTCTCGGCATAGGGGTTGTCGATCAGCGGGCGGCTTTGCGTGAAGGCGACGACTGTTGGCGCCGTGTTTTCGGGATATGCAAAGTCGCGGTCTGCGACCCCGCGGGTGATCTCCAGATAGACAATGCCTTCGTTCACTTGGTTCCGGGCGATCAGCTCCTTATGGAGGGCTCTCAGCGCATCATGGCTGAGCGGGGCAGCAAGAGCGATCTCGGCGAGCGAGCGGTCGAGCCGGGAAAGATGCGCCTCGAAATCGATCAATTGGCGGTCGAGCACCGCCGTCACCTCGTAGACCGCGTCGCCGAACAGAAACGCCCGGTCGAGCACCGAGACCTTGGCCTGCTCCTCCGGCAGATAGCTGCCATTCACATAGATGGTGCGGGACATTGATCAGGAAAGGCGGAAAGGGCTCAAGACGAAGCTTCCAGCCGCTCCTAGCACGAGGAGGAAGAGGTTTGGATGCTGAGACCCGCCTCCTCGATCAAAGCGAGGTCGTCGACGGTATCGTTATTGTCGGTCGTGAGCAGCTTGTCGCCGTAGAAGATCGAGTTGGCGCCGGCAAGGAAGCAGAGGATCTGCGCCTCGCGGGTGAGCGCGCGCCGGCCCGCCGATAGCCGCACATGGGAGAGCGGCATGAGGATGCGCGCAGTCGCTACCATGCGCACGAGATCGAGCGGATCGACGGGAGGGGCATCCTCGAGCGGGGTGCCTGACACGGCGACGAGCGCGTTGATCGGCACGCTTTCCGGGTGGGGGTCGAGATTGGCGAGCGTCTGGAGGAGACGTGCCCTGTCCTCTACGGTCTCTCCCATGCCGATGATGCCGCCGCAGCAGACCTCGATGCCGGCGCCCCGCACGCAAGCGATGGTGTCGAGCCGGTCCTGATAAGTCCGGGTGGTGATGATCTCGCCGTAGAACTCGGGCGAGGTGTCGAGATTGTGGTTGTAGGCGGTGAGTCCAGCCTCGGCGAGGCGCTGGGCCTGGGACTGGTTCAGCATGCCGAGCGTGACGCAGGCCTCCATGTCGAGGGCGCGCACCCCGCTAACCATGGCAAGCACGCTGTCGAAGGCGGGTCCGTCCTTTACCTCCCGCCAGGCCGCGCCCATGCAAAAGCGCGTGGCGCCGGCTTGCCTGGCGAGCCTTGCCTTGGCAAGCACGTCGTCGACGTCGAGCAGGGTCTCGCGCTTTAGCCCGGTCTCCTTGGCGTAATGGGCCGATTGCGGGCAATATTTGCAGTCCTCGGGGCAGGCGCCGGTCTTGATCGAGAGCAGGCTCGCAAGCTGCACCTCGCCATCTTCGTGGTGGCGCCGATGCACGGCCCGCGCCCGATCGACCAGGTCGAGGAGGGGGAGCGTAAGGAGGCCGAGCACCTCTCCGCTTTCAAAATCGTGGCGGAGGTCATGGGCCGGTTTTGGCTCACGCAGGCCCTTCGCTTGGCTCGCCTGGCCATTGATAGGATTCGCGCTTTCGGTGATGTCCGACACTGGTTTTGCGTTCTGATTGCTGCCGATTTCCCACCCCGCTAATACAGGATGATGCCGGGAAGCGAAAGCAGGTACCAGGCCTTTCTCGATAGCCTCGCGCGCGAGACATTGCGGCGGGAGCTTATCGATGTCGAGGCGGTTGACGCGCGCACCCTCCGCGTGGGGGGCCGCGACTACGTCAATCTCGCCAGCAACGACTATCTGGCGCTCAGATTCCATCAGGCCCTCATCGAGCGGGCGGCGGAGTGGGCTAAGCGGTACGGGACCGGCTCAGGCGCCTCGCGCCTCGTCACCGGCAATCTCGATCTCTTCGCTTCAATCGAGGCCAAGGTCGCCAAGCTCAAGGGCAAGCCTTCGGCGCTGGTGATGGCCTCAGGCTTCCAGGCCAATGCCGCGGTCCTCGCTGCTTTGTTTGACCGGACCGTGCTCGGCGCCGAGTTGCTTGTCTTCGCCGACCGCCTCAATCACACGAGCATGCATTTCGGCTGCAAGGCGGCCGGCGTCCGCGAGATCCGCTACCGGCACGGCGATGCCGCCCATCTCGGCGAGCTTCTGAGTCAATATCAAGACGATGGCCGGCCCCGATTCATCCTGGCCGAGAGCGTTTTCTCCATGGATGGCGACATTGCGCCGCTCAAGGAGATCGCGCGCCTCGCCCGCGCGCACGACGCCTGCCTCATTGTCGATGATGCGCATGCGACCGGCATATTGGGGGAAGGGGGAAGTGGGCTATCGGCCGGTGCCGACATCGTCATCGGCACCTTCTCCAAGGCTCTTGGGAGCTTCGGCGCCTATGTCGCCTGCTCGACGGCGATCCGCGACTATCTCATCAATCGCTGCGGGGGACTGATCTATTCGACGGCCCTCCCGCCTCCGGTGCTCGGCGCCATAGACGCCGCGCTCGACCTTGTTCCCGGCATGGATGCCGACCGCGCTCATGTTGCGCGGCTTGCGGCGCGGTTTCGCGGGGGCGTGAAGGCACTCGGACATGACACAGGCGGGTCGGCCACGCAGATCGTGCCTGTGATCTGTGGCGCGCCTGAAGCCGCGCTCGATTTCAGCGAACGGCTCCGCAAGGCGGGCTTCTGGGCGACCCCGATCAGGCCTCCGACGGTGCCAAAGGGCACGGCGAGAGTGCGCCTCGCCTTCACCGGGGCGCATATCGAGAGCGACGTCGATCGCTTACTGGAGATCATTGGCAAAACGGCGCCCCCGGCCCTTGCGAAGCCCGACGCACGCGCGCACCCTGCCTGATCCATGCGTTTCGTGCTCGTCCATGGCTGGGGCTTCCATGCCGGCATCTTTGCCGACTTTATCGGCCATCTCGAGGGCGCCGAGGTCACCCTGGTCGATCTCGGCTTCGTCGCTGGCGGCCCGAAAGGGGCAAGCGCGTGGCCGGAGGATGCCATCGCCGTCGGACACTCGCTTGGTCTATTATGGCTGCTCGAGCGCGGGGGAGGCCGCTTCAGGGCGCTCGTCAGCGTTCAGGGCTTCGACTGCTTCTGCTGCCACGTGGCGCCGTCGCGGCTCGCCGCCTTGAAGCGCGGGCTCGAGCGGGATCAGGGCGGCACCTTGCAGGCCTTCTGGCGCTCCTGCGGCGCTTCCGGCTTTGCCTTGCCGGAGGCCTTGAATGTCGGAAGGCTTGATGAAGGGTTGGATTGGCTGATGACGTGGGACGCGCGGAAAGCGAAGGAAGACTTGAGCTGCCCAATGCTGGCACTCGCCTCCCGCGACGACGTCATTGTGCCGCCGTCCATGAGCGAGGCCATTTGGGGAGAAAACATCGTCTGGTCGCCTGACGGTGGCCATGTCCTGCCGTTGAAGCACCCCCGCTGGTGCGCGCGCCATGTCCTTGAATTCGCCCATGCTCTCCCGTCATAGCGCCGACGTCGCCGCTCGGTTCGGCGAAAGTGCCGCACGCTATGAGCGCAACGCCGGACTACAGCGGGCCGTCGCCGACCGACTCGCCCGCCTCTTACCTGAGCTTCACCGCCCGCGCGTGCTCGAGCTTGGCTGCGGCACGGGTCTCTTGAGCCGCCATTTGGTGCGGTGTTACCCGCAAGGAAGCTTCGTGCTGACCGACGTTGCGCCAGCCATGATCGCCGAATGCCGGCGGAATCTCGCCGCACGCGGAGCCGCTCATATCAGCTATGAGGTGATGGACGCAGGCGAGGCGGGCGGTCATGCCGATCTCGACCTCATCGTCTCGAGCATGACCCTGCATTGGCTAGCCGGTCCGGCTGCCAGTCTCGAGCGCCTCCGCTTGCTGCTCGCCCCTGGTGGCCGCCTGCTTTATGCAACGCTGGGGCCTGAGAGCTTCGCGGAATGGCGCGCAGCGCTCCGCGATTTGTCCTTGCCGAGTGGGATCGCTGAAATCCCGGTGCTTCCGGGGGTGGTCGAAGAGGAGCGCATAGTGCCGGACGAGAGCACGCTCGCCTTTCTTCGCCGCATGAGGGCGGTGGGCGGCCTCACACCAAGGGAGGGCTATGCGTCGCTTGCGGCCGGAGCGCTCCGCCGCGCCATCCACGCTGCCGACGCGAAGTTCGGCGGCCGCATCACTTGGCACATCGTCTACGGCCAGCTCACCCGCTGAGTGTACGCCGATCTTCGCCCTCTCCCCTTGTGGGAGGGCTTCCTGCCGCGATCTTGCGCGGCGCAGCTCGCGCAAGCCGCATGGGCGGGAAGGGTGAGGGTGATTTATCTCTCCGACGCGGCTTCCACGCTAGCGTGTCCGCCGCTTACCCCTCACCGCGCCGCGCGCGGCGCGGGCTCTCCCAAGGGGAGAGCGGGGAGCTTGCTGCGCCGCCCAGGCAAGTCCTATTTGCCGAGCGTGTCGAGGCCTTCGATCAGCCCGGCATAGGCGCGGCCGAGCTCATCGTCGGTGATGCAGTAAGGCGGCATGAGATAGAGGGTTGAGCCGAGCGGCCTGATATTGAGGCCGTGGGCGAGATACCAGTCGCGCAGCGCGCGGCTCTGTGCCGATTGATAGGCGTCCGCGGTCTTGAGGTCGAAAGCGAGGATCGAGCCGATTACGCGGCCGCGCGTCATGTCCTTGCGCGCCGCAAGCTCGGCGAGCGTCTCCCGATGTCGGCTGTTGATGTGGGCAATGCGTTGCAGCGTCTTCTCCTCCTCGAACAGCGCGAGAGAGGCGAGCCCGACCGCGCAAGCGAGCGGATTGGCGGTGAAGGAATGGCCGTGGGGGAGCGCGCGGTCGAAAGTCTCGCCGAGAAAAGCCTCGAACACGGCCTCGCGCGCGACGGTCATGGCGAGCGGCATATAGCCCGCGGTCAGGCCCTTTGACAGGCAGACGAGATCGGGCACGACGCCGGCCTGCTCCATGGCGAACAGCGTTCCGGTCCGCCCGAAGCCGGTTGCCACCTCATCGAAGATGACGAGCACGCCCGCTTTGCGCGCGATCGTCACCAGGCGCTGCAGGAAGCTCGGCCGGCAGATGCGCATACCGCCGGCCCCTTGCAACAGCGGTTCGACGATGAGCGCCGCGATTGTCTGGCCGCGGTCAGACAGAAGCGCCTCGAAGGCGGAGAGCGCGCCCGCCTCCCGCTCGTCGGCTGCGTCGTCGTCCTCGAAGGTCGAAGGGTAGGGGAGCACATAGACCTTGCACATCAGGTCGCGGAACGGGGTGAACATCTGCGAGCCCCGCCCGAGCGACATGGCGCCGAGCGTATCCCCGTGATAGCCGCCGTCGAAGCCGACCAAGACGCGGCGCCGGGGCTCCCCGACATTAATCCAATATTGATAGGCGATCTTGAGGGCGACCTCGACCGAGGTCGAACCGTCGTCCGAGAAGAACACGCGCGAGAGATCGCCGGGGAGGAGCCGCGTAATGGCGGTGGCGAGATCGACGGCAGGCTGATGAGTGAAGCCCGCGAACATCACATGCTCGAACACGCTCGCCTGTTTCGCGAGCGCGGCGTTGATCTTTGGATGCGAATGTCCATGCGTGCAGGTCCACCACGACGAGACGAGGTCGAGGATCTCCTTGCCGTCGGCGTCGAACAGGGACGCGCCCTTGGCGCCGGTGAGCACGATCGGGTCGCCCTCGGTGCCATGCTGGGTGAAGGGGTGCCAAACATGGCGTCGGTCCCGCGCCAGCACGTCGCGCGCGAGCGCGCCCTTGGCGCCCGATTGCACCTTCAGATCGTCGTTCATGATCTAGCGAGCTTCATGAGATCGAGCTCCGGCTCTATGGCGAGCAGCGTGGACCGGTTCACCATGTCGAGCCAAGGGATTTCGGCGATGATTTCGACCTGGCCGTAGCGCTCGATGGCCGCGCGGTTATGCGGCGTCTCGGGTCCGTTGATCACAACGCCCGCGAGGTGAAGCCCACGCCGGCGGATCGCTTCGAGCGAGAGCAGCGTGTGGTTAATGGTGCCGAGGGTCGAGCGGGCGACAAGAATGAGCGGCAGATGGAGTTCGGTGGCGAGGTCGACCATATAAGCCTTATCGGTGAGGGGCACCATCAGCCCGCCGGCGCCCTCGACCACGAGCAGCCCCTCAAACGGTGGCGGGACCAGCTTCGCCATGTCGATCGCGATCCCGGTGCGGCGCGCGGCCTCATGCGGCGCGATCGGCTCAGCCAGGAGATAGGCCTCTGGCAGGATGCGCTCTGGTGGAACCTCGGCGAGACGGCGCACCACCGAAGAATCCGTCTCAGGCAGGAGCCCCGCCTGCACCGGCTTCCAATAGCTCGCATCGAGATGGGTGAGCAGCCACGACGAGACGAGCGTCTTTCCCACATCGGTGTCGGTGCCTGTGACGAAAAAGCCTTCCACGCCGCCTCTGTCTCCCAGGGTTCCAAGCGAGGCCGGACTGTACAGAGCCCTCTTCGCCGAGGCAAAGGGGAGTGGACGAGCCCCGCCTTTCGGGCGACAAATCACGTCGCCCATGTTGTTTCGCGTCCGCCGTTTCCCCCTGATTGGGCTTCTTGCCCTTGGCGTCGTGGCCCTTCCGGCCGAGACCGTTCCGGCCGCGGTCAAGACGCTGCGCATGGCCTACGATTCAGACCCGACCTCGCTCGATCCGCACGAGCAGCTCTCCGGCGCGACACTCCAGATGTCGCATCTCCTGTTCGATCCTCTGATCCGCTTCAAGCAGGACCTCACCATCGAGCCGCGTCTCGCCGAGAGCTTTGAGAAGATCGACGAGCGCACGACGCGGTTTCATTTGCGCGAGGGCGTGAAATTCCAGTCGGGCCGGACGCTCAGTGCGGACGACGTGGTGTGGACCGTCAACCGCCTGAAGCAGAGCCCCGACTTCAAGGCGCTGTTCGAGCCGTTCGTCGGCGCGAAGGCGGTCGACGATCTCACCGTCGATCTCATCACCAAGGGCCCATATCCCCTCGTGCTCAACCTCGCGACCTACATCTTCCCCATGGATCGCGAGTTCTATACCGGCACCGACGAGCGCGGCCGGCCGAAGGATGCCATCGTCAAATCTGGTTCCTCCTTTGCCTCGACGCATGCGAGCGGCACCGGCCCGTTCATCGTCACCGAGCATGAGCCCGGCGTGCGGCTCACGCTCAACCGCTTCGCCGACTATTGGGACAAGTCCTCGCCCGGCAACGTCGACGAGATCGTCTTCACGCCGATCAAGGAGCCGGCGACGCGCGTTGCTGCGCTGCTCGCCGGAGATGTCGATTTCATCGCACCGGTGCCACCGACCGACCTTGCCCGCATCAAGGCCGATCCGTGCTGCACGTTGGTCACCATGCCGAGCACGCGTGTTCTGACCTTCGAGCTCAACCAGGCGCGCCAGCCAGCGTTCAAGGACCTGCGCGTCAGGCTCGCCATCAACTACGCCATCAACCGGGAAGGCATCGCCGAGAAGATCCTGCGCAGCTTCGGCACCGCCGCGGGCGAGCTCAGCCCTCCGGGCTATGCCGGCTATGATCCCGCGCTTGCCCCGCGCTACGACCTCGACAAGGCGAAAGCGCTGATGAAGGAGGCGGGCTACGAGAACGGCTTTTCAGTGACCATGATGGCTCCCAACAACCGCTATATCGAGGACGCGCGCATTGCCGAGGCCGTCGCCGCCATGCTCGCCAAGATCAACATCAAGGTCGACCTCCAGACCATGCCAAAGGCGCAATATTGGCAGCGCTTCGACGAGCGCGCCGCCGACATCATGATGATCGGCTGGCAGTCGGACACCGAGGACTCGGCGAATTTCTATGAGTTCCTGGCGATGACCCCCGACAAGGCGACGGGCTACGGCCAATACAATGCTGGCAATTATTCAAACCCCGAGGTGGATCGGCTGACGCTCGAGACGCAGACCATGACCGACCCAAAGGCACGCGCTGAGGTGCTCAAGAAAATCGAGCGCATTCTCTACGACGATGCTGCGCTCGTTCCGCTGCATTGGCAGCATCTCTCCTGGGCCTCGCGCAAGAACGTCGACATCGGCGCCGTGGTCAATGTCATCGACATGCCGTATCTCGGTGATCTGGTGATCCACTAAACTGCAAGCTCACGACGTCCGTGGAGGCCTCCGATGCTGAAGAAGATTCTCATTGCGCTCGTGGTGATCATCGCCGCGTTCCTCGTCATCGTTGCGATCCAGCCTTCCGAGTTCCGCGTCGAGCGGACGACTACCAATGCCGCTCCAGCCGACGCCGTGTTCGGGCAGGTGAACGATCTGCACAAATGGGAGGCCTGGTCGCCATGGGCGAAGCTCGACCCCGCCGCGAAGGTGACCTTCGAGGGGCCCGATGTGGGGCAGGGGGCGGCGATGGGCTGGTCGGGCAACGAGAAGGTAGGCGAGGGCAAGATGACCATCGTCGAGAGTCACCCGAACGACGACATCAAGATCAAGGTCGATTTCACCAAGCCCTTCGAGGGGTCGATCGGCTCCGACTTCGCCTTCAAACCCGACGGCGACAAGACGGCCGTGAACTGGGCCATGACCGGCCATCGCAGCTTCGTGCAGAAGGCGTTTTACCTGGTGATGAACGGCGACAAGATGCTGGCCGGGGACATCGAGAAAGGCCTGGCTCAGCGCAAATCCGTGGCCGAGCAGGGCAAGAGCTAGCCTGCCGTGGCCGATCGATCAGGCCGAAGGCCCATCTCCCCCATCAGCGCATTGGTCAGGCCTCTTGGGCCAAGCTATAGTGGCGATTAGCTGACGGCACCCGTCAGCGGCCTCTCCGGGGGGCGGAAGCACGTTCGGATTTGCCCCGCTATCGGCCATGAAGTGGGACGTCCTGCGAGTGGATATCTTACCGAGGTCACCGCCACGGCCTCGCGCCGTTGCGATTGCCGCCGCGATCGGCACCGTGACGGGGCTGATCTCGAGCCTGCCGTCGCCGTTGCCCGATCTCAGACTTGAGGACCCCGACCTTCTGATCAACGCGGAAGGAATCCCGCTCCATGCGGGCATTGCCTTCGGCGCAGGAGTGGCGGTCATGCTGTGGCTCTGGGCCAAGCGTGATCCCGGCAAGTGCCTGCTCGCCATGGCGCTCACGCTGATGGGCTGGCTCGCCGCGGTGAACACGGCGAACGACATGATGCAGGCCGTGGTCGGCTCCGAGCTGTTCGGCACGGTGCAGGGCGCCAAGGCGAGCCGGGAGATGTTGGGATGGATCTTGGGTGGCCTGTTCGGAGGCGCGGTCGGCGCGGGGCTCACCGCCTTCGGCGCGGGCGTTCCGGGAGAGGCCATCAGGCGCCCGCAAGCCTGGGGCCTGATCGTGGTCGTGGGCGCGCTGTTCGGGCTTCTGCTCTACCCCGCGGCACTTGCCGACCTCGTCGTGCTGCTCTTCGTGCCATGGCAGGCGGCGGTCGCCGCCTCGATCGCCTATGGCCTATCCCGGCCTTCATCGTGACATCTCTTCAGTAGTGATCGATCCATGAAAGCGATTGCCGCAAGCGCCGCCTTCATCGCGCGCCGTCTCGCGCAAGCCCTGCTCGTCATGCTGGCGATCCTCTTCATCGCCTTTGCCGTGCGCTCGGCGCTTGGCGATCCGTTGCGCGAAATCGTTGGCGAGGCGGTGCCGGAGGCCGAGCGCGAGGCGCTTCGCCACCAACTCGGCCTCGACGCGCCCTGGCCGGTGCAGCTCGCCCGCTATCTCGCCGGAGCCGCTCATGGCGATCTCGGCACCTCGCTCATCTACAAGCGCCCGACGCTCGAAGTGGTCCTTGCCAAATTCCCGGCGAGCTTCGAGCTCGTGCTCGGGGCGAGCCTGATCGTGCTCCTCCTATCCGTCCCTGCCGGGATCTATTGCGCGGTACGCCCGCACGCGCTCGGCGCGAGATTGATCCTCGGATTCAGCGTGCTCGGCATCTCGGTCCCCGTTTTTCTCACCGGCATTTTCTTCATCACCATCTTCTCGGTCTGGCTCGGCTGGCTGCCCGCCTTCGGCCGCGGCGTGACGCTTCGCATCGGATATTGGGAGACCGGTCTCCTGACCCTCGACGGGTTGAAACACCTCATCCTTCCCGCGCTTACGCTGTCTTCGATCATGCTGCCGCTCTTCATCAGGCTGGTGCGCGGCGCCATGCTCGACGAGCTCGGCCATGACTATGTGCGCACCGCCCGCGCCAAGGGCGCACGGCCGCTCAGAGTGTGGCTCTCGCACGCGCTCCGCAACGCGATGATCCCGCTCGTCGCGGTGGGCGGGCTCCAGGTCGGAACGCTCATCGCCTACACGCTGCTGACTGAGACCGTGTTCCAATGGTCGGGCATGGGCTTCCTCTTTCTCGAAGCCGTGACGCGCTCGGACATTCCCCTCATCACCACCTATCTCGTCGCCGTCGGATTCCTCTTCGTCGTCGTCAACACGCTCGTCGACGTCGCAAGTCTCGCGCTCGATCCGCGCATCAGCCTTGAGGGCACGCGATGAGAGAAGAGACCGCTCCAGGGCCAGGGCGCGGCGTGCGCGGCTACGCCCTTGAGAATCCCGGCGCGGGCCTGGCTGCGATCCTGCTCGTATCAATCGCACTTGCCGCCGCGCTCGCACCCTTTATCGCGCCATACAATCCGTTCGATCTGTCGAGCCTCGACGTGCTCGATGCCGAGCTTCCGCCGTGGTGGCGCGACGGGAGCGATCCGCGCTTCCTGCTCGGCACGGACGCGCAAGGGCGCGATCTCCTGAGCGCCATCCTCTATGGCACGCGAATCTCGCTTACTGTGGGCGTGCTTGCCGTCGTCATCCAGGCGGCGATCGGAGTGCCGCTCGGGCTGCTCGCCGGTTATCGCGGCGGCGCGATCGACAGCTTCGTCACCCGCTTGGCCGATATCCAGCTCTCGCTTTCGACTCTGATGATGGCGATCATCGTGCTCGCTCTCTTCCGCGCCGGTCTCGGCGGCGATGCCTTAAGTCGCGACGCCGTGCCGCTTCTGGTCGTGGTCATCGGGCTTGCCGAATGGCCCTATTTCGCCCGCACGGCCCGCGCCGCGACGCAAGTTGAAGCCGCCAAGGATTACGTGCGGGCGGGAAGGGCGCTTGGGCTGAGCCGGATCGGCATCGTCCGGCGCCACATCCTGCCCAACATCCTCTCGCCGCTGATCGTGGTCGCGACCACCCAGGTCGCAGGCGCCATCATGGCCGAGGCCGCGCTCTCTTTTCTCGGTCTCGGTATGCCGGTCACCAAGCCTTCTCTCGGCACTCTCATCCGCTCGGGCTACGACCTCATCTTCGCCGGCGCCTGGTGGGTGACCGTGATCCCAGGGCTGGTTCTGATCGTCCTGCTCGTCTCGGTCAATGTGCTGGGCGATGCCTTGCGCGACGCGTTAAATCCCCGCCTCAAGCGACGATAAGGCCGCCGCCTGCAACCTCTTGCCAGTTGGATTGCGCAAGACCCATAAGCTAGAGTGCGTGAGTTTGGCCTTGTCGCCCTGGCGAGGCGCGTGGTTTGGACCGTCCCAAACCGGGACGGGCTCAAGGAGCTGGCATGGAGTCTTCGGGTCCGGTCAATCCGGCGCTCGTTTTTTCCCTCCGCCTCGTCACCGAGCGCGCTGCCTGCGCCGCTTTCAATTGGATCGGCAGGGGCGACGGCGGTGAGGGTGCGCGCGCCGGACTCGATGCCATGCGGAGCGCTCTCGCCGAGATCGATATCGACGCCGTGGTGGTGATCGGCGAGGCGACCAAAGGCGAAGGCTCCCAGCCCCAGCGCGGCGAGCGGCTCGGCCGTCCGGTCTCCACCTTCAAGGCCGACATCGCGCTCGATCCGGTCGAGGGCACGAGCTATCTCGTGCGCGGGCTCACCAACGCGCTCGCCGTGCTCGCCGTCGCGCCGCGCGGCGCCATGATGAATCCGGGGCCCGCCTTCTACATGGAGAAATTCGTGGCGAGCCCGCCGGCGCGTGGGAGGATCGATCCTCAATGGCCGCCGGCGAAGAAGCTCGCGATCCTCGCCGAGGTGCTCGAGAAGGACATCTCGGAGCTCACGGTGTTCGTGCTGGAGAAGCCGCGCCATCGCGAGCTCGTCAACGCGATCCTGGAGGCTGGAGCGCGGGTCGCGCTCTATCCCGCCGGCGACGTCGCCGGTGCGCTCATGGCGGCGATCCCAGGCTCAGGCATCGATGCCTTGATGGGAACCGGCGGCACGCCCGAGGGCGTTATGTCCGCATGCGCCGTCAGGGCGATCGGCGGCGAGTTTCTCGGCCGGCTCGATCCTCAATTGCAAACCGAGGCGAGGGCGGTCAAGGAGGCCGGGATCGATACTTCGAAATGGTTTGATCGCGACGAGATCATCGCCTCAGGTAAAGTGTTTTTCTGCGCCACCGGGATCACCACCGGCCTGATGCTCGAAGGTGTGGAGCGATCGAAGACCCACTATAAAGTGCAGACCATGATGATAACGGGAGCGACTGGCGAACGTCAGATAATGACGAGCTTCATCCCGAACGACCGGCTTGCGGCCGTCGCGGCGCGCGACGTGGCGTAAAAGCCGGCAAGGAGAGGAAACGTGTCTGGAGTCATCAATGCCGAAACGGGTTGATCATCCGATCATCCTCGGCATCGTCGGCGATTCTGCGTCGGGCAAGACGACGCTCTCGGCCGGCGTCGCCCAGATTCTGGGTGCCGAGCACTGCACGGTGATCTGCACCGACGACTACCACCGCTACAGCCGCGCCGAGCGCGCAGCAGCGGGGCTGTCGGCGCTCGACCCGCGCGCCAACTATCTCGACATCCTCGAGCAGCACTTGCGTCTGCTTCGCAGCGGCGAGCCGATCCTGAAGCCCGTCTACGACCATCGCCACGGCACTTTCGAATCGACGCAATACGTCAAGCCCAAGGAGTTCGTCATCGCCGAAGGTCTGCTCGGCTTCGCCACGCGCGCCATGCGCGAATGTTACGACGTGAAGATCTATCTCGATCCCGAGGAAGAGCTCAGGGTGAAGTGGAAAATCCACCGCGACACCACCAAGCGCGGCTACACGCTGGAAGAAGTGTTGGCCCAGGTCCAGCGCAGGGAATCCCCGAGCCAAGCCTTCATCCACCCGCAGCGCACCTTCGCCGACATCGTGGTCCGCTTCCAGAGACCCAAGGGGGCCAACGGCTCGGACAATACCCATCTCGACGTGCGCCATATCCTGCGCCCGACCTTGCCCCACCCCGACTTCACGCCGCTGCTGGACGGGTCGAGCAACGCGGGGCTTCATCTCGAGCTTGCCCGTGACAAGGACGGCAAGCCGGTCGATGTGCTCGAGATCAACGGCAATATCTCCGACCAAAGGGCGGAGCGGATCGAGGATCTGTTGTGGAACCTCATACCGGAAGCGGGGCATCTCCGCGATCAGGTTGGCCAGATCGACGTCGCCAACGGCGCTCGCAAGAGCCACCCGCTGACCTTGAGCCAGCTTCTCGTGGGCTACCACGCGGTCAAGGCGGCAATGGCGTCGCGCGTCTATTGATCGGCGCTCTTGGCGTGATGGCCGCCCTTGGCGATCATCGCGTTTTGCTTGCAAGGTGACAGGGCATTTTTGACCCGCCGATCGAGGCCCTTGAGCGTGCTGAAGATGGTGACTTCGGTGCCGCTATCCGCGGCGGTGAGGCGCACGACATAAAGTTCGCCGCTTCCCGATGGTATCTGCTGCGGGATGATCTCCTCGACCTTGCCGGGCGTTACGATATTGACCGAATGGGTGAATAGTTTGGGGGAGGCCCCTTCGCCATCGTGGCGTTGAGGTGAGTGAGGGCGCAATCGACGGCCTGCTGAAACGCATCTGGGGTCTTGTAAACTTCGGCCGGCGGCGCGGTGCGTGGTGTGATGGCGCAAGCCGTCACCAGCATGGCCATCAAGACGGCTGCAAAAACCCCCGCCGGTGCTTGCGGAAGGACCCTCTCCATGCTGTTTGACGTCCGCAGCCTCCAGGGTGCGTGAGGGCCGCTCGGCCCCGCAAATCGATTCGGAGTTTCCCATTTGCGCATGGATTCCTCCATGCCGGGTGTTTGTGTGATAGAGACGGGCGCGCGTTCCGAGTCCCGCCGCCCGGCTCTGCCCGACTAGCACTAGGCTTGGCCTAACAACTTGAATTTACGATATGTCTTCGACCCGACCCGTGCCGATAGATCAGCCTTTGACCGAGACGTCCCCCTCCGAGATGGCGAACGCCATCCGCGCGCTTGCCATGGATGCCGTGCAGAAGGCCGATTCGGGCCATCCCGGCATGCCCATGGGCATGGCGGACGTCGCCACGGTGCTGTTCACCCGCCTCCTCAAGTTTGACCCGAGCCACCCCGAGTGGCCCGACCGCGACCGTTTCGTGCTCTCGGCCGGTCACGGCTCGATGCTGCTCTATGCGCTGCTCTACCTCACGGGCTATCCCGACATGGATATCGAGCAGCTCAAGACCTTCCGCCAGCTCGGCTCGCGCACGCCGGGCCACCCCGAATACGGCCACGCCCCCGGCATCGAGACGACGACAGGACCGCTCGGGCAGGGGCTCGGCAATGCTGTGGGCATGGCTCTCGCCGAGCGGCTGCTCAATCGCCGCTATAACGATGAGCTCGTCGATCACTTCACCTATTGCCTTGCCGGCGACGGCTGCCTGATGGAGGGCATCAGCCAGGAGGCGATCTCGCTCGCCGGGCATCTGAAGCTCGGCCGCCTCATCGTGCTGTTCGACGACAACCAGATCTCGATCGACGGCCCGACCAGCCTGTCGGTCTCTGACGACCAGCTCGAGCGCTTCAGGGCATCGAACTGGCATACCGCCCGCGTTGACGGTCATGACATGGAAGCGGTCGCGCTTGCCATCGAGAATGCGAAATCAGTCACCGACCGGCCGTCGCTGATTGCCTGCCGCACCATCATCGGCTACGGCGCGCCGAGCAAAGCGGGCACCGCCTCAACCCACGGCGCACCGCTCGGCGCCGACGAGGTCAAGGGCGCGCGCGAGCGTCTGAATTGGCACTACGCCCCGTTCGAGGTGCCTGAGCATATTCTTGCGAGCTGGCGCGAGGCGGGAGCGCGGCATCGCGCCGCCTACGAGGCGTGGAGCAAGGACGCGAGCCGGCTCGATCCTTCGGCACGTGCGGGCCTCACCGATCCGATCGATGCCGGCGTCAAATCCAAGATCGAGGCGGCGATTGCCGCGGCCAAGTCGGCCTTCTCGCAAGAGGGCGCCAAGCTCGCGACGCGGCAGTCCTCACAGAAGGTGCTCGAGAAGCTCGTGCCGGTGGTGCCGGGCCTGGTCGGCGGCTCCGCCGATCTCACCGGCTCCAACGGCACGGTCACCAAGCTGCATAGTCTGGTCAAGCCGAGAGAGTTCGGCGGCAACTACATCCATTACGGCGTGCGCGAGCATGGCATGGCCGCCGCGATGAACGGGATGGCGCTCCACGGCGGCATCGTGCCTTATGGGGGCACCTTCCTCGTTTTCTCCGATTACTGCCGCCCTTCGATCAGGCTTGCCGCGATGATGGGCCAGCGCGTGATCTACGTGATGACCCACGATTCGATCGGGCTCGGAGAGGACGGCCCCACCCACCAGCCGGTCGAGCAGCTTGCGGCGCTGCGCGCCATGCCGAACCTCAATGTGATGCGTCCCTCGGACTCGGTCGAATGCGCGGAGTGCTGGGAGATCGCGCTTCTCGCCAAGAGTACGCCCTCGATCCTAGCGCTCACCCGCCAGGGCGTGCCGCTCCTTCGCAACGCCGACACCAAGGAGAACCTGTCCGCCAAGGGCGCCTACGTGCTGATCGAGGCGGCAGGCGCGCGCGACGTGACGCTGATCGGCACAGGCTCCGAGCTCGTGCTCGCGGTCGAGGCGGCGGGCAAGCTTGCCGAGCAGGGGATCAAGGCCGCCGTCGTCTCGATGCCGTGTTGGGAATTGTTCGACGCTGAGCCTGACGCCTACCGGAACGAGGTCCTGGGCACGGCCCCGCGCGTCGCTGTCGAGGCGGCCTCAGAGTTCGGCTGGGCGAAATGGATCGGGCCGGATGGCGCCTTTATCGGCATGCACGGATTCGGGGCTTCTGCCCCGGCGCAAGACCTATATAAGCATTTCGGCATCACGGCAGAGGCCGTGGCTCTAGCGGCAATCGAGGTGTTGGGAAGGAAGAGTAGGGCAGGAAATGGCTAAGAAGCGCGTCGCCATCAATGGATTTGGCCGGATCGGCAGGCTGACGTTCAGGGCCTATCTGGAATTGGCTCGCGAGGATCTCGACTTCGTGGCGATCAACGATCTCGGCTCGGCCGAGATGAACGCGCATCTCCTCGAATTCGACAGCGTGCATGGCCGGTTCAGAGGCAAGATCACGGTCGCCGACGGCCACCTCAAGACCAATGGCCAGAATGTTGCCGTCCTCTCCGAGGCGACGCCTGAGAAGCTTCCCTGGCGCGATCTCGGCGTCGACATCGTCATGGAATGCACCGGCCGCTTCACCGATCGCGAGGGCGCTGCCAAGCATCTGACCGCAGGCGCCAAGCGCGTGCTCGTCTCGGCGCCTTGCACCGGCGCCGACCTTACCGTCGTGTTCGGCGTCAACGAGGACAAGCTCACCCAGGAGCACCACGTCGTCTCCAACGCCTCCTGCACCACCAACTGCCTTGCTCCGGTGGCGCAGGTGCTGAACGAGGCGATCGGCATCAAGCACGGCTATATGACCACGATCCACGCCTATACCGGCGATCAGCGGACGGTGGACACCCTCCACAAGGACCCGTATCGCGCCCGCGCCAGCGCCGTGAACCTCATCCCGACCTCGACCGGCGCCGCCAAGGCGGTCGGCCTCGTCCTCCCCGAGCTCAAGGGCAAGCTCGACGGTGCCTCGATCCGAGTGCCGGTGCCGAATGTCAGCATGATCGATCTCACCTTCCAGGCGGGGCGCCCCACCACCGCGAAGGAGATCAACGACGCGATGGTCGCAGCGGCCAATGGGCCGCTCAAGGGCATTCTCGGCGTCAACGATAAGCCGCTCGTCTCGACCGACTTCAACCACGATCCGTTGAGCTCGATCTTCGATCTCAACTCGACGCACGTGGTGGATGGCACGTTCTGCCGGGTCGTGTCCTGGTACGACAATGAGTGGGGCTTCTCCAATCGGATGAACGACACGGCCGCCGCCATGGGGCGCCTGATATGACCATGGCGTCGTCGGGCGCCAAGGAGAGTCTGTCTGACGGAGGCCTCGACCTCTCAGGGGTGAGGACGATCGAAGGCGTGGACGTCAAGGGCAAGCGCGTGCTCGTCCGCGTCGATTTCAACGTACCGATCGAGAACGGTGTGGTTGCCGACGCGACGCGGCTCGAGCGCGTGCTGCCGACCATTTCAAGACTTGCGAAAGCCGGAGCCAAGGTGATCGTGCTCTCGCATCTCGGGCGTCCGAAGGGCGTCATAAGCCCGGACACCTCGCTCTGGCCGGTCGCCGAGAAGATGCGCGAGCTGATGCCCGGCACCAATGTCCACTTCATCGGCGACTGCTTCGGCGAGGAGGCGAGACGGGGCGTCGCCGCGGTCAAGCCAGGCGAGGTCGCTGTGCTCGAGAACGTCCGCTATTACAGCGGCGAGGAGAAGAACGACCTCGAATTCGCCAAGGCTCTTGCCGATCTCGGCGAAATCTATGTCAACGATGCCTTCTCGGCGGCGCACCGGGCGCATGCCTCGATCGAGGCGCTCGCTCATCTTCGTCCCGCTTATGCGGGCCTCCAGCTGATGGCCGAGGTCGATGCTCTCGGCAAGGCGCTCGAGAACCCCGCGCGACCCGTCATGGCCATTGTCGGGGGCGCCAAGGTCTCCACCAAGATCGAGGTCCTGACCCATCTCGTCACGCGCATGGACCAGCTCGCGGTCGGCGGCGGCATGGCCAATACCTTTCTCGCCGCCAAGGGGATCGACACCGGGGCCTCTCTCGTCGAGCCGGAGTTCATCGCGACCGCCAAGGACATCCTGGCGCGCGCCGAGCAGGAAGGCTGCGAGGTCGTGCTCCCGACCGACGTCGTCGTGGCCAAGGAGTTCAAGCCGGGCGTCGATTGGCAGGTCTGTCCGGTCGGGCAAGTCCCCGCCGATGCCATGATCCTCGATTTCGGACCAAAGAGCGTTGCCGGCCTGAAGCGACGCCTTGCGGGCGTGAAGACCGTCTTGTGGAACGGTCCGCTTGGCGCTTTCGAGACGGCGCCGTTCGGCGAGGGGACTTTCGCGCTCGCCCGCGAGGTGGCCCGCCTCACGAAGGAGGGCAAGCTCGTGAGCGTTGCCGGCGGCGGCGATACGGTCAGGGCGCTGAACATCGTCGGCGTTGCTGACGATTTGACCTATGTCTCGACGGCGGGCGGCGCCTTTCTCGAATGGCTGGGCGGCGCGAAATTGCCGGGGGTCCTGGCTCTCGCGCAAAGCGGTGCCCGCACAAATTGCGGATAAACTGGCAGCGAAAATTCCAGTTAACCCGAATGTGTCTTACACTGGCGTCGCCAAAGAGCAGGAGCCGATAGGCCTGAAAATGGCCCGCGACATTATCATCGCCCCCTCGATCCTCTCGGCCGACTTTGCGCGGCTGGGCGAAGAGGTGCGCGCCATCGATGCCGCCGGCTGCGACTGGATCCATGTCGATGTGATGGACGGCCATTTCGTGCCCAACATCACCATTGGCCCCGACATCGTGAAGGCGCTCCGTGCGCACTCGAAGAAGCTCTTCGACGTTCATCTGATGATCGCGCCCTGCGACCCTTTTATCGAGGCCTTCGCGGCGGCTGGCTCGGACATCATCACGGTGCATGCCGAAGCCGGGCCCCATCTCGACCGCTCGCTCCAATTGATCAGGAGCCTCGGCAAGAAGGCCGGTGTCTCGATCACCCCGTCGACGCCCGAAAGCGCGATCGACTACGTGCTCGACAAGGTCGACCTCGTCCTGGTGATGACGGTCAACCCCGGCTTCGGCGGCCAGGCCTTCATCCCGAGCCAGCTCCACAAGATCAGAGCCATTCGCAAGGCGATCGGCGCCCGGCCTATTCACCTCGAGGTCGATGGCGGCATCAATGCCGAGACCGCGCCCCTCGTGGTCGAGGCAGGGGCGAACGTGATCGTGGCAGGGTCCGGCGTGTTCAAGGGCGGCGCCTATCAGGAGAATATCGCCGCAATCAGGGCCGCGGCCTTGCGCGCCCGCGCCGCCGCCGCCTGAGGCAATTGACCGCCTCCTGCGATTTGACGGCAACGTGATCCTCAAGAGCTTGCGATCAGGGCAAAATTCCTCAAGGTAGCCCCACATCGACCGAAGCCTGCAAGGCTAATCAATGGACGTCACCTATGTCGGAGCGCTGGTCGCGGGGCTGCTAAGCTTCCTCAGCCCCTGCGTGCTGCCGCTCGTCCCGCCTTATCTCTGCTTCCTCGGCGGCGCGACCTTCGATCAGCTCGCCGGCGAGGACGAGACGCCCTCCCATGTCTATGCGACCGTGGTCATGTCCTCGGTCGCCTTCGTGCTCGGCTTCACCACCGTGTTTGTCGCGCTCGGGGCCACGGCCACAGTGGTAGGCCAGCTGCTCATCGCCAATTTCGCCCTGCTCAGCAAGATCGCCGGCGTGATCATCATCATCGCCGGGCTGCACTTCCTCGGCGTCATCCACATTCCGCTTCTCCATCGCGAGGCGCGCTACCACGCCGATGAACGACCTGCTGGATTGCTCGGCGCCTATCTCATCGGGCTTGCCTTCGCCTTCGGCTGGACCCCGTGCATTGGACCGGTGCTCGGCGCGATCCTCGCCATGGCGGCCGGCGAGGACTCGGTGCGCCAAGGCGTGGGGCTGCTCTTCGTCTATTCGCTCGGGCTCGGCATTCCCTTCGTCGCCGCCGCTATCGCCATTCGTCCCTTCATGAGCACTATGCAGCGCTTTCGCAGCCATCTGGCCACGGTCGAGAAAGTGCTGGGCGGCTTTCTTGTCCTGACCGGCATCCTCTTCCTGACCAACGCCATGACGGTCCTCTCTGGCTGGATGCTCCAGCTTTTCCCGGGGCTTGCCACCATCGGCTAAGGCGGCGTTTCCGTCATGACAGCGATCGTACTCACCATCGCGGGCTCCGATTCAGCAGGTGGCGCCGGCATCCAGGCCGACCTCAAGACTTTCGCCGCGCTCGGCGTTCACGGCGCGACCGCGATCACGGCGCTCACGGCCCAGAACACGCTAGGCGTCGAGGGGGTGCATGTCGTGCCGCCCGACTTCGTGATCGCGCAGATGAAGGCCGTGGCGCGTGACCTCGAGGTGGGCGCGATCAAGATCGGCATGCTCGCGACGAGCGCGGTCATCGAGGCCGTTACGGAAGGACTGAAGCAGTTTCCGAACGTTCCCGTCGTCCTTGATCCCGTGATGGTGGCAGCGACTGGCGCCGTCCTGCTGGACAAGGAGGCGATCGCGACGCTCAAACGCGTCTTGCTCCCGCGCGCGGTGGTGATCACCCCGAACCTGCCCGAGGCTGCCCAACTCCTAGAGACTAAGGAGGCCCGCAGCGAAGACGAGATGCGCGCGCAGGCGCAAGAGCTCAAGCGGCTCGGCGCAAAGGCTGTGCTCATCAAAGGCGGTCACGCCAATGGCCCGACCGCGACTGATCTCCTGCTCGATCAAGAGGGCGAGATGCGGCTCGAAGCGCCGCGCGTTAAGACCAGGCACGATCATGGCACGGGCTGCACGCTCTCCTCGGCCATCGCCGCCGAGCTTGCCAAGGGAGCCTCGCTCCGCGAGGCCGTGACCAAGGCCAAGGCCTATGTCACGGCTGCGATCGCCGCGGCCGACGAGCTTCACATCGGCAAGGGCAGAGGCCCCGTGCATCACTTCCACGCCTTCTGGCCGCGGAAAGCCTAAGTCTCCGCCACGACCTTGAGCCGCTGCTCGCCGAGTCCAGAAACGGTGAGGCGGAGCTCATCGCCGGGCTTCAAGAACACGCGCGGGTTCCGCGCCATGCCGACGCCGGGCGGCGTTCCCGTGGTGATCACGTCGCCGGGCACCAGCGTCATGTACTTGCTGATATAGCTCACGAGTTGGGCCACCGTGAAAATCATGGTGGACGTGTTACCGGCCTGCATGCCGGCGCCGTTGAGGTCGAGTGCGAGATCGAGCGCCTGCGCATCTTTGATCTCGTCAGTGGTCACGAGCCACGGCCCGAGCGGTCCGAAGCTGTCATGGCTCTTGGCCTTGATCCATTCGCCCGGGCCGCCCTTCTGCAGGCTCCGCTCGGAGACATCGTCGCAGATGCAATAGCCCGCGACATGGTCGAGCGCGTTCGTCTCCGAGACATTCTTCGCGCGCGTTCCGATCACGACCGCCAGCTCGACCTCGAAATCCATGCGATCGAAGCCCTTCGGTTGAAGAATCGGGTCATAGGGCCCCGACACGCAGGAGCTTGCCTTGGCGAATACGATCGGCACTTCGGGAATGGGCTGGCCGGTCTCGGCCGCATGGTCGCGATAGTTCAGCCCGATGCCGAGGAACTTGGGGACGACGCCGATTGGAGGCCCGATGCGGGGAGTGCCTTCAACCACGGGGAGAGACCGCGAATCGAGGGCTTTGATTCGACTCAAGGATTCACGCCCAAGGGCCTCGCCGGCGAAGTCGGCCACCACGCCGGAAAGGTCGCGAATGCGGCCTTCTGCGTCGAGAATCGCTGGCTTTTCCTGACCGATTTTTCCATAGCGTAACAGCTTCATGGTTCTTCCCCCGGCGGTCGTTTTTTTGCATGATGCACTGGGGCGCGAGGGGCGGCAACGGCCCGCATCGCAACTGGCTTTTCGCCGGGGGCTCGAAATCTTCAGCGGTCAACTTGAGAGGGATAGGCTTCCATGGCACCTCGCTTGCTTCCGAACGGGATCGGTAAGCTCACGCCGGTCCTGATGCTTCTGCTTGTGGCGCTCGTGTCGTTGCCGGCCGAATCGGCGACGAAGAAGGCCACGCCGAAAGGGACGGGCAACCCGTTCGATCTGTTGAGCGGATACTGGTCGGGGGGCGGCACGATCGCCCCCGGCAAGGGCGCGCCAGAGAAGGTGAGTTGCAAGGTCACCTATAACGTGGCGGGTAGCGCCGTTACCCAAAACATGCGCTGTGCGGGCACCGACTACAAGTTCAACACCAGCTCAAAGCTCACCTATAGCGGCGGCAAGATCAGCGGCTCCTGGAGCGAGACGACGTACGACGCCGCGGGCAGCGTGAGCGGGACCGCGAGCGGGAACACGGTCCATGCGGTCATCAGCGGGGACAAGTTCTCAGGCCGCCTGAGCATCAACGTCTCGGGCTCGCGCCACACCATCAATATCGTCCAGCTCGACCCCAAGTCGGGCACCTATCGCCAGGCGGCGAGCGTGGCACTGCATCGCTAGGCCGACTAAAGGCCCCTCGAGCGAGGGCCTGGTTCAAAGGCGAGCGCCGATCGGGGCGAATCGCATGCCCGAGTGTCGGCAGCTCCCTTTCCTTCTGATTCTTCGATGATTCTCAGGATCGTCGGGGCTCCGCTGCGGGACGGCGCAAATCACTTATGGGCCTGCCGACCGCTCCGTTGCCGAACTGCAACAAGTCCGCATAAAGTTTTCGGTCTCGCGAGACAAAAAATGCAATTTAAAGAGGCAGCCCGTTTTCTCGGTTGCATCGCAACGAGGCCTCATGATGGGGGCATAACCAATTGTTCTATAATTAGAAAATTTGATTCCGACGGCGATTTTCCAAGCTCGAAAATAAGCCATTTGCATTTGCGCAACAGTCGCTGGCCGATCTGCACCGAGCCCCTTGCGCAATGTTGAAGCACGACACAGCGCTAGGCTAGCCTTGCAGCATGAATGGGGGACGGGGCTGGGGGGCCTAGTTCCAGATTACCGAACGAAGGGCGCGCGAAGCTTAGAGGGACCTGAAGCTCAGGAACAAGATGGGGGGGCGAGCCGACGCCCGCTGTAAAGGCCATGCCTTTGGAGCTCGGCTCGTTTCGCAGGGAAGACCGGCCCGGCGATGCCCGGGCCGGTTCTTTTTTGCCCAGCAGGCGTCAGAGACCGATCCGCGCGAGCGCGCGTTCGATTGCCGCGAGATAACCCGCTCCGAACAACCTGACATGCACGAGGCTCGGGTAGAGATTGTAGAGGCTCGCCCGGATCTCATGGAAGCCGGGCTCTAGCGGCATGAGGTTTTCGTAGGCCTCGAAGAAGGCCTCTCCGAACGTCCCGAACATCGTGGTGAAGGCGAGCTCGATCTCGGGGTGACCGCGAGAGATGGCGTGATCGACGAAACCTGCGATGCGCCCCTCGCGGACCAGCACGTTCCCCGTCCAGAGGTCGCCGTGCAGCAGGCTCGGGAATCGGGGCTCGCTGAGATAATCCTCGATCCGCTCCGCCAGCCGCTCGATTCGCTTGAAGAGCGGCGAGGGGAGGCTTCCCTCGCGATGGGCTTCTCGCGCCATGTAGAGGAGCGGTGTTCGCGGAAGAATGGCACCCAAGCCCGCGCTTCAGGATTGGGCTGGGCGAGAGGTCCGATCAGCGTGTCGCGCGAATAGCCGAAAAGCTCGCGCGGCATCCCATGCAGTCTCGCGATCAGCTCGCCGGCGTGGCGCTGAACGCTCCCACTGATGCCGCCGCCGTCATTCTCGATGAAGTCCATGACGAGGAGATCGCGCGCGGCATAATGCACGCGCGGCACCGGAAGCTCTGAGAGCCGGGCAAGCTCGCCGAGCATGAACGCCTCGAGCTCGAGCCCGTTCGCTTCGCCGCGCTTCACCTCTCCCGCCTTGACCGCGAGGCGCCGTCCGTCGGCAAGCGTGACCTCGAGTCCCGTGAGCCCGAATCCGACCGCAAGCGGCCTTGCCTCGACTACGCGCGAGCCGAGCGCCTGGTGAAGCCGCGTCTTGAGATCGTTGCCGCTCGTCACGCCGCCGTTAACCACCGCACCGCGCCCATGTCACATCGCTGAAACAAAATCACTTTAAGTCCCGCTTCATCGTGTTGAAAACACAGGATGATGACGTGCAGCATGAGCCGGGGGTGAGGCGTTACCGAGCGCTTTTTGTCTCCGATCTGCATTTGGGCACCAAGGCCTGCCAGGCAGAAGCCTTCCTCGACTTCATCCGCTGCCACGACGCCTCCCACATCTATCTCATCGGCGACATCGTCGACTTCTGGCGCATCAGGCGCGGCATCTATTGGCCGCAATCCCACAACGACGTGCTGCAGAAGATCCTGCGCAAGGTGCGCAAGGGCACCGATCTCGTGCTCATTCCCGGCAATCACGACGAAGCGATGCGCGACTACTGCGGCGTGCATTTCGGCGGCATCGCGATTGAGCGCAATACCATCCATGTCGGCGCCGACGGAAGGCGCTACCTCGTCATCCATGGAGACGAGTTCGACGTCGTGGTGCGCTATGCCAAGTGGCTCGCGCTCCTGGGCGACTGGAGCTACGAGCTCGCGCTGTGGGCTAACACTCATTTCAACGTCTTGCGCCGCTGGTTCGGAATGCCTTACTGGTCGCTGTCGGCCTATCTGAAACACAAGGTCAAACGCGCGGTGAACTATATCGGCGAGTTCGAGACGGCGCTGGCGCAGGAGGCGCGGCGCCACGGGGCGCAAGGGGTGATTTGCGGCCACATCCACCATGCCGCGATGCGTCAGGTGGGCGAGGTGATCTACATCAACACCGGCGACTGGGTCGAAAGCTGCACTGCAGTGGCCGAGACCGAGGAGGGGGTGTTCGAGATCATCCGCTGGACGCACACGCCCAAGGGCATGAGTTCGCCCGAACGCCTTGTCGAGGAGCTCGAGGCTGCCGCCTGATGCGGGTGCTGGTCGCGACCGATGCCTGGCATCCTCAGGTGAATGGGGTGGTGCGCACTTATGAGCGGCTCGCTCTCGAGGCGCCCAAGCAGGGCTGCGAGGTGAGCTTCCTTGCGCCAAACCTATTCCACACGCTGCCTTGTCCCACCTATCCGGAGATCAAACTGTCGCTCGTCACCCCTGGCGCGATTTCCCGCCATGTCGATGCCGTGCGCCCCGATTTCATCCATATCGCCACGGAGGGACCGATCGGGCTCATGACGAGGCGCTATTGCCGCAAGATGCACCGGCCGTTTACCACGAGCTATCACACGCGATTTCCCGAATATGTCTCGGCGCGGCTGCCAATCCCCGAGGAGTGGTGCTACGCGCTGCAACGTCGCTTCCACAACGGCGCGGCAGGTACCTTCGTCGCCACGAAGTCGGTCGCCGACGATCTCTCCGCGCGGGGCTTCGAGCGGTTGATGCCCTGGTCGCGTGGCGTCGACACCGAGCTGTTCAGGCCGCGCAAGGTGCGCCTCTATGGCGAGAAGCCGGTCTTCCTCTATGTCGGCCGCGTCGCCGTGGAGAAGAACATCAAGGCCTTTCTCGATCTCGATCTGCCTGGCCGCAAGGTCGTCATCGGCAGCGGCCCGCAGGCCGGCGAGCTGATGCGGGCCTATCCTGATGTGGTGTTCCCGGGACACAAGGAGGGCGAGGAGCTTGCGCAGGCCTACGCCTCGGCCGACGTGTTCGTCTTTCCGAGCCTCACCGATACGTTCGGCCTCGTTCTGCTCGAGGCGCTCGCCTCCGGTGTTCCGGTGGCAGCCTATCCGGTGAGCGGGCCACGCGATGTTATCACCGATCCGCGCGCAGGCGTTCTCGGCTCTGACCTCCGGGCGGCCTCACTCGCCGCGCTCAAGCTCGACCGGGCCACCGCGAGGTCGCACGCACTCACTTACAGTTGGGAGAACTCGGCGCGGCAGTTCATCGAGAACATGCTCATCGCGCATAATTTGGGCTTGCCCGAGCGGCGCCCCAGATTCCGCCGCTGGCGCGGCAAGCGCGCGCCGCAGAAGCAGAAACAAAAGAAGACGGCCCGATTGGGGGGGAACCGGGCCGTCACATTCTCATGCGTCAGTTTGGGGGACGCTTTGGGGGAATTCGCGTCCCCTTACAGATGGTAAAGGGACTTTTGCGCTTCAAGGGGGGCGGGCAAAAATCGCCCAACTTTCTTGTAAAGCACTGATAAGACTGGGAGAAAAATCCTGGACTAGCCGAACAGCGAGGCCCGCTTGACGGCTTCAAGCTCCGCGAATGTCAGGGGATCGGGTCGCTCGAAGCGTCGCTCATCCTCGCGCGGCCCCGAAGGCGGCGGTGACGGCGCTTCGCGCCCCTCGGCGGTTCCCGACCTCTGCTCGCGCGAGGTCAGCATCCGGTCGATATCGTCCTGCTTCAGGCCTTTGCCTCTGCCCTGGGGTCCGGTCAGCAGATGCGCTTCCTCGCGGGGCGAGGTCGCGGCATAGGCCTGCATCCTGCGTGCGATGTCGTCCACCTTGTAGGCGATGTCGTCGACGCCCCAGATCTCGATCATCGCGTTGATGCGGCTCTCGATGAAGCGGAGCGCGCGTACCACCTTGTCGGTGCGCTGCCCGGTGATGTCCTGGAACGAGCAGGCGGTGTAGATGTCGGTGGCGCGCTGATCGATCTTGTCGCAAAGCTCGACGTCCGTTCCCCGCTCGTGCAGCGTCCAGGCGACCTCTTGGATGTCCTCGGCCGCGGCGAGGATGTCCGAGGTCGCCTTCTCGGTCGCCTCGACGATGTGATCGAGCTCCTCGGTCGCGCTGACGAGCTGTTTGTCGAACTGGAAGGGCGGCCTGATCTGCGCAATCTCGCGGCGCGTCCGCGCGATGGCCTCGCTCATGTCGACGAGCTCGGCGAACACGCCGCAGGGCGCGGCCTTCTGCTGGGGCTTGAGCACGGCCGCCTCGAGCTTGGCGATCGCCTCGAGCAGCATCTCGGTCTCTGCGGTGCGGTTGCGGCGGGCGTATTCGGCGAGAAACCAGCGTCCTCGCGGAGTGGCCACGAGAGCGTCCTCGATCGCGGCATAGGCCTCGGCAAGCGACCGGCGAGGGGCTTCCGCTGGTGAAGGTCTGGTGCCGTCTTTGGCAGGTTCCGGCATGGCGGTGAGGCTAACGTGATTCGGCGTGAGCGCGGAGCTTAGCCACGAACGGCAAGGGATTTGTTAAACCAAACCCGACTTTTGGCCGCAGTTTCGGCGGTTGATCGTCTCAAGGCGGGATGGCTTCAGGGTCTATAGTCTCGCTTCAACACTGGAGCAGGGTCGAAAAGTCCCTGCGAGGAGGAAGCAATGCATATGCTCAACGGATTGGCGCTTGCAGGCAGTTTAGCGATTGCCGTGGCCGCGTTTCCCGCCATGGCCCAACAGGATCATGACCACGGCCCTGGCGACATGATGGGGCAGGGCGGCATGATGGGGCAGAGCGGCGGTTCCCCTGGTGGGATGATGGGTCAGAGCGGCGGCATGATGGGCAACATGCGCGGCATGATGGGCGATAAAGGCGGCATGATGGGCGGCTGCTCGATGATGGGCGGCGGCATGATGGGCCGCGGCATGCACGGCATGATGATGAGCTCGGTGCCGATGATGGAAGGCCGGCTTGCTTATATGAAGGCCGACCTCGGCATCACTGATGCCCAAGCTTCTGCGTGGGAGGCTTATGCGGCTGCGGTCAGGGCGCAGCAAACGGCCATGCAGAGCATGCACGACGACATGATGAAGACCATGGGGAGCGGCAGCGCCTTGGACCGCATGGATATGCGCATCAAGGCCATGGAGTCCATGGTCGAAAGCCTGAAAACGCTTAAGCCCGCGACGACGGCTCTCTATGCCGTGCTCAGCGATGCACAGAAAGAGAAGGCTAACCAGTTGCTGGGCGGCGCCTGCGGCATGATGTGAGCCGGAGCCTCAGCCCCAGAGCGCGGGTGGCGGCGGAGAGACGAGGGCGCCCGCGTAACTAAGCCCCGGCGCGCGATCGCGAGCGAGCAGGAGCGGCCCGTCGAGATCGACCCAATCGGCGCCTTGCGCGACGAGAAGGGCAGGGGCGATCGCGAGCGAGGTCGCGACCATGCTCCCCACCATAATCCTCATGCCGAGTCCCCGCGCGCGCCCCGCGACGAGAAGCGCCTCGGTGAGCCCTCCGGTCTTGTCGAGCTTGATGTTCACCGCATCGTAGCGCGCCGAAAGCGCATCGAGCGACGCGCTGTCATGCACGGACTCGTCGGCGCAGACGGGGATTGGCCTTTCGATCTCGGCGAGGACTCCATCATTTCCCGCTGGCAGAGGCTGCTCCACCAGCTCCACCCCTTCGGCCGAAGCGGCGGCAAGAAGCGATTCCGTGTCATGGGGTTGCCAGGCTTCGTTGGCATCGACGATGAGCCTCGCCTGAGGCACCGCTTCGCGTACCGCTCTCATGCGCTCTTTATCGCCGTCACCGCCGAGCTTGAGCTTGAGCAGGGGGTAGTGGCACGCCTCGCGCGCTCTTGCGGCCATCGCCTCAGGCGAGCCGAGCGACAGCGTAAACGCCGTCGTCACGGCATGGAGCGGCGGAAGTCCTGCAAGTTCGTCCGCGCGCCTGCCCGATCGCTTCGCCTCGAGGTCCCAGAACGCGCAATCGAGCGCGTTCCGTGCAGCTCCCGCAGGCAATAGCGATCGAAGCTCGCCCCTTTTCAGCCCCTGCGCGATGGGGCCCGCGCAAGCCTCTATGGTGGCCACCACACCTTCGACAGTTTCACCATAACGAGCATAGGGCACGCATTCGCCATGCCCTGAATGGGTTTCGTCGCCGATCGAAGCGACCACGACGATAGCCTCGGTCTTGGAGCCCCTGGAAATGGTGAATCCGCCCGCGATGGGAAAGCGCTCAATGCTTACGGAAAGCTTCAACCGGCCTCCCATGACGCCTTTCTTTCTCCTGGATTTTCGTTCAAAAACAGTGCCTTTCTAGAAGGCATCGACTTTCACCTTCATCCGGCAAATTAAGCCCTTAAATGCTCAAGCGCGACCATCAGCTTGTCCTCCCGACTCAGGCCCGCGCGCCAGGCTTCCGCGTCGAGCTCAGGGGCACGACCTTCCGCCTGATCGCGACCGGCGCCTGGACCGTGGCCGAAGCCGTCAGGCTCGACACCGCGCTGAAGCGCCTGCGCGTGCCGATCCCGCCCACGCCCGATTTCACCGGCGAGATGGACATCGCCGGCATCGCCGAGATCGACACGGCGGGGGCTTGGCTCTTGCAGCGGACGGCGGCCGCCTGGCAGGCGAGCGGGCTCCGCACCCATTATGCCGGAGCGACCGAGGGCTTCCGCGTTCTCATCGAGGAGGTGCAGAAGCGCGGCAATGCCGAGCGCCCGACGATCGAGAAGCCGAACCCGTTCACTCAATTCCTCGAGGACATGACCAAGACGGTGACGGGGGTGTGGCGCGACACCATCCAGCTCACCGCCTTTCTCGGCGAGGTCACCGCCGCGCTCGGCCGCATGATCCGCCAGCCCTGGCGCTTCCGCCGCACCTCCTTCGTCCACCATCTCGACCATGCCGGCTTCAGGGCGGTGCCGATCATCGCGCTGATCTGCTTCCTGATCGGCGCGGTGGTGATGCAGCAGGGCGTGGTGCAGTTGAAGCCATTCGGGGCGGAACCCTTCGCCGTCAACATGGTCGCCATCCTGGCGCTCCGCGAGGTCGGCATCCTGCTCACGGCCATCATGGTCGCCGGCCGCTCGGGCTCGGCCTTTACCGCCGAGATCGGCTCGATGAAGATGCGCGAGGAGATCGACGCCATGCGCACGCTCGGTATCGATCCGATGGACACGCTGGTCTTGCCGCGCGTGCTCGCGCTCGTGGTGGCGCTCCCGCTTCTGACCTTCCTCGGCGATATCATGGGGCTTGCCGGCGGCGGACTGATGGCCTTCGCCGTGCTCGGCCTCGATACTACGAACTATCTCGACAAGCTGCACGAGGCGGTCGACTACCAGCATTTCATGGCCGGCATGATCAAGGCGCCGTTCGCCGCCATCATCATCGGGCTGGTCGGCTGCCTCGAAGGCCTGAAAGTCGAGGGCAGCGCGGAGTCGCTTGGCAAGCATGTGACGAGCGCCGTGGTCAAGGCGATCTTCCTGGTGATAATTTTGGATGCCGTCTTTGCCATGTTCCTGTCGGGGATCGGGGTGTGATCGTCGAGAACGGACGCGAGGTGCTGATCCGCGTGCGCGGGCTCGCCAAGAGCTTCGGCAGCCAGCAGATTTGGGACGGGCTAAGTCTCGACGTCTATCGCGGCGAGATCCTCGCCATCGTCGGCGGCTCGGGTCAGGGCAAGTCGGTCCTGATGCGCGTGATCACCGGGCTCGTTAAGCCCGACAAGGGCGAGGTGGGCCTGTTCGGGCAGAACGCCAAGACGCTTTCGCCGCAAGATCGCCTCGAGATCGAGAAGCGCTGGGGCATCCTGTTCCAGGACGGCGCGCTATTCTCCGCTCTCACCGTCTTGCAGAACATCCAGGTGCCGATGCGCGAGCATCTCGACCTGCCGCAAGCGATGATGGACGATCTCGCCTTCCTCAAGCTGTCGATGGTCGGGCTTCCGCCGAACGCCGCGCATAAATTCCCTTCGGAGCTGTCCGGCGGCATGCGCAAGCGCGCGGGGCTGGCCAGGGCGCTCGCACTCGACCCCGAGATCGTGTTTCTCGACGAACCCACGGCGGGCCTCGACCCGATCGGCGCCTCGGATTTCGACCATTTGCTGCGCAAGCTGCAGCAGACCCTTGGGCTCACGGTCTACATGGTGACCCACGACCTTGATACGATCTTCACCGTGTGCGACAGGGTGGCCGTGCTCGCCGACAAGAAGATCGTGCGCACCGGCTCGCCCACGGAACTACAGCGTCAGCCCAATCACCCGTGGATCAAGGAATATTTCTGCGGGGAGCGCGCTCGCGCCGCCTCTCCCGGGGAAAGGCCGAAGATACCGATTTCCGCCTAGTTGTGTCGCCAATGTCGATTTGAGGAACCGGTCGGATGGAAACCAAAGCCAACTATCTGATGATCGGGGGTTTTGTTCTCGGCGTGCTCGCCTTTGCCTTCATCTTCGTCTTCTGGATGAGCAACTTCGCGGGCGGCGGCAAACGCTATTACGTCGTGTTCGAGAGCTCCGTGTCGGGGCTGACGACGGGTTCGAGCGTCGGCTTTCAGGGCCTCAAGGTCGGCGAGGTGCAGTCCTTCTCGCTCGATCCTGACGACGCGCGCAAAGTTCACGTGCTGATCAGCGTTGGCGACAGCACACCGGTGCGCGAGAATTCCCGCGCCAGCATGCAGTCGATGGGCTTGACCGGCGGCAGCGGCATCCAGATCAGCCCTGGCACGCCCGATTCGCCCTTCCTGGTGGCGACCGACGCCGACCCGATTCCCACCATCAAGGCCGATCCCGGCGGCGGGCAGGGGCTGTTCGACGCGGCGCCCGCGGTGATGAACAACGCCAATGCGTTGCTACAGCGGCTGAACGACCTCGTCGCGGAAAATCAGGAATCGATCCATACCACCGTCACCAATGTGGAGCAGGTTACCTCCATGCTGGCTTCGAAGAAGGACGAGATCGCCCTTGCCATCAGCGACGTGAAGGACGGCGCCAACAACTTCAAGACGCTGTCCGGCAAGCTCGAAGTCTCATTGGGGGACAACATGGATGGGCTGACCCGCCAGGCGAAGGACAGCCTCCAGCAATTCAGCGCCTTCATGCAGGAGGGACGCCGCACGGCGGTCACATTGAACCGCATTCTGGAGAAGCTAGAGGCTGATCCAAAAGGTTTTTTGCTTGGTGGAAACCAGGTCCCGGAATACACTCCCAAGGGACAATAACCCACCCTTGGGGCACAATAGGGTGACTCCTGTCAGGGGGGCCATCGCAATGTCACGGTCGGCGCCAACGCTTGCTGCGGGCCTGCTTTGCCTCGCCCTGGCCGGCTGCGCGCTTGCCGCCGGTTCTAGGCCGCCCACTACTTACGACCTCGTCGCCCCACGCTCCTTCGCCGGTACGCCGAAGCCCGCATCGTGGCAGCTCGTGGTCTACGAGCCGACCGCGATTCACGCGCTTGAGACCGACCGTCTCATGGTGCGCCCGAGCTCCGACCAGGTCTCCTACTACAAGGGCGTGGCGTGGAGCGACCGGCTGCCGCGCCTCGTGCAGGCGCGCATCATCGAGACCTTCCAGAATTCGGGCGCCGTCAGAACGGTGAGCGCGAGCAACGGCCAATACGCGCTCGCCACCGATCTGCGCTCTTTCCAGATCGACGTATCGAGCGGCAAGGCCATCGCCGAGATCGAGATCTTCGCCAAGCTGGTCAACGTGAGCTCGGGTAAGGTGCTTGCCACCAAGAGCTTCAGCGCGCGTGTGCCGGCGGCGACCGATGCGCCGGGCGATGCCATCGCCGCCCTGAACCAGGGCTTCACCGAGGTCCTGCAAGACACGACCACCTGGGTCGCCTCCCGCCACGCTTAGCTGGCTCACGGGGTTGTAGTTGCCCGGCTTGACCGGGTAATCCAGTAGCCGCCGATCTTTGAGATATGCTTGGGCAGTGACTACTGGATTCCCGCTTTCGCGGGAATGACAAGACCCCACCCCCCAAAAACATTTGCCCCCCGCCTCATTTTGAAGGGAGGGCGGGGGGCTAAGGCTTGGGGGAGCCTAACTCTTTGAGGCTAACCTCTTGAGGCTAGCGGAGCCGGCCGCTCGCATGCGCGAGCAGGAGATAAACGCGGCCGGTCTCCGAGACGAGATAGTTCTGCAGCATGCGTCCCTCTGGATCGCTCGCCTCGGCCTCTCCGAGTAGCCGCTCGAAATCGCCGATATAGCGATCGACGGTCGAACGGAAGTCCGGGTCGCGGTCGTAGCGGCGCGAAATCTCGTCGAACGTGGCCTGGCCGTCGAGACTGTAGATATGCCGGCCGAGCGCGCCGCGGTCTCCTGACCTGAAGCGATACCAGACCTCGGACGCGGTGCGCTGGTCGATGGCGCGCGCGAGCTCATCGAGTCTCAGCTGATTGCCGCCGCCGAGTGGGGAGGAGGCTTGCTGAACGCCCCGTGTGCCGAAGCTCTGGCCGCCGCCATAGTTCTGCTCCGGGGTATCGCTCACCCCGAAACCGCCGCGGCCGCCGCCCCCTTGTGGGCTATAGGACGCGCCGCCGAGCTGCTGGGCGAGGCTATTGGTGACCTGGTCCATCTCCGCGCCACCGCCTGAGGCCGGGCGGCCCCTCGCATCGAATTTCGGCATCGGAGGGAGATCATTGCCTTGCCGCCTCGCGTCCTCCCGCGGCGGCAAGCCGCCCGGACGCGCGACCGGCGGTAGATCGAAACCGCCTGAGGGTGGCAGCCCTTGGCCCCCGCGCGGCTGGCGGAAGGGATCGGCCCCGCCGCCCTGCACGGGCGCCGACGGCATCGGTGCAGGCGGGGCGGGCGCGGCCTGCGCCACGGCTTGCGTCGCCGCCTTCGTCAGAACGGGCGCAATCGCCTCGATCTCCTTCACCTGCTGGTCGAGGGCCTTGCGGATGGCGGCCGTCGTCTGAGCGGTCTGCTCGGGCAACGTCTCCATGCGCTTCTGCATCTCCTGGCGGAGCCCATCGAGGTCGGTCGCGGTCTTCTGCGCGACTTCGTGCATGCCGCGCGAGGTAGTATCGAACTGACCGCGCATCTGCTCGAGCTGCCGCCCGATCTGGGTGATGATCTGCTCGAAGCTGCCCTTGAGATCGGCGACGGCGCGGTTGGTGTGAGACTGTGCCTCCTCGCGGAGCCGCTCGATCTGGGTGAGCGCCGCCTGCGCCTGGCCTGCGGTGTCGCGGGCGAGCGCCGAGCCCACCTGCTTCGCCCGCTGCTCCGCTTGCGCCAGCGTGTTCTCCATCATGCCCGCGTAGGAGCGCATCATGCCGTCGAGGTCCTGCGCCTTGGTGTTGACCGTGTGCAGGAGCGCGATGATCGCCTGATGCCGGCCCTCGAGGATCGAGTCGATCTTGGTGTTCGAGGAATCGAGCGCCTTAGCGGCGGTGAGGATCGCCTGGCCCTGGTTCTCGAAGCGCTGGGTGAGGCCGTGGATCTGGTCGAGCAGGCCGCGCGACACCTCGCGCAGCGTCTGGGTCTGGCTGGTGAGCACGCCTACGGCTTCCTTGGACTGCGCGCCGACTTGGTTCGCCGTCTGCTGCATCATCGCCGAATTGTTGGCGAGCACCTGATTGAGTTGTGAGGTCTGCTTGCCGAAGGCATCGCTGCGTCTGGCGCGCATGCTCGCCGAGCATCCGGTCGGCCTCGCTCGATGCGCTGGCTGAAGGTCGTTCAATCGCCTGTGAGCCGTTCGGCGAGCGCGGATGATCACGGCCTGCGGCGTCCGCTCGGTCATGGTCTTGTCGAGCGAGCCCGTCTGCTGGGTGATCGCGTCTCGAGCGCCCGCACGCGCTGGAGCAGGGAGTTTGCGAAGCTCTCGGCCCGCTCGGCGAGGCCCTGTCGAAGGCGACTCGCCCCTTGTTGGATCGCGCCAATAAACTGAGCGGTGCGGTCGTGCAGCGCCTTGTCCAACGCTCCCGCGCGCTGATCGAGCGCGTTGGCGAAGGTGTTGTGGATCGCCAAGTTCCTTGTCGAGAAGCCGCGCCCGCTGATCCACCATGGCGTTGAAATGGCCGATGCGGTCGTTGAGCGTCTTGTCGAGCAGGACCGAGCCTTGCGCGATGGTGCCGGTCAGGGCCTCGGTGCGGTCCTTCATGGTCTTTTCGAGCACGACGGCGCCTTGCGAGACGAGATTGGTGTACTGCTCGGTGCGGTCCTTCATCATCCTGTCGATGCCCGCCAGCGCCCTGGCCGACCGCCTGCACGAAGCCTTCGGTGCGCTGCTTCAACGTATTGTCGAGCACGACCGCGCCCTGGCCGATGGTGTTGGTGAGGACCTCGGTGCGCTGCCTCAACGTGCTGTCGAGCGCCACCGCGCCCTGGCCGATCGTTTGCGTGAGTGCCTCTGTCCGCTGCCCGCAAAGTATTGTCCAGCACCACGGCTCCCTGGCCGATCGTCTGCGTGAGTGCCTCTGTCCGCTCCCGCAAAGTATTGTCCAGCACCACGGCTCCCTGGCCGATCGTTTGCGTGAGTGCCTCGGTCCGCTCCCGCAAAGTATTGTCCAGCACCACGGCTCCCTGGCCGATCGTTCCTACGAGCGCGTCGGTGCGCTCCTTCAAGGCCTTGTCGAGCTGGACGGCGTTCTGGGCGACGGTGCCGACGAGCGCGTCCGAGCGGTCCTTCAGGGTCTTATCGAAGAGATTGACTCCCTGCACGATCGAGGCCGCGAACACGTCGGTCCGGGCTTTCAACGTCTTGTCGAGGCCCGTGGCACTTTGGCTCATCGAGGCTGTGAAGGCCTCGGTGCGGTCCTTCATGGTCTTGTCGAGCAGGATCGCGCCCTGCGCGACCGAAGTCTCCAAGCCCTTGATGCGGGCGGCGAGCGTGCCCTGGAGCGCTTCGGTACGCTCCTTCATGGTCTTGTCCAGCGACGTGGTCCGCTGCACCACGACACTTTCGAGAGCTGCAAGGTTCTGCGTTGCGCCATCGATCACCTGCGAGAGACGTCCTTGCTCCTTGCTCAGGCGATCGAGCAGGCCGGGGATGGCGTCGGTGACGCGCGACTGAGCCTTATGCAACTGCTCGGCCGCCTCGCTCGAACGGGACACGAGGAGCTCGGTGAGCTGAGTGCCGCGCTCGGCGAGCTTCTTGTCGATCGTGCTCGAGGCTGCGGCGATGTCGCGGGCGACCTGTGCGCCCACGCCCTTCAAGGCATCGCTGACCCGCGCGCTGTTATTGGCAAGCGCCTCGCGCTCGGTGGCGAGCTCGCTGATCAGCGTCCTGACGCGGATCTCGTTCTCGCCATAGGAGCGCTCGAGCGCCGCGACCTCGCTGTGAACCATGGCTTCGAGCTCGCTCGCCCGGCCGATGGCCCGCGAGATGGCATCGTTCATGGCAGCGACCTGGCGGCGGATGGTCTGGCCGACCGAAGCGACGGACTGCTCGGCAAGCTTGTCGGGTTCGGCGAGCCTGACCGCGACCTCGGTCATCGCCGAGGCCATGAGGCGGAGCTCCTGCGCGCGCCAAACGAGCAGCGCGAGGAACCAGAAGATGGTGATGGGAACGAGGATGGCGACGGCTGCCGTGAGTGCGGAAGCGCTGCCGACCAGACCCGACACGCCGCCCGCGGCGATCTGGGACGAGATGAGTCCGAAGGCGAAGAACCCGCCGATGATGAACCACACCACCGAGGCCACGAGCGCCATCATGAAGGGCGTGCGGGCCGGGCGCTGCTGCAACGCAAAGATCAGCCCACCGATCGAGGGCAGATCGTCATTGGCCGGCGGCGCGAGCCTGCGCTGCGGGGGAGGGCCCGCGGGGCGGCGCGTGCGCGTGAATGGCTGTTTCGGAGCGGCGCCTCCGGCGGGAGGCGGCGTCGTCTCGGCAAATTCGAGCGGGGGCTTGGCGTCCTCCAGCTTCGGCTCCTCGCGGGGCTCGGCGGGCTCGCGCGGCTCGCGACGGCCTAGGATCTCGTCGCGCTTCGCGTCGTCGCCGCCGCGATCGCGCTTGAAGATCTCGTCGCGCTTGGTTTCCTCGCGCTTCGCTTCCTCGCGTTTCGGCTGCTCTTCGCGCTTGCGCTGCTCGGCCCTGAGCCGCTCGGCAAGGGTGGATCGTCTCGGTAGCTCGGCGCTGCGCTCTGGACTTGGAGCCTCCCCGGGCTTGTTGTCGGCTGGTCTGAAGAGACCTTCAAGACCGGACTTGCGTTCGTCCTTGGCTCCTTCCGCCGCCCCCGCAGGTGGCGTTTTCGCTTGCTCTTGCGCCATAACGCGTTCCTCGCACCGACTAGATCATTGAGAGAATTTTGCGCGCCCCCGAAGACCCGTTACGCAGCAGGCGCGATGCGTCTAAGCCGAGGCGCCTGTTGTCCGGATAGAGTATCCGGAAGGCCCCCCGACGCATTTCCCCCTCTCCCTTCATCGTTAACGAATTTTTAGGGCTAAAAAAAGTTTAATCGGTCAGTATGGTTTACGCGCCTTAACCTTTTCGGATCATTCGGCAATTTTGGCTGTGCCGGGGCTGAGAATCGCGTAGACGAAAATGCCTGGTTGCAGGAAGGTGACAGCATTCCAGGGTGAGACGTCACATAATCGCCCTCGGTCCTTCTGCACTGCAACAAAAAAGCGTCCCAATCGGCGGCCAGGAGCACAGGGGATAGTCGCTCGATCAGGCAAGGGGAGCTAGAACGGACCATGGCAAGCGAAATGGCTTCATGGGCTGAAGCGGGGCAGCCGATCGAAGGCCGCAAGGCCTCCTCCCGTCCCGTCGATCTCGTCCATCTGTCGCGCTATACGCTCGGCGAGCGCGATCTCGAGCGAGAGGTGCTTGAGCTCTTCTGCACCCAATCCTTCGTCTATCTCGAGCAGTTGAAGCGGAGCCCGACCGACAAGGACTGGAAGGACTTGACCCACACGCTCAAAGGCTCGGCCCGCGCCGTCGGCGCCTGGCGCGTCGCCGAAGCCGCCGAGCGCGTCGAGCCCCTTGCCGGCGAGGCCCTTGCCCGCTCCCGCGAGGCGCGCATCAAGGAGATCGACACCTCCTTGCGCGAGGCCGACGCCTATATCAGGTCGCTGCTCAAGGACCGCTAAGGACCTCCTGGGACCGCCTGTCGAAGGCCCTGGAGTCTCGCTCCCAATTGCCCTATAGAGCACGGGCCGCGAGCGGGCATGCCTTCTCGCGCTCATCTTCGGGCGCGAGCTCAAGCCGCTGTCCGGAGCCCCCGATGTTAGGACGATCGCCTCGCGCGCCAATGTCATGGCCAGGATCACCTTTATCCAGAACGATGGGACGGAGCGCGTCGTCGAGGCGGAGCCTGGCATGACGGTGATGGAGGCCGCGGTGAAGAACTCGATCCCCGGCATCGCCGCCGAGTGCGGAGGCGCCTGCGCCTGCGCCACCTGCCACGTCTACGTGGATGACGCTTGGCGCGAGAAGACCGGCCAGCCGGAGCAGATGGAGGAGGACATGCTCGACTTCGCCTTCGACATCAGGCCATCGAGCCGTCTCTCCTGTCAGATCAAGGTGACCGAGGAGCTCGACGGGCTCGTGGTCCGCATTCCCGACAAGCAGTTCTGAGCGGAAGTTATGCCAAGCGACGTGATCAAGACTGATGCTCTGATCGTGGGGGGAGGGCCCGTCGGCCTCTTCGCCGTGTTCGAGCTCGGTCTGCTCGACATCAAGGCGCATGTGGTTGACATCCTCGACCGTCCGGGCGGCCAATGCGCCGAGCTCTATCCCGAGAAGCCGATCTACGACGTCCCCGGCATCGCCGTGGTGACGGGTCAGGAGCTGACCGATCGGCTCATGGACCAGATCAAGCCGTTCGGCGCCGAGTTCCATTTCAGCCAGAGGATCGAGACGCTCGAGCGCCTGGATGGAGCGTTCAGGCTCACCACCGACATCGGCACCGTGTTCGAATGCAAGGTGTTGGTGATTGCCGCGGGCGGAGGCTCCTTCACCCCGAAGCGCCCGCCGCTTCCCGGCATCGAGCGATATGAGGGCACCTCCGTCTTCTATTCGGTGCGCAAGATGGATGCCTTCCGCGACCGCGACGTGCTGATCGTCGGCGGCGGCGATTCAGCGCTCGATTGGACCTTGAATCTGCAGCCGGTGGCCAAATCGCTCACGCTGCTCCATCGCCGATCGGAGTTCCGCGCGGCGCCGGCTTCTGTGCAGAAGATGCTCGAGCTCGTCGAGAAGGGCGATATCAGCTTCAAGCTCGGCCAGGTCACTGAGCTTCACGGCGAGGGCGGCCAGCTCTCCTCGGTGACGGTCAAGGGCACCGACGGGACCACCTTCGAACAGAAGACCGATGTGATGATGCCCTTCTTCGGGCTCACCATGAAGCTTGGTCCGGTAGCCGATTGGGGCCTCAATCTCGAGGAGAACCTGATCCCGGTCGACACGGCGCGCTTCGAGACGAGCGAGCCCAGAATCTTCGCCATCGGCGACATCAACACCTATCCGGGCAAGCTCAAGCTCATCCTGTCAGGCTTCCACGAGGCGGCGCTGATGGCGCAGGCCGCGCACAAATATGTCTATCCCGACAAGAAGCTGATCTTCCAGTACACTACCTCCTCGTCGAGCCTGCAGAAGAAGCTCGGCGTGAAGTGATGCGCCTCGCGCTCGCTGCTAGGCGAGCGAGCGGTAGAGCGCGATCTCGTAGGGGCTGAACAGCTTGACCTTGAGGCTCTCGGGGAAGGGGAGCTGAAGACGCGCGAACACCCCGCTCTCATCGACGAGATCGGTCGCCACCGGATCGATGAGGATGAGATAGAGCCGGCGCGGCCGCTTGCGATAGGAGACGACGAGGTTGTGCAGCACCTCGGCGAAGACCTCCCGCGAGAATGGATTGAAAAAATAGTTGACCGACTCGCCCTCTGGCGGTCCGAGCGTGCTCGCGTCCTCGAGCACGCACTCGACGTTGCGGCACTTCATGCGCGAGCGCGGATACTGCGCGATGTTCATCACCGCGTCGTCGTGCAGCTCCTCGGCGAACTCGATGCCGCCGACCGCCGCGAAGGGATGCTCCGAGGCGAGCAACAGCACGCGCCCCTTGCCCGCGCCGTAGTCGACGAAGGTCAGGCGCGAGAAATCGTAGTCGATCGCCGCCATTGTCCACTCGAAAATGCTGCACGGCGTCGGCCGGTAGTCGTGACCATACGCGCGATTGGGCCCGCGAATGGTCAACGTGCTGAGAGCGACCGGATTCATGGTCGGCTTGAAGAAGAGCTGCTCGGTTGACGGGTCGAGCACGCGCTCATGCAGGCGGAAGAGATATTCGCGATAATCGCTCTTCAGGCGGTCGGGGCGCGTGCGCTCCCTAAGCTTGGCGCCGGTGCGCTCGAGCTCGGGAAGAACCGTCTCGCGTCCGATCTTGGCGGCGCGCTCGAGCCCGACCTTGCCCGCGGCGACGGCGTGCGAGGTCTGGGCTCTGGTCTGGTCGGCAAGATGGGCGATGCGCTCGGCGGCCTTTGCCCTCTTGGCCGCATTCGCCGCATCCGCCGCGGTCTTCGCTGCGCTAGCTTGCGCCCGCGCTGCGGTCTTCGCCGCGCTAGCTTGCGCCTGCGCTGCGGTCTTCGCCGGGTTACCGCCGACAATAGATTTCCACCACGCGCCGATGCCACCCGCGCTCTTCGTCGTGTCCTTTGTCCCGGCTTTTGCTCTTGCTACGCGCTCTTTGAGACTCGCGCGCTGCGGCTCGACGGACTTGGACTTAATCTGATCGGACCTATGGGGCACGACTGACATAGACGAAAACCCCCGTGCTTGCGCAAAGATTGGGCAGCTTACCGCTCAAAGCAAGAGCTTTTTACGAGCTCCGCGCGGGCGCCGCCTCGGACCTCACGCAAATATGCTATCCTTTTGATTCGCGTGGGATGTTCCCGCGTAGCCGGCACTCACGCGAATGGGCGGGGGACTGGCAAGGTGTGGGCAGAGGAATTCCATGATTCCATACGGCCGGGGCTCATCGCCATGCTGCCGCGGCTCAAGCGCTTCGCCGATCTCCTTGTCGGCGAGCGGAAGGAGGCGACCGCGCTCCTTCGTCGCGCGCTTCATTTCATGCTCGCCGAGCAGCATCGCTATCAGAGGGGGAGAGCGCTCGACGGTTGGGCCTTCGCCGAGATTTACCGCCAGTGGCTCGCCGAGCTCGGCGATCACGCCGACCCGATGGGGCAGGCGAGGGTCAACGAGGAAAGCTTAGCCGAGCTCATCGGCGATGACAGCGATGCGCCGACGACGAGCTTCCTCGCGAGCCTGCCCGCGCAACAGCGTCTCACGCTGCTCCTCGTCTATGGTGAGAGGTTCGACTATGTCGACGCCGGCCGCGTGCTCGACATCTCTGCCGACATGATCGCCGCGCGCCTCATCCGCATCAGCACCATGTTCGCCGACCGGCTGAGCGCAGCCGGTCAGCCACAAGTGGGTGCCAGCATCGCAGCGCTCTATCCGAGAGAACTGTCATGACCGAGCTCAGTGACGAATTGCTCGTGGCTTATGTGGACGGACAGCTTGCCCGTAAGCAGAGCCGCGCGGTGGAGAAGGTGCTTGAGCAGGACGACGTCATCGCGCGGCGCGTCGAGGCGCTTAAGGATGCGCATGGCAGGCTCGAGGCGGCTTTCGATGCGATCCTCGCCGGAGAGGAGCTGGAAGTCGCGAAGCCCGAGCCCGAACGCCCGGGGTTCTTCGTGCCTTGGGCGACGGCGGTGAAGGTCGGGTTGGCGGGCACGGGGCTCGCTGCCGCTCTTGCGCTGATGATCGCCGGTTACGGCTGGCCTCTCAGCATGCCCGAGCTCGCGCGCACGTCCTCAGGTGTCACCGATCCCGAGTACACGGGGAGTCTCGCGCCGTCATGGCAAGAGACCGCCGCGCGCGCGCAAGGACTGCTCAGCCGCGAGAGCCTCGAAGTCGGTCTCGATAGCCAAGGCAATCTCGACCTCATCGCGTTTCAGCTCAGCCAGGCGATCGGCCCCGGCCTCAGGCTGCCAAATCTCGACGCGCAAGGTTATCGCTTCGCGCGGGCGCAGCTGCTGCGCGCTGGCGAAGAGCCTCTCGCACAGCTCCTTTATCTCGGCACGAGCGGCGCTCCGCTTTCGCTCTACGAGAAGAAGAGCGCGGGCGTCTGAAGCTCCGGCCTTCAAGCGCTATGGCGGGATCGGCAGTGTGGCTTGGTCGGAGGACGGCATCGCCTACCTTCTCGCCGGCGAAGCCGACGAGCCGGCTCTCATGACGCTTGCCGAGACGGTCAGGTCGGAACCTCAATATGGCAAAGAGGGCGAGGGAGCGAAGTCTGGCGAGCCACGCGCCATACTCGCCATTCCTCGTCCGCTTACGGCCGACGGGGCGAGGCCTTAAGCCTTCTACTGCGCCATCCGCGCCGTCGGCGAATAATCGCCGGCGAGATAGCGGTTCAGGTCGCGCCTGATCGCCGCCGTCCGTTCCTTGTTGCAATAGCCGGGATCGTCCTTGATCGAGGCGAGCACGGAGTCGCGCGTGTAGTCGTAGGCGTGCTCGATCTTCTGCATCTGGTCGGGCGGGATTCCTAAGCCCGCTTCAGAGGCGAGGAAGTTGGCGCGAAGTTCATCCGGATCGAAGACGAATCCGCAATGGCTCGCGCGCGCAACGGTCCAGCCGACCTGGATCGGCCGCGCCAGGGGATCCTCCGGCGAGACGTAGCGCGCTTCCTTGTCGCTGGTCGCGCCTTCGCTGACGCTCGGCCCGCGAATCTTCTCGACCGCGCCGCAGCCCATGAGGCCGGCGAGAGCAAGCAGGGCTGCGCACGCGATGGCGCTCCTCAGTGTCGTGGTCTTCGGCATCCCTCTCATGGCGGGCGCGATCTTAGCGATGGTGAGGCGCCGGCTAAAGAGGAGGCAGGAGGCGGAAAAGGGGCGAGAAAAAGGAAAGGCGGAGCTTTGGGGCCCCGCCTCCCTGTGCGATGTCGAGCCTCACGCCCGTTCGGGACGATCAGTCCGGCAACCGCGAGACCTTTCGGTCTCTAGTCACGCGCTCGGCTCTCACGGTTACCCGCAAAGCGGCGGCGTGACCTGACCACGGTCCTTATTTTACGTCGCGTTGCTACGACGCGGCTCCCGCCCTGGCCGGGCTGGAACCTCTCGGCGGTGGGACTTGCGGCGCGGAGCACCCCTTCGGCTCCGCCTCACGGTATTGCGGCGACGCCGAAAGACCGTGGCACTTCGCGCTTGCGCGCCCCTCCGCCTTAGGCCGTCCATGGCTATGGACGACCCCAGGCTTGCCTTGCCTTGTGAGCTTTACCGCCTGCTTTCCGATGCCTTCGGATTTCTCCGCCGGCACCGTTCCACAGTAGGAGCCGCCCACAGGGAAAAGCATAACGCAAAGGCCTGCGCGCGCATTGGAGATGAAAGGCTTATCCCCGCTATCCACCGAGCGGTCGCGACCCTGGGTTGCGCAGGCCGCGGCAAATGGCGCGTCCCGGACCGGGCTTCCTTTGGCGATCAATATCGCTATGCTAAGTCTTCGCGTGAGGGTTTCCCGCGCGTTTTTTCGCGGCGTATTGGCGGGTCGTAACATTCGTGCCCTGGTCAACCACCGTGGCGCCCGCACGATCAGTCTAGCGTTGGTGGCGGGTTTGCTCACGTTCGAAGCCGTGCTCGCGCTTCGCGCGGGCGCGATCGGCGTACCCGGTCTCCTGCTCGTTCCCTTCGCGGAGGAGGGTGGGGGCGCGCAGCCGGTTCCGGGCGGCGAGTCCGTCGTCGCCAAGGCGGGCGAGATCGCCGAAGCACCTCGTCCTTCGCCTCAGCCCGAGGCACCGGCCGCCTCTACGGGTGAACCAAACCTCGCGGGCCTCGCCGAGATTCCCATGGACCCGCCCTGGAAGCAGGCGAAATCTGACGATGAGAGCAAGGATCCGCCGCAAAAGGCCTTCTCTCCCAACGCCAAAGGGAGGGAGGAGCTGCCTTGGGATGCGGTCGAGCCGTTTCCGCCGCCTTCCGAGACGGCCTCGATAACGCCTGCCGTCCCGGCGGCCGAGATGCCTGCGTCACCGCCAGCTCCAAAGATCGCCCCGGTGCATCTTCCCGCGAGCGGCGAGGTCGAGAGCTGGGTGAAGGCGAAGGCAACCGAGATCAAGGGCGAGGATCGGGGAAGCCCGCTTTACCATTTCGAGCTCTGGATCGACGCTCCCGCCGAGGTGAAGCAGCGGATCGTCGCCGTCGCCTACGCTTTCAACACGCCGGCGGTCATGCCGCAGATGCAGGTCTCGAGCGAGCAGAAGACAGGCTTCCGCGTGAGCGTCGGCGGGCTCGCTTGCGCCGACAAGATCACCGTCACGCTCAAATTCAACGATGGTCAGTCGCAGCAGGTCGCGGTCGACGGCTGCCGGTTGTTGGGCTGAGCATGATCCGGAAAAGTGGAAACCGGTTTTCCGATAAGATCATGCCCAATAAAGAGCGAGCGCGGCTTCAGGTGACGCCGGCCACCTCTGCGACGAGTTCGCGGAAGCGGGGCCTCTGGACCTCGATATAGGGGAGGGGCCGGCACACATCGATCGCGGCGATCCCGATCCGCGTGGTTAGCGCGCCATTGAAGATGCCTTCGCCCAATCGCGCCGAGAGCTTGGCAGTAAGCCCGTGCCCGATCACTTGCTGGATGACGTCGTCGCCGAGTGCGATGCCGCCGGTCAAGACGATATGCGTCACCACCATGCGCGCGAGCGCAAGCAGTGAGAGCGTGCCGGGCCGCGCGCCGTAGAGCGTCGCGAGCCTCCGCAGCATGCGGAGATTCTCGGTGGCGACGAAGGCCATGTCGATCAGCGCACCCGGGCTCACCGCCGTCACCACCGACACGCGCTTCGCCGATGCGGCGACGATGGTGCGCGCGTAAGGATCGAGCGGGGCGACAAGCGTGCGCTCGGTGAGCCGCATCAGCTCGCCGGCATCCATGATGTCGTGCTCATGCTCAGTGAGCCTCTTGAGCCCCCAGGCGAGGTCCTTGCGGGCGCCATAGAGCCGCTTCAGCCGGTCGGCGACGTCGATGGCAAGCGGCTTATCGTTCTGCCGCGCGGCCGCGTCGGCCTCGTGCCTGATCTTGCCGAGCCGGCCGAGCCGCGCGAGCCCCGCCACCTCGCGCAGAATGATCATCAGAAGCGCGAAAAGAACGACGACGAGAAGAGCGACCGCGACCCAGCCGATCCAGTCGTCGCGCGCGATGAGCGAGACCGTCCAGTCGTAGAGCCAGAGCGAGGCGATGAGGCCGACCAGGCCGCCGAGCGCGCCGAACAGGATGCTGCCCCAGCGAAGCCCGCGCCCAAGATCGGGCATCGCTCGCGCCTTGGCCACCGGCTGCGGCGCAGCCTCGGCATCTCCCGGCTCAAGCGTGACCGGCGGCGTGAAGATTTCGACGTCCTCCACGCGGAAGGCCGCGGGTTTCCTGTGCTCCTTCTTGCTCATGCGAGCCGATCTCCAATCAGCGCCTGAAGCGCGCGGTCGAGCCGGATATTTGGGAAGGGGGCGAACCCACCGGAAGGGAGCGGGATAGGGTTCGGCGGGCGGAAGCGCACGAAGCGCATCCCGCCGTGCTCGGTCTGCCAGCCCTTCAGCGCGAGCTCGGGGTCCTTGGGCAGGTCGCCGGGGAAGATAGCGAACTCCTCGTTGCCGTCGAAGGTCCGCTTGCCGATCGTCTCGCCGGGAAGCGGATAGCCGACGATGCAGGGGAGCGTCTCGCCGTTCCGCCGCGCTTCGCCCTCGCGTGTCGCCCGCACCGCTGCCATCGCCAGCACCTTCATCTCGGCGCCGGTGAATTCCGCCCGCGCCATGGCTCGTCCGGTGAGCTTGGCGAGGATCGCCTCGAGCCGGTCATGGCTCTGGTGATGCAGATGGTCTGCTTTGGTGGCGGCAAGCACGATGCGGTCGATGCGCGGCGCGAACAGGCTCGACCATAATGTGTTGGCGCCGGTCCTGAAACATTCGAGGATCTCGGTCATGGCGCGCTCGAGATCGCTGACCACTTCCGCTCCGCCGTTCAGCGCGGCGAGCACGTCGATCAGCACGATCTGCCGGTCGAGCCGGGTGAAATGATCGCGGAAGAACGGCCTCACCACATGCGCCTTGTAGGCCTCGTAACGGCGCTCCATGAGCCACCAGAGCGAACCGCGCGCAAAGCCCGCCTCCTCGCCGGTATCGAGCGGGGCGAAGGTGAGCGCAGGCGATCCTTCGAGCTCGCCCGGCATCAGGAAGCGCCCTGGAGGCAGCGTCGAGAGTGCGTATTGGTCTGATCGCGCCTCGGTGAGATAGGCCTTGAACAGGTTCGAGAGCTTCGCCGCGAGCGCCTCGTCGGCGGGGCCCGCGGGATCGATCTCGGCGAGCGCCTTGCGCCACTCCTTGGAGACTTTCTTGCGATCCGGCGCGCCGGCCTGCTCGAGCGCTGCCCGCGACCACTCGCGATAGTCGATGCGGAGCAGCGGCAGGTCGAGCAGCCATTCGCCGGGATAATCGACGATGTCGATATGGAGACGCTCGCGGCCGAGCTGCCGCTTCCAGAATTTCCGCGACGAATATTCGAGCGTCAGCCTGAGCTGGCTGATGCGGCGCGTGCTCTCCGGCCAGCGCGGAGGCGAGGCGGTGAGATCGGCGAGATGCGTCTCATAGTCGAATTCGGCACGCATCGTCGGGCTGAGGCTCGAGATAGGCGCGTAGGAGCCGCCCTTCGGCGGCCGCATCGAAGAAGGGGAGCCGCGCGCCGGCGATGAGGTTATGCACGAGAGCGGTGATGAGCACGGTCTTGCCCGAGCGGGCGAGGCCAGTCACTCCGAGTTTTACGGTCGGGGCGGCAAGCCCGCTCGTATATTCGCCGATGCTGCGAAAGGCATCGGCGATGCCGTCGGTATAGGTGGGGATCGGCACGCCTCGCCAATGTCCTTTCGTGCGCCGCCCCTCTAAAGGCCCTGCGCCTCATAGCGCGATGGCTCGGTGCGCGAAAGAGTTGCGCGCCGAGCCGCGCCCGCGGAAGCAACCGCTCGCTGCCCAAGAAATGGGCTTGGCCGATGCAACCCAAACTCCTGAAATATGACGGAATTGCAATGACTCGGCTGCCGCTTGCACGCGTTTCTGTCAAGCCAAGTCTGCCGTCTTGACTTGTTGACTCGCTTCCGTAAATACGTGGCTGCCCGGCGGGGACTGCTGATCCTCAGCGAGCCGGTTCAAGGGGGCGGGGCTTTCGCGCCCAATGACGGAACAGATGATGCGCCTGGAAAAGACTTCATGCGGGCAGCCAAGAAAAAAATGATTTCTGACGACTACAGGCCCTCGGAAGACGAGCCGTTCATGAGCGAGCGCCATCGGGCCTATTTCCGCCGCAAGCTGATGAATTGGCGCGACGAGATCATGCGCTCCACCAAGGAGACGCTGCAGCATCTTCAGGATGATTTCGGCTCAGCATGCCGATATCGCCGACCGCGCGACCTCGGAGACCGAGCGGGCGCTCGAGCTCAGAGCGCGCGACCGCCAGCGCAAGCTGATCGCCAAGATCGACGCGGCCATCGCGCGGCTCGACGACGGCACCTACGGCTATTGCGAGGAGACCGGCGAGCCGATCAGCCTGAAGCGCCTCGATGCGCGGCCGATCGCGACGCTGAGCGTCGAGGCGCAGGAGCGCCACGAGCGGCGCGAGCGCGTCTACCGCGACGAGTAGTCGGCGGCCGAGAGAGGCTTGGCCACGGCTTCGAGCGGCTTGCGCTCGGCGTCGACGCCGAAGCGGAACGCGATGAGCGCGGCACCGACCATCAAACTCGCACCCAAAAGATAGCCTCCGAACAGGCTTGCTCGCGAGCCGGTGTCGACCAGGACGCCGAACAGCCACGGCGCCGCCACTCCGCCGATTCCGGTGCCCACCGCATAGAAAAAGGCGATTGCCAACGCACGAATCTCGAGCGGGAAGGTCTCGCTGACCGTGAGATAGGCCGAGCTCGCTGCCGCCGAGGCAAAGAAGAAAATGATGCTCCATGCGACTGTCTGCGTCGGCGCCGACAGCATGCCCGCCGCGAAAAAAGAGCCCGTTAGCGCCAACAGCACACCGGAGAGCGCGTAGGTCGTGGCGATCATGATGCGCCGCCCAACGGTGTCGAACAGCCGGCCAAGCAAGAGCGGTCCGAGAAAATTGCCGGCGGCGAACGGCAGCAGATACCAGCCGACCTGTGCGGAGCCGATGCCGTAGAAGTCGGTGAGCACCAGCGCGTAGGTGAAGAAGATGGCGTTGTAGAAGAAGGCCTGTGCCGCCATCAGGCTGAGGCCCACAACAGTGCGCCGACGATGCGTGAGAAACAGCGCCTGACAGACCTCGGCGAGCGGAGTGGAACGTCGCGGGTGCAGACGGAATGTCACGAGCTCTTCATCGGGCAAATGGTGACCGCGCCTTCGGTGTCCATCCTCGATGGCGTCGAGGATGGCCTCGGCCTCATCGACCCTTCCGTGGATCATCAGCCATCGCGGCGATTTGGGAATTGACGAGCGCATTGCCAATATGACGAGCCCCAACCCGGCGCCGATGAAGAAAGCCGCGCGCCAACCGAGGTCGGGTGGCAACAGCTCTGGGTCGAGGAGCACGAGCGATGCGGCCGCGCCAAGAGCCGCGCCGATCCAGAAGCTGCCGTTGATAACGAGATCCGTCCAGCCTCGGTACCGCGACGGGACGAACTCCTGAATGCATGAGGCGATGGCCGTGTACTCGCCTCCGATGCCTGCCCCGGTCAGGAAGCGGAACAGGGCGAAGCTCGTGAAATCCCAGGCGAAAGACGTGGAAGCGGTCGCCACAAGGTAGACGCCAAGCGTGATGAAGAAGAGCCGCTTACGTCCGAGCCGATCGGTCAGCCACCCGAACAGCAGCGCTCCGAGCACCGCGCCCGCAAGGTAGAAACTGCTCGCGAGCCCGACCTCGGCATTGGAAAGATCGAGTCCGGAGCTTTCCTTGAGGGCCCCCGCGACGGCCCCCGCAAGGGTCACTTCCAGCCCGTCGAGGATCCAGGTGACGCCGAGCGCCACGGCGACGACGGTGTGGAACCGGCCCCAGCCGAGCCGGTCAAGTCGAGCGGGGATGGAGGTTTCGATGAGAGCTGAGGCCGGTCGCGCGAACGGCCGTGCCGACGTGCTGCCTTGTAGCTCAACCGCGCTCTCTTGCATGACGAAAGAACGATGCTGCGCGGAGGCACGTTCCGATGACGGACCAGGCCGATGAGCTATCGTCGTGGCGTGATCGGGAAGTCGAAGATCGTGTCGGGATAGGGCTCTCCCTCCAGCGTATAGTGCCACCACTCCTTCGGGTAGTTCTTGAAGCCTTGAGCCTGCATGGCCTCGACGAGGGTCGCGCGGTTCGCGCGCTCCTCTTCCGTGAGTCCCGAGGCGGCCGTGTTCGCCTTCACGTCGAAGCAGTCGAAGCTCGTTCCCATGGCAAGGCTGCCATCAGGCGCGCGCTTCACTTGCGGCGCCGTGCAGGGCTCGGGCTCTGTGCCGTCGGCGCCCACAGCGTTCGCTTCCGCCGTATCGAGCGGCACGAGCGTCAGGTCGAGTGTGGCGCCGCGCGAATGACCTGAGCGCGTGGCGATATAGTCTGGGAACAGAGCCGACTTGGGCAGATTCGGGTAGTAGACGATCTTCGCCTTCGGATCGTCGGGCTCCTTCGCCCAATGCACGAAGGCGGCCACCGCGCGCGCCGGGCGGTAGCAATCATAGACTTTGAGCGTGAAGCCCTTGCTGCTGACCGCGTCTTGGACGCGCTTCAGCGCCTCGGCGGCAGGCTTGACCAGCACGCATTCGGGCGCCGCGTAGCCGGGTACCACCTTGCCGAAGAAATTGTTTGCGCCGGCATAGCGCATGTCTTGCTGGATGGTCGGGTCGATGTCGGCGAGATAGACGAAGTCCTTGGGCATCTCGCCCGCGCTCGCCGGAGCCGCGACGAGTGCTCCCAGTAACGCGAGGCTCAGAAACGCAGCGCGCACGGCTTGTCTCCACATAAAAAAACTCCCCGCTGGAGGGCGGGGAGTGGAGAGGTTTGGGGGACTGACATGACCGGCCTGAGCCAGTCGGTGTCGGACCATTAGCAGGGAACTGCCGGCGTTCTTACGGCATAAGCGGTCGAAAGTACCGGCGTCGCCTCAATCACTGCCCCAACAACACAGGGCGGCCGTAAGCTCGAAGCATTTGTTTACCCCAATCTTCGGGCCCCGACAAGTGAAACTGCATGTGGCAAATTAGCCACAGTCAACATAAAAGAGAGCGCTCTGGGAGCCCTATTTCTGGCTGAAATCGGGAGCAGGTCGGGTCTCGCTCCGGGCGATGATCACGTCCTCAAGCGGGGGCTCGAGATGCGGGCGACCCTTGATGCCGGTCTCGACGACCATATCGACCGGGCCGCCGATGATGATGAGGTGCTCGACATCGTCGCGTCTGATGAGCAGCAGCTTCCGCTTCTGGTCGACGCTCGCCGTCTCGACCACGCCGAGCCGCCGCTCGCGCGGCCGCATGAGCCCGTTGCGTCGGCCCGGGAAGAAGGTCTTGAACGCCCACGCCGTGAGGGCGATGAGCGCCACCACGAACAGACCCGCGGCGACAGCGAGGATGAGGGTGTCGAAGGTCATGGCCAATGGTTCCTACCTGCTTACGGCTAACAGCCCATTAACCACGTCAATGAGGAGAAAATCGGAGTCCTTAGGACGCATGGGCCTCCTCTCCGTTCCATGACAATGTCCGGCCAAGACGATTCGAATCGGGTATTTTCCGCCATATGAGCGATATCGACGCGCCGATGCGCTATTCGGAGCCCGCCGCGGACTTGCCGTCACGCGACGGGAGCGTTGGGCTCGTGGTTCTGCTTGCTCTCGCTCTGGCCGTCGCCGCCGTCGGGCTCGCCATGGTCTCGCGCGAGATGGCCGAGCCCTTCGTGCTCGCGATCCTCGCCGGCCTTGCCGTCATCGGCGTGTTCTGTCTCTTCGCAGGCGCCGTCGGCATCCTCTATTTCGGTCAGCGCCACGCCCGCAACGACATCACCAAGGCCTTCGTCGACAATCTGCCGCAAGGCGCTCTGATCGCCGACGGTTCGGGCCGTGTGCTTTACGCGAACGAGGCCTATCGCTCGCTGCTCGGTCTCGACACCAAGGCCGCTGTGCCGTCGCCTGACCGCGCCTTCGGCGGCAACCCGCATCTTGCCGAGCCGATCTTTCGCCTTGCCCGGGCGGCACAGCAGGGCCGCGCACTGAAGGAGGAGTTCCGCCTTCCGCCGCCAGGGGAGGGCGAAGAGGACGCTTCGATCACGCCGCGCTGGTTCCGCATCGCGGTCCAGCCCATGCCGCCCGATCCGCGCTCAGGCCGCAAAGGCGCGCTCACGGTGTGGCAGGTCGACGAGATCACCCAAGACCGCGCGCGCGAGGAGGCGAGCTTCGCCAAGGTGCAAGCGGCGATCGCCTATCTCGACAGCGCGCCGGCTGGTTTCTTCACCGCCGACGCCGACGGCAATATCGAATATCTCAACGCGACGCTCGCCCAGTGGCTCGGCCTCGACCTCTCGGAGGTCGCGAACCGGCCCCTCGAGCTTTCTAAGATCATGTCGCAGGACAGCGCGGCGCTCATCTCGCGCGCTGGTCGCGGCAGCATTCAGGGCGCCACGCGGCGCTTCGACATCGACCTCGTCAAAGCGGACGGCACCAGCCTTCCCGTGCGCATCCTGCACCGGCTCCCGCGCGGAGGTTCTGGCGCGCTTGCGCACGCGCTCGTGCTTGCCCGCGGACCTGGAGAGGCGGAGGAGGCCGGCGCCGCCGAACTCAGATTCGCGCGGCTGTTTCACTCAGCGCCCATCGCGATCGCCACCGTCGATGCGCAAGGCTTCATCAGCGCGACCAACGCCGCCTTCGTCCGCCTGTTTGGCGACGCCGCTGCCGAGCCGAGCCGCAAAACGAGACTCGAGACGCTGATCGAGCCGGAGAGCCGTCATGCGCTCCGCCGCGTGCTCGAGGCTGCTTTCGCCCGCCAGGGTCTGATCGATCCGGTCGACATCACCTTTGCCGGAAGCGGCGAGCGGAGCGGCAGGATCTATTTGAGCCCCATCGAGCAGCCGGAAGGGGAGAGCGAGGCGGTCATCGCCTACGCCATCGATACGACCGAGCAGCGCGCTCTCGAGATGCAGATCGCGCAGAGCCAGAAGATGCAGGCCGTCGGTCAGCTCGCCGGCGGCATCGCGCATGACTTCAACAACATGCTGACGGCGATCATCGGCTTCTCCGACTTCCTCCTGATGAATCACCGTCCGACCGATCCCGCCTTTCAGGACATCATGAACATCAAGCAGAACGCGAACCGCGCCGCGGGGCTGGTGCGCCAGCTGCTTGCCTTCTCGCGCCAGCAGACCTTGCGCCCGCAAGTGCTCCAGCTTGCCGACGTCCTCTCCGAGCTCTCGATTCTGCTCGGGCGACTGCTTGGCGAGAATATCGAGCTCAAGCTCGAGCCGGGGCGCGACCTCTGGCCGGTCAAGGCCGACCTACATCAATTCGAGCAGGTGATCGTGAACCTTGCCGTCAATGCGCGCGATGCCATGCCTGACGGCGGCAAGCTCGTCATCCGCACCGCCAATATCGACGAGGCGACATCGCGCGAGCTCGGCCAGCGGCACATTCCGGCCAGCGAATATGTGCTCATCGAGGTGAGCGATACCGGCACCGGCATGAGCGACGAGGTGATGCAGAAGATCTTCGAGCCGTTCTTCTCGACCAAGGAGATCGGCCGCGGCACGGGGCTTGGCCTTTCCACCGTTTACGGCATCGTCAAGCAGACCGGCGGCTACATCTTCGCCGAGAGCGAGGAGAACAAGGGCACGACCATGCGCGTGTACCTGCCGCGCTACACCGAGAGCGCGCATGAGGTCGAGCAGGCTAAGATCATCGAGCGCCGTGTCGAGAAGCCGAAGGACCTGACGGGCCGCGGCACCGTGCTCCTCGTCGAGGACGAGGACGCGGTCAGGAGCTTCGCCGCGCGCGCTCTCGGCCAGCGCGGCTATAACGTGCTCGAGGCGACGACCGGCGCAGAGGCGCTCGAGGTGTTCGCCAACCACAAGGGCGAGGTCGACCTCGTGGTGAGCGACGTGATCATGCCGGAGATGGACGGTCCGACGCTCATGCAGAAGCTCCGCCGCGAGCGCCCCGACCTCAAGATCATCTTCATCTCAGGCTATGCGGAGGACGCCTTCCGCAAGCATCTCGCCGAGAACGAGGACTTCATGTTCCTGCAGAAGCCGTTCGATCTGAAGGAGCTCGCCGCCGCGGTGAAGGCCGCGCTGCAAGGCTGACCGGCTATTGTCTTGTCATTGCCCGGCTTGACCGGGCAATCCAGTAATCCCTGCTTTGGCAAAAATTGCTCAGGACCTTGGTTACTGGATCACCCGCTTTCGCGGGTGATGACACCGTTAGAATGGAGAGGGGCTTCCCTTCAGCACCGTTCCCCTCTACACGCGGGGCCTGAAGTCACTCACCACCAACGGAGTAAACTTCGCGTGCCGGATTACGAGGTCGTGCCCCCTGAGGAGGCCGACAAGCCCACACGAAGACGCCGCGCCAAGCCGCGCGTGCCGGCCTTCACCATCGAGCGCTATGGCGGAAGGCTGATCTATTTCTGGTTCGGTATGCGCTTCGGTGCGCTGATGAAGCTGTTCAAGCGCGGCCGCTTCTCGTTCACCCTCAACTGCCTTCCCGACACGCTGCTGTTGTTTGTCTGGGTGCCGTGGAACTCGGTGCTCTACTGGGTCTCTGAGGCGAAGTACCGCCGCGCCGCGGAGAGCGTGAAGCTCGACAAGCCGCCGATCTTCGTCATCGGCCATTGGCGCACCGGCACGACCTTCCTGCACGACCTCTTCTCGGTCGACCCGAACCTCGCCTACCCGACGACCTATGAGTGCTTCTTCCCGCACCATTTCCTCCTGACCGAGGGTCATCTCGACAGAGTGATGAAACTGCTCCTGCCGAAGAAGCGCCCGCAAGACGACGTTCCGGTCGGTTTCGATCGCCCGCAAGAAGAAGAGTTCGCCATGATGATGCTGGGCGAGGGGACGCCTTACATCACCCATGCATGGCCGCGTTTCGGCCCCGCCGACACGGACTATCTCGACTTCAAGGGCGTGTCGGAGAAGGACAAGAAGAAATGGGCCGATGCCTATATGTGGCTCTATCGCCGGCTCTATGTGAAGCATGGGGGAAAGCGGCTAGTGATGAAGACGCCGGCCAATGCCGCGCGGCTTCCGCTTCTGACCAAGCTCTTCCCCGACGCGCGCTATGTCTATCTCGCGCGCAATCCGCTCGACGTGTTTCCCTCCACGGTGAAGCTCTGGCGTGCGCTCTATTCGGTGCAAGGGCTGCACAATCCGCCTCATCTCGATCCCTGGCTCGATGACTACATCCTCGACATGTTCGCGCGGCTGACCGAGGACTATGAGGAGGATCGACATCTGATCCCCGAGGGCCGGCTGGTCGAGCTTCGCTACGAGGATTTCGTCAAGGATCCTGTCGCGACGATGCGCGACATCTATCGGCGGCTCGACATCGAGGGCTTCGAGCAGGCCGATGCGCCGATGCGCGAATTCGTCGGCGAGCGCAAGGAGCACCGCGTGTCGCGCTACGAGCTGCCCGAGAAGCTCAAGCGGAAGGTGATCGACCGGCTCAAGCCCTATGTCGACCGCTTCGGCTATCGCCAGGCGGTCGAGGGTAGACCTGCGCCGGCGCCGAAGGCGAAGGAAGCCCTGAGCGAGTGAGCGAGCGCCGCCGGCACGCTGACGGTGAGGGAATGCCTCAATCTGCGATCTCCCGGGCGTGTTCGCCATGCCACAGGGGAAGGAGCAATTCGCAGGCTGAGCCGCAACGTGCGTGGCGCGGGAGGCGTCTTCCACCTATCATGACGGGTTGCACCGTGTCCGGCATCCGCGGGGGCTGTCGGGGTGCAAGATCGATAGGAGGGAAAGATGCGTAAGGTCGCGTTAGCGCTTGCGGCGGCGGTTCTCCTGCTGTCCGCCGGATCGTTTGCTTGGAAGGCTGATGCCACGATGGTCGGCACGGCTGCCGACTTTGCTCGGGCGGCGAAGAATTATTCGCCGGTCGACCAGATCGCCTGCCGCTACGACGCCTTCTGCAAACCGGGCTACGTGATGGTGTGCCGGCTGTTCGATTGCTGGTGCGCGCGCTGCGCCAAACTCTATCGCTAGAGCAAGGTGGCACGCGCCGCGCCCCGGCTTCCCTGCTCGAGGCCGCTGCTAGAGGCGGCCTTTTTTCATGCGGCAAGAAGAACAGATTGCGAACAGAGAACAAAACGTGTACATTGTCCTTGCCGCACCTTCGCCTCGCAACGAGCCGGTGAAAGGCTGAACGGAACGCCGGGCGAGGGTGCGAGCGTAAGACCACCAATTGCGACTCGAAGCTCGCTTGTGAAATAAGGGAGACCCTCCATGTTGAACGTCGCGCTGCGCCTCGTCGAAGGAGCTGAAGTGGATAAAGAGAAGGCGCTTGAAGCGGCGATCTCGCAGATCGAGCGAAGCTGCGGCAAAGGCTCGATCATGCGTCTCGGCCAGAACGAGAAGGCGGTCGAGGTCGAGGCGATCTCGACGGGCTCGCTCGGCCTCGACATCGCGCTCGGCATCGGCGGGCTGCCGCGCGGCCGCGTCGTCGAGATTTACGGGCCTGAAGTCCTCGGGCAAGACCACGCTCGCGCTGCATGTCGTGGCCGAGGCGCAGAAGCGGGGCGGCATTTGCGGTTTCATCGACGCAGAGCACGCGCTCGACACGGTCTATGCGCGGAAACTCGGCGTCGATCTCGAGAACCTTCTGATCTCCCAGCCCGACACGGGAGAGCAGGCGCTCGAAATCACCGACACTCTGGTGCGCTCCGGCGCAATCGACGTGCTCGTGGTCGACTCGGTTGCGGCGCTCACGCCCAAGGCCGAGCTCGAGGGCGAGATGGGCGAAATGCAAATGGGCAGCCAGGCGCGCCTGATGAGCCAGGCACTGCGCAAGCTCACCGCTTCGATCTCGAAGTCCCGCTGCATGGTGATCTTCATCAACCAGATCCGCATGAAGATCGGGGTGATGTTCGGAAGCCCCGAGACCACGAGCGGCGGCAACGCACTCAAATTCTATGCCTCGGTCCGGCTCGATATCCGAAGAATCGGCGCCATCAAGGAGCGCGAGGAGGTGGTCGGCAACCAGACCCGCGTCAAGGTGGTCAAGAACAAGGTGGCCCCGCCCTTCAAGCAGATCGAGTTCGACATCATGTATGGCGAGGGCATCTCCAAGACGGGAGAGCTGGTCGATCTCGGAGTGAAGGCCGGGATCGTCGAGAAATCGGGCGCCTGGTTCTCCTTCGATAGCGAGCGCATTGGCCAGGGCCGCGAGAACGCCAAGGCCTATCTCAAGGAGCATCCCGAGACCGCCCAGAGGATCGAGCGCGCCATCCGCCAGAATGCGGGCCTGCTCGCCGGCCAGATCCTGGAAGGGGGTGGTGGCGAGGCCTCTGGCGGCGACGAGGGCTCGGCCACGGGTGGCCCCGCCACAGGTGGCCTAGCCACGGGTGGCTTTGCCGAGGGCGACGGCGTAACGCCGCTTTCCGGTAGCGCCGCGCGGCGCGGCAAGCGCGGGGCCTGAGCCGGCGATTCGGCAGGGAAGGGGCCGCTTGCCAGGCCCTGTTCCCCATCCTATGTCTGGCGCGGGAGCCAAGCCTTGGAAGGAAGGCCAGAGCAGCGTCTTGGGCAGGCCTCATCGGCTAGAGCATGACCCCCCGAAAAGTTCTGCGACTTTTCGCAAGGGATTTATGCTTTGGCGACAAGGGTCTGGTAAAACGCTCAACTGGTCCCCGCGCCAACAAGGTCTCCGCATCACGCCAACATGAGCTCAGCCAAATCCTCGACCGCGAAGCCAAGAAGACCCTCGCGCGCAAATCCCGTCGTTGAACATGACGAGGTCACGAGCGTGCCCTCCCTCACGCGGCCCTCGCGCACCAACGACATTCGCGCGACCTTTCTCGATTTCTTCGCCAGGAACGACCACGAGGTCGTCCCCTCGGCCCCGCTTGTGCCGCGGCACGATCCCACGCTGATGTTCACCAATGCTGGCATGGTGCCGTTCAAGAACGTGTTCACCGGCCAGGAGAAGCGGGCGCACCCGCGCGCGGCCTCGGCGCAGAAATGCGTACGCGCCGGCGGCAAGCATAATGACCTCGACAATGTCGGCTACACCGCGCGCCACCACACCTTCTTCGAGATGCTCGGCAATTTCTCCTTCGGCGATTATTTCAAGGAGCGCGCGATCCTGCTCGCCTGGGAGCTTCTCACCCGCGACTTCGCTGTCGACAAGAAGCGCCTCCTGATCACCGTCTATGAGGACGACGAGGAGGCGGCAAAGCTCTGGCGCAAGATCGCGGGACTCCCGGACGAGAAGATCCTCCGCATCGCCGGCAGTGACAATTTCTGGTCGATGGGCGACACCGGCCCTTGCGGACCCTGCTCGGAAATCTTCTACGACCACGGACCGACCGTCCAAGGCGGCCCTCCCGGCAGCGCTGACGCCGACGGCGATCGCTTCGTCGAGATCTGGAACCTCGTCTTCATGCAGTTCGAGCAGTTCCCCGGGGGAGAGCGCGTCGCGCTGCCGCGTCCCTCGATCGACACCGGCATGGGGATCGAGCGCATCGCCGCGGTGATGCAGGGCACCCACGACAATTACGCGATCGACCTGTTCCGCGCGTTGATCGCGGCCTCCGTCGATCTGACCGGCGTGCCGGCGCAAGGGGTGCATGCGCCGAGCCATCGCATCATTGCCGATCACTTACGCGCCTCCTCCTTCCTCATCGCCGACGGCGTTCTGCCGTCGAATGAGGGGAGGGGCTATGTGCTCCGCCGCATCATGCGCCGCGCCATGCGGCATGCGCATATCTTGGGCGCGAAGGAGCCGCTGCTGCACCGCCTGGTGCCGGCCCTGATCGGAGAGATGGGCCTCGCCTATCACGAGCTCGAGCGCGGGCAGAGCCTCATCCAGGAGACGCTGAAGCTCGAGGAGACCCGTTTCCGCGAGACGCTCGAGCGCGGGCTGAAGCTGCTCGACGAGGAGGCGAGGCACTTGAAGCGCGGCGACACGCTGCCCGGCGACGTCGCCTTCAAGCTCTACGACACCTATGGCTTCCCTTACGATTTGACTGAGGATGCGCTGAAGGCGCGCGGCATCGGCGTCGATGCGAAGGGCTTCGCCGCAGCCATGGAGCGGCAGCGTGCCGAGGCACGCAAGTCCTGGGCCGGCTCCGGCGAGGCGGCGACCGACAAGCTCTGGTTCGAGCTGAAAGAGGAGCTCGGTGCGACCGAGTTCCTCGGCTACGAGACGGAACAGGCGTCAGGCGAGATCGTCGCGCTCGTTAAGGACGGCGAGCGCGTCAAGACTCTGGAAGGCGGCGACCGCGGCGTCGTCCTTGTCAACCAGACCCCGTTCTACGGCGAATCCGGCGGCCAGATCGGCGACCGCGGCTGGCTGATGAAAGACAAGGACACTGTCTTCGCCGTCGAAGACACGCATAAGAAGCTGCACGGCCTCTTCCTCCACGTAGGCGTGGTCGAGAAGGGAGCGCTGCATGTCGGCGACTCCGTTGAGCTCGAGGTCGATCATGCGCGGCGCACGGCGACGCGCGCGCATCATTCGGCGACCCATTTGCTGCACGAGGCTCTCCGCCAGGTGCTAGGGCCCCATGTCGCGCAGAAGGGCTCGCTGGTAGAGCCGGGTCGCCTCAGATTCGATTTCTCCCATCAAAAGCCGATGTCGCACACAGAGATCCGCGCGGTCGAGGATCTCGTCAATTCCATGATCCTGCAGAACGAGGTCGTCGAGACGCATCTGATGACGCCTGACGCCGCGATCACCCAAGGCGCGCTCGCGCTGTTCGGCGAGAAGTACGGCGATGAGGTCCGCGTCGTCAGCATGGGCGTGAGCGACAAGAGCGCCAAGGCCAGCCACGCTTATTCCATCGAGCTTTGCGGCGGCACCCATGTCAGACGCACCGGTGATATCGGGCTGCTCAAGATCGTGAGCGAGAGCGCGGTGGCTTCGGGTGTCCGTCGCATCGAGGCCCTCACCGGAGAGGCTGCGCGGAACTATCTCGCCGCCCAGGACGAGCGGGTGCGCGAGGCAGCCGAGCTGCTCAAGGTCTCTCCCGATGAGATGATCACGAGGCTTGCTGCCATCATCGACGAGCGGCGAAAGCTCGAGCGCCAGCTGGCCGACGCCAAGCGCGAGCTTGCCCTCGGCGGTGGCGGCGCTGGCGGAGATGGTGCCGAGCCGGGCGTGCGCGATCTCGGCAAGGTCAAGCTGCTCGCTCGCACCGTGCACGGCGTGGCGCCCAAGGATCTGCGCGGCCTGGTCGATGAGGCGAAGAAGCAATTGGGCTCCGGCATCGTTGCCGTCGTCGGCGTGAGCGAGGAGGGCAAGGCCGGCCTCGTCGTCGGCGTTACCCCGGACCTGACCGGGACCTACGACGCGGTAGAGCTCGCCCGCATCGGCGCCGAGGCCCTCGGCGGCAAGGGGGGCGGTGGCCGCCCCGACCTTGCCCAGGCTGGGGGGCCTGACGGGGCCCGCGCCGATCAGGCGCTTGATGCGATCGCGGCGAAGGTCGCGGGAGGGGTCGCACCGGAAGAGGGCCCCGCCGAAGCGAAGCGCCGCGCCGGGCACGCCTAAGGCATGGCTGCCAAGACCGCCTACCGGCGTTGGCGGCGCGAGGTCCACGACATCCTCGAAGTCGGGGGGGTCGCGCATCCCGCAGGCCGCGTGGTCAATGCCTTCATCGTCCTCCTAATCGTGCTCAATGCCGTTGCCTTTGCTGCCGAGACGGTGAACGACCTCGCTGTCCGCTACGCGACCGCCTTCGCCGCGCTCAACGTCTTCACGGTCATCATCTTCACCGTTGAATATATCTTGAGGATGTGGAGCGCCGTCGATATCCCGACGCTGAGCCGGCTAACGCCTTGGCGCGCGCGGCTGCACTTTGCGCTCCGGCCGATCATGGTCATCGATTTCCTGGCTTTTGCGCCCTGGTACTTGCAGTGGCTTTTCCCCATCGACCTCAGGATCTTGCGCGTGTTGCGGCTGTTCCGCCTGCTCAAGCTCGTGCGCTATTCGCCCGCGCTGCAGACGCTCGGCCGGGTCATTGCCGACGAAAATCGAGCGCTGTTCGGTGCGCTTCTCATCATGGTTATACTGCTCTTCTTCGCCTCGACCGGCATGTACATGCTCGAACGGGAGGCGCAGCCCGACAAGTTCGGGTCGATTCCGGCGGCCGCCTGGTGGGCGCTCTCAACGCTGACCACCATCGGCTATGGCGACGCGGTGCCGATCACACCGTGGGGGAAGCTCTTGGGCGGCGTGGTCATGCTGCTTGGGGTCGGCATGTTCGCGCTGCCGATCGCCATTCTCGCCACGGGCTTCAACCAGGAAGCAAATCGCCATCAATTCGTGGTGACGTGGTCAATGGTGGCCCGCGTACCGCTGTTCGCCACACTCGACGAAGCGGAGGTGGCCGAGATCGCCAAGCTGCTTTACTCGCGAACCTATATGCCGGGCGTTCCCATGGTCCGCGCGGGCGATCCGGGCGACGGCTTGTACCTGTTGGCAAGCGGCGAAGCCGCGGTCGAGCTTGGCGCAGGCAAGCGCGCCATTCTGAAAGAGGGCGATTTCTTCGGTGAGATGGCGCTGCTCGCGAACCGACGCCGCAAATACGACGTCATCGCCAAGACGCGGTGCCGCGTTTATGTGCTAGACAATCAGGCTTTCGCGCGCCTGTCGCGCCGGCATCCGGAGATCTTGCATCGCGTCCGTAAAGTGGCCGCCGCGCGGCGCGAGAACGACACGACGAAACTCGCCCGGACCAAGCCTGCCAAGTCCCGTGCTGCGTCATCCCGCAAGCCCGAACCTACCGACCTGTGACGCACGGTTAGGCCGCGACGCGGTCGGCCATCTCTTTCCTCAAATTGGCGTCAATCTTGTCGAGGAAGCCGCTCGTCGACAGCCAGCTCTGCTCGGCACCGACGAGCAGCGCGAGATCCTTGGTCATGAAGCCGGATTCGATCGTATCCACCACCACGCGCTCAAGCGTCTCGGCGAAACGCAACAGCTCGGCGTTGTCGTCGAGCTTAGCGCGATGCTTGAGCGCGCCAGTCCAGGCGAAGACGGAGGCCGTGGCGTTGGTCGAGGTCGCACGCCCTTGCTGATGCTGGCGATAGTGGCGCGTCACCGTGCCGTGCGCGGCCTCGGCGAGAACGGTCTTGCCGTCGGGCGTCATCAGCACGCTCGTCATCAGCCCGAGCGAGCCGAAGCCTTGCGCCACTGTGTCTGACTGCACGTCGCCGTCATAGTTCTTGAGGGCCCATACATAGCCACCCGACCATTTCAGGCATGCCGCCACCATGTCGTCGATCAGCCGGTGCTCGTAGGTCAAGCCCCGCTTATCGAACTCGGCCTTGAACTCGTTGGCGAAGATCTCGGCGAACAGATCCTTGAAGCGGCCGTCATAAGCCTTGAGGATGGTGTTCTTGGTCGATAGATAGACCGGCATGTTCCGGGCGAGACCGTAATTGAAGCTCGCGCGGGCGAAGTCGCGGATCGACTCGTCGACATTGAACATGGCGAGCGCCACGCCGCTTCCCCTGAACTCGTGCACCTCGTGCTCGATCTTGGTGCCGTCCTCGCCAGTGAAGGTGATGGTGAGCTTGCCTTTGCCGGGCACGCGGAAATCGGTGGCGCGGTAGACGTCGCCGTAAGCATGGCGGCCGATGACGATCGGTTTGGTCCAGCCGGGCACGAGCCGAGGCACGTTCTTGCAGATGATCGGCTCGCGGAAGATCACGCCGCCCAGGATGTTGCGGATGGTCCCGTTCGGCGACTTCCACATCTTCTTGAGCCCGAACTCCTTCACCCGCGCCTCGTCGGGGGTGATAGTGGCGCATTTGACGCCGACCCCGCAGGCCTGGATGGCATGCGCCGCGTCGATCGTGACCCGATCGTCAGTCGCGTCGCGGTTCTGGATCGAGAGGTCGAAATAGAGGAGCGAGAGGTCGAGATAGGGGAAGATCAGCTTCTCCTTGATCATCTGCCAGATGACTCGCGTCATCTCGTCCCCGTCGAGGTCTGCGACTGGGTTTGTCACCTTGATCTTGTTCACGATTTTCGTCTCTCCGGCGCGTGAAGGGCAAGCCCGTGACGCGCCAACGCGGCCCCATTGCGGTGGGTGGCTCCCTATTGCATCGTGCTTCCGCGATGAAAGCAAGAGTTGAGAGCGGCAAGGGAGCGCCGGCAATCGTCCTCGTCAAGCCGCAGCTTGGCGAGAATATCGGCTTCGCCGCCCGCGCCATGGCGAATTTCGGGCTGAGCGACCTCAGGCTCGTCGCTCCGCGCGACGGCTGGCCGAATGAGAAGGCGCATGATGCCGCCGCAGGCGCCGCCTATGTTGTGGACGAGGCGAGGGTCTATGCGACCGTCGAGCAGGCGATCGGCGAGCTCAATTACGTCCTCGCGGCGACGGCGAGGCCGCGGGAGTTGGTTAAGACGGTGCTCTCGCCCGAGAGCGCGGCGCTCGAGCTGAAGGAGCGCGGGCGTCGCGGGGAGCGGACCGGAATCCTCTTCGGGCCCGAGCGGAGCGGCCTCGACAACGACACGATCGCCCTTGCCGACGCGATTCTCACCGCGCCGGTCAATCCGGATTTCGCCTCGCTCAGCCTGCCGCAGGCCGTGCTGTTGTTCGGCTATGAATGGTTGAAATGCGAGAGCACCGCGCCCTCGCTCGGCCGAGTCACCGAGTTCGACGGGCCTGTCGCCGAAGGCATCGCCTTTCCGGATACGCGCCCTGCAACACGCGAGGAGCTGTTCGCCCTGTTCGAGCATCTTGAATCCGAGCTCGACCGCACTGGCTTTCTCTACCCGCCGGAAAAACGCGGCTCGATGGTGCGCAACATCCGCAACATGTTCCACCGCATGGGTGCCACCGAGCAGGACGTGCGCACGTGGCGCGGGATCGTTGCCGCGCTCTCACGCGTCCGTCGAGCCAAGGACGATAAGGTGTCATAGTTCCGCCCCGTTTCTCCTATTGCGATGGCCGGAAACGATGTTAGCTTCCGCCACCGGGAAGGGGGGGCTTTGATGCAACGGGCGTGTATTCAGTGGAGCGGGGCCGCGGCCGCCGCGGTCTTTGCGCTACTGGTAGCGGCGCCGCTCAAGGCCGCCGACGATACGGGCGTGAGGCCCGTCGCCGAGGAACTCGGCCAGCGCACCAAACCCGCCGCGGCTCCAGAGGGCGAGCAGAAGTCGGGCGGGCTCAGCGATAGCGCCGTCCGCGTGCTGATGACCTACGCGCTCTCGATCATCCCCGACGCCTATCCGGGGCCTGACGGCAAGCCGATCAAGGTCCAAAAGGGCGACCCGAACAAGTTCGTCATTCCCGTCGACGATGCGCGGCGCATCATTCGCACGGCAACACGCTCGGCCTATGCCGAAGTTTGCGATCTGAAGGAACTCGAGCGCGCGAACTTCCAGGCCCTGATGAAGAGCGAGGAGGCGAAGAAGGTCTGGAGCAAAGACCAGATGCTCATGATCAGCGCGCTCCATATGTTCTCGGTCTCCTACTTCACCGGCAGCATCAAGATCACGACCAAAACGGAGCCGGAAGGTGCCCCCGCCACCCCCCCGCCCGCGGGGGCGAACGGTGCCGTACCGGTCTCCAAGGACGGACAGCCCGCAGCGCCTGCGGCCGCGGATCCGCCTGGAACCGAGACCGAGATCGTCGCGCCGAAGCGGCCGACCTGCTCGCCGGAGCAGAAGGTCAAGGTGACGAACGCGATCAACGCCTATGTGGCTGCCAATGCGTCGGCAGAGGCCGCGCCGCAAACGGGCAAAACGCCCCAGGCGGCCAAGCCTCCCGCGGCCCAGGCGGCTCCGCCGGCCGCAACGGCCAACGGCGGCTCCAATTGACACTTTCCGCCATTCGCGTGTAGAGAGCGGGGCGAAGCTCAAGCCTGTTCGGCTTTAGGTCCTGCCGGGGAAGATGCCGGCTGGCCGTCGCCATCACCAGCAAGGGTTCTCGTCGCAAGGCGCGGGGGCAAGATACCCGCGAGACAGCTTGATTTGACTTTGGAGTTCTGAAGGCATGACGAAACGCATTCACGCCAAGCACAAGATCGACCGGAGGCTCGGCGAGAATATCTGGGGCCGGCCCAAGAGCCCGTTCAACAAGCGGGAATATGGCCCCGGTGAGCATGGGCAGCGCCGCCGCGGCAAGCTGTCCGACTATGGCCAGCAGCTCAGAGCCAAGCAGAAGCTCAAGGGCTATTACGGCAACATCACCGAGAAGCAGTTCAAGGCCGTCTATCACGAGGCGGCGCGGCTGCGGGGCGACACCTCCGAGAAGCTGATCGGCCTGCTCGAGCGACGGCTCGATGCCATCGTCTATCGCGCAAAATTCGTGCCGACCGTGTTCGCCGCGCGCCAATTCGTGAGCCATGGCCATGTGCGGGTCAACGGTAGGCGCGTGAACATCCCGAGCTATCGCTGCCGTGAAGGCGACGTGGTCGAGGTGCGCGACAAGGCGAAGGACGCCGGCATGGTGATCGAGGCTTCGCAGAGTTCCGAGCGGCAGGTGCCCGACTATCTCGAGGTCGACCACAACAAGATGTCGGCGAAGCTGACCCGCATCCCGACGCTCTCTGACGTGCCGTATCCTGTGATCATGGAGCCGCACCTCGTCGTCGAGTTCTACTCGCGCTAACCGCACACGTTTGAGGAGCGCCCGTCATGGGCGCTCCAAGCGGGGCTGCTCAGGCCGCAGCGAGCACGAGGAGCGCCGCGCCGCCGGTGATCAGCGCCACTGCAACTACCTTTGCCGTCACCGCTCCGAATGGGGCGAGCTTCTCGATCGCGACGAGAAGGGTGAGGCCTGCGATCCACACCAGGTTCATCACGCCTCCAACGAAGAGAAGCAGCATCAGCGCGGCACAGCAGCCCACGCAATAAGCGCCATGGGAGAGCCCCATGCGCCAAGCGCCGACCACGCCAGGACGCCAATGAGCGGCGATGAAGGCCGCCGGTCCGCGACAATGGCTCAGGCAAGCGGCCTTGAGCGGCGTGAGCTGGTAGAGCCCGGCTGCGATGAGAAGCATCCCCGACAACAAAAAGCTGCGCGAGTTCATCATCGCCGAGACCGCGCCCACGCGTTCAAGCCCGAACTGAAGCGCAACCGCCAACGCGCTGAAAAGAATCCATGAGGTGAGATACCCGGACGCAAAGGCCGCGACCGAAGCCGACGCGTCGCTTGCTTTCCCTTGGCTCTCGGCCTGACGTATGACGCGCGCGTAAAGCAGGACCATGGGAGAGGCCGACGGCAGCATCATCGCCACCATCATCACCGCCCACATGAAGAAGGCGATGAGCCAATAAACGGGCGTCCATTGGGAGCTTGAGGCAGCCGGTAGAGCGAAGGGCATCAACCAGCCGCTCATGGCGCCGGGGTCCATGCCGGTGCCGGCGCCGGCAAAAAGTGCAATCCAGGCAAGCAGGATGAGAGCGCCGAGTGCTCCCATGACGACGATGCCGTCTCGCCTAAGCAGTGTTTCGAGCGCGGCGGCCGCCATGGCTACGCACGGACCATTCCGCTCTGGCAGAGATGGATGCGAGCGAATTGCCCGTAAGTATCGGTAAGCTCGAAGCTGATCGGGCCTTCGGTCTTGGTCCAGGCGCGCCCGATCTCGGCCTCGGCAAACTCGAAGCCGTCAGGCTGCACGATGCGAACGCGATGCTCCGCGCCGGTGATCGGATTGAGAATAAGTTCGCCGCGCATATCGACCACGCCTGTGATCTTGGCACGCGCCCTGCGGCCATCGACGTCGAGCTCGAAATCGATGTCGGCAATGATCGGATCGTGGAAGCTATCGCAGGTCGAGGAGAACACCTGGAAGACGGTCGCACCGGGCTCGGTGTCCTCGCCGCGCAAAATGCGCAAGAGCGCTGCGCGCTGAGCGGGCGTTGCGCGCCTGTCAACGATATGGACGCCTTCGCCTTTGCCTTCATGGATAGGTCTGGGCCAGCGAAAGATGCCGCACGAGCGGAGTCCGTCCAGCCTAGTCGTGCCGTGATGCCCCCGCTCGATGTCGAACACTGCGAGCCCGTGACAGTGGCCGTGGGTCGGCGGCACATTGAACTGGCAGCGGCAGCCATAGTTGCAATTGCAGTTACCGAACTCGCGGCCTTTGATTTCCCATTCAGTCATTCGCAGCTCCTCCGGCCTTCATCAGTCCAAGAGTAGAGGAACTTGAAGAGCGAAGTCTAATTGGGAGCGGCGCGATAGCGTCTTCAGGCACGCACCACGCCCTGATTATTGAGGTGGATGTAGGCGAACTGGCCGTACGTGTCACTGACCTCAAACGCGATCGGTCCTGAGGTCTTGGAAGACCCGCTGCCCATCTCGGCAAGCGTGTACTCGAAGCCGTTCGGAAGGTCGATCCTCGCCCTGTGCTCAGCGCCTGTGACCGGATTTCGGATCGGCTTGCCCTGCATTTCCGCGAAGCCCTTGACGGTCACCCCGCCAGTACGCCCCTCGACATCGATGGTCACGTCGATCAGCTTGAACTCAGGCGGCAGAACCTCGGAGAAGGTCGCAGCGAATACGTTCCAGATTGTGGCGCCGGGCTCGGTGTTCTCACCCGAGAGGATGGACAGCAAGGCAGCACGTTGGGCCTCAGTCGCCCGCTCGTCGATGATAAGAAAGGCCTTGCCGTTGCCCTCGTGGATTGCACCAGGCCACGAGAAAATGCCGACCACCTTCAATCCGTCGAGTTTGACTTCTCCGTAGTGGCCTTTGCTGATCTCATAAGCGGCGATGGCGTGGCAATCGCCATGCGTTGGCAGAGCGTTGAACTGACAGGGGCAGCCATAGGCGCAGTTGCAGTTGACGAACTCCTTGGCTTGCAACTCCCACTCGATCATATCGATATCCCTTCAGGTACGCGTTTGAACCCCAGAGTAGAGAATATCGGGCGATGTGGACAATGCTTCTTGGGCATTGGGCCGTTGCCCCGAACTCAAGGGGGCACAGGCCAACGAATCCCGGAGTCGCGTTTGTACTGCAATGAGCCAGTTAGGCCGTCAGCGTCTGGGCGTTATGGGCGATGCCCTTGGCCGTGAGCAGCTCCTGCAGCTCGCCCGCCTGGAACATCTCGCGGACGATGTCGCAGCCGCCGATGAACTCGCCTTTGACGTAGAGCTGCGGGATGGTCGGCCAATTGGAATAGGCCTTGATGCCGTCGCGCACGCTCATGTCCTCGAGCACGTTGATGTCTTTGAAGTCGACACCGAGATGCTGAAGAATCTGCGCGACCTGCATGGAGAAGCCGCATTGCGGCATGGTCTTGGTGCCCTTCATGAACAGCACCACGTCATTGCCGGCAATCTGCTTGCCGATCCAATCCTGTACGTTTCCCTGGGGATTCATTCTTCGATCCTTTCCTTCGCGCACGTCATCTATGGCGCGGCAGTCTTCAGCGCAAGGGCGTGCAGCACCCCCCCCATATTTCCCTTGAGCGCGTCATACACCATCTGATGCTGCTGAACGCGCGTCTTGCCACGAAATTCCTCCGAGGTGACGGTCGCGGCGTAATGGTCGCCGTCGCCCGCAAGATCCTCGATGCGGATCTCAGCGTCGGGGAAGCGCTCCTTGATCAGTCGCGCGATGTCGTCTGCAGCCATGCTCATGGTAGAAAGCTCCTTCTCCGCGGCGATCTTAGCCATGAGCCATGAAGCGGGGCAACCAGTCCTCGTGGGCCGATTTCAGGGCGGCAAGGGGAATCGGGGCTTCTCCGACAAGGCTGATCGCATCGCCGTCGACGCTGCCTATTAGCCTGACCGGAACTTTCGCTAATGCCGCCGCCTTGTGAATTGCGTCGGCCTTGTCGGGCGAGGCCGCGACCACATAGCGCGCCTGGTCCTCTCCGAACCAAACGGCGTGAGCAGGGAGATTGTCTGGCGCAGGTTCGAGCGCGACGCCGAGTCCACCGGCAAGCGCCATCTCGGCAATGGCGACGAGAAGGCCGCCGTCCGAGACGTCATGCACCGCCGACACCTCGCCGCTGCGGATCAGTGCGCGCACCAACTCACCAGCGGCCCGCTCCTGGTCGAGATCGACCGGAGGAGGGGCGCCCTCGAAGCGACCAAGCATCATCTCTTGATAAAGCGACTGACCGAGATGGCCGGCTTCTGCGCCGAGCAGCAGGAGGATATCGCCGTCACGCCGCAGCGCGATCCGCGCCATGGGCGCGCCGTCGGGGATAAGCCCGATGCCGCCGACCGCAGGTGTCGGCGGAATGGCAACTCCGTTCGTCTCGTTGTAGAGCGACACGTTGCCGGAGACGACGGGGAAGGAGAGCGCCGTGCAGGCCTCTGCCATGCCTTCGACGGCCTCGGCGAACTCGCCCATGATCTCGGGGCGCTCGGGATTGCCGAAATTCATGCAGTCGGTGATGGCGAGCGGGTCAGCGCCGACGCTAGAGAGATTGCGCCAGCACTCGGCGACCGCCTGCTTGGCGCCCTCGCGGGCATCCGCCGCGCAATAGCGGGGTGTCACGTCGCAGGAAATGGCGAGCGACTTGGCCGTTCCGTGCACGCGCACGACCGCCGCGTCGCCGCCAGGCCGCTGCACCGTATCGGTCATGACCATGTGGTCATATTGCTCCCAGATCCAGCGGCGCGAAGAGAGCGCTGGCGAGCCTATCAGCGTCTGCAGAGCCGAGAAGATGCTGTTGGGCGCAGGCACGTCGCGCGGATCGATCGCGGCTGGCGCCGGCTTCGCAGTCCAGGGGCGCTCGTAGACGGGCGCTTGGTGGGCCAGCGCCGCTAGCGGGATGTCGGCCTCGATCGCCCCACGATGGCGCACGACGAGCCGCCCCGTGTCGGTGGTGTAGCCGATCACCGCGAAATCGAGTCCCCATTTCCGAAACACGCGCTCAGCGGTTTTTTCGGCCTCGGGCTTCAGCACCATGAGCATGCGCTCCTGGCTCTCCGACAACATCATCTCGTAGGCGGTCATGCCGTCCTCGCGGGTCGGCACGTGGTCGAGCTCGATCTCAACCCCGACTTCGCCCTTGTCGGCCATCTCGACCGAGGAGGAGGTGAGCCCCGCCGCGCCCATGTCCTGGATGGCGACGACCGCGTCCTCCGCCATCAGCTCGAGGCAGGCTTCGAGCAGGAGTTTCTCGGTGAAGGGGTCGCCCACCTGCACCGTGGGCCGCTTCTCCTCAGAGGCCTCGTCGAACTCGGCAGAGGCCATGGTGGCGCCGTGGATGCCGTCCCGCCCGGTCTTGGAGCCGACATAGACCACGGGAAGGCCGACACCCTTGGCGGCGGACTTGAAGATGCGGTTCGCATCGACCAGCCCGACGCACATGGCATTGACGAGAATGTTGTCGTTGTAGCGTGGATCGAAATTGGTCTCCCCGCCGACCGTCGGCACGCCCATGCAATTGCCGTAGTCGCCGATGCCAGAGACGACGCCCGCCACGAGATGCCGGGTCTTGGGATGGTCGGGTGCGCCGAACCGAAGCCCATTCATATTGGCGATGGGGCGCGCGCCCATGGTGAACACGTCGCGCATGATGCCGCCGACGCCGGTCGCCGCGCCCTGATAGGGCTCGATGTAAGAGGGATGGTTGTGGCTCTCCATCTTGAACACGGCCGCCTGCCCGTCGCCGAGATCGACGACGCCGGCATTCTCGCCCGGGCCCTGAATGACCTGCGGGCCAGTCGTGGGAAGCTTCTTCAGCCAGACCTTCGAGGATTTGTAGGAGCAGTGCTCAGACCACATCACCGAGAAGATGCCGAGCTCGGTGAGAGACGGCTCGCGGCCGAGACCTTCGAGCAGGAGCTTGTACTCTTCGGGCGAGAGCCCGTGCTCGGCGACGATCTCGTCAGTGATGCCTTGCGCGTGCCGCGCCGCCCGCGCCGCGCCGCTCAAGGAAGCGCCTCCACGAGAGAGGCGAACATCTTGGCGCCGTCGGTGCCCGAAAGCGCGGCATCGGCAAGCCGCTCGGGATGCGGCATCAGCCCGAGCACCGTGCCCGTCTCGTTATAGACCCCGGCGATATTGTTGCGCGAGCCGTTGGGATTGGCCTCGTCGGTCACGGCGCCCGTCGCGCCGCAATAGCGGAAGGCGACGCGGCCTTCGCCCTCGAGGCGCGCAAGCGTCTCTTCGTCTGCGAAATAGCTTCCGTCCTTGTGCGCGATCGCGAAGCGCACGACCGCGCCTTGCTTATAGTGACGCGTGTAGATCGAGTCGTTCCGCTCGACGCGAAGATGAACATCCTTGCAGATGAATTTGAGCGTCGAGTTGCGCATGAGCACTCCGGGGAGGAGGCCCGCCTCGGTCAGGACCTGAAAGCCGTTGCAGATGCCGAGCACGGGTGTGCCTTCGCGGGCGCGCTGTGCCACCTCGCGCATCACCGGGGAATGCGCCGCCATGGCGCCAGAGCGGAGATAGTCGCCATAGGAGAAGCCGCCGGGAAGCACGATCAGATCGCTCGCCGGGAGCACGCTGTCGCCATGCCAGACCATTGCCGGCGGGCGCCCCGTCGCCGCCTCGAGCGCCACGGCCGCGTCGCGGTCGCAATTCGATCCGGGAAAGACGATGACGCTCGCTTTCATGCTGCCCCTTCCGCCTTGTCATCGCCCGGCTTGACCGGGCGATCGAGTAACCACCGACAAGGATTACTGGATGCCCGCTTTAGCGGGCATGACAATCGCTTCAATGACGAAGGAGTTCCAACCGGCTCAGGCCGCCTCGAGCTCATAGGCGTAGTTCTCGATGATGGTGTTGGCGAGAAGCTGCTCGCACATGCGCTCGACCTCAGCGCGCGCGAGCTCGGGGTCCTTCTCCTCGACCTCGACCTCGATATATTTCCCCTGCCGCACATCGCCCACCGACCCGAAGCCGAGCGAATGTAGCGCGCCTGCGATCGCCTTGCCTTGCGGATCGAGCACGCCAGGCTTCAACGTGATGGTGATGCGCGCCTTCATGCGTCTTCTCGGCCCCGACCTATTTCGAGCGTACCAGCACGGGGCCCGTGCGCGCTCTGGTCGGGCTGTCGACATGCAGCCCGAGCCGCCGCGCGACCTCCTGATAGGCCTCGACCAGCCCGCCCATGTCGCGGCGGAAGCGGTCCTTGTCGAGCTTGTTCTGCGTCTCGATGTCCCACAGCCGCGAGCAGTCCGGCGAGATCTCGTCGGCGAGCACGATGCGCATCGTCTCGTTCTCCCACAGCCGGCCAAACTCGCATTTGAAATCGACGAGCTTGATGCCGACGCCGAGGAAGAGGCCAGAGAGGAAGTCGTTGACGCGGAGCGCGAGCGACATGATGTCGTCGATCTCCTGCGGCGTCGCCCAGCCGAACGCAGTGATGTGCTCCTCGGTGACCATCGGGTCTCCGAGCTGGTCGTTCTTGTAATAGAACTCGACGATCGAGCGGGGCAGAGCTGTGCCTTCATCGATCCCAAGCCTGGTCGCCAGCGACCCTGCGGCGACGTTCCGCACCACGACCTCGAGCGGAATGATCTCGACCTCGCGGATCAGTTGCTCGCGCATGTTGAGACGCTTGATGAAATGGGTCGGCACGCCGACCTCTCCGAGCTTCTGGAACAGATATTCGGAGATGCGGTTATTGAGGACGCCTTTGCCCTCGATCTTGTCGTGCTTCTTGTTGTTGAAGGCGGTGGCGTCGTCCTTGAAATGCTGGATGAGCGTGCCCGGCTCGGGGCCTTCATACAGGATCTTGGCCTTGCCTTCATAAATGCGCCGCCGGCGGTTCATGCTTGGTTCCTTTACCACTAATGGCTCTGACTGCTGACAAACGCCGATTGCGCGGGGAGAGGGTCACCCGGTCCGCGCGCAAGGAGCAAGATCGCCATCGCCGGAATTGATCAAAGGGGTCTTGAGCGACCTTAGCGTATGGGGAGGGGGCACACAACGGCCGGAGGGGATCACGCAATTTCTCCCCGCAATTTGTTGATTTCCGGGCCTTTGGGCGCTATGCCTCGGCCCCGAGGAACGCGCTTTTCCAACAATTTCCGCAAGGGTTTCCCCCTCGAATCGAGGAGGCGGCCTTAGGAGGTCAGATGACGAATTTCGAGGATCGCGAGAAGGGCTTCGAGCGGAAATTCGCTCATGACGAGGAGCTGAAGTTCAGGGCGACCGCGCGGCGGAACAAGTTGCTCGGCATGTGGGCGGCGGGCGAGATGGGGATCACGGGCGATGCCGCGCAAGGCTATGCGCGCGAGGTGATCAAGGCCGATCTCGAGCAGCCGGGCGAAGAGGACGTCTTCCGCAAAATCAGGAGAGATTTCGACGCGAAGGGTGTGCAGCAGTCCGACCATCAGATCCGCCGCAAGATGAGCGACCTGATGAGCGAAGCGATCGCCCAGATCGAAGCCGAAGCCAAAGCGTAAGCAGCCAAGATGCGCGAAGATCGCTTTCGCAAGGCGGCCAAGGGTCGCCGCACCCTGTTCAACGCCTGGCTCACGCTCAACAACCCCTTCCTCATCGAGCTGATCGGGGAGGCGGGCTGGGACTGCATCACCATCGACCAGCAGCACGGGCTCGGCGGCAACGAAGCTCTGCTCTCATGCCTCACCGCCGCGCGCGGCGCGAAACTCCCTGCGATCGTCCGCGTCGCCGAGAACGACCCCGGGCTGATCGGGCGCGCGCTCGATGCAGGCGCCCAAGGGATCATGTGCCCGATGATCGAAACGGTCGAGGACGCCGAAGCCTTCGTGAAGTCGGTCAAATATCCGCCGCGAGGTTTGCGGAGCTGGGGGCCTTACCGGGCGCGGCTCGACTATGAGGGCGACTATTTCACCACCGCCAACGGCTTCACCATCGCCTGCCCCCAGATCGAGACGAGGGGAGCGCTCGATCAGCTCGAGGAGATCCTCGGCCTCGACGGAGTCGACATGGTCTGCCTTGGGCCTAACGACCTCTCGGTTGCGCTCACCGGCCGGCTCGACATCTGGGCGAAGGAGGTCAAGGAGGCGATGACTCTGGTTCTCAGCAAATGCCGCGAGATGTCCGTGATGTCTCTGATTTTTGCCAATGACGTCGACTTCGCCAAGCCCCGTGTCGAGGAGGGGTGGGACATTGTCGCGGTCGGCACAGACGCCGGCTGGTTCGGCAAGGCGGCAGCGGCAACGCGCCGTGATGCAGGCGGCAAGGGCTGAACTGCCGGCCGCGTCAACTCTCCGGCTGACGCTTGACCGCGCCCGTGCCAGAATGAGCCCTGAGGGGAATGAGGGGGCTCACATGCGATCGCTGTTCTTAGGTCTTGTTGCCACGTCAGCGCTGGTCTTCGCTACCGCTCCCGCATTGGCGGCTCAGGGGCGGACCACGACCGAGCTTCCCTTGCGGGCCGCGCCCGCGAGCAACACCGAGCTTCTCCTTAACCTGCCGGCAGGCGCCGCCGTCACTGTCGGGGCCTGCTCCGGCGGCTGGTGCCGCGTCACCTGGAAGCTATTCGGGCTATACGCTTAAGCGCGGCCTCGTGATCACCGCAGCCACACGGACCCGCGGGCCGGTGCGTGGCGGCATAACGGCGGCCGACGGAAGCGAGATCTGGCCGATCTTGCCGCCTTATCCCTATCGCTCGGGCTACTACCCCAAGGCCGACTGGTATCACGACATCCCGCCCTACGTGGCGATCGAGCCGTCGTACTATCGCAAGCGCTATTTCATGATCGCGCAGGAGCGGAACCGCTATCGCTACATGCCGCATATCTTCCGCGGCTATAGCGCTGACTACGAAATCGACTATGGCGCCGATACCGGGTCCGAGTACGACGTCACCCCGATGACGAGCGATACTAAGACGGACGACACCAAGACCAAGCCCTAGGCTTCGCCGAACACGCGCTTGAAGATCGTGTCCACGTGCTTGGTGTGATAGCCGAGGTCGAACTGGGCGCGCACCACGTCCTCTGACAGCGCTTTGCGCACATCCTTGTCGGCAAGGAGGGCCGCGAGGAAGTCGCCGCCTTCATTCCACACCTTCATCGCGTTGCGCTGCACGATCCTATAGGCCTCCTCGCGCGGAACGCCGGCGGCAGTTAGCGCAAGCAGAACGCGCTGCGAATGGATGAGGCCGCCGAGCTGGTCGAGGTTGGCCCGCATGCGCTCCGGGTACACGACGAGGTTCTTGATGATTCCGGCGAGGCGGGTGAGCGCGAAATCAAGCGCGATCGTGGCGTCAGGCCCGATCACCCGCTCGACCGACGAGTGCGAGATGTCGCGCTCATGCCAGAGCGCCACGTCCTCGAGCGCCGGCATGGCATAGCCACGCACCAGCCGCGCGAGCCCGGTCAAATTCTCGGAGAGAACCGGGTTCCGCTTATGCGGCATGGCTGAGGAGCCCTTCTGGCCCTCGCTGAAAAATTCCTCGGCCTCGAGCACCTCGGTCCGCTGCAAATGCCTGATCTCGGTCGCGAGCCGCTCGACCGAGCTCGCCACCACGGCGAGGGTCGCGAAATAGATGGCATGGCGGTCGCGCGGGATGACTTGCGTCGACACGGGCTCCACCTTTAGCCCGAGCTTCTTCGCTACATAGGCCTCGACCCTGGGATCCACATGGGCAAAGGTGCCGACCGCGCCAGAGATGGCGCAGGTTCCGACCTCCTCGCGCGCGCGAAGCAGCCGCTCTTTCGCGCGAGCGAACTCGGCATAGGCGACAGCGAGCTTGAGCCCGAAGGTGGTGGGCTCGGCATGGACGCCGTGGCTCCTGCCGATGGTGGGCGTGTTCTTATGCTCGAAGGCGCGCGCTTTCAGCGCAGCGAGCAGCGCGTCGACATCGGCAATGAGGATGCCTGCCGCCTCGACCAGTTGCACGTTGAAGCAGGTGTCGAGCACGTCGGAGGAGGTGAGCCCCGCATGGAGGAAGCGCGCCTCAGTTCCGACATGCTCGGCGACCGAGGTGAGGAAGGCGATCACGTCGTGCTTCACCTCCCGCTCGATCTCGTCGATGCGGGCGATGTCGAAGCCGCCGCGCTTCTTGACCGCGTCGGCCGCATGCTTGGGGATCTGCCCGAGCTCGGCCATTGCCTCCGCGGCATAGGTCTCGATCTTGAGCCAGATGCGGAACTTCGCCTCGGGCTCCCAGATGCGAGCCATTTCGGGGCGGCTGTAGCGGGGAATCATGAGAGGGGAGAAGCCACTTCCCGGTTAAGATTTGCGGAAATACCGCCAACCTCTATCAGAGCGGGGGGCCACCCTCAATTCGGGAAGTTTTGAACTTCGCCCGCTCGAAATCCTTACCCCTTCACGTCTCGACTTCCTTGGCCTCGCGCGGACCGAAGATGGCGATATAGATCGCTGCCGCCAGCATCAGCGCGGCGTAGGCAGGGCGAGGGGGCACCAGCATGAAGATGACGAAGGAGACGAGGTCGCTCTGCGAGGCCCAGTAGAGGCCCTGGAGCGACCAGTCCTGTTGGCTCGGATAGGTGACGTGGCTGTAGATGACGCGAAGCAGCCCGCCGAAGCTCGAAAACGCCACGACGAAGATGAAGAGCGCGAACAGGAGGCGCACGACGAAGCCGCGCTTGGCGGCAAACCCTTGCACCCACCAGGTGGTGAGCGCGGCAAGCGCGCCGGCGAAGCCGACGATGCGAAGGCTCTGCTGGGCCTGCTCGTTCATCACCGCGTTCATGTAGTCGCCGACGAGCAGCGCCCACATCGAGATGCCAATTACAAGCGCGAAACAGGCGGCGAGCACGAAGCCTACCACCTTGGCCAAAGTCACTTTTTCCATTGCCGCATTCCCCCGATCCCCTCGGCCCGGAGACTATGCCGGGGAAACGCTCCGGCCGCAATCGGTGCCTGCCATGCTGACTTCTTTGGCCGCCTTGTCTATGGTGCGGCCCCTATCATCGAAACCGCCGGAGGAGGCGAGCAGTCATGGCATTCGACGACCTGGAGGCTGAGCTTGCCCTCCTCATCAACCAAATGGACAACCCGCCCGAGAACCCGCACGACCTCTATCTCCGCATCATGGAGCTGTTGAACGAGTACAAGGGGCTCGGGCTGCCGCTTCCCGACGATCTGGTGCGGGTCGAAAAGGAGCTCGATGCCTATTTCAAGGAGCAAGCGGCTCCTGCCAAAAAGCGCTAGCCTGCGGGCTTGGGCGCCTGGTCGCCGATCTCCTCATAGGTGCCGTTCGACCAGCGATAGACGGCATAAGGCGGCAGGTTCGGATCGCCCTTCTCGTTGAACTTGAACTTGCCGATCACCGTGTCGAACTCGGTGTCGTTGAGCGCCTTGACCACCTCGGCCGATTCGACCGACTTCGCCTTCTCGGCCGCCTGCTTCCAGGCCTGGACCGCAGCGTAGGTGTAAAGCACGTAGCCTTCGGGCTCGATGCCCTTGTCCTTGAAGCGCTTCACCACCTCGGCCGCGGCCGGGTTCTTGCGGGGGTCAGGCGAGAAGGTCATGAGCGTGCCTTCGCCGGCTGGTCCGGTGATCGACCAGAACTCCTGGGTGATGAGCGCATCGCCGCCCATCAGGATCGTATTCATGCCTTGGTCGCGCATCTGGCGAATGATCAGGCCCGCCTCGGTGTGATAGCCGCCGAAATAGATGATATCGATATTGGCCTGCTTGAGCTTCGAGACGAGCGCCGAATAGTCCTTCTCGCCGGCGGTGATCGCCTCGTACATCGCTTCCTGCTTGCCCGCCGCGTTGAGCGCCTTCTTGGTCTCGTCGGCCAGGCCCTTGCCGTAAGCCGTCTTGTCGTGGACGAAGGCAATGTTCTTGTCGGCGAAATGCTCGGCGAGATATTTGCCGGCGATGCCGCCCTGCTGGTCGTCGCGGCCGCACACGCGATAGATGTTCGGGCCTGCGCGATCGTCGGTGAAGGCGGGATTGGTCGAGGCCGGCGAGATCTGCACCATGTTCGAACTCGGCATAGACCTTGGACGCCGGGATCGAGGAGCCGGAGCAATAATGACCGGCCACGAGCGCCACGCCGTTTCCTGTCATCTGGTTGGCGACCGCGACCGCCTGCTTGGGATCGCAGGCGTCGTCGCCGATATCGAGATCGAGCTTCTTGCCGAGCACGCCACCCGCCGCGTTGATGTCGTCGACCGCCATCTGGCCGCCATTCGTCATCTGCGCGCCGAAGGAGGCATATTGACCCGTGACCGGGCCGACCACGGCGATCGGAATCGTCTCGCTTCCCTTTTCGCCACCGTCGCCGCAAGCAGCCATCAAGACCGCCACGGCAAGGGCCGCCATGAGCCCGGCAAAGCGTTTCATCGTCAACCTCCCTCTACAAGGATCCGTCTCGACTTTACCCCATTTGCGCGTCCGGCGGGCGGCCGCAAATCACGCGCTCCGGTCCCGCCAGGTGAGCGGTCCCGTCCGTTCATAAAGCCAGCGATATTGCGTGACCATCTGCGTCGTGCGCATGACGCGAAACCCAAGGCAGCCGGCAGCAACCAGGATCATGTAGGTGACGAGATAGTAATAGAGCGACAACAGCTCGCCGTCGAACAGCGCGTAGTGGAAGAAGCGGACGGCCGCGGCGAGCAGCGCCATATAGAAGAACACGCGCCAGAAAGGCTTCCAGCCGCGCGCCAGCCCACGGCCCGACAGGAAAGCTGCTCCGCCGCCGAGGATCACCGTCAGCACGAGGAAGACAAACGGTCCGTCGTCGGAGAGCCAACTCATTTGCGCACCCCGACGCGCGGAGCACTATGCGAGCCGCCTTCGAGATAGGCCGCCTGTACCTCGGGACTGCCGAGGAGTTCGGCGCCTGTGCCGCTCATGGTGATCCTGCCATTGACCATGACATAGCCGCGATGAGCGAGTCGAAGCGCATGATAGGCGCTCTGCTCGACCAGGAAGACGGTCAGGCCATAATCCGCGTTGAGCGCACGGATCGCGGCGAAGATCTGCTTCACGATAAGCGGCGCAAGGCCGAGCGACGGCTCGTCGAGCAGGAGGAGGGTAGGGCGGCCCATCAGCGCGCGGCCGATGGCGAGCATCTGCTGCTCGCCGCCCGACAGCGTGCCGCCGCGCTGGTATTGGCGGGCCTTGAGCAGCGGAAACAGCGTGAAGACGTGTTCCAGGTCCTTGTCGAACTGTGCCGGATCGTTGGCGACAATGGCGCCCATTTGCAAATTTTCCAGCACGGTCATGCGCGAGAAGATGCGTCGTCCCTCGGGCGACTGCACGATCCCGAGCCTGGCAACTTCGTGCGTCGGCAGATCGGTGATGTCGCGGCCCTGGAACAGGATGCGGCCGTCTCGCGCCCGGGGGCGGCCGAAGATCGTCATCATCAAGGTGGTCTTGCCGGCGCCGTTGCCGCCGATCAGCGCGACGATCTCGCCCTTCTTTATGTCGAGGCTGACGCCGTGCAAGATCGGCAGCACGCCGTAGCATGTCGTGATTTTGTGCATCTCGAGGAGTGGCGTGCTCATGCCCGCACCTCGCGCGCCACGACCGGTAGCTCCTCGTCGGGTACGCCGAGATAAGCAGCTATGACGCGCGGGTCGTTGCGCGCCTCCTCTGTTGTGCCGTCGGCGATCTTCTTGCCGTAGTCGAGCACGACGACATGATCCGAGATGCGCATCACGACGCTCATGTCGTGCTCGATGAGGAGCAGCGCGATGCCCTCCTGCTTGCGGATCGAGAATAGGAGCTCGTTCAGCCCGTCGCTCTCTCGCGCGTTGAGCCCGGCAGCCGGCTCGTCGAGGCAGAGCAGAAGCGGGCGTGTGCACATGGCGCGCGCGATCTCGAGCCGCCTCTGATCGCCGTAGGGCAGGGAGCCAGCCGCCTCGTCGGCGCGGCGCGTAAGCCCGACCCGATCGAGCCAATAGCGCGCGTAGTCGATAGCTTCTCTCTCCGCCCTGGCATAGCCCCCGACATGGAGAATGGCGCCGATCGTGGCAAAGATGCCGAACCCGAGGACGGCGCCGCTGGGAAGCCCCGAGGCGCGGGTCAGCGTATTGTGCTGCGCCACCATCAGGTTCTCCAAGACCGTCATGCCCTGGAACAGCCTGATATTCTGGAAGGTGCGGGCGACGCGCGCGTCGGAGTTGATCACATGATCGTCGAGCTGCTCGAGCCGGAAGCTCTGGCCGTCCGGATGATTGAGCTGCATCAGCCCTTCGGTCGGTTTGTAGAAGCCGGTGATGCAGTTGAACACCGTGGTCTTGCCGGCGCCGTTAGGGCCGATCAGGGCCGTGATGTCGTTGCGTCCCACATCGAAGGAGACGTCGTCGACGGCCACCAGGCCGCCGAAGCGCATAGAGAGGTGCTCGACCTTGAGCAGGGGGTCCTTCTCCCACGGCCTCATGCGCGGCCTTCTCTGACGAGGTCTTTGGAGATGGCGTGCGTCTTCTCGAGCACGATGGTAGGCGAGCGCGAGCCGACGATACCGCGCGGACGCCATACCATGATCGCGACCATGGCGATGCCGAACAGGAGCATGCGGTAGAGCGCGGGATCGAAGTCCTGGCCGAACACGTCCTGGAGCCAATCGGTATGACGGAGCGCCTCGAAGCCGCCCACCATGACGAGGGCGGCGATGGCGACGCCGAGCTGGCTCCCCATGCCGCCCAGCACGACGATGGCCAGGATAATGGCGGATTCGATGAAGGTGAAGCTCTCCGGGCTGATGAAGCCCTGGCGCGTGGCGAAGAAGCTGCCGGCTAGTCCGCCGAATAGCGCGCCGGTGGCGAACGCGGTGAGCTTGGTGATGGTGGTGTTGATGCCGAGCGAGCGGCAGGCGATCTCGTCCTCGCGCATTGCCTCCCAGGCGCGGCCGATGGGAAGCCGCCTCAGCCTGAGCGTCACGAGGTTGGTGATGAGCGCAAGCCCGAGGATCACGTAATAAAGGAAGATGATCCCCTGGAGCGGGTCGTATTTGAGGCCGAAGAAGCTCGCGAAAGTCACGGGGCCGGCGGCGGTGAAGGGGAGGCCGAAGAAGGTGGGCTTGGGGATGCCTGAAATGCCGTTAGGCCCGTTGGTTACGTTCGTCCAGTTGAGCAGGACGATGCGAACGATCTCGCCGAAGGCAAGCGTGACGATGGCGAGATAGTCGCCGCGAAGTCTCAGCACCGGGAAGCCGAGCACGATGCCCCAGAGCGCCGCCGCGGCGCCGGCGATGGGCAGGCACATCCAGAAGCCGAAGCCGAAATGCATGGCGAGCAGCGCGAAGACATAAGCGCCGACCGCGTAGAAGGCGACATAACCGAGGTCGAGCAGCCCGGCCAAGCCCACCACGATGTTGAGCCCCCAGCCGAGCATCACGTAAGTGAGGACGAGGATCGACAGGTCGAACAGGTAGCGGAGCGGGAGCCCGAGATGGAACGCCTTGTCGAGCAGATAGGAGCAGAGCGGAAAGAAGATCGCGAACAGGATTCCACCGATGGTGAAGATGCGCGCATAGGGAAGGTCGGGGAAGAAAAAGACGATGGCGCGACGCACCGCGCCGATGAAGAGGAAGCCGAGCACGAGCGCTGCGATCAGCGCATAGGCCGGCGCACTAATAATGCCCGCAACGATCAGCGTAAGCGCGGCGACGCCTGCGACCGACCCGAGCACGATGAGATCGCGCCGGTCGAAGCGTTCGCTGGTGAAGAGCTTGGCGAAGGGGGTCGTGGCCGGATAGTCGGCATGCCAAACGAACAGGCTCAGCAGGAATTTGCCGACCACGACGATGCCGACAGCAATCGCAAGCAGCAGAGGACGTGGCTTGAGCGTCAGGCCCGTGACCGTATCGACGGTGCGAATGCCGAGCAGGAGGCAGAACAGAAGAAACGCGATCACCCCGCCAATCAGAGCGTCGGCGACGGCCGATTGGAGCCGCTGGCCGATCGATTTGCCGGGCTCCGCCAAGGGGGTCAAACCTTCTCCACTTCGGGACGGCCGAGCAGGCCGGTTGGGAAGAAGATCAGCACGATGGCGAGCATCGAGAACGCCGCCACGTCCTTGTACTCGATGGTGAAATAGGCGGACCAGAAGGTCTCGATCAGTCCGATGACGAGGCCGCCCAGCATGGCGCCCGGCAGCGAGCCGATGCCGCCGAATACGGCGGCGGTGAAGGCCTTAATGCCGGCGACGAAGCCGATGTAGAAATCGATCACCCCATAATAGAGGAGGTAGAGGAGCCCAGCGACGGCGGCGAGCGCCGCACCCATCACGAAGGTGAGCGAGATGGTGCGGTCGACATTAACGCCAGAGAGCGAGGCCATGAGCCGGTCCTGCTCGCAGGCGCGCTGCGCCCGGCCGAGCGGCGTGCGGCTGATGATCAGCCAGAACGCCGCCATCAGCACCAGCGTCGTCACCACGATGAGGATCTGGATGTTGGACAGGATGACCTCGAAGCCGCCTTGCTGGAACAGCTCGTATCCTCCGGTGACCACCGGCTGGAGCGGCTTCACCCGCGCCCCTTGCGACACCTGGATGAAATTCTGCAACACGATCGACATGCCGATGGCCGTGATCAGCGGCGCGAGCCGGAACGACTCGCGCAACGGCCGATAGGCGATGCGCTCGACCGTCCAGCCCCAGACCGCGGTCAGCGCCATGGCGATGATGAGCACGAGCACGAGGGCGAGCGGGACCAAGGTCAGCCCGAGGCTCATCAAAAGGAGGAAGGCGATCAGCGCGATGAAGGCGCCCACCATGAAGATGTCGCCATGGGCAAAGTTGATCATGCCGATGATGCCATAGACCATGGTGTAGCCGATGGCGATCAGGCCGTAGATCGAGCCAAGCGCGATGCCGTTGATCAGTTGCTGAAAGAAATAGGCCATGCCGGCGCCTGCCCCGCTATCCCCCGAAATGGGCTTGCAGACCTGAGGAATGCGGGCCCCGCCGCCCGCGTGAGGCCCCTTCTTAGCAAGAAGGGCTTCCCCCGTACAACGCTGCGTGAAGACGAGGCATGCCCAAGATTAGAGCAGGAGATGAGAGCCGTCGCAAAAGGGCGGGTCGCCCGTGTCCTTGCAGCCGCAAAGGAGCGCCGTTTCGTCGCGCTCGGCAGTGAACATCAACGGCTCGATGCCCGTGCCGGCATGCGAGCCGTCGCAGAAGGGCTGCTTCTGGCTCCGCCCGCAGCGGCACCAGGCATAACGTTTGCCGGCTTGAAGCTCTACCTGGTACGGGCTGAGCTGCGGTCGCTCTGGCTCTGACATTGGCGTTTCCCAGCGATGGCTCTTTGGCCTGTGATTTCCGCTTTCCTTAGCCAATTCGCCTCTGCCGCACAAGGAAGGCTAAGACGCAGGACGTGCTTCCCGCGACCCACGCGGGAGCCCGTTAATTCACTGGGAATCTGTTGGCAGCAAGATCGGGCATGAAGCGATTCGGGACGAACCGTCGCCCCCGTCTCGCGATGCGCGAAAAGACTTGAAGTCGATGGCCCAACCGGACCATAGAGGGCAAAAAGCCGGATCGGCGCTTCGCGCCGGTTGCGACAATGCCCGCGTGGGGCTCTCCGGCCGGGGACGGACAGCGACCAAAGGCGCATTTGGAGGCCGTCCATGGCTGAGCTGATCTTCGCAAGCCTGTCTCTTGCCGCCCTGTTTGCGCTTGCGATGAACCGCGCCCCGCTTTGGCTCTGGGCGCTCGCCGCCGCCATCTTCACCTTCACCGCGCAGATGGGGCTCGTTCACGGCCATCTGCATTGGCCGATGTTCCCCTGGTGGTCGTTTCTCGGCTGGCTCGCCGCCGCGCTCCTGTTCATGGCGAGCTTCCCCGAGCTCAAGCGCAAATACATCACGCTCCCCACCTATCGTGCGCTTAAAGGCGTCATGCCGACCATCTCGGAGACCGAGCGCGAGGCGCTTCAGGCGGGGACGGTCGGCTGGGACGCTGAGCTGTTCAGCGGCACGCCGGATTGGTCGAAGCTCCGCCGCATCTCTCCCATCACGCTCTCGGCAGACGAACGCGCCTTTTTCGAAGGCCCAACGAACGAGCTCTGCAAGCGCCTCAATGATTGGCGCATCCGTCACGAGCTGCACGACGTCCCCGACGACATCTGGCGCTTCATCCGCGAGAACGGCTTCCTCGGCATGCTCATCTCGCGTGCGCATGGCGGCTTGGGCTTCTCGGCGCAGGCACAATCGCTCATCATCGGCAAGATTTCCTCCCGCAGTCCCGACGGCGTCACCATCGTCATGGTGCCGAACTCTCTCGGACCCGGCGAGCTGATCGAGAAATACGGCACCGATGCCCAGAAGGAGCATTTCCTGCCGCGCCTCGCCAAGGGCGAGGAGATTCCCTGCTTCGCTCTGACCGGCCCGTTCTCGGGCTCAGACGCAGCCTCGATGCGCGACATCGGCGTCGTCACCCGCGGCCTGCACGAGGGCAAGGAGACGCTCGGCATCAAGCTCACCTGGGACAAGCGCTACATCACGCTCGCGCCGAGCGCGACGCTGCTCGGACTCGCCTTCCGCCTGTTCGATCCGGAGAATCTGCTTGAGCACGGCGAGGATGTCGGCATCACGCTCGCTCTCATCCCGACCGATCATCCAGGCGTTGAGATCGGCAGGCGCCATCTCCCGGCAGGTGCCGCGTTTCCTAATGGCCCGACCAAGGGTCGCGACGTCTTCATTCCCATCGATTGGATTATCGGCGGGGCCGAGCGGGCAGGGCAGGGCTGGCGCATGCTGATGGCCTGCCTCGCCGCGGGCCGCTCGATCTCGCTTCCTGCGACGAGCGCCGCCGCGGTTAAGGCGCTGCTGCGGACGAGCACGGCCTATGCCCGCATCAGGAAGCAGTTCAACTTGCCGATCGGCTTTATGGAAGGCGTGGAAGAGCCGTTGGCCCGCATGGCTGAGAATGCCTACGAGCTCGAAGCGGCGCGCGCTGTGACCGCATCGATGGTCTCAGCGGGAGAGAAGCCTGCGGTCATCTCGGCGCTGCTCAAATATGTCTCGACCGAGCGCATGCGTCAGAGCGTGAACGACGCGCTCGACATCCATGGCGGGCGCGGCATTTGCGATGGGCCGTCGAACTACATCCAGGGCGCGTATCAGATGATGCCGGTCGGCATCACCGTCGAGGGCGCCAATATCCTGACGCGCACGCTGATTACCTTCGCCCAGGGCGCGCTCAGGAGCCACCCCTATCTCTTCACCGAGATCGAGGCATTGCAGGATAGCGACCAGGAGCGGGGCATCGAGCTTTTCGAGGAGACGCTCGGAGAGCACATGGCTTTCACCGTCTCCAATGCCACGGGCGCCCTGTTCCACAACGTAACCTTCGGCGTGTTCGCCTCATCTCCGCCGAACGCGGGACCGACCCGGCGGTGGTGGAAGGAGCTTGCCCGCGCCTCGCGCTCCTTCGCGCTTGTTGCCGACATGACCGTTGCGCTCCTCGGCGGCTCTCTGAAGGTGAAGCAGAAGATCACCGGCCGAATGGCCGACGCTCTCGCCGAGCTTTATCTCCTGTCCTCTGTGCTGAAGCGCTATGAGGACGACGGGCGGCAGGTCGCTGATCTCCCACTCGTCAATTATTGCGCCGGGAACTGCCTCTACCGCTTCGACCAGGCGCTGCTCGGGGTGCTCCGCAATTTTCCCGTGCGGCCGGCCGCCTGGGCGATGTGGCCGCTCGTCTTCCCCTTCGGCACGCGGGCCCCTGCGAGCGATTCCGCCGGCAAGGCGATCGTGCGCCAAGCGCTTCAGCCGGGTGCCTTCCGCGACCGTCTTACGCGGGACATCTTCTCCCCCGACGATCCGAATGATCGCGTGGGACTGCTCGAATATACGCTGAAGAAAGTGATCGCGAGCGAAGAGGCAGACAAGAAGCTTGAGCGCGCCATCCGCAAGGGCGAGGTCAGGCGCTATCACAACAATGATTGGATCGCAGAGGCCAAGACCAAGGGCGTGTTGACCGAGGAAGAAGCATCTTCCCTTGCCGAGCTACGCGATCTTACGGCTCGCGTCATCGCCGTCGATGATTTCGATGCTGCGGCGCTCGCTAGGCGCTACGCCCCGCAAGGCGCGCCGCTCGCAGCGGTCCGGCCCGGGCATCACGAGCACATTGCCGCCGAGTAGATGAGCATGGCGACGACACTCCCCAATTTGCAGGACTGGCGCTTCACCGTCGACTTCGAGGGCATCGCCTGGGCGGTGATGGACCGCAAGGATGAAAGCATGAATTCGCTCGGCCGCCGCGCGACCGAGGAGCTCGGCGAGATCGTCAAGGCGGTCGAGGCCTCTTCCGCGAGCGGCCAGGTCAAGGGCCTCGTCATCATGAGCGCCAAGGACCGAAGCTTCATCGCCGGCGCCGACATCCGCGAGTTCGAGAGCTTCAACACCGAGGAAAAGATCAAGGACGTGGTGCGGCAGACGCTTGAGCTGTTCGACCGTGTCGACCGGCTCCCCGTCACCGTCGTCGCCGCCATCCACGGCTATTGCCTCGGCGGCGGGCTGGAGCTTGCTCTCGCCTGCGACTGGCGTATCGCCGATCGCGAGGAGGGGACGCGCCTCGGCTTCCCCGAGGTCAAGCTCGGCATCTTCCCCGGACTGAACGGCACCGTGCGCTCGATTCAGCTCGCAGGCCCGATGGATGCCATGACCGCCATGCTGACCGGCCGCATACTGCGCCCCTCGGCCGCCAAGGCGATCGGCCTCGTCGATCAGCTCGTGCCGACCCACCACAATCTTCGCTGGGCAGCGCGGAAAGCGGTGCTGCAGAAGCGCGTATCGAAGGGCGCGCCGTGGTGGAAGAAGCTAATGCTGAAGCAGCCCATCCGCGGGATGCTCGCGAAGCAGATGCGGGAGAAGACCGCGGCAAAGGTGCGCGAGGAGCATTATCCCGCGCCGTTCCGCTTGATCGAGCTGTTCGAGCATTACGGCGACGACCCTGAGAGTATGCGCATCGCCGAGACGGAGATGTTTACGCCGCTGATGGCGAGCGAGGCGTCCCGCAATCTCCGCCGCGTGTTCAAGCTGTCCGAGATGCTGAAGGACGATGCGCCGAAAGACGGCTTCAAGCCGCGCCGCGTGCACGTGATCGGCGCCGGCACCATGGGTGGAGACATCGCCGCATGGTGCGTCGTTCAGGGCATGCAGGCGAGCCTCCAGGATCTCGACGAGGCGCAGATCGGAAAGGCGCTCGCCCGCGCCGAGGGCCTGTTCAAGCGCCAGCTGCGCACCAAGCTCGCCATCGACGCGGCCGTCGCCAGGCTCATCGCCGATCCCAAGGGCAAATACGTGAAGCACGCCGACGTGGTGATCGAGGCGATCGTCGAGAAGCTCGACGTCAAACAGAAGCTGTTCGCGGAGCTCGAGAAGCAGGTGAAGCCGGGCACGGTGCTCGCGACCAACACCTCATCGCTCAAGCTCGAGGACATCGCGCGTCCTCTCAGCGACCCTGGGCGCCTGGTTGGCATTCATTTCTTCAACCCCGTGGCTCAGCTTCCACTGGTCGAGGTCGTGCGCGGGACGCAGACGCGGGAGCAGGAGGTACGCAAGGCGTGCGCCTTCGTCACCGCCATCTCCAAGCTACCGCTGATCGTGAAGGACGGTGCGGGCTTCCTCGTGAACCGCGTGCTCGCGCCCTATCTCATGGAGGCGGTCCGCAGTTATCAGCTCGGCGAGGCGCGCGAGAAGATCGATCAGGCGGCGATGAAGTTCGGGATGCCGATGGGCCCGCTCGAGCTGATGGACCTGGTCGGCCTCGACATCGCCAACCACGTGGGCCAGGAGCTAAACCTCGCACCGGAGACCGACAATGTGCTCGCGAGCCTCGTCAAGCAGGGCAAGCTCGGCAAGAAAACGGGCGAGGGCTTCTATGTCTGGGTCGATGGCAAGCCCAAGCGCGAAGAGGCGACCTACGATCAGGCCGAGCTCGCGCGGCTTGGCCGCGACCTGGTCAAGCCGATGCTGGACGAGGCCGAGCGGGCGCTCGCCGACCAGGTGGTGGCGGACGAAGATCACGTCGATGCCGGCGTAATCTTCGGCACGGGCTTTGCGCCCTTCCGCGGCGGGCCGCTGCATTATCGGCGCACTGAGAAGGCGGCAGAGACGGCGACCGCCGCTGCGGCATGACCGAGGGACATATGACTGAAGCTTCGATCAGGCGTGTCGCGGTGTTGGGGGGATCGCGCATCCCTTTTTGCCGCTCGCACACGGCCTATGCCGAGCTCACCAATCTCGACATGTTGATCGCAGCGCTCGGCGGTCTGATCGATCGCTTTTCGCTCCACGGCGCCCATATCGATGAGGTGGTGGGCGGCGCGGTCGTCACCCATGCCAAGGACTGGAACCTCGCCCGCGAGGCGGTGATCGGCAGTGCGCTCGCGCCCACGACGCCCGGCATCACCATGATGCAGGCCTGCGGCACGAGCCTCGCCGGCGCGCTCAATCTCGGCGCCAAGATCGCCATCGGCCAGATCGAGTGCGGTATTGCCCTCGGCAGCGATACGACGAGCGACGCGCCGATCGTGTTCCAGCGCCGATTCGCCCAGCGCCTGGTTCAGGCCTCGCGGGCGAAGGGTTTTGGCCAGAAGCTCCCCGCCTTCAAGGGCTTCACGCCGGCTGAGCTTGCGCCTCTGCCCCCCTCGACCTCAGAGCCGCGCACGGGGCTCGGCATGGGCGAGCATTGCGAGCTGATGGCCAAGGAATGGGGGATAACCCGGGAGGCGCAGGACCTTCTTGCCTATGAAAGCCACAAGAAGGCGGCTGCGGCTTACGACGAAGGCTTCATGGATGATCTCGTCGTTCCTTGCGCCGGAGTGTTCCGCGACAACAACATCCGGGAGGACATTTCCTTGGAAAAAATGGCGGAACTCAAACCTGCTTTCGACCGTTCGGGCAACGGGACCATCACCGCCGCCAACTCCACGCCGCTGACCGACGGGGCCTCGACCGTCCTCCTGGCCTCCGAAGATTGGGCGAAAAAACGCGGGATACCGGTCCAGGCCTTTTTAACGTTAGGCCGCACTTCGGCCGTAGATTTCGTTCAAGGTGAAGGACTTCTGATGGCGCCGACCGTCGCCGTGAGCGAGCTCCTCAGGCAAACCGGCCTTGCGCTTCAGGATTTTGATTATTACGAGATTCACGAGGCCTTTGCTGCGCAGGTGCTGGCAACATTGAAGGCATGGGAATCAGGGGATTATTGCCGCTCAAGGCTTGGACGGAGCACGCCGCTCGGGTCGATCGACCGGGCGAAGCTGAACGTCAAGGGGTCATCAATAGCTTTCGGGCATCCTTTTGCTGCGACCGGCGCAAGAATCTTGGCAGTCCTGGCCAAGCTGCTGCATAGTGAGGGCGGCCAGAGGGGTTTGATTTCCGTGTGTACGGCCGGCGGCATGGGTGTCGCGGCGATCCTTGAAGGGGTAGAGACACGAGCTTAGCGAAGATCGGGCGAACTGCCGGAGTCCAAAGAAAAGCGCGAAAAAACGTGCATCTGGCGTAAAATAGGGGGCCTCGTTTTGAGGCCCATCGGGGACAGGGGGCAAGACGAGTGCCGTGGCGTAAGGAGCGCTATCGGCTGAGCCTATTACGGAGGTGCTTATGAGGCATCATGCGTTCGCTGCGGCGATGGGACTTGTGACCGCTGCCATCATTGCTCCCTGCAGCCAGTCCCAGGCGGCCTCGGCTGATCCAACCGGCTATTGGTACAAGCCGGATGCTGAGCGCGAGTCGAAGATTCAGGTCTCCAGATGCGGCGCGAGCAAGTCCCAGCTTTGCGCCAAGATCATCTGGCTCAAGGACCCAATGGACAGCAAGGGCAAGGCCCTGCATGACATCCGCAACGAGGATCCCTCGATGCGCGATCGTCCGATCGTGGGACTGACCATCTTCGCCGGGCTCTCACCGAGCGCGCCGGCGACCTGGACCGGCAAGATCTACAACCCGGAGGACGGCCATACCTACGCCGCGACACTCACCATGGTGTCGCGCACGCAGATCACGCTTCGAGGCTGCAAGGCTTGGCTGCTTTGCGGCGAGAAGCAGTGGCTGAGGACCTCTGCGCCGCCTGCGGCCGTACCCGCGACGGCCCCGGAGGGCACCGAGCAGATCGAGGCTTCGGCAAAGCCTGACGCAAATGCTCCGGCCGCGGCCACAGCGACCGCCGCCGCGAGCCCTGCCGTTCCTGCCAAGACCGAGCAAGCCGCCGCTCCGGCAGCGCCCACGGTCGAGGCTGCGGCCGATCAGGCGGCTCCGGCTGTCGAGGCCAACCCGGCTCCCGCCGCTGCTCCAGCTCCGTCGGCTGAGGCGGTCGCTGCTGCTTCACCGAGCGCAGCGCCAGCGCCCGCGATGCAAGCTGCGGTGGAGCCGGCCCCACAGGCCATGTCGCAGCCCGTCGCTCTGGTGAGCCCGGCGCCGCAAGGCGGGGAGCAGAGCGCACAGAAGGGCTACGGCTTTCTGAATGCTTCGATGACGTCTGAAACCGCCACCAAATATTCAGGCGAGAACGTCTCGAGCATGTTCAACATGACGAGCCCGATCCCGGCCCAGGGCGCGACGCAAGCCACCCCGACGCAAGGGGCGGCGTCCTCCGCTCCTGCTACGCAAACCGCGGCGGTCTCGGCGGCGCCTGCGGCTCAACCTTCCGCCGCAACGCAAGCTGCTGCGGCGGATCCGGTTCCGCTTCCCGCGCAGAAGCCCAAGGTCAAGGTGAAGCCGCAAGCGGTTGCCGCCAAGTCGACGCCGAAGACGACTACGACAGCGGTAGCAGCCGACGACCAGGGCGCGCCAGTGCCTGATGACGGCACGGCGGCTCAAGCCGAGGCCGGTACGCAATCGGCAGAGGCCGACACGACAGAAGTCGAGCCGGTCCCGCTGACACGCCGGCAGATGCGCAAACTCAGGAGACAGCAGGAGCAGCAAGAGCCGTTCCTGCCCTGGCTACGCTAGCCTCTTCGCAAATTATCGCTTGACCTCTCGCCGGCCTCTCGCCGGCGAGAGTATTTTTGCTGGATGATCAGCGCTTGGCCTCGGCGCGGAGCTCGCGCCTCGACAGCTTGCCGATGGGCGTCTTTGGCAGCTCGTCGCGGAACTCGATCTCTGCGGGCAACTCGAGCTTGGAGAGCTTCTCTTTGAGGAAGTGGATGAGCTCCGCCGCCGTCGCCTCTTTCCCTTCCTTCAGCTTGACGAAGGCCTTTGGCGCCTCGCCGCGATAAGTGTCGGGAATGCCGATCACGGTCACCTCGGCGACCGCCGGATGCTGGTAGAGCGCGTCCTCGATCCGCCGCGGATAGACCTTGAAGCCCGAGGCGTTGATCATGTCCTTGATGCGATCGACGATGAAGACGTAGCCCGCCTCGTCCATGTAGCCGACATCACCGGTGCGCAAGAAGCGGCCGACGAAGCAATCCTCGGTCTCTTGCGGCTTGTTCCAATAGCCGGTCATCACCTGGGGCCCGGCGACGCAGATTTCTCCCGTCTCACCTTGCTTGACCACGATGTTCGGATCATCGATAGAGCGGATGGAGATCTCGGTCGCCGGCAGCGGGAGGCCGATCGATCCTTCGCGCGGGGCCTCTGGCGGATTGCAAGCGACGACCGGAGAGGTTTCGCTCAAGCCATAACCCTCGACGAGCTTGGCGCCCGAGATCGCCTCGAAGCCGCGCTTCACCTCGAGCGGCAACGCGGCGCCGCCGGCGATGCAATATTTGAGCGAGCTCAGGTCGAAATTGGCGATGTGCGGATGGCGCAGCATGGCGTTGAACAGCGTTGGCACGCCGGGCATCATCACCGGACGCAGCCTGGCGATCAGCTTGAGCGTCGGGATCAACTCGAACTTCGGCAGGAGGATGATCTCCAGCCCATGGCTGATGCCGAAGTTCATCACCGTGGTCATGGCGAAAACGTGGAAAAGCGGCAGCACGCCGAGGATGCGATCGCCGTCCTTGGCGATCGAGTTCTGCCAGGCCTTGATCTGACCGACATTGACCGAGAGATTGGCGTGGGAGAGCATCGCGCCCTTGGGCGTTCCGGTCGTGCCGCCGGTATATTGCAGCACGGCGATCGCCTCGGGCGTAATGGCGGGTCGTTCGTAGCGGCCGTCATTGTCGAGGAGCTGTTGCGCAAGCACGACCTTGCCGTGTGTGTCGGTCGCGCCGACCGCAGCGAGCTTGGCCCGCTGGGTGAGCTTGAATCCCACGGATTTCAGTGCGGGAAGGAGCGAGGTGAAGCTCGCCACCACGCCCTTTTCGAGCGCACCATGATTGAGCAATGCGGCGATCTTGCCAAAGGTTAGATCAAGATCGAGCGTCACCATGATCTTGGCGCCGCTGTCGCGAATCTGGAATTCGATCTCTTCGAGACTGTAGAGTGGGTTGAAATTGACGACCGTGCCCCCCGCTTTCAGCACGCCAAAATAGAAGATCACGAAAGCCGGCGTGTTCGGCATGAACAGCCCGACCTTCACCCCTTCGCCGACGCCGAGCTCGCGTAAGCCCTTGGCGGCGCGGTCGGAAAGCGCGCCGATCTCGGCGTAGCTCAGCCGCTTCCCCATAAAATAGGTGCAAGGGTTCGGTCCATAAGCCGCGACCGATTGATCGAGCAAGTCCCCGACAAGGGTTGGCTTCAGGGGCAAATCCCAGTGAACGGCCTTGGGATAGGCCTTAAGCCAGGGGTGCTCTTGCGCGGGGGCGTCCCAGCCCACACATTCCGATTTCTTGACCGAGCTAGGACGAGGCTTTGTCGCCATTGGCGTCTTTATGGTTTCGCCATGCTTTACCGCCGCTTAACGAGCGAACGGGTGTTGCACGGAGGCAATAGGCCGCAAGCGCGTTAGGGCATAATATATTAGCACGTACGCGCTAAAGTATGGGGGCCGGAGCAAGGATCACGACCTTCGCCGAATATGCTGAAACGGTGGCGTAGTCAGGCGCAAAAACGCCAATTTTGTTGGCGATTAGAGCGCCACGCAGGGAATGAATAGGGCAAGGACACGGGTAAACTCGACCAGTTTTTAAGTCTATTCCAATGCCCGACTTGCCCTCGGATTAGCTATGATTTAGCCAGGGACCATTAGACACGGACCCCTCAACGGGGCAGGGAGAGCGATATGGACGAGGTGGCCACCAAGATCATCGAGATTCTGCGTAAGAACATGAAGGATCCATCGAAGACCGTCACGCTCGAAACGCCCCTCAGCGAACTTGAGATTGAATCGCTCGACCTCGCGGTGATCGTGTTCGATATTGAGGATACATTCGGCATCGAAATCCCGTATAATGCGAACGAAGAGGTTGAGGCGTTCGCGACGGTAGGGTCCGTCGTTGATCGGGTTAAGAGCATTATCGCTGAGACGAAGGCTTCGGGCGCTGCAGCTTGAACCCAGTTCGCTCGGCCTCCCCGGGACGATAGACCAGGCTTGGAGTTACGGCTTAACATTACATGACACACACTAACGGGCGCAGACGCGTCGTGGTCACCGGCCAGGGCGTCGTCACTCCTTTGGGTACCGGTGTTGACAAGTTTTGGGCTGCGCTCAAAAAGGGCGAGTGCGGCATCCGCCAGGTACAAAGCTTCGACACCCAGGACCTCTACATCACCATCGCCGGCGAGGTCCCAGACTTCGACCCCAGGGAGCGCTTGCAGAGCAAACCGCTCCTGCTCGCCGACAAGTTCTCCCAATATGCTGGCTGCGCGGCGCAGGAAGCCGTCGCCATGTCCAAGCTCGAGGTTCCGCTCAAGGATAAGGAGGCCTATCGCGCGGCGTGCATCATCGGCTCCGGCGTCGGCGGGCTCACCACGCTCGAGTTCTCCTACAAGATGCTGTTCAAGGAGAACAAGCGGGCGACCCATCCCCTCACCTTGTTGAAGGCCATCGGCAGCTCGGCCTCGGCCCATGTCAGCATCGAATATGCGATCAAAGGTCCGACCTTCGGCGTGGTGAGCGCGTGCTCGACCGCGACGCATGCCATTGGCCTCACCTACCGCATGATCCGCGAGGGCCTCGTCGATATGGGCCTTGCAGGCGCCGCGGAAGCCTCGCTCAACTGGGGCGCGACGCGGGCCTGGCAGGCGATGCGCGTGTTGAGCCCCGACGGGCTCTGGCCCTTCGCCAAGAAACGCAACGGTACCGTTCTCGCCGAGGGCGCCGGTATCCTGATGCTCGAGGAGCTCGAGCACGCCAAGAGGCGCGGAGCGCCGATCCTCGCCGAGCTGATGGGCTACGGCATGACGGCTGACGCGGCCGACATGGTCAACCCCTCGATCGACGGCGCCTCGACCGCTATGCAGATGGCGCTCGACGACAGCTCCCTCGCGCCCTCGGACATCGACTACATCAACGCGCATGGAACGGCGACGGCGGTGAACGACATCAACGAGACCCGCGCCATCAAGCGCGTGTTCGGCAATGCGGCGAACAAGCTCTCGATCTCCTCGACCAAGTCGATGCACGGCCATTGCCTGGGCGCCGGCGGAGGCATCGAGGCGGTGGCTGCGGTCAAGGCGATCGGCGAGAAATTCGTTCCCCCGACGGTCGGGCTGGACGAGCCCGACCCCGAGTGCGACCTCGACTACACTCCGAATGTCGGGCGCGAGCGCGAGGTCAATTACGCCATGTCGAACTCGTTTGCCTTCGGCGGATTGAACGCCGTTCTCGTGTTCGGGCCCCCGCCGGCCTAAAGGCGCGTTTTGCCGCGATCCTTACGTCTGCTCGTTCTGCTGGGGCTTGCCGGCCTCTTAAGCGCGGTCGTGGCCTATGCCGGCCTCTTCTATGTCCGTTCTCTGCGGCAGGAGAGGGGGATCGCCGCCCATGCCGAAGAGATCTTCCGCTCGCCTACGAGCTTTGTCGCCGGCAACCCTGAAGGCGATGTGAGCGTCGTTGCCTTCCTCGACTATAACTGCCCCTATTGCCGCCAAGGCGCGCCGGACCTCGCCAAGCTGATCGAGGGAGACCCCAAGGTCCGCCTCGTGCTGAAAGAGCTTCCCGTTCTCGGCAAGGACTCCGAGGACGTGGCCCGGATCGCTCTCGCCGCGGTCCCCCAAGGCAAATATTTCGAGCTGCATCAGAGGCTGTTCGCTGAGCCCGGCCGCGCCACCAGGGCCAAGGCGCTCCGCATCGCCGGAGAGCTCGGCCTCGACGTGGGCCGCCTCGAAGCCGACATGGACGACCCTGCGATCACCGCAACACTGCTCGAGAACACGCGGCTTGCGAGAGACATCGGGGTGAGGGGCGTGCCGTTCTATCTCGTCGGCGACCGCGTGCTCGGCGAGGGCGGCGATCTCTACGGACGCCTTGCTGAGAAGGTGGCCGACACCCGCGAGCACGGCTGCCAGTCCCCCTGCTGATCGCGCCAGCTAAATCAAGCCGAGCCCGCGAAAGTTGGCATGCCCCTGCTTGCCGACGATGATGTGGTCGTGCACCAGGATGCCGAGAGGCTTGGCGGCGGTGACGATCTGCTTGGTCATCTCGATATCGGCGCGCGAGGGCGTGGGATCGCCTGAGGGGTGATTATGCACGAGCACGATGGCCGTCGAAGAGAGCTCGAGCGCGCGCTTCACCACCTCGCGCACATAGACCGGCGTATGATCGACGGTGCCGGTCTGCTGCACCTCGTCGGCGATGATCTGGTTGCGCTTGTCGAGGAAGAGGATGCGGAACTGCTCCTTGGTCTCGAAGCCCATCGAGGCGCGGCAATAATCGAGCACCTGGCTCCAGGAAGAGAGCACCGGCCGCTCAAGCACCTCGCCCCGCATCAGCCTGACGGCTGCGGCCCGTACCAGCTTGAGCTCGGTGATGGCCGCCTCGCCGATGCCAGGCACTTCGCGCAACAGCTCCTCGGGCGCGTTCAGCGCCTCGGCAAAGGTGCCGAAGCGGGCGAGAAGCGCCTTGGCGAGCGGTTTGGTGTCGCGCCTGGGCGCGGCGCGGAACAGGATCAGCTCGAGCAGCTCGTAATCGGGGACGGCATCGGCGCCCGCATCGCGGAAGCGTCGCCTTAGCCTCTCGCGATGGCCGAGATAATGTGGCTTGCCCGCATCCTTGAAACCCATTCAACCTTCGCTCGATTGGGACCCGGACGGCGGCCGGTCCAGCCCACGCGGCGAGAGGGTGAACACCTCGCATCCCGTCTCGGTGACGCCGACCGTGTGTTCGAACTGCGCCGACAGCGAGCGGTCGCGGGTGACCGCCGTCCAGCCGTCAGACAGGATCTTCACATGCGGCTTGCCGAGATTGATCATCGGCTCGATGGTGAACAGCATGCCGGGCTTGAGCGGCAGGCCTTCGCCAGGCTCCCCGTAATGCAGGATGTTCGGTCGGTCGTGGAACACGCGGCCGAGGCCATGGCCGCAGAAGTCGCGCACCACGCTGCAGCGCTCGCCTTCGGCATAGGCCTGGATCGCCGCGCCGATATCGCCGGTCGTGGCGCCGGGCTTCACCGCCGCCACGCCACGCATCAGCGAATTATAGGTGACCTCGAGCAATCGCTCGGCGGCGCGGCTGATCTTGCCCACGGCATACATGCGACTCGAATCGCCGTGCCAGCCGTCGACGATGAGCGTCACGTCGATATTGAGGATGTCGCCCTCTTTCAGAGCGCGCGGGCCCGGGATGCCGTGGCAGACCACGTGGTTCAGCGAGGTGCAGATCGATTTCGGGAAGCCGCGATAATTGAGCGGCGCGGGGGTGGCGCCGTGCGCCATGGCGAAATCGAACACGAAGGCGTCGAGCGCCTCGGTGGTCACGCCGGGCTTCACCTCATCGACGAGGAGATCGAGGACCTCGGCCACGAGCCGGCCCGCCTTCGCCATGCCGGCGAAAGCTTCGGCTCCGTGCAGCTTGATCTTGGTGTCGCGCGCCTGGGCGCGGGCGAATTCGAGATTGGACATTGGCCTAAATCATAAAGCAACTTCCGCACACTTAGGGCGAAATAAGCCGATGTGCAACGGGCGCTGCTTCGCTTTATCGCGCCCGCCCTGGATGGCTCGGGACAAGGAGGGGGACGGCGGTCAATAATGCCCGGTGACCATGTCTGACGCCGACATCAGCCAAGAGACCGTCACCGCCGCTCTCGTCGTCATCGGCGAGGAGATTCTGTCGGGCCGCACCAGGGACGCGAATATCGCCTATATCGCCGCCTATCTCACCCGCATCGGCATCCAGCTCCGCGAGGTGAGGATCATTGCCGACCTCGAGGCGGCGATCGTCGCTGCCGTGAACGAGCTCCGCGGAGGCTTCACCTATGTCTTCGCCACTGGCGGGATCGGCCCGACCCACGACGACGTCACCACCGATGCCATCGCCAAGGCGTTCGGCGTGGCTGTGGTGGTGGATCCCGAGGCCGTGGCCGCCATGCGCAAGCGCTTCAGCGAGTCCGAGCTCACCCCCGCGCGGCTTCGCATGGCCCGCATTCCCCAAGGCGCGACCCTGATAAAGAACGTCATATCGCGCGCGCCCGGCTTCATGATCGGGAACGTGATCGTCATGGCAGGCGTGCCCAACATCATGCAGGTCATGCTCGACGCCGTGAGCCCGCGCCTCGCCAAGGGCCGGCCCATGATCTCCCGCTCGGTCCGTCTCGATGTGCCTGAGGGCGACGCGGCGGACGGCCTCGGCGCGCTGCAAGCAGCACATCCAGAGGTGCAGATCGGCAGCTATCCATTCTTCCAGAATAAGCGCCTCGGCACCTATGTCGTGCTCCGCTCGATCGACGAAGGGAAGCTCGCCGCCGCCGAAGACAGATCTGTGGAAATTTATCGCCGAGGCAGGCTTCCCAGCCGGATCGGGCGAGGCGTGAGCCGAATTTTCGTCCAGAAACGCGAATCACTCGGGGAGGCCGCCGCCGCCGCGGAGAGCGCACGCGTCGTGGTCGCTCGGCACATGAAGGCGGCGAGTGCGGGCACAAATTGATTTCCACACGACGCTGATGGCCGGCGTGCGACGTTGGCAAAGACGACTTCAACAGCGAGGGGGCGACGACGATCGAGATGTCAGCGCAATGTCGCGGGCGCGATCACATGGTCACGCTTGAAGTGAGCGGACTCTCATCGAGGCGAGTTGGAAAAGCAAAAGCGCGGGAGCCGATGTCGGTCCCGCGCTATCGATAACTGATTGTTTTTGAAAAGGAATAAAGAAGGCGCGGGGACGAACCCCGCGCCCTTGCAATTTATCTCTTCTTGGCGGTCTTGCGACGGGCGGTGCCCGTCTTCTTCGCCGTCGTCTTCTTTGCCGCGGCTGTCTTGCGCGCGGGCCTCTTCTTCGCTGGCTTCTTCTTCGCTACTGCCATAGTGCATCCCTCCTTCAGGGCTGGCTGGCTGTGGAAATCACTCTAGCTACATCCGCTCGTCGCACCACACGTATCGCATTTGAGACACGTGCCGTTACGTACGAGGGTAAAGTTACCGCATTCTCCACACGCTTCCCCTTCATAACCCTTAACGCGCGCCTCGGCGACGAGATTTGACGCGCCGCGCTCGGCGAGTGCTTCGACGGCACGCGCGACATGCTCGGCCGTATCGGCTGAAGGGACTTGTGGTGACGCGGTGGCAAGGCTTGTGGTGCGAGGAAGCGCGTCGTCGTCGGCTCTCGCCTGCAACGCGCGCGCCTGAGCACCAGTGCCCTGCGCTTTGCTCGGCGCAAGAAGCTTTCGCTCGCTGAGGCGACCACGGGTGAAGCCTGGCGAGACAAGAGCCTCGGTGGAACGCTTGCCTTCGCCAGCGTCACCTGAGCCGAGTGTAGTGCTGCCGATCTCACTTGGATCAACATGAGCAAGCTCGTAGCGCCCAAGATAAGAAACTGCAAGCTCTCTGAACAAGTAGTCAAGGATCGAGGTGGCATTCTTGATCGCCTCGTTCCCGCGCACCGGACCTGCCGGCTCGAAGCGCGTGAAGGTGAAGGCATCAACGAACTCTTCCAGCGGAACGCCATACTGCAAACCGACGGACACCGCGATCGCAAAGTTATTCATGAGCGAGCGGAAGGCTGCGCCCTCCTTGTGCATGTCGATAAAAATCTCGCCCAAGCGACCGTCTGCATACTCTCCAGTCCTTAAATAGACCTTATGACCGCCGACGACAGCCTTCTGCGTATATCCCTTCCGCCGATCAGGCAAGCGTTCACGTTCGGCGCGCGCGCGCATCCTCTCGACGATGCGCTCGACGATGCGCTCAGAGATCACCGCTGCACGCTGCGCCTGCGGCTGATCTGAAGCGACCGCGGCGAGCACCTCCTCCTGCTCCTCCTCCTCGTCGGCGAGGAGCTGCGCGTTGAGCGGCTGCGACAGCTTCGAGCCGTCGCGATAGAGCGCGTTGGCTTTCAGCGCGAGCCGCCACGACAAGAGATAAGCCTCCTTGCAGTCGGCGACTGACGCGTCGTTCGGCATGTTGATCGTCTTGGAGATGGCGCCCGAGATGAAGGGCTGCGCCGCAGCCATCATGCGGATGTGGCTCTCGACCGAGAGGGAGCGCTTGCCCTTGCGCCCGCACGGACTTGCGCAGTCGAACACCGGCAGATGCTTCGGGTCGAGCCCGGGCGCCCCTTCGAGCGTCATCGCCCCGCAGGCATATTCGTTGGCGGCCTCGATCTCCCGCTTGCCGAAGCCGATCTCGGCCAGGAGGTCGAAATCGGGCTGGTCCAGCCGCTCGGGCTTGAGCCCGAGCACGCCCGTCAGGAAGTCCTCGCCGAGCGTCCATTTGTTGAACACGAATTTGATGTCGAAGGCCGAGGCGACGGCCTTCTCGACCGCCGCGATCTTCTCGGGCGTGAATCCGCGTGCCGCCAAGCTCTCGTGGTTGACGCCGGGGGCGCCTGCGAGCGTGCCGCGTCCGATGGCATAGTCGACGATGCGCTTGATCGCATCCTCGGGATAGCCTAGCGCGCGCAAGCCTTCGGGCACCATGCGGTTGATGATCTTGAAATAGCCGCCGCCTGCGAGCTTCTTGAACTTCACCAGCGCGAAATCGGGCTCGATGCCGGTCGTGTCGCAGTCCATCACGAGCCCGATCGTGCCGGTCGGCGCGATCACCGTCGCCTGCGCATTGCGATAGCCGTGCTTGCGGCCAAGCTCGATCGCCTGCTCCCAAGCATGCACGGCGTGAGCGAGCAGCCGCGGGTCGGGACAGGAGGCATGATCGAGCGGCACCGGGGCGGTGGCGAGGCCCTCATAGCCCGCTTTCTCGCCAGCGGCAGCGCGTGCATGGTTCCGGATCACCCTGAGCATGGGCTCGCGGTTCGCCGCGTAGCCCGGGAAGGCGCCAAGCTCTCGCGCCATCTCGGCGCTCGCGGCGTAGGAGACGCCGGTCATGATGGCGGTGAGCGCACCGCACAGCGCGCGGCCCTCTGGCGAATTGTAGGGAATGCCCGAGGCCATGAGCAGGCCGCCGATATTGGCGTAGCCGAGGCCTAGCGTCCGGTACTCATAGGAGAGTTGGGCGATGCGGCGCGAGGGGAACTGCGCCATGGTGACCGCGATCTCGAGCACGAGGGTCCACAGCCTGATCACATGCTCGTAAGCCTCGACGTCGAAGCTGCCGTCATCCTTGCGGAAGGCCATCAGGTTGAGCGAGGCGAGATTGCAGGCGGTGTCGTCGAGGAACATGTATTCCGAGCAGGGGTTCGACGCCCTGATCTCGCCCGCCGCAGGGCAGGTGTGCCAATCGTTGACGGTGGTGTGGAACTGGATGCCGGGATCGGCACAGGCCCAAGCCGCGTAGCCGATCTCCTCCCATAGAGCGCGCGCCTTGATCGTCTTGGCCACGGCGCCGTTCTTGCGGAAGGTCAGGTTCCAGTCGGAGTCGGCCTCGACCGCACGCAGGAACTCGTCGGTGACGCGCACCGAGTTGTTCGAGTTCTGCCCGGAGACAGTGCGATAGGCCTCAGAAGTCCCAATCGGTGTCGTAGATCGGGAAGTGGATGGAGGTGTAGCCCTGGCGCGCGAACTGGATCACCCGGCGGATGGCATTGTCGGGCACGCGCGCCTTCCGCGCGGCCTTCACCTCGCGCTTCAACGCCGGGTTGCGCTTCGGATCGAAGCAGCCGTCGTCGTCGGCCGAGCAATTGACGCAGGCCTTGAGGATCGCGTTCAGCCGCTCGGACAAGATCTTCGAGCCGGTGACGAGAGCCGCAACCTTCTGCTCCTCGGTGACCTTCCAGTTGATGTAGTCCTCGATGTCGGGATGGTCGATGTCGACCACCACCATCTTGGCGGCGCGGCGCGTGGTACCGCCCGACTTGATGGCGCCGGCGGCGCGATCGCCGATCTTGAGGAAGCTCATCAGGCCCGAGGACTTGCCGCCGCCGGAAAGCGGCTCGTTCTCGCCCCTTAGCCGCGAGAAGTTCGTCCCCGTTCCCGACCCATATTTAAAGAGCCGCGCCTCGCGCACCCAAAGGTCCATGATTCCGCCCTCGTTGACGAGGTCGTCCTCGATTCCCTGGATGAAGCAGGCATGCGGCTGGGGATGCTCGTAGGCCGACATCGAGGCCTTCACCTCGCCGGTGGCGAAGTCCACATAATAATGTCCCTGGCTCGGGCCATCGATGCCATAGGCCCAATGGAGCCCGGTATTGAACCATTGCGGGCTGTTGGGGGCGCCCATCTGTTTGGCGAGCATGTAGCGGAGCTCGTCATAGAAGGCGCGGGCATCCTCCTCGCTCGAGAAATAGCCGCCTTTCCAGCCCCAATAGGTCCAGGTCCCGGCCAGCCGGTCGAACACCTGTCGCGCGTCGCTCTCGCTGCCGAAGCGCTCCTTTTCGGGGAGGGCCGCAAGCGCCGCCTCGTCGGGGACCGAGCGCCAGAGCCATGAGGGGACGGAATTCTCCTCGACGCGCTTCGCCTTCACCGGCACGCCGGCCTTGCGGAAGTATTTCTGGGCGAGGATGTCGGCAGCGACTCCGCTCCAATGCTCGGGCACGGTGAATTTCTCGAGCGAAAACACCACCGAGCCGTCAGGATTGCGGATCTCGCTCCCGCTCTCCCTGAAGGGGATGGTCTGGTAGGGCGACTTTCCAGCCTCGGTAAATTTCCGTTCGATCCGCATCGTGCTCCCACCCGCGCAAATTCGGTCTGAATTACCCCGCGCTTCGTTCAGGCGCGCAACGGACGAAACTGATGCGATTCGTCCGAAGCATCAATATGTATGCATCAAAGTCCTACTTTACCACTAAAGGCTGTGAGGAGCAGGGGGAATCGGGTGTGGAAAGCTTGTGGGTCAGGGCTGGATAAAAGCCGCCGGCAGACCTGTCGTATCGGCCGGTTGACCGATTTCGACCTCCGTCTTCACCCCCTATTTACCAGCCTTTCGATAGTTTGTTGATGAGAGCGAAAAGCCTCGTCGTCAGCGTAGGGTCGAGTTCCATGGGTCAGCATCGCGCGTTCGGCAAGGACCTCGCGACGCTTTCCATCGCCGTCATCGACAATCGGAAGCCGATGCTCCAGGTGATGCGGGCCATGCTCGCGGCGATCGGCACGGGCCGAATCGACACTTACGAGAATCCCGTCGCAGCCCTCGAGGCGATGCGCGAGACGCCTCCCGACCTCGTTCTGGCCGATGCAGCGATGCAGCCGCTCACGGGCCCGGCCGTCGTCAGGAGCATGCGCTATGTGGGCTCGGGCCCTCTCAGCTTCATCCCCGCCATGGTGATGAGCACGAACGCCAAGCCCGCGATCGTCGAGAGCGCGCTCCGAGCAGGGGCCCATCAGGTGCTCGTGCTGCCGACCTCCGCCAGCACGCTCTATCGCCGGCTCGATTGGCTGCTCAACGACGATCGGCCCTTCGAGCTCAAGGGCGAACATTATGTGGTCTCGGGCATCGAGGACCGCCTCTCGCTCAGCTTCCAGCGGCCGATCTACATGCCGACCTCGTTCACCTCGTTTGCGGCGAGCCTCTCGCCCGATGAGCCGCGCGAAACCACACCTCTAGTGCAGAAGGCGCGGGTCGGCAGAGCCTAGCCGCTTGGCTTTACAGCGGTAGGCCTAGGGCCCATAGTCCGGCGCAAACAGCGGCTTAGAGAACGCGCGCCGAAACCATCCATGGGAATTTTCACCGAGATCTTTGCCTGGTGGACGGGCAACACCATCGGCACGCGCGTCTTCACCTGGCGCAAGGGCGTGCGCGTGGGCGAGGACGGGCTCGGCAACGTCTATTACGAGGAGCGCAACGGACCGCGCCGCTGGGTGACCTACCGCACGCTCGCCGAGCCCTCGCAGATCCCGCCTGCCTGGCATGCCTGGCTGCACCACACCGTCGATGTGCCCCCGACCGACGAGCACTACACGCCGCGGCCCTGGGAGAAGGCGCATCGCCCCAATATGACCGGCACCTACGAGGCCTATCGGCCACCGGGTTCGACCCTTCGCCCTGACGTGCGGAAGCCGCCTCTGGATTACGAGCCGTGGCAGCCGCAATGAAGCGCGGGCCCTTGCTCGACGCCGCTCCGCCCAAATCCGTGCAGCGCTGGTCGGCATCCGACTATGCGCGGAACGGCCGCTTCGTGCAGGAGCTCGCCGGCGCCGTCTTCGCCATGCTCGAGCCTCGCCCCGGCGAGCGCATCCTCGATCTCGGCTGCGGCGACGGCACGCTCACCGCCGAGATCAAGGCCTGCGGCGCCGACGTGCTGGGCGTCGATCTCAGCGACGAACTCCTCGCGGTCGCCCGCATGAAAGGCCTAAGGGTCCGCAAGCTCGACGGTCACGCTCTCGACTTCTCTTCCGAGTTCGACGCCGTATTCTCCAACGCGGCGCTCCACTGGATGCGCAAGCCGGCCCTCGTGATCGCCGGCGTCGCCCGCGCGCTCAAGCCCCATGGCCGCTTCGTCGGCGAACTCGGCGGCCACGGCAATGTCGCGGCGATCGCGACCGCGATGCGCGCGGTCGGCAAGGAGCGGAACGGCGATCCCGCGCTGGTCGCGCCCTGGTTCTTCCCGACGGTTGACGAATATGGCGAGCTCCTCGTTGAAGGCGGCTTCATTGTGCGTGAGATCGCGCTTGTGCCGCGGCCGACCCCGCTCAAGACCGGGATGGAAGGATGGCTCAGGACCTTCGGCAGGTCGTTCTTCGATCAATTCTCGGAACCCGAGAGGAGCGATGTCTTGGGCGAGGTCATCGAGCTGCTCAGGCCCTCTCTTTGCGATGAGAAAGGGGTGTGGACGGCGGACCACATCAGATTGCGTTTCTCTGCCGAGCGCGCGGCTTGAGGTCCGGAGCCATCCGCCACACCAATGCCCAAATGATGGACGAGGCGTTTCTAGCTAGGGCATGATGCGGAGGCGACGGGATTTTCGCGACCGCTCAGGCTCGGAGCGCACGGGAGCGAGACGAACATTTGGCCGTTCACAAGGTGTGCGGAATGATGCGACAAGTTGAACAGGTTGAGGGGCCAAGCGCCTCTGCCGTTGCCCTCTTTGCGCTGTCGCTAGCGATGGTATGCGCGCTTCGCCCGGCTCCCGTCCTGGCAGATGCGATAAAGAATCAAATCGCCGTATTCGCGGCGCTGGACAAGGTGACGGGGCGCATTTCCCATCTCGAGATCCCCATCAACCAGACGGTCGAGTTCGGCGCGCTGAAGGTGACGCCGAGGGTCTGCGATACCTCACCCCCAACCGAGACGCCGCATACCGCCTCTTTCGTCGAGGTCGACGAGACCAAGCTGACGGGCGAGGTCGAGCGGATCTTTACCGGCTGGATGTTCGCCGAGAGCCCGGGCCTTCACGCGGTCGAGCATCCGGTCTTCGACGTCTGGCTCACGAGCTGCAAGACGCCCTCTGCGCCGGCGTCTTCAGCGAGCAACCAGAACGCGCCGGCGCCCGACACAGCGCCAGCGTCAGACGCGGCGCCCGCTCCCGCAGATGCCGCCGCGGCGGCGGCGCCGCCTGCCGAGACGCCGCCCGCGGCCGCCGCCGAGCCGGAAGTGCTGCCCTGGGCCACCAAGCCGCCGGCCAACGCCGCTTCCAAGCAGCGCTGAAACTCCTGACGGCTCACTTCGATCGCGCCGAACTTCGCAAGATGTCCGGTGACGAACTGAGTGTCGAGCAGGGTGAAGCCGCCATATTTCAGCCGCGCCACGAGATAGACAAGCGCGATCTTGCTCGCATCGCGCATGCGGGAGAACATGCTTTCGCCGAAGAAGGCGCGGCCAAGATGCACGCCGTAGAGCCCGCCGGCGAGCTTGCCATCCTTCCACACCTCGACCGTGTGGCAATGGCCGAGCGCGAACAGCTCCCGATAAAGGCTTCGGATGCGGCCATTGATCCAGGTCGAGCGGCGCCCTGATCGCGGCGCGGCGCAGCCTTCGATCACCCCCTCGAAATCGTTGTCGATCTTCACCTCGAAGCCGCCGCGCCGGATGGTGCGGGCAAGCCGCCTTGGCACATGCACGTGGTCGAGAGGCAGGATGCCGCGCCGTTCCGGCTCGATCCAATAGAGCGCGTTGTCCTCCGCGCTCTCCGCCATGGGGAAGATCCCGCACGCATAGGCCTTGAGCAGGACCTGCGGGGTGATCTCGATCATGACGTCGTCGATTGAGGTCATCCTGCCGAACCGCGTTTCCCTTGCTTGGCGAGATGGGTCTCGAGCCAGTGGATGTCGTAATTGCCGTCGACGATGTCGGGCTCAGAGATCAGCGAGTTGAACAGCGGGATCGTGGTCTCGATGCCGTCGACGACGAACTCTCCGAGCGCCCGCTTGAGCCGCATCAAACATTCGTTGCGGGTGCGGGCATGCACGATGAGCTTGCCGATCAGACTGTCATAATAGGGCGGGATCGTGTAGCCGGCATAGGCGCCTGAAATCGACCCTGACGCCGAGGCCGCCGGGCGGATGGAAATGGGTAATAGTTCCGGGCGAAGGCCTGAACGTGTGCGGGTTCTCCGCGTTGATGCGGCACTCGATCGCATGCCCGTTGAAGCGCACATCCTCCTGGCGGAGCGAAAGCGGGGCGCCGGCCGCGATCCTGATCTGCTCGATGACGAGGTCGAGCCCGGTGATCATCTCGGTGATGGTGTGCTCGACCTGGAGGCGCGTGTTCATTTCGATGAAATAGAACTCGCTGTCCTCATAGAGGAACTCGACGGTGCCGACGCCGCGATAGGAGAGATCGCGCATCGCTTTCGCCACCGTCTCGCCGATGCGGTTGCGCTCGCTCGCGTTGAGAGCGGGCGAGGGGGCTTCCTCCCAGAGCTTCTGATGGCGCCGCTGGAGCGAGCAGTCGCGCTCGCCGAGATGGATGGCGTTGCCGAGCCCGTCGGCGAGCACCTGCACCTCGATATGGCGGGGATGAACGAGGTACTTCTCGAGATAGACGGTGTCATCGCCGAAGGCGGCGCGTGCCTCGTTGCGCGCGGTCTGGAGCGCGGGCTCGAGCTGACTCTCATCGAGCGCGAGCTTCATGCCGCGTCCGCCACCGCCCGCCGAGGCCTTGACCATGATCGGATAGCCGATGTCCCGGGCAAAGGCCTTCGCCTCTTCGATATCGCCGACCGGACCCGAGCCCGGCACTATGGGGATGCCGAGCGTGCGCGCCGTGTCCTTGGCCACGATCTTGTCGCCCATCAGCCTGACATGCTCGGCGGTCGGGCCGATAAAGGTGATGGCGTGCTCTTCGAGGATCTCGGCGAAGCGGGCGTTCTCGGCGAGGAAGCCGTAGCCCGGATGCACCGCGTCTGCGCCGGTGATCTCGCAAGCCGCGACGATCGCGGGGATGTTCAGATAGCTGTCCTTGGACGGCGGTCCGCCGATGCACACGCTCTCGTCGGCGAGCCGCACATGCATGGCGTCCGCGTCGGCGGTCGAATGGACCGCGACCGTTGCGACCCCAAGCTCCTTGCAGGCCCGTTCGACGCGAAGCGCGATCTCTCCCCGGTTGGCGATGAGGATCTTGTCGAACATCGCTTCTCTAGCGCTGCTCGATTACCACCAGCGGCTCGCCATATTCGACCGGCTGGCCGTCCTCCACGAGGATGGCGATGACCGTGCCGGCGCGGGGGGAGGGGATCTGGTTCATGGTCTTCATGGCTTCGATGATGAGGATGGTCTGGCCCGCGGCCACCCGCGCGCCGACCTCGACGAAGGGTGGAGCGCCAGGCTCCGGAGAGCGATAGGCGGTGCCGACCATCGGCGACGTGACGGTTCCGGGTTGGACGATCGTCTCCTCCGACCGCGGCGCAGGACGATTGCTGGCCGCAGGTCGAGCCGGCAGCTCTCGCGACTCGCGCGGGGCGCCGTCGGTGGTGAGCGTCGTCGTGAGGTTGACCCCGCGGGCGACCCTGACCCGCTTCCCGTCCTGCTCGACTTCGATCTCGGTCAGGCCCGTCTCCTCCAGCAGATCGGCGAGCTCGCGGATCAACTGCTTGTCGAAGGAGACCGGCTTGGTTTCGGCAGCTGGCGTCTTCTCGTCAGCCATCAGCTCGGCCTCTTGCCCGCGATCAGCCCTGCGAGCGCCTCGATGGCAAGCTGGTAGCTGTTTGCTCCGAACCCACAGATCACGCCCTTAACGGCCTTGGAAATATACGAATGGTGGCGAAACGGCTCGCGCGTGAAAATGTTCGACAAATGCACCTCGACGGAAGGGGTGGGGCAGGCGAGCAGAGCATCCAGCATGGCGATCGACGTATGGGTGAACGCGCCGGCGTTGACGATCAGCCCGGCCGCCTCAGTCCTTGCCTCCTGGATCCAGGCCACGAGTTCTCCCTCATGATTGCTTTGACGGAAGTCTATCGTAAATCCAAGCGCTTTGGCCTTCGCCTCGCACTTCGCCTTGACGTCATCCAGCGTGTCCTTGCCGTAGACCTCCGGCTCGCGGGACCCAAGCAGGTTGAGGTTGGGGCCGTTCAAGACGTAGATCGGTTTGGCCATGACGGGTGCTTTACGCCTGATGAGGCCGCAACGCGCAAGATGAGCCGCGCGCCGCGACAGACGAAACGGGCCCCTTTATCAGCTTTTCCGCCGTTCGGCAAAACGAGCAAGGCGCCAGGATGAAGGAGCCGTTCCCATACGGTTCCGTTCCTCAACAGGTCGCCTTGCAGCCCTTCTCGCGGATTTCGGTGACGTTCTTGGTGAGCTGATCGTAAAGGTCGTCCGGAGCGCCGGGGATCACATGGTCGCCGATGAGAAAAAGCGGCGTGCCCTGTAGCCCGAGTTTCTGGGCAAGGTCCTTGGCCTGGTCGAGCGACTTCTGGATATCCGGATCCGCCATGTCCTTCTCGAGCTGGGCGACGTCGAGGCCGAGCTCGCCCGCGATGCGCAGCGCCTTCTCCTTGTCGGCTTTGCCGGGCTCGGTGAACAGCTTCTGGTGCATCTCGAAATATTTGCCCTGCTTATGGGCCGCGAGCGCGGCCTTGGAAGCGGCCTCCGAATCCTCGCCGAAGATGGGCAGCTCCTTGAGCACGAGCCGCACCTTCTTTTCGTTATCGACGAGCTTGACCACGTCAGGCAGAGCGCGGCGGCAATAGCCGCAATTATAGTCGAAGAACTCGACCACGCTCACGTCGCCATCAGGGTTCCCGGCGACGAAGGCGAGAGGCGAGCGGAAGATGGCGTCCGCGTTGTCGCTGATGATCTTCTGCTGCTTCTCGGCCTGCTCGGCAGCCTGGCGCTTGTCGAGCTCGGTCGTCATTTCGACCAGGATCTCGGGGTTCTTGGTGAGATAGTTGCGGACGACGTCGACGATCTGCTTCTCCTGAAGCGCCTCGCCGGGAGCGGCGAGCATGCCAGGCGCCACGCGCCACAGGATGGAGAGGGTGGCGCCGGTCACGAGCGCGGCCACGACGGCAGCCACGAGCGCGGTCAGGAGGCCTGATTTAAGGGTCATGCTTGAAATCTCCGGGGGCTGAAATCAGTCGGTGGTCGGCACTTCGAAAGCGAGGATATCGTCAGCCTTGATCCAGTTCGGCGTGCCGTCCACGAACCCGGCCTTGGCGCGCTTGGCTTGCTGCTTGGCAAGCCTGAGCTGCCCTTCATAGAAATAGGCCTCCGCCGATGCAAGCTCGGCCTGTGCCAGGAACTGCTTCTTGGCGCCTGCCGCCTGGGCCAAATCCGCCTTGCGCCCATAGGCTGCCGCGAGCTGCCGATAGCCCATGGCCGAGGAATCCTCCCGCGCAAGCGCGGTACGAAGATTGGTGATGGCCTCGTCGACGAGCTTCGGATCGTTGGTGCCGAGTAGCGCTTGTCCGAGCATCACGCGGATGAGCGGCTCATTGGGGGCAAGCGTGACCGCCTGGCGGAGCGGCACGACCGCAGCGGCGGCACTGCCGCTCTCGAACAGGAATTGGCCTTTGATCTCGTAGAAATAGGGCCAGTTCGGCTGAGCCGCTATCAGCGCATCGATCTGCGGCATGGCGGCCTTTACGCCTGACTTGCGATAGGTGCCGATCGCGCGCGCATATTGTGCCGGTAGCGACTGGTCGGTCTGCGGATAGCGATTGAACAGGACCTCGGGAGTATCGAGGAAGCCGTACAGCTTCGCCTTGACGAGGTCGTGGCGGAACTGAAGCTCGGGCGGATCGACGGCATTGTAATAGGGGCTAGAGGTGACGAGCTCGCGAAGTTGGACGAGGCGCTGCTGCGGCATCGGGTGGCTTTGCAGATAGGGGTTGATGCCCTGGACGCCGATGAGCTTGGTCGACATCAGCTCGAAGGTCTCGAGCATGCCGCGCCCCGATTGATGGGTGGCGTTGAGGAAGCTCACGCCGGCCTGATCAGCCGAGGATTCCTCATCCTGGCGATAGGCGAGGATGCTCCGCATGGCGGCGTCCTGGCCACCATAGGCGACGCCCATGCCCGCCTGTCCGAGACCGGGCGCGCCGCCGAGCGCGCCAGCCGCCATGGCCGCAAGCCCGAGGAGCTGGAGCATCAGTGCCGCCGATTTGGCGCGCGAGAGCTGGGTGCGGAGTCGCGCGAGATGGCCGCCCGTGATGTGGCCGCTCTCATGCGCGATGACGCCGATCACCTGGTTCGGCGTCTTGGCCTCCATCAGCGTGCCGGCGTGGATGAACATATTGTGCCCGTCGACGACAAAGGCGTTGAAGCTGCGGTCGTTGACGATGTGAATTTCGATGGCTTGCGAGCCGAGCCCAGCCGCCTGGAAAATCGGCTTGGCATAAGTGCGGATCAGGGCCTCGGTCTCGGCATCGCGGATCATCCCGGCGGCGTCCGCCGTCGTCGAGCTGACAAGGACGGCGGCAAGTCCGCCGACCAGGCTCGCGCGAATGTGCCTGCGCGCTCTTTTGAGGGAAGATTGAGCCAGGAGAGGCATGGCCGGTTGATCGTATATGCTTGCGAGGATCGGGCAAAGACGGCCGATAACCGCGCCCTCTCATGGCGCCCGCGCTAGGCTGGTGAGCCCCTCCAGCCATGTCCTTGCCAAACATAGATTGATTGGCGTTTGAATGCGGCGACAACGTGACACAAGAGGGCCTGTAGGGCTTCAACAAGATGCGAGGTTCCGCAAGTTGAAGGCGCCAGCACCGAACCTGAAAGGCCTGCCCCGCCCGCTCGCCAAGCGAAGCGCCATCGACCCCTTCATCGTCATGGACGTGATGGGGGAGGCGAATGCGCGCGAGAAGGCGGGCGCCGACATTATTCATATGGAAATGGGCCAGCCGGGGACGGCCGCGCCAAGGGCTGCGCGCGAGCGCGCGGCTGAAGCGCTCGCCCGCGATCGGCTCGGCTATACCGAGGCGCTCGGACTGCCGCGGCTCAGGGAGGCGATCGCCCGCTATATGAGCGAGCGCTACCGCGTTGTCGTCAGTCCCGAGCGTGTCGTGGTGACCGCCGGCTCCTCCGCGGGCTTCGTGCTCGCCTTCCTCGCTCTGCTCGATACGGACGATGCACTCGGGCTGCCGTCTCCCGGCTATCCCTGCTACCGCCAGATCCTGAAGGCGGTTGGCGCTCGGCCTCTCCTGATCGAGACGTCAGGACAGGGGCGCTGGATTCCGACCGTCTCTGACGTCGAGAGGCTCACGGCTGAGGGTGCCGCCGGTCTCCTGCTTGCGAGCCCCAACAATCCGACCGGCACGATGGCGCTCCCTGATCGTCTCAAGGAGCTGGCTGAGGCGTGCCAGCGCCATCGGCTCTGGCTCATCGCCGACGAGATCTATCACGGGCTCGAATACGACGCGCCCGCCGACACTGCGCTCGCCCATTCCGACGAGGCAATCGTCGTCAACAGCTTCTCGAAATATTTCAGCATGACGGGTTGGCGGATCGGCTGGCTCGTGGTGCCCGAAGCTCTTGTCCGCCCGATCGAGCGCCTTACGCAAAATCTCTACATCTCGCCGCCTGCCATCTCGCAGGAGGCGGCGATCGGGGCCTTCGACGGTATCGAGGAGCTCGAAGCGATCAAGCAAGGCTATGCAAGGAACCGCGCCATGCTGCTCGAGGAGCTGCCCTGCGCGGGGCTCGCCTCGATCCTTCCCGCCGACGGCGCCTTCTATCTCTATGCCGAGGTGACGCGCTTCACTGGCGACAGCGAGGCCTTCGCCAAATCCATGTTGCGGCAGATCGGTGTTGCCATCACGCCCGGCATCGACTTCGACCCCGAGCATGGCCGGGACTATGTCCGGTTCTGCTACGCGGGCCCCGAAAGCGAGATGCGCGAGGCCGCGCGGCGCATCAAGTCCTGGCTCAAATGAGGAAGCGCCGCGATCGGCGCTTCCCCTTGAATGCTATCGCCGCCACCAGCCGCGGCGTGGGGGCCCTGAGGGTTGCTCGACCTCGGCCGGAGGGCTCACTGCGGGCTGTGGAGCCGGCTCCTCCCTCGCCGACGGACCGCCCCTGAAGAGCGACTCCGTCTCGCGGCGAGCAGGTTTTGGAGTCTCGCGCGAGAAACTCTCCTCGCCCCGGGATTTGGACTCGCGCGACTCTCCGTTGTAGCGCTCCTCGCGCGCTTCCGCCGACGCGACGTGGCTTGGAGCCTCGTGTCGCGAAGGCTCGCGCGGGGCTTGCTCGCCTTGCGCCTCGCGGGGCTCTGCCTGAGCTCCGGCCTCGCCCGGCGCGCGATCCGGGCGCGGGCCCCTGCCGCGGCGTCCACCACGGCGGCCTCTGCGGCGCGGTCCCTTGCGCTGCTGCCCTGTCCCTTCATCGCCGGCTTCAGGACCTCTCGCCTCCGAGACTCTGGCCTCCTCGGCGCTTGCCTCGGCGGCGTCTTCTTCCTCCGCCTCGTGAGCCTCACGCGGCTCTCTCTCGGCGAAATGCGGACGATGGCCCTCGGCGCTTCCCTCGGGATGGCGCTTCCGCCGTCTTCGCCGTCCGCGGCCCCGTCTCTGCTCGCCTTCGTCCTCCGCCGCGTTGGCCTGGGCTTGAGGTTGTGCGGCGCCGGGTGGAGCGACGGGGGCAGGGATCTCGCGGTGATGCGCCCAGTCCATATGCACCACCGTGCTCTCGCCATCGATAACAGCGCCTTCCGCGCCACGCTCGATGACGAATTGCGAGATATGCATGTCCTCATCCGCGGTGACGGTGATGGGGATGCGGTAACGCGCCTCGATGTCTTTGAGATGCGCGCGCTTCTGGTTGAGGATGTAGAGCGCGACCTCGACCGCGGTCGTGGCGACCAGCGGCACCACGCCGTCTGTGATGAGCCGATCCTCGATCGAGCGAAGGATGTCGAGAGCGACCGATTCCACGCTCCGCACGATGCCCGTGCCCGTGCACATGGGGCAGGACTTGGTCGAGCCTTCGAGCATGCCTGGACGTAAGCGCTGGCGCGACATTTCCAACAGCCCGAAATGGCTGATGCGCCCGACCTGGATGCGCGCCCGGTCGTGGCGGAGCGATTCCTTCAGGCGCCGCTCGACCAGCCGGTTGTTGCGCCGTTCATCCATGTCGATGAAGTCGATGACGATCAGTCCCGCGAGGTCGCGCAATCTGAGCTGCCGCGCGATCTCCTCGGCCGCCTCGAGATTAGTCTTGAGCGCGGTGTCCTCGATATTGTGCTCGCGCGTCGCCTTGCCGGAGTTCACGTCGATGGAGACGAGCGCCTCGGTCTGGTTGATGACGATGTAGCCGCCGGATCGGAGCACCACTTGCGGGGAGAACATCGCCGCGAGCTGGCGTTCCACCTGAAAGCGGATGAAGATCGGCTCAGGCTCCTTGTACGGCTTCACGTTCTTGGCATGACTCGGCATGAGCATGCGCATGAAGTCCTTGGCCTCGCGATAGGCGTCGTCGCCCGCGACCAGCACCTCGTCGATGTCCTTGTTGTAGAGGTCGCGGATCGAGCGCTTGATCAGGCTGCCTTCCTCGTAGACGAGGGCAGGGGCCGTCGATTTCAGGGTGAGATCGCGCACATTCTCCCACAGGCGGAGCAGATAGTCGTAATCGCGCTTGATCTCGGTCTTGGTGCGCTGGGCGCCCGCGGTGCGGACGATGAGCCCCATCCCTTCCGGCACTTCGAGCTCGCCCGCGATCTCGCGCAAGCGCTTGCGGTCAGTGGGCTGGGTGATCTTGCGCGAAATGCCGCCGCCGCGCGCGGTGTTCGGCATGAGCACCGTGTAGCGGCCGGCAAGCGAGAGATAGGTCGTGAGAGCAGCGCCCTTATTGCCGCGCTCCTCCTTCACCACCTGAACGAGGATGATCTGGCGCCGCCTGATCACCTCCTGGATCTTGTAAGGGCGGCCGCGCCGGCGGCGTGTCCGCTCGGGCAGTTCCTCAAGAGCGTCCTCTGAGCCGACCAATTCGACGGTCTCCTCGGCCGCGGCCTCGCCATTTCCTTCCTTCAGCACGACGGGCTGGCCGACGGCCGGCTCCGCGTCGTCATCGTCCTCATCGTCCGAGGCTGGCTCGGGCGCCGTGCGCACGCGGCCCTCATCGATCTCGGCGTCCGCCTCAACCTCCTCGACGGACTCGGCAGGCTCCGACACTTCGTGGACAAGATCGCTCGCCTCCATGACCACGCCTGGTGAGGCTTCCTCCTCGCGCGGGGTCGTGTCGATTTCGTCCTCGTCCTCGACCTCGAGTTTGGCGATCGGTAATGGTTCCGTCGCCTGTGCGCTCGGACGCTCGGCGTCTCTGCGGCCCTCGCCCCCGTAGCGGCTGCGGCCACGGCGGCCGCGCCGGCGGCGCCGTCCTGCGGCAGCGTCGTCCTCTGCGGCTTCGGCAGCAGAGGCGCGGCTTTCCTCTTCGGCCTCGGCCTCGAGAAGGGCTTGACGGTCTGCGACCGGGATCTGGTAATAATCGGGGTGAATTTCAGTAAAGGCCAAGAAACCGTGACGGTTCCCGCCGTAATCGACGAACGCGGCCTGTAGTGACGGCTCTACGCGCGTGACTTTAGCGAGGTAAATATTCCCACGAAGCTGCTTCTTGCTCGCTGATTCGTAATCAAATTCCTCGACGCGATTGCCCTTTACCGCGACGACCCGGGTCTCCTCCGGATGCGCCGCATCGATCAGCATTTTGCTTGCCATGTTGTGTGTTCTCCGCCGCGCAGGCCGAGGAAAGCGGATATGAAATCCGCCATTCCGGGTTCGCACCCAGGGCCCGCGCGCGCCAATGACCAATAGACCATGATTCGCTGCGACGACCCATGACGAGCCCTGTTCCGGGCCCGAAGGGTGCGGCCATCGTCGGCCGCCAAGGGGTCAACAATCCGTGAAAAGTCGCGGTATTTCCGAGACTTGGCCGATTGTCCTGACCCTGCATCGCGATCCTCATCACCGCGCTTAAGCCGCGGTTTCGAGATTTCAATTGGCGGCCGCTGTCACCAGGCCGCCGCTTAGTTCTGCGTCCTCGCCAATTCCAAGTAGGCAAGGGCCGCGGGAAACAAATCCGCCCGTATCGCCGTTTGGCGTCCAGGGGCTCTGGCTCGAGTGAGCCTGTCCCTTATTACGGGTATGGCGGGAGATTTGGCAAGCCTCGGATGGGCGCAAGCCTCGGATGGGCGTTTGCCCTCATTCGCGTCAAAAGAGTCGCTTAACCTGACGTGGTTAAGATTCGCGCCGGTTCAGGCCTATTTTGGTGCAAATCGCGGGGAGGCGGCGGTATCGGCCTCTCGCGTGAGCGCCAAGTAAGACGGGGCTCAGGGTCGGTAGAGTGGGGACGATGTCGAGTATGCGTATCGGGGCCGCGCGCGGGCTTGCTTGCGCTGTCTTCCTGGTGACGTCCGCTTGTATCGGGAGCCTCGCTCATGCCGAGGCCAAGGCCATCATCGCCCAAGATGCGCGCGTCGCCGGAGACCGGGAGCGGACCCGCTTCATCGCCGATCTGTCTAAGAAGGTCGATGTCCACGTCTTCGCGCTCGCGAGCCCGTACCGGGTGATCGTCGACGCTCCCGACGTCAACTTCCAGATGCCCGAAGGCGTCGGCAAAGAGAAGAGGGGACTGATCACCGCCTATCGCTATGGGCTGTTCGCCCCCGGCAAGTCGCGCATCGTCATCGACGTGGGCGGTCCCTTCCTCATCGACAAGGCCTTCGTGCTCGAGCCGCGTGATGACCAGCCCGCGCGCCTCGTGGTCGATCTCGTCCCGACCGACGAGAAGACCTTCCAAGCCAAGCTGAAAGAAACAAGGCCGCCAGAGCAAGCAAGCGCTGCTTCGATGACGCTGCCGGAGCCTCCGGTGCGCGCCCCTGACGCGAAGCCCGTGATCGTGCTCGATCCGGGTCACGGCGGCATCGATCCCGGCACGAGCAGCGCGGACGGCGTCACCGAGAAGGACGTCGTGCTTGCCTTCGCCAAGTCGCTCAAGGCGAAGCTCGAAGCGACCGGCCGCTACGAGGTCTATCTGACGCGCGAGGACGACACCTTCTTGCCGCTTCGCGAGCGCGTCGAGTTCGCCCAGAAGAAGGGCGCTGGCCTGTTCCTGTCGATCCACGCAGACTACTTCCCCCAGCAAACCGAGAAGGCCACAGGCGCCACGGTCTATACGCTGTCGGAGCAGGCCTCTGACGAGGAAGCGAAGGAGCTCGCCACCAAGGAGAATTTCTCCGACGCGCTTGCCGGCGTCGCGCTGCCGAGCGATTCCGACGAGGTCGTCGCCAACATCCTGATCGATCTTGCCCAGCGCGAGACACAGAACCGCTCGAGCGTGTTCGCCCGCTCCATCGTGGGCGAACTCGCGGGCAATTTGCACACGAGGAAATTGCGCTCGGCCGGCTTCCGTGTGTTGAAGGCGCCGGACGTGCCCTCTGTGCTGCTCGAGATCGGCTTCCTTTCCAATCCGGACGACGAGAAGCATCTCGTGTCGGATGCCTGGCGCGACCGCATGGGGAACTCGCTCGTCGAAGCGATCGACGGCTATTTCGCCAAGCGCGTCGCCCGCGCGCCGTTCTGAGGTGAAGGTTCGCCCGCGTTTAGGCAAGATCGACGATTTTCGTCCCGCACCAGCGTTTTATTGCCATAATCTTAGCTAGGGTTGCCTCGGGTGCCCCGCGCGCTTAAAAGCGGGGGACGGGACGGGTCTGAAAACATGGATATTACGGCTCCAGTCAAGCCGCCGGAGCAACGCCGGCGCCGTCGCCGCGGCGGCTTTTTCCTGCGCTTTCTGGGTTTCATGTTTGCCGCGAGCATGATCGTGTTCATCGCGGTGGCAGGCGCCGCAGCCTTCGTGCTGTGGAAGGTCTCGAGCGAGCTTCCCGACTACGAGGTGCTCGCCAAATACGAGCCGCCGGTGATGACCCGCATCCACGCCAATGACGGCGAGCTGATCGCCGAGTTCGCGCGCGAGCGGCGCATCTACGTGCCGATCACCGCCATTCCGCCTTGCGTCACCAACGCCTTTATCTCGGCCGAGGACAAGAATTTCTATCAGCATGGCGGCCTCGACGTTCAGGGCATCATCCGCGCCGTCGTCACCAACCTGAACAATGTGCAGTCGGGCCGCCGCGTGGTTGGCGCTTCGACCATCACTCAGCAGGTGGCCAAGAACTTCCTTTTGAGCAGCGACCAGACCATGGAGCGCAAGCTGAAGGAGGCGATCCTTGCGATTCGCATCGAGCGCGCCTTCACCAAGGAGCAGATCCTCGAGCTCTACCTGAACGAGATCTATCTCGGCGTCGGCGCTTACGGCGTTGCCGCGGCCGCCCAGACCTATTGGGACAAGGCGCTGAACGAGCTGACGCTCGGCGATTGCGCCTATCTTGCGACGCTGCCCAAGGCGCCGTCGAACTACGACCCGTTCAAGTACCCCGACCGTGCTGTCGCGCGGCGCAACTGGGTGATCGACCGGATCGTCGAGAACGGTTTTGCCACCGCCGAGGAAGGCGAGAAGGCCAAGGCCGCTCCACTCGGCGTGACCAAGCGCGTGCCGGGCGCCAAGATTTTTGCTTCCGAGTTCTTCGCCGAGGAGGTTCGCCGCGAGATCCTCGATCGCTTCGGCGAGGAGAAGCTTTATGGCGGCGGGCTCTCGGTGCGCACCACGCTCGATCCGCGGCTGCAGCGCATCGCCCGCACTGCGCTAATCAACGGCTTCGTCTCCTACGACCATCGGCATAGCGGCTGGCGCGGCCCGGTTAAGACCATCGACATCAAGGGCGATTGGGGCAAGGCGCTCGGCTCCATGCCGGTGTGGAACGATATCGATCCCTGGCGGCTCGCCGTCGTGCTCGACGTCCAAAAGGACAAGGCGACGATCGGGCTCCGTCCGGGACGGACACCGCAAGGCGTCCTCGTCAAGGATCGCGATACAGGGGTCATTCCCTACGAGGAAGTGAAATGGGCGCGGCCAAAGGTTGGCCTGAGCTTCGGCGGGACGCCGGCCTCGGTGAATGCCGTGCTGAAACCTGGCGACGTCGTCTATGTGTCGCCGCGGATGCCCAAGCCCGCTGACGACGGCACGCCCGGCGCGCCCGACGACAGCCTCAAGGGACAATGGTCGTTGCAGCAGATCCCAGCGGTCAGCGGCGCTCTCGTCGCCATGGACCCGCACACCGGGCGCGTGCTCGCGATCGTCGGCGGCTTCAGCTTCGCCGCGAGCCAGTTCGATCGCGCGACGCAAGCGCGCCGCCAGCCCGGCTCCTCGTTCAAGCCCATCATCTATACGACGGCGATCGACAACGGCTACACGCCGTCCAGCATCATCGTCGACGGCCCGATTTGTATCAACCAAGGCGCCGGCATGCCGCAATGGTGCCCGAAGAACTACGAGGCCGGATCTGCGGCGGGCCCCTCGACCTTGCGCTTCGGCATCGAGCATTCGCGCAATCTAATGACGGTGCGGCTTGCCAATGAGATGGGCATGCCCATCATCGTCGAATATGCGCGGCGCTTCGGCGTGTACGACAATCTGATGCCCGCGCTGTCGATGGCGCTCGGCGCGGGCGAGACCACGCTGCTCCGCATGGTCACCGGCTATTCGATGATCGACAATGGCGGCAAGCAGATCAAGGCGACGTTCATCGATCGCATCCAAGACCGCTACGGGCGGACCATCTGGCGCCACGACGACCGCGATTGCAGCACCTGCGCGGCACGCGAGTGGACCGGTCAGGAGGAGCCCCAGCTCGTCGATGTCCGCAAGCAGATCATCGATCCGATGTCGGCCTTCGAGATGACGAACATCATGGAAGGCGTCATCCAGAGCGGCACGGCGCAGAAGATGAAGGTCCTGAACCGGCCAATCGCCGGCAAGACGGGCACGACCAACGACTATAAGGACGCCTGGTTCATCGGCTTCACGCCCGACCTCGTCGTCGGCGTCTATTTTGGCTTCGACCAGCCGGCCACGCTCGGCCACGGCGAGACGGGCGGCATGCTCGCCGCGCCCGTGGTGCGTGACTTCATGCGCGAGGCGCTCGCCGATGTGCCGCCCATTCCCTTCCGCGCGCCGCCCGGAATCAAGCTCGTCCGGGTCAACCACAAGACCGGACTACCGGCAGGTCCGGGCGACAAGACCGCGATCCTCGAAGCCTTCAAGCCGGGCGAAGAGCCTGCGGGATCGGTGCCGGAGGATATCGGCGACGACAGCGGTCAGGCCGCCGCCGACGACTTGAACACGGGCGCCGCGCCCCCACCCGACGCCGCGGCAGATGCCGGGCCGCCGCCCGATGCGGGATCTCCGCCCGCGCCGGCGGCTGTCGCAGCACCCCCGCGGAGGCAGAGGGTCGCTCCGCCACCGCCTCCACCGAGCAACGCTTTGACAGCGGGCCCTGGCGGCCTCTACTAAGCCTAGTGAGAGCGGGTTGATGGCGTTGCGGGCTTCGCTCGCAACGCTTTCCCCTTATTGTCCGTGCACCCACGAGGAAGCGATGCGCGCTGAAACCGAATCGGTCGTCAACGAGATCAGGGAATCCCTGTCTTTGCTCAGGAGGCATCTTTGACCCCGACCAGGCGAGGGCGCGGCTAGCGGCGCTCGACCGCGAGGTCGAGGCGCCGAATTTCTGGAACGACTCCCGCCGTGCGCAGAGCGTGATGCGCGAGCGTCAGCAGATCGAGGCCTCGCTCGCGGCCTTCGACCGCATCTCCCGCGATCTCGACGACAACATCGCTCTCGTCGCCCTCGGCGAGGAGGAGGGTGACGCGAGCATCGTCGCCGAGGCCGAGACCGCGCTCGCCAAGTTGAGAAGCGAGGCCCATACCCGCGAGGTGGAGGCGCTTCTGTCCGGCGAGGCCGACGCCAACGACACCTATGTGGAGATCCACGCGGGCGCCGGCGGCACCGAGAGCCAGGATTGGGCCGAGATGCTGATGCGCATGTATGTGCGTTGGGCCGAGGCGCACGACTACAAGGTCGAGATCATCGGCGAGCATTACGGCGAGGAGGCCGGCATCAAATCCGGTACCATTCTGGTCAAGGGCACCAATGCCTATGGCTGGCTCAAGACCGAATTGGGCGTGCACCGGCTCGTCCGCATCTCGCCCTTCGATTCGAATGCGCGGCGGCATACGAGCTTCGCCTCGGTCTCGGTCTACCCGGCGATCGACGACACGATCGAGATCGAGATCGATGACAAGGACGTGCGCATCGACACCTATCGCTCGTCGGGGGCAGGGGGCCAGCACGTCAACACCACCGATAGCGCCGTGCGCATCACCCACATTCCGACCAACATCGTGGTGACCTGCCAGAACGAGCGCTCGCAGCACAAGAACCGCGCCACTGCCTGGGCGATGCTCCGCGCACGGCTTTACGAGGCGGAGCTGAAGCGGCGGGAGGAGGAGGCGCAAGCGGCGGCCGCCGCCAAGTCAGATATCGGCTTCGGCCATCAGATCAGGTCTTACGTGCTCCAGCCCTATCAGCTGGTGAAGGACTTGCGCACCGGGGTCGAAAGCACCAATCCCTCGGCCGTGCTCGATGGCGACCTCGATCGCTTCATCGAGGCGGCACTCGCCGAGCGCATTCACGCCGACGCGAAAGCTTAAGCCTGAGGGGATAGGGGTTGGCTGGCCCCATTCGCGGGGCCATCCACCCTTTGCGTTACTCGGCGGCGCGGGTCGAGAACGGGCTCGTGCCGCTGCCGAACGTGGTCGCCTGCTCCGTGGGCCGCGTGTCCAAGCCAGCGGGCTTCGCGTCAGGGCGCGCACTGCCTGCGCTGGGAGCATTCTTGATCTCGGCCAACGGATCGTCAGAGCGGCGCGATTTCCCCTCGAAATAGGCGCCCTGCTCGATGGCGAGGCTCTGATGGAAAATGTCGCCCTCGACATGGGATTGAGCCTGGAGGGTCACGCGCAAGCCCCGGATCGATCCGGTGACGCGGCCGCGCACCACGACGTCCTCGGCGATCACGCTGCCCATCACCTGCGACTTGTCGCCGAGCAACAGAGAGCCGCAATGAATGTCGCCCTGGATCTCGCCGTCGACCTGAATCTCGCCCTTCGACGTCACATTGCCGGTGATGCACAGGTCCTCGCCGATGATCGACGGGACCATCTTGCTCGCCGCTGGGCTCGGGGCCTTGGCGGCATAGGTGGCGGGACGCTCGGTAAAGGGGGACTTGGACTCGCCGCTCGGCCGCTCCCCCAATTTCGTCACACTCTCGCCTGGCTCGGGTTTCTTCGTGAACATACGTGGTACCTCCCCATCCGCTACTACGCCGCAGCGCCAACACTGGACCAGGCGCTAAGCTCGCAACCAAAAGACAAAAGCCGCCCTCAGGGATTTTGGCGGAGTTTCCCTATCTAGGAGGGCCGCTAAACCCCAGCTTCCACTTCTCTACCAACAATATCGCCTCGTCCCCCGGTTGTCATGGGACTTCTCCTGGCTGCGGCACTGGCCCCCTCCTTCCGGCTAAGCCCTAGTGCGGGAAGGGGTTTGTCGCCTTCCTTTAGCCGATTTTCCTGCCTCTTATTTGGTTTGCCCTCGGACTTGAATGTGCGCGCCGCTCGGGAAGGCGGGTAGGGGAGTTGAGGGCCCGGCTTGGGGGATGCTGACCACAGCATGAGCAGACCGGGGCGTCGCCTGCAATTTCGACAGCGATGCCGTTTTCGCGTTTGTTCGCTTGCGAACGTCCTTTACGGTGGACGGACAAGAGCACTTGGACGAGCCGTTTCGGGGACCTGTGACTGAATGAACGAGCCGATCGCAGGTGCTCTCGCCAAATTGACCACAGGAGGTGGCAAGGCGCTCGCTGAAGGCAGCAAGGCGCTCGCCGAGGGTGGCAAGGCGCTACTTGCGTTGCCCGAACGGGGCAGGGCCCTCGTGAAGCGGGTCCCGCCTCCGGTCCAGATCGAGCTTGCCAAGCTCTCCTCACGCGGCGCCCATGTCTGCCGCGAAATCTTCGCCGGCATCCTCGTCGTCGGGCTGCTCGCCATTGTCGGCGGCTATGGGCGGCTCGCGCGCGGACCGATCTCTCTGCCGAGCCTCGTGCCCACGATCGAGTCCGCGATCAACGGTCAGCTCAGCGATATGCACGTCAAGATCGACGATGCGATTCTGACGCGAACGCCCGACGGACCGGGCGTCCTGTTCCGCTTGATCAATATCAGGTTGATCGACAAGGACGGCTCGATCGTTGCACAAGCCCCGCTCGCCGCCATCGGCATGAGCGGCGCTGCGCTCCTCTCCGGGACGCTCGCGCCGGGAAGCGTCGACTTCATCGGACCGCGCCTCTTGCTCTTCTACAATCCCGACCAGGGGCTCACTCTGACCTTTCAGAAGCCTGCGGCTTCCGAAAGCGAGACGTTGATCCGCGGCTCTCTACCGGCCGAGGGCCCTCCGCTGGGTGAGGACGCGCCGCCTCCGACAGAGACGGTGATCGCCAAGCGCCTCGAAGCACCGCAAGCCGGCGGCCGCAGGCTCGATCTCACCGAGGTGTTCGAGCGCGCGCGCCAGGGCAACACGTCTTATTTGACGCGGTTCGGCTTCAAGAATGCGCTCGTGGTGCTCAATCAGAACGGCGCCGAGACGTCCTGGCAGGTTCCCGATTTCGCCATCGACCTTGAACACCGAGATAGCCGGAGCATCATCGTAGGCGAGGCGAATGTCGCCTCGACCAAAGGCGACTGGCAGCTCGAGGTCCGCGCTGAGCAACGCCCCAAGCGCCAGAGCTTCGCCATCACCACTCTGATCCAGAATCTCGTCCCTTCCGGACTCGGCGGCAATTTCCCCTCGCTCAAGGCTCTCAAGGCGCTCGACATGGTGGTCAACGGCGAGAGCACGGTCGAGCTTTCAACTCCGGCCAGTTCCTGGCCGGCGAGGCCAAGCTCGAGCTTGAGAGCGGGCAGATCACGCCCCAATGGGATCCCGACAACGCCATGCACATCGACCATGGCAATCTGCTGGTGCGCTATCTCAAGGAAAAGGACGTCGTCGAAATCGCGCCCTCGAAGCTCTCTTGGGGAGAGAGCAAGGCGACGGTCAGCGGCGAGGTCCGTCCTGTGCGAGATGCGAGCGGCGCGCCCACGGCCTGGAATTTCTCCTTCAAGGCCAACGAGGCGGTACTCGCGGTCGAGGAGTTTGGTCTTGCTCCCGTGCGTATTGATGAGTGGCAGCGTGTCTGGAACGTTGCGCCGCAAGGACGGGCGCGTGACGATCTCCCGCTTCGTCATTCGCTCGGGCACGGCCTCGATCTCTTTCGCCGGCAGTATCCACGATGCGCCGGGCTCGCCGGAGATCCATCTTGCCGGCGAGATTAGCCCGATGTCCATGGACATGCTCAAGCGGTTCTGGCCGAAATTCCTCGCCGGCAACGCGCGCGACTGGATGCTGCAGCGGGTAGCGGCGGGCAGATGCTCGGCGGCAAGTTCAAGGTGAATCTGCCGCCGGCGAACTTGCCAAGATCGAGGCCGGGGACGATGCGCCGGACGGCGCGATCGACGTCGATCTCGATTTCACGGGGCTCAGCATCGCCTATATGGACGATTTGCCGCCCGTGCTCGCCGGCGACGCCAAATTCGACCATCAAGGGCACCGAATTTTCCGTCGACATTCCGCAAGGCAAGGTCGTCGTGCCGTCCTCCGGAGAGGAGATCGCGCTCAGCGACGGCCGTTTCTACGTTGCCGATCTCCGCCCTGACCCGCAACAAGGGGCCGTCTCCTTCAAGGCCAAGCGCCGACGCCCACGGTACTTGCGCTGCTCGACGAGGAGCCGCTCGGCTATCTCAAGACCGTGGGGCTCAAGCCTGACTTTCTCGGCGGCACCGCCGATGGGGGCTTCAACCTGTCGATGCCGCTCAAGGACGCCTCACTATTCAAGGAGGTCAAGCTCCGGGGCATGGCGCGGCTCGACCAGGCAATCGCCTCCAATCTCGCCGGCAGCATGGATATCGAGGGTGGCTCGCTCGACGTGAATGTCACCGAGGAGGCGGTCGAAGCCAAAGGCCCCATCCAGATCAAGGGTGTTCCCGCCGAGCTTGCCTGGCAGCGCATCTTCTACACCTCCGATGATCGCCAGCCGCCGATCAGGGTCATGGCCACGCTCGACGAAGCGGCGCGCGAGAAGCTCGGCTTCAAGGTCAACCATCTGGTCAAGGGCCCGACTCCGGTGACCTTGTCGATCTCAGGCCTCGGGGAGGGGACGACCCCGGCCATGAGTCTCACCGCCGATCTCACCAATGCCAAGCTCCTCTTTGGCTCGATGGGCTGGACCAAGCCCGCGGGGCGCACCGCCAACCTCCAATTCGACGTGGCACAGCAGGAGGACGGCTCGACCACGCTCCAGAATTTCAAGATCCTCGGCGACGACCTCAACATTGCGGGCGACATCGCCCTCGATCCCGAGCAGCACCTGAAGAGCTTCTACTTCTCCGATTTCTCGATCGATTACGTAACGCATGTCGAGATCACGGCGACGGTGCGCGACGACAAGGTGCTCGACATCAGGGCGAACGGGCCGACCTATGACGGCAAGCAGTTCTTCCAGTCCCTGTTCTCTGCCGGCCAATTCACCGACGACGCGGCAGAGCCCGCCGATCCGTTCGGCGTCGACCTTGCTGCCGACATCGACACGGTAGTCGGTTTCTACGACACCACCGCGCGCGACGTGCATGTCACGTTCAAAAAGCGAAACGGGCGCATCGTTGCGCTCGATGCCAAGGCCGACCTGAACGGGAAGAGTCCGGCGGCGGTGACGCTCGAGACGAGCGGCGGCACGCGCGAGATCAAGGCCGAGGCGCGCGACGCTGGCGCCGCCTTCCGCCTCATCGGCTTCTATCCCAATGTCGACGGCGGCGAGGCCTCGCTCGAGGTCAATCTCGATGCCGGAGGGCCGGGGACGAAAAGCGGAACGTTGTGGGCGCGCGACTTTACCGTTCTCGGCGACGAAGTGGTGAAAGACGTGCTCACCGATCCGAGTTCGCAAGCCGTGCTCGGGCCGCAGAAGCAGCAGCAGCAGGCTGAGCGGGCGCGCATCGACTTCAAGCAGTTGCGGGCCCCGTTCTCGGTGGGAGGCGGCAAGTTCCGCTTGCAGGATGCCTATATGAACGGGCTGCAGCTCGGCGCCACCATGCGCGGGACGGTCGACTTCAAAGCCCGGACCGTCGATCTCGGTGGCACCTACGTACCGCTCTACGGCCTCAACTCGGCCTTCAGGGCCATCCCCATTCTCGGTCCCGTGCTCGGCGGCCGGCAAGGCGAAGGGCTCGTCGGCATCACCTTCGCCATCAAGGGCAGCCTCGATGATCCTTCCGTGCTGGTCAATCCGATGTCGGTGATGACGCCCGGCATCTTCCGCCAGATCTTCGAATTCACCGGAACGGTTCCGGATACGGCCGCCGCCACGTCGAGCGGCAGCTCCGGAGACGGCTTCACTCCACCGCAATAGGCATTCAAGTTCACACCGGGCGGATCAGTGCGTGGCGCTTCCTGCCGAGCGAAAGCTTGATCACGCCCTCCGGCGTGAGGTCGGCAAGGGTCAGCATCCGCTTTTCATCGGTGACGGCGACATCGTTGACCTTGATGCCCCCGCCCTTGATCTGGCGTCTTGCCTCGCCGGTCGATGAGACGAAGCCGACATGGGTGTTGGCGGTGAGCACGCCCCAGCCCTTCTCGAGCTGCGCACGAGGGATGTCGAAGGTGGGAAGGCTCGAAGCGATCGCGCCCTCCTCGAACGTGGTGCGCGCTGTCTCGGCCGCGCGGTCGGCGGCGTCGCGCCCGTGGACGAGAGCGGTGGCCTCGGTCGCCAATACCTTCTTCGCCTCGTTGAGCTCGGAACCCTTGAGCTCCGCGAGCTCGCCGATCTCGTGAAGGGGAAGCTCGGTGAAGAGCTTGAGGAAACGCGGCACGTCGGCGTCCTCGCTGTTCCGCCAATATTGCCAATAGTCGTAAGGGGAGAGCATGTCGGGGTTGAGCCACACGGCGCCCGCCGCGGTCTTTCCCATCTTGGCTCCGGAAGCGGTGGCCAGCAGGGGAGAGGTCAGCCCGAACAGCTCGACGCCGTCGGTGCGCCGCCCGAGATCGATGCCCCCCACGATATTGCCCCATTGATCGGAGCCGCCCATCTGCAGGCGGCAGCCGAGCCTGCGGTGAAGCTCGACGAAATCGTAGGCCTGCAGCACCATGTAGTTGAACTCGATGAAGCTCAAGGGTTGCTCGCGCTCGAGCCTTAGCTTCACCGAATCCTGGGTGAGCATGCGGTTCACGCTGAAATGGCGGCCGTAATCGCGCAGGAACTCGATATAGCCGAGCTCGTCGAGCCAATCGGCGTTGTTGACCATGATGGCGTCGTCGGTGCCATGGCCGAAGCTCATGAAGCGCCTGAAGATCGTCTCGATGCCGGCGACGTTGGCGCCGATCTCGGCCTCGGTGAGCAGCTTGCGCGACTTGTCCTTGCCAGAAGGATCGCCGACTTTGGTGGTGCCGCCGCCGATCAGCACGATGGGGCGATGGCCCGCTTGCTGCAGCTTGCGCAGCATCATGATCGAGACGAGGTTCCCGACGTGGAGGCTAGGCGCCGTTGCGTCGAAGCCGATATAGGCCGTGACGCGCTCACCCTTGAGCAGCTTGCCCAGCCCCGCTTCGTCCGTCACTTGATGGATGAAGCCGCGCGTCTTCAGCTCGTGCAGGAAGTCCGATTTCAACGTGCTCATGGGTTAGCGGCCGGGGCTACGAAGCGCTGCTGTTGCAGAGCCTCCTATCACAAGCCCGGCCATGACGGTAAGAGCAAGGGCTTAGGCCGCCGACTCTTTCGGTCTCTTCCGCTTGCCGAGCCGCTTGTCGAGATAGGCGTCGACCACCTCCATCAGTCCGTCCATGCGGCCCTCGAAGAAATGGTTGGCGTCGGGCACGGTCTGGTGGTCGATGACGATGCCCTTTTGCGTCTTGAGACGATCGACGAGCCCGCGCACGGACTCCGTTGGCACGACTCGATCTTTTGCGCCGTTGACCATCAGCCCCGAAGAGGGGCAGGGCGCGAGGAAGGTGAAGTCGTAGAGATTGGCGGGAGGGGCGACCGAGATGAAGCCTTCGATCTCGGGGCGGCGCATCAGAAGCTGCATGGCGATCCATGCCCCGAACGATACGCCGGCGATCCAGCAGGTCTGCGCGTCGGGATTATAGGCTTGCAGCCAGTCGAGCGCGGTCGCGGCATCAGCCAGCTCGCCGGGGCCGTTGTCGAACAGCCCCTCGCTCCGCCCGACGCCCCTGAAGTTGAAGCGAAGCACCGAGAAGCCGCGGCGCTGAAAGGCGTAATACAGGTGATAAACCACCTGGTTATTCATCGTTCCACCGAATTGCGGGTGGGGATGCAGAATGAGGGCGACCGGCGCGTTGGGGCCGCGCTCGTGATGGTAGCGCGCTTCGATCCTGCCGCTCGGACCGCTGATATTCACTTCAGGCATGAAACACTGGCCTCGACACCGACGTTATGTCTTTAGGAGAGGGGGGCGCGTGCAGGCGCGGAAAAAGGCACATAAGAAGCGCGAACTGCCGCCGCAAATCTTGACTTTGCCGCTCCGCAATCCTATACGACATTTAAGATTAGAATTGTTCCAAACAAGGCCGTTCCAGAACAAGCTGGGCACTCGGAGCGGTCCCGACTTCAGGCCGCGCTTCATAGCACGCGCGATGGGGGCTCGTGCAAGCGCTAACCGGCGGCAACCAGCCGCGAGCATCGGCTATCGATGAACCAGCGCTCCTATCTCGATTACAACGCGACGGCTCCGCTCCGCCCTGAGGTGCGCGAGGCGATCGGCGACGCTCTTCATCTCTATGGCAACCCGTCCTCGGTGCATGAGGAGGGGAGGGCCGCGCGCGCCGCGATCGAAGCGGCGCGGATGAAGGTGGCAAAGCTCGTCGGCGCGGCTTCCGAGGATGTGATCTTCACCAGCGGCGGCACCGAGGCCAACGCGCTCGCACTCGCAGCGCAGGGCGGACAGGCCTGGCACTGCTATCTCTCGGCCGTGGAGCATCCGTCGGTGCTTGCCGGAGGCCGCTTCTACCGCGAAACCACCACCATCATCCCGGTCACGAAGGACGGCGTCGTCGACCTTGCCGTCCTTGCGAGAGAGCTTGAAAAACACCATCTAGGAAGTTGGAGGCCGTTCGTTTCCCTGATGGTTGCGAACAACGAGACGGGAGCGATCCAGCCCGTCGCCGAGGCCGCCGCAATCGTCCATGAGGCGGGAGGTCTCCTGCACAGCGACGCCATCCAGGCGGCCGGCAAGGTGGCACTCAATATGGATGGGCTCGGCGCCGACATGCTGAGCCTCTCGGCTCACAAGATCGGCGGACCCAAGGGTGTCGGAGCGCTCGTGCTCAAGACTGGTGTCCCCGTCGAGCCGCTCCTCAAGGGCGGCGGCCAGGAGAGGCGACGGCGAGCCGGCACCGAGAACGTAGTCGGCATCGTGGGCTTCGGCGTCGCCGCCGAGCTTGCCGCGGCAGATCTCGCCAAGGCCGATGCGATCAGGGCTTTGCGGGATGCATTGGAGGCCGGCGTTCTCGCCCTCGCCCCCGACGCGGTGATCCTCTCGGGGAACGTCGAGCGGCTGCCGAATACGAGCTGCATCGCCGTCCCCGGGGCCAAAGCCGAGACGCTGGTGATCGGGCTCGATCTCGCTGGCGTTTCGGTGAGCGCGGGCTCAGCCTGCTCGTCAGGCAAGGTCGAGGCCTCGCATGTGTCGAACGCGATGGGTCTGGCGCCCGAGCTCGCGCAAGGAGCGATCCGCGTGAGCCTTGGTATTGGCACCACGAGCCACGATATCGAAAGGTTCTTGGGCGCCTTTGGAGAGTTGATCAAGCGGCTCAAGCAGAGCCCGAAGGCGGCGGCTTAAGGCCTCGTCTTCATAAGGAAGTTGGAGCTAGGCCAATGTCTGCAGTGCAAGAGACAGTCGCCCGCGTCCGCGAGATCGACGTCGACAAGTACAAATACGGATTCTTCACCGACATCGAGTTGGTCACGGCCCCCAAGGGCCTGTCCGAGGACGTGGTCCGCTTCATCTCGGCCAAGAAGGGCGAGCCCGACTGGCTGCTCAACTGGCGGCTCGAGGCTTATCGCCGCTGGCTGACCATGCAGGAGCCGACCTGGGCGAACGTCCGCTATCCGAGGATCGACTTCCAGGACCTGTACTACTACTCCGCACCGAAAAGCACCGAAGGGCCCAAGAGCCTCGCCGACGTCGATCCCGAGCTGCTCGAGACCTATGCCAAGCTCGGCATCCCGCTGAAGGAGCAGGCGGTGCTGGCCGGCGTCGATGGCGCGCGCGTCGAAGGGCGCGTGGCGGTCGATGCCGTGTTCGATAGCGTCTCGGTCGTGACCACCTTCAAGGAGGAACTGGCCAAGGCGGGCGTCATCTTCTCCTCGATCTCCGAGGCCGTGAAGTCTCATCCAGAGCTCGTGAAGAAATATCTCGGCTCGGTCGTGCCCATCACCGACAATTTCTACGCGACGCTCAACTCCGCGGTGTTCTCCGACGGCTCCTTCGTCTATGTGCCGCCAGGCGTGCGCTGCCCGATGGAGCTTTCCACCTATTTCCGCATCAATGCCGAGAAGACCGGCCAGTTCGAGCGCACCCTGATCATCGCCGACAAGGGCGCTTATGTCAGCTATCTCGAAGGCTGCACCGCGCCCATGCGCGACCAGAACCAGCTCCACGCCGCCGTGGTTGAGCTGGTCGCTCTCGACGATGCCGAGATCAAATACTCGACGGTGCAGAACTGGTATCCTGGCGACAAGGACGGCAAGGGCGGCATCTACAATTTCGTCACCAAGCGTGGCGATTGCCGCGGGCCCCGCTCCAAGATCTCCTGGACCCAGGTCGAGACCGGCTCCGCCATCACCTGGAAGTATCCCTCCTGCATCCTGCGCGGCGACGGCAGCCGCGGCGAGTTCTATTCGATCGCCATCTCCAACGGCTATCAGCAGGTGGATTCAGGGACCAAAATGATCCATCTCGGTCGCGACACGTCGAGCCGGATCATCTCCAAGGGTATCGCCGCCGGCCATTCCAACAACACCTATCGCGGGCTTGTCTCGGCGCATCGCCGAGCGACCAACGCGCGGAACTTCACCAATTGCGACTCGCTGCTGATCGGCTCCAAATGCGGGGCGCACACCGTGCCCTATATCGAGGCAAAGAACGCCTCAGCCACGTTCGAGCACGAGGCGACCACGTCGAAGATTTCAGACGACCAGTTGTTCTACTGCCTCTCGCGCGGACTCTCGCCGGAGGAGGCCGTGGCGCTGATCGTCAACGGCTTCGTGCGCGACGTGCTCCAGCACCTCCCCATGGAGTTCATGGCCGAGACGCAGAAGCTTATCGGCATCAGCCTGGAGGGTTCAGTTGGCTAGGATTGACGTTGTCATGCCCGCGTAGGCGGGCATCCAGCAATCACCGACGCCGGAGATTACTGGATGCCCGGCGGGCGATGACACCAGAGAGTGAAATTAGAGTCAGGATTAGAGAAGAATCGTAATGCTTGAGATCAAGAACCTTCACGTCAATGTCGATGGCCGCGAGATCCTGAAAGGTCTCGACCTCAGCCTGCCTGCGGGCGAGGTGCACGCCATCATGGGCCCTAACGGCTCCGGCAAGTCGACGCTCGCTTACGTGCTCGCGGGTAAGGTGGACTACGAGGTCACCGCGGGCTCGATCACCTGGAATGGGCAGGACCTTCTCGCCATGGAACCGTCCGAGCGCGCTGCGGCCGGCGTGTTCCTCGCCTTCCAGTACCCCATGGAGATTCCGGGCGTCGCCACCATGACCTTCCTGCGCGCGGCGGTGAACGCGGTGCGCAAGGCGCGCGGCGAGGCGGAACTTTCAACCCCCGACCTCCTCAAGCTCGTGCGCGCGAAAGCGAAGCTGCTTAGGATCGATCCGGAGATGCTGAAGCGGCCGCTCAATGTCGGCTTCTCTGGCGGCGAGAAGAAGCGGAACGAGATCCTGCAGATGGCCCTGCTCGAGCCCGAGCTCTGCGTGCTCGATGAGACCGATTCGGGCCTCGATATCGACGCGCTCCGCATCGTCGCCGAGGGCGTGAATGCTCTCCGCTCCAAGGAGCGCTCGATGCTCGTCATCACCCATTATCAGCGGCTCCTGAACTACATCGTGCCGGATCGCGTGCATGTCATGTCGGACGGGCGTGTGGCGCGCTCGGGAGGCCCTGAGCTTGCGCTCGAGCTCGAAGAGTCGGGCTACGCCGAGTTCGGCGGCAAGGCCGCCTAGGGGCATCCCATGGAGTTGCCAGTCCAGCAGTTCCGCACCAAGGGCGAGCAGGCTTATCTCGACATGTTCGAGGCGGCGCGCGATGGTCTTCCCGGCGCGCGCGATTCCTTCGTGGCCGGCCTGCGGGACAAGGCGATCGAGGCTTACGGCCGGCTCGGCCTGCCGCATCGTCGCATCGAGGCCTGGAAATATACCGACCTCCGCGCGCTTCTCGGTGACGTCAATCCCTTGATCCGCGCGACCGGTCTCCCGCTCGATGCTGGCGACGTCAAACGCGCTCTCGGGGCGGCGCTCGCAGCGCTTCCCGCGTTTCGCCTATTCATGGTCGAAGGCGAGCTCAGGGCCGATTTCTCGGATCTCGCCGGGCTCAAATCTGCCGGCGTCGAGGTCGTCTCGCTCGCCGAAGCGCTCGAGAAGCCTGCATCCTGGCTCAAGCAGGCGCTCGGCGCGGTGAACCCGCGCGAGGACGACAGCGTCGTTGCCCTCAATGCGGCCTTGATGACGGGCGGCGTGGCGTTGCGTGTCGGCGAGGGCGTCGCCCTCGACAAGCCGATCCATCTCATTCACCTCGACGGCACTGGCGAGCCCGCCTCGATCTTCACCCGCGCCCTCGTTCTCGCCGAGCCCGGCAGCGCGCTGACGCTGATCGAAAGCTTTGCGGGTCTTGGGCTGCGCGGGCTCCAGCGCAACGCCGTCACCGAGCTCCGCATCGGCGCCAAGGCGGCGATCGACCACATCAAGATCGAGCGCGAAGCGGACGACGCCGTGCATCTCGGTACCGCGCTCGTCGAGATCGGCGCCGACGCGCGCTACAACGCCTTCCAGTTCTCGACCGGTGCGGCTCTCATCCGCAGCCAGACCTTCGCGCGCTTCACCGGCGAAGGCTCTGTCCTCGATATTTCCGGCGCATTGCTCATGCGCGGCCGTCAGCATTGCGACACGACGCTGCTCGTCGAGCATGCGGTGCCGCATTGCACGAGCCGCGAGCTGTTCAAGGCCGTGCTCGACGGCGAGGCGCGCGGCATCTTCCAGGGCAAGATCATCGTCGCGCCCGACGCGCAGAAGACCGACGGCAAGCAGATGGCCCAGGCGCTTCTGCTCTCCGAGACGGCCGAGTTCGATTCGAAGCCCGAGCTTGAGATTTTCGCCGACGACGTGGTGTGCGGCCACGGCTCGACCTCCGGCCAGATCGACGAGGATCTTCTGTTCTATCTCGAAGCGCGCGGCATCCCGGAGGACGAGGCCCGCGCGCTCCTGATCCAGGCTTTTATCGGCGAGGCGCTCGAGCGCATCGAGCACGAGGATTTGCGCGAGGCGCTCATCGCGTCTTCCGCCGAATGGCTCGGCGCGAGCGCCGAGCAAGCGAGCGGCCGATGACCGTGCTCACGCCGAAGCCCAAGGAACTCAGAGCGGTCGAGGCGCCGTTGGAAATCAAGGCGATCCGCGCCGACTTCCCCATTCTCTCCCGCGAGGTGAACGGCAAGCTACTCGTCTATCTCGACAACGGCGCCTCGGCGCAAAAGCCGAAGATCGTGCTCGACACCATCCAGCGCGCTTACGGCGAGGAGTACGCCAACGTCCATCGCGGGCTGCATTACTTGAGCAATCTCTCGACCGCCAATTTCGAGAAGGCGCGGGAGAGCGTGCGCCGCTTCCTCAATGCGCGCTCCGAGGAGGAGATCATCTTCACCAGGAACGCGACCGAGGCCATCAACCTCGTCGCCTCGTCCTATGGCGCTCCAAATATCGGCGAGGGGGACGAGATCCTCATCACCATCATGGAGCACCACTCCAACATCGTCCCTTGGCATTTTCTGCGCGAGCGGCAGGGCGCGGTCTTGAAGTGGGCGCCGGTGTCCGACTCCGGCGAGTTCCTGCTCGATGAGTTCGATCGGCTTATCAGCCCGCGCACGAAACTCATTGCTTTGACTCATATGTCCAACGTGCTCGGTACCATCGTCCCGATCAAGGAGGTGGTGCGCATCGCGCATGATCGCGGCATTCCTGTTGTGGTCGACGGCGCGCAAGGGGCCGTCCATCTCCCCGTCGACGTGCAGGACCTCGATTGTGATTTCTACGCGCTGACCGGGCACAAGCTCTATGGCCCGACCGGAATCGGGGTGCTCTACGGCAAGAAGGCGCTGCTTGAGTCTATGCGGCCTTATCAGGGCGGCGGAGAGATGATCGGTTACGTCAAGCAGGATGAGATCACCTACGCCAAGCCGCCCCACCGCTTCGAGGCGGGAACGCCGGCCATCGTGCAGGCGATCGGGCTCGGTGCTGCCCTCGACTATGTCGAGAGCGTGGGCCGCGAACGCATCAAGGCGCACGAGGACGTGCTCCTCGACTATGCCATGGGGCGCCTCGGCGAGCTGAATTGGCTGCGCATCTTCGGCCGCGCGCGGGAGAAGGGCAGCATCATTTCCTTCAATATCGAGGGGACTCATCCTCACGACGTTAGCACCATCCTCGACCATTATGGTGTGGCGGTGCGGGCCGGCACTCATTGCGCCGAGCCGCTGCTCGCGCGCTTTGGCGTCACGGCAACGTGCAGAGCCTCCTTCGCCATGTATAATACGATCGAGGAGGTCGACCGGTTGGTCGAGGCGCTGCACAAGGCGCGTGAGATGTTCTCTTAAGGTCGATGGGCCAAATGGTCGAGAAGATTCAAGAGAGCGAAGGGACGGTAGCGGCCGACGAGCCTGCCGAGATCAAGACCTGCGTCGGCGCGACGGGAGGCGGGGATGGAGCATCGGCGGCCACAGACGCGCCCAAGGGCGAGACGCCGAAGGGCGACGGCTCGGCCATTCCTCCGGCGGAGCTCGAGCGCCTGCGCGACGACCTCATCGCCGCGCTCAAGACCGTGTTCGATCCCGAGATCCCCGTCGATATCTACGAACTCGGGCTCATCTATCGGCTCGACATCGATGACGACCGCAATATCGAGGTGGACATGACGCTGACTGCGCCGGGCTGCCCTGTCGCCGGCGACATGCCGGGCTGGGTCGAGAACGCCGTCTCCTCGGTGCCTGGCGTGGGCCAGGTGAAGGTGAAGCTCGTCTTCGACCCGCCTTGGGACATGTCGCGCATGTCCGACGAAGCGCGCCTTGCCCTCAACATGTTCTGAGCGCCCCCTTGAACCCCTTCGCGATTTACCCCAACTTCAAGCCATGACGATCCGTCCCCGCCCGCAAGTGATGCGCCTGACCGATGCCGCCGCCGAGCGCATTCGCGCGCTTCAGGCTGCCTCTGGCAAGGAGATCGCAGGGGTACGCATCGGCGTGAAGAACGGAGGCTGCGCCGGCATGGAATACACCATGCAATATGCCGACGAGCCGGGGCCGCACGACGAGGTGATCGAGGACAAGGGCATCAAGCTCCTGATCGATCCGACCGCCGTGATGTTCCTGCTAGGCACCGAGATGGATTACCGTTCCGACCGCATGCGCTCCGGCTTCGTGTTCAACAACCCGAACCAGACATCCGCTTGCGGCTGCGGCGAGTCCGTTTCGCTCAAGCCCGCCGAAGCCCCCGAGCAGGCGAACTAAGCCGATCCCTCCCAAGAGTTGATTGTCACCGGCGTTTGTCGGGCATCCGTCTGTCCGCTTGACAGGCAACCAAATGGTTGCCTATTGTAGTTCATGAGCATGGACGCGGTGTTCAAGGCCCTTGCCGATCAGGTGAGGCGGCAATTGCTCGACAGCCTCCATGCGCGGAACGGGCAGACATTGAACGAGCTTTGTGAGGGGCACGATATGACGCGCCAGGCGGTGACCAAGCATCTTGCGCTTCTCGAAGCCGCCAATCTCGTGGTGACGCAAAGGCGCGGTCGCTCCAAGCTACACTTCCTCAATCCCGTTCCCATTCAGGAGATTGCCGATCGCTGGATCGGCAAATTCGAGCGCACGCGCTTGCGCGCTCTGAGCGACCTCAAGCGAAACCTGGAAGGAAAACGCCATGGCAAATGACCGCTTCGTCTACGTGACCTATATCCGCACGACGCCCGAAAAGCTCTGGGAGGCGCTGGTGAGCCCCGAGTTCACCCGCACCTATTGGTTCGGTGTCACCCACGAGTCGGAATGGAAGAAAGGCTCGTCCTGGAAGATGGTCTTCGAGGACGGCACCGTGGGCGATGTTGGCGAGGTGCTGGAGATCGAGAAACCGAAGCGGCTCGTGCTCCGCTGGCGAAACGAATTCAGGCCCGAATTGCGCGCCGAAGGCTATTCGCGTTGCGCCTTCGACATCGAGGGAAACGGCAATGTCACCAAGCTGACGATTACGCACGAGATCGATAAGACCGGGTCGAAGCTCATCGAGGCCGTGTCGGGCGGTTGGCCGAAAGTTCTGTCGAACCTCAAGAGTTTGCTCGAGACGGGCGAAGTTCTGAGCAAAGAAAAAGGATGTGCAAGCGAAGCGCGGTCCGAGCTGGAGCGAGCCGCTTCTAGGTGATCCGTACCGGGCGCATCATGAAGGCTGGGACGTGGTCGCCCATGCCCTGCTGCTTCGAACGTGCGGGCTGGAGCTGGGGCGCCTTGTTCGCAGGTGCGGGGCGCTCCGAGGACGCGGCGGCTTGCGCGCCATGCGTCGGTTTCCGATCAACGTGGTGATGCTGCGGCTTATGCTGGTCGCGCCTTGGTTCGTTCCGGCGCTCGTCCCTCTTGGTATCGCTGCCCTGGGCCAATTGCGGGCGGGGGGCGTGGGTCTCATGCCGCTGAGCGGGCTTGGCATGGGTGCTCTGGGACGAGTGCCCGCCGTTGCCCGGCTTAGAGCGGCCGCCGCGACGATGCCGTCCATTCGACCGTGCCTCCGACCCCTCACTCGTCTCTTCTTGGCTCGGCGCCCCGTCGATCCACGGGATCTCTTGCTTGAGCATCTTCTCGATCGCCTTGAGCGCCTTGATGTCCTTGGGCGTCACCAGCATGGCGGCGAAGCCCTCCCGCCCGGCCCGGCCGGTGCGGCCGATGCGGTGGATATAGTCTTCGGGGTGGATGGGGACGTCGTAATTGAAGATATGGCTCACGTCGGGGATATCGAGGCCGCGCGCTGCCACATCGCTCGCTGCGAGGAAGGCGATCGTGCCGTTACGGAAGGCGTCGAGCGTTGCAGTGCGCTGGTGCTGATCCAAGTCCCCGTGCAGCGCGCCGACACTGAAGCCATGGCGCTGGAGTGAGCGATAGACGATGCCGACATCCTTCTTGCGATTGCAGAAGATAATCGCGTTCTTGACGTCGATCTCCCGCATCAGGGCGCGAAGCGCCTCGCGCTTTCCCGCCGGATCGTCAGGGGCCTTCTTCAGCCGCTGCATGATGGTCGCGGCCGCGGTCGCTTGCGGAGCCACCTCGACGCGCTCTGGATTATGCAGGAATTTGTCGGCGAGACGTTGGATTTCGGGCGGCATGGTCGCCGAGAAGAACAGCGTCTGCCGGGTGAAGGGGAGGAGCTTGCAGATGCGCTCGATGTCGGGGATGAAGCCCATGTCGAGCATGCGGTCGGCTTCGTCGACCACCAGGATCTCGATGCCGTTCAAGAGGAGCTTGCCTCGCTCGAAATGATCGAGCAGCCGGCCCGGCGTCGCGATCACCACATCGGCGCCGCGATCGAGCTTGCGGTCCTGGTCGTCATAGGACACGCCGCCGATGAGCAGCGCCACGGTCAGCTTGTGGCTCTTGCCGAGGATCTCGAAATGCTCGGCCACCTGGGCCGCGAGCTCGCGCGTCGGCTCGAGGATCAAGGATCGCGGCATGCGCGCCCGTGCGCGTCCGCGCTCGAGCCGCGTCAGCATGGGCAGCACGAAGGACGCGGTCTTGCCGGTCCCGGTCTGCGCGATGCCGAGCACGTCGCGACCGGCGACCGCGTGCGGGATGGCTTGATTTTGGATTGGGGTCGGGGTTTCGAAGCCAGCCGCGGTGACGGCTGACAAAACTTTAGTGCTCAGGCCAAGATGTGAAAAGCTCATGCGTTAGCAAAAATACCGCGAGACCATAAGCGTCTCGCGCATCTTCTTTCTTTAGGCGCACTAACTTGCTGCAACGATTCGCAAGCCTTGCGCAAGACCAACTCGAAACATCGGAGCCAAGTAGCCCTCTCGATGTTCCCTCTCAAATAAGCGGCCCTGCGCATTGGCGCAAGAGCAAATGGTAGAGAAAGCGTCTGGAATCTGGCTATTTTGCCGACGGTCGTTGCTCAAATGCTCGTTTCCGCGCTTGTGGACGAGGGACCTGGGCGCGATTTATAGGGCTGACGGGAGATGGCATGAGCACGAGCATGATGACTGACGACCATGCCGATGTGGCGATCAAGCCGCCGTTCCTGTTTCTCGGCGCGCTTGCGCTCGGCTGTCTGCTCAGCCTCGTCATTCCGATCGGTCCAAGACTCGCCTCGCCGAATGGAAGCGCGCTCGCCGTGGGTCTCACCTTCGTCGCGCTCGGCTTTGCGCTTGCGGCCTTCTCGGCCCGCGCCTTCCATCGCGCTGGCACCGAGGTCGTGCCGGGCCGTCCGGCGAACGCCCTCGTCACCACCGGGCCCTACGGGATCACGCGCAATCCCATCTATATTGGAATGACGCTCGTCTATTTCGGGCTTTCCATCGTGATGACGAGCGTGTGGTTGGTGCTCTTGCTGATCCCCGTGCTGATGATCTTGCAGCAGAGCGTGGTGATGCCGGAGGAGGCCTATCTCAGGCGGCGCTTCGGCGCGGCCTATCGCAAATATCAGGCGCACGTCCCCCGCTGGCTTTAGCTCATGCTTCGAGACGCCGCCTTCGGCGGCTCCTCAGCATGAGGACCTCGCCCTGAGGAGGCACGTAAGCGCCGGCTCGAAGGGTGAGATCGACCTCAAATGTCGAGCTCGTCGGCCTTGGCGAACTCGGCGTGCTCCTGGATGAATTTGAAGCGCGCCTCGGGCTTGTTGCCCATCAACTGATCGACGAGCTTGCTCGTGCCGCGGTCGTCGTCCTCTGCGATCTCGACGCGGAGCAGCGTGCGCACGGCGCGGTCCATGGTGGTCTCCTTGAGCTGCTTTGGCATCATCTCGCCAAGACCCTTGAAGCGCGACACGTCGACCTTGCCCATGCCGTTGAACTCGGATGCCAGCAGCTCGTCTTTGTGCGCGTCGTCGCGCGCATAGAAGATCTTTGCGCCCTGGCTCAGCCGATAGAGCGGCGGCACGGCAAGATAGAGATGGCCGCCTTCGATCAGCCCGTGCATCTCGCGATAGAAGAATGTGATGAGGAGCGAGGCGATATGCGCGCCGTCGACGTCGGCGTCCGTCATGACCACGACCTTCTCGTAGCGTAGATCCTCCTCGCGATAGCGCGTGCCCGTGCCGCAGCCGAGCGCTTGGATGAGGTCGCTTAGGAGCTGGTTGTCGGCAAGCTTAGTCGAGCTGGCTGAGGCGACGTTGAGGATCTTGCCTCTGAGTGGAAGCACGGCTTGCGTCGCTCGGTCGCGCGCCTGCTTGGCCGAGCCGCCGGCAAAGTCGCCCTCGACGATGAAGATCTCTGTCCCTTGCGCGGCGCTCGCCGAGCAATCGGCGAGCTTGCCGGGGAGGCGCAAGCGGCGCGTTGCCGTCTGCCGCCCGATCTCCTTCTCCTTCCTGCGGCGAAGACGTTCCTCGGAGCGGTCGACCACCCAATCGACGAGGCGGTTCGCCTGGCTCGGATTTCCGGTCAGCCAATGATCGAAGGCATCGCGGAGCGCACCCTCGACGATGCGCGCGGCCTCCGAGCTCGCCAGCCGGTCCTTGGTCTGGCCCTGAAACTCCGGCTCGCGGATGAAGACCGAGAGGATGGCTGCGGCCGTGCCGAGCACGTCCTCGGCGGTCACCTGTGCCACACGTTTGTTGCCGGTGAGCTCGCCATAACCGCGCAGGCTTTTGGTCAGCGCCGCGCGCAAGCCCGCCTCATGCGTGCCGCCATCCGGCGTCGGCACGGTGTTGCAATAGGAAGAGAGGAAGCCGTCGTCGCTCGCGATCCAGGCGATCGCCCATTCGAGCGAGCCGTGACCTTCGGTCTTCTCGATGCGGCCGGCGAAGATATCGTTGGTGACAGTCTGTTGTCCCTCGATGCGGTCGACGAGAAAATCCTTGAGCCCGCCGGGGAAGTGGAGCGTGGCGCTTTCCGGCGTCTCGCTGTCGCCATCGAGCAACGCCTTGACGCAAGTCCATCTGATCTCAACGCCGCGGAAGAGATAGGCCTTGGAGCGCGCCATGCGGAAGAGGCGCGCCGGCCTGAAGGCTGCGCCCTTGCCGAAGATCTTGGCGTCAGGCTTGAAGCGGACGCTCGTACCGCGACGGTTCTTGATCGGTCCGAGATTCTTCACCGGGCCGTCTGGCTCACCGCGTGTGTAGCTCTGGCGGTAGAGCTTCTGTCCGCGCGCGACCTCGACCTCGAGATGCTCCGACAGCGCGTTCGCAACCGAGACGCCGACGCCGTGCAGGCCACCGCTCGTGGAATAGACTTTAGAGTCGAATTTGCCGCCCGAATGCAGCGTCGTCATGATGACTTCGAGCGCGGACGTCTTCTTGAATTTGGGATGGGGGTCGACCGGAATGCCCCGGCCGTTGTCGGTGACGATGAGGTAGCCGTCCTCGGCGAGATCGACCTCGATGCGCGAGGCGTGACCGGCGACCGCCTCGTCCATGGCGTTGTCCAGCACCTCGGCGAACAGATGATGCATCGCCTTCTCGTCGGTGCCGCCGATATACATGCCGGGGCGCCGCCGCACGGGCTCTAGACCTTCCAGCACCTCGATGTCGGCTGCGGTGTAGGCGTCTTCGCCGCTCTTGGCTGCCGGCTTTCCGCTCGCAGCAGACTTCGCGCCTTTGATAGGCTTCTTCTTCAACTCGTCCTCGAGCTTGGCGAACAAATCGCGCGATGTGGCGGTCTTGGCCATGGGTCCAATGACGCGGGAGCCGCGAATCTCTAATGCACAGGGAACGCTGTTAGCTCGCACGCGTTCGCGGCTTTTTCAAGAGTCCCGGGACCCCTTGGAACTCAGGCGATCTTGCCGCCGCCGATCTTGGTGATGGTCACGACCGAAGGCCGGGGAGGGCGATCCTCCCGGAAATCGGGCCAGCGCGTCGCAGGCTTCTTATAGGTCGAGGGGGCACCGAATCCATAGAGACTTTCGGTCCCGTCGGCGCCCGGATGTTGCACGGCGAGGAACAGCGTCTCGCGATCCGGCGTGAAGCACGGCCCGCACAATTCGGCGCCTACGGGCACGCGAAAGAACATCTTCGACGTCCGCCGCCGCGGGCCTTCGGTCTCGAGGCCATAGAGCCCATCGGCCCGGCCGGTCCGCGCCCAGTTGTCGCCCTGGTCGGTCGCCACCCACAGCCGCCCTTCGTCATCGACGCAGGAATTGTCAGGGCAGGCGAACCAGCCCTGGTCCGAGGTCGCGGGGTTCCACATGGCATCGACGCCGCCCCAAAGATCGTGCGGATTGCCGCAGCGCACGAGGATTTCCCAGGCGAAAGTCTCGGCCGCGTGGTTGCCGTCCGTCGGCACAAGCTCGATGATGTGGCCGAAATAATTCTCAGGCCGCGGGTTCGCCTTGTCGACTTGGTCGGCCTTCCGCCTATCGTTGTTGGTGAGGTTGATATAGACCTTGCCGTTCACCGGATTGGGCTGCACGTCCTCGGGGCGGTCCATGCGGGTCGCGCCGAGGAGGTCGCCAGCGCGACGTGCATCGATCATCACGTCGGCTTGCGAGGCGAAGCCGAACTCCGGCGTGAGGAACGGCGGTCCGAATTTGAGCGGCAGCCACCGTCCCGTTCCGTCGGCATCGAAGCGCGCTACGGAGAGCGTGCCCTCCGACAAAAGCGACATGTTCGCCTTGCGGTCATTGGGATCGTATCGTCCCTCGGTTACGAAGCGGTAGACGTACTCGCCGCGCGTGTCGTCACCGCAATAGACGACGACGCGGCCATCTTTGTTGAGCACCGTCTCGGCGCCCTCATGGCAGAAGCGGCCGAGCGCCGTGTGCTTCACCGCAACCGAGCTCGCATCCATCGGATCGATCTCGACGATCCAGCCGAACCGGTTCGGCTCGTTGGGCTCCTTGTCCACATTGAAGCGGTCGTGGAACTTACCCCAGGCCTGCCAGAGCGCCGGTACGCCATAGCGGGCGTAGCTCGCGGCCTGATCGCCGCCGAGGTCCTTTGCCGGCTTGCACTCGGCGTCGTGCTGGTCTGTCCAGAAATAGCCGTGGAAGTTCTCCTCAGCCGTGAGATAGGTGCCCCACGGCGTCGAGCCGCCTGCGCAATTGTTGAGCGTGCCGACAAGCTCCCGCCCTGTGCCGTCGCCCTTGGTCTTGAGCCGCTCATCGCCGGCCGCCGGACCATCGGCGCTCATCGGGGTGAGCGGGCTGATGCGGCGGTTATAGGGGCTGTCGCTGACGACGTGCCATTCCTGCCCGTCACGCACGATCTCGACGATGGTGACGCCATGCGCCGCCATCTCGATATTGACGAGATCCTCCGTCATCTCCTTGAAGCCGGTCGTGTCCTGGCGCTCCTTCAGCACCGGGAACATCAGCTCCTCGTTGGTGTATTCGTGATTGACGCAGAGAAGCCCGTGGCTGCTCGAGCCATCGAGCGGGAAATAGGCGACATAGTCGTTGTTGTAGCCGAACTGCTTGAGCTGAGCGGCGGCGCTCTGTTTCAGCGAATCGAAGGGCGGCGAGTCCGGGAAGAGCGCATCGCCCCAGCGGAGCAATGGCTTGCACCAATAGCCCTCGGCCACATGGTGGGTGGTGTCGACCCCGGCGTCGATCTCCTTGAAGTCGAAACGATCGGGCGCGTCTTCCGCGCTTGCCTTGCTCGCCGCCAGCGCGGCAGGACCGAACAAGGCCGCTGCCGCAGCGACGCCGAAGGTCCCGCGCATCATGGCGCGGCGGCTGAAGCGCCTGGCGATCACGTCCCCGATCGTCTCGCCGGTCTCGGGGCTCCGCGGCGTATCGTCATGCGCCTCGCAGGCCGCTGCCCGGTTGAAGAACTGGTCTTTTTTGGCCATATGCCTGGCTCGTAATGTGAAGAAGGGGCGCCAAGTTAGAGCCGCCCAATGACAGATTTGCGAAAAGGAAAGATCCATGGCTGAAGCGACGCCCGTCTGCAATTTCGGCTGGAAGGCCCCATCTTTCACGCTGCCCGGGGTCGACGGCAAGACTTATAGCCTCCAGGGCTTGCGCGGGCCGAACGGCACGCTCGTGATGTTCATCTGCAACCATTGTCCCTACGTGAAGGCAGTGATCGACCGCATCGTGCGCGACACGACCGAGCTCAAGGCCTATGGGGTGAACGCGGTCGCAATCTCCGCAAACGATGTCGTGCACTATCCGGACGACTCATTCGACAACATGAAGCGTTTCGCTGCGGTTCATCGCTTCGGCTTTCCCTATCTCTACGACGAGAGCCAGGAGGTCGCCCGCGCCTATGACGCCGCCTGCACGCCCGACTTCTTCGGCTTCAATGCCGATCTCGAGCTGCAATATCGCGGGCGCCTCGACGAAAGCCGGAAAGAGGCGGCGCCCGCGTCAGTACGTCGCGACCTGTTCGAGGCGATGAAGGAGATTGCCGCGACGGGGAGGGGGCCGCGCGAGCAGACGGCTTCGATCGGCTGCTCCATCAAATGGAAGTCGGCTTAGTGAATTCCTCCGCCTTCTAAGGCGACGGGCTGTTAATCCCTGCTTAAGCCTACCCCTTTCCGCTTTCTTTACGTGCACGCCCCTAAAATTCATCTCAAATGCGGCGGGGTTTTGCGTGTCATGCTGGTCCGTTACGCCCTGTTAACGGCGCTCGCGGCCTTATCGATCTGGGGCCTGATCGTGGTCAGCAAGACGAGCGGCACCGAGATGCTGCTTACCAATGTCGGCCAGAGCGGCACCCCGGTGAATGTCTCCTTCTGGCTGCTCGCCTCAGTGGCGATGCTGATCACGCTCTCGCTCTTCCGCTTTGTCGTTTTCGGGCTGCCGGCGCTCGTCGACGCCTGTTTCAAGGACACGAGGACGTGGAGCTATCTGCTCGTGCTCGGGGGATTGATCTACGGGGTGTTCTATTTGGCATCGTAAGTGCCCAGGATCCGAATGAGGTTTTGGGGGAGCCTGGCGGGGGACCTTAAGTTTTCGCGTCCGACGGGGGAAACGAGGGAGCGAGCTCAAGGTCCGACAGGCCGGGCAAAAAGTGGGGCGGCCGTCACGAGGCGGCCGCCCCATCTTTCTCCGCAATGTCACGCCGGCAAAGACAGGCATCCAGTACGCAACGAACTTTTCTGGACTGCCCCGTTAGCGCGGGGCAATGACAGGGGGATTCCTAGACGCTGTAATACATGTCGAACTCGATCGGGTGCGGCATCATCTCGAACCGCTCGACCTCTTCCATCTTCAGCTCGAGATAGGCGTCGATCGCGTCGTCGGTGAAGACGTTGCCCTTCTTCAGGAAAGCGCGATCCTTGTCGAGCTCCTCGCAGGCCTGGCGGAGCGAGCCGCACACGGTCGGCACCTTCTCCAGCTCCTCAGGCGGCAGATCGTAGAGGTTCTTGTCGATCGCATCGCCCGGATTGAGCTTATTCTCGATGCCGTCGAGCCCCGCCATCAGCATGGCGGAGAAGGCGAGGTAAGGATTGGCGGCGGGATCGGGGAAACGCACCTCGACGCGCTTCGCCTTAGGTCCTGAGCCGAGCGGAATGCGGCACGAGGCCGAGCGGTTGCGCGAGGAATAGGCGAGCAGCACCGGCGCCTCGTAGCCCGGCACGAGCCGCTTGTAGGAGTTCGTGGTCGGGTTGGTGAAGGCGTTGAGCGCTTTGGCGTGCTTCAGGATGCCGGCGATATAGTGCAGCGCCGTGTCGGAGAGGTCGGCATATTTGTCGCCGGCGAAGACCGGCGTCGAGCCCTTCCAGATCGACTGGTGGGTATGCATGCCGGAGCCGTTGTCGCCGAACACGGGCTTGGGCATGAAGCAGGCGGTCTTGCCGTAGACCTGCGCCACCATGTGGATCACATATTTGTAGATCTGCATGGCGTCGGCGGTCTTCACCAGCGGACCGAACTTGATGCCGAGCTCATGCTGCGCCGCGCCCACCTCGTGGTGGTGCTTCTCGGTGGTGACGCCCATGTCGGCCATGACCGAGAGCATCTCCGAGCGGAGGTCTTGCGCCGAGTTCGACCGGCGGCACCGGGAAGTAGCCGCCCTTGGTGCGCGGGCGGTGACCGAGATTGCCCATCTCATATTCGGTGCCGGTGTTGGTCGGCAGCTCGATCGAGTCGATCTTGTAGCCGCAGTTGAATGGCAGGGCCGAGAAGCGGACGTCGTCGAATACGAAGAACTCGGCCTCAGGTCCGAACACCGCCACGTCGCCGATTCCGGTCTGCTTGAGATAGTTCTGAGCTTTGCCCGCGATCGAGCGCGGGTCGCGCTCGTAGGGTTCATTGGTCAGAGGCTCAAGCGTGTCGCAGAAGATTGCTAGCGTGCTCTGGGCGAAGAATGGGTCGAGCACGGCGGTCGAGGCGTCCGGCATCAGCTTCATGTCGAACTCGTTGATCACCTTCCAGCCCGCGATCGACGACCCGTCGAACATGATGCCCTCGGAGAAGGCCTCCTCGTCCATCAACTTGGAGTCCATCGTCACATGCTGCATCTTGCCGCGCGGGTCGGTGAAGCGCAGGTCGACGAATTTGATCTCCTCGTCTTTGATCTTCTTAGTCACACTCTTAGCGTCGGACATTTTACTCCCCTGTGATTGCGTTATTGATGCCGCCTCTTACGCGCGGGTGGCGAAAGACGAACCTGCATCGCGGCCGACATTGTATGGCTACTCCCACTAGATGGCATCGTTCCCCGTCTCGCCCGTACGGATGCGCACGGCTTCCTCTACGTTCGACACGAAGATCTTTCCGTCCCCGATGCGGCCGGTCTTGGCCGAAGCGATGATGGCGTCGATCGCCTTCTCCACCATATTGTCGCCGAGCACCAGCTCTAGCTTCACCTTGGGGAGAAAGTCGACGACATATTCGGCGCCGCGATAAAGCTCGGTATGGCCCTTCTGGCGTCCGAACCCTTTTGCCTCCGTCACCGTTATGCCCTGCAAGCCGATTTCCTGTAGGGCTTCCTTCACCTCATCGAGCTTGAATGGTTTGATGATCGCTTCGATTTTCTTCATTCTTCGGTTGGACCTCCCTTGGACGCAAAACGGCGCTTAGCCGCGCGCTTCCGTTCGCCATCCCCAAAAAAACTCGTCAGCCCAAAGCACAGCCTATGCCAATCGCCTGGCTGCAAGTTTTGCCTCTCAATTCAATGATCTGTGGCTGTCGAGCCGAAGCCGGCGGGGATCGGTTGGGCAGGATTGCCCAAGATCAGGGCTATATGCACAAGAATTATGCAGATTGGAAGAGGCCCGTCGTGACCTGTGCTCCAGATGCTGCCTTTGCTGTAACAGGAAAGAGGCAAACTCGCATCGGCGGGGAGTCATGCTCGAGCTTCTGACCGCGGAAGAGATGGGTGAGGCCGATCGCCTCACCATTGAGAGTGGCGTGTCCGGCCTCACTCTGATGGAGAATGCGGGGCGCGCCGTCGCCGAGGACCTCGCTTTGCGTTTTCCCGACGCCGGCACCGTCGCCGTTCTGTGCGGCCCCGGCAATAATGGCGGCGACGGTTTCGTGGCTGCGCGTCACCTCGCCGAGCGCGGCTATCGGATTAGGCTCGGCTTCAACGGCGATCCCGCGCGTCTTCCCCCTGATGCCGCGGCCAATGCAAGACGTTACGCTGGCAAGCGCGAAACATTTTCGGCTGACATCATCGCCGGCGCCGATGTTGTGGTGGATGCTCTCTTCGGCGCAGGTCTCGCGCGCCCGATCGAAGGCGACTACGCCCTTATGATCGAGCGCGTGAATGCCTCAGGTCTTCCCGTGGTTGCGGTCGATGTCCCGAGCGGCATCGACGGCACGACCGGGGAGGTGAGGGGCGTGGCGATCAAGGCGCTCTCGACCGTCACCTTCTTCCGCCTGAAGCCGGGGCATCTGCTGCTTCCCGGTCGGCTCCATTGCGGGGAGGTAAGCCTCGCCGATATCGGCATCCCCTCGCGCGTGCTCGACACCATCATGCCCAAGACCTTCGCTAACGAGCCGCCGCTCTGGCTTCCGCGCTTTCCCTGCCCGACGCCGGAGGGCCACAAATATGCGCGTGGCCACGGGGTCGTGGTGTCGGGCCCTCTCTACAGCACCGGCGCGGCAAGGCTCGGCGCGCGCGGGTGCTTGCGCGTCGGCGCGGGCCTCGTCACGGTCGCCTCGCCGCGCGATGCGCTTTCCGTCAATGCCTCGTCTCTCACCGCCATCATGGTGCGCGAGGCCGACGATGCGCGCGCTCTGAAAGGCCTACTCGACGACCAGCGCAAGAACGCCGTCCTCATCGGCCCTGGAGTTGGCGTCGGCGAGCGCACGAAAGCGATGGTGCTTGCGGCTCTCGGCTCGAGCGCAGCGGTCGTGCTCGACGCCGATGCGATCACGAGCTTCGCCGAGGACCCCGCCAAGCTCTTTGCCGCCATCGCTGAGCGTGCGTCTTCCGTCGTGCTCACGCCCCACGACGGGGAGTTCGCGCGGCTCTTCGGCGACATCACTGGCTCCAAGCTCGATCACGCGCGCAAAGCCGCTTCGCACTCCGGCGCGACGATCTTGCTGAAAGGCGCCGACACCGTCGTCGCCGCCCCAGACGGCACCGCCTCGATCAACGCCACCACGAGCTCCTGGCTTGCGACTGCAGGGAGCGGCGACGTGCTGGCCGGCATGGTGCTCGGCCTTCTCGCGCAACGGATGCCGCCCTTCGAGGCGGCGAGCGCCGCCGTCTGGCTGCATGGCAAGGCGGCGAAGGATTTCGGACCTGGGCTGATCGCCGAGGATGTGCCGGAAATGCTGCCCAAGGTCTTGCGCGAGCTTTGGGCCTAGCCCGGCTTGCAAATCTGCGAAAAATGCCCGCCTGATGACGCCCCGCGACCCTTTATTGACATACTCTCACCTTATGGGGGACATGAGAGGGAAGGTGTTCGCGGGAAAACGGGTTTCCTTGCCGCCAATGCATTCGTCACGGTTCAAGCTCAAAACTCTCGTCCTCGTGCTCGCCGCGCTTGCGCCGTTCGGCGCGCGTGCCGAGGAGGACCAGACGCTGTTGCGCGCGCGCGAAGGCGCCGCCGCGCTGATGCGCGGCGCCTACGACAAGGCGATTGCCTCTTATGACCAGGCGCTGACCGCCCCCGACATCGCCGATTTCATCCAGGCGAGCATCTATAGCGACCGGGGCGTCGCAAAATGGCGGCTGAAGCAGATCAAGGAGGCGATCGAGGATTTCAACAAGTCGATCCAGCTCGCCCCTGACAATGCCACGGTCTACAACAACCGCGGCAACGCGCTGATGGATTTGGGCCATCCCGATGAGGCGGTGAAGGACTTCGACCGCGCCATCACGCTCTCGCCGACTTACGGCGCAGCCCGCAACAACCGGGGCAATGCGCGCATGCAGCTTGCCCAATACGACCCGGCCTTCCAGGACTTCCGCAAGGCCGTCGAGCTGATGCCGCAAAACGCGGTCCCCTATAACGGGCGCGGCAGGGCGCATGCCGAGCTCAAGCGCTATCATGCTGCGGTGCGCGATTTCACCCGCGCCATCACGCTGAACCCGAAATATGCCGCGGCCTACCACAACCGTGCCGACGCCTATCTCGCCATCGGTGATTTCAAGGAGGCCGCCGACGACGCGACCCAGGGGCTCACGCTCGAGCCCGATCAGCCGCATGCGGACCTTCTTCTGCTGCGCGCCCGCGCCTATTCCGGGGACAAGAAATTCAACCAGGCCTTCGACGATTTGAACAAGGCGATCGAGATCGAGCCCAATCTCGCCGACGCCTATATCGAGCGCGGCATCATCTTCACGCAGAACAAGCGCTTCGACGACGCCATCGGCGATTTCAACAAAGCTATAGAGATCGACGCCAACAACGTGAGGGCCTACGCCATGCGCGCCGAGGCCAAGCTCCAGGCCGAGTCCAACGACGAAGCGCTCGACGACGTCAATCAGGCGCTCCAAATCGCGCCCAACGATCCGCTCGCACTTCGCATCAGGGGCAATATCTACGAGGCGCTCTACCGCACCGACGAAGGCATCGCCGACTACCGCACCGCTCTCCAGCAGGACCCGTTTCAGACCGAGAGCCGCGAGGCATTGCAGCGGCTCGAGCAGGAGGTGCCCCCGGAGGCCGGCCAGCCTTTGGGCCCGCCTGAGGATGGTTGGGTGATCAAGGAGCCGTCGCCCGACCGCTACATTGCGAGCAACGAGAAATTTCCCTCGCTCAGGGTCGAGCTTGAGATGTTCGGTTCGGGCAGGCCCAAGATCCTCGAGTGGAAGCCTTTGAAGGATGCGCTCTCGGGCATCGGATTGCTCAAATATTATGCGGGCGACGCCGGCGAGGGCGAAGGCAATGGCTTCGAATATGTGGCCATCGTCGACACGCGCGCCAACAAGGTGATCTCGATCGAGCCGCATAGTTGGGGTCCTGCCGCCGCGCAATGGAACTGGCAAGCCGTCTCGGTGGTCGTCACCGATCCAGACGGCAACGCGAACGAGATCCAGCTCCGCAAGCCAAGACGTCAGGCTCCGGCGCCCACCGATTTCTGGGGCTATGGCGACCAGCCGCGCGCCGCCGATAACGTGCCGGCGCCGCGGCCGGCGGCGATACCAGCGGCGGACGCCGCGCGGCGCGGCGCGGCGGTGGCGGCGGAGGTGGCGGCGGCATGTTTGGCTGGCTGTTCCGCTGATGCCACTTTTCCGGGCAATCCGGACGATGACGAGATTCCTCGCGAGCGTTCGCGATGCCGGGGAGGCCGAGGCCGCACTCGCCGCCGACGCCGACATCATCGACCTCAAGGACCCCGCCAAGGGCGCTCTCGGCGCTCTTACTCCCGAAGGCATAGCCTCTTGCGTGGCCGCCATCGCCGGCCGCGCCGCGGTTAGCGCGACGGTCGGCGACCTGCCGATGGAGCCCGACACGGTCCGCTCGGCTGCGCTCGCGACGGCCGCAATGGGCGTGGACTACGTCAAGCTCGGCCTCTTTCCGGGCGGTGACGCGCGAGGGTGCCTCGATTTGCTTGCGGAAGAGGCGCGAGGTCTCCGCGTGATCCTCGTCGTCTTCGCCGATGCATCCCCGGGCTTCGATGCGATCGGTGAAGCGGCACGCATCGGCGCAAGCGGCGTGATGCTCGATACCGCGCGCAAGGACGGACGCTCCTTGCTCGACCATCTCCCGCTCGACCGGCTTGCGGGCTTCGTCGCCCAAGCGCGCGCCGAGGGTCGGCTCGTTGGGCTTGCCGGATCGCTCAAGGCGGCGCATGTGCCTGAGCTGCTTAGGCTCAAGCCCGATCTCCTCGGCTTTCGCGGCGCGCTCTGCCGCAATGGCGCTCGCGGAGCGGCCCTCGACACATCCGCCTGCGCCGCGATCCGCGCGCTCATCCCCGGCGCGCCGCGCGCAGCCGCAATGGCCGCCATGCCTGAACTGTCGCCGTCTCTGTGCTAGGAGAGGGGAACGGCGGACCCCGCGCCGTGACGGAGCGAGAGATGGTGGACCGGCGGTTGAAGGGCGCCAAGCCCGAGCCCAAAGCGAAAAGCCGCGCCCGCGTCGCGCAAGCGCGTGATCGCGTCTTCGTCCACGACCTCGTGCTCGACGTCGAGATCGGCGTCTACACCCACGAGAAGGGCGTCACCCAGCGCGTGCGCTTCTCCGTCGATGTCGATGTGCCGCCCGCCACGATCGCGCTCGACGACAATATCGCGCGCGCCTTCGACTACGACACGATCATCAAGGGCATCAAGGACATCATCCGGCGCGGCCATATCAATCTCGTCGAGACGCTGGCCGAGAGGATCGCCGATCATTGCCTCGCGCATCCCCGCGCCTCCTCGGTGCTCGTCAGGATCGAGAAGCTCGACAAGGAGCCGGGCGCGCTCGGCGTCGAGATCGTGCGCACTAAGGAAGGCGCCTCGCCATGACTGGTCATGCCATGACAAGTCATGCCTTGCGCGCCCGCGCCGAAGCCGCGTCGCCTGCCGAGCAGAGCAAGCCGATCATCGTCAAGCTCGGCGGCAGCGTCGTTCGCTCGCCCGACCTCTCATCCTGGCTCGATGCGATCGCCGCCGCGCGCGCGCCCATCGTCGTCGTGCCTGGAGGAGGCGCTCTCGCCGACGAGGTGCGCGCCTGCCAGGCAAGCCTCGGTTTCAGTGATCCCGCCGCGCACCGCATGGCTCTGCTCGCCATGGATCAGCTTGCCTGGGCGGTTGCGGGTCTCCGGAGCGGCTTCGTCGTTGGCGCGACCGAGGCCGAACTTCGCGGCGCGCTCGAACGCGGCCAGGTAGCCGTCTGGGCGCCTTACGCTTTGATCGCCGAGCGGACCGATATCGAGACAAGCTGGCGGATGACGTCAGACAGTCTCGCGCTCTGGCTCGCCGGCCAGCTCGGGGCGCGGCGCTGCTACCTGATCAAGGCAATAGCGCGCCGCCCGCAAGCCTCCGCGAGCGCCGCGCAGCTTGCGCGCGACGGCATCGTCGATGCCGCCTTCCCCTCGATGTTGAGCGAGGTCGGCGTGCCTGCCGTCCTGCTCGGCCGCGGCGACCAGGCAGGCTTCGCTGCCGCTCTCTCCGGCACTAAACCCTACGGGGCCGCGATCGATTAGGCCACTAGCCCTCTATTCAGAATGAGGCGCCATACTCTCGCGCTATGCCCGCGAAGCGGGGTAGAAGGGCGGCAAGATCACCCACGCGCGAGCCCCCAAAGGCGCGATCCGAAATGGCTGAGAGCATCCTGTTCCTGACCGGACATTTGGCGAAGGCAAGGCTCGAGACCGTGCTCTCGGCCATGAAGGCGCCGTTCGACTGGAAGGTGCTCGACATCGGCGTCAAGGTCGCGGCGCTGATGACCGAGGACATCATCTCCCGCCGCCTGCCGAAGCCGGTCGAGGCCGACAAGATCATGCTGCCCGGCCGCTGCCGCGCCGATCTCGACCGCTTGAGCAAGATTTTCGGCGTGCCCGTCCTGCGCGGGCCCGACGAGCTCAAGGACATTCCCGCCTATTTCGGCCGCACGCGCAAAGCGTCCGACATGACCAAATACGACATCAACATCTTCGCCGAGATCGTCGATGCCTCGGCGCTCTCCGTCGAGGCGATCGTCAAGCGCGCGCAAGGCTACGCCCAGAAGGCCGCCGGCGTGATCGATCTCGGCTGCCTGCCCGACACGCCGTTCCCGCATCTCGAACGGGCGATCGGCGCGCTGAAGGAGAAGGGCTATCAAGTCAGCGTCGATTCAGCCGACGTGGGCGAACTGCTCCGCGGCGGCAGAGCGGGCGCCGACTACCTGCTCAGCCTCAACGAGGAGACGCTTCGCGTCGCGGACGAGGTTGCTTCTATCCCGGTGCTGATCCCCAAGGAGCACGGCGACATGGCCTCGCTCTATCGCGCCATGGACGCGCTCGACGCAAAGGGCCGCTCCTATCTCGTCGATCCCGTGCTCGATCCCATCAATTTCGGCTTCATGCGCTCGCTCGAACGCTATGCGGAGGTCCGCCGCGAGCGCCCCGACGCCGAGATCCTGATGGGAACCGGCAATCTGACCGAGCTGACCGACGCCGACACGACCGGCATCACCGCCGTTCTGATCGGCATCGCGTCGGAACTTAACATCAGGAACGTGCTCGTGGTGCAGGTGAGCCCGCATACGCGGCGCACCGTCGAGGAGCACGACCTCGCGCGGCGCATCATGTATGCCTCCCGCGCCGAACACGATCTGCCCAAGGACTATGCCGACGGCCTGCTCGCTTTGCATTCACGGAAGCCGTTTCCGCAAGAGCCAGAGGAGATCGCCGAGGCCGCTGCGTCCGTGCGCGACAGGAATTTCCGCATCGAGATCGCCGAGGACGGCATCCATGTCTATAACCGCGACGGCCATCATGTGGGGACAAGCGCGCTCGATCTTTTCCCCAAGCTCGGTGTCGAGTCTGACGGAGCGCACGCCTTCTATCTCGGCACCGAGCTCGCGAAGGCCGAGATCGCCTGGCGGCTCGGCAAGCGCTATGCCCAGGACGAGCCGCTCGATTGGGGGGTTGCCGCCGACGCACCCGTGGACGACAAGACGCGGCTGAAGGAAGCTGGCCACACGCTGATCGCCAAGAAGAAGCGCGAAACGACATGAGAGCGTCTGAAGCACCATGCCGATGATCCGCGAATGCATCGTTACCACGCTGAGCGAGGAGGGACTCGTGCATATCGCTCCGCTCGGTCTCATCGCCACGACGCTCGGCGGCAAGCCGCTCGACGGCGAGGGGGAGGCCGAAGGCTGGATCATCGCGCCGTTCCGCCCCTCGACCACGCTCGACAATCTCCGTACCACGCCCTTTGCCGTGGCGAGCTTCACCGACGACGTGCTCGTGTTCGCGGGCTGCCTGACGGGCAACAAGGATTGGCCGACGCGTCCCGCAACTCATGTCCCGGGCGTCGTGCTGGGCGGGGCGCTGGCGCACGCCGAGCTCAAGGTCGAGCGCGTCGAGGAGGACGAGCAGCGGCCGCGCTTCCATTGCCGCGTGGTGCATCAGGCGATGCACGCGCCGTTCCGCGGCTTCAACCGCGGGCAAGGCGCGGTGATCGAGGCGGCGATCCTCGCCACCCGCCTGCACATGCTGCCGCGCGAGAAGGTCGAGCGCGAGCTCGGCTATCTCCAGATCGCCGTGGAGAAGACCGCAGGCCCCCGCGAGCACGAGGCGTGGCGGCTCTTGATCGAGAAGATCGAGGACCATTACAAGCACGCGTCGCCTTAAGCCGCGCTAAACCCTCCGTCACGAATCCCCCATACACCAGCCGATCAGCAAGGAACGCGCGATGAGCGAAGTGAGAGAAGTCACCGGAACGGCCTTTGTCGTCGCGGAATTCCGCGCGCGCGAGAACGAGGAGGCCCACCCGCTCTATGTCGACCCCGTCGTCCACATTTTTCTCGATGCGCGGACGCGCGAAGCGGCCGATGCGATCAGGGCCGACTTCCCGGCCGGCGAGAACATGCCGAGGCTCAGGACCCGCTATTACGACGACCGGCTCGGCGAGCAGATCGCGCAAGGCTGCCGCCAGGTCGTCATCCTCGGCTCTGGGCTCGACACGCGCGCCGTGCGCAAACGCGCGCAAGGCGTCGCCTATTTCGAGATCGACGATGCGGGCACGCTCGAGTTGAAGAAGGCGCGCTACGCGGCGAACGGGATCGATGCACACGTGACCTTCATCCCCGGCAATTATGTGGCCTTGGGGGTGATCCCGCTCCTCGAGAGGAACGGCTTCGACAAGAGCCTGCCAAGCTTCTTCATCTGGGAAGGCAACACGATGTATCTCAGGCGCCCCGACGTCATGAAGGTCCTTGCTGACCTCAAAGAGAACGTGCGGCGCTTCGCCATCTCGTTCGACTATATGGACGAGGCCGTGGTCGCCATGACGACCGGGGAAGCGGGGGCGACCGCCTTCGTCGAGCGCTTCGCCGCCATGGGCGCGCCCTGGACGTTCGGCTTCGACGATCTGCCGGCGCTCGCGAGAGAGGCGGGTCTCGCCATTTCCGACGCGACGACCGTCGGCAAGCTGCACCGCACCTACTGGCCTGACCGGCCCTTGGAGTCGATCATCTACGACCACTATTCACTCTGCACGCTGAAGTCGCCCGCTTCATGATCCGGGGCGACGAGACGCCCGCTAGGCGGTCAGGCGGGAGAGGAGTACGCTTGCGCGACCGGGTTCGGCCTCTTCGCCTTAAGGCCTTTGGAGGGTTGCGACGGTGGTAGGACCTCTCCCGCTTCGCCAAGCCGTGGTCTTCGTTGCGCTGCTCGTGGGGAGCGCGGGCGGCGCGCTTGCCGCCGACGATACGGATGCAGCCGCCGGCAAGGCCGTTCTCGAGGCCCATTGCGTCAAATGCCATTCGATCGCCGCGACCGGCGAGAGCCCTCTTCCCAAGGCGCCCCCGCTCAGGCAGGTCTATCTCAAATATCCGATCGAGCAGCTCGAGGAAGGCTTCGCCGAAGGCATGGGCTCGCGGCACCGCGACATGCCGCAGATCCAATTCTCTCCCGACCAGGTCGAGGCGATCTTGACCTATCTCGGCAGCATCACCGGCGTTGACCCAAGGCTCAGACCGCGCGCGCCCGCGAGCAGGGAAACGCCTCCATAAGCCACTCCTGCTTAAACGCAGTCGAGCTTATCGCGGGCCGACATAAGGGTTGTTGTAGCGCGCATCGACGCAAGCCGAGCCGTTCCAATAATGGAACTCGCCACAGCTCACCGGGCGAACGGGCACGATGGCGATGATCGCCGGGTTGTCCGGGTTCACGACAGGAGCCGAAGCGTCGACCGTTACGTTGACTTGGGGGGCGGTGCAGTCGTGGAATTGGCAGTAGCGGCGCCAATAGGCGACCGGCTCGACCGTAACGGGAGAGGGACCAAAAGCACGCGCAGACGGAGCCGGCAGCGAGGCGGCGCTTGCGGATGCCGACCAAGCAATGCCGCCAAGGATCAAGGCCGTCATGAGAGCAAGAATGTAACGCATCGAACCTCCCGAGCTTGTCTTTGTCCTCTTCCTAGCACGGCTTCCGCTTTTGGTGCCAAAGATCGTGCGGCACGATCAATAACCTCTTTCCCCCTGTTGTTGCCGCTATAATGCCTAAGCTCCGGGAAGCGTTCGAGGCCATGGCGACGACAGCGAACAACACGACCGAGATCGGCCTTGTGCTGCAAGGGGGCGGTGCGCTTGGCGCCTATGAATATGGCGCCATCACCGCTCTGCTCGAGCTGATCGACGCCGCGGTCGCCAAAGGCCACGACGTCACGCTCAAAGCGGTCACTGGCGTCTCGATCGGCGCCGTCAACGCCGCCTGCGTGGTCGGCTCCGCCAATCGCCTCGATGCGCGCCGTCGGCTTGCCGCGCTGTGGAACGACTTCGCTCTGTCGACACCCTTCTTCTGGCCGGCGCGGATCGCGCGCGACCTCTCGCTCTACGGCCTGCCGCGCTTCTACGCCATGCGGCCCGATCTCTTGGCGCTGTCGAGCTGGACCTATCTCTACGACACCAACCCGCTCCTCTCCACGCTTGCCGAGCATGTCGACTTCGCCGCGCTCAACAGAAGCGAGATCGCCTTCGTGGTCACCGCCGTCGACGTCGAGAAGGGCGAGCTCAAGAGGTTCTCCAATCGGCCGGTGGGCAAGACGACGCCGACCACGATCGGGCCGCGCCATGTTCTCGCGAGCGGCAGCCTGCCGCCGCAATTCCCCTGGACCGACATCGAGGAGGGGAAGGAGTTCCACGCTTATTGGGATGGCGGACTGGTCGACAACACCCCTCTCGGCGACGCCATCGACGCCTTCAGTCCGGGAGAGGACGTTGAGCGCGTGCTGGTCATCATGAATCTCTTTCCGAGCGAGGCTGCGCGCCCGAGCTCGCTGATGGAGGTGAACGAGCGCATCAACCAGCTTCGCTTCGGCAATCGAACGCAACAGGACAAGAAGACGGCGGGCCGCATCAACGAGCTCGTGGCCACGATCGAGTTGCTTGCCGCGCTCGTGCCTAGCGTGCTTCCTCCCGAGGTCGCCGCGCGGGTCGAGGCGGCGCGCCGGTACAAGCATGTGAACTCGGTCGAGGTCTCGCTGCCGGCAAGCGAGGCGCCGGATCAGTACGGCTTTCGCGATTTCTCGAGCGAGGGCATCGAGCGGCGCCGCGCCGCGGGACGTATGCGCGCGCTCGAGGCGCTCCGCTCGATCTTCACGCCGATGATCTGAGATCGGTCCCTAGCGCTCGATCTTGACCGCATTGGCGAAGAGCTCGTCGCCCCATTCATAGAGCGGGCGCTGGAAATCGGACGCGGTGTGGATGCCCTTGCCTTTGCGCTCGGTCCATTTGCGCCCGTAGGTCTCGAACGGAAAGTGCTTGATGTAATAGTCGCAAGTCTCCTCCCAATGATCGAGTGAGAGCGACTTGCCGTAATGCTGGCAGTAGAGATCGGTCGCGATCATCTCGAGCCCGCCGGGCTCGCGCGCGTGATGCTCGGCGAAGTGGATCTTCGGGCGGTTCCGCCAGAACATCAGGATGTCGCGCTGCTCCGGGCCGAAATAGCGGCGGAAATCGAGAAGCTGATCCCTCGGCCGGTAGGGCGCATGATCGTGTTCCGTCATATAGGCGTCGAACAACTTCACGCGCACGCCGTCGACGTCCTCAGGCACGTCCGACAAGAAGCCCTTGATGTCGCCGGTGACGCGCTCGTCGGGATCGAAGCAGAGCATCCAGTCGAACTCCATCTCCTCGCGCGCCAACTGGAGCAGAAGCCCGCGGTGGCGTCCCTCGGCGAGCCGTCGCGCCGTGATGTCCTGCTCCCATGCATCGTTGGCGATGATGAGCGCGACCTTCGGATGCTCGCGCAGCATGTCGACCGTCTCGTCGGTGCTCGCGTCGTCATAGGCGATGATCGCGTCGACATGCTTGCCGAGATAGTCGAGCGTGTCGGGCAGGATCAGCCCTTCGTTCCTGATGCGCGTGACGGCGACAAGGTCATGCCTCTCGCCGATCAAGTCCTGGTTGCCTTCGATGAAGCGCTCCGAGTCGCGCAAGCGCCAACGGCTGGTAGAGGACATGATGCGGCGATAGCTCCGATTCCAGGGAAGATTCGGGCAGCAACATCGTCCAGCGGGCGACAAGCCGCAAGAGCTAAACGGGTGCTCGCTTCACCTCTCCCCGACGGGGAGGCCGGCGCGGAACGCGCCGGGTGAGGGGACTATAACGCCGGCTCTGCTTCCCCCTCACTTCGACCCACTCCCCAGCGGGGAGAGGGGGATTTCGCGGCGAGCAGCGCGACGGCGGCGGCAGGAGCACAGCGGGCGGCCATCTCGCGCGCTTCCGGCTCGACCGCGATCGTCTCGGTGAAATCGCGATAGGGGCGGCCGAGCTCTGAAGCGAGGCGGCGCCCGAGGAAGCGCCCGCAGCCAGCGCCGATCACCGGCGCATCGGTCGCAAGAGCCTCGCGCGCTGCGAGCGCACGTGCGCCTTCCACGAGCTCAGACAGCTGCAATTCGGCAAAGAACGCGGTAAGCTCGGTCCACGCCTCGGGTGTTGCCTCAGAGGCATCGCGCCCGAGCATGCGCGCAAGCCGTGCGGCGCTTTCCTCTTTGCTCTTTCCCCTGAGATCGGGCGTGGGGTAGGGGTCGGCATCGTCGGGCAGGTCGCCCGTCAGGCGATACACGTCGGCCATGGTGGCGAAGCGCTCGGCCGTGATCCCCTGAATGTGCCCAGCGAAAGGGGCAATGCGCGAGAATGCCATCACCGGTGTGCGCACGACGCCGGCATAGATGAGCTCCCGGACGGCAAGCCGCTCGCCGTCAGTGTAGCCTCGAGCGGCCGGCGCTCCGTCCCTAAGCGGGATCAGGTCGGTTGTGGTGGTTCCGATATCGACCAATAGCCCGTTTCTGCAATGGTCGGCGATGAGCATGGCACTCGCGTGCCAATTGGCTGACGCCACGTCGAGCGCGCGCGCGATCGCCTCGTCGGCAGCAAGGAAGCCCGCGCGGCCGCCATAGAAGAGCGTCTCGCCGCCAGTGGCCTTCCGCATCATCCCGACGAGATAGGCCACGCCCTCGGCGCGGTCGGAGAAGACATCGGACAGATCGCCGGTCATGGTGACGGCGTGGCGGGCGCGAGGCGGACAGAGCGCAAGCCCCTCCTTGAGCGCCGCATCGAACTTGCCGCGGTCCTGGCGGACCGGGCAGGGGACCTGCGCCACCTGCGTGATACGCCCCGCTTCGAGCAGTGCGAGCTTGAGATTGGCCCCGCCAAGGTCCCAACCGATGATGGGTGTCATTATGTGCTTCGTGCTCATCTGGCTCGTCATACCGGCGAAAGCCGGCACCCAGCAAATAAAGTACGCGCGCGTCCTGGATTCCGGCTTGCGCCGGAATGACGACCTCCCGATAGCCGGCAAAGGAAGGACCTAGGCGGGAAGCGAAAGAGGGCCTAAATCAACACCATGAGCAGGTTCACAGTGATCCCGGTTCTCGACCTCAAAGGCGGCCGCGCGGTCCATGCCGTGGCGGGGAGGCGCGCCGATTATGCGCCGATCCTGAGCCCCTTCGGCTCGGCCGACGACCCCGCCGCAATCGCCCGCGGATTGCTCGCCGCCACCGGTTCTCCTGCGCTCTATGTCGCCGATCTCGATGCGATCGAGGGCACCGGCAACCATTTCGAGCTTCTACGCGGCCTTTCTTATTCGCTGCCCGACATCACGCTGTGGGTCGATGCCGGTTTCTCCGATGTCGCCGATTGTGCCTTCTGGCTGCCACTCGGCGCGACGCTGGTCATCGGCAGCGAAAGCCTGGACGCGATCGACGACTGGCGCGAGATCCACACCGCCTTCGGCGACAGCGTCGTGCTCTCGCTCGATCGCGGCCCCGACGGCGAGCGGGGCCCAGAGCCCCTTTTTAGCGATCCTGCCCTCTGGCCAAGCCGGCTCGTTGCCATCGACCTCGCCCGCGTCGGCACTGGCGATGGTCCCGATCTCAATCGGCTGAGCACCATTCTCGCCATGGCCGATGGCAGCTGCGCCGTGTTTTCAGGCGGCGGCGTGCGCAACGCGGTCGACCTTGCCGCGATCAAGGCGATGGACGGGGCAGGCGCGCTGATCGCCACCGCGCTTCACACGCAAGCCATCACTCAAAACGAGATCGCCGCCCTCGGGTGAGAGCGGCGATCGCAATCTTCAGCGCCTAAGCGCAATCCGTCAGAAACCCAGTTTTTGGAGCCACCGCCGAATCGGGCCCGGACCGCCGTCTTTACCGGGTTGCCCCCGACCTGGGGGTTCTCCCTTTCAACCGGCTGCGAACGGGTGGTGAGCGCTATCCTTCTTCGCGGTGACCTCGGAGGCCTTCGGCTCACCTTTGACGGCGCGAGCGATGGATTCCTTGACGGCGCGATAGTTGAAGTCCTGGATCTTCTTGTCGTCCTTGGCTTCCCAATGGATGAACACGCCGACGCAGACGAAGAGATCATCAGCCTCGTTGGCGGGGATCACGCCCTCGGCGACGGAATCGGCGACCGCCTTGGCCACGGCGTATTGCGCGGGGCCGAACATCTGCACGGCCTGGCGTGCATCTTTGATGGTCACCTTGTTGTAGAGGATCGTTGGGGGCTTGCAGAGCAGGTTCGGCGTGACCACTGCGAGCAGCGTGGTGAAGCCGTCCTTGTTGTTGGTCAGCGCGTTGCAGAACGCCTGTTCGACGGCGCTCCCACGCGGACCAATGAGCAGATCGATATGAGCAACCTCGTTGCCGTCGCCGACGAGCGACTCGCCAACACACGTACCACTTATCTTGGGCATGAAACCCCCTCCCTAATGGGCTGATACAAACGAAAACTAGAAGCGGGCGTGGCGGTGGGACCGCCAACCGCGAGCCGACGAAAGTCCTCTGGCTGAAACTTGCTAAAGCACCTCCGTCCGGCAACTCCTGGTTAGAGCTCCGCGGGGAGAACATAGTCCGGGGCTCAAGAGATCGGCAAGTCGATTGTTCGACATCCAGCCGTCAGAATTTTAGTCATTTATTGGGGATTCTCCACCGCCTCGAGGGCTGCGGCAAAGAGCGTCGCGACCGTGAGATCGGCCGATGTGCCGGGGTTCAGCCCACGCTCCTTGAGCGCGCGGTCGAAGGCCATCAGCGGCGGGGTCATGTCTTGGGGCAGGGCACATTCCAGCAATCCCGCCTCCAGCGGCCGCGCCTCCTCGAGCAGAGAGGCCGCGGCGTCGGCGCCGAATTTCCTCTCAATCAGCGTGTCGGGGAGATGGGCGAGGAAGCCGAGATAGACGCGCGTCACGGCGAAGGGTGAGAGCCCCCAGCGCTCATGCGCTTGCTTCAGCCAGGCGAGCCCAAGGCCGAAGATGTCGGAGAAGCCGTGGGCATAGTTCCAGGCAATGCGGTCGCGTGCCTCGCTCGTACGCATCGCTTCGAGCAGCGTGACGCGTGGCGTCTTGGCAACGTCGTGAGAGGGTGCCTCGCCGAGGCCGCCGGGCGCCGCCATGCGGATCGCCTTGTAGGCATCGCGCGCATCCTGGACGGAGAGCTTATCCAGCACATCGCCGACGCGTATCTTGAGATCGCCGCCCTCACGGTCGAGTGCGGCGGTCGCAAGCGGCGCGGCAAGGAGGAGGATGCCGAGATTGGTGTTCTGCCCGGCCATCTTTTTCGTCGCCTTTACCGCGCGGAGGATGCGCTTGCCGACTGACGAGCCCGGCCGCCCGATCGCGGGTGCGGCCGCTGAGGCGCTGTTCTCGAAATCGCCGACGCTCATGTGGTGGCCGTCCGAGAAGCGATGCACGTTGCCGGGCTTCAGCGCATCGAGCTCGGCAAGGCAAGAGTCATGGAAGGCTTCCCCGACCGCGCCGAGCTTTGTGCGCCTGGTCAAGCGCCCTCTTGGCCTTTGCGGCGCGATGGAGGAAGGGCCGCGTCGAGAAAGGCATCGACGAGACGATCGGCGATATCGATGTGCGTCACGGCTTGAAGCCCGTTCCACGCTGGCATCGAGTTCACCTCGAGCACGAGGAAGCTCCCGTCGCGCGCCTGGATGATGTCGACCCCGGCATAGTCGGCACCCACGCACGAAGTGGCGCGGACCGCGAGATCTATCAGCTCTTGGCTCGGAATCGCGGCCTTCGCGCGCGCGCCCTGCTTGATATTGGTGATCCAGCTGGCGCCATGCCTGATCATCGAGGCGACGACCTCTTCCTGGCAAACGAAGATCCGCCAGTCCTGATGATGCGCGTTCGCCGGCGGAACGAACTCCTGGAGATAATAGACCCCATTCACCTCCTCTTGCGGGGCAAGATCGCCAAGCGAGGAGATGAGCCGCAAGCCCTTGCCTTGCGCGCCGAACAGGGGCTTCTGCACGAGCTTCTTGCCATCGGCGAGCAGGCGTGCGGCGATCGCCCCCGCCTCGAAGGGATTGACGCAAGCGAAGGTCGGCGGCGTCGGCAACCCCTCGCATTGGAGGAAAAAGGTCGTGGTCGATTTGTCGACGCAGCGCTCGATGGCGCGCGCATCGTTCCACACCGTGACGCCAAGCTCGCGGAGCGCATGCAGCACTCCCAAATAAAGCGTCACCTCCTCGAAAGTTCCGCCCGGCACGAACCGGACGAAAGCCCCTTCGGGCAGGCGGTCGCCGAGACCCGGGATGGCGAGCCCGTTTGTCCTCTCGGTCGAGAAGCCGCAAGCGTTGAGCGGGACCGCCAACGGGGTGATGCCGCGCTTCTTGAAAGCCTTGCGCAGGCTCTTCCCATGCCAATCCCGCCCATCGCCGAAAAGGACGATGCTCGTGTCAGGGCTCGCTGCCGACATGTGGGATCAGGAGAAGGAGCGCGAGAGCACAGCCTCATCGATGCGGCCCGCCTCGAAGCTCTTGCCCGACCCGAGCGCGGTCACCGTCACCATGGCCGGGCTGAACAACATGCGGTCGATCGCATAGAAGTCGCCCTTCACCGCGGCGAAGATCTCGGCGAAGGGCCTGCCATAGTCCTTGGACTTCAGGCTCGGCAGCGCATCGGCGAGAGCCTTCGCCTCCTTCTCATCGCCCGAGACGAAGAGCTGCACGCGCCCGCCATAGATGATGGCGTCGTTGGTGCGGCCCATGGCCTCGATGAAAGAGGGGGCAGGCGGAGGCAGCGGGGCGGTGGCGATGCCGTCGATGATATGGTCGAGCGGGAAGTGGAGCTCGTGCGCCTTGTGCAGGGCGACCTCGAGGCAACGCGCGGCGATCTGCACCGTGCCGGCAAGGCTCGATGTCGGCGCGTAGATGAAGGTGAGACGCTCGGGCGGGAGCTTGCAGGCCTTAGCCACCTCCTTGACGAGTGCCGGCGGCGGCGCGCGGTCGGCCTCGATCACGAGCACAGCGCTTGCGGCCTTGTCGCGATAGCCGAGCTCGTCGAACAGCTTCTCCGAGGAGCCCATCGCCCGCGCCGGGCCTGAGCCTAGCACGTTGTATTTCTTGCCGTTGTCGTCAACCGAGAGGCTCCAGCCCGCATATTGTGAGCCGAGGCAGGCGATCACGGGCTGGCTCGTATGCACCGTCACCACGAAGGGCCAGGCGCTGTCGGCGTCGGTCGTTTCGAGCGATACGCGGCCAAGTCCGCCGAGGCAGACCTCGGCCATGCGGCGCCCGGCTTCGAGCCCGCCGGTCGCGCGCACGCCGCAATCGATGCGGCACTCGCCGAGCGAGCCTTCGGTCACGGCAACGCGAAGCGCGTCAGCGTCCTCGATGATGGATTTGACGACCGGCTCGACCCTGGTGTTGACGCTCGGTAACTCCCCTTGCGAGACCGCGCTCCCTTCCGCCTTTTTGTCCATTTTGTTCACGGTTATTCCCCCTGCATTTACTCTCGATCCATGCCAGGACTGCTTTCGTTCGTGTCTCGACCGAACTCTTGGCGCGGGCCTTGGTGCCCGCGCGGGCCCACACAGTGCATATCGGACGGTTTTTGTCGATAATTTCTCCAGGCCTGGGCCTATCGCCGACCCAGTCGGGCCAAGTCATGGTGAAGGGCACCTGAACCGGCTCCGCCGCAAAGACGATGGCCGAGGCCATGGCGCCTTCGAGGGAGAGCGCGGCGCGCGGGAGCTTCGCTTGGCAGACCGCGTCGAGATGAAGCCCAATGAGGGGGCTCGCGGAACTTTCGAAGATGTCGATTGTCGCGCCGGGTCGCGGGTTGATCTCGAGCAGGAGCGCGCTTTGCCCATCCACTATGAAATCTGCCGAGGCCAGTCCCTTGATCTTGAAGGCGAAAGTGGCCCGCTCGACCGCCGAGATCATCGCCTCCTTGGCGGCTGCGGCAAGATGGGCAGGGCGGACCGCCCCGCCATAGCGCCACGGGCTTCGCTTGGATGGCGCGGTCCACTGCTCGCTGAAGCCGAGCACGCGCGCCTCTTTGCCGTTGGCGACGAAAAGGGCCGAGACGGCGCGGCCGTCGACACGCTCCTGGTAATAGACCTTGCCTCGTGCGCGCGCGGTTCCACTCACGCCGATATGGCTTCCGCCAGCGCCGCCCTTGCGCTTGACGAGCCAGGCGCTCGCGCCTTCGCCTTTCGCCGGACGCTTGCTCGCTGTCGCGGGATGGGCGACGCCGAGACGATCGAACTCGCCGAAGAAGCTCTCGGGATCTTTGAGGCGCGCGACTGTCGCTTCGTCGTTGCCGAGCAGGGTCCAGCTCTTGGCGATGCGCGTCAGCACCTTCGGGCGGTCCTCGAAGCCGGAGCCATAGACGAGACCAAGAATGGGTGAGGGGCTTTCCGCGGCGAGTGCTTCGAGCGCGCGCGACAGCGCCGCCCATTCGATACCGCGCGCGATATCGCCATCGAGCTTGCGGCAGGCGTGAGCCGCGTCCTGCGTGTCGAGGTCTGCGAAAAAATCGGCGACCAGCGGCACGAAGCCGGCGCGGCGCGCCGATTGCGCGATCGCCCGTCCCGAGATCGCCGCGATCAGGAGCGCCGGGCTCTTAAGCGACGAGCTTTTGCGCAAGGGCGTAAGCATCTCTGAAATCGAGATAAAGCGGCCTCTCGGTCTCGATCATCATCTTGAAGAGGCCGAACTCCGTTTTGTACTTGATATTGCCGACGGCAAGCGCCCCGATGCCGACCGCGTTCGTTCCAGGGATCGGCTTGCCGTTGTCATTGACACCGACGCCTTCGATGCCAGAGGGCGGCACGGCATTCACGTCAGCCGCGACCTTGAGCTTCTTCCCCTCTTTGAGCTGATCGGTGGTGAGCAGCCTCCGCCCTGCGGGTCCAGCGGCGAAGATGATGTTGGCCTCGCGCACCAGTGCCGTGTTCTGCTCGTCAGTCGAGCCGTCGGCATAGTCGAGCGCAACGTCGAAGCGTGCATTCGCTTGAAACGCAAGCTTCTTGACGCGCTCAGGGCCGTCATAGCCGACGAGAGTGGCCTTGGCCCCATCGCCCACGGCGATCACCGCAGAGGCGAAAGCGACGACACCCGTCCCGCCGAACACCACCACGCGCATCCCCTTGAGGTCGGCTGAGAACTTTTCGCGGAGCGCCTTCTTGGCGCAGGCGACCATGGCGGCAGCGGTGGTGAAGGAGCCGGCGGGATCGGCGAACACCGAGATCTCGAACGGCGGCACCATCGCCTTCTTGGCGCAGTCCATCATGTCGAGCGCTTCGATGGCGCGCTTGCCTCCGATGAACATGGCAGTGCGCTTGATGCCTTCCGGCCCGCGCGAGAAGATCGCATCCTGCACGAGGCCGTAGACATCCTCGACGGTGACGTTGGTGTAGGGGATAGCGTGATCGAAGCCTGCGTCGAGGCCCATATTCACGTCGAACGGGCTCATATGCTTGAGCGGCGTGAGCATGTGCAGAATCCGGGGGGTCGCCATGGGCGTTCGCTTCTCCCTGCTTGAAGACGGCCACGCTTTACCACACCGGGACGCTCCGGAAAGCCTCTCGATCGGCGTTGCCTTAGCGAATTTACACCGCGCCCGAATCGAGTTTCGCGCCCTCGTTGCGCCCTTGCGCAAGCTCGAAGCTGATCCCGGCATGGCGTGCGCGGGCCCGCGCCTCGCTGAGCAACGCCTCGCCTGCGGCCTCAGACGGGATGAAGGCAAAGCCGGTCGGTCCCCATGAGCTTTGCCCGATCCCGGTCAGGCTCTGGCCGCCGAGCCAATGGAGCACCTCGCTGACGGCCGCGCTCGTATAGGGTCCGCCTTGCAGGGGTGCAAAATATCTGCCCATGACGGCTTGCAGATAGCCGACCTGCTCGCAGAAGGTCGCGAAGTCGCAAGCGGCGAGCGCGGGCAGCGCGATGTCGGCGATCCTTCGGCGGAGCTCGGCGGTTTCCTCTGCCGGAAAGTCCGGAAGCGTGTCGAAGGCAGCCGTCTCGTTCGCTCCCGCAAGTCCGCTAGCGCTTGCGTCGAAGATCAGCAGCACGCGCCATGCAGGCGGGAAGGGGAGGCGGCAGATAAGCTCTGGAACCGCGCCTTCCGGACCAGGACCTCCGTCGAGCATGGCGCCGCCTTGCTCGAAGGTGAAGATGCCGATGCCGGAGCGCGCGCCTCGCTGAAGCCTCTTCGCGATCTCTTGCGGCGAAAGGTCCAGCCGCTCGACGGCGGAAAACACCGAGCCCACGGCGAGCGCGAGCTGCGTGCCGGAGCCGAGACCGGCATGAGAGGGGATCGTCTCCGTCACATTGAGCGCAAAGCTCGGCTCGACGCCGCAGCTTGCCGCGATGGCTTTGAGATGTCGTTCGGCGCGCTCATGCTCAGGCCCGGTCACGTGAAGCGCCTGCGCGCGCTCCAGCTGAAGCCGCGTCCTCGGCCGGTCGAGCGAAAGTCCGAACGAGCCGAAGGGCCGCTTGCCTCGTCCGCTCGGATCGAGAAAGCCGAAATGCAGCCGTGCGGTGGCGGTTACGGTGACATGCCGCATGGGACAATAAGTTTCGCGCGCGCCGGGCGAGGTTGAGGAAAAGGCCTCCATTGATCGGGCGCAAGCCTCTCGATATGCTTTGGGTTCCGCGGGGAGTGCCTCACTGTTTCAAAAGTCTGATGCGATGGCAACGTCCGAGCGCACCTATAGCGATGAAGAGGTCCAGGAGCGGCTCAAGAAGGAGCTGCCCCATTGGTATCTCGAGGACGGCTGGATCAGGCGGAGATTCCGCACCAATAGCTGGAAGGGCACGCTGATGGTGATCAACACCGTCGGCCATCTGTCCGAGGCTGCCTGGCATCATCCCGACATTACGGCCTCTTACGCCTGGGTCGAGGTCCGCCTCAAGAACCACGCCGCCAAGGGCATCACCGACAAGGATTTCGAGCTCGCCAAGAAGATCGAGGATGTCGTGCACTGGCAGCCGGGCAAGGAAGGGGGCGCGCTCGAAGGGACGCCCGGCGAGGACATGCGCTTCGCCTATATCAAATACGACAAGCCCAAAGGCTGACGATCCCGCCGTTTCCTCCGCCTATCCCGCCCAAGTCCTAGGAACAGCCGTGGGCTGAGGACTTGGGGGTGCGCTCATCCCCGCGCTTGCGCGCTTTGCGCCACCTGTTTAATGGTGCGCCGCTGACCTGCCGAAGAGGGAGGGAGAGGGCTTGGGGCCCCCGCTATGTCCAAGCTGAACGTCAAAGGCGTCACCATCGTCGAGACTTTCGCCGAGGCCTTCCCCATGGTGGGCACGCGGATCATCATTACCGCGCCCACGCTAGAATGGGCCCTCATCTCCGCGCGCACCATGACGGGCTTCGCCACGTCGGTGATCGCCTGCGGCGCGGAAGCCGGCATCGAGCGGACGCTCTCGACCGACGAGACGCTCGACGGCCGCCCCGGCGTCGCCGTGCTGCTGTTCACCATGGACGCGAACAAGCTCCAGACCCAGCTCCGTAATCGCGTCGGCCAATGCGTGCTGACGAGCCCTGGCTCCGCCTGCTTCGCCGGTCTGAAAGGCGAGAAGAGTTTGAAGCTCGGCTCCTCGCTCAAATTCTTCGGCGATGGCTGGCAGGTCTCTAAGCGCGTCGGCGGTCGGAGATTCTGGCGCATCCCGGTGATGGACGGCGAGTTCGTCTGCGAGGAGAAGACCGGCCTCACCAAGAAGGCGGTGGGCGGCGGCAATCTGCTCGTGCTTGGTAAGTCGCATGCCGCCGTTCTCGCCGCTTGCGAGCGCGCGGTCCGCGCGATCGACGAGGTGCCCGAGGTGATCACGCCCTTTCCCGGCGGCATCGTGCGCTCGGGCTCGAAGGTCGGCTCGAAATACAAGGGCCAGATCGCCTCGACCAATGACGCCTATTGCCCGACGCTGAAAGCCGCGGTGAACACCGCTCTTCCGCTCGACGTCGAGGCGGTGCTGGAGATCGTCATCGACGGGCTCACCAAGGAATCCGTTGCCGTGGCGATGCGCGCAGGTCTTCACGCGATTGCCGAGGGCGGCGCTGAGACGGGCATCACCCATATCACCGCGGGCAATTACGGCGGCAATCTCGGCCCGCATCATTTCCATCTCAAGGAACTCGTCTAATGAGCGCGCTTGTCTTCGAGCTCAGGGGGAAGCCCGACCAGCGGCTCGACCTTTCGCCGCTTATTCCCTCGAAGCTCAAGGACCTGAAGCCGAAAGAGATCGAGGCGCTCATCGTCGGCACGACGCGCGACAAGCTCACCGTCGGCGATGCATTCAAGGTGAAGGGGAAGGATGCCGAGACGATCAGCTTCGCCGGCACTGACGGGCGCTGCGACAAGATCGGCGCCGGCATGACCGGAGGAGAAATTCTCGTCGAGGGTGACGCAGGCGCCTATCTCGGCGCCGGCATGAAGAGAGGCAAGATCGAGGTGAAGGGCAGTGCCGGCGTGCTCGCCGGCGCGAGCATGGCCGGCGGGGAGATCGCCATCGGCGGCGATGCCGGAGAGCGGGCGGGAGGCATCCTCGTCGGCGAGACGCTCGGCATGCGGGGAGGGCTCCTCACCATCGGCGGCAATTCCGGTCCTCTGCTTGGCGAGCGCATGCGGCGCGGGCTCGTGATCGTCAACGGCGATGCCGGCGACTATCTCGGCGGGCGCATGATCGCGGGCACCATCCTGGTGAAGCACCGGGTCGGGCGTTTCGCGGGCTACGGACTTCGCCGCGGCAGCCTGATCCTGCTCGACGAGCCCAAGGAGCTGTTGCCGACCTTCGGCGATTGCGGGGTCATGGACTTCACCTATCTCCGGCTGCTGGAGCATTGGCTGCCCGAGCAGGGCAAGGCCATCAGCCTCGGCAGCCGCGCGCGCCGGTTGATGGGCGACATGGCGGCCCTCGGCAAGGGCGAGATGCTGATCATCGCCTGAGGCTTCCCGTCAGACAAACTCTCGTCGTTCACACCTTAAGCTCCCATATGGGCTATGCTCCGATGCCGAGCGGATGTCGTTTGATTGGCTCTTGAGATGACCGCTTCGCCTTATGTGCTCCTCGACGACAGCCTGACCCCAGGCGGCAGGAGCCTGCTCTATGCCGAGCCCGAGCAAGTGGTATCTGCTTCCTCGCCCGAGGAAGTCTATGCGGCGCTGGACGAGGTCTCTGCCGGCCTCGCACGCGGGCTGCACGCGGCGGGCTTCTTCTCCTATGAGCTCGGCTATTGCCTCGAGCCGAAACTGAGGAACCTGCTTCCCGCGGAGCGGCGTGTGCCGCTGTTCTGGATCGGGTTGTTCCGCGCGCCGCTTCCTCTCGATGACACGTCGACGCGCGCCTGGCTCGATCGGAATGGCGGCACGGAGCGCGCCAAGATTTCCGACCTCACGCTCTCCTGGACGCGGGAGCAATACACGTCCGCCTTCGACAGGGTCGAGGACTATATCGCTGCCGGCGACGTCTATCAGATCAACCTCACGCTGAAATATCGCTTCGCCTTCGAGGGCGATCCCGTCGCGCTTTACGCTGCGCTCCGCCGCAAGCAGCGCGTGGCTTATGGCGGGCTCATCCATACCGGCGATCATGACGTCCTGTCGCTGTCGCCCGAGCTCTTCTTCCGCCGCGAGGGCAAGCATATGTCGACGCGACCGATGAAGGGCACGGCGCCGCGGGGCCGCACGCCCCGCGAGGATGCGCGGGTCAAGACCTGGCTCGCCATGGACGAGAAGCAGCGCGCCGAGAATCTGATGATCGTCGATCTCTTGCGCAACGATCTCGGCCGCGTCGCCAAGATCGGCTCGGTCGAGGTGACCGACCTCTTCACCGTGGAGACCTACCGCTCGGTGCATCAGATGACCTCTGGCATCTCGGCCGAGCTCAGATCAGACATGGGGCTCAAGGACATGCTCCGCGCGCTGTTCCCTTGCGGCTCGGTCACCGGCGCGCCCAAGGTCCGCGCCATGGAGATCATCAGAGAGCTCGAGGCGGACCCGCGCGGCGTCTATACCGGCGCCATCGGCCATATCGCGCCGTCGGGCGATGCCCAGTTCAATGTCGCGATCCGCACCGTCGTGCTCGATGCTCAGGGCAGCGAGATGGGCATCGGCAGCGGGATCGTCGCCAACTCGAAGGCCGATGCGGAGTTCGAGGAGTGCCTGCTCAAGGCGCAGTTTCTCACAAGGCCCGACGCGCCCTTCTCGCTGATCGAGACGATACGCTACGAGCGGGGCGTTGGTCTCCATCTGCTCGAGCGGCATCTCGCCCGGCTGCAATCCTCCGCCGCCCATTTCGGCTATCCGTTCTCGCGCGAGAAGACCCTTGCCGCGCTCGATGAAGAAGCCGCGCGCGTCGAAGCGCCGGTCGCAATGGTGCGGCTCCTGCTCGCCGAGGACGGCGCCATCACCGTCACCTCGACGCCGATCGAGCTGCCCACCAAGGGCACCGTCTGGCGCTTCGTGATCTCCGATCAGCGGCTCGATGAGAAGGACCCGTTCTTCTACCACAAGACCACGCGGCGGCAGTTCTACGACCGCGAGATGGAGCGGCAGAAGGCGCTGACCGGTTGTGACGAGGTGGTCTTCCTCAACAAGAAGGGCGAGCTCACCGAGGGTACCCGCACCAATCTCTTCATCGAGATCGACGGGCGCCTGTTCACGCCGGCGCTCACTTGCGGACTTCTTCCCGGCACGCTGCGCGAGGAGCTGCTCGATCTGCCACGCGCGGCCGCGAGCGAAGCGATATTGACGCCGCAGGATTTGCTCGACGCCGATCGCATCTATCTCGGCAATTCGGTGCGCGGCCTCATCCGCGCCGAGTTGCTCGAGCCCGCCAGGCGTGAGGAGAGCAAGCGCGCGCTCGATCAGGCCGCAGCCGGCCACTAAACGCAAATGGCCGGGCTAAGCCCGACCATCACGCATTCGTGGATAGGAAAACTACTGCGTGTCGCGGCGATCTTCGCTCGGCGCGGTCGAAGGCCCGTTCGGCGTCGACTGCTCGGTGTTGAGCCGGGTCGCAGCCTTGCCCAAAGAGGCGCGGATCTCCAACCAGGCGCGAGCCATCCCTTCGCCCACGTCCCTCGCTCCCTGGCGCAGCGGCTCGGAACGCTCCCACACCTGCTTGGCGGCTTCGGTCGAGCGCGCGCGTATGTCGCTGAAGGTCCTTTCGGCCTGGCTCGTCGCCGTCTGCTGCATTTGCTCGAAGTCGTGCTCGGTCGCCGTTCTGTACATGGCGGCACGGTTCTTCACGTCCTGAAAGCGCGCCTGAAGGCTCGCGAGGAAATGCTCGCCAAGCTGCGCCGTGTGTGTGCTGAGCTCGGCGAGCTGACGGCCGAGCATATCGAGGTCGCGCTGAAGTTCCGACCACTCCTTGTCGGCCTGGCTCGGGGTGGAGGTCTGGTTCTGCTGATTGCCGAATTGGGAAGGGGTGTCGTCTTGCATGTCTCGCCTCACTGAACAGGATCAAACAGGAATTTCTTGCGTCTCATCCGACGGGGTTTGGCTGCGCAACCAGGCGGTGAAGCTGTCGAGCATATCCTGGGCCAAGCGCTCGGCTTCGGCCCATGGCACACCCGCCGATTTGCTCCATGCACCGAGCCTCGCCATCGCATCGCTCGCGAGTGTCTCCGCTCTCGCTTTCTGGTCGCTTAACGTGGCGCCCAGCTCTGCCAAACGAGAATGGAGAGTAGCCTTGGCCGCGTCGATCTCATCCTTATGGCCGCGCGCCATTTTTGCCGCTTCGGAAGCCGCGTTATAGGTCTCCGATTTGAGATAAGCGACGAAGTCGTCGATCGCGCTTTGCACGGAATTCGCTTGCGGTTCAACGGGGTCTGCCTGGGCAAGGGCCGGATTGGCAAAGCAGTGCCCGCCAAGCAGCGTACCGATTGCCAAAGCAACGGTAAAAGACAAGCGCCCACGCACGGACTTCCCCATCGCAAGCTGTGCTGAGCACTAGATTTGGTGTCGAAGGGGCGAGATCAAGGGGTCGCCCGCAACATTACGGTCGCTTAGTCATCGTCGCAAATGCTTGCCGGGGGGCTCCCTCGGCATCAGCTCCAGGGGAGCGCGATCCAGCCAAGGCCGAGCGCAAGGCCGGCGATCACTGCGAGGGTGAGCGAGGCGATCAGAACGTAGAACATCGCTCGCGGGCCCGTTCCCTGGCGGGCTTCGGTGGTCGTAAGTTTGGCAGGCATCCGAGCGTTCCTTTCTTCTCTCATCTGCCTGAAGTAACGCGCAAATCCGCGCTGCCGTTCCGAAGCGCGCCGATCGAGCCAACAGCTACGAGAAGAAATGTGTCTCTAGCAGCAGCCCTTGTGAGATGCTTGGCGGTCGAGCGTCTGCATGGCGTCTTGCACGGCGCGCAGGAGCTCGGCCGGGCTGCGCTGGCCCTCTGGCGGCATGCCTTCCTCGGTCGCGCGCATCAGCGCCTCGGCGTCTTCCTGCCAACGCAACAGGATCGCCTTCTTGCTCTCTGACGACAGCCCTTGAGCGCGCAGCACGTCATGCGGCGAATGGAACACGGAGGCGGGATCGAGCAGGGCCTTGTCGAGATCCATTACGGGTGCGCTTATCATGGCTGGCTCCATTTCGGTGCTCGAGCTGTCGGATGTCAATGGCTCGGCGGCGCGAGACGTTCCATTCTATAGATGGGCGCCGGCAAAGGATCGGTAAAGCGGGTGAGGGGACGAATTCAGGCCGACTTGGTCAGGCCGACATCGTCCTGGCCGGCTTCGTGCTCCGCCAGCCCGAGCATCTCGGCGATCCGGTTCCGGGCACGGTTGACGCGGCTCTTGATGGTGCCGACGGCGCAATTGCAGATCTCGGCGGCCTCTTCGTAGGAGAAGCCGGCGGCGCCCACCAGCACCAGCGCCTCGCGCTGGTCGTCAGGGAGCCGCACGAGGACGGCTCGGAAGTCCTGCAGGTCCATGTGGCCGTGCTGCTCGGGATGAGTGGCAAGCCGCGCGGCATAGCTGCCGTCGGCATCCTCCACCTCGCGCTTCCGCTTGCGCCGCTCGGAGAAATAGGTGTTGCGCAGGATGGTGAAGAGCCACGCCTTCAGGTTGGTGCCTTCCTTGAAGGAATCGAGATGGTTCCACGCCTTGAACAGCGTCTCCTGCACGAGATCGTCGGCGCGCTCCTTGTCGCCGCACAGCGACACGGCGAAAGCGCGCAGATTGCCCATCTCACCGACGAGGGCGTCTTTCAGGCTCGCAGACACTTTGTGCTGCACCTATTTGTCTCCGCTTCGCTCGAGATCCTTGAGGAGGCGCAGCAGGTGTTCGGGAATAGGTTCGCGCGCGACCTCGTCGAACACGGCACGAACGTGTCGGCCGATATGGGCCTGGAGATTGGGAGCGAGTCCCGTCTCCGGTTCGGCGAGTGCCGCATCGTCAGTGGTAGCGCCATGATCGGCAGGCGTGCCGGTCTCGACGGATTGATCCATCTTCTTACTTGCGCCTGGCATGTTCAGCCGGCGGTCCTTGCTGTTCCTGCCTCGGTTCACGACCGTCCCCTATCCGCCTCGTCGGCAATGCTGAAGATAGCGGATTTCCTACGGTACGAGAGTGTGAAAAACACTTAACGGCTCAATTGGTTCCACGACCGGAACCAAAAGGTGAGTGAAAGCGTTACCAGGCGCTGTAATATGGTTTTGAGTTGCCACCCCCGGCCCGGTTTATGAGAAAGTGACATGGGCTCAACCTAGCGAAAGTTCAAGCCTGATGCCGATATCGAAGGCGATTGCGCCGCACATTCCTTACCTGCGTCGGTTTGCCCGCGCCCTTGCTGGCACGCAAGCGGCGGGTGATGCCTACGTGGCGGCGACGCTTGAAGTGTTGATCGAGGACCCCTCGCTCTTCGACATGAGCCTCGATCCTCGGGTCGCGCTCTACCGGACCTTCCTCAGCCTGTGGAACTCGGTCGACGTCAATCTCAAGCCGGATGGCGCGGCGGGACCGTCGACGGCCATCGACCGCAAGCTCGAGCAGATCACCCCGCTTCCCCGCCAAGCCTTCGTGCTGACATCGGTGGAAGGGTTCACCAGCCAGGAGGCCGCCGTGATCCTCAACGTCGCGCCCGAAAAGATCGAATCCCTGGTGGAGACGGCGGGCCGCGAGATCGCGGCTCAGGTCGCCACCGATGTGCTCATCATCGAGGATGAGCCGATGATCGCCATGGACCTGGAAGGCATCGTCGAGGGCTTGGGCCATCGCGTTACCGGCATTGCCCGCACCCATACCGAGGCGGTTAAGGCAGTCGCCAAGGCGAAGCCGGGCCTCGTGCTCGCCGACATCCAGCTCGCCGACGGGAGTTCGGGTCTCGACGCCGTCAACGAGATGCTCGGCTCCTTCGAGGTGCCGGTGATCTTTATCACCGCCTATCCCGACCGGCTCTTGACCGGCGAGCGTCCCGAGCCGGCCTTCCTCATCACCAAGCCCTATCAGCCCGATACGGTGAAAGCGATCGTGAGCCAAGCGCTCTTCTTCGAGCGCCGCGCGCATCTACGCGATCGCCCGTCGGTGACCGCTTAAGGGTTCTTGATGCCCGCATCCTTTGTCATTGCCAGCTTTCGCGGGCATGACCGATGCGGGGGCTAGATCTTCCCGAGCAGAAGCAGGATCAAGAGGATCACGAGGATGAGCCCGACCACGCCGGACGGCCCATAGCCCCAGCCGCGACTATGCGGCCAGGCGGGAAACGCGCCGAGCAGGATTAAGATCAAGATGATGATGAGAATTGTCGTCAGCATTTACCCCCCCTTGTGAACTTACATGCGCGATTGCCGTCGCCGGAACAGAACCGGGTCGCGTGTGACTGCTAGATCTTGCCGAGAAGAAGCAAGATAAGAAGGATGACGAGGATGAGTCCGACCACCCCCGATGGTCCATACCCCCAGCCGCGGCTGTAGGGCCATGACGGGAACGCGCCGAGCAGGATCAAGATAAGAATGATGATGAGGACAGTCGTCAGCATGTCGCCTCTCAGACGGAGCCGCGCAGGCCTTGCGCCGCATCCAATGGAGGGCAGAGGGGACGCGAGAACCGATCCCTATGCCTTGCTTCGCTTTACGCGTTACGGAAGTGATTTGCCGCGGCGGTCGTAGCTTAGCCTGCTCCGCTACCGCCGCGGCTGAGCTCAGCCTGATTACATATTGCGCATCCAGCTGTCGACCTGCCTCTCGGCCTCGTCCTTGGCGATCCCGTATCTCTCCTGGATCTTGCCGACCAACTCGGTACGACGGCCTTCGACGACCTGAAGATCATCGTCGGTGAGCTTGCCCCATTGCTGCTTCACCTTGCCGCTGAACTGCTTCCAGTTGCCTTCGATTCGATCCCAATTCATTGGAAGATACTCCTTTGTGGCGCCCCCCACTAGCGCGGGTGGCCGCGTTGCGTTCACACAGGGGGGCCTGTGTACAGGAGCGCGGTTAACGTTCGGCGTGTTTATCAGTTCCATTTGCGAGCTTTCGCTCTCTCTCGAAGGGCTTGATCGGAAGCGATAAATCAAATGAACTCGTCCGGGGAGCGCCGCGATGTCGGCGCGTAATGGATATGGCGGCCACACGCATCCTCGTTGTCGAAGATGAGTTCCTCATCGCCCTCGATATCACGGGCGTCCTTGAGCAGGCGGGCCTCGCAGTGGTCGGTCCCGCCGCCAATGTCGGTGACGCGCTTCGAGCGATCGAGAGCGAGGTGGTACACGGAGCGCTGCTCGATGCGCATCTCGCGGGCGAGCCGGTGGGCCGCGTCGCCGACGCGCTCGCCGCGCGCAGCATTCCGTTCGCCTTTGTCAGCGGCTATGGCCGCGAGCAGCTTCCCTCCGCCTATCGCACTGCGCCTTTGGTGAAGAAGCCCTTCACCGGCAGAGACTTGCTGGCTGCGATCGCTCATTTCTAGGACGCGGGAAGTGCAACGAAAGCAGATAATGCACGTTGTCGATGTCACAAAGGGGCGAGACCTCAGCTCCGCATCACCAGCCTAGGAGTTTGACATGCTGACATGGGCGCTTATCTTCGCCGTTATCGCTTTGGTGGCGGGCGTGTTTGGCTTTGGCGGTATCGCGTCAGCGGCCGCTGGCGTCGCGCGTATTCTCTTCTTCCTCTTCCTCATCGTGTTTCTCGTCACGTTGATCGCGGCTCTGCTTTAGGCAGGCGCAGGAACGCCCGCAACCGGATGGGGCTCGGCCACGGGCGTCAAAGCTTCGAGGGCTGGTGGGGAGGGGCGAGCGGTGACGCGTCGCGTGCCCTCGAATAGCAGGAAAACGCCGCTGCACGAAGGTCGGTTCCGCCTGCCTATCTGCCGCTTGGCGCTTGTCGGAGAACGGCTCACATCCCAAATTCTGGGCAGGGAATATCGCGAGACTCTGAACTATAAGCCCTCTCAGCGGTTTAGGGGGTTAAATGCAAAGCCCTAACCAAGGGCTGGAATTGAACAATTCTCATGCCGACGGCGCTTCATTCTGATCTGTCCTCCTCGGGGATGCTTCTGCTCCACGCGGTCTCTGATGGGGTGATCGCGTTCTCGCTTCTGCTTATCGCCGCGGCGCTCATCTACATGTACCGGCAGAGAGGCGAGTCCAATTCCGGCGAGTTGGCACTGACCACGCTCTTCATCCTCTTCATCGCCGCCGTGGGACTTGCCCATCTCGCCTCGCTTGCCGGCCTATGGACGCCGTCCGCCGCCATGCAGGGCGTGCTCAAGGCGGTGGCCGCGCTGCTCGCTCTGACCACTGCCATCGTGATCTGGAAGCTTGCGCCTCAGCTCTTGCGTCTTCCCTCCCGCGACCGGTTGCAGGCCGAGGTCGCAGCTCACCTCCGCACCTTCGAGGAACTGAAGGCGGCGCGCCACCAGCTCGAGGAGCGCGTCGAGGCACGCACCAAGGAGCTGGCTGAGGCCAAGCAGCGCTTCGAGATCGCGCTCCGTGGCTCGCCCATCTCGGTGTTCACGCAAGACAAGGATCTGCGCTTCACCTGGGTGCACAACGCGCCTGCCGGGCTCGTGCCGGAACTGCTGTGCGGCAAGACCGACGAGGAGATCCTCCCCGCCGAGGCCGCGCGAACGATCATGACGGCAAAGCGCAAAGTCATGGCGACCGGCGAACCGCAAGAGCTCGAGACGAATTTCGAGCTGCTCGGGCGGAAGCGCTCCTTCTACCTTATGATCGAGGCGCTGCGTGACGAGCAGGGCGAGGTCATCGGCACGACCTCGGTCGCTGTCGACATCAGCGAGCGCAAGACAAATGAAGACCAGCTTCGCCTTTTGCTCAGAGAGCTGACCCACCGCTCGAAGAATTTGCTTGCGGTGATCCATGCCATCGCCCGGCAAACCGCGTCGCGAACGCGCTCGGTCGAGGATTTCCTCGAGCGGTTCAGCGCACGGCTCTGCGCCATCGGCTGCTCCCATGATCTCCTGATTGCCGACGATTGGCACGGTGCATCCTTGCGCATGCTGGTCGAGCAGCAGCTCTTTACCCATGCGCACCGCTTCGGCGAGCAAATCGCCATCGAAGGCGAGGATGTCATCCTGAAGCCTGAGGCCGTGCACAATCTCGGACTCGCCTTGCACGAGCTTGCCACCAATGCCCAGAAATATGGCTCTCTCTCGCAGCCCGAAGGGCAAATTCGCATCCATTGGAAGTTCTGCGAGGAGGCCTCCAAGCTGAAGCTGACCTGGCAGGAGAGGGGAGGACCGAAGGTCATGCCGCCGGAGCGATCGGGCTTCGGCAGGGCGATGATCGAGACCGTCGTCGGCCAGGCACTCGAGGGCGATGTGAAGCTCTCCTTCCCCGAGAAGGGCGTTTGCTGCGAAATCGTGATCCCGGCGGCCCAGGTCACTTCGCGCGGCTAAAGTGACCTCCCGCGGCTAAAGTCACCTCGCGCGGCTAAGGCCGCTCACCAAGCCAACCGTTTCATCAACGCTGTCGTGATCGTCCGTGCGCGCAAGTTGAATTGCGGCACGGACAAGAGCGCCTACATCTTCCAGCAAACGGAGACAGTTCAAGGAGAGACCATGGTTACGCGACGCGAAGTTGCTCTCGGCGCCGTCGGTGTTGCGGCGGTCGGGGTCGCGGGCCTCGGCATCTTGCGCTGGCGGAGCCGCGCCAACGCCGCCACCGAGAGCTTCGAGGTCACCCATACGCCCGAGGAATGGCGGAAGCTGCTCACCCCTGCGCAATATGCCGTGCTTCGCGAGCAGGACACGGAGCGCGCCTTCACGAGCCCCCTCAATAAGGAGCACCGCAAGGGCATCTTCACCTGCGCCGGCTGCGACCTGCCGCTCTTCTCCTCGGAGACCAAGTTCGACAGCGGCACCGGCTGGCCGAGTTTCTATGCCCCGCTCGAGAACGCCGTCAGGCAGGAGAGCGATTTTACCTTCGGCATGGTCAGGGAAGAGGTGCATTGCCGGCGCTGCGGCGGGCATCTCGGCCATGTGTTCGACGACGGGCCTCCGCCGACCGGCAAGCGCTATTGCATGAACGGGGTGGCGCTGAAATTCGTGCCCGCCTGACACGACTTAAAAAAGTTGGTTGACAGAACGGAACCAGCGCGGCGCAGCGCGCGTTTGTGATTCGGTGGGTAAATGTTTTGAGTTCCCGCCGAGCCGTATACGGGGGTGAAGGGGTCGGGGTCCGGCCCTTTCGCTTGCTTTTGGCTTTTCCTCTCATCGACAACGTGGCGCGGAATTTCCTTCCGGCTTAAGCTCTGCCCTGTCTTCCGCCGAGCATGCGGGTGGCAGGGAGGGTTCCATGCGGGTTGTCACCACCGCTTTGTTGCTTCTCGTCGCGTCCTGGTCTCCGGCCTTTGCCAAGATCAAATTCTGCAACAATTTCAAATACGCGATCCACATCGCCATTGCCTATGAAACAAGCAGCGGCTGGATCTCCGACGGCTGGACCGGCGTTAAGCCGAATTCCTGCTACGACAGTCCCGACTATGCCGATATCACCTCGTTTTTCTATCACGCCGAGACCGATGCCATCGACACGGGCGACGGCAACAAGACGACATGGTCTTGGGGCAATAACCGCGCCTTCAGCGTGATGAACAAGCCCTTCAACATCAAGAACGCCGAATACAAAGCCACGGACGCGCGCTTTGCCGAGTTCTCGGGGCCGGTGAAGTTCAACCACCCCTCGACGGTCGTCACCCTCACCTTCGTCGAGAATACGACGACCATCTCGATCCCCAATTCCGACAGCGCGGACGAGAAGCACTCGCCCTGACCCCGCGGCGTTTGGTCTTGCCGCGGTCTTTCCCCGGCCACGTTTCGCGGCCAGAAGGCGCGCACGCAACGAACGTGGAGGCAATTATGAGTGATCGAACGGCCAAAACCGAGCTGCCGCCGCCAATGGCGTTCATGCAGCTCCTGTTCGGCAAGCAACTCACTTATTCGCTGTCGGGCGTGGCGCGGCTCGGCGTCGCCGATCATATGGACAAGACCGCGCGTCCGATCGAGGAGCTCGCGACCAAGGTTGGCGCGCATGCACCCTCGCTCTATCGCGTCATGCGGCTCCTTGCGAGCCTCGGCGTGTTCAAGGAAGGCCCCGCGCGCTATTTCGCGCTCACGCCCGTTGGCGAGCTGCTCAAGACCGATGCACCAACCTCGCTCCGCTCCATGGCGATGATGTTCGGCGAGGAATTCTCGACGCGTGCCTACGCCCATATCACCGACTGTCTGCGCACCGGCGGCGACGGCGTGAGCGAAGCCTACGGCAAGGACATCTGGCAGGTCTTGGCCGAGCACCCTGCGCAATGCGAGGTCTTCCAGAATGCAATGACCAGCAACTCTTCCGGCTCGGTCCCGGCAATCGTCGAGGCCTACGATTTCGGCGGCATCAAGCGTATCGCCGATGTCGGCGGCGGCCACGGCCTTTTGCTCGGCTCGATCCTCAGGGCCTACCCGGCGATGCAAGGCGTCCTGTTCGACCGCCCCGAGGTGGTGGGAAGCCTGCCCGGAAACGCATTCGCGGGACTCGAGGGCAGGGTGGCCGTCGAGGGCGGAAGCTTCTTCGAGCGCGTGCCTGATGGTTGCGACGCCTACATCATGAAGCACATCATCCACGATTGGGATGACGAGCATTGCCGTACCATTCTTGGCCTGATGCGTAAGAAATTGCCGCGCAATGGTCGCGTGCTTGTCTGCGAGATGGTGGTGACCGACGATCCAGGGCCAACGCCCGCCAAGATGCTCGACATCGAGATGCTGGTGATGACGGTCGGCGGCAAGGAGCGCACTGAGGCCGAGTTCGCCGAGCTGTTCGCCTCATCGGGGCTCCGGCTCAACCGCATCGTGCCGACGGCCCGTCCCGTCGCGGTGATCGAGGCCGTCCCAGCTTAGTCCTCGCTCGAGAAATGAAAGAGCCCGGCCTGCCTTGCGCAGCCGGGCTCTTGTTCGTGCATGGCGCGAGCAACGCCGTGCCGCAATCCTAGTAGCAATAATCCCAATAGCCGCGGGTGTGAGCCTGATTGGACCAGTACCAGCAGAGATTGGGAGCGGGCGCCGGCGGAATAGCGCTTACGGCGAGGATCGTCCCGAGCGCCACGCCTGCGATGACGTTGCCGTAATAGGGCTTGCGCGCCCAGGCCTTATACGGACGCACGACGACATTCTTGGTCACATAGACGTTCTTGTTCACTTTGATCGTCTTGTTGACCTTGACGGTCTTGTTCACGTGAACCGTCTTGCCCTTGTATTTCACCTTAACATCGGTGACGAGCGGGTCACCGCTCGCAAAACTCGCGCCGACGCCCGGAGCGAGCGCTCCGGCAGCGGCGGGAAGCGCGAGACCGAGGACAAACACGGCGGCCAAGACCGCCGATCCTTTTCGTGCGTCACATATCATCGATACTGTCTCCAGTTGTTTGATCCCCCTCGAACGCACAGCAAAGTGGAGCTAACGCGGCGGGTGAGAGTGGCGAGGAGGTCAAACCGGTGCGGCATGTTGGCCAGAGGAAGCATCTTCAGCCGACTGCGCTACGGCGGTGGCACTTATTGGCGTTCACGGCGTTAACAGACAGTGGGCATTGCCGGTGTTTCGCAAGGATCGAGACCGGAGTGCCAGCCATGTCTGATACAGCCACGATGCCCCGCGCGCTCATTGTCGAAGACGAAATCGTGATTGCGATGGACCTCGAAGCCCAAATGAGAAAATTGGGTTTCGATGTTTGCGGCGTCACATCGAATGCGAAAGAGGCTCTGTCGCTCGCGATGGAAGATCCTCCCGATCTCACCATCATGGACATCTATCTCAACGGTGCGCGCGATGGCATTGAGGCCGCAAGACAGATCCGTGATTTATTCGCGACGACGGTGATCTTCATTACCGCTTACGGCGACGACGAAGGACTGATGGATCGAATCCGCCAACAGGTCCCGGAGGCCACTGTGTTGCCGAAGCCGCTCTACGGCAGCCGGCTCGCCGATACCATCGCCCGGCTCGAGCAAGACAAAGCCGCGCCAGCCTCACGCCTGACCGGGTTGCCGCTTAAGCAGTAGGGCGAGATGGTGAGCCGTCGCGTCGCTGGCGACATGGTCTGAGATCGCGACGATGGCCGCAGCAAGCTGCCGGAGCGGCCGGGTATACGATCGCTGCGGTAGCTCGCTCCCCTCCAGCACGGCATCATCATCCGTGTTCGTGGTGAGGTCATCGAGGAACGCGACCAACCGCTCGCTCTGCTCGATCTCGGTGGCGAGTTTCTCCCAGGCATCGGCGAAGCTTAAGAATTCACGCCGGTCCTCGGCGGTGCAGGCCTTTTCCGCGACCTCAGTGCAGCGCGCCGCATGCGCGACGCATCCTTCAGCGTGTCTCGACATTTGGTGCACCCCTCTATCGTGCCCGAAACCTACAACCTTCCACGTTCACGATTGTTCCCTCGCAAGAAGAAGCCCAGCGCGCGGGGGAACGGCTGGGCTTCTACTCGTCGCATCAAGCAACGGGCTGGCGCGGGGCAGGGAACCGGCGGGGGACCGCGCCAACAGGGTTGAAACGAAGAAAGCGCAGATAGGTTTCGCTCAGGCCGTGCATATTTTGAGCTTCAGATAGGGGTCATCGGCAATCTCATCGCGCTGATCTGCATCGTCATCAGCATCATCTTCGCGGTGGCCATGCACCGGACGACCAACCCTCTCTGTGGGCGTTGCTCGCGATCTTCGCCGTTCTTTGGTGAGACGCCCGCGCCCCACGGGGCAGGAGCTGATCGAAGAAAGTTGGCTCCCCGGGCCGGACTCGAACCAGCGACCCAGCGGTTAACAGACGCAGATTATGCAATACCACGCATTTTCGTGCGACACGCTGCGACCAGTAAACCCTTATAAACCGTCATTTCTTGTTGCTTCCTAATGCAAGGCGTTGCATCCTAGCGCGCGCCGGCGTACCGCCGCGGTACGGAATTTAGGAAAGCGGTCTTGCCCAAACTGGCCCTTACGGACAAATTCGTTGCCGGCGTTAAGCCCCGCAGCGTCCAAACGGACTACTTCGATTCCAAGTGCACCGGCTTGGTGCTCCGGGTTGCCAGGAACGGCGTGCGGGCTTGGTGTGCCTTCTACACCTCGCCACGGGACGGCAAGCGCGCCCGGGCAGCGTTAGGCCGCTACCCCCAAACATCGCTTGCTGACGCCCGCAGGATGGCCCTGGAGGCCAAGGCGCTGATCGACGAGGGTTTAGACCCGCGCGATGTTGCAAGCGGTGCCTTGAGCGTCAGACAGCTCGTCGCTTCCTACCTCGAGCGGCACGTTCGGCCCAACCTCAGAAGCGCACGCGCCGTCGAGCGGCGCCTCAACAAGAACATGCTCCCCGTCATTGGCGGACTGGCGGTGTCGGCCTTGCACAAGCGCGATATCAACCGCGTGCTCGACCGCATCGTGGCCCGCGACTGCCCGGTGGAAGCGGCGCGCGTGTTCCAAGACATGCGGGCGCTGTTCCGTTGGGCTGTCGCGCGTGGCGACCTCGATCATAACCCGATGGAGGGAATGCGGGCACCGCATGCGCCCAAGCCGCGTGAGCGGGTGCTGTCAGACGAGGAGGTGAGGACGTTATGGGAGGCGCTGCCTGAGGCGTTGCCACGCTCGAAGGCGGTGCAGCGCATCATCAAGCTCTGCCTGTTGACGGCTCAGCGTGTCGGCGAAGTCTCCGGCATGCAGCGGGACGAACTCGACCTCGGCGCTGGTATCTGGACCATCCCGGCAGAGCGCTCGAAGAACAAGCGCAGCCATACCGTACCGCTATCAGAGGCGGCGATCTCGGTGATCACCGACGCCGGCGAGGGTGGCTATCTGTTCCCGAACGACAAGGGCGACGGTCCACTGCCGGCCCATGCTGTGGCTAAGACGATCCGACTCGCGCACGAGCGCTTCGGCCTCGAGCACTGGACCGCGCACGATCTGCGACGCACTGCCGTCACCAACATGGCGAAGCTCGGCGTCTCGCCGATCGTGTTGGGTCACGTCATCAACCACATCAGCGTCACCAAGGCAGGCGTGACGCTCAGCGTCTATAGCCACTACGACTACGCCAGAGAGAAGCGCGAGGCGCTCGAGCTGTGGGCTGATCGGCTGGAGGCGGTCGTTGCCGGCACTGGGGCGAACGTTGTTCGGCTGAAGGCATGAACGAGGAGACCGACCAGTTCGAGCGTCGGCTGATCGAGCGCGCGGAGAGCGGCAACGCTGAGGCAGGTCGCGCAGTTCTTCAACAGATCATCTCCGCCATCACAGCGGGACGCTTCGATTCTCCGGTCCTTCCCTTTCTTGCCAAGTGCTTGTCCATGTTCCTTCACGATGGCGTGGGGCTCGAGCGTGCGCTGTGCGTTGAAGACGAGCCCAGCAAGGGCGGTGCACGCCGAAAGTACGACACCATAGAGCTAGCAGCCGTGGACATCCTGCTGCGTAGGCATCGGCAATTCAGTTCCGAGGACGCTATCAAATGGACCGCGGAAAACATCGGGGCCGACCGCAAGACGGTGCACCGCGCCCGCAACGAGTGTGACCGCGACTACAACAAGATGCAGCCGCCGCCGCACTCGTTGATGGAAACCTTAAGTCGGGATGACCTGCTTCATCTGTCGGGGAGCTATCGACACCTCGTGGGTTCGCTGTTCCCAAAAGATGATGGGGCATAACCTGCTTCGGCCTGTGCCATAGAAATAGGCACGCGGTTGCGCTTCGCTTCATGGGCATCCAACCCATCGCAAGCGAGGCTCGTATGAAATTCCTCACGATCAAAGAAGCGTGCCGCAAGATTGGCGGAGACGAAGTCCAATTCACCCCAGCACCTTTTACCGCGGGGTGAAAGCCGGACTGTATCCGGCCCCAGTTCATGTCAGCCTGAACATCGCGCGCGTGAACGAAGGCGAGCTGCTTGAGGCGCTCGCACGACTGCTGACCAAAGACACAGCGCCAACAATCGCCGCCTAATCCCCAGCCACCGCGGTCACCGCAGTGGCGACCGCGCCAACAAATTAGCCCGCCCCCGACTGCCAAGATCGGGGAGCGGGCCAGGAGAGCCTAAATGAACACCCCCGATATGGCGCTCATGGCGCCTACGGTCAATAAACAATCTTCCCCCGATCTCCGAGCGCTTACCGCCGAGCTGCTCGCATCAAGACGGCGCTTATGCGACCTCGACCACCTTCGCACCTGGAACGAAGACCTTCGCCATCGCCTTTGGCGAGCGCATGTGAAAGCCGAACTCGTCGGCCTCGACGATGATGAGCAAGCCGACCTCGAGGATGAGGTCGCGCTCTACCGCGCCGCCCTCGACATGCTGGAGGTCGCGGCATGAGCAAGTGGCGCGAACGTACCAGACGCACCCCGCGGCTGACGCCTTCCCGATGATGTCGGACGCGGAGCTCGGCGAGCTCGGCGAGGACATCAGGAAGCACGGAACTCCGGCAGCCGATTTGCCTCTTCGTGCCACCGGGCACCAAGGTCGACACAAGTGCCCCCGTCATTGA
>CAVVDW010000010.1:0-155687 GCA_963747175.1 uncultured Alphaproteobacteria bacterium | reverse complement strand
TTGGAGGCCACGCCCGGAATCGAACCGGGGTGCGCGGATTTGCAGTCCGCTGCGTCACCACTCCGCCACGTGGCCAATCTCGAAGCCGCTAACTACTGGATCGTCCCCCACCCCTGTCAATATCCGCGACATGCGCGAGGCGCATGGGGGAGCAATGCTATCAGCTTCGTCACACTGGTGATAAGCACGCCCGTGAGTTAGTTAATCGTCTCCAACTCTTCCAGGGGAAAGTGAAGCAAGCATGGTCGACTTCGAGCGTCAGCGGCAGAGCATGGTCGAGTCTCAACTCCGTCCCAACGAGGTGACCGACCGCAGGATCCTCGCCGCCATGGGGACGATGCCGCGCGAGCGCTTCGTGCCGCCGAGGATGAACCTGCTCGCCTATATGGATGAGAGCGTCGAGGTCTTCCCGGCAAGAGACGCCGCGCCCGCGCGCTTTCTGCTGGCGCCGATGGTTCTCGCGCGGCTCCTCCAGCTCGCCTCGGTCGAGCCGGAGGACAAAGTCCTCGATGTCGGCTGCGCCACCGGCTACTCGACCGCCGTGCTTGCGCGGCTCGCCCGCATCGTCATCGGCCTCGAGCCTGAGCCCGAGCTTGCCGAGGCTGCGCGCCGGACCTTGCGCGAGCTTGCCATCGAGACTGCGACGATCGTCGAGGGCGCCCTTGCCGACGGCGCGCCCAAGGATGGCCCTTACGATGTCATCCTCCTCAACGGAAGCGTCGAGGAGATTCCCGAGAGCTTGCGCGCTCAATTGCGGGAAGGGGGCAGGCTGGTTGCGATCCTGGCAAGCGGCGCCAATGAAGCGAGCCCGGGGAAGGCCTATCTCTTTGTGAAGATCGACGGAGAGGCGAGCGGTCTGCCGCATTTCGACGCGGGGGCGAGGGCCTTGCCCGGCTTTTCCCGCGCGCTCGCCTTCGCCTTCTAGGCCTTCTCGGCCCTTCGAGGCAGTGTTGCTCCGATCCCACAGTGGATTGAGCTTTTTACGCAATCCGGCCCCAACCGGCTTTTCGTGGGTATCGCTGCCTGCTTATGCTGCACTATGGTTTAGCCGCAGTAGGGGCGGGGGCGTCACCGACTTGCGGGAGAGCGGAAGTGCAAGGCGTCGTGGGCAGGTACGACAGATCGGCCTGCGCGGGAGTGTCGTGGCGGCTCAGTGGCGGGGCTGCTGTCGTAATTGCGTTCCTCGTCGCCGTCGTTCTTGGTCGTCCGGCTTACGCCGAGACGCTCGAACAGGCTTTGGCTAACGCTTACCTGATCAATCCCGTGCTGAACGCCGAGCGCGCCAGGCTGAGAGCGACCGACGAGCAGGTGGCGGTCGCCAAATCCGGCTTGCGTCCGTTCATTAGCTGGGATGCCGATACGAACTACGTCAATCAAAATTCCAGCCCCGACTTTCGCCGATCCCGAAATGGCGGCGTTTCTTCCCTCAACAATGCTTTCACTACTGGCGCGGGAAATGTCATATCCGGTGACGGCACCAGCCATCCCCACGGCTATACTTTCTCTCTCACACAACCGCTGTTCGAAGGTTTTCAGAACCTCAATGCGGTTCGAGGGGCTAAATCGACGGTTCAGGCCGCGCGCGAGAGCTTGCGCACGGTCGAGCAGACCGTGCTCCTCGACGCCGCGACGGCCTATGTCAACGTCGTCCGCGACACCGCCATCGTCCGCTTGCGCGAGAACGACGTGAAGGTGCTGAGCGAGCAGCTCAAGGCGACCAAGGACCGCTTCGACGTCGGCGAGGTGACGCGCACCGACGTGGCCCAAGCCGAGGCTCGCCGCTCAGAGGCGCTCTCCACGCTCGCCGCCGCCCAGGCCAATTTGAAGACGAGCCGCGCCGCCTACGAACAGATCATCGGCCATCCGCCCAGCGATCTCGTCACACCGCCCTCGATCAGGCATCTGCTTCCCGTAAATCTCGATGAGGCGATGACGCTTGGCGATGGCGAGAACCCGATCATCCTCGCCGCCGTCTATCAGGAGGAGGCCTCGCTCTACGCGGTCGAGCAGATCATGGGCGAACTCTTGCCCACGGCCACACTTGATGCATCGTTTGATGATCAGTTTCCCGGCGCAAGCGGCCGCGCCGACGAAATCCAGACAACCACGGTGACGGGAAGGCTGCACGTCCCCCTCTATCAAGGCGGCGGCGTCACGGCGCGTGTCCGCCAGGCCAAGGAGACCAACAATCAGTTGAAGAAGGAGGTCGAGGACGCCCGCCTCAGGGTGCACGCCGACGTGATCGCCAATTGGGGCATCTTGCAATCGTCCGGCCCGGCCATCGCCTCGGCGCAAGCCGCGGTCGATGCCAACAAGATCGCGCTCACCGGCGTGCGCGAGGAGGAGAAGGTCGGCCAGCGCACCACGCTCGACGTGTTGGACGCCACGCGCGAGCTGCTCAACTCGCAGATCGGCCTCGTCACGGCTCTCCGCGACCGCGTCGTCGCCGAATATTCGCTGTATGCAGCGATCGGACGCATGGACGCGCAAACGCTAGGCCTGCCAGTGCCTTATTACGATCCGATCGAGCACTATGATATCGTGAAGAACAAATGGTTCGGTCTTCGCCCGCCGGCGCCACCGGCGCCAGACGAATGAACCAAACCATCCGCTGCGCGTTAACTATGGGGCGGGTTCACCCATCGAAATCGAGACTTGGGTCTTAACGGGTGTTAAGCTAGAACCACTTTTGGGCTACCCCTGGTGTTGGACCGCTGGGTGATGCGAGGGTTTAATGGCGGCAAGGGATCAAGTCATGAGCAGCATGGAGCGGGCTCCTGAACCGACAATGGAGGAGATTCTGGCTTCCATTCGTCGGATCATCTCTGACGACGAGTCGAGTTCGGCGCGCCAACGTACCGCCCCTCAGAGCCAGCCTGACGAGGAAGGGCTCGAGGTTGTCGAGGGCGAGGCCGACGACGAGATCATCAACGACATTGCCCGCGTCTTGAGCGGGAGCGGCGCTGCCGCGGCCCAGCCGGCGCCAGCGGCCCCTGAGGCCGCCGTGGAGGAAGAGGAGGAGGACATCCTCGATCTCACCGCCGAGCTCGGCGGGCTTGAGCTCGTCGAGGAAGTCGAGGAAGTCGAGGAAATTGAACTGGTCGAGGTGGCGGAAGAGGCCCCGGCCGAGGTCTTCTATCCCGCGCCTGCGCGGCCAAGACCGGCTCCCGTCGAAGCGAGCCCCGAGCCTGAGGAAGAGCCCGAGCTCGAGCTTCTCGAAGAGTTTGTCGTCGAGGAACCGGTGGCAGAGGCGAACGCTCCTGAGCCTGAGCCGGAAATGCCTGAGGTACAGCCGGCTCCGGCCGCGCCGAAGCCCATGTCTGCGAGCGAGGAAGCGGCCTCCGCGCTCGAACGCGCCATTGCGGCACTGAGAGCAGGGCAGGTTCCGACCTCGTCCAGCCCGTTTTCCTTCCAGCCGCAGCCCGAGCCCGTCTTCACGGCGCCCGAGCCCGTCTTCCAGCCGCAACCCGAGCCGGCGCCGCTTGCCGAGCCCACGCCGAGCATGGGCTTTGCGCCCTCCTATGAGCCCGTGGCTGTTCCTGAGCCCGTTCCGGCACCGGAGCTGGCAGCCGAGCCAGAGGCAGAGGAGGAGTTTGATGTCGTTCTGACCGAGCTCGAGACCGAAGAGGGCGAGCACGTCCTCGTCGTCGAGACGGTGACGAGCGAGCCACAAATCGACCGCGCTTGGGGCATGACCGCTGCACCCGACTGGGCCGCGAAGCCGGAGGTCGAGACCGAGGAGGAGTCCGAGATGCCGCATGTCAACGGAGGGAACTCGCATCCTCCTTATGCCGCCTCAGGCGCCGCGAAGTCGCTCGAGGACAGCATCAAGGACATGCTTCGCCCGATGCTCCGTCAATGGCTCGATGAGAACATGGCGCGGGTGCTGACGGCGGCGCTCAAGGACGAGCTCAAGGACAATCCCGCGCGGCTTCGAGGCGACTGAAAGCCGCTCTCGGGTTGACAGCAAAGAAGCCAACGGCGTAGGACGCGCGCGCGGCCGTTTCCGCGCCTAACCCCACGCCTCCATGCTCGACAAGACCTACCAGCCGCAAGAGATCGAAGACTCCATCTATCGCGCATGGGAGGAGGCGGGAGCCTTCGCCGCCGGCGACGGGCGCGAGGCAGCCAAGCCTTACGCCATCGTCATCCCGCCGCCCAACGTCACGGGCTCGCTCCATATGGGGCATGCCCTCAACAACACGCTTCAGGACATTCTCGTCCGCTTCGAGCGCATGCGCGGGCGCGACGTGCTGTGGCAGCCCGGCACCGACCATGCCGGCATCGCGACGCAAATGGTGGTCGAGCGCCAGCTGATGGAGCGCCAGGAGCCGAACCGCCGCGTCATGGGGCGCGACGCTTTCATCAAGCGCGTCTGGCAGTGGAAAGAAGAGTCGGGCAACACCATCGTCGGCCAGTTGAAGCGGCTCGGCTGCTCCTGCGACTGGTCGCGGCTCCGATTCACCATGGATGAGGGCCTGTCGCGCGCCGTGCGCAAGGTCTTCGTCGAGCTTTATCGCGCCGGGCTCATCTACAAGGACAAGCGTCTCGTCAATTGGGACCCCGAGCTGCTCACCGCCATCTCCGACCTCGAGGTCGAGGCGATCGAGACCAAGGGCCATCTCTGGCATCTTCGCTATCCGATCGAGGGGGGCAACGGCGCCTATATCGTCGTCGCCACCACGCGGCCCGAGACCATGCTCGGCGACACCGCCGTCGCCGTTCATCCAGACGATGAGCGCTACAAGCATCTCGTCGGCAAGAACGTGATCCTGCCGCTCATCGGCCGCCGCATCCCCATCATCGCCGACGAATATTCCGATCCCGAGAAAGGCTCCGGCGCGGTCAAGATCACGCCCGCGCACGACTTCAACGATTTCGAGGTCGGCAAGCGTCACGGCCTTCACATGGTCAACATCATGGGGCCCGAGGGGAAGCTTCTGCTCGATCCCAATCCCGAGTTCACGCGTGGGGTCGAGCCGAGCGCCGAGCTGAAGGCGACGATCCTCGAGTTCAACGGCGTGTTCCGCTTCGCCGCGCGGAAGCTGATCGCCGCACGTCTCGAGGCTGACGGGCTGATGGAGAAGATCGAGCCGCACACTCACGTCGTTCCGCATGGCGACCGTTCCAATGCCGTGATCGAGCCGCGGCTGACCGACCAGTGGTATGTCGATGCCAAGACGCTCGCTGGCCCGGCGATCGAAGCCGTCAAGCGCGGCCGCACCGTGTTCGTCCCAAAGAATTGGGAGACCACCTATTTCCACTGGATGGAGAACATTCAGCCTTGGTGCATCTCGCGCCAGCTGTGGTGGGGCCATCAGATCCCGGCCTGGTACGGTCCCGACGGCAAGGTCTTCGTCGCCGAGGACGAGGCTGGCGCCGTCGCGCTCGCGAAGGAGCATTACGGCAAGGACGTTCTCCTGAAACGCGACGAGGACGTGCTTGACACCTGGTTCTCGTCCGCGCTGTGGCCGTTCTCGACGCTCGGCTGGCCCGACAAGACGCCCGAGCTCGCCCGTTACTACCCGACCGACGTTCTCGTCACCGGCTTCGACATCATCTTCTTCTGGGTCGCGCGCATGATGATGATGGGCCTCCATTTCATGGAGGAGGTGCCCTTCCGCGACGTCTATATCCACGCGCTCGTCCGCGACGAGAAGGGCCAGAAGATGTCGAAGTCGAAGGGAAACGTCATCGATCCCCTCGAGCTGATCGACCAATATGGCGCCGATGCGCTGAGATTCACGCTCGCTGCCATGGCGGCGCAAGGGCGCGACATCAAGCTCAGTCACGGCCGCGTCGAGGGCTATCGCAATTTCGCGACCAAGCTGTGGAACGCTGCGCGGTTCACCGAGATCAATGGCTGCCGCTCGCGCGCCGATTTCGTTCCGGCCTTGGCGAAACTGACGGTCAATCGCTGGATCCTGGGCGAGAGCGAGCGCGCCGCCGCCGCCGTGACCGGGGCGATCGAATCCTTCCGCTTCAACGAGGCTGCAGCCGCCATCTATCACTTCATCTGGCACGTCTATTGCGATTGGTGTCTCGAGCTGATCAAGCCGATCCTCGCGGGAAGCGATGAAGCCGCCGCAGCCGAGACGCGAGGCGTCGCTTCCTTCGTTCTCGACCGGGCGCTTCTCCTGCTTCACCCTTTCATGCCCTTCGTCACCGAGGAGCTTTGGGCGAAGCTCGGCGAGGAGGCGGGAAGGCGGGCGAGCCTTCTGATGCTCGCGCCCTGGCCCGGGCAGGAGGGCCTCGAGAACGCCGACGCCGACGCCGAGATCGGCTGGCTGATCCGCTTCATCTCAGAGGTTCGCTCGGTGCGCGCCGAGATGAACGTGCCGGCCGGCGCCAAGGTGCCGCTCACCATCGCCGGCGCTAACGAGGTGACCAAGGCGCGCGTCGCCCGCCATGAGGAGACGCTTCTAAGGCTCGCTCGCCTCGACCGTATCGACTACGGACGCCCTCAAGCGGGCGCCGTGCAGATCGTGCTCGACGAAGCCACGCTTGCGCTCCCGCTCGCCGGCATCATCGACATCGACGCCGAGCAGAAGCGGTTGAAGCGCGAGATCGACAAGGTCGGCTCCGAGATCAGGCAGCTCGACGCCAAGCTTGCCAACGAGAAATTCGTCTCGCGCGCCCCCGAACACGTGGTCGAGGAGCAACGCGAGCGGAGGACCGAGGCCGAGGCCGTTGCCGCAAAACTCGAGCAGGCTCTGAAACGGCTCGAGGCCGCTCTATAGGTGCTTGAGCGGACCTTCCTCTTCACCGCCTTGGCCCTCGGGGCGCTCGTCGCAATCCTGTTCACACTCTTCCCACAATGGGATATCGCGATCGCGCGGCTCTTCTTCGATCCCGCCACGGAGCGCTTTCCCTACGCCTCGAGAGCGCTGCCTAACATTCTCCGCGACCTTGCCGATTGGCTCGTTTGGCTGATCTTGATCGCCGCCGGCGGCGTCTTCCTGCTCAAGCTTGTCATCCCTCGGCGGAAGATGCTGATGCGGCCCACCGTCGCGCTCTTCCTTCTCGTCTCTTACGCGCTTGCCCCTGGCCTCATCACCAACGGCATCTTGAAGCCGGTCTGGTCGCGCGCCCGGCCCGTCGCGATCGAAGAGTTCGGCGGCCACAAGCACTTCACTCCTTGGTGGAAGCCGGACGGGGATTGCGAGCGCAACTGCTCCTTCGTTTCGGGCGATGCGTCCTCTCTCACCTGGCTGCTCGCGCCGGCAAGCGTGGCGCCTCCCGCAATCCGGCCCGTGGCGCTCGCGGGCGCTGCCGTGATCGCCGTTGGCTTGAGCGGAATGCGCGTGGTCTTCGGACGCCACTTCTTCACCGACGTGGTGTTCGGGGGCGTGGTGACGCTCCTCGTGATCGTGCTGTGCCGGCGGCTGATTTTCCGCCTCGAGGACGCGCGCATCGAAGCCCGCTTAGAGAGGGCGGGCCTCAGGCTGCGGTCGCTGATCTCCGGCGATGATACCGGGCCGCCAGACGACGACGAATGGTCTGTCTACTGGAACGGCAAAGCGTGAAATTACTGTCGCATCTTCATCCAGAATCTTTGCAACTGTAGCTAAATTGCAACAAGCTGAGGCATTTATGCCTCGTTTGCGCCATAAAACTTTGAGAAATCGGCGCCTGTAGGAGGAGCATCGGCCTACAAGACTTTCCGCGGCTCCGCTTTGGGGGACAGCCGCAAGAAAGTTGGGCCGAACCGTTGGGAAGCGGTGGCGCCAGCGCCATATTTCTCCCTTCGCACCTCACCTGGGCGTTAGCAGATGGACGCGAAGACGTTCGATAAGACGCGGCTGCCGAGCCGGCATGTGACCGAGGGGCCCTCACGCGCCCCGCATCGCTCCTATTATTACGCGATGGGTCTGTCGCGCGAGCAGATCCACCAGCCCTTCGTCGGCGTCGCGACCTGCTGGAACGAGGCCGCCCCCTGCAACATCTCGCTGATGCGCCAGGCGCAAGCGGTGAAGCAAGGCGTGGCCGCTGCGAACGGCACGCCGCGCGAATTCTGCACCATCACCGTGACCGACGGCATCGCCATGGGGCATCAGGGCATGAAGTCCTCGCTGCCCTCGCGCGAGGTCATCGCCGATAGCGTCGAGCTCACCATGCGCGGCCATTGCTACGACGCGCTGGTCGGCATGGCGGGATGCGACAAGTCTCTCCCCGGCATGATGATGGCGATGTGCCGGCTCAACGTGCCCTCGATCTTCATCTATGGCGGATCGATCCTGCCGGGTTCCTTCAAAGGTCGCCCGGTGACAGTGCAGGATTTGTTCGAGGCGGTCGGACAATATTCCGTCGGCAAGATGTCGGCCGACGACCTCGACACGCTCGAGCACGTCGCTTGCCCGTCGGCTGGCGCCTGCGGGGCCCAGTTCACCGCCAACACCATGGCTTGCGTCTCGGAGGCGATCGGGCTTGCGCTACCTTACTCGGCAGGAGCGCCGGCGCCCTACGAGATCAGGGACAGCTTCTGCATGGCGGCGGGCGAGAAGGTCATGGAGCTCATCGCGCGCAACATCCGCCCGCGCGACATCGTCACCAGGAAATCGCTGGAGAATGCTGCGGCGATCGTCTCAGCGACTGGCGGCTCGACCAACGCCGCGCTGCATCTTCCGGCCATCGCGCATGAATGCGGCATCGACTTCGACCTGTTCGCCGTGGCCGAAGTCTTAAAACGGACACCTTATATCGCGGATTTGAAACCGTCTGGCCGTTATGTCGCCAAGGATTTGTTCGAAGCGGGAGGCGTGCCGCTCCTGCTCAAAACTCTCCTCGATCATGGCTATCTGCATGGCGACTGCATGACCGTCACCGGGCGGACCATGAATGAGAATTTGGCGCGGGTTCAGTGGAATCCGGATCAGGACGTGGTGCGTTCCGCCGACAAGCCGCTCTCGCCGACGGGCGGGGTGGTGGGGCTGAAGGGCTCACTCGCGCCCGACGGCGCCATCGTCAAGGTTGCCGGCATGAAAGGGCTCAAGTTCCGCGGGCCCGCCCGCTGCTTCGATTGCGAGGAGGATGCCTTCGCCGCGGTGAGCGCCAAGCGCTACCAGGAGGGCGAGGTGCTGGTCATCCGCTACGAGGGCCCTAAAGGCGGCCCCGGCATGCGCGAGATGCTTTCCACCACGGCAGCGCTCTACGGCCAGGGCATGGGCGACAGGGTGGCGCTCATCACCGACGGTCGTTTCTCGGGCGCAACCCGCGGCTTTTGCGTCGGCCATGTCGGACCGGAGGCTGCGCTTGGCGGCCCGATCGCGCTCTTACGCGACGGCGACATCATCGTGCTCGACGCCGAGAGGGGAACGCTCGATGTCGAGCTGTCGGAGGCCGAGCTCGCCAAGCGAGCCAAGGCTTGGAAGGCAAAGCCGACGCAATTCAGAAGCGGCTATTTGTGGAAATACGCGAACGAGGTCGGTCCGGCGCGCACTGGAGCCGTGACCCATCCCGGGGCGGGCGTGGAAGTCGAGTCCTATGCTGACGTGTAAGCTTGCGTTGGGCGCCGTCGCGGCGCTTCTGATGTTGGGGCCGGTCGCGGTCGGGGCCGACGATCCGCCGCCTTACGCGTCTGCCACTGACGCCTATCGCCAGGGCGTGAACACCATCAAATCGGGCAAGGTCTCCGCCGCCTTGCCGGCGCTCGAATATGCCGCGAAGCACGGCGTGCTTGGGGCCGAGCTCAAGCTCGCCCGCCTCTATTCCACAGGTCGCGACGACGTGGCCGAGGACGACGCCAAGGCTTTCACCTACTACCGGGCGATCGCCGACCAATATGCCGATATCAGCCCGTCGAGCCCCGTCGCGAAATTTGTCGGCGAGGCGTTCGTGGCGCTCGGCCAGTACCATCTCGACGGCATCGCTTCGATGCCGCTTCCCGCCAACTCGGCCTATGCCGCCGATCTCTTCCGTCACGCCGCGAGCTATTTCGGCAACGCCGACGCGCAATACGATCTCGCTCTCCTCTATCTCAAGGGCGATGGCGTCGAGAAGGACGTCGGTCTCGCCGTCAACTGGCTGGCGATGGCGGCGAAGAAGCAGCACGTTGCCGCGCAGGCGACGCTTGGCGAGCTCCTGTGGCGGGGCACCGAGGTGCGTCAGCGCGAGGCGAGGGGTCTTGCCCTGATCACGCTTGCGCATGAGAACGCGAAAGCGACCGGCAAGGAGCCGAAATGGATCTCCGACCTCTATGTCGAGGCCTTCGCCAAGTCTGACGCCGCGATCCGCAAGGAGGCCATGGCGCTCCTTCCGGAGCTTGGCGGCACTCAGGTCGCAGCGACCGCTCCGGCCGTCGCCGCGAAGCCTGCCAATCCGATCGTGGTCCCGGCCGTCGGCGCCGCGGCAAAGGCGGTCGCACCAGCGGCTGCTGCCGCAGAGCCCACTGACGCCACGCCGCGCAGCAAGACCGGCACCCCGCCAGCCGCCCCCATTGGGCTCTCGGTCGGTTTCGGCGCCCAGAGCACCGACGCCTCAGGGCTGAAACCCTGACGCGCGCTAGACGGCGAGCTCGATGAAGATCGGCACGTGATCTGACGGCTTCTCCCAGCCGCGCGGGGCGGGATCGATCTCGCAGGCCTGGAGGCGGTCAGCCGCCTGCGGCGACAGCAGAAGATGATCGATACGGAGGCCCTGGTTCTTCTGCCAGGCGCCCGCCTGATAGTCCCAGAACGTGTAGCAGTTGGGCTCGTCATGGCAGGCGCGGAAGGCGTCGGTCAGGCCGAGATTGACGAGAGCCTGGAACTGCGCGCGGGTCTCGGGGCGGAACAGCGCGTCCTCGGTCCAGGCGGGGGGGTTGTAGACGTCCTCAGGCGCCGGGATGACGTTGAAATCGCCGGCGATGATCATGGGCTCTTCGAGAGCGAGCAGCGCCTTCACCCGCTCGCGCAGCCGGCTCATCCAGGCGAGCTTATAGACATATTTATCGGTACCCGGAGGGTTGCCGTTCGGCAGGTAGATATTGAGGATGCGAAGGACACCTGACGGCACCGACACCACGGCTTCGAGATAGCGCGACTGCACATCGTCGGGATCGCCCGCAAGGCGGGGCGTGACCTCATCGAAGGGGAGCTTCGAGAGCAGAACGACGCCGTTGAAGCCCTTTTGCCCGTGCACGTGGACGTTATAGCCAAGCGTCTCGAACTCGAAGCTCGGGAAAGCCTCATCGGCGCATTTGATCTCTTGCAGGCAGGCGATGTCTGGGTTCGCCTGCTTGAGCCAGGTCAAGGCCGCGTCGATGCGCGCCTTGATGCCGTTGATGTTCCAAGAGGCGATCTTCATGGGTGCGAACTTACAACCAAACTGACTTCGTCATGCCCGGCCTTGTGCCGGGCATCCACGATTTAAGGCGGTGCATCAGGTCAATCGTGGATGGCCGGGACAAGCCCGGCCATGACAGGAACGCAGTAACGAGGGGAAACTAAACCGAGAAGCTGGTGCCGCAGCCGCAGGACGCGGTGACGTTGGGGTTCTTGATCTTGAACTGGGCTCCGATCAGCTCGTCGACGAAGTCGATCTCGGACCCTTGCACGAATTCGAGCGAGACGGGATCGACCACGACGCGCGCGCCGTCGCGCTCGATCAGGAGGTCGTCTGGCGCACGCTCCTTGACGAGATCGAAGCGGTACTGGAAGCCCGAGCAGCCGCCGCCCTCGACGCTGACGCGGAAAAGGGTGGCCGCCGCCTCGCTCTTCAAGAGCTCGACGATCCGCTGAGCCGCTCGCGCGCTCAAGGTGATGGACGGTTCGCTCATCTTGGGTGTAGCCAATCTCTCACTGAAACATAGGATGGCGCACGGGCTTGTCAATCGACCGCGGCGGAGAGGGTGAAGGGAAAGGGGCGCTCTCGGGGCCCGCTCTTTCCACGCTCGCGCCCTATGCCGCCGATCCGGGCCGAAGCCGTGGCCGGCTCTACGATGAGCCCCCGAGCCCGACCCGCTCGCCCTATGGGCGCGACCGCGACCGCATCCTCCATTCCGCCGCCTTTCGCCGGCTGAACTATAAGACGCAGGTCTTCGTCTATCACGAGGGCGACCATTACCGCTCGCGGCTCACCCATAGTCTCGAAGTGGCGCAGATCGCGCGATCGCTTGCCCGCACGCTTCAAGTGGATGAGGACCTCACCGAGGCGCTCGCCCTTGCGCACGATCTCGGCCATCCGCCCTTCGGCCATGCCGGAGAGCGCGCCCTCGATGCCGCCATGGCGGGGAAGGGCGGCTTCGACCATAACGCCCAGTCTTTGCGCGTGGTCACCGAGCTCGAGAGGAAATATGCGAGCTTCGACGGGTTGAATCTGACCTTTGAAACGCTCGAGGGGCTGGTCAAGCATAACGGGCCTTTGCTTGGGGTGAACGCCGCGAAGCCGGTGCCCGAGCCGATCCTTGCCTGTTGCACGCGGCAGGATCTCGAGCTTGCCACTTATCCTTCGGTCGAGGCTCAGATCGCCGCGCTCGCCGACGACATCGCCTACAACAATCATGATGTTGATGACGGCTACCGCGCCTCGTTCTTTACATTCGCCGATCTCGCCCAAGTGCCGATCGCCGCGCGCGCGATTGATGAGGTGCACGCCGCCCATCCCGGCATCGACGGGACGCGGCTTCTTTATGAGTCTCTCCGACGCCTCATGACCGCGATGATCAACGACGTCACCGCCGAGACGAGGCGAAGGCTTGCTGCTCTCTCTCCGCAAAGCATCGAGGATGTGCGCCACGCGCAAGAGCCTGTCGTCGCCTTCTCGCCTGCGATGCAGCGCGAGCTCGATCTCCTTCGCGCCTTCCTCACCACGCGCGTCTACCGCGCCCCGCGCATCGACCGCATCATGAGCGACGCCGAAAGGGTCGTGGCCGAGCTTTTTGCCCGCTATAGCGAGGACGAGGCCGCTCTGCCGCCCGAATGGCGCGAGCAGGCGCCCGAGCCCGGCACGCGCAGCTACGCCCGCCACATCGCCGACTTCATCGCCGGCATGACCGACCGCTACGCGCTTGCCGAGCACCGGCGCCTGTTTGACGCCACTCCCGATTTGCGTTAGTCGCCGCGCAAGCATGACCCGGAAAAGTGGGCACCGGTTTTCCGGCAAGATCATGCTCAAATAAGCTTTCCCCGGAGCTTTCATGGACGTCTTTGCAGGATTCCACGGACACGTTCTCGCTGCCGTGCAGCAGCTCAAGCATGACGGCGTGGTGCCGCACGAAGCGAGCATCGAGGGCATCACGCTCGAGCCGCCCAAGGACCCCTCCCACGGCGATCTCGCCACCAATGCCGCCATGGTTCTCGCCAAGGCCGCCGGCAGAAAGCCGCGTGAGCTCGCCGAGCGCATCGCGCCGCTGCTCGCCTCGGACCCGTTCGTCGACAAGGTCGAGATCGCGGGACCTGGCTTCATCAACCTGACACTCGCCCATGCCTTCTGGCCGAGCGTGCTCCGCATGGTGCTCGAGCAGGGCGAGAGCTACGGTCGCAGCGCGATCGGCAAGGGTGAAGCGGTGAACATCGAGTATGTGTCAGCGAACCCGACCGGCCCCATGCATGTCGGCCACACGCGCGGTGCCGTGTTCGGCGACGCGCTCTCCAATCTGCTCGCCTTCACCGGCTCGGCCGTCACGCGCGAATATTACATCAACGACGCTGGCGCCCAGGTGGATTTGCTCGCGCGCTCGGTCTACCTCCGCTACCGCGAAGCGCTCGGCGAGGACATCGGCGAGATCCCCGAAGGCTTCTATCCCGGCGACTATCTGAAGCCGGTGGGACAAGAGCTTGCCGCGGAGCACGGCAACGAGCTTCTCACCATGCCGGAAGCGAAGTGGCTGCCGATCGTGCGCGCGGCCGCGCTCAAGGCCATGCTCGCCTTGATCGAGGACGACCTCTTAGCGCTCGGCATTCGTCATGACGTGTTCTTCTCCGAGAGGTCGCTCACCGAAGGGCCGCGCGATGAGATCGCCGAAACTATCAACGATCTCAAGACCCGCGGCCTCATCTATGATGGGCGCCTGCCGCCGCCCAAGGGCAAGGTCGACGAGGACTGGGAAGACCGCGAGCAGCTTCTCTTCCGCTCGACGGAATTCGGCGACGATAGCGACCGCCCGCTCGTCAAGTCTGACGGGTCATACGCCTATTTCGCGGGCGACATCGCCTATCACCGCGACAAGTTCAAACGTGGCTTTAAGTCGATGATCGATGTCTTTGGCGCCGATCACTCAGGCCATGTCAGGCGCATGCAGGCCGCCGTCGCCGCTCTAACCGGGGGCCAAGCCAAGCTCGACATCAAAATCTGTCAGCTTGTTCGCTTGTTTCGCGGAGGCGAGCCTGTCAAGATGTCCAAGCGTGCCGGGACGTTTGTCACGCTCCGAGAGGTCGTGGACGAGGTGGGGCAGGGCCCCGTCAAATTCATGATGCTCTACCGGAAGAACGACGCGCCGCTCGATTTCGACTTCGCCAAGGTCACCGAGCAGTCGCGGGACAACCCGGTCTTCTATGTTCAGTACGCCCATGCGCGGGCGAGTTCAGTTCTGCGTAACGTTCGGGAAGCCTTCCCTGATCTCGATCTGGAGGAGGGGGCGTTGGCAGGGAGCGATCTGAACTTGCTCACGGACGAGGCCGAGGTCGCCTTGATCCGGCGCATCGCGCAGTTCCCTCGCCTCATCGAAGCCGCCGCTTTGGCCCATGAGCCGCACCGCGTCGGGTTCTATCTTTATGACCTTGCCGGTGACTTCCATGGACTCTGGAACAGAGGCAAAGACTTGCCACAATTACGATTTATTTACGAAAGTGACCGAGAGTTAACGCGTGCTCGTGTAGCGCTCGTGGCTGCCACGAAACGTGTTTTGGCGTCGGGTTTGGGGATCCTCGGGGTTCACGCCATGCACGAGTTGCACTAGCCGACCTGGGGGCAGGGGTGGTTCGAGGGAAGTTGCCATGTCAACGCATGATACCGGACGAGGCCATAGGGCCGGTCCGACCCCTGAGTTGCAGTCAGATTTCGCCAACAGGCAGAGTGCGGGCACTGCGCCCCAGACTTGGGGCGCCAATGCACTCAGCACGCAAAAGAGCGAGGTAGCCTTCATGGTACAAGGAGCGGGTAGGCCAGGGCAGCCGATCGCCGGACAGCGCTCGATCTTCGGGGGAAACGGTCCCGTCTTCGCGCAGATGCCGAGCTATACGCCGGTAACGCGCGGACCAGCCCCTCAGGCGCCAGAGCCGCCACAACCGTCCTTTAGCCCCTACCAAGCGAGCCAGCCGGCTCCGCAGACCTTCCAAAACCCGTTCGCATCTCAGCCCGTCCAACAGCCTCCACAGCCCGCTCCAGCGGCGGCTCCGAGCTTTGCCAATCTGCAAACCGCTTCCGCGCAGAGCTATCAGACGCCGGACTTCCAGCCTCAGGCCTATCGCGGCGCGAGCCAGCCTACGAGCGCTCCGAGCTATTCCACGCCCGAGCATCCTGGCGCGCAGCCCTATCCCGGCTCGAGCTATAACGGCGCGCAGGGCTTTTCGAACCAGTCCTACCAGCCGCAATCCTATCCCGACGCAAGTTTCGGCGATGCGAGCTTCCCGGAGACGGGCAGCCAGGACGCTGGCTATGGCGAGACCAAATTCGGCGAGCAGTCTTACGGCAAGCAGAATTACGGCGATGCGAGCTTCGGCGATGCAAGTTTCGAGGATGCGAGTTTCTCAGACTCGAATTTTGCCGCCTCGAATTCGCCTTTCAGCCATCTGGAGTCGAGCCTCGACGGCGGTCTCGCTCAGCACCAGCATTCCGAGGCCGATCACGGCTTCGACACCTTCAGCGAGGAGGCCACGCAGGATTACGTGATGGCCTCGCAGGGGAACTCCGGCCATGTGCCTCCGAGCGATCCCCGCCGTCAGCTCCAGGCCTTCGATGCGCTCTACGACCAGCCGCCGCAGATCGCGCTCGGCTCGACCGAGCCTTCGCGTCGCGGCGGCCAAGACTTCTTCGAGAGCGAGCGTGTCGATGCCGATTTCCTCGATGTGGGGCAGGTCGCTCCGCCTCCGGGCGCGCGCTCCAAGATGGCGACGCTCAAGAGCCGGAGCGCCTTCATGGTCGGCAGCGCCCTTCTCGGCGCGATCGCCTTGGGCGGGGCTCTCGCCTTCGTCTACAAGCAAAGCGGCGGCGGGATCGGCAGCGAGCAGCCGCCTCTCGTCACGGCCGACGCGCGCCCCGTCAAGGAACTTCCTGACCAGCCGGGCGGCAAAGAATTTCCTCACAAAAACAAGCTGATATACGATCGTCTGCAGAATGGCGACGAGCCGGAATCCGAGCGCATTGTGCCTCGCCAGGAGGATGTGGCGGTTCCCGCGCTTCCGCCTGCGCCGACCGAGACGGCTGGCCTCCCGACGCCGGTCGCAACCACCGATACGGTCCCGCCGGCAACTCCGGCAGTCGACAACTCCGGCGCGCCGGCGGGCGCCGCTCCCACCGCCGTCGCCTCCGCCGACGATACCGCCGATGGCGGTCCGCGCCGCGTGAAGACGCTCAAAGTGCGCCCTGACGGCTCGGTTGAGGACGCCCCCGCGGCGCAGGCTTCTGCTGCTGCGGCAGATGGCGACACCGCCGCCCTTCCGGCCGCGGCTCAGGCGCCAGCTCCTGCCGACGCCATGCCTGTTCCAGCCGCTGCCGCGCCTGCGCCGGCGCCCGCACCCCAGCAGGTGGCGGCCGTCCAGCCGGCGCCGGTCAAGCCCAAGGTAACGAAGCCAGCAGCCACGCAGGCTTCTGCGACGCCCGCAGCCGCTCCTGCGGCTTCAGCCTCGACCAAGTATGTCGTTCAGGTCGGCTCGAAAAAGAACCAGACCGAGGCGCTCGCGAGCTTCGCCGACATGCAGCAGAAGTATCCGAGCCTGCTCGCGAGCTACCGGCCGATGGTGCAGAAGGCTGATCTCGGCACCAAAGGCGTTTGGTATCGCTTGCGCATCGGCCCGATCGCCGACAAGACCGCGGCTGCCAAGCTCTGTAGCCAACTGAAGGCGCAAGGCCTGCCTGATTGCCTGGTCGCGACGCAATAGGCTTCGGAACCCGGGGGCCCTTGACCTTTGACCGCGACGCAAGCTACGCCGCGTCGTGAACCTTAAAGCCTTCATCTCGGGCTGCTCCGGCACGTCTCTCAACGACGCCGAACGGCGACTCTTCGCCGAGAGCCGCCCTTGCGGTCTCATCGTCTTTGCGCGGAATTGCGCGACCCCCGACCAGCTCAGCGCGCTCGTCGCCTCGTTCAAGGATGCGGTCGAGAGCGATGACGTGCTGATTCTGATCGATCAGGAAGGCGGCCGCGTTCAGCGCTTGCGTCCGCCTCATTGGCGCGACATGCCGCCTGCGCGCTGCTATGGCCGGATGTACGATAAGGACGAAGAAGCGGGCGGCGCAGCAGCCTTCGCCGGCGCGCGACTGATCGCGCAGGAACTCTTCGATCTCGGCATCAACGTCAACTGCACGCCGGTGCTCGACGTACCCGAGAAGGGCGCGCACGAGATCATCGGCGACCGCGCCTTCTCGACCGATCCGGACGTGGTGGCCGCGCTCGGTCGCGCGGTGATGGATGGGACGCTCGCGGGCGGCGTGCTCCCGGTGATCAAGCATGTGCCCGGACACGGGCGCGCCAAGGCCGACAGCCATCTCTCGCTGCCGCGCATCGACGTGGCCGAGCGCGATCTCCGGGCCATCGATTTCCGCCCCTTCCAGGCCCTTCGCGATGCTCCGCTCGCCATGACCGCCCACGTTCTCTTGCGCTGTTACGACGAGCGGCGACCGGCAAGCATCTCGCCCGTTATAATGGGGGAAGTGATTCGTGGATTGATCGGGCTCGAAGGCTTGGTGATGAGCGACGACATCGGCATGAAGGCACTTGGCGGCCCCTTCGCCGAGCGCGCGCGCGACGTGATCGCAGCCGGCTGCGACGTGGCGCTTCATTGCAGCGGGGAGTTCGCCGAGATGGTGGAGACGGCGAGCGCCGTACCGCCGCTCGAAGGGATCGCCGCCGAGCGCTTCGCCCGTGCCCGCTCCTTCCTGCATGCGCCGGAGCCCTTCGATGAGACGGAGGCGATGGCGCTCGTGAGCGAAGCCGCTGGGACACCTGTCGCATGATGGACGAGACCGAAAACACGATGGCGGAGGAGCCAGAGGAGCCTGGCCTGTCCGATTGGGACGCGACCGAGGAGCGCCAGGACGTGGCGCCCGATGAGACGCTGGTCGTCGATGTCGAGGGCTTCGAGGGGCCCCTCGATCTTCTCCTTGCGCTCGCCCGCACCCAGAAGGTCGACCTCGCCAGGATCTCCGTTCTCGCGCTCGCCCAGCAATATCTCGACTTCATCTCGGAGGCTCGCCGGCTCCGATTGGAGATCGCCGCCGATTATCTCGTCATGGCGGCGTGGCTTGCCTTCCTCAAGTCGAAGTTGCTGCTTCCCTCCGAGCCGTCGGAGGAGGGCGAACCCACCGGCGCGGAGCTTGCCGCTCTGCTCGCCTTCAGGCTGAAGCGTCTCCACGCGATGCGCGAGGTCTCGGCCCAGCTCATGACGCGCAAGCGGCTTGGCCGCGACGTGTTCGGAAGAGGCCTGCCCGAGCCGACCCGCATCACCAAGAAAAGCGTCTACGGCGCCAATGTCTACGACCTGCTCAAGGCCTATTCCCAGCAGCGCCAGCGCACCGCGACGCGCACCTGGCATATCCGCCAGCGCACGGTGTGGTCGCTGAAGGAGGCGCGCGAGGAGCTCGAGCGGCTGCTCGGCATCACTTGCGACTGGGCCCCGCTCGACCAACTTCTCGCCGAGTTCCTGGTAGAGCCTGAGCTGCGCAAGACGGCGCTCGCCTCGAGCTTCACCGCGACATTGGAGATGACACGCGAAGGGGCGCTGGAGATCAGCCAGTCGAAGCTGTTCGCCCCGCTTATGATCCGCCGCCGTAACCGAGCCGCGTAAGATGAAAAGCTTGAGGGAAAAACAAGGACGAGGCCGCGCATGACAGCGAAGCAATTGAGTAGGGTAGCCACGATGACGGGAGACGAGACGGAGCGCGAGGAGAAGACCCCGCGTCTCCGATTACCGCTCCCGTCCAACGTGATCGCCCTGCAATCGACCGACCGGCGCGAGAAGCTGCGTATCGTCGAGGCCCTGCTGTTCGCCGCGTCAGAGCCGCTCGACGAGGCTAAGCTCGCGCAACATTTCGTCGAGGGCGAGGATGTGCGCGCTCTGCTCGAGGAGTTGCAGGGCATTTATGCCGGGCGCGGCGTCAATCTCGTGCGCGTCGCCGGCAAATGGGCGTTCCGTACCGCCGATGACCTCTCCTTCCTGCTCGAGAAGCAGGCGGTCGAGCAGCGGCGGCTGTCGCGCGCGGCGCTCGAGACGCTCGCCATCATCGCCTATCACCAGCCGGTCACCCGCGCCGAGATCGAGGAGATCAGGGGCGTGTCGACGTCGAAGGGCACGATCGACGTGCTGCTCGAGACGGGGTGGATCAAACTCAGGGGGCGCCGCCGCGCGCCGGGCCGCCCCGTGACCTACGGCACGACCGAGAGCTTCCTCGAGCATTTCGGCTTCGACCAGATCCAGGACCTGCCGGGGCTGAACGAGCTCAGAGGCGCCGGGCTGCTCGACTCTTCGCTTCCGCCCGGCTTCTCCATGCCCAATCCCGACGACGCGCCGACGCTCCGCGACGACGAGGAGCCGCTCGAGGACGAGATGCCGGCCGACGAGCCGCTCTCCGACGACGAAGACGAAGCGGGCGACCCCACCTGATTGGCGCGCAGCTAAGGTGCGATCTCCGGCAGGGTCTTGTCCTTCCAATAGTCGTGCACGAGCTTGAGATTTTGCTCATGCACCTCGCGGTAGGGCTCGAAGGGATGGACCCAACCCTTCGCGGCCGAGTCGCCGATAAAGTCCTCCATCGTGCCCTGTAGGTAGGCTGGGTCGTGGGCTCTCGACAGCATCTTGGTGACATAGGACATTGTCGCGTCGATCAGGGTCTTGTCGAATCCGCCCGTCGCGATGAGGTCTGGATCGCCGTGATTGGGAAGGATCTTGGCAATGTCCCAACCCTGCATTTCTCTCAAGTTCCTCAGATGCTCGGCGAGGTTCTCCACCTCGATCATGTAGGTCAGTGGGTCCTCGAGCGTGTCGCCGGCGAGGAGGAGCCCATCCTTCGGGAGATAGACGACGCACCCATCGATGCTGTGGATGTTCATGCGGCGAAGCTCGAGGACGATCTCTCCCACGCGGACTTCCAAATGGTCGTCGAACATGATGTTGGGGAAGACGAGCGGCTTGATGGCCGGCGGTCCCCATACCTTGCCCGCCTCGATGTCGGCTTGGTGCCTGGCCAGTGCGTCGCGCGTGAGCGACGGGGCGATGATGGCGCAATCTTCGAACACGGCATTGCCGGCGATGTGGTCAAGGTGCCAATGGCTGAGCGCCACGGTGAATTTTCTGATCCCCATCTTCTCCAAATAGCCGCGGACGAATTCTGCGTGGGCCACGCTGGTAAAGGTGTCATAGACCACGGCCTCGGCGCCACTGTGGATTGCGTACATGGCGGTGCCCAGCTTGATGGCGGAATTGTCGACCCAGTTCCGCTCCTCGGCGAAGCGCGCGGCCTGCTCCCGGCCGGCGAAGAATGAGATGAGATAGTGGTTATGGTGATGGACTTTGATTGGGGGCACGGCTTCGTTCATCGCTGCAATGATCCTCAATGGCGGCCGGCTTTCAGTGAACAACACGCCGCCGATAATTCCTAGCGGCAACGGGCTTTGCGCCCTCAGACCGAAGTCCGAGAGAGCTCGCTCAGGGTTGCGTGGGGCGCGCCGAACCGCGTAGATCAGCGCCATGTTCGAGGCCCTGAAAGCGCGCACGCGCGCCGTCGCCGCCAAGCGACGCAATCCCGCGAGCGGCAAGACCGCCCGTGGCAAGGCGGCCGTCACCTTCGCCGCGCGGTTGACCTTCGAGAACGTCTCGCGCCGCTTCGGCGAGGGGCTCGCGCTCGATCATGTGAGCCTCGACATCGAGCCCGGCGAGATCGTGTGCCTGCTCGGGCCGTCGGGCTGCGGCAAGACCACTCTGCTTCGCATTGCCGCCGGCGTCGAGCGCCCCTCCGGAGGCCGCGTGCTGATCGACAATCAGGAGGTCGCTGGGCCTGACCGCTTCGTGCCGCCCGAGAAGCGCGGCGTGGGGTTGATGTTCCAGGACTTCGCGCTGTTCCCCCATCTCTCGGTCCTCGACAATGTCGCCTTTGGCCTGAAGTCGCTCACGCGGGCTGAGGCGAAGGCGGAAGCGCTCGCCGCGCTCGAGCGCGTCGGCCTTGGCCACTACGCGAACGAGTACCCGCATATCCTTTCGGGCGGCGAGCAGCAGCGCTTGGCGCTTGCCCGCGCCATTGTGCCACGTCCGAGCGTGCTCCTGATGGACGAGCCCTTCTCGGGCCTCGACCCCAGGCTTCGCGAGAGCATGCGCGAGGAGACGCTCGCCATTCTGCATGAGACGCGCGCGACCTCGATCATCGTCACCCATGACGCCGAGGAGGCGATGCGCATGGGCGACCGCGTGGCGCTGATGCGGAAAGGCCGCATCGTGCAGACCGGCAAGGCGCTCGATCTCTACCGCGCGCCGAAGGACATCCTCGCCGCGCGCACCTTCTCCCACCTGAACGAGCTGCCCGCGCGGGTGGAGCAGGGAAGCGCTACGACCGCGCTCGGGCGCTTCTTCGCCGGAGGGATCGCCGACGGCAAGGAGGCCATCGTATGCGTGCGCCAGCTCGGCGTCCGTCTGCTCGCGGCAGGGCAGGGCGTGCCCGGCCGCGTGCTCGATACGCGCTTCCTGGGCGATGTGGGCCTGGTCGAGGTGGCGGTCCAGGGCCTGGACGCGCCGATCCTCGCCCGCGTCAAGGAAAGCGACGTCCCGCCCCAAGGCACCGAGATCGGGGTCGGCGTCGATGCCGGCGCCGTGCTCGTGTTCGAGGCCGAGAACGGCGCTCAGGGCCCTTCGCGCTAGAGCCGAGCCCCTGCTTGAGGGGGGCGGGCTTTACTGCCATAGTGCCCCGGAATTAGGCGCGCAGGGCGGAGCGCCCGCGTTGGAGATCACTGATGGGATTGAGCTGGTCGCATATCCTGATCGTGCTCGTGCTGTTCGTGCTTCTGTTCGGCCGTGGCAAGATTTCGGAGCTAATGGGCGACGTCGCCCAGGGCATCAAGAGCTTCAAGAAGGGCATGGCCGAGGACGAGGAGCCGGCAAAGGAGCCGGAGCCCAAGGTCATCGAGCACAAGGAAGCGGCGGCAGCAGCGCCTCGCACCGCCAAGACCGCCTCCCGCGCCAAGACGCCGCGCAAGCAGAAATCGGGCTAGTCTAGGCTCCCGCTTCGGGCGAGGCTCTTCGCCAATCCCGTCTTTGGCCTTACATCACGTCCCATGTTCGACATCGGTTGGTCGGAGCTTCTCGTTATCGCCGTCGTCGCGATCGTCGTCGTCGGGCCCAAGGACCTGCCGCGGCTGATGCGCACCTTCGGCCATTATGCCGGCAAGCTCCGCCGCGCTGCCGCCGACTTCCAGCGCCAGTTCGAGGACGCGATACGCGAGACCGAGATGGAGGAGGTCAAGAAGGCGATCGAGAGCGTGCGTGACGAGACGCCCTCGTTCGATCTCAAGGCGCCGATCGACAAGCCGATCATGCTGCCGAACCCTTCCGCCACTCCTGCGCCAGGGCCGACCAATGGGAAAGGGTCCGTCGCGGCCGAGACGGCTTCGGCCGAGCCAGAGGTCACCGAGCCCGCTCAGGCCAAGCCTGCGAAGGCGAAGCGCGCGGCAAAGCCCAAGACTGCTGCAGCGAAGGAAGCCACCGCGAAGACGCCGAGACCCCGCAAGCGCAAAGCAGAGCCGAAACCGAAGGCTGAGCCCAAGCCTCCCAAGGCGGAGCCCAAGCCGTGACGCATGAGGACATCGAGTCAACCAAGGCGCCGCTGATCGAGCATCTGATCGAGCTCCGGCGAAGGCTGATCTGGGCACTGCTCGCCATCTTCGTCGCCTTCCTCGTCTGCCTCTATTTCGCGAAGCCGATCTATAACCTCCTGCTCTTTCCCTATCGACTCGCGGCTGGCAGCGACGCGCCGATCGAGATGATCTACACCGCGCCGCAGGAATTCTTCTTCACCGAGGTGAAGCTTGCCCTGTTCGGCGCGATCTTCATCGCCTTCCCGGTGATCGCCTCGCAGATCTACATGTTCGTGGCGCCCGGCCTCTATAAAAGCGAGCGCAAGGCCTTCCTGCCCTTCCTCGTTGCCACGCCGATCCTGTTCCTGATCGGCGCCGCGCTCGTCTATTTCGTGGCGATGCCGCTCGCCATGAAGTTCTTCCTGTCGATGCAGCAGACGGGCGACAGCCAGGTGCACATCCAGCTCACGGCGCGGGTGAGCGAATATCTCTCGCTGATCATGGCGCTCATCCTGGGCTTCGGCATCTGCTTCCAGCTTCCGGTCTTGCTCACGCTGCTCGCGCGCGCCGGCTTCATCACCGCCGACGACCTCCGCGCCAAGCGGCGCTACGCCATTCTAGGCGTGTTCATCGTGGCGGCGGTGCTGACGCCGCCCGACCCCATCAGCCAGCTCGCGCTCGCCATTCCCACCGTGCTGCTCTACGAGGCCTCGATCTTCGCCGTGAAGCTCGCCGAGAAGCAGCGCGCCGCGACCGCGCCCCATCCAGCCGCCGCATCCAAAGGCAAGCCCGCCGGCAAGCCGGCTTGATTACGCGCCGTGCTGCATCTCCATCTGCTCGACACCAAGACGCTGCTCGCGATCACCCTGGTCTGGGCGATTGCCGCTTATCTGATCATCCCCAAGCTGTGGGTACTCCACTTTCGCCGTCACCCGTTCCTTGTCCAGCCGGCGCGGCTGACGGAGACGGGCGACGGCCATCCCGGCGATCCCATCAATATCGGGCTCGTGGGAAGCGAAGCCGAGCTCGTGCGCGCCATGACGGCAGCCGGGTGGTATCCGGCCGACAAGATCACCTTGGCCAGCAGCGTTCGCATCGCCGCCGACACCGTGCTGCATCGGTCCGATGACGATGCCCCTGTGAGCAATCTCTTTCTGTTTGGCCGCAAGCAGGACCTCGCCTTCGAGCAGCCGCTGGCGGGCGGTCCCGGCAAGCGCCACCATGTCCGCTTCTGGCTGTGGGATCAGCTCTATGAAGGACGCCAAGGGTGGTTCGGCGCGGCGACCTACGATACCAGCGTGGGCTTGAGCCACACCACAGGCCAGGTCACCCATCACATCGCCCCCGACATTGACGCCGAGCGTGACCGCCTCGTGGCCGAGCTGCAGCAAGCTGGCGTGGTGCAGTCGGTCCAATGGAAAGACGGATTCCACACCGAGCTCGAGGGGCATAACGGCGGTGGCGACCCCTGGCGCACCGACGGGCGGCTCGCCATCGTCTCTCTCCGCTCCGACTGAAGGGTGGACGCTCCGGGGCATACGGCCCTATACGAGGCTTCGATCAGGCCTCTTCATTCCGCGAGGAAGTTCACCCCGTGCTCGACGTCAAATGGATCCGCGACAACCAGGACGCCTTTCTCAAGGGGCTGACCGATCGCGGTATCGATCACCCGCAAGCGATCTTGAATCGAATTCTGAGCCTGGACGAGCAACGGCGTACGACGATTTAGAAATTGCAGGAGGCTCAAGCCGCGCGCAACGCCGCCTCGAAGGAGATCGGCCAGGCCAAGGCCAAGAAGGACGAAGCTGCCGCCAAGCGCCTGATGGATGAAGTCGCGGTGCTTAAGGGCGCCATTCAGACCGGCGAGGCCGACGAGAAGCGGCTCGACGACGAGTTCAAGAAGGCGCTTGAGGTTATCCCAAACACTCCCGCTGCCGACGTTCCGGTCGGCGTCGATGCCGAAGCCAATGTCGAGAAGCGTAAGTTCGGCACGCCAAAGAAGTTCTCGTTCCAGCCGAAGCAGCATTTCGAGATCGGCGAGGCGCTCGGCCTGATGGATTTCGAAACGGCCGCCAAAATCTCGGGCGCGCGCTTCGTGGTGTTGAAGGGTGCTCTAGCGCGGCTCGAACGAGCCCTCGCCCAATTCATGCTCGACCTGCACACGACCGAGCACGGCTACACCGAAGTCGCTCCGCCGCTTCTCGTGCGCGACGACACCATGTTCGGCACCGCCCAACTGCCGAAATTCAAGGACGATCAGTTCCCGACGAGGCGGTCGTCGCCGGCTGAGGTTCCGCCAGACGAGATCGATCCTGTTACCGGCGCAGTAATCAAACATATGGCCACGCCGATAAGAGATACCCTTTGGCTCATTCCCACCGCGGAGGTGCCACTCACCAACCTCGTGCGTGAGGAGATCGTCGACGAGGCCAAGCTGCCAATGCGGGTCACCGCGGGCACGCCATGCTTCCGCGCCGAGGCCGGAGCCGCCGGCAAGGACACGCGCGGCATGATCCGCCAGCATCAGTTCAACAAGGTCGAGCTCGTCTCAATCACCACGCCCGAGCAATCGGCGGAAGAGCACGAGCGCATGACAGCTTGCGCCGAGATCGTGTTGAAAAGACTCGAACTTCCTTATCGGGTGATCGTGCTCTCGACTGGCGACATGGGCTTCGCCTCGCAGAAGACTTACGACATCGAGGTCTGGCTGCCGGGGCAGGGCATGTATCGCGAGATTTCCTCCTGCTCGAATTGCGGCGACTTCCAGGCCCGCCGCATGAATGCGCGCTATAAACCCAAGGGCGCCAAGGAAACGCGCTTCGTGCACACGCTGAACGGCTCTGGCGTCGCCGTCGGGCGCGCGCTGATCGCCGTGCTCGAGAATTATCAAGAGGCGGACGGCAGTGTGCGCATCCCCGAGGCGCTGAAGCCCTATATGGGCGGCCTGACCAAGATCACTGCCGCCGCGTAAGATGCGCATCCTGATCACCAACGACGACGGCATCGAGGCGCCGGGCCTCGACGTGCTGGAGAAAATCGCGACCGATCTCACCGAAGATGTCTGGGTGGTCGCGCCCGAGACCGACAATAGCGGCGCCTCCCACTCGCTCACCCTCGCCGAGCCCTTGCGCATGCGCGAGCTCGGCAAGCGGCGCTATGCGGTGAAGGGCACGCCCACCGACTGCATCATCATGGGCGTGCGCTATCTGCTGCGCGACGAGCCGCCGGACCTCGTTCTGTCCGGCGTCAATCGCGGGCAGAACATGGCCGACGACATCACTTATTCGGGCACGGTCGCGGGCGCGATCCAGGGCACTCTGCTTGGCGTGCCCTCCATCGCCATGAGCCTCGCGCTCGAAGCCGAGGGCAGCGCCGAGCAGGGCGCGCCGAATTGGGAGACGCCCATGCGCCACGGCGCCGACCTCGTCCGCAAGCTGCTCGACGCCGGCTGGCCGGAAGGCATCGTGCTCAACATCAATTACCCGGCCTGCGCGCCGGAAAAGGTCGGCGGTTGGGTCGCTACCGAGCAGGGCCAGCGCAATCCCGGCTTCCTGCGCATCGAGGATCGCCTCGATACGCGCGGGCTCGCCTATTACTGGATCGGCTTCGAGCGGCGCCGCGCCAAGCCGCCCGAGGGCACCGATCTCTGGGCGGTGCGCTCGAATCTGATCTCGGTCACGCCGCTCTGCCTCGACTACACCGACCGCAAGACGAGAACCAAGCTCGCCAAAGTCTTGAACGGTTCGCGGCAATAGTCTTTGCCACAAAGGTTGAGAATTGTCGGATACTCAGCCCTAGCCACCTCGAAGAGGGGTGGGACGACATGGCGAGCGCCCACGAACAGATCGAGCTGATCATGCAGCTCAGGCGTCGCGGCATCCGTGACAACAAGGTGCTGCGCGCGATCGAGCTTGTGCCGCGCGATGTGTTCGTCGATCCGGCCTTCGAGGACCATGCCTATAAGGACATCGCGCTCCCTATCGAATGCGGCCAGACGATCTCCCAGCCTTACGTGGTCGCCTTCATGACCGAGCATCTCGACCTCGACGAGCGCCACAAGGTCCTGGAGATCGGCACCGGCTCCGGCTACCAGGCTGCGGTGCTGTCTCATCTCTGCCGCAGGGTCTACACGGTGGAACGCTGGCGCGAGCTGCAGAAGGCGGCCGACCGCCGCTTCGCCAGGCTCGGCATCACCAATGTCACCAGCATCATCGGCGACGGTTGGCTCGGCTGGCCGCCGCAAGCGCCCTTCGACCGCATCATCGTCACAGCCGCGGCGCCCGAGGCCCCACCCGCGCTGATCGACCAGCTCAAGTTGGGCGGCCGCATGATCATCCCCTTGGGCGAGACGCGCGACGCCCAGCTGCTCGTTCAGATCGACAAGAGCGAAGCCGGAATAAGCGAGACAGAGCTTCTTCCCGTTCGCTTCGTGCCACTGGTTCATGGCCGCGCGGGGGTTGGCGCGCGCCAGCCGAAGAGCGGCAAGCGCTAAGTCTGATAGAGGCTAAGCAAGCGAGTCATTCGTGCGCGCGCCTAAGAGTCTTAACAGCTTGGTAACCGCTCGCGCGCTTTACTCCGAGAGGGGTGGGGAGTTGAGGGATCTGAGGGGAATGCGACAGGCGTTCTGGTCAGGCTACGGCCGCGGCGCTTGGGGAGTTCTGGCGGCGGCCGGTGTTGCGCTCTGCGTTTCGGGCTGCAGCTCGAGCATGTCGCGCTTCGACCTTCCCTCCTTCAATCTGACAGACAACAACTCAGGCGAGGGGAATACCGACCCCTCGACGACGTCGTCGATCCCTGTGCCGCCTGAGTCCGTCTATAGCTCGGCGGGGAGCTACCAGGGGCAGGTCGATCGCGCCACGCTGCCGCCGCCCAACTATACGCCCAAGCCCGCATCCTATTCTCCAGCGCCGCCGCCCGACCGCTCGCGCATCGCGCGCGCGACCTATTCAGGCGGCATCGCTCCGCATGGCGAGAGCGCGCTCCGCGACGACAAGCCGGTCACCGGCAAGCCGGTCGCCGGGCTGCACGTCAAGGTCGGCAAGGGCGACACACTTTCGGTGCTTTCGCGCCGCTACGGCGTGCCGATCGAGACAATCATGGGCGCCAACGATCTGAGCGACGGCCGCCTGCATGTCGGCCAGGAGCTCGTCATCCCGGGCGCCAAGGCTCAGCCGCAGACGGCAGAGGCCGCGCCGCCCGCGCCTGCGGGCGAAACCTACAAGGTCGAGAAGGGCGATACGCCCCACTCGATCGCCGAGAAGCTCGGGGTGAGCGAGAAGGCGCTGATCGCGCGCAACAAGCTCCGCGCCAACGGCCTCCAGATCGGCCAGGTGCTCGCGGTGCCGCCCAAGGCCGCGCAAGACGTCGCCTCGAACGAGCCGAAGCCCGACAGCCCGACCGAGCCGCAAGTCCATGTGGTCAAGACCACGACCATTACGGCGCCGGGTGCAGCGTCCTCAGGGCAGGGCAGCCCTGGTCAGGGCACTTCGCTTGCCGAGGAGGAGGACAATCCGGCGAAGCCAGCCAAAACCAAGGGCAAGCCGGATCAGAAGGCAAAGCCCGGAACCGGGGAGGCGGCAGCCTCTCCCGAGGTAACCGGCGAGGAAAGCGGCCGCGTCGCAATCAACGAGCAATTGCCGACGCCCGATCCCATGTCCGGCAACAGCTTCCGCTGGCCGGTGAAGGGCCGCGTGATCTCCGAGTTCGGCGCCAAGCCCGACGGTGGCCATAATGACGGCATCGACCTCGCCGTGCCGCAAGGGACCTCGGTCATGGCTGCCGAGAACGGCGTCGTCGCCTATGCCGGCAACGAGCTCAAGGGCTACGGCAATCTCGTCCTCGTCCGCCACGCCAATAATTGGGTGTCGGCCTACGCGCATAACGAGGAAATCCTGGTTAAGCGCGGCGACAAGGTGCGGCGCGGTCAGGTCATCGCCAAGGCGGGGGCTACCGGCACTGTCAGCCAGCCCGAGGTGCATTTCGAGCTGCGCAAGGGCTCGCGCCCCGTCGATCCCACCAAGTTCATGAGCAGCGAGGCGGCAAGCGCCGACTAGCTAGAGCGTCTTGCCGAGCCGGCCGGCGAGGTCCTGGATGAATTGCCAGGCGACGCGGCCTGAGCGGCTGCCGCGGCCGCGTGCCCATTCGAGCGCGTCCCTGTCGAGCTCCTGTTGCGGGACTGAGAGGCCGTGATGCTTCGCGTAGGCCCGCACCATCGCAAGATAATCGTCCTGGCTGCAATTGTGGAAGCCGATCCACAGCCCGAAGCGGTCGGACAGCGACACCTTCTCCTCGACCGCCTCTCCAGGATTGATGGCGGTCGAGCGCTCGTTATCGACCATCTCGCGCGGCATCAGATGCCGGCGGTTCGAGGTCGCGTAGAACAGCACATTGGCGGGGCGCCCTTCGATGCCGCCTTCGAGCACGGCCTTGAGCGACTTGTAGGACGTGTCGACCGCCTCGAAGGAGAGATCGTCGCAGAACAGGATGAAGCGCTTGCCCGGCTCGGCGCGGAGATGCGCTAGGAGCCTCGGCAAGGAGGCGATGTCGTCGCGGTGGATCTCGACGAGCTTCACCCCCTCGACCTCGCCATGCACCGCCTTGACGAGCGAGCTCTTGCCCATGCCGCGCGCGCCCCAAAGGAGCGCGTTGTTGGCGGGCAGCCCGCTCGCGAAGCGCTTCGTGTTGGCGAGCAGGATATCGCGCATCGAGTCGATGCCCTTGAGCAGCGAGAGCGGCACGCGATTGACCTCGACCACGGGCAGGAAGCCGTCGGTCTCGGCCTGCCAGACGAAGGCGTCGGCACCCTCGAATTCCGGCGTTTCCGGCTCGCGGGGCCCGAGCCGCTCGAGCGCGCTGGCGATGCGCTCGATAAGCCCCGAGATCGGCTCCTGAAAGTTCATGGTCCACGCCCGTTGCAAAGGCTCAATTGGCCGCTATAGTCGCGCCACTTCGCGCGATAAGGGCCTGAAAAAGGCCGCGATAAGGGCCTGAAAAAGGCCGCGTTGGCCGAGGGCGGCCATCCTTAAGCCAAGCAAAGGACAGGAGCAATGACCGGATTCGCCTACGCTCAAGCCGCCCAGGACACGTTCGGGATGCTGAATAGCCTGCTTATCCCGACCATGCTAATCATCGGCATCATGTATTTCCTGATGATCCGGCCGCAGCAGAAGCGGCTCAAGGAGCATCAGGCGATGGTTGCCGCTATCCGCCGCGGCGACACGATCGTGACCTCTGGCGGCATCATTGGCAAGGTGGCGAAGGTCGAGGATCAGGAGCTTCAGGTCGAGATCGCCGAGGGCGTCAAAATCAAGATCCTGCGCTCGACCGTCTCCGAAGTGCGCGGCAAGGGCGAGGGCGCAACCGCTTCCCCTAAGGCCAAGGACAAGGATAAAGACAAGGAAAAGGACAAGGCCGCATCGGAGTGAGGCGCGCGCTGCGCCGATGCTTCAACCGCTAGCCTGACTGGAGTTTCAAGGCTTCATGCTGCATTTCCAACGATGGAAGCTGATCCTGGTGTTTGCCGTCGTCATCGGCGGCATCCTGTTCGCGCTTCCCAATCTCTTCCCCGCCGCCACCATGGCCCGCATGCCCGCTTGGCTTCCGCACAAGCAGGTCAATCTCGGCCTCGACCTGCAAGGCGGCGCCCATCTCCTCTATCAGCTCGACGAGAAGGAGATGGTCGATGATTGGCTGAACACCATCAGAGGCGACGTGCGCGAGACGCTTCGCCGCGCGCGTATCGGCTACACCGACCTCGCCCAGAACACCGCCAATCGCTCGGTTTCGGTGAAGATCCGCGACCCCGCCGACATGGACAAGGCTTATGGCGAGCTGCGCAAGCTGGCCCAGCCGATCGGCGGCAGCGTGTTCTCCGGCTTCTCCGGCTACGACATGGACGTCGCCCGCGACGGCACCGACAGCGTCACCCTGACCATCACCGATGTCGGGCTGACCCATCGCATGGGCTCTGCCATCCAGGCCTCGATCGAGACCATCAGACGGCGTGTCGATGCCTTCGGCACGACCGAGCCAAGCATCCAGCGTGAAGGGCGCAATCGTGTTCTCGTGCAGGTGCCAGGCATCCAGGACGTCCAGCGCCTGAAGGAGCTGATCGGCAAGACCGGCAAGCTCGAGTTCAAACTGGTCGACCCGTCCGTCAACGCGGCGCAAGTGGCAGAGAACAAGCAAGTGCCGATGGGCGACGAGCTCGTCTATGGCAATCCTCCGAGCGGCGCGCCGCCGGGATCTCCACAGATTCCCTATGTGCTGAAAAGCCAGGTGCTGGTGAGCGGCCAGAACCTGGTCGACGCGCAAGCCTCGTTCGATCAGCGCACCGGCGAGCCGGTGGTGACCTTCCGCTTCGATGCGGCGGGCGCCAAGCGCTTCGCTATGGTAACGCAGGAGAATGTCGGGCTGCCCTTCGCCATCGTGCTCGACGAAAAGGTGATCTCGGCGCCGGTGATCCGCGAGCCGATCCTCGGCGGCACCGGCCAGATCAGCGGCAACTTCACCGTTCAAGAGGCGAACGACCTCGCGGTCCTGCTCCGGTCGGGCGCTCTGCCTGCCAAGCTCACCGTCATCGAGGAGCGGACCGTCGGCGCGAGCCTCGGCGCGGATTCGATCGCTTCCGGCAAGAAAGCTGCACTCATGGGCCTCGCGTTGGTGATGATCTTCATGTTGGCGGGTTACGGCCTGTTCGGCATGTTCGCCAACATCGCGCTCATCTTCAATATCGCCCTGATCTTCGCCGTGCTCTCCCTAATGGGCGCGACGCTGACGCTTCCCGGCATCGCCGGCATCGTGCTCACCCTCGGTATCGCCGTCGACGCCAACGTCCTGATCAACGAACGCATCCGCGAGGAGATCAGGACCGGAAAGTCTCCCTATGCCGCTGTCGATGCGGGCTACTCGCGGGCGCTGATCACCATCATCGACTCCAACGTGACGACGCTGATTGCCGTGCTGGTTCTGTTCTGGCTCGGCTCGGGACCGGTGCGCGGCTTTGCTGTGACGCTGACCATTGGCATCATCGCCTCGATGTTCACTGCCGTGACCGTCACCCAACTCATGGTCGCCTATTGGCTGCGTTGGACGCGGCCGCAGCTCATACCGATTTAAGGAATAGCCGTATGTTTACAGGCATCCATTTCATCCCTCCCGGCACCAAGATCGATTTCGTCGGGATGCGGGCGATCACCTGGATCATTTCCGCACTCCTGACCGTGGTCCCCGTGATTCTCATCGCGACCGTCGGGCTGAACATGGGCATCGATTTCCAGGGCGGGACGCTGATCGAGATCAAGACCAAGGAAAGCCCGGCCAATCTCGCCGATATTCGCGGCAAGGTGACCGGGCTTGGCATCGGCGAGGTGCAGATCCAAGAGTTCGGTGCTCCCGATGCAGTCCTCATCCGCATCGCCTCTCAACCGACGGAACAGCAGCAGCAGGAATCGATCGCCAAGGTGAAGCAGGCGCTCGGCGATACGGTCGAATATCGTCGCGTCGAGATCGTCGGCCCGACCATTTCCGGTGAGCTGATCGCCAGCGGCACCATCGCCGTGGTCGTGGCCATGCTCGGAATCCTTATCTATGTCTGGTTCCGCTTCGAATGGCAGTTCGCGGTCGCGGCCATTGCCTCGCTGATCCACGACGTTACCGGCACCATCGGCCTTTATTCCTTGTTCCATCTCGAGTTCAACGTCTCGAGCATCGCCGCCCTGCTCACCATCATCGGCTATTCGCTCAACGACAAGGTCGTGATCTTCGACCGCATCCGCGAGAATTTGCGCAAATACAAGCGCATGCCGCTGGTCCAGTTGCTCGATCTCTCCATCAACGAGACGCTGTCGCGCGCCGTGCTAACCCACGTGACGACCTTCCTCGCCATGCTGCCCTTCCTCTTTTTCGGCGGCGAGACGATCTTCGGCTTTGCGCTCGCCATGTGCTGGGGCATCGTGATCGGCGCCTATTCCTCGATCTTCGTCGCGTCGCCCCTGCAACTGATCCTCGGCGTGAGGCGGGACGCGTTCAGCGTGGCGCCCGCGCCCGCGAAGGGGAGAGGGACCGCGCCGGCGCGAGTCTGAGCCCTAAGGCAGCCAAGGCGGGCCGAGCTTGCATGAGGCCGAGCGAGGAGAGGCGGTAAGGCGCATCGCGCGGGAAGCCGATCCCGACCGGAGCCTCTCGGCGCTGTTCGCCCCGCGCGAAGCCCGCGTCGACCTCTTCGCCCTTTATGCACTGAATGCCGAGCTCTCCCGCGTGGCAGAGCTCGTGAGCGAGCCAGGCCTCGGCGCCATCCGCCTGCAATGGTGGCGCGATGCGATCGAACGCGCCGCAAGCGGCGAGGCGATCGGCCACCCGGTCGCCGATGCCTTCGGCGAAACGCTGAGACACCGCAAGCTCTCGCGCAATCGCGTCTCAGCCCTGATCGACGCCCGTAACTTCGATGTCGAGACCAAGATCATGCCGGACATGGCGACACTCGATACCTATCTCGGCCACACGGCGGGGACTGTGTTCGCGCTCGCAGCGGAGATCCTGGGCGCGAGGGGCGAAAGCGTCGAGCAGGCCGCTCGGTCGGCGGGCAAGGCCTATGGCCTGACCGGGCTGATGCGCGCGCTGCCGGTGCATGCAGCGCGCGGTCTCATTTTTCTCCCCGAAGATGCGCTCCTCCGTTGCGGGACCTCGCCCGGAGAGGTGCTTGCCGGCAAGATGAGCCAAGGGCTCCATGATCTGCTTGCCGAGCTGCGCGTGAAGGCGAGGGAGGCATTGCGCGATGCGCGATCGCGGATCGCCGCGCTCGATCATGCGGCCCGCAGCGCCTTTGTTTCCCTGTCCCTGGTTGACCCTTATCTTGCTTCATTGGAGAAGAAAGGGCGCGATCCGCTGCACGAGATCGCCGACATCAACCCGCTCTACCGGCTTTGGCGTTTGGCGCGCTGGCGATAGAAAAGGGAAGCAGGGAGGACGAGATGGACGGGCACTCCAGCAAATCCTGGTGGCGGCGAAGGCTTCCCGATCTCAGCGCCGCAGCCTCGCGCTTTCCGCTCGCCGTTCTCATCGCCGGTCTGCTCACTTTCTACCGGCTCGGCCACGATCTCGCGCGCGACATCGATCTCAGAATCCTGGGCGCGCTGGTCGCGTCCTTCTTGTGGGTGGTGGCCGTCGACTTCTACGTGGAGAGCAGGGCGCGCTCTTTCGCCGCGCGCGTGGTGCTGTGGATCGCAGGCATCGCGGCAATCGCGGCGCTGTTCTATTTCTACTGGGAGATCTGGCTTAGCCCGCATCTCCTGCTCTGCGCCTTGCTCATTCTCGTCGGCCTTTCGGGCCATCTCGGCCGAGCCGAATCCAACGCGACCTTCTGGTTGTTCAACCACCGGCTTTGGCTCGGCGCAGCGCTCGCCCTTGTCGGGGCCGGACTGTTCGCGGCGGGCCTCTCCGCCATCTTCGCGACGCTGAACATCCTGTTCGCGCTTCAGCTGCCCCCGCATTGGCAGGAGCATGTGCTGACCGTTAGCCTCTGCTTTGTCGCGCCGGTGAGCTTCCTCGCCTTCGCCCCGCGGAGTCTCACCGATCCCATCACTGCACGCGAGGAGGGCGACTTCACCATGCGCGCCGCTGCGGCGCTCGTGAAATTCGTGCTTGTCCCTTTGCTCCTCGTCTACACCGCGATCCTCTACGCCTATGCCATCAAGATCGCGCTCGCCAGGGAGCTGCCCAAGGGCACGCTCGGGGGCATGGTGGTCGGTTATCTTTTGGTGGGGGCCGGGACGCTACTCGTCGGCTATCCGAGCCGGGAGACTGGAGGCCCTCTCGTCCGCCTGTTCTGGCGCTACTGGGTCGAGCTCGCAGCGCTTCCCGTTGTGCTGCTGTTCATCGCCGTGGGCCGGCGCATCGCCGACTATGGCGTGACCGAGCAGCGCTATCTCATGGTGCTGGTCGGCGTCTGGGCGCTGATCCTCGCTTGCATCCGCCTCATGCGCGGCAGGAATTTCGACCTCCGCCTCGTGCCGGGCGTGCTCGCGTTTCTCATGTTCGCCGCGTCATTCGGACCGGGCGGCGCCATCGGCTTCTCGATCATGAGCCAGAAGGAGCAGCTTGCCGAGCTCTTGACCGAGAAGAGCATGCTGGTCGGCGGCAAGATCGTGCCGCGCGGCGAGGGCGCGGCCGAGAGCCCGCTCGGCACCGATGCGTGGCGCGCGCGGAGCATCGAGTGGTATCTGAACACCCACCGCGCGCTCTATCTGCTCGCGCCGTGGTTTGCGGGCTCGCCCAACGATCCCTTCGCGCCGGGCAAGAAGCCAGAGGAGACCGCGCGCGAATTGCTGCTTGCGCTCGGGCTCCGAGCCGACGTGGCGAACTCATCGGGCGTGGTTTATTTCACCCATTATTCCGACGTGCCCGCAGTGATTGGGCTCGCCAAGGATGGCCATGTCATCGGACCGGTCGTGTTCCAGAAGAACGGCCCCGTTCCCACCGAGATCCCGCCTCGGACTGTCGCTGTCGAGGGTCTCGGCATGGTGCATCTTGAGCTCGCCGACACGCTCCTCACCGTGCGGCTCGAGAGCGGGGAGGCAGTCAAGTTCGACATCCAGGACGCGGTGAAGGAGATCTATCGCAGGGGCTGGCCGCTCACCGAGGATCACCGCCCCGTCGAGATCAAAGGAACCGGAACGGGACTCGCCGGCACGCTTGTCATCGACAATCTGAACGGCGCTTACAACGAGCCCGACTTCGACATCTCTCTGTTGCGCTTCTGGCTGGTGCTTGTCCGCGAGGGATGAAATTATTCGGCCGCGACGGCCGCTGGGCGGGCGAGCCAAATATCGAGATCGGCTAAGGCCCGCGCGGCGAGCGCCCGCTTCCGGTCAAGACCCTTTGGGCCTCGCTTGCCTTGGGGGGCCACGGCGATCGGCGGGAACAGCCCGAAATTGACATTCATGGGCTGGAAGCTCCGCGCGGCGCCGTCGCCGTCTGCGCTCAAATGCCCGCCGGTGATGTGGGCAAGCAACGCGCCGAGAGCCGTGGTCGGGGGCGGCGGAGACATGAAGGCTGAAAGCCGCTCGGCGGCCGCGAACCGTCCCGCAATCAGGCCTATCGCGGCGGATTCGACATAGCCCTCGACCCCCGTGATCTGTCCGGCGAAGCGGAGCCTCGGGTCGGCCTTCAGCCGAAGGCTTGTGTCGAGCAGCTTCGGGCTGTTGAGGAAGGTGTTGCGATGGAGCCCTCCGAGCCGCGCGAACTCGGCATTCTCAAGTCCCGGAATCATGCGGAACACGCGCACCTGCTCGCCATGTTTAAGCTTGGTCTGGAAGCCGACCATGTTCCAGAGCGTGCCGAGCGCGTTGTCCTGGCGAAGCTGCACGACCGCGTAGGGCCTGACCCCTGGACGACGCGGATTGCTGAGCCCGACCGGCTTCATAGGGCCAAAGCGGAGCGTCTCGGGCCCGCGCTCCGCCATCACCTCGATTGGCAAGCAGCCCTCGAAATAGGGCGTCGCCTCAAACTCCTTGAACGCCGTCTTCTCGGCGGCGAGCAGCGCCGCGATGAAGGCCTCATACTCGGCTTTGTCGAGCGGGCAGTTGATATAGTCGGCGCCGCTCCCGCCTGGGCCCGCCTTGTCGTAACGCGACTGGAGCCAGCACACGTCCATGTCGATTGACTCGCGATGCACGATGGGCGCGATCGCATCGAAGAAGGCGAGCTCGGCCTCTCCGGTCAGCGTCTTGATGGCATTTGTGAGCGCAGGTGAGGTGAGGGGGCCCGTCGCCAAAATGACGCTGTCCCAAACGGCTGGTGGGAGGCCGTCGATCTCCTCGCGAGAAATCTCGATCAGAGGGTGATCTTCGAGCGTCCGCGTCACCTCTGCGGCGAAGCCTTCCCGGTCGACGGCGAGCGCTCCGCCTGCCGGCAGCTTGTGCGCGTCGGCCGCCTTCATGACGAGAGAGCCCGCGCGCCGCATCTCCTCATGCAGGAGGCCGACCGCGTTCGTCTCCCATTCGTCCGAGCGGAAGGAATTCGAGCAGACGAGCTCGGCGAGCGATCCTGTCTTGTGCGCCTCGGTCTGGCGGACCGGGCGCATCTCGTGGAGCACGACGGGCACGCCGCCCCGCGCGAGCTGCCAGGCTGCCTCGCTGCCAGCGAGGCCTCCGCCGATCACATGAACTTTGCCGGTCATCGCCGAAAACCTAGGCCCGCGCCGCTTGCGTTTTCAAGGACCCTGCCTCGCCGCATGCCCCCACGTCTGACTACAGATTGGGCAAAACGCTGAATCCTTGTTCAATTGTGGACCACTTTGGTCTATCGTTTCGGCGGGAAGCGAGTCGCCTGGAACAACCAGCTTCCAATCTTGAGCCGGTGGACCGCCGGCGTAATACGGCGCATCTGCCCGCTCTTCCACCAAAGAGGGGGATGAGATGTCCTCGAATACCGCACTTGCTATCAGCGTTGGTGTTCTCGGTGCCATAGCCACCTGGCTCTTTCTTGGGCCGCTCGGTGGCGCGCTCGCGATTTGGGCAGCGTTCATTGCCTGGGGCTGCTTCTTCCATTGCGGCGGCAAGGAGCATGGCCTGCAATCGGCCATCCTCTGCAATGCCGCCGGCGCCATCATTGCCGGGATTACTCTTTACGTCGTTCTGCGCACGGGGATGGCCGACAGGCTTGGCGTGCCGGTCTGGGCAGGCATTTGCGTCGGCATCGGCGTCGCGGCGATGGTGCTGCTCGCCAATATTCCGCTCTTTGCCGCCATCCCGGCGCAAGTTTACGGCTTCGCCTCCGTCGTCGCCATGACGCTAATGTCGGCCGACGGCGCTGCCAATCTAACGGCAGGCTCAATGGCAAACCCGGTCGTCGTCGTCATCCTGTCGATGATCGTCGGCGCCGTGTTCGGCTATGTGTCGGAGAAGGTCGCCGGCATGTTGGCAGGCATGGGATCTCACGCGCACCACGCCAAGGCGTAGTTTGCGCGATTGCTCGGTCGACCCCCGCGGCCGAACGTTACGTCTCGCAGGTCGGGGAAGGGCGTGGCCTTTGCAACAGGGGCCACGCTGCTCTCCGCTTGAGCGCGACAGCGCGGCGAAACGGGATCAATTGTATCGCCCCGCAATGACGAGGGTGACCACCCAACCATTGCGGATCGCGGTGACGAGGAGCAGAAGGCAACCTGCCGCTCCGATCGTGTTGGCGAACGAGGCGTTGAGCCCCCACGCCGCCGCTGCCGTCGCCAAGAGCGCATAGGCTGTGATGGGGAGCAACACGTTCCATGACAGCTCAAAGCTCTCAGTGTCTCTTCGCCGGCGCGAGGTCAGGGCGAGGTTCATGACATAGCCAAGTCCGGCGCAGCCAACGAGCCCGAGCGCAATGGCGCGCAATGGCGCCGAGATGGGTGCGACGGTTAACAGCGCCACAATCAGGACGCTCGTGAAATTGACCAGGATCGGCGTGATGAAGAGGCGCGTGCGGGTCTCATCGCCGTCGATGCCGTGCCCCGCGCCAAGGGTAATGACGACGAAGATGAGGCCGATCAACGTGCCGGCGGTCGCCCCCGCGAGCATGAAGAAATCGCTCCAGCCGTCCACTGCCATCCCTCTGCCGCTTGAGCGCCACTATAACGCCCTGATCTTCCCTTGAGTGAATTTCGAGGCAACCCTGTTTGCAGGTGACGGCTTGCGTGTGCCGCTTGTCACGGGCAATGTCGCCTTCGGTTTCGCGGGTAAGCGTAGAGGGGGATCAAGCGCTGCCATGTCCTCCGTGATTGTCGCCTGGAAGGGGAGTTGCCGCGATCCGAAGATCAGGAATCGCCTTTTAGGGCACCTGCACCGGCTCGCGATGCAGAGCGATGATTATCTCCGTTCGGAGCAGCCCGAGCGCCCTGGCTTTCTCAATCTGGTGAGCGAGCAGCGTGGCGTCGGCTTACGCCCCCGCGCCAATATCGAAATGATCGACCGGCCGATCCCGGGTCCCATCCTCGTGTCGAGCTACATCAGCTCGAGCCCCGAAGGGCTAATCGAAAGCGCGCGCGAGGCCGGCCTCACCGTGATCGACCGGCAAGACAGCGCGCATCCTCCTCTGATCGCGCTCGATCAGGGCAGGCTCGCGGGGCTCGACTTCAAGCTGTTCGACCCGCGCGGGCTCTATCCCGGCGAGGACCGCATGAGCTTCGTCTTCCTCGAATGCCCCAAACTTCCTTTTCTCGACGGCCGCCTGGTCGAAATCGCCGGAATAGAGCACTGTCCGACGGGCAAGGGTGAGACGCTTCCTTCGGCCAGCGCCTATCTCGCCAGCCCCAGCATCCATCTCCGCTATTTCCTCGAGGACTGGACCGACTGCCTGTTCTCTTGGGTGAAGTTCTTCTTCATCGGCGATTTCTGGTGGCATCGCGCCGAGGAGATGCAGGGTTACGGCGACTATCGCGGCGTGTTCCAGGAGCTCCAGACCGCGCGGGGCGGAGAGGAAGCCGAGGAGGCGAGCTTCGATGCGGTGCTCGGCACGTTCTCTCAGCACGTCGAGCATTGGATCGACGAGGTCGAAGGCTGGGCCAAAAGCGAGCAGGGCTAGCCCTTGCGCCGATCCTTGGCCGGTTTGCCGAAGGCCTTGCGCAGCTCGTCTTTGGCCTTCTCGAGGCGGTCGCGATCGGCCCCGGGCAGGTTCTTGCCGGCCCTGTTGACATAGAAGGTCAGCATCGACATCGCCGAACGGTAAGGATCGGACTTGCGCCGTGTGCTTGCCTCAGTCGAGCGCTTCAGCGAGGCCGCGATCTTCTTGGGGTCCTTGAGCGTGAACACGCCCTGTTCGAGGTCGAGCGCGACGGAATGCTCGGTAACCACTTGCGACCAGCGCTTTGCCGTTCCTTGCGTTCCTTGCTTTCGGCTCGCCATCGCCTCACCCACCAAAACGGCATCATCTTAACGCCACAACCGGGGTTTAGGTGGCATGCGGCAACGAAAGGGAGGGGTATCTCAATGGCGAAGCTCACGCTCTATCACGCCGCGCCCTCGCGGTCCTCGATCGTCCGTTGGATGCTCGAGGAGCTCGGCGAGCCTTACGACATTCATCTCTTGAGCCTCTCCAAGGGCGAGCAGTCGGCACCTGATTTCCTTGCCGTCAACCCCATGGGCAAGGTGCCGGCCTTGAAGCATGGTAGTGCCGTGATCACTGAGGGTGCCGCCATCTGCACCTATCTCGCCGACGAGTTCCCCCATGCGCGGCTGAACATCCCCGTCGGCGATCCGCGTCGCGGACCATACCTCAAATGGCTGTTCTTTAGCCCAAGCTGCATCGAGCCTGCGGTGACGGATCGCGCCTTCCCCCGCAAGGAAGAGCCGCGCCGCGCCATGCTCGGCTATGGCGACTTCGACACTGTAATGGATGTCGTGGCCAACGCCGTCGAGCCCGGGCCCTACCTCATGGGCGAGCAGTTCACTGCCGCCGATGTGGTGGTCGGCTCAATGCTACGCTGGGGCATGATGTTCAATCTCTTGCCGAAGCGGCCCGAGTTCGAGGCCTATGTTGCGCGGCTCGAGCAGCGGCCCGCTCTACAGCGAGCCACCGCTCTCGACCAGGAGCTCGCCGCGGCCTAGCGGCCGAAGGACTGCCGGAGAGCCGCCTTGGTCTGATCGAGCTTGCTGAACTCGGCCGGGGACAGCTTGGCGCCGGCCCGATTGATGTAGAAGTCGAGCATCGACATCGCCGTGCGATAGGGATCGTTCGAGTGACGCGCCGGATCCTCGGCCGACTTCTTGAGCGCTGCCGCGATCTGCTGGGCCGAGCCGCTGGCGAACAGACCAGGCTCGAGATCGAATGGATGGTCGTGCGCCGTCACCTCGGCTGACCATTTGTCGGTGCTTTTGCCACTCTTCGCCATGATGGGCACCCCCCTTGCTGTTTGGAGGGCGACACAGTCACAAGAGAAGGTGACGATCGGCGAAACGACTTCGCCTCAATTTGCATCTTTTTGCGCGCGATGAGGCCCTCATGGTGAAGATCCTCTCAGGCGGCCAGACTGGCGTCGATCGCGCCGCGCTCGATGCCGCGATCGAGAAGGGCATTCCTTGCGGCGGGTGGTGTCCCAAGGGCGGCTGGGCGGAGGACATGCAACGCCCGCCTGGGCTGCTTGCGCTCTATCCGATGTTGCAAGAGACCCCGCTCGGTGATCCCGCTCAACGTACCGAATGGAACGTGCGCGACAGCGAGACCCTGATGGTGCTGCTCGACAATCATGGCCTGAATTCGAGCGGAACCGAGCGTGCCATCGTTCACGCGCATGCGCTTGGCCGGCCCGTTCGCGTTGTCGATCTCGACGGAAGCGGCGACATCGACCGTGCCGTGGCGTGTCTGTTCGCGTCCGGTGAGAAGGGTGTCGTCTGCATCGCCGGCCCGCGTGAAAGCGAAGCCCCCGGCATCTATGGGGAAGCGCGCGATTTCCTCGCCCGCGTCTTCGATCGGCTGTGAAGATCGGCGCAGTTTTTAATCGAATGCACCGTGCGACAGCATCGCCGGTAGGCGAGGGGTGCATGATGCGGGCGCAAGGGCTATGCTCTCGAACCCCCCAGCAGTCTAGGAGGAGCGGCACATGTCCCCTGCATCAGCAACCAAACCTAAGCCCACTGCCTCGAAGGTTCCGGTCGTGGCCTCCGACAAGCTCCCGCGCACCAAGGTCTGGGGCGAGACCGATCCGGCCGTCAGCTGGGCCGGTGCCTTTGCCGTTTATGGCGGACACGGAACGACCGCCTCGTCGACCATCGTCTACGAAATCGAGCCCGGCAAGCGGCTCGGCTGGCACACCGACGCCACCGAAGAGACGCAGTACGTCATCGCCGGCCACGGCAAGCTCTATCTCGACGACGGCTCGACGCAAGAGGTCGGTCCCGGCAGCGTGTTCGTGCTGCCGACGCCGATGCGCCACGACCTGGAGAACGTCGGCAAGGAGACGCTGAGAGCCGTCGCCTTCTTCGCCGCCGCGATGTTCACCCAGGATTTCGATCAAGTGATGCTGCCGCCGAAGAGCCACATCCTCGGCACGCCGAACCGCGAAGGCTGAGACGCCTATTGCGCGCGCCCCGCGCCGGCGAGCCGCAAGAAGAGCGCAGTGCCGAAGCCCCACGCGCCGTTCACCAGCAGCGCATAATAGAAGCGCGGCCAAAGCGCAGGGATTGGTTGGCCCTTGAGCGGCGACACCACGTAGAGCGCAGTCAGCGTCAGGACCACGGCGCCGATCAAGATCCAGCTCGCCCAGTAGGTCGCTCCGCGATAGCGATCGAGGAGCGGGGCAAGGGCCGCGCCCCACACTCCACCCCAGAACGCCTTCGAGATCACCGAAGGCACGCCGAGTGGCGGAACGGGATCAAGCGGCCAAGCAGGAAGGTCGGCAGGGATGAAGTGAATCTGATAGAGAACGTACCAAAGGCCCTGATGGAAGATCAGGGTGGCGAGAAACCCGGCAATGAAGCCGAGGACGAGAGTCTTCAACAACGACATGGCGTTTCCTTCTTTCAGCCGCGTTCAACGGTTCTCGCTCCAGACCGTCTGCCAAAGATCGAGCCGAGCCTTGAGCGGGTCGGGACCGACGACGACTCCGGAATTGGTGAAGTTGAGGATCCTGTCGACCTGCGGATCATGGCGCGGCCATGACGGGCGGGCGCCGCCATTCGGATCGCCTGTCAGGCCGAAACTCACCCAATAGGCGCTCGCCAGCTCTCCCATCGCCTTGTCGGCATCGGTGACCTTGTCGCCCACCAGCGCCGCGGGGATATCGAACGTGTAGGGAATTTCAAAGCCGTGCATCGTGCCCTTGAGCTTGTCGCGCTCCGACTCGGCCACATAGGAGAAGCGGTAGAGAAACACCGGCTGGCCCGCGCGCGTCATCTCATCGGCGAGATGCCGGGCCGGCTCGACCAGAGTTTTGTCGGCCAACACCTGCTGCTTCAGCTCGTCCAACGTTTCATCACCCTCCGGATCGTGAAGCTCGCGCGCCTCGTCGGCATGGGCGCCGAATAAGGCGAACAGCTCGTCCTTGCTGTCGGCGACACCGATTCCAAGATCGCGATCGTTGGCGCCGACCATCACCGGCACCATCGCCTGTCGCCCGGCGGCAAACGCGGCCTCTGGCGCCTCGACGACCATCTGCCCGTCGCGGATCGCGCCAGGAACGCCGGGAAGGAGAGCACCGGACGAGAGCGCGGCGATCTCTTCCGGGGCCGACGCGCCCTCGAGGAGTTTTTCCGCCGGCAGCGCTCGGAGAGCTGCCAGCGCGGCAGCCCCCTCCTCGGTGATCCCGAGTGAGCGCGCATAGTCGCTCCCCATCCTCTCGGCGTCGGCGAGCTCGGTCAGCGGAATGACCTTGGCGCGCGCCGTGGGGACGCCCGGCGACTGCAATATTGCTCGCTGAAACAGGCCGCGCGAGAGCGGGGAGGTGAGGTGAACCATCACCGAGCCGCCGCCGGCCGACTCGCCGAAGATCGTTACTTGGTCAGGGTCGCCGCCGAAGGATGCGATGTTGCGCTTGACCCACTGAAGCGCCGCGAGCTGGTCGAGATAGCCGTAATTGCCATGCGGCTCGCCGGGTGCCTCCGCCGCAAGCGCCGGGTGGGCAAAGAAGCCGAGCCGCCCCATGCGATAGTTCATGCTGACGACGATAACCCCTTGTCGTGCCAGCGCGTCGGCCGGGTAGAGCGGCGTGCTGCCGTGCACGAGCGCGCCGCCGTAGATCCACACCATCACCGGGACCGGCGCAGGCGCAGCGGCTGGCCGCCAGACATTGAGCGTGAGGCAATCCTCTGATTTCCGCACGTCGTCCGGCTGCATGCAGCTCGGGCCGAACGCTGTCGCGTCGAGCACGCCTGGCCAAGGCGTCACGGGCTGTGCCGCCCGCCACCGCAGGGGACCGACCGGCGGAGCCGCATAGGGAATGCCCTTGAAACTGATGACGCCGTCAGCTTCCACCCCGCGCAATTCGCCGGACTCGATCCTGACGAGCGTTGGATCCGCTGACGCCGGCTCGGCGAGAGCCATCGCAGCGAAGGTGGCGGCAAGCAAAGCGCCTAGTTTCAGACGAGAAACTTTTCGCATCGCACAAATCTCCTGCCGGCGAGGGCAAGCAGCCATAGGTACGCGCGGCTTCGGCCCTTTTGTGGCGCGAACTCATGCTAGATTAGGCGACCGCCAATTCGGCAAGGGGGAAAACAATGCTGACGGCAATCATCATCGCATGCGTGATCGGAGCGATCGCGGGCTGGCTCGCGGGACTCTTGGTGCAAGGAACCGGCTTCGGCCTCGTCGGCGACATTGTTGTCGGCATCCTCGGCGCGCTGATCGCGGGCTTCCTGTTTCCCGCCTTGGGCATCAGCCTAACGCTCGGCGGAGGCATGCTCGGCGCAATCATCCTTGCTTTCATCGGCGCGGTGATCCTGCTCGTGATCGTGCGGCTGATCAAACAGCTCACCTGACCGCGCCATCGTTCGCACGAAAGTGTGAGGTTGCCGGGCACGTCTACGACTTGTCCGCGCCATCGGCGCTGTGCACATTCCGCCGGTGATGAAATCTCTTACGTTGCTTTTTGTGCAGGCGCTGCTGCTCGGCGTGCTCGCTTGCGCGCCGGCTCACGCCCAGCCCGAGTTTACCGGCGAGCGCTTCCCTTACGATGCATTCGATCGACTGACCACGACCCCGCTTCAGGTCGGAGGTGGCACGCTCAACGTTGCCTTCGCTCCGGGCGAGCTTGCTTTGCCGCGAAGCGCGATCATGGACTGGCTCGAGACGTCGGCGAAAGCCGTCTCTGTCTATTTCGGTAAGTTCCCGCTCGCCTCGGCGCGCGTGCTGATCGTGCCAGCTCCGGGGAGGGGCGTGCAAAACGGCACGACCTTCGGCTATCGCGGCGCAGCGATCCGCCTCACCGTCGGAAGCGACGCGACGGAAGCCGATCTCGACGATGACTGGAAGGCGGTGCACGAGATGACCCATCTCGCTCTGCCCGACGTCAAGGATGAGCATCTTTGGCTGGCCGAAGGGATTGCCGTCTATGTCGAGCCGGTCGCGCGCGTGCAGGCGGGCGACCTGACGGCGCAGAAGATCTGGGGCGACATGATACACGACATGCCGAAAGGCTTGCCTGAGCCCGGCGATCGTGGGCTAGACCACACGCCGACTTGGGGTCGCACCTATTGGGGCGGAGCGATGTTCTGCCTGCTCGCCGATGTCGAGATCCGCAAGCGGACGGGCAACGCGAAAGGCCTTCAACAGGCGCTCCGCGGCATCCTCGATGAAGGCGGCAACCACGAGCAGGATTGGGACAACTGGCCCGTGAAGCGCATCTTCAACGTCGGCGACGAGGCGACCGGCACCACGGTCCTGTCCGATCTCTACAACAAGATGCGCTCAAAGCCTTATGCTCCGGATTTGGATGCCCTTTGGCGCGAGCTTGGAGTTTCGGTGCAACAGGGCAGCGTGGTGTTCGACGACAGTGCGCCGCTTGCGCCGATCAGGCGCGCCATCACGGCCGCTCCGGCGAAGAGCTAGATGGAGGAGCACATGATACGGCGAGTTTGCCTGACGGCGTTACTCTTGGCGGCAAGCTCGATCTTCGCGCATGCGGAGTCGCCCAAGGGTGTCAGAACCCTCGATCCGCCTGGCGCCATCAAGGCCGTGGGAACCTGGAGCCTCGGCGCTCGCGCCGGCGACTTCATCTTCGTTGCAGGGATGCAGGGCATCGATCCGGCGACCAACACCCTGGTCAAGGATCCGCAGGCGCGAATTCTCCAGGCCTTCCGCAACATCAAGACAATCGCGGACTCCGAGGGCGCGAGCCTCAAGGATTGCGTCCGGCTCACGGTCTATCTCAGCGACCTGCCGCGCTACGCGCCTATGGTGGAAAAGGCGCAAGCAGAGCTTTGGGGCGGCCCGCCTTATCCGCCACGGACGATGGTCGAGGTGAAGCGCCTCTATGACGACGACATCGTCGAGATCGACAGCATCTTCTACGCGCCCGTGAAGAAGTAAGCGCGTCCCCACGATGGCAAAGAGCCGCTAAGGACGCCCGAACCGCGCCGATGCGAACGGTGCGCTGACGAACGAGGAGACTGCGAACCTCTTCGCCCGTCAGCAGGTGATCACGGGCGCGGTATTAGAGCAGCACGATCGAGCCCTTGTAGTGACCGCCCGACAGCGTGTCGGTCAAGTTCTCATAGAAATACGTGCCGCCGCCGCTGGCGCCTTGAAGCATGCGCCCGAAGCCTGGCGCATGCTGGTGAAGTAATATCCCGGCGCCTACGCCGCAACCTTCGGATTGGTGGCGCCTGTGGAACATTCGCGATGAGGAGGTCGCGAGATTGATGGACGGGTCTACAAGTCGGGCGTGCTGGACGCCGACGCTAAGCCCGTCCAGTGAGCGCGGTCATTGCGGCATGTAGATGCCATTGTCCCGGCAATATTGCTTGACCGAGTTCCTCCTCCTGCTCGTCGACGCCGACCCCGATCGGCAAGACCTGAGTTTTCCCGCCCGCGGTCTTGGCGAACATGCCGGCAAACTTCTTTCCGTTGACATAGCCGCAGACGACGGTCTCCCCCTCGGCATTCCTTGCGGCCCGGTAGCTCTTCCCGAAGCTCGGAGCGCTCGCGTCTTTCAAGGTGCCGGCGATCGCCTGCTGGACAAGCTTGATCTGTGCTGAAGACAAGGAGACGGAGCGGAGCGGGCCCTTGAATGACAAATCCGGCGCGTCGCGCTGGGCGACATAGCTTTCGCGCTGCGCCGCGCAACCGCCAAGACCAAGCACTACGGAAAGAACCGCGATCCGCAGCCACATCGAGCGAGCCCCCAAAGCCGAGGGCCGGGATTTTAGCCGGAAGCGGGCCGATCCGCCTGTGCTCTTTCGGTAACGATTGCGCTCGCGATTTGACCTTGGCAACCTGGCAGCTCGCTGCAGGCAGGCCGCTGCTTGCCGGCCGTTCTGAGGGGAGGGCCATGCGCCGTTCGAAGATCGCTATCCTTATCGTCGCGGCAGGCTTTGCGCTGGCTCTTGCCGGCCCCGCTCTCGCCGATTGCCAGGTGATCTCTGCGACCCACGGCGGCAATTGGCAGGGCGAGGCCTTGAGCATGTCGCAGGCCCTTGCCGCGCGAAGCGCTAACGCGCTGAAGACTCAGAAGCGGTGGCGCTCGATCTCGATCAAGGCGCAGCAGGTGAAGCCCGACCCGTTCTTCAAGACGGTGCGGCCCGAGGTGTCGACCAACATCATCGTCGGCACCTATCTCACCCCGCGCACCTACACCACCTGTTGGACCGGCATCACCGTGCCCTTCGTCTGCACCTCCGGCTCCCAGGTCTGCGGGAAATAGGCGTCACGGCCTTTCCCGGGCGCTTGAAATCCTCGTTTCCGGCCATATCTTTCGGGAGTTCGGCCTGCCGGACGATTCGCTCACGGGGTCATCGATGGCAAAACGGCTTGCGATCTTGGTGCTGCCTTTGGCGCTCGCCGGCTGCGTGACCGAGCAGAATGGGGCGCTGCCCATGGCGCTCGGTCCGAGCGACACGGTTTCAGCCTTTTGCCTCGGCTACGGCAATACCCCGACTTACGGCGACTGCAAGGCCCCGGCCGCCCTGTCGAGCGACCAAGGCACGAAGTAAACGGCACGAAGTCGACAGCCCGGAAATAGCCATGTCCAACAAGCTTCCCATCCTGGTGCTGCTGTCTCTCACGCTCACTGCCTGCGAGGTGGGCCATGTCAGGATGCCGATGACACTCGGCCCAAGCGATACCCCTCCGTCCTGCCTGACCTATTCCGACACGCCCGCCTACGGCGACTGCAAGGGCGCCGGCAGCGTCTCGGTCCCGCAACAGGCGAGATAGCTTAGCCACTTCAATTTGTCGGGTCGTTGCGAGCGCACTCTCGCTGCCGCGTGAATAGAGACCAGCACCCGCGTGGCGGTGCTAGCCCTTGGCGAGCATGGCATCGCGCTCGGCAAGCAGTGCGTCGAGCTTCGCCTCCTGCTCGGCGATGCGATCTGCGTTGCGCTCCTCGTCGGCCGCGCCCGAATAGGCCGCGGCCTGCTCCTGGAGCTGGCGGAGATTGTTCTCGACGATCTGGATGCGTCTCTCGATCTCTAACAACGCTGCCCGGTCGACCATGGGGTGAGCCTCACTTCCGCGGATTTGCAGAGGCGCACAATACAAGCCCCGGGAAAGCAAACAAGGCTTGGCGAACGGCTGAAATTCGGCCTCAACCCCTGTCCAGACGGCGATGGGGTGGGCGCCCGAGGGTCTGCGTCAGACGGCGTCCTTGGCGGCCTTCACCGGGCGGACCTTGAGGATCTTGCGCGCCGGCTTCGCCTTAAACACGGTCGGCTCCTTGGTGAAGGGATTGATGCCCGCGCGCTCCTTGGTGGCTGGCTTCTTGACGACGATGAACTTGGCGAAGCCCGGCAACATGAACTCGCCGCTCTTCTTCATCTCCTTGTAGCCGACATTGGCCAGCGACTCGATGACGGCCTTCACGTCCTTCTTCGACACCGAAACGTCATCGGAGATTTTCTGGATCAGCTCGGACTTCGACATCATGTGATTTGTTCCTCTTGCAAAAGAAGCCCCCGGGGCCGGTTTTTTCTAGACTTCGGCCGCACCGGTATCAGGTGACGCTTGGCAGATTCGCCCTTAATTGTCCGCAAAAAACCCAACGAAACCTGTTGATAGATGCAACCCGATCTGAGCCCCAGCGGGGAAGCCGAAGGCGTGCATGACAGCGTGCGAACAGAAGATCGCGCCTGCCTCTCAGTTATTGCATGATCGTCCGCTCAACATTCGTAATATTATTGATTTTGAATTTGAAGAGCAGGTTTTTGGAATTGGTGATGGCACAATCTATGTAGACGAATTTATCGCCAGATGGCGTGATCTTGGTGGTACATCCGCCCATGGCTTGAGGGTCAACCACCTTCTTTCCGTCTATGGTGGTTTCCACCGTATCGATATTCGAATATAAATTGCTATTGTCGATCTGGCGTTCTTTTTTTCCGACAAAGCGGTAGACGTTCTTGTTCTTATCGATGAAATCGAAGGTGTACTTGCCGCCTTTAAAGACCGTATAGACGGCTTTGTCTTGGCAATCGTCCCAGCCCATGATGATTTGATACTGGCATGCGCCGGTGAGGGTCACGTTGTATTCCATATCGTCAGCCGCCTCAGCTGCCGTGATGCCGAGCAATAGACAACAGGTGACGAGCGACAGCGTTAAGCACCGCATACGATTGACTGCTCCCCGCCCGGTCATGTGCCCAACTCCGCGCATCCGAGAGCGACGATAATAGTCGACCGAAGCGCTAGGAATTATGAAGTTTTATTGACAGGCCTCTTGTCAATGGGGAACTGGGGACGCCCACTCTTCCCTGGCAACCTCGACTGGTGCGCGCCTGAGCAAGCGCCTAATATGTAGGCACCGCATGGCGGGTGCGGAGCAACGAGGGGGAGCAAAATGGATCTCACTGGTCTTCTCGTTCAGGTCGTATCGGGCGCAATCGGTGGCAGCGCGGCAGGCGCGGCAGCCAAGCAATATTCGCTCGGCACGTTGGGCAACGCGATCGCTGGCGCGGTCGGCGGCGGCATCGTCGGCCAGCTCGTCGGCACTTTCGCCGGTCAGATGGTCGAGGGCTGGGTCGGCGATATCGCCGGCGGCGCCATCGGCGGCGTGATCCTCACGATCCTCGTCGGCGTCATCAAGAACATGACGCAGAAATAGCAAGCGAAGCCGAACCGCGCGGCGAAGCAAGGGGCGAGCGACCTCGCGGGCGCGTCTTGCGCCCCGAGGAATGTCGGCCGCCTCGTGCTATGCTTCCCCCGTCAGAACTAGGGAGGCAACCATGAAGCAGCTCGCTTTCGTTACGACAGTGATTGTTGCCGTGCTCTTTGCTGGACTTCTGGTGTGGAGGGCGGAGGCCACGCCGCTCTCGGGCTCAGTCGACCCGCTCGCCGTGACCAAGAGCCATTCGCTCGTGCAGAACGCCGCCTGTATGTTCGGCACCACCCGCTGCGCAGCCGGCACCAAATGGATGTGCACGCACGGCACCAACGCCAATGGCGACACGAAGAAGTGCAGGTGCAGGCCCTGCTAGGGCAAGCGCACGCCTCTAGGGAATGAAGCAGCCGAGCCTCCCTCTTCGTCGCGGGGAGGGTATTCTAGGTCCGGGCAAATCTGGGCACGACGAGCAGGTTCATTCCGAACGGGGCTTGGCGAAGCGGAAATGTTGAGTCATGCTGTGGCAGTGCTCAGGCCGGAGGCTTTAGTCCAGCCGAACGGCAGGGCGATGTCATGACCAAAGAAGCGCCCGGCGATTCGCAAGCAGGGGCGCGGCAGGAGAAGCTGAAATGGGCAGCGTGAACCCTCCCAAGAACCGGGACTACAGCGACAAGACTTGCATTGACCTGAACCAATCCTACCAGGTCGCTTACTGGAAAGAGCGGTTCGGCGTCTCGGAGCAGGAACTGAGCGAAGCGGTGCTGGCCGCGGGCGCCTTGGCGAGAAAAGTGGAAGAGTACCTCAAGTCCAAGGAAGCTCGCTGAGCCCGCTTGGCGGTCGACTTTTGATCGCCTGGTCTGAGTTCAAGGTCTTCCCTCCCTACCAGGCTACTCGCCTTGGCGAGCAGGACAACGCAACCATGAGGACTCCATGATCGGCAATCGTATGCGCGCCTTCGCTCTCGCGACCGCTTTCGTTACCCTCGCTTTCGCCGCGCCCGCTTTCGCGTCCCCATTCGACGGAAGCTGGAAGATGGTCCTCACCACGACCAACGGCCATTGCGGCATCATCAACATCGGCGTCGCCGTCACCGCCGGCCACATTTCCGCGACGAGCGGAAACTTCGTCATGCACAAGATCTTCTTGGACGGCCTCATTTACGGTTCGGGGAAGACCAAGATCAATGGCGTGGCCGGACCGCGTCAGGCCGTCGGCATGGGAAAGTTCACCAAGGCCAATGGCAGCGGCAAGTGGAACGGGACCGGGCCCTCGGGCGTCTGCTCGGGCGTTTGGGTCGCCGACCGCGCCTGACGCCTACCTCCAGCCGGCGTGCGTGATCGCTTCGCCGCGTCGCCCGCGCGAAGGTCTCTCAAAGCAGCCCCCAAAGGGGGGATGGCGCGCCGAAAAGCGCAATCTGTTAGCTCGTGCCTTGCGGCACGCGGGCGCCTCTCGGCGCGCCACATGCGCTCAAGCAGCGAAGCGATAGCGCATCAAAAGAACGCGCCACTGTCGCCAAGCGAGCGCATGCTAGTTGCGGACGTCTTTTCGGCAGCGGGCCGCGCTTCCCTCGGCAGGCTAATGACCTGCCGGGTGTACCAGCTCCTGGCAGGGACTCGTATTGGTCCCGGGCGGAGCCCCGGTGCCGCCCGAGTGCTTCGTTGCGACGAAGCCCGCGGGCGCCGCACCCCGTCCCGCCATCGCAACGCCTCGCGAGAGCGCCCTTGAACGGACGAGGTGATGCGGACTGTAAGCGCGGATCAAGAGGCGGGGATAAGTTTTCTTACTCCGGCGCTGACGCGAGACTCTTGAGCGCCGCCCGCGTCTCGGCGGTCAGCGCCTTGCCGCCCTTGCAGGTCTCGTCGAGCAGCGCTTCCGCCAAGGGCTTGGCATAATTTCTGCCGAAATGCTCGGCTTCGAAATCCTTGGCGCGCGCCGCCATGGCGGCTGCGACGGCGCCGCCGGTGTCGTCGCATGCGAGCTTGGCATGAAACGCGGCGAGCTCCGGAGCCGTGGGCGCCATCGCGCTCTGGACGTAATCCTGCCAGCTCGACGCATCGTCCCAATTCAGCGGCTCATTGCTCAGGATCTGATCGAGACGCGCCATCACCACGCCGCGCAGCTCAGGGTCGGTGATGTCGGTTTCGAGTCCTTGCTTGAGTTGCGCCTTGGCCTCCGCCGTCGGAGCGGACATTTTCACATCCGCCAAGCCGAGGGGGACGGGCCGTTGCTCGGCGAGAGCGCGCGGGAATTTGGCGAGCCAAATCTCCGCCGCCGACAACGCCGCGCCCTGAAGCTCGGCGCCTTCGAGATCGGCATCCTGAAGCTGGGCGCCTTCGAGGTCCGCTCCCTCGAGCTGCGCGAAACGGAGATCGGCTCCTTGAAGCTGCGCGCCTCTTAAATTCGCGCCCTGAAGCTTGGCGTAGCTCAACACGGCGCCCTGAAGCGCGGCGGAGCTCAGATCGGCACCCTGTAACGAGGCCGAGGCCAGCTGCGCGCCCTGGAGCTCTGCCTCTTTGAGGACCGCGCCTTGAGCTTGCGTGTCGTTGAGCTTGCCCCTGACCACGGTCCTCCACAGTTGCGCGGCGCGGAGATCGGCCCAGGTCAGATCGGCGCGGTGAAGGTCGGAGCGGTTGAGCAAGGCAAAGCGGAAATTGCGCTCGCGGAGCACGAGGTTGGCGGGTCCCTCCACGCCGAGATCGGTGTCCTCGACGATGAGCACGCGATAGGACAGGAGAAAGCGCCGCCACCATCCTTTGCTGCCGTCGTCAGGCAGCCGGTCGTAGACGAGGCGGCGCAGAAGCGGGTTCAAGAGCTTTGCCTCGCCTTCGGGCCCGATCGCCGCGCTTGCAGGCACCGCGAAGCCGAGACGCCGGTCGATCCACTCGTCGGGGACCGTGGCGATCAGCCAGCTGAAGCCGAGCACGATTGGCAGAAGCAGGAGGATCATGACCACCTGCCGCCCCGAGACCTCCCACGCCTCCGCCGGCGGCCCGAGCCTCAAGTCCCATTTCCGCTTCGGCGGCGCGTGCTGCATGATCGGCGTGAGTAGGATCAGCATGGCGAAGCCGAGGATCACCGCGAAGCGATGCCAGTAGGTGATCCAGACCTCGTGGTAGGGCAGGAACTTGATCTGGAAATAGAGAAGCGTGGCGATCGGGAGGAGCGCGAAGGTCACGTACACGATCAGCTGCATCATGAGCTTGGTGATGCGGTGCGGTCGCGGGCCGGCCAGGATCTGCGAGAAGGCGTAAGCATGCACGCGCTCGCGGGCGGGGTGCTCGCTGCCGGTCTCGCGCTCCAAGGGCAAGATGGCGTCGGTGAAGCGGCGATATTTCCGCGCCACGATGACGTGCTGCACCAGGAGCGACAGGTAGACCAAGAGCAGCATCGCCGGCGCGTATTGAAAGAAGCCGACGAGCGGGATGTCCGTATTGATGATCGGCAGCCTGACCGGGCTGTTGAGGAGCAGATCCTTGTGGCTGACGGAGGCGAGCGTCACGATCACATAGGTGAGAAGAAAGAGAAAGGCGAGCCAGGCGACCCGGGCCGGCTCGCTCGTGGCGTTGGCTTCGTCGAGGAAGCCCTTCACGTCGTCTGAGAGTCTCGGCGAATCTGCCATTCCGGCGGGCTCTTTTGGGAGGGGTGGAGCGGCGCGCGCTTCCAGGGCGGGTTACACAATAGACTCCGCCTCGGGTCAACCCGATGGCGTTCGGGCAGGATTAAGCGCCTCGCCGCGCTCTTAGCGGCAGCGGGCCTCGCTTTCGCCGCAGGTCTGAACTTGCCTGCGCGCTATGGATGGGTCAGCGGGCAAGGGTGAAAAAGACGCCATCTTGCTTCATTCCTTCGCCGACCCGAATTGAAACCTGGTTCGGTGCAACGGGAAAAATGAGCGCCAGTTTGCAATTGAAACTTCCCTTAGGTGGTATGGTCCCGTCGCAATTGGTCTTGGCGTAATCATAATCGCCGAGCTCGCCGGTCTCCGAATGCGCGTCGATAAAAAGAAGGAACGAGATCTCCTTTTCCTCGTCGGCGAGATTGTCCATGCGCAGCACGACGTCCGCGTTGACCCCTTGGATGGCGAAGGATTCGAGCGTGACCTTGATCGTGCCGAACTGCTCGGACTCGCCGAGCTGCGAGACTGGCGTCGTTGTGCCGGCGTTCTCCGCGACGGCGGATTGGGCGATGAAGACCGCAAAGAGGCCGAGGATCAGCGCCGTCGATATCGATCTGGTCATGTCAATTCCACGTTGGACGTCTCGTCATTCGGGACCGGAGGTGACGCGCGTTGGTATTAGTCCGTCGCTCCGCGACGGTCATGTAGCATCTTTGGCCCAACCAGGCATCTGGCTGGGCGTGATCAAGACGCCTCATGAGCGCGCCCTTAACTGGACGAGGCGATGCGGATGATAGGGCAGGTCCGAGAGCTGGGGATAAGTTTGAACGCCGGCGGCAGCGAGCCGACACCTCCAATGGGTCATCGACTTCCCGTTTGTGCCGGAGGTGAGCAAGTTCAAAGGCGAGCTGGTCACCTGCATCCGTCCGATTTGCCGCGGCGCTCACTACAAAACGTTCGGCAGCCGTCTAGCGCCTCACGCAGCATCGCTTATACTTCTTGCCACTACCGCACGGGCGACTAAGTCCAGACCTCGCCGGCCCGTCACTCGGCGGCTTCGGCGGCGCGCTTCGCGGTCTTGCTGCTGGGGCGGCGCTTGAGCACCTGCTTGAGATATTGGCCGGTGTAGCTCTGCGGCGAAGCGGCGATCTCCTCGGGCGTGCCGACGGCCACCACCTCGCCGCCCGCGTCGCCGCCTTCGGGGCCCATGTCGACGATCCAGTCGGCCGTCTTGATCACTTCGAGATTGTGCTCGATCACCACCACCGTGTTGCCCTGGTCGACCAGCTCGTGCAGCACCTCGAGCAGCTTGGCCACGTCGTGGAAATGGAGCCCCGTGGTCGGCTCGTCGAGAATATAGAGCGTGCGCCCGGTGGCGCGCTTGGACAGCTCCTTCGACAGCTTGATGCGCTGCGCCTCGCCGCCCGAGAGCGTGGTCGCCTGCTGGCCGACATGGATATAGCCGAGGCCGACGCGAGCGAGCGTGAGCAGCTTGTCGCGCACCGCCGGCACCGCCTTGAACAATTCGGCGGCCTCCTCGACCGTCATGTCGAGCACGTCGGCGATCGACTTGCCCTTGAACTTGATCTCGAGCGTCTCGCGGTCGTAGCGCTTGCCCTTGCAAACGTCGCAGGTGACGTAGATGTCGGGCAAAAAGTGCATCTCGATCTTGATGACGCCGTCGCCCTGGCAGGCCTCGCAGCGCCCGCCCTTGACGTTGAAGGAGAAGCGGCCCGGCTTGTAGCCGCGCGTCTTGGCCTCGGGCAACTCGGCGAACCATTCGCGGATGGGGGTGAAGGCGCCGGTATAGGTCGCTGGGTTCGAGCGGGGCGTGCGCCCGATCGGGCTCTGGTCGATGTCGATCACCTTGTCGAGATGCTCGAGGCCCTCGATCGCCTTGTGCTCGCCCGGGATCTCGCGGCCGCCTGAGAGCTTGCGGGCGACCGCGCGGTAGAGCGTCTCGATGAGGAACGTGGACTTGCCGCCGCCCGAGACGCCGGTCACCGTGGTGAACAGGCCGAGCGGGATATCGACGGTGATGTTCTTGAGGTTGTTGGCGCGCGCGCCCTTGACCGTGAGCCTGCGGCCGCGCGTGGGCTTGCGCCGCTCCTTGGGGCTCGGGATCTGCTTGAAACCGGTGAGATATTGCCCGGTGAGGCTCGCCGGGTTCGCCATTACCTCGTCGGGCGTTCCTTCCGCCACGACCTCTCCGCCATGGACGCCGGCGCCTGGCCCCATGTCGACCACATGATCTGCGGTCAGGATCGCCTCCTCGTCGTGCTCGACCACGAGCACGGAGTTGCCCATGTCGCGCAGCGACTTGAGCGTATCGAGCAGCCGCGCATTGTCGCGCTGATGCAGCCCGATCGACGGCTCGTCGAGCACGTAGAGCACGCCGGTTAGCCCGGAGCCGATCTGCGAGGCGAGGCGGATGCGCTGGCTCTCGCCGCCTGACAGCGTTCCGCTCGCGCGGGCAAGCGTGAGATAATCGAGGCCGACGTCGTTGAGGAAGGCGAGCCGCTCGCGGATCTCCTTCAGGATGCGCGCGGCGATCTCGTTCTGCTTCGCGGTGAGCTTGGAGGGTAGCGCCTCGAACCACGAAGCCGCCTGCCTGATCGACATCTCGGTGACCTGGCCGATATGGAAGCCGTCGATCTTGACCGCGAGCGCCTGCGGCCTCAGCCGATAGCCCTTGCACGCCTCGCAGAACTGGTCCGACTGGTAGCGCGACAGCTCCTCGGTCACCCAGGCGGACTCCGTCTCGCGCCAGCGCCGCTCGATATTGTTGATCACGCCCTCGAACGGTTTCGAGGTCGAGTAGCGCCGCACGCCGTCGTCATAGGTGAAAGTGATCTCGTCCTCGCCCGAGCCGTACAGGATCACGTCGCGGAATTCCTTGGGCAGGTCCTTCCACGGCCTGGTCATCGGTTGGCGATAGGCGCGGGCAAGAGCTTCCAGCGTCTGCTGGTAATAGGGCGAGGTCGCGCTCGTGCGCGCCCAGGGGGCGATCGCGCCGCGGGCGAGGCTCAGACTCTCGTCGGGCACGATCATCTCCGGCTCGAAGAAGAGCTCGGTGCCGAGCCCGTCGCATTCTGGGCACGCGCCATAGGGGTTGTTGAAGGAGAAGAGGCGAGGCTCGATCTCCTCGATGGTGAAGCCCGACACGGGGCAGGCGAACTTCGCCGAGAAGATGATGCGCTCCTGGTCGGCGCCCATACCGGTCTTGATCCTGGCATCGAGCGCGACCTGCTCGGCGTGCGTCTGGCCAGTTCGCCCGGTCAGGCCCGGCGATGACGCGTCGGTGGGGGCAGCGCGGTCGGCGAACTCGCCTATGGCGATGCCGTCCGACAGAGCGAGCGCCGTCTCGAAGCTATCGGCAAGCCGCGCACTCGCGTCAGGTCGCACCACCACGCGATCGACCACCACGTCGATGTCGTGTTTGACCTGCTTGTCGAGGGCAGGAACCTCGGCGATCTCGTAGAACTTGCCGTCGACCTTGACGCGCTGGAAGCCCTTCTTCTGCAGCTCGGCGAAATCCTTCCTGTATTCGCCCTTCCGCCCGCGCGCGATCGGCGCCAGAAGGTAGAGCCGCGTGCCTTCTGGCAGCGCGAGCACGCGGTCGACCATCTGGCTCACGGTCTGGCTCTCGATGGGAAGCCCGGTCGCCGGCGAATAGGGGATGCCGACCCGTGCCCACAAGAGCCGCATATAGTCGTAGATCTCGGTGACCGTGCCGACCGTCGAGCGCGGATTGCGCGAGGTCGTCTTCTGCTCGATGGAGATGGCGGGAGACAGCCCGTCGATATGATCGACGTCGGGCTTCTGCATCATGTCGAGGAACTGGCGTGCGTACGCCGAGAGCGACTCGACATAGCGGCGCTGGCCCTCGGCATAGATCGTGTCGAAGGCGAGCGAGCTTTTGCCCGAGCCCGACAGCCCGGTGATCACCACGAGCTTCTCGCGCGGCAGCTCGAGCGTGATGTTCTTGAGATTGTGCTCGCGTGCGCCGCGGACTGAGATGAATTTGGAGGTCATTCTCACGCCAATGTCGGGGCTGAAAGGGCATTCAGCAAGCCCCGCAAAGGCTTAGTCCCCAACAGGTTAGCGGGCAAGGGCGGGGGCCCTTCTATCGCAGGCTGGCGGAGCGGCTTGAGAACCGGCACCCTAGCGTCCGCGACGAGATCGGAGGAGAGCCGAGACGGGGACATACCAGTACAGGCCGGTGCGGTTCTTCCTGGCGGCCTATCTTGCAACCTGGATCCCCTGGCTCGCCGCCCCCTATGCCGACTCGCGACAAGGGCTTGAGCCGTATGCCGTTCGGTTGAACTCCGTTGGCCTGGCAGGGCCGTGCGCGGCGGCGCTCGTTCTGATCCTCACATCGGGCAGCGCGGCGCTGAAGAACGATCTCAAGGACCGGCTCATCAACCTCAGCCGTATCCGTCCCGCCTTCCTCGCCGTCGCCATTGTCCTCCCTTTCGCTATCATGGTGGTGTCGATCTGGCTGTCGCTCTGGCTCGGTCAACCGAGCGATCAGTTCCAGCTCTCGGGCGCTTCCAACCTGATGGCCATGGTCATCCTCGCCCTCGTGCTCGCGCCGCTCCTCGAAGAGATGGGCTGGCGCGGCTACGACGTCGACAGTTTGAGGGCCAGGTTCGGGATGATGACGGCGACGCTTCTGTTCGCCGTGCTGTGGTGCCTCTGGCACGCGCCGCTGATGCTGATTAGCGGGACCTATCAGAACCAGGTCGCGATGACCGGCAACCCGATCTTCATCGCGAATTTCTTCGTCAGCATCATCCCGGCGGGAATTATCAGCAACTGGCTCTACTACAAGAACAGCCGCTCCATTCCGGCGGCGGTCGTGCTGCATTCGATGCTTAACGCGGCAGCTGTGCTGTTGAATGCCGGGCAGGTCGCCAAGTGCATCGCCACGGTATTGTTTGCGGCTGCGGCCGCCGCGGTCATCGCCATCGATCGCGGCCTATTCGCGCAAGGGCCGCGCAGCTTTCTGTCCGATGTGGCAACTGATACTGGCCGGAGCTGAACGTCTATTTCACCACGGCGACCTCGAAATGCATGCCGTCCGGCGTGGTGAAATGGCCTCCCCACCAGAAGCCCCATTTATGGGCAATCGGAACGAGCTCGCGCGTGGAGCCCTTCTCGCCGACCAGCGCCGGACGATGCCCTCTCTCGTTCCATTCGCTGTTGATGTCGAAGGCCGAGCCGAAGGAGTGGTTCGAGAGCGTGGCCGTGCTGCCGCGCACGAAGCGAGGCTCGAAGCCGCCGGCGAAGCTCAGGATCCGGTCGAGCAGCTTGGCGGACTCCCACTCCTTCCACAGTCCCTGGAGCTGGGCGGCGCCAAGCCGATGAAACCGTATCGTGGACGGAGCCCTCGAGCCGATCGCCGTCTTCTTGAGCTGAGGAATGGGAACGTCGACGATGTTGTCCTGCTCCCAGGTTCCGAGAATGCGAATATGCTCCGGGTTTCGGGGCTTGGGGTCTGCGACGTAATCGTAAGCGCCAAAGATCGCCTGCCGCTGCGCATTGGTGACGAGCGGAGGGAAGGATGGCTTCGGCGGGAAGTTCGACCCGGTGCCGTCGGCTGCAGGCTCTTCCATCAGCTCGAAGCCGCGATCGAGAGCCTTGCGCAGGGTCTGGCGTCCGACGATGCCATCGGCCTCGATCTTGGCCTTGGTCTGAAATGCGCGGGTCGCCTCGTCCGTCTTGTCGCCGAAAATGCCGTCGGGCTCGCCCGGGTCGAGCTTCTGCCCGATCAAGAAGATCTGCCAGGCTTTCACCATCGCCCCGCGCGAGCCGAGACGAAGCGCGGGCAGTGGGAGCGCGAGGTCGGCAGTGGGCATGGTGCCGTCGCTCACCGGGAGATAGATCAGGTCTCCGGCGGATTGCGCGGGCGTGATCGCTGGCGCGGCCATGGTCTCGAGCGCGGGTTTTGCCGCGCTCTTGGGGGCGGCAGGCAGGAACGTCCTCGCGAATTTCAGTGCGTTGTTCCAGCGATTGACGAGGCCCTTCCAGTAAGGGCTCTGCTCATCCCTCTTGCGCCGCTCGAATTTCTCGCGCGCGGCTCGGAGGTCCTGGAGCAGCCGCTCAGGATCCCGTTCGGCGACGGCCATCACCGCGCGGGTGGCTGGCCCGACCACGCCGTCCGGCTGAAACCCGAGCGCCATTTGCAGGATCATGGCGCCCCCACCCTGTCCGCGATTGAAGACGCTATCGCGCAAATAGGATTTCGATCGCCGCGGACTTCGTCCAGGATGCTGCGATGTCGGTGCTTGAGGCGATGAACTCCGTGGCCAGCGACTCAGCCTTCGCGTATTCGCCGGCCTCGATCAGCTCCACGAGATGATCGCAAACCTCCTGATTGTACTTCTCGTTGATACCGGCGACTTCGTACCGGCCGCCTCCATCGTCGGGGCGCAGCTTGTGAACGACGAGATGGCCCTTCTTGTCGCGCTCGGCCTCGAATTCGACGATCTTCTTCGCCATCGCCATGCGCTGTTCCGGCGTGCTCATGTGCCTGCCCTCCGAGAGGCCGAGTGGTGTTCATCCAGTCGGACCGTCAAAGGCAGCATACGACCATGACGGGTATGCGGGCATAGCCCCTATAGGGGACCCAAGAGCGGTTCGCAGAGCTGCATGGCTCGGGTCTAAATCAAAGCGAGCTTCTTGAGACGGGAGCGGATCGCGCCCGGCTTGCGCCCGAAGGCGGCGGCGATGGCGTCGATGCTCTGGCCAGCGCCATGCCGGCGCTTCAGATCGAGATCGTCGTCCTTGGTCCAGGGCGCATAGGCTTTCGCATAGGTCGCTCGCATTGCATCGAGCGCAGCCCCTTGCGGCGTCCAAGGCATGCCCGGGCGGCCCGGCTCGCGCGACTTCGGGGCAGGCTTTGCGGTGCCCGCCGCGATGAAGGCCTGTTGCCGCTCAGCGAGAGTGGCACCGTCAGCCTTCAACGCGCCGCTTGCGGCCTCCGATGCGGCGCGGAACTCCGCGTCCTTCTCGACCGCGAGCGGGTGCACGCGAAGCGCCCGCTCGTTCAGCCCAAGGAGATGAAGCCCCGCGAGGCTCCGCAAGCGGGACAGCGCCACATAGCCCTGGCCGTATTCGAAAGCGCGGGCGAGGTCGATAACGGCGGCGTCGAGCGACATGCCCTGGCTCTTATGCACGGTCATCGCCCAGGCGAGGCGGAGCGGGACCTGAGTGATGCTTGCCCGTTCCTTGCCAATCTCCTCGATCTTCCACTTGGCGGGCTCCGCCATGAGGCGAAGGCCGCGCCGCGTGCGCACGATCGGGTTCCCCTCGTCGGGGTCGAAGCCCTCGACTACGCCGAGCGTGCCATTGACATAACGTCCGGCCGGGTCGTTCTTGGTGAACATCACGATCGCGCCCGGCTTGAGCTCTAGCGTCTCTGGCGAGAGACATCCGCGCTTCAATGCCTGCACGAACGGGTCGGGGCCCTTGGTGGTCATGGCGAAGACATGCGTCTCGCCGGGAAGCTTGGCGAGCGCGCGGGCGTTGATCTCGTCGACCGCGGCATTATGGGTGAAGAGGAGGGTGCAGCCCGCGGGCAGGCGCTCTTTCTCGATCCTTCGCGCGGCAAGACGCTCGCGATGAAGAGACCCGCAGGCATTGGCGCGGATCGCTGCAAGCACGTCGAGAAACGTGGCGTCGCTCTGCCGGTGCTGCTCCGAGAGATAGCAGACCGTGGGGGCAAGATCGCGCCAGGCGGGTGAGGCGTGGGCGAAGCCCGACCCGTAGGCGTCGTAGCCGAGCGGCAGCACGCCCGCTTCGGCTTCTCTGCGTATGACCGGAGGCAGCTGGAAGAAATCGCCGACCAGAACGACCTGCAAGCCGCCGAACGGCGCGGACGATCCCCTGACATGGCGGCAGACTTCGTCGACCAGAGTGAGGCTTCGTGCCGGCAGCATCGAAATCTCGTCGATGATCAGAACCCGCGTCCGCTCCATGCGCGTGGCAAGCCGGCGGTTGGCGGCAAGCGTGTCGAGATCGCGACGCGACAGCGTCTCGCGCACGCCGATTCCGCTCCAGGCATGAATGGTGATGCCGTGCCCGTGCGTGGCGGCGATGCCCGTCGAGGCGGTGTAGGCGTAGTCGATGCCAGCCCGCTTGAGCGCCTCGATATAGCGATTGACGGTGTGGGTCTTGCCGCTGCCGGGCTCACCGGTGAGGAAGATGGATGCGCCGGTCTTGAGCAGCGCCAGCGCCTCGTCCTGGGTCATGCGGCAAGGCTTAGCCCTGCGCAGGCGACGCGACAAGGGGAGGCGCGGTCAGAGGATGACGGGAAGAGAGACTCCGTGCATAGATGCGCCGCCCGCCATGCAGCTCTCCCGCGCGCAAGTCACCATCATCGTCGCCGGCATCATCGCCGCGCAGGCGGTCGCGCTTTATGCGATGGGCCATCTGCTCATCTGCAAATGCGGTTACGTCAAGCTCTGGCATTTCGATGTGCAGAGCGCCGAGAACTCGCAGCACCTCATCGACTGGTACACGTCCTCCCACCTCATTCACGGCTTTCTGTTCTATTGGCTGCTGTGGCTCGCCTCGCGCTATGTGCCGATGTCGTTAGGGCTTCGGCTCGTGCTTGCCGTGGCGGTCGAGGCGTCCTGGGAGATCATCGAGAACACCGACTTCATCATCAACCACTATCGCGAGATGACGATCTCGCTCGACTATTACGGGGACAGCGTCATCAACTCGGTCAGCGACACGCTGTTCATGGTGCTCGGCTTTTGTCTCGCGAAGTGGCTGCCGGTCTGGCTCACCGTGTTTATCGCCGTCGCGCTCGAGGTGTTCACCGGCGCCATTATCCGCGACAATCTCACGCTCAATATCCTGATGTTCGTGTGGCCGATGGATTCCATCCTGCATTGGCAGCAGGGAAGGTGAGCATGCAGGCGTTCGGGTGGCGACAAATCAGATTTGGATCTGGATGCCGAAAACCATGCGAATGACGAGCCAGAGATAAACCACGACCGTCGGGTAGAAGGTGACGCCGAAGCCGAACGCGCGCAGATACGGATTGAAGTGGTAGCCCACCCAGAACATGATGCGCCCGAGCAGGAACAGCGTGGTGAGGATGATCAGCGTGCGTGCTTCCTGCGGCGGACAATAGATGGCGAGACCGGCATTGCCGATAAAATAGAGGATGAACTGCTCGAACGTGTTGAGGATGAAGCGCGTGTTGATGTCGAGCGCCGAGTTTGGTTTGGCCGTACGCCCCACCCACATACTGGGATCGAGGCGCTGTGCCGCGACGATGCAGATCGCAAGGAGCGCCGGCAAAATGGCGAACACGGCATCCTTGATCATCTGCGCGATGCGGTCGCCGAGCGTCCAATCCTCCGGCACCCAGTGCCAGACGAGCTTGGTACCGGCGAAGAAGAGCGCCGAGAAGACCCAGTTCCCGACCAGGACGTAGATGAAGGGCAACTGGCGCGAGGTGAAGCCGAAAAACTGAGCGCGAGGATCGCGCCTGCGGACTCTGCGCTTCGGTGCTTGCCGCTGCTCAACGGACCGCTGCATTCTCTCCCCTTGCTTCAGGCGAGCTACCCCCAAGCTGGACGCGCTGCCGATAAACCCCCAACACCCCGCGGTGCGTCTTAAGCCATAGGGCCCGCTCCGGGCAATCTCAAGATGTCACGATGGTCGAGGCTGGACTGGTAAGAACAAAACGTGTACAAATGGTCTAGGGTCTGATCTGTGGAGTTCCCCGAGCGAGGCCCTGTGGACAGGCCGCGCGTTGCATTGGAAGACGCGCCGTTGCGGGCGCTAAACTCAGGCCCGAAGGGCGTTGATGCGAGGCAAGCCCGTGCGGGGAGGTGTTGGATATGGCCGGATCGGTCAACAAGGTAATTTTGGTCGGCAATCTCGGAGCGGATCCCGAGGTGCGTCAGACCCAGGACGGGCGCCCGATCGTCAATCTACGCGTCGCGACGAGCGACAGTTGGCGCGACAAGGGAACGGGAGAGCGGCGCGAGAAGACCGAGTGGCATCGCGTCGTCATCTTCAACGAAGGCCTCTGCCGCATCGCCGAGCAATATCTCAAGAAGGGCTCTAAGGTTTATCTCGAGGGCTCGCTTCAGACCCGCAAATGGCAGGACCAATCGGGGCAGGACCGCTATTCCACCGAGGTCGTGCTGCAAGGCTTCAACTCGGCTCTCACCATGCTCGATGCGCGAGGTGGCGGCGGGGAGGAGCGGCAGAGCAGCGGCGGGGATTTCGGCCGCACCGGAGCGTTCAGCGGTGGAGGCGGCGGCAAGAATAGCGGCGCCTTCGACAAGGAGCTCGACGACGAGATCCCGTTCTAGAGCCTGTTCCTGAAAATCCGGCAGCCGTTCTCCGCAAAGATCATGCTCAGATAGAAACGAGCGGCACCTCCTATGCGCTGCCTGGTGACGGGGGCTTACGGCTTCATCGGCAGCGAGGTGGTCGCAGCACTCCGGCGCGAAGGATTGACTGTCATCGGCTGCGGCCGCGATCTTGAGCTTGCGCGCCGCGTCAATCCCGACATCGAGTGGATCGCTTGCGACTTCAACAGCGATGTGACGCAAGCGTATTGGGCGCCGCGTCTTGCCGGCATCGACGTGGTGGTGAATTGCGTCGGCATCTTGCAGGGAGCCTGCGCGACCGGCCTGAGCGCATCCATGCGCAAGCGACCATCGCCCTGTTCGAGGCGGCAGCAGCGGCCGGCGTGCGCCGCATCGTGCATGTCTCGGCGGTGAGCGCGGAGACCGGCGTGCCGACCGCTTATGCGCGTTCGAAGGCGAAGGCCGACGTTGCACTTGGCAAGCTCGATGCGAACTGGCTGATCGTGAAGCCATCGCTCGTGATCGGACGCGGCGCCTACGGCGGCACGTCCCTGATGCGGGGACTTGCCGGGCTCCCTTGCGTTCTGCTTCTGCCAGGGGAGAGCCGCGAGCGCTTCCAACCGATCGCGCTCGATGATCTCGGCTGCGGTATCGCCCGGCTTGCGGCGCGCACCGAACCATCCCGCACGACGCTCAACGCAGCGGGCCCGGAGACCATATGCTTGCACGACATCCTCATCGTACCGGAGCTGGCTCGGCTTCGGCAGCGCGCGCGTGGTCGCTCTGCCTTTGCCGCTCCTTCGCCTCCTGCTCCGCCTCGGCGATGTTGCGGGCTATATCGGCCATATCACCTCGGCGCGGAGCACCTCGCTCGAGCAGCTTCGCTACGACACGCTGGTTGACGGCACCGAATTCGCCGCCGTGTGCGGGAGGGTGAAAGGGTTCAACGAGACGCTCGCCGCTTGGCCAGCCACCTTGCAGGACCGGCTCCATGCGCGAAGCTTCTTCGCCGTGCCGTTGCTGCAGGTCACTACTTCTCTGTTCTGGATCGTGACCGGTGTGCTCACGCTGACGCCGGCGAGCTTCGCGAGTGCGACCGCGCTCGTCACCGGCGCGGGCTTCAGCGCGCCGCTGGCGAAGGCCGTGGTGGGCGCAGGCTTGATCGCCGATATTGTCGCGGGTGCGCTGTTCCTGTTGCCGAACTGGGTGCGAAAGGCAGGGGCCCCGCAACTCCTCCTCAGTGCGATCTACCTCGTCGGCTTGAGCGCGGTAGCACCTGAGCTTTGGGCCGACCATTTAGGACCTCTGCTCAAGGTCCTGCCGATGATGGCGGCCACCTTGGTGGTCATGGCCTTCCAGGAGAAGCGGTGATGGCAGCGGCGCCAGACCTCTATCTCGCGCTGAAATTCCTCCACGTGATCGGCGCGAGCGTGCTGTTCGGCACTGGCCTCGGCATCGCTTACTTCCTCTTCCGCGCCGAGCGCAAGGAGGAGCCTGCCGCGCTCGCGGCGACGCTCAGAACCGTGGTGATCGCCGATTATGTGTTCACGGCGACGGCAGCGATCGCGCAGCCGCTCACCGGCTTCGCGCTGGTTCATCTCGGCGGCTACGACCTCAGCCAGACCTGGCTGTGGGCGAGCCTCGCCCTCTACGTTTGATCGGGGCCTGCTGGCTTCCCGTGGTCTATCTCCAGATTAGAATGCGGGGCCTTGCGGAAGCTGCGGTCGCGGCAGGTAACCAGGAGCTGCCGGAGCCTTATCGCCGCCTGTCGCGCCTCTGGTTCTGGCTCGGCTGGCCCGCCTTCCTGTCGATACTCGCGATCTTCTGGCTGATGATCGCCAAGCCCGCTTGATGCAGGCAAAGAAAGAGCCCGGCCTCGCGTTCGCTGGGGGAAGCCGGGCTCTTTCTGGCTCGAAGTGCGAGCAGCCTCGCTATTGCGAGCTCTCCTCGCGGTCACTCTTCTCGCCCACGATCATCTGCTGCTCGTCGAGCGTCTGATAATCCGGCGCCTGGGCGACCATCTCCTTGGTGACGTCCGCCTTCACGATGAGATCGTCATTCTCGTCGCGCGAGACCTTGATGTCCTGGAAGCGGACGGCGAGGTCCTTCTCGCCGATGCCGAGGAAGCCGCCGGCGCCGACCAGCACGGCGAGAATCTTGCCGTCCTTGTCGGTGATGAGGTCGGTGACCTCGCCGATCGACTCGTTATTGGCGTCGAGCACCGTCTGGCCGATCAGATTGGCTGCCAGCAACTCGCTCGGGTCCTGCTTCACCAGGAACGGCGAGACTTCCGGCTGAGCCGTTGCTGATTGCTCGGGCGAAATCGATTTCGGCGCCTCTGAAGACTGCGGCGGGTTAGCCGAGGGCGCGGGCGCCATCACCTCTGGCGGCACTTGCGTCGCCATTGGATTGGCCGGATCGGCGGGATTGCTCGGCATCGCCGCCGATGGCTCGGACGGCTGCTGAATTGCCGGAGCGGTCTCGGGCGTGGTCATGGGAGCCTGCGTCTCGGCGAAAGCAGGTGCAACGCCGAGCAGGAGTCCAATGGCGGTCGTTGTCAGAAAACGAGTCATGGTGTCACTCCTTCGATCGTTTCTGGCGGGGGATGGCGTGTGTCTCGTAAGGAGCGGGCGGGGCCTCTTGGGCCCGTAACGCCGCCTGTTTGACCAACGTCTCCTCGCCGCGATCGTTCCCTAGAATTTCGCGTTTCGCGCGCCTCCACGCGGTGTCGAATCACCTTTTTGCATGGGCGCGAATAAGATCATTCTGCGACCGCAAAATGGCGAGCCTATGATCGTGTAAGTCACTGATAATACGCAGAGAATCAAATAGGTCGCACGCCGCTTGAGCGGTTGCGGAGGACGCGCGAAATCAGCTATAGAGAAGCGTCCTACAGCAATCGCCTTCGCCTCTTAGCGCGGGAGGTTTTCTCTCTCGCCGGCGCTGGCATTTGCGGGTTCGCTGACATTCTAACGCAGGCTTTCTCCTCTCTTGGCCGACAACGATAAGACAGACGTCGAGGGCCCGACTCCTTCTGACATCAGACCGATCTCGCTCATCGACGAGATGAAGCGGTCTTATCTCGATTACGCCATGAGCGTGATCGTGTCGCGCGCTCTGCCGGACGTGCGCGACGGACTGAAGCCCGTGCACCGGCGCATCCTCTACGCGATGCAGAGGCTCGGGCTCGACTTCAACAAGAAGCACATGAAGTCGTCGAAGGTCGTGGGCGACACGATGGGCGACTTCCACCCGCACGGCAATCTCGCCATCTACGACGCTCTCGTGCGCATGGCGCAGGACTTCTCCATGCGTCTGCCGCTGATCGACGGGCAGGGCAATTTCGGCTCGGTCGACGGCGACCCGCCGGCGGCAGAGCGCTATACCGAGGCGCGCCTCTCCAAGATCGCGCAATACCTGCTCGACGATCTCGACAAGGATACGGTCGACTTCAAGCCGAACTACGACGACCGGCTCGAGGAGCCGTCGGTGCTTCCCGCCAAGTTCCCCAACCTGCTCGTCAACGGGGCGGGGGGCATCGCCGTCGGCATGGCGACCAACATCCCGCCGCACAATCCCGGCGAGGTGATCGACGCCTGCATCGCCTATCTCGACAATCCGGCCATCTCCATCGACGAGCTTGCCGAGCTCGTGCCGGGCCCGGATTTTCCGACCGGCGGGCTGATCCTCGGCAAGACCGGTATTCGCTCGGCCTATCACAAGGGGCGCGGCTCGATCCTGATGCGCGGCCGCGTTCACAACGAGACCGTCCGCAAGGAGCGCGAGGCGCTCGTCATCACCGAGATCCCCTATCAGGTGAACAAGGCGGCGATGGTCGAGAAGATCGCCGAGCTGGTACGTGAGAAGAGGATCGAGGGCATCGCCGACATCCGCGACGAGTCAGATCGCCAGGGCATGCGGGTGGTGATCGAGCTGAAGCGTGACGCCATGGCCGACGTGGTGCTGAACCAGCTCTACCGCTTCTCGGCGCTGCAATCCTCCTTCGGCTGCAACATGGTGGCGCTGATCGGCGGTAAGCCCGAGCAGCTCAACCTGAAGGACCTCATCCGCGCCTTCACCGACTTCCGCGAGGAGGTGGTCGGCCGGCGCACCAAGTTCCTGCTGCGCAAGGCGCGCGAGCGGGCGCATATCCTGGTCGGCCTCGCCATTGCGGTGGCCAATATCGACGAGATCATCAAGCTGATCCGCAGCGCTCCCGATCCATCGACCGCGCGCGAGCAATTGATGACCCGCGACTGGCCGGCCAAGGATGTCGTGGCTCTGGTCGAGCTGATCGCCGATCCGCGCCACAAGGTCTCTGCCAAAGGCACCTATCGCCTCTCGGACGAGCAGGCCCGCGCCATCCTCGATCTCCGCCTGCAGAGGCTGACCGCTCTCGGCCGCGACGAGATCGGCGACGAGCTGAAGGGGCTGGGGTCCGAAATCGCCAACTATCTCGACATCTTGCGTTCGCGCGCCCGCATCATCTCGATCATCAAGGACGAGCTTACCGCCATCAAGACCGAGTTCGGTACGGCGCGCCGCACCGAGATCCTCGAGATGGAAGGCGAGGTCGAGGATGAGGACCTGATCCAGCGCGAGGACATGGTCGTCACCGTCAGCCACAAGGGCTACATCAAGCGCGTGCCGCTCTCCGCCTATCGTGCCCAGCGCCGCGGCGGCAAGGGCCGCGCCGGCATGGCCACGCGGGAAGAGGATTTCGTCACCCGCATCTTCATCGCCAACACCCATACGCCGGTCCTGTTCTTCTCCTCCCGCGGCATGGCCTACAAGATGAAGGTCTGGCGGCTGCCATTGGCGGCGCCTCAGGCGCGCGGCAAGGCGCTGATCAATCTGCTCCCGCTCGACAAGGACGAGACCATCACCACTATCCTGCCGCTCCCCGAGGACGAGGCCTCGTGGGAGAAGCTCGACGTGATGTTCGCCACCAATGGCGGCACGGTCAGGCGCAACAAGCTCTCCGACTTCATTGAGGTCAGGCAGAACGGCAAGATCGCCATGAAGCTCGAAGCCCCCGACCGCATCGTCGGCGTTCAGGTGTGCAACGAGCAGCAAGACGTGCTGCTCACCAGCGCCGAAGGCCAGGCGATCCGCTTCCCCGTCACCGACGTCCGCGTGTTCAAGGGGCGCGAGTCGGCGGGCGTGCGCGGTATCAAGCTCGAGGGCAACGACCAGATGATCTCCATGGCGATCCTCAATCATGTCGAGGCCTCGCCTGCCGAGCGCGCGGCCTACGTGCGGCAGGCCAACAGCATCAGGCGCGGCGGTGCCGAGCCGGAGCAAGACATGGAGGCCGAGGAGAGCGGCGAGGAAGCCGTGGTGCTCAGCCCAGAACGCTATGCCGAGCTCAGCGCGCACGAGGAGTTCGTGCTCACCGTCTCGCAGAAGGGCTACGGCAAGCGCACGAGCGCCTACGAGTACCGCATCTCGGGCCGCGGCGGAAAAGGCATCATCGCCATGACGGTGAACCAGCGGAACGGCAACCTGGTCGCGTCATTCCCCGTCGAGGAGAGCGACCAGATCATGCTCGTCACCGATGGCGGCCAGCTCATCCGCGTGCCCGTAGAGGACATCTCGATCATGGGACGGTCGACGCAAGGGGTGATCGTATTCTCGACCGCCGAAGGCGAGCGCGTGGTCTCGGTCGAGCACATTCCCGACGAGAATGGCGGCGACAACGGCGGAGAGAATGGCGGCCAGGAGCCCGCCGCCGACTAAAATGCCGCAAGCTGCCTTTCGCCGTGCAGATCGATGAGCGCGCGCGCGGCCGGCGAGAGCGCCGCAAGCGCGCGGAAATCCCGCAACACGGCGCGATTGCGCTTGGTATGATTCAGCACGCCTGAGGACCTGAGCCGCGACATAGTCCGCGACAGCGTGTCGGCGTTCAGCCCGAGATAGTCGGCGATTTCGGTCCGGCTCAAGGGCATGTCGAACACCACACCGCTGCCGCCGGGCGACGGCGTGCCCGTGCGCAGGGCGAGCTCGAGCAGGAAGGTCGCCACCTTCTGTTGGCAGTCGAACTGGCCGATCGCCGCGATATGGATCGCGCGGCGCGCCATCTGCCGGTTAATGGCCTCGTGATAGAAGCTCGCGATTGCCGGATCCTTGGCCAAGCGCTCGGCGAACACCGACCAGCGCAGGCGCCAGAGCTCGCCGGCGCTCACCGGCGTAAGCGACCCTTCCGCCTCGCGCGGGACGAAGCCGGAGCGCAGCACGTCGCCGGGAGAGAGGATGGCTCGCGCTCTTCGGATTGGCCCCTGATGTTATAACCAACGGTCTTCCCCCGCGGAACGCGATGCGGGTCGCATCGAGAACAAGCAGTCGAGCGAGAGGAAGGTGCGCGCCTTGATCTCGATCAACAAGGTGATGGCAGAAAGCGTTGCCGACGAGGTGCGCTCGCTCGCAACGATTTGACCTGGATCAAGAAAAACCGTGTCACTGCCGCAACAGTCGAGCCCGTAAGCGCAGGCGTCTGATCCGCATCAGCGTGAGTGGGCGATCGACGCTTCTCTCGCCAGGCTCGCCCTCCCAAGAATGGCTGAGGACTGACAATCGCGGGGCGCGAGGCAGCGCGAGCGGACGCCGGCGGGAACAGGGGGGATTTCGAAAATGACAAGAACGGCAAGAGGCGCGTTGTTAGCCCTGACTATGGCCATGAGCGCGATCGCGCTTGCTGAGCCCGCCGCGGCTGGAAGCGATGACGGGAAATTCGGAATCAAAGTGCTCGGCACGGTGGTCGACCCTGATACCGACGCGACGGTGCGCGCAGGCGGGGCGCGCATCCCGGGCGCCGACGCCGACGTCAGCACCGAGGTGATTCCGGCGCTCACGCTCGACTACTATTTCACCAACAACATCTCGGCCGAGCTGTTCTGCTGCTTCTCGCAGCACACCATCAAGGGCAAGGGGAAGATCGCCAATCTCGGCGAGATTGCCGACACCTGGATCTTCCCGCCGGCGCTCACCCTGCAATATCACTTCACCGGCATGGGCAGGTGGCAGCCTTATGTCGGCGCCGGCGTGCAATACATCAACTTCTTCGATACCGGCACCGGTATCAATCGCCTCGGCGCGACCGAGGTCACCATCGACGATGCCTGGGGCTTCACGCTCCAGGGCGGCATCGACGTCGGCCTCGGCAATGGCTGGTCGCTCAATTTCGACGTGAAGAAGACCTGGCTCGACACCACCGTCACCTGGCACAACAATGCCGCTCTCGGCGGCCTCAACGTGGTCGGCGACGCTGAGCTCGACCCGTGGATCTTCTCTGCGGGCGTCGGCTATCGCTTCAATCTCGGTGACATCTTCGGCCATCAGGCACAAGCCGCCCCGATAAAATAACTGTCAATGGGGGTGCGGAAGGGCCCGGCGCCGGCCGGGCCTTTCTATTTGCTGGCGACGCGGCTAGAAGGTGGCTCGCGCGCGGGGCTCGCCCGTCGCGCCGTGGAGCTTAATCATGCGTGTCGGGCTTTATCCGGGAAGCTTCGATCCGGTCACCTACGGTCACGTGGATATCGTGCGCCGGGCGGCGCATCTCGTGGACAAGCTCGTCATCGCCATCGGCACCCATCACGACAAGCACCCGCTGTTCAGCGCCCACGAGCGGGTGAAGCTCGCGGCGCAAGTGCTCGAGCCGGTCGCCCAGGAGGTCGGGCTCAAGCTCGAGGTCACGACCTATGACACCCTCACCGTCGCCGCCGCGCGCGATGCGCTCGCGACGGTCGTGATCAGGGGCTTACGCGACTCCGGCGATTTCGACTATGAGATGCAAATGGCCGGCATGAACCAGGCCCTTGCGCCGGAGATCGAGACGGTGTTTCTGGCCTCCTCGCCCGACTCACGGCACATCGCCGCGAGCCTTGTCCGCCAGATTGCCGCAATGGGCGGCGACGTTACGGCCTTCGTGCCGCCCGTCGTCGGCGCGGCGCTCAAGAAGAAATTCGCGGGCTGAAGCCCGGTTCAATCCCGTCCAAGGAGGTCTCATGCGAATCCAGGCACTGGTCTTGTTCGGCGCGAGCCTCGCGCTCGGTTTCATGGCGATGCTGGCGCCGGTCAGCGCAGGCGATCTTTCGAACCCCGCGAGCCTCAACGAGAAGGCGCCAGCGACCTACAAGGTGAAATTCGACACGAGCAAGGGCGCGTTCGTCGTCGAGGTGCATCGCGACTGGGCCCCGAACGGCGCCGACCGCTTCTACAATCTCGTCAAGAACGGCTTCTACAACGATGCGCGGTTCTTCCGCGTGATCTCCGACTTCATGGTGCAGTTCGGCATCAACGGCAATCCGAAGATCTCGGCGGTCTGGCGCGACGCCAATATCAAGGACGATCCGGCCAAGGCGAGCAACAAGCGCGGTTATATAACCTTCGCCACCGCCGGTCCCGACACGCGCACCACGCAAGTGTTCATCAATTTCGCCAACAATGCCGGTCTCGACGATCAGGGCTTCGCGCCCTTCGGCCAGGTGATCTCGGGCATGGACGTGGTCGATTCGCTCTATAGCGGCTATGGCGAAGGCGCGCCGCAAGGCCACGGTCCGAACCAGGGCGTTGTGCAGAGCATGGGCAACGCTTACCTCGACAAGGCGTTTCCCAAGCTCGACTACATCAAGACGGCGACGATCGAGCCCTAAACACGACAGGATAATGAGGAGCCGAATTCAATGGCAAAACCCGAAGACACTCTCATCATCGAGACGACTAAGGGCACGGTGACCGTCGAGATGCGGCCCGACCTCGCACCCCAGCACGTCGCCCGCATCAAGGAGCTGGCGCGGCAGCACTTCTATGACGGCGTGCCGTTCCACCGCGTCATCGAGGGCTTCATGGCGCAGACCGGAGACCCGACCGGCACCGGCACCGGCGGCTCGGGCAAGAAGCTCAAGGCCGAGTTCAACGCGGAGCCGCATACCCGCGGCGCCGTCTCGATGGCGCGCGCGCAATCGCCCGACTCCGCCGACAGCCAGTTCTTCATCGTCTTCGACGATGCGACCTTCCTCGACCGCAAATACACGGTGTGGGGGCGGGTGATCGACGGCATGGAGAATGTCGACAAGATCAAACGCGGCGAGCCGCCGTCCAATCCCGACAAGATCCTCTCGGTGCGGGTCGCCGCCGACCCGGCCTAAGCGCGGGCGCCGTGCGCGTCGCCGAGTTCGATTTCGATCTGCCCGAGGAGCTGATTGCGCTTCGCCCTGCGAACCCGCGCGACGCGGCGCGGCTGCTGGTTGTCGATGCGACTTCGGCGTCACCCTTGGCGGACCGCACAATGCTCGACCTGCCAGCGTTGCTTAGCCCGGGCGATGCGCTGGTGTTCAACGACACCAAGGTGATCCCGGCTGAGCTCAAAGGCATTCGCACGAGAGACGGAACTGAAGCTCAGGTCTCGGTCACGCTGATCGAGCGGCTCGATGCTCATCGCTGGCTGGCTCTCGCGCGTCCGGCGAAACGGCTCAAGGCCGGCGATAGCATTGTCTTCGGCGAAGGCGGCAATGCCTGCCTGCTCGGGAGCCTCGCCGCCACCGTCGAAGGGCGAGGGGAGGAGGGCGAGGTGAGTCTCGCCTTCGAGCTGAGCGGACCAGCACTCGACGAGGGGATCAGGGCGCAAGGCGCCATGCCGCTCCCGCCTTATATCGCCTCGCGCCGGGCGGCAGACGAGCGCGACAGGAGCGATTACCAGACGCTCTTCGCGCGCGAGGAGGGGGCCGTCGCCGCGCCGACCGCAGGGCTCCATTTCACGCCGCGGCTGATGCAGGCGCTTGACGCGCGTGGCGTGTCGCGCCACTTCGTGACCCTTCACGTCGGTCCCGGCACGTTCCTCCCGGTGAGAGCAGCCGATACCGCGGATCATGTCATGCACGAGGAGCACGGTTCCATCGACGCCGAGACGGCAGAGGCGCTCAACGCGGTGAAGGCGCGCGGCGGGAAGATCGTCGCGGTCGGCACCACCTCGCTTCGGCTGCTGGAGAGCGCGACCGGACCCGACCGCAGGCTCGTCCCATTTTCCGGAGAGACTGGTCTCTTCATCACGCCGGGCTACAGATTCCGCTTCGTGGATCGGCTGCTCACCAATTTCCATTTGCCGCGCTCGACTCTGTTCATGCTCGTGGCGGCCCTCGCGGGGCTTGATCTCATGAAGCGCGCCTATGCGCATGCGGTCCGCGAGCGCTACCGTTTCTATTCGTACGGCGATGCCTGCCTGCTCAGCCCTGCGCCCCGGCCATGAGCGAGCGCTTCTCCTTCTCCCTGACAGCGCAAGATGGCGCGGCACGCACCGGCGTCATCACTACGCCGCGCGGAATTGTGCGCACGCCGGCCTTCATGCCGGTCGGCACCGGCGCCACGGTGAAGGCCATGTTCCCCGAGGACGTGAAGGCGAGCGGAGCCGACATCATTCTCGCCAACACCTATCATCTGATGCTTCGCCCCGGCGCCGAGCGCATCTCGCGGCTCGGCGGCTTGCACAAATTCATGCATTGGGAGGGGCCGATCCTGACCGACTCGGGCGGCTATCAGGTCATGTCGCTGGCGAAGCTCAGGCGCATCGACGAAGGCGGCGTCACCTTCCAGTCCCATGTCGACGGCGCGACTGTCGCGCTCAGCCCCGAGCGCGCTATCGAGGTGCAATGCCTGCTCGGCTCCGACATCCAGATGGTGCTCGACGAATGCACGCCACATCCGGCGACGCGCGATAAGGCGCGAAGCTCGCTCGAACTCTCGCTCCGCTGGGCTAGGCGTTGCAAAGTGGCCTTCGCCGCCATGAGCAAGCCGGGTCAGGCCCTGTTCGGCATCGTGCAGGGGAGCATCTATCCCGATTTGCGGGTGGCTTGTGCCCGCGACCTGATCGAGATCAGCTTCGACGGCTACGCGGTCGGCGGGCTCGCTGTCGGCGAAGGGCAGGGGGCGATGTTGGAAATGGTGGAGACGACAACGGCGGTGCTCCCTGAGGACCGGCCGCGCTATCTCATGGGTGTCGGCACGCCGGAGGATTTGCTTGCGTCGATCGCGCGCGGCATCGACATGTTCGACTGCGTCCTGCCGACCCGCTCTGGCCGGCACTGCCAGGCCTTCACTTGGGCCGGGCGGCTCAACCTGCGCAACGCGCGCTATGCCGAGGATCAGACCCCGCTCGATCCCGAGAGCGCTTGTCCTGCCGCGCAGTATGAGCGGGCATACCTGCATCATCTGGTGAGGTCGGGAGAGGCGCTCGGCGCGATGCTGCTCTCGTACGCCAATGTCCAGTTCTATCAGGAGCTGATGGCCCGCGCGCGCGAGGCTATCGGGCAAGGGAGCTTCGCCTCCTTCGCCCAGGACGTGAAGCGCCGCTACGCCGTCACGCGCGACGAGGGCGAGGAGATTTAGCCATCGCTACTGCGTGGCGATATCGGAGGCGGGGCCTGCCTTCGCCTCTCCCATCAGCTTCCGCTCGCGCGCGAAGAGATAGAGGCCCGACAGGATGACGATCGCGGCGCCGGAGAGCGTCCATAGCGTCGGTACGTTCCCGAACACGAGATAACCCGCCGCCGACATCCAGATCAGCCCAAGATAGATGAACGGCGCGAGCGCGGAGGCCGGCGCGATGCGATGCCCCAGGATCAGCAGCCAATGCCCGAGCCCGCCCCAGAAGCCGAGAGAGGCGAGCAGCAGCGAGGTCTTGATGTCGTGCGGCCACTGCCACGCCGAAAGAGCGAACGGCGCGAGCGCCACGAACCCGACGAGCGGCGTGAAGGTCTGCGTCACCTCCGGCGGATCGAACGCGGCGAGATAGCGCGTGGCGAGGTTGTAGAGCGCATAACCGAAGGTCGCAACCAGCACCAGCAGCATCGCCCAATGCACCGCGCCGAAGCCCGGATGCATCACCAGCAGCACGCCGAGAAAGCCGGCGACGATGGCGAGCATGCGGTGCCAGCCAACCCACTCGCCGAGCAGAGGCCCGGCAAGCGCGGCGACGAGGAGCGGCGTGAGGAAAAAAATGGTGACGGTCTGGTCGAGCTGGAGATAGCGGAGCGCCACGAAGTTGAACCCCGTGGTTACCACCATCAGCCCCGAGCGGAGCACCTGCACCATGGGCTTCTTCGAGCGCAGCGACGGCTTGAAGGCGAGCGGCCAGAGCATGAGCGCCGTGAACACCACGTGCCCAGCGAAGCGGAACCAGGTGACCTCCGCCACGGGCACGCCCTTGATGCCGACGAGATATTTCGCGGTCGAATTCGAGACCCGCGAAGCAGATCGTGGCGAGCGCCATCAACCCGATGGCTTCTAATCTGCGGTGCGGATGGGCGTCGCGATGAAGAAGGTGGCGGGACGTCATGGGATGCGTCTTGTGCACCACTCTTTGCCAAAAGGCCATCGGCCGATAAGGTCGAAAGTCACGAGACAGACGCCACATCAAGAAGGAGGAGAGAATGGCGGCTGAGGTACGCGCCATGTGCGCCATAGGCCTGCGCGGGCAATTGGGGCTCAAGGGCAGGCTCCCCTGGGAAGGAAACAAGGGATGGCAATATCAGGCCGACGTGGCGCGGTTCTTCGACCTGACAAAGGGGCATGTTCTCATTGCCGGCCCAACGACGGTCGCGTCGATCCCGCCTCTGGCCTACAAGCACCGAACCATCGTCGAGATCCGCTCTCACATGGACCCCGCCGAGGTGCTCGCGCGATTTCCCGAGCGCGTCATCTATATCGGCGGCGGCCCGCCGGTGTGGGAGACTTACGCTCCTTTCATCGACCATTGGGACATCACGCGGCTTCCCTATGACGGGGAGGCCGACCGCTGGTTCGATCCGGCTTGGCTCGTTGCCGCCGAGAAGCCGTCGGAACGCTAACCGCTCGCCGCCATTGTTAATTGCGAAAGCATGGCGCGCGGATCGGTTAGGGGTGATCGCGTGAAATCCGATAACATGGCCCCAGCGCGTCGGAATGTTCGGAGGAAATGAACATGAGCGTGCATGCACGTGGACTTACCCAAATCCTGCTGGTCGCCGCGCTTGTCGCGCTCGGCGGCATGGCGTCGGCGGCAACAGGCGCCACCAAGGACGAGGCCGTGGCCATGGTCAAGAAGGCGGTCGCCGCCATCAAGTCCGAAGGGCCCGACAAGGCCTATGCCGAGATCAGCAATCCGACTGGTCCGTTCGTCGACCGCGATCTCTATATCGTGGTCTACGGCCTCGACGGGATGGTGCTTGCCCATGGCGCTGACAAAAAGCGCATCGGCACCAACCAGATGAACGACAAGGACGCCGATGGCAAAGAGTTCGTCAAGGAGCGCATCGAGCTTGCCAAGACGCATGACAGCTTCTGGCAGAGCTACAAATTCATGAACCCGGTGACCAAGAAGGTCGAGCCGAAGCAAATGTATTGCGAGCGGCTGGAGCAGACTGTCGTCTGCGGCGGCGTCTATCAGTCTTGACGGACTGCGTATCGAAACAACCACGCCAGCGCCGACCATCCCACGTCGTCGTGCCTTCTCGCGGCCACGATGACGGCGAGCTCGCAAGAGACTGTCCACAACCGTGACCCCAACTTTCGGGGCAATGTCCACGCATAAAAATCTGCGGTTGTGATCAGCAAAAACGCTGGAAAAGCACAGGAAAGGAGGGAGACGGGCGGGAGAGCGGTGGCAATGAATTAAGTGTTTCGCTTTAGAACAGTGAAGGTTACCATTATTGCAGGCAGGCTTTGGCCGGGCACGCCATTCCTGCCTCCGGGAAACCCAATTTCATCGTTACCTGTCATGGACATGCGCCCTGCGGACGACTTCAAGGAGGTCGCCATCAAGAACGCCGGAGAAAATGCCTTCAGCGCCGACCAGATCGGCTGGCGGTTCGCTCTGGGCACGGTGCTCATTATCGGGGGCTACGGTGCCTGGTCGCTGATTCCCGTGGTGATCGAGGCAGACCTCGAGCCGAGCGTTAAGGCCGCTCTCTCCGGGCTATTTGGGGCAACGCCTTTTCTCACCAAGGTCGTCGCCGTCGCCCTCATGGGACGACCCGCCTATGCTTTCCTGAAGCGGACCGCCTTCCAATATCTGCGCAAGGCGTCCGGCCGCGCCCAGGACTAGGCGCTCTCAAACATCCGCGCCGAGCGAAATCCAAGAGATCGAACCAGCCTGCCGCCAAGGGGGTCCCCGCGGTGCATAAGACCGGCCTCGGCTCCCCAGTAAGCCGCATGGACTCGGAGGCCGGGTCCGGATTAAATCGCGCGGGGCCATCCAATCTGGGAGGTTTGACGTGATCAAAGCAACATTGTCAGTAGCGGCCATAGCCGCGACACTTCTCTTCATGGGTCAGCCGGCGAAGGCCGACTGGCTGTGCGGACCCGATCAGTGCGTGTGGGTGACGTACAATGTCGTCAGCGTGCCGGCCTATGCGGTCACTTGGGGCCCGCCGGCCCAGCCGTCGTGCTATTGGAAGCAGGGTGTCTTCGGCCGCTGGAAGTATATCTGCCCGTAGAATTCAGCAGACTGTTGTTGCGAACGCATCATTCTTCGGCCTCCTGCCTTTTTGCTGGCCGGTGGCCCGCATCGCTATGGCCAAACGGGAATCAATTGAACGGGAGTGAGGTAGGTCATGAACAAAGTCACTGTGCCTGCAGCGGCATTTGCGATCTGTGCCGCTGCCTTTAGCGTTACTGCGCCGGTCCAGGCCGGAACCTGTCAACCGGTGAAGGCAAAGGGCGTCGCCAACACTCTCGCCAAGGCCACTCTGTACGCACAGGCCGATCTCAAGCAGACGGCCAAGAGCATGAAGGGCAAGGTCACGGCGGCGACCACCAAATGCGAGAAGGTCTTCGGGGACTTCCATTGCCACATCGACGCAACGGTTTGCCCGAAATAGACAAGCTTCGAGAGAAGGGCGTCGGCTGAAGCCGGCGCCTTTGTTCTCTGGGCGCTGAATCAAGAGCGCGTGAACCGGTTCAGGATTTGCCGCCGGCCGCCAACTCGCCGATTTGCGTGTCGATCTCGATGATGGCCGCTCGCAAATGGGCCAACTGCTGATCGGCGTCATGCGAGGGTGCGCCCTCTTGCGGGATGAGGGTGATGCCCGGCATGTAGAGCGAGGATTGCAAGGACTCGAGCGAGGCGATCTGCCGCTCCAGCTCGGCCCGCCTTGCCTTCAAGGCTTCAACCTCGTTGGCCATCGATGTTCTCCCATCCCGGCATGAGCGCGGGAGCGCGTCGGGATTCGAACCCGAGGCCTCTTGATTAGAAGCCAGCGCTCTGATCCGCAAGTGGGGTATGAGAGGGGCTACGAGACCTTACACGGTCAGTGCCCGATGCCGCTTAGTCCACAGCCTCCAGCCTAGCGGTGAAATTCTTAGGGGAGCGCCTTTGGCCGTGACCCAGTCGGCCGACTTTTTGCGGCATGGAAAGGGAAGGGAATAGAGCCCAAACGTGTCCTCGATGCACAGGCAAAGGTCGATTTCGGTGGGAGCGTAGTGGATCGGATTCCAGCCGGGGGGCGCTTCCATCACGAAAATCTAGCCCACCTTTTGCTGAGGATCGGACGCGCCCCAATGCTGGAGCAGCGCATTGGTGAGAGCGATATCTCCGGCGAGACGTGCCCAGGTTTTGGCGAGAGATTCAAACCTGGCCTTGGCAAGCGGGGAGGTCGCTTGTGTTGCCAACTCCAAGCAGCGCTTGGCTTGTTGCCGGCATTCTTCGGGGTTACCTGGCATTGGGAATAGCCTCCTTCGGCGTCCCCCGCCAAAAACATAAACACCATTACATGGCAAATGTTTCGCGGAGTCAAAAATATTCTTTTTTTGAGCCTTAAATACTAAGGTGTCTGTAGATGTGGTATTTGGTTATATTGGTAATTGTCAATATAGTACAGCGATAGAGGACTTTGTGCCAGTACCCCCCTTGACTAACAAACCATCTTTGCCTAACTATCGCATTTGTTAGCAGCAGGAGGGCGGCCATGTCCGAGGAGTTGAGGTCGAGGGGCGAGCGCCTTCAGATCATGCTCACCCCGGAAGAGCTGGTCCTGATTGACGATTTCAGGTTCAAGGGGCGGATGCCGAGCCGCGCAGCGGCCGTCCGTGAATTGCTGACGCGAGGACTTGCGGCAGAAGGCTTCGCTACTGCCTCACGGGGTATTCAGTCGAAGGCGTTTGGCGTCAGCGGTCCAAGAAGCGGCGATGGGCATGACGGCGGGGCCGAGGCCACGTAGCGGCGCGGCAGGCTCGACCACTATCTCGCCGTTTCTCCGAGACCGATCCTCGTCAGCGTTCTCGCTCCTCGGTGTGCGAAGCACGCCCGCTTGGCGCGCGCGTCACTCGCTCAACATGAGCGCGGAAAAATGGAAATGGTGAGCCCGTCGGGATTCGAACCCGAGACCCCTTGATTAAAAGTCAAGTGCTCTACCGGCTGAGCTACGGGCTCTCAGGGACGACATATGGGCCGCCCGATGCCGCAAGGTCAATATTTGCGCACGATTCCCCTGACGGGGCTATAACACCGTCGCTTGGGGGGCGCTTTCAGTAATGTCGCGCCGCTTCGAGCGCGAAGGGTAGGGGGAGCGCGCATGGCCGAAAAGAAGCGCAAGGCGGCGCCGCGAGCGGCCAAGCCGGCTCGGGCGAAGGCAACTCAAGCCAAGCGAGCGCCAAGCCTGCTCGCTTATTGGCCGCGCCTCCTCTTCATCATTCCCGTGGCCCTGGTGTTGTGGGTGCCGTCCTACAACAGGACCGAGCCCGCGCTCGGCGGCGTTCCCTTCTTCTATTGGTACCAGCTCGCCTTGATTCTCGGCGGATCGGCGCTCGTGCTCATCGTCTATCTGCTCGAGACGAGGGTGACCGGCGTGACGCCGCGCGCCGGCGCGCATGTCGACCCCGGTGCCACGGGGGATGTGCTTTGACGCTCAATCTCCCCGCCACCATCGTCTTCGTGACCCTATTCGCGCTCGTCACGTGGCTCGGCTTCGTCGCCGCGCATTGGCGGAAAGCGGATCTCAACCAGCTGCATGAATGGGGTCTCGGCGGACGGCGCTTCGGGACCGTGGTCACCTGGTTCCTACTCGGCGGCGATCTCTATACCGCCTATACGTTCATCGCCGTTCCGGCCCTCGTATTTGGCGCAGGCGCTTTTGGCTTCTTCGCCGTCCCGTACGCAATCCTCATCTACCCCTTCCTCTATCTCGTCTTCCCGCGGCTCTGGGCGGTCGCGCGCGAGCGCGGCCACGTTACGGCAGCCGACTTCGTGCGCGACCGCTTCGACAGCCGCATTCTCGCGCTCGCCATCGCGCTGACCGGCATCATCGCCACCATGCCCTATATCGCGCTCCAGCTCATCGGCATGCAGGTGGTGATCGGCGCGCTCGGCTTCCCGACGAGCGGCTTTGCCGGGCATCTGCCGCTCATCATCGCCTTCGTCGTGCTTGCCGCATTCACCTACACCTCCGGCTTGCGCGCGCCTGCGCTGATCGCCGTGGTCAAGGACATGCTGATCTTCGCCACCATCTTCGCTGCCGTGGTCGTCATTCCGGCGAAGCTCGGCGGCTATGGCGCGATCTTCGCGGCAGTGCCGCCGGAGAAGCTCATCCTGCCTGAGGCGTCGCTCGAGAATTTCGGCAAGCAGAGCGCCTATGTGACGCTCGCGCTCGGATCGGCGCTTGCGCTGTTCCTCTATCCCCACGCCATGACCGGGATCCTCAGCGCCTCGAGCGGGGACGTGATCAGGCGGAATGCGGGCCTGCTCGCGGCCTATTCCTTCATCCTCGGACTGATCGCTCTTCTCGGTTACATGGCAATCGCGGCCGGGGTCGATAAAGACCCAGCCTACGCGTCCGGCTTCAGCCAATACGGGCCGAACTTCGCAGTGCCGGCGCTGTTCCTCGCTTCATTTCCGTCCTGGTTCGTGGGAGTGGCTTTCGCGGCGATCGCCATCGGCGCCCTCGTTCCCGCCGCGATCATGTCGATCGCCTGCGCCAATCTCTACACGCGCAATCTCTACAAGGAATTCCTCAAGCCGCATTGCACGGCGGCCGAGGAAGCGCGCATGGCGAAGATCGTCTCGCTCGTGGTGAAGATCGGCGCGGTCGTCTTCATCCTTGCCATCCCGCAAGCCTATGCGATCCAGCTCCAGCTCCTCGGCGGCATCTGGATCATCCAGCTTCTCCCGCCGATCCTGCTTGGCCTCTACACGCGGGCGTTCAACGCTCAGGCGCTGCTGATCGGCTGGGCGGCCGGCACCGCGCTCGGCACTTACATGGCGGCGGCCCAGAGCTTCACCTCATCGGTCTATCCGCTTGCGATTTTTGGCGTCACAGTGCCGGGCTATGCGGCGCTCTACTCGGTCGCTGTCAATTTTCTCGTCGTCGTGCTGCTCACGCCGCTGTTCGATCTTCGCTCGAAGCGTGCGAGCGTGTCAGCGTCGCGTTGACGGGAAAGCGAGGGCGCGGCGAGCGGTCACGCGATGCTCGACCGGCCCTTGATTCCTCGGTAGTTTCATGGACCGCGAGTTGGATAACCGTCCTCGAGAGGGAGGAAACAATGGCAAACGATAACCAGGCCAGCAGGACATTTCTCGCGATCGTCTTGGGCGGCATCGTGCTCGCCCTCGTGATCGCGGCCTATTTCATGTATGGGCATAAGGGCGATACCAACGTCAAAGTTCAGCTTCCTCCAAGCCAAGAGCAGCCGGCCGAGACGGCGCCTCCCGCCGCCGAAACGGCTCCGGCTGAGCCGTCCTCGGCCGACACTCCCGCCGTCGACGAGGAGCCGACCGAGGAACCGGCGGAGCCTCCCGCCGAGGAATCGACGCCTCCCGAGGAGCAGCCGGCAGCGCCTCCCGCGCCGCAGAACTAGCGGCTCGCGTCAATTCATCGGGGTAAGGACCTCGGTGCCGACGCCGCCCTGGTCGGCGATCGTCCACAGACCTTCGAGCGTCCCGTCTGGTTTCATCTGATAGACCACGAGGCCAATGGAATTCGCTCGGCGTAGAGCAAAGGTGAGGGGAAGAAGGATAGTCTGCCATTTGGGGGTTAGCCAGCGCGAGCGTCGAGGCGGGGCCGCGCCAAAAAAGAAGAGCCCCGGCGCGGGGAGTGCCGAGGCTCGTACGCATTACACAGAACGCACTACCTACCCAGACCGAACACAACTGGGCATGTGCAGCATGCCTTGAACCTGTGGCAGTTTTTTGACGTTTCCTTGTCAATCTCCTTTTTGACAACAAGGATTTGGCCCTTTGAACTCACCCTCTCTCGCCCACCCTGCCAAACGCCTTGGTTCCAGCCTGCGGGCAAGCCTTGTGCGGCGCCCCACGTCATGCACAATGATCGAAATCTCGGCGATCGGGCCGAAGCTCGGATGGCTTTAGATGCGCTGGCGCGGCGGAAGAGAGAGCGAGAACGTCGAGGACCGGCGGGACGAAGGGGGCAGCCCCTTCGGGTTCCCCGGCGGCGGTGTGAGCTTTCCGAGCGGCGGCGGTTCGGGCCGGAGCGGCGGCATCGGCATCGTCGGGATTCTCATCATCCTCGCTTTGATGTGGTTCTTCGGCATCGACCCGACCGTGCTGATGCAGGGGGGCGGCCCGGGCGGCGATGAGGGCAACTTCCCCGATATTCATCTGCCGCAGTCCCATCCTGGACCGGACACGACCAACTTCCCTGCGCCCAGCACCCCGCAAGGGCCGCCGCTCGAGCATCCCAAGACCACGAGCGAGGACGACCTCAGGCAGTTCGTAGGCGTGGTCCTCGCCGATACCGAGGACGTCTGGCAGGGCATTTTCCGCCAGTATGGCGACACCTATAGCGACCCGAAGCTCGTGCTCTATTCGGGGGCGATCCGCTCGGCCTGCGGCACCGGCATGTCGGCCATGGGGCCCTTCTACTGTCCCAATGACGAGAAGGTTTACATCGACCTCGATTTCTACCAGGAGCTGAAAAACCGCTTCAAGGCTCCCGGCGATTTTGCGCAGGCCTATGTCATCGCGCACGAGATCGGCCATCACGTGCAGAAGCTGCTCGGCATCATGGATCAGGTCGAGGCGGTGCGGCAGCGCATGAGCGAGACGCAAGGCAACGCACTTCAGGTCCGCGTCGAGCTCCAGGCCGATTGCTTCGCCGGCATCTTCGCCAACCACGCCCAGGAGAGCAAAAACATCATCGAGCCTGGCGACATCGACGAGGCGTTGAACGCGGCGAGCGCGATCGGAGACGACAAGATTCAGAGGCAGACGCAAGGCTATGTCGTGCCGGACGCCTTCACCCACGGCTCCTCGGCCCAGCGCCAGCGCTGGTTCAAGCGCGGCTATGAGAGCGGCAAGCTGGAAAGCTGCGATACCTTCAACACCGATCAGCTCTAGGCGGAACGTTCTCCTGGCCTTGCGACTTGTTGCGGGGAGCGAACCTTCGCGGCCAGCGCGATTGTACGGGGCGCCGACAAGGGCGTAGTCTGTTTCACCAAGAAGATTCGCAAGAGCGAACTGAGGCGGTGGGGATCGAAAAATTGCGCCCGGCACAACGGCTTTGGCTATGCCTGTTTGCTGCGCTGATCCTCGGTGCGACAGGGCTTGGAGCAGCGATCCCGAGCGAGAATGTCATCGTGATCGGCGCTGCCGTCTCGCTGACCGGCCAGTATGCGCAGAACGGGATCAACACCAAGAACGGCTACGATCTCGCCGCGCGCAAGATCAACGACAAGGGCGGCGTCAAGATCGGCGGCAAGGACTACAAGATCGTGCTGCGCTATTACGACGACGAGTCGACGCCTGCACGCGGCACCGAGCTTGCCGAGCGGCTCATCCAGCAGGATGGGGTGAGATTCCTGCTCGGGCCTTACAGCTCGGGTCTGACCAAGGCGATCCTACCCATCGTCGAGAAGCACAAAGTGCCGATGATCGAGGCGAACGGCGCGGCGCGCGAGCTGTTCACCAAGGGCTACCGCTACATCTTCGCGGTGCTGTCGACCTCCGACCAGTATCTCACGCCCGCCATCGATCTCGCTGCCGAGCACGCCCAGGACCTCGGCAAGACGCCGGAGACGCTGACCGTTGCGCTCGCCATGGAGAACGACCCGTTCGCCCAGGATGTGCGCGCTGGCGTGCTGAACGACGTGCAGCGTCACGGCATGCAGGTGGTGATCGACGATCAGCTTCCGCCGGAGCTGAACGACATGTCGATGACCCTTACCAAGATCAAGGCGCTCAAGCCCGACGTGCTGGTAATCTCAGGACACGAGAAGGGCGCGCTCACCGCCATCACCCAGATCGATGCGTTGAAGGTCTATGTGCCGATCCTTGCCATGACCCATTGCGACTCGGCGCAGATCGCCGAGAAGCTCGGGCAGGCGGCCGAATATGCCTTCTGCGCTAATCAATGGCACGAGACGCTCGGCTATAGGGACGAGGTGTTCGGCTCATCCGGCGACTTCGCCAAGGCGTTCAAGGAGGCCTATGCCTACCAGGCGCCCTATCAGGCGGCCGAGTCGGCGGCGGCTGTGCACGTCTATGCCGACGCCTTCAAGCGCGCGCAGAGCCTCGACCCCGAGAAGGTGCGGGACGCGATCGCTGCGACCCAGCTCGACACCTTCTACGGCCCCGTGAAGTTCGACGAGGCGGGCCGGAATATCGCCAAACCCATGGTCCTGACCCAGGTGCTGCACGGCAAATACGTCGTGGTCGTTCCCGCGAAATGGGCAACCGACAAGCCCGTCATTCCCAGACCCCCGCATTGAGAACAGTCGCTCGCCGGCTGGTCAAGGCGGGGCGAGGGCGCGACGTGCTCGACCCCGACATCGGCCGTCTCTTCCTCGGCGGCGATTAGAGAGAGTCGCCCGCGTAGACCGTCGCCTCGCAGGGCTGCGACGCCTTCTTGAACAGCGCGCACGCCTGGTTGGCCTCTGCCGCGTTGGCGAAGGGCCCGGCGATCAGCCGCCACTTCTTGTCGGGGGCGAGCACGCGGCGCGGCTGGAGCCCGGCGACAAGCGCGGCATGATTGGTGAGAAACGTGCGCCACAGAGGCCTCAGCCCATCCTGCTTGGCAACGGTGCCGATCTCGATGCCGTAGCGGGTCGAGCCGTCATTGGCCGCGGGCGGCAAAGCGACCGGATCGAGGCTTGCGCTCTCCGTCGCGGCAGGCGCGGCCGTGCTCGCAGCTTCCGGCGCAGAGGGCTCAGAGGGCTGGGGCGGAGTGGGTGACGAAAGGTTGCTACTCGGGGCCGGCTCCTCGGCCGGAGGTTCATCGGCTTCGGAGACCGTCACGGGCGGCGGAATGTTGCTCTTGTTGGCGTCGGCGTCGTCCTCACCAGGCTCGTCGGTGGTCACCGGCGGAGGAGTAGGCGCTGCGGCCGGCTTCGGCTCGGGCTTGGACTCGACGGGCTTAGGCTCCGCGGCTGCGACGGCTGTCGGCGTGGGCTTCTCCGGCGGCTTGGCCTCTGCCGGCTTGACGATGGGCGTCGGCTTCTCCGGAGGAGGCGGCGGAGTGATCGCGGGCGCCGCCGCGACCGCCTCAGGCTTCTTCGGTGCTGGAGCAGGCGCCGCCGCAACGGCTGGCGCTGGCGGCGAGGCCGCGGGGCTTGGAGGAGTTGAAGCGAGCGGCTTCGTGCCATCACCGTTCGACTTGATGTGCGCGCTCAAGTCAGCCACCTGCTGCGACAGCTCGCGCATCGTCTGCTTGATCTCGGCAAGCTCCTTGTCTCGCGCATCGAGCAGCTCGGAAAGCTGGTCAGAAGTGACCGAAGCGCTGGTCGAGCCGGACAGCGCCGAGGTCGCATCGCCGAACGACGAGCCGATCTTGGCGGTCTGGCTGCCGAAGGCCGTTGGGTTGGCGAAAAGAGTGAAGAGATAGAGGCCCGAGACGCCAGCGAGCACGATCCAGAAGAAGGCGAGGACCCCCTTCGTTACGTTCTTACCCTCGCTCCGGCGTCTTCTCAGCATTGGGGTCGAAGCCTCCCGTTCTCGAAATTCCGGCCCAAAAACGACCTCAATATGGCTAATCTACCGCTCGCCCACCCAGATTCCCGAAGATGACTCCCCCGGTTCTCCCCGTCAATTCGCCGCGGGCGGACGTCCGCAAGCAACCCCTCCAGGGTTATGGCCCTAATCATCGCTTTGGACTAGACAGATCGGCGCCAGGCGGCGCACGGCGTAGTGTTCAGCCTGATTCGGCAGCGGTCCAGAGTTTTATGACACAGCCCACTTCTCTCGCCATCATCCTAGCCGCCGGCAAGGGCACGCGGATGAAATCGGCCCTGCCCAAGGTGCTGCATAAGCTCGCCGGCGCGCCGATGATCGCGCATGTGCTGAGCGCGGCGCATGCGGCGGGGATCGGCAAGACGGCGCTCGTGGTCGGTCCGGGCATGGAGGAGGTGGCGCAAGCGGCCACCGCTCTCGATCCGAAGCTCGAGGTCTTCGTGCAGCCCGAGCAGCAAGGGACCGCCGATGCGGTGAAGGCGGCGCGCCAAGCCTTCGAGGATTTCAAGGGCCATGTGCTCATTCTTTATGGGGACACGCCGCTGCTCAGGTCCGAGACGCTGAAGGCGGTCGCCGCCGAGCTTTCTTCCGGCGCCGATCTCGTGGCGATCGGCTTCGAGGCCGAGAACCCGACCGGCTACGGACGTCTGCTGCTCGACGACAGGGGACGGCTCGCAGCCATCCGCGAGGAGAAGGACGCGAGCGATGAGGAGCGCGCGCTCACCCTCTGCAATTCCGGCATCATGGGATTCCGTTCGGCAAAGACCCTGCTCGGACTGCTCGGCCGCATCGGCAAGAACAACGCCAAGGGCGAGTTCTATCTGACCGACGCGGTCGCTCTCGCCTCTGGCGATAGGCTCGAGACGAGGATCGTGCTGTCGAGCGGCGCCGAGGTGCTTGGCGTCAACTCGCGCGCGGAGCTGGCCGAGGCCGAGAGCGCCATGCAGCAGCGCTTACGCGCGCGTGTCATGGCGGAGGGCGTGACGCTGATCGCGCCGGAGACGGTGTTCCTGAGTCACGACACCAAGATCGGCAAGGACGTGCTGATCGAGCCGCATGTGGTGATCGGCGAGCGCGTCACTGTCGCCGACGGGGCGACCATCAGGGCCTTCTCCCATCTTGACGGCGCGCGGATCGGCGAGGGCGCGACGGTTGGTCCCTTCGCGCGGCTCAGGCCCGGCGCTAACCTCGCCAGAGGCGCCCATATCGGCAATTTCGTCGAGATCAAGCAGGCGGAGATCGCCGAAGGCGCCAAGGTCAATCACCTCACTTATATCGGCGATGCGAGCGTCGGCGCCCGCGCCAATATCGGCGCCGGCACCATCACCTGCAACTATGACGGCTTCGCCAAGCACAGGACCGAGATCGGGGCGGATGCCTTCATCGGCTCGAACTCATCGCTGGTCGCCCCTGTGAAGATTGGCGAGGGCGCCTATATCGGTTCGGGCAGTGTCATCTCCAAGGACGTCGAGGCCGATGCGCTCGCTCTGACCCGCGCCCCGCAGGAGCAGCGCAAGGGCTGGGCCGCGCGCGTGCGCGAGCAGCGCCGCCGCGACAAAGCCAAGGGCAGCGGAAACAAAGGGACATAGCTCGTGAGTTGCGGCATGGAAACCGGCCAATTAGCTAAGTGCAAGGGTAGGCGGGAGTAGAAGACGATGTGCGGCATCGTTGGCGTCCTCGGCAAACGGCCGGTGGCAGAGCAACTCGTCGACGCGCTGAAGCGTCTCGAATATCGCGGCTATGACTTTTCGGGCGTCGCCACCGTCGAGAACGGACATCTCGCCCGGCGCCGCGCCGAAGGCAAGCTGCGTAATCTCGAGCAGAAGCTGAAATCCGAGCCGCTGATGGGCGCGACGGGGATCGGCCACACGCGCTGGGCCACGCACGGCAAGCCCGTCGAGGCCAATGCCCACCCGCATATGACCGATCTCGTATCGGTCGTGCATAACGGCATCATCGAGAATTTCCGCGAGCTCAAGGCGGAGCTCATGGCGCAAGGAGCGGTATTCACCTCCGACACCGACACCGAGGTCATCGCCCATCTCATCACGCAGGAGCTCAAGGCCGGCAACGATCCGGTGCGCGCGACCTTCAACGCCCTCAGGCGGCTCGAGGGCGCGTTCGCTCTCGCCATCATCTTCGCCGGCTACGACGATCTCATGATCGTGGCGCGCCAGGGCAGCCCATTGGCGATCGGTTACGGCGAGGGCGAGATGTTCGTGGGCTCCGACGCCATCGCGCTTGCGCCCTTCACCGACGCCATCGCCTATCTCGAGGACGGCGACTGGGCGGTGATGACACGCAACGGCATCGCCATCCGCGACCGTAACGGCAAGGCGGTGGATCGCCCGATCACCCGCTCGCAGGCGAACGCTCTCCTTATCGACAAGGGCAATTACCGGCACTTCATGGCCAAGGAGATCCACGAGCAGCCAGAAGTGATCGGCCACACGCTCGCGGGCTATGTCGATCTCGCCACCAATCGCGTCGACATCCCTGCGCTGCCCTTCGACTTCGCGAACTTGCAGCGGCTTTCGATCTCGGCTTGCGGCACCGCCTTCTATGCCGGCCTCGTCGCCAAATATTGGTTCGAGCGCTGGGCGAAGCTCCCCGTCGATGTCGATATCGCCTCTGAGTTCCGCTATCGCGAGACCGCGCTCCCCCCAGGAGGCGCAGCGCTCTTCATCTCGCAGTCGGGCGAGACGGCCGACACTCTGGCGACGCTCCGCTATTGCCGCGCGCAAGGTCAGCACATCGTCTCGGTGGTCAATGTGCGCGAATCCTCGATCGCGCGGGAATCCGGTGTCGTGCTTCCCACGCTCGCCGGGCCAGAGATCGGCGTCGCCTCGACCAAGGCCTTCACCTGCCAGCTCACCGTGCTTGCTTGCCTCGCCATTTCCGCCGGCAAGGCGCGCGGCGTAGTCGACCCTCAGCTCGAGGCGGAGCTGGTGCAATCGCTTGCTGAAGTGCCGCGTCACATGGCGACCGTGCTGCGCGACGAGCGCCCCTACGAGACGCTCGCGCACAATCTGTCGAAGGCGCGCGACGTGCTCTATCTGGGACGGGGCTTAAGCTACCCGATCGCGCTCGAAGGCGCGCTCAAGCTCAAGGAGATCTCCTACATCCATGCCGAGGGCTACGCCGCCGGCGAGCTGAAGCATGGCCCGATCGCGTTGATCGACGAGAACATGCCGGTTATCGTCATCGCGCCGCGCGACGACCTGTTCGACAAGACGGTGTCGAACATGCAGGAGGTCGCTGCAAGGGGGGGCAAGATCATCCTGGTGAGCGATGCCAACCCGGCGAGCACCGGCTGCGCCATCGCCACGCACCTGGCCGTGCCGCCCGTCCACCGCTTCGTGACGCCGATCGTCTATGCGGTGCCCGTCCAGTTGATCGCCTACTACACGGCGACCTTCATGGGCACCGATGTCGATCAACCGCGAAACCTCGCTAAATCCGTGACGGTGGAATAGACTTAAGCCTCGGATTTGCCCGATTTCTTTGATTGACCAAAGACATGGCGGATCATCGGAAGACCTTCCGGCCGCGCCGACTTGTATTGGGCGCGTTGTTTTTGCTTGTCGGCTCGATTCTTCCGGCACTCGCTGAAGATCCGGGGCTCAAGAACGGCGCCGCGGCGTTGAGCGCCGGCAAATACGACAACGCCGTTCGCATGCTGTCTTCCACCATCAACTCGGACAACGCCTCTGCGGGCGACGCCGCCAAGGCGCTCTATCTACGCGGCATCGCCTATCGCAAGCTCGGCCAGCCGGCGCGCGCCATCTCCGATCTCGGCGCTGCGATCTTTCTCGGGCTTCCCGACGATGACCGCGTGAAGGCGCTGGTCAATCGCGGGCTTGCCTATCAGGCCGCCGGCCTCTCGAACCAGGGCGAAGCCGAGATCGCGCAAGCCAGGAAAGCAGGCGGGAGCGGCGCCGTCGATCAGTTGATTGCCGAGGGCGGCGGTACAACTGCCGGGGCTGCCTCGGTCGCCGCCTTCTCGACGTCAGTCACGCCGGAACAGCAAGGCTATGGCTCGAATGCCCAGGCTGCCGCAGCGGCGACGTCCGACGCGCCGGCGCGGACCGCGAGCGCTTCCGGTCAGTGGACGACCACTGCGGACTCCCAGACAGGAGCGGAGAGCGCATCGAGCGCCAATCGCGTGAGCCGCTGGTGGGGCTCCTTGACCGGCTCCTCCTCTTCGGAGCAAACGGCCGCAAATGCGCCGGCCGAGAGCCCGGCTCCGGCGCCATCCAAACCGCCACCGGCCCCAACCACGGGGTGGGGGGCCCAGACCCAGGGCGGCGAGGCCGCCGTCGCGGCGGCTCCCCCTCCCGCGCCAAGCAGCGGATGGGGCGCTCGGACTCAGCAAACTGCGAGTGCCACCGTCCCGGCCAGTCCACCTCCCGCACCGAGCAGCCCAGCTCGGGCGCCAAGCTCCGGATGGAACGCTCAGACACAAGGAGGCGAGACGGTGGTGGCGAGCGATGCGACCCCGAGCCAAAGCCGGTTCAGCCGCTGGTTCTCGCGGACGGCCGAGGCGGATCAGGCCGCCGCGCCGCCGCCTCCCGCTCCTGCGACCGGAGGCAGAGGCGGCTTCCAAATACAACTCGCCACCAGCCGCTCGGAAGGAGAGGCGCAGGCGCTGTGGAAGCAGGTGTCGAGCAACGCTGGGCTCTCCGGCAAGTCACCCGACATCGAAAAGGTCGATATCGGCAATTTCGGAACCTTTTACAGTCTCAAGGTCGGACCCTTCCCGGACAAGGCGGAAAGCCTTAAGGTCTGCAATGCGCTGAAGCGGAACGGCGTCGATTGCTCGCTTGTTTCGCCCGAGGCGCAGTAATCCTTATCGACGCGTCGGACTTGGTTGCGTCGGCGCATTCGCGAGCCGGACCCGTCTCTGCCATTGACTGACGCTTAACTGACACGCTTTCCAAGACCCCATGAAACCCACCGACAAGACGACGATCGTTCCGAAGCCGCGCGAGGAGAAGATTACGCGCGAGAGCGAGATCGACTTGAACCTCGAGCAGGAGCCGGCCTCGTCCCATCTCGGCGCGCGGCTCCGCGGCTATTTCCTGACCGGGCTGATCATCGTGGGGCCGGTCGCCATCACCATCTACGTGGTATGGTGGTTCATCAATCTGGTTGATGCCTGGGTGAAGCCGCTTCTCCCTCTCGACTATCTTCCCGACACTTATCTTCCCTTCAAGCTGCCGGGCGTCGGCCTGATCGTTGGCATCTTCGCGCTGATGGTGGTCGGCGCACTCACCGCCAATCTGTTCGGCCGCACCATCGTGAGCTACGGCGAGATGATGCTCGACGGCATGCCGGTGGTGCGCGGCGTCTATCGCCTGGTGAAGCAAATCTTCACCACGATCTTTTCCAAGAGCGGAACCTCGTTCAAGCGCGTGGGGCTCATCGAGTTTCCCCGCCGCGGGCTCTATGCGCTCGTCTTCCTCGCCGGCGACCCGCCGCAGGAGGTCGACGAGAAGATCGGCGGGGGCAACCCGCTTATAACCGTGTTCATGCCGAACGGCCCGAACCCGACCACCGGCTTCATCGTGTTCATCCCGGCGAGCGAGGTGATCCCGCTCGATCTTGCCGTCGAGGACGCGGCGAAGCTCGTCGTGTCTGCGGGTCTCGTCGGGCCCGACCAGCAGCAGGAAGAGCTGCGCAAGCTCGCGCGCACCAAGGCCGGCAAGCCCATGCCCGAAGAAGAGCCCGTCGTTTAGTCACCCTGCGCGCATCAGGCGAACCGCGTCGTCGCGCTCGAAGAGATAGAGCAGGAGCTTCAGCGTCTCCGCGCCTTCACCCTTGAGCTCCGGATCGCGGGTGAGGATCAGACGCGCCTCGTCGCGCGCGGCTTGCAGCAACGCCTCATGCTCGGGAAGGCGCGCGATGCGGAAGAGGGGAAGACCGCTCTGCCGCGTGCCGAGCACCTCGCCGCCGCCCCGCAGCCGCAAATCCTCCTCGGCGATGACGAAGCCGTCCTCGGTGCGGCGCATTACGGCGAGCCGCTCGCGCGCCGTCTCCGACAGAGGCTGGCGGTAGAGCAGGATGCAGGAGGACTCCTTCGCGCCTCTGCCGACGCGCCCGCGCAATTGATGAAGCTGCGCCAGCCCGAAGCGTTCGGCGTGCTCAATGATTATGATCGAGGCGTTGGGCACGTCGACACCGACCTCGATGACTGTGGTCGAGACCAGGATCGAGAGCGCGCCCGAGGCGAACTCCGCCATGACGCGGTCCTTCTCCTTGCCGGCGAGCCTGCCATGCACCAGGCCGACGCGATTACCGAAGCGCTTGGCGAGATCGGCATGGCGCTCTTCCGCCGCGGCGAGATCGAGCTGCTCAGACTCTTCGACCAGAGGGCAGACCCAATAGACTTGTGTGCCGGAGGCGATCGCACGCCCGATTTTGGCGATCACCTCCTCCGCCCGCTCGAGCGGGACGTTGGCGGTCGCGACGGGCTTCCGCCCCGGAGGCTTTTCGTCGAGGCGGGAGACATCCATGTCGCCATAGCTCGTGAGCAGAAGCGTGCGCGGGATGGGCGTCGCCGTCATGACGAGAAGCTCGGCGCCGTTGCCGCCTCCCTTGCCCTGCAACGCGAGCCGCTGATGCACGCCGAAACGATGCTGCTCGTCGATCACGACCAGGCCGAGATCGCTGAACTCGATGCCCTCCTGAAAGAGAGCGTGCGTGCCGATGAGAATGTCGATGCCACCCTCTTCGAGCGCGGTGAGGATGGCCTCGCGCTCGCGGCCGCGCTCGCGTCCCGTGAGCAGGGCGATGCGGAGCCCCGCGGGCTCGCCGAGCGAGGTGATCGTCTTCATGTGCTGGCGCGCGAGAAGCTCGGTCGGCGCCATCAGCGCGCCTTGCGCTTTCGCCTCGACCGCGCCGGCAAGCGCGAGCAGCGCCACCACCGTCTTGCCGCTGCCGACATCGCCTTGCAGCAGGCGCAGCATGCGGTGCGGGCTCGCGAGGTCGGCGTCGATCTCGGCGAGCGCGCGCTGTTGTGCGCCGGTGAGCTTGAAGGGGAGCTTGGCGAAGATCGCCTTGCGCAGCCGCCCGGTCGGCGTGAGCCGCCGGCCCGCGCGCTTCTTCATGCGCTGGCGGATCACGGCGAGCGCGAGCTGATTGGCGAGCAGCTCGTCGTAAGCGAGCCGCATGCGTGTGGGGGTCGTTGACGCAAGATCGGCTTCGCCCTCGGGCGCGTGCAGGCGATGCAGCGCCTCGCCGAACGGTGGCCAGTCGTTCCGAGCACGGAATTGCTCGTCGATCCATTCCGGAAGCGGCGGCAGCTGCGTGAGCGCCTCGCCGATCGCCTTGCGCAGCACCGAGTTGGAGAGGCCTACGGTCAGCGGGTAGAGCGGCTCATGGACGGGAAGGGCGCTCCCGCCTCTGTCTTCGGCGCCGTGGGTCGCCACGACATGGTCGGGGTGGGGCATCTGCAGCCAGCCGTCATAAGATTCGAGCTTGCCGGAGACGAGGCGCCTGGCGCCCACCGGAAGAAGCCGCTTGAGATAGGTCGGATCGGCATTGAAATAGACGAGCTCGATGGCGGCGCCTGACAGATCCTCGACCAGGATCTTGTATGGGGCGCGGGCGCCGCGCCGTCCCCCTCCAGGCCTATGCTCGGCGACCGTCACTTCGAGCGTGGCAAGCTCGCCGATCTTCGCTTCGGAGATGCGCGGGCTGACGGCGCGGTCGATCACCGCGACCGGCAGATGCCAGAGAAGATCGATCACCCGCGCATGCGCGCCCGCATGGCGCGGGGCGAGAAGCTTGTTCAGCAGCGCCTCGACCTTGGGCCCCACGCCCTTGAGCGAGCGCACGGTCGCGAAGAGAGGGGCTAACTTTGGAGGGCGCATGGCTGGACCGACTCAGCGTGCATGGTCCGAACCCTAATGCAGGCTTCCCATTGAGGGGAGGATGGCCCACGCCCTTGACAGGGTGGGGCGGCTCGCTCAAACCCTAGACTCGGCTTCTGGAGCCATCGTCATGTCCGGCAGTGATATCGGAATGCGCCGCCGCCGGGCGCTGTGGCGGGCCACCCATCGGGGCTCGAAGGAGATGGACTTTCTGCTCGGCCGCTATGCCGAGGCCGCGCTTGACGGAATGAACTCCAACGATATCAGCATCTTCGAGCGTCTGATCGACACCCCTGACCCCCAGATCGAGATGTCCCTGTTCGAGGGCCAGTCGCTCGGCGACCGCGATCTCGACGAACTCATCAGGCTGGTCAGGCGTTTCCACGGCCTTGAGCAGGCCGGCTGATCCGCCCAAATCTCCATTATGTCCACCTCTAAGCTTCCATCCCTGCCGGTCGAGTTTTTGCTTAGGCGGAGCCCCGCGATTGCGGGCGGCGTGCCCGAGGGCCTCGACGCGGTCCTGCTCGGTGGTCTCGCCCGCCACGCCCGCCCTGGGAACGCCGTTCTGCACGTGGCGCGCGATGCGAACCGTCTCTCGACGCTCGCAGAGGCGATCCCGTTCTTCGCTCCCGACGTGCAGGTGCTGAGCTTCCCCGCCTGGGACGGCGTCCCTTACGATCGCGTCGCGCCCAATGCTGAGACGATCGCCGAGCGCATCGCGACGCTCTCCGCGCTGATCGAACGGGCGCCGCACGAAAAGCGGCCGCTCGTGGTTCTGACCACGATCCACGCCGCGCTCCAGCGCGTGCCGCCGCGCGACTTCATCGCCGGGTCGAGCATGAAGCTTCATGCCGGCAACGTCACCAACATGCAGTCGCTGATCGAGCGGCTCGAAGCGTCAGGCTATGCGCGCTCAGGCACGGTGATGGATCCCGGCCAGTACGCCGTGCGCGGCGGCATCCTCGACCTTTATCCGCCAGGCGGCGAGCCGGTCCGCCTCGACTTCTTCGGTGACACGCTCGAATCGATCAGGGCCTTCGAGCCCGAGACGCAGCGCACCAAGGCGCGGCTGAATGAGGTGCATCTGCTCCCCATGAGCGAGGTGACGCTGACGCCGGAGGTTCGCCGGCACTTTCGCCAGCGTTATGTCGAGCTGTTCGGACCGGTCACGAGCGAGGACCCGCTCTACGAGTTCGATTTCGGCCGGGCGTCAGCATCAGGGCATGGAGCACTGGCTGCCGCTCTTCCATGACCAGCTCGAGACGCTGTTCGATTATCTGCCGGGCGCCGTCGTCAGCCTCGATCCGCTCATCGATGATGCGCGCGCCAAGCGGCTCGAGCAAATCGCCGATCATTACGATGCGCGCGCCCAGGCACTTGAGCGCAAGGCCTTCGGCGCGCCGCCATATCATCCCGTGCCGCCAGAAAGCCTGTTCCTGAGCGAGACCGAATGGCAGGAGGCGCTTAAGTCGCGCCAGGTGATCGCGCTTGATCCGTTCGAGCATCCCGAGCAGCCAGGCGCCCACATCGTCTCCTTCGGCGGCAGGCAAGGCCGCACCTTTGCGGCCGAGCGCCAGACCGAGGGGCTGAACGTGTTCGACGCGGTGGTATCGCATTCGAAGCGCCTGCACGGCGAGGGCAAGCGCGTGCTCGTCGCCTGCTGGAGCAACGGCGCGCGCGAGCGGCTTGCCGCTCTCCTTGCCGAGCATGGCGGCGGCGAGACCAAGAGTGTCGCGAGTTTCGCCGAGGCCCTCGCGCTGCCCGCGTGGGCGACCGCGGTTGCGGTGTTGCCGCTCGAGACCGGCTTCGAGGCGCCAGGGCTAGCCGTGATCGGCGAGCAGGACATTCTCGGCGATCGTCTGGTGCGCAAGTCGCGGGCGAAGCGCGGCAGCGACGTGCTCACCGAAGTGTCGAGCCTCTCGGTCGGCGACCTCGTGGTCCATGCCGATCACGGCATCGGCCGCTTCGCCGGCCTCGCGACAATAGAGGCGGCCGGCGAGCCGCATGACTGTCTCGAAGTGCATTACGCCGGCGGCGACAAGCTCTATCTGCCGGTCGAGAATATCGAGCTCCTGAGCCGCTACGGCTCTGACGAATCCGGCGTGCAGCTCGATCGGCTGGGCGGCGTCGGGTGGCAGTCGCGCAAAGCGCGCCTCAAGCAGCGCATCCGTGACATGGCCGAGAGGCTGATCAAGGTCGCGGCGCTGCGCGAACTCCGCCAGGCGCCGGTGCTGAACCCGCCCGACGGCGTCTATGACGAGTTCTCGGCGCGATTCCCCTACGAGGAGACCGAGGACCAGCAGACGTCGATCGGCGCCGTGCTCGACGATCTCGCGAGCGGCCGGCCCATGGACCGGCTGATCTGTGGCGATGTCGGCTTCGGCAAGACCGAGGTGGCGCTCAGGGCAAGCCTGATCGCGGTCCTCGCCGGCAAGCAAGTCGCCGTCGTGGTGCCCACGACGTTGCTCGCCCGCCAGCATTACTACACCTTCACCGAGCGCTTCCGCGGCTTCCCGGTGAAGATCGCGCAGGCCTCGCGGCTCGTAAGCCCGAAAGAGCGCGCCGAGGTGAAGAACGGGATCAAGTCGGGAGACATCGATATCGTCATCGGGACGCATGCGCTGCTCGGCAAAGGCATCGAGTTCGCCGATCTCGGCCTGCTCATCGTCGATGAGGAGCAGCATTTCGGCGTGCAGCACAAGGAGCGGCTGAAGCAGCTCCGCGAGGACGTGCATGTTCTGACGCTGACCGCGACGCCGATCCCGCGCACGCTGCAACTCGCTCTGTCAGGCGTGCGCGAGATGTCGCTGATCTCGACGCCCCCGGTCGACCGTCTCGCGGTGCGGACCTATGTGATGCCGTTCGATCCTGTCATCCTGCGCGAAGCATTGCTCCGAGAGCGCTACCGCGGCGGCCAGACCTTTTACGTGGTCCCGCGCATCGCGGACCTCGACGATGCTGCGGCCTTCCTCGCCGAGCATGCGCCCGAGTTGAAAGTGGCGCGCGCCCACGGCCAAATGGGAAGCCGAGAGCTCGACCAGGTCATGAATGCTTTCTACGACCGCCAATATGACGTGCTGCTCTCGACCTCGATCGTCGAGTCGGGTCTCGACATTCCTTCAGCGAACACGCTGATCGTGCACCGCTCCGACATGTTCGGCCTCGCCCAGCTCTATCAACTGAGAGGCCGGGTGGGGCGCTCCAAGATCAGGGCCTATGCCTATTTCACCATCCCCGCAGATGCGCGGCTGACGCCAGCCGCCGAGAAACGCCTCAAGGTGCTCCAGTCGCTCGATACGCTCGGCGCCGGCTTCGTGCTCGCAAGCCACGACCTCGACATCAGGGGCGCCGGAAATCTGCTCGGCGAGGAGCAGTCGGGTCACATCAGGGAAGTCGGCTACGAGCTTTACCAGTCGATGCTGGAGGAGGCGGTCGCCGCCATCAGGGGCGGTGAGGGCGGCGTGATCGAGGACCAATGGTCGCCGCGCATCAATCTCGGCACCTCGGTCCTCATCCCCGAGAACTACGTGCCTGACCTGCAAGTGCGGCTCGGGCTTTATCGCAGGCTCTCAGGCGTCGAGAGCCACGACGCCATCGAGGCCTTCGCCGCCGAGCTGATCGACCGCTTCGGTCCTCTGCCGCAAGAGGTGCGCCACCTCCTCGACGTGGTCGAGATCAAGGGCCTGTGCCGCCAGGCCGGCATCGAGCAGATCGACGCCGGGCCGAAGGGCGCGGTGATTGTCTTCCGCAACAAGACCTTCGCCAACCCCGAGGGTCTGATCGCTTTCATCCGCGATGAGGGCAAGAAGGTGAAGCTCCAGCCCGACCATCGGCTGATCTATTACGGGAATTGGTCGACACCTGAAGAGCGGCTCGTCGGCGCGCGCGAGCTACTGAAGCGCCTCGTCAAGATCGCCGGCAAGGTCAAGGCGGCGGCGTGACGATGCACCAATTAGCGGTTACACGTTTGCGCCGCTCACTTTCTCCGATAAGACTGTTGAGGCCAGTCGCATGTCTTTACGGTGCCGATGAAAGTCATCGTTATCGGTCTTGGACACATCGGCGTCGTGACCGTGGCGGCCCTCGTTCGCGACGGCCACGCTGTTATCGGTGTCGATACCGACGATGAGATCTGCCGCTCCCTGACGCGCGGCGTGTCCCCCTTCCGCGAGCCTGGCGTTCAAGATCTGATCGCCTCCGGTCACGCTGCGGCGCGCCTCACCGTTGCTTCCACCCTTGGAGACGCGGCAGACGCTTATGCGGCGTTCGTCTGCGTCGGTACCAAAGGCTTGCCGGGAGGACTGCTTGATCTTTCGGACGTGACGCTCGCGGCTCGCGCACTCGGTGAAGCGGTTCGCTTGCGGCCACCCGAGCTTGCCCCCATGCTGATGGTCTTTCGCAGCACGATGCTTCCGGGCTCCATGCGCCGGACCGTGTTGCCGGCGGTTGCGGCAGCGGCGGGCGAACCTCCAGGCACGCGCTACGAGATCGCGTACGGTCCGGAATTCACACGCGAGGGGACCGCGCTTGCCGATACTTCGCCCCGGCGAGGATTGTGGTCGGCGAAGGCCGGCCACGAAGTAGACAAATCCTGCTCGACCTTCATCCTGGCATCGAGGCGCCAATTTTCTCGACCTCGTTCGAGGTCGCCGAGCTCACGAAGCTTGCGGACAAATCCTTTCACGCGCTTAAGGTCGCTTTTGCCAACGAGGTCGGCCGTTTCGCTTTGAGCTCCGGCATTTCGCCGAGCGAGGTGTTCGGTATCATCCAGGCGGACACCAAGCTCAACCTTTCATCCGCCTACCTCCGGCCGGGCGGCGCCTTCGGCGGACCCTGCCTGACGAAGGATGTCCGTGCCCTTGCCGCGAGCATGGACAATGCCGGAGTAACCGCTCCGGTGATTGGCCATATCAACGAGAGCAAGGCCTCGCACGCAAACTTCCTTGTCTCGGAGATCGAACGTCGATTAGCGCCGCGTTCACGCGTTCTGCTCTTGGGCCTGAGCTTCAAGCCTGGAACTGATGATGTGCGGGAAAGTCCCTTCCTTGCGCTCGCCGAGCAGCTGTTGAGCCGGGGGCACGCGCTCTCGATCTACGATCCCGATCTTTGCGGCGACGGCGCTTCGCGCGGGCGCATGTCGCTTCCCTCGCACCTTTCCGCATACGTTCTCCCGCAACTTCCTGCCGAGCTCGCCTTCGACCTCGTGGTGGTAGGAAAGAATAGTTTCGGTCAAGCTTCGTTGCCGCCTGGCTGTCCCGTCTTTCGCATCGACAGGCTTTAGCAGCGTGCGCGGCCGCATCCTCATCGTCGACCATAGGATCCCGACGCCCGACAAGGACAGCGGGTCGCGAAGCACTTTCTCATATCTGCAAATTCTCACGCGGGCCGGGTTCGACGTGACCTTCGTTCCCGCCGACCTCAAGCCCGCCGGTCGCTACAGCGAGGCGCTCAGCGCGATCGGGGTGAAGACCCTGACGGCGCCTGAGTGGACCTCGCTGAAACGTGTCGTCAGGTCGTTTGCGCCGCGATCTGACCTGTTGCTCCTTTATCGGGCGCCGGTCGCGGCTCGCGTATTCGACTTGGCGCGAACCGTTGCTCCTGACACGAGGATCCTGTTCCACTCCGTCGATTTGCACTTCTTGCGCATGGAGCGCGAAGCCGAGCTGAGTGGACATCAGGTCGACAAGGAGAGGGCATCGGCCCTGCGCAAGACCGAGCTCGATCTGATCGCTCGGGCTGACGCTTCGATCGTCGTGAGCAGTCATGAGCGGGACTTGCTGCGCGAGCTTGCGCCGCAGGCGCCTGTGCATGAAATTCCCATCCTCATCGATATGCCGCGGCGCTCGCTCGCAGAGCTTTTGCACTGGCACGCCCGACGGCTCTGCCATCGCCTTGGCTCGATCGGCCGGGGGCTCAATCGGCGCGATCCGGCTTTGCAAAGACGATCGGCTTTGCTGTTCGTCGGAGGGTTTGCACATCTGCCGAACGGGGATGCGATGAAGTGGTTCGTGCGCGAGGTGTGGCCTCTCCTTCAGGCGCGAGGCTTTCCCCATCGTCTTATTATCGCTGGTTCGGAGGTGCCGAATGACGTTGCAGCGCTTGCCTCCGATCAAATCGAAGTGAGAGGCTATGTCGAGGATCTCGCGCCATTATATTCGGCTTGCCGACTCAGCATCGCGCCGCTCCGGTACGGCGCTGGCGTGAAAGGCAAGATCGTCGCGAGCCTGAGCTCCGGCGTCCCGGTGGTGGCGACCTCGGTGGCGGCCGAAGGAACGGGCTTGCGCCACGACGAAACTGTCCTCATCGCCGACACGCCAGCCGCAATGGCCGATGAGATCGTGAGGCTGTACGAGGATGCCGATCTCTGGCAGCGCGTGTCCGATAACGGCTATCGCTTCTGTATGGATCGCTTCTCGCTCGCCGCTGGTGCCCGCAAATTGCTTCCGCTCGTGGACAGCCTGATCGCTCAGACGCGGGCCTCTGCTGCGCGGTAGGAAGTGCTCCTAGGCACCGCTTCCAAGTCAAACCTGCTTGAGGATTTCCTCGCGGAGGATGCGCCCCCGTGCATCGCGCGGAATCTGCCGAACCGTGAGCAGCTTGTCGGGATATTTGTAAGGAGCGACGCGGCGGTCCTCGAGAAACGTGATGAGCGCGTCCAGAGAGACCGGCTCTCCCGGCTTCGGCGACACCGCAGCGAAGATGCGGTCGCCGAGAAGCGGGTCTGACAACGCGAAGCAGGCAGCATCGAGAAATCCGGGGAAGGCCTGATAGAGACCGTCGAGCTCACTCACGGCGATGGCGAAGCCACCGTGATGCAACAGCTCGGTATCGCGGATGAGGACCAGGCTCGGCGCGACGCCATCCTCCTTGATCTCGGCGCTGAGCCCGGTCGTCACGAAGCCCTCGCTATCCGGCACGAGCGGGCCTCTGCGCGCCCCTTGCGGCACGACAGGCCCGCGCAGCAGGACCTCGCCGGCGCGAGCATTGCTGTCCTCCTTGCGAAGCCGCGTCTCGACGAACACGGCGCCGTCGCCATCCTCGCCGACCTTGACGGGCCCGAGCGGAAGCGGGGAATGTACCGAGCGCGTCTCGCGGCGAAGCACAATGCTTGCGAGATCCCCGAGCGGATAAAGATCGAAGAGAAGCGCTCCCGTGCCGAGCGATAGCGGAAGCGTGTGCTCGAAGGTAGTCCATACCGCGCCGATACGCCGGAGCGCGCATCTTCGCTCTTCCAGCACCCGATCCTTCGCGAGTTCCTCGAGTACCGGGGAGGGGAGCGCGGTGACCGTCGCGCCCGTGGCGAGCAATTGCCGCACGAAGATTGTGTAATCAAAGGGCTGGTGTTGCGCGAGAACGGCGCCGCTGATCAGCCAAGGCGCGAGCGCGAGCGAGAACCCGGCGGGTCCCGTCAGAGGGTAGGGGTTCAGGATCACGTCGCGGCTGTCGAGCGAGAGCGCGAGCACGGTCATCGCCCCTTGCGCGAGAAGCTCGTCCTCGCTGCGATGGACGGGGATGAGCGGCGCGCCGGCGCGCGCGGTGAAGGTGATGAGCGCCGGTCCCTTGCGCGGCGGAGCCTGGAGCGGCCGCGTGCCGGGACGGGGAAGCATCGCCTCGTCGAGCGAGGCGACGCTGTCGGGAAGATCCTGGCCGAAGCCGAGCACGAAGCGCACGAAGAGATGAGGCGCCGCGACGCGGCAGAGCTCTTCCGCCGGCCGCGCGCCGGCAAAGGTCGAGATGCCGACGAGGGCCTTGGGCTCGATCGCCTCGCACACCTTGCCGATCTCATAGCCCCGCCACAGCATCGGCAGCACCGCGACGGTAAGCCCGGCGCGCCAGGCGGCAAGGAGCGTGAGCGGCTGAAGGCCAAGATTGGGGAGCTGAACGGCGATCTTGTCGCCGGGCTCGAGGCCAATCTCGATGAAGAAGGAGGCGAGCGCATTGACCGCGGCGTCGGCCTCGCCATAGCTGTAGCTGCGCGAGCGCCCGAGCTTGAGCGCCTCGGTGTTCGGAGGATCCGCCAGAGCAAGCGCCTCGGCTCTTTGCCGGGCGCGGCGCCTGAGCAGCCCTTCGGCGGTGAGCGGCGGCTCTTGCCTCTGAGCCTCCTCATTCCCCTCAGGTGCTGCGAGCGTGCTCATCATCCTCGCGGGGATCAGTGTTGGAGAGGGCTATCGCCTGAGGCCGAGGAACTGTCGGGCGCGATCCACCAGCTGTCGATCTGGTAGCCGTAGAGCGGCGTCACCTCAGGCCGCTTCAGCTCGCGCCAATGCGCGACCCATTGACGGGGGAGATGGAACAGCGGGATCACATAGTCGCCTGAGAGCAGCACGCGATCGAGTGCGCGCACGGCCGAGACGAAGCCGTCGCTGTCGTCGGCCTTGAGGACCGCCTCGATCATCGCATCGACGGCGGCGCTTTTCACGCCCGCATAGTTGAACGAGCCTTCCGTCACGGCGGCCTCGCTTCCCCAGCGGAACGACTGCTCGTTCCCCGGCGAGAGCGAGACCGGCCAGTAATACTGGATCATGTCGAAATCGTAGGTCTGCTTGCGCCGCTGATATTGGGCCGAGTCAACTTGACGGATTCGCGCCTCGATTCCTACCTGTTTCAGGGCGGCGGCATAGGTGAGCAGAAGCCGCTCCTGAGCGCGGGTCGCTGCCAGAAATCTCGAATTGAAACGGCTCGCCGGTCGCGACATTGACGAGCTTGCCGTCCTTCAATTGGTAGCCGGCCTGCTCCAGCAGCTGAAGCGCCGCGCGCCGCCCGTCGCGATTCTCGCCGGACCCGTCGCTCTCCGGCAGCGCGAAACTCCCATCCATGATGGCGGGCTTCACTTGATCGAGATAGGGCGCGAGCAGTGCCCGCTCGGTCGCGTCGGCGGGATGGCCGTGTGACGACAGATCCGAGCGCGAGAAATAGCTTTCCGTGCGCGCGTATTGTCCGTGATAAAGCGTGCGGTTGACCCATTCGAAGTCGAATAGCTTGATCAGCGCCTCGCGCACGCGTTGGTCGGCGAACGGCGGGCGGCGCGTGTTGAAGACGAGAGCCGACATCCCGGCAGGCGTCTCGAGCGGCAACTCCTCCTTGACCACGCGGCCGTCGCGAAATGCGGGGAAGTCGTAGCCCTCAGTCCAGCGCGTCGGGTCGTCCTCCTCGCGCAGCTGCACCAGCCCCGACTTGAACGCCTCGAACATGCTGCCTGCGTCCCGATAATAGTCGTAGCGGATCTCATCGAAATTATTGCGCCCGCGATTGACCGGGAGATCGCGGCCCCAATAGGAGGGATCGCGCTTGAAGGTGATCGATTTGCCGGGATCGACCCTGGCGATGGTGTAAGGGCCGCTGCCGATCGGTGGCATGAGCGAGGTCGTCTCGAATTTGTCCGGGTCGATGAGATGCTTGGGCAGTACCGGCATCAGACCCATGATGAGCGGCATCTCACGGTCGCCGCTTCGGTCGAAGGTGAAGCGCACTTTGCGCTCTCCGGTCTGCTCCACCTTGACGACCTTCTTGTAATAGGAGCGGTGATTGGGCCGCCCATGATCGCGCAGAAGCGCGTGCGAGAAGATCACGTCGTCGACTGTGATCGGCGCGCCGTCGGAGAACTTCGCGCGCGGATCGAGGGTGAACTCGACATAGCTCCGGTCGGGCGGCGTCTCGACGCTCTCGGCGATCAGGCCGTAGAGAGTGAAGGGCTCGTCATTGGCGCGAGCGAGCAGGCTCTCATAGACATAGTCGCGCACGCCGTCGGCGGGCTCACCCTTGACGATCAGCGGATTGAGGCTGTCGTAGGAGCCCTGCATAGCGAAGGTGACACGACCACCTTTCGGCGCGTCGGGATTGACATAGGGGAAGTGGGTGAAGCCCGCGGTCTCGCGCGGGCTGCCATGCATGGCGATGCCCTCTGCCGCCGCTGCCTGGCCACGGCCTGCTGGGAGCAGAAGGGCCAGGATCAGCAATGAAATAGGGGCTTTCAACGGGGCGCGCGCGTGGCTATAGATGCATTCCGCATTGCAGCACGAGTTAAGGGTAATATCGCTCGCAAGGCAATCCGGCGCGGTGGCAACGGGCATGCAAACGAAAAAGGTTAGAGCTCCGGTTTGGGGGCCCAAGAAAGTCCTCAGGGCGCGGCGGTCAGCCACGCCTACGCCTCATTTCGGGTATTGACCCTATTCGCAAAGACGCGGGAACGGGGTTACACGGTTCAAGACCTGAACCTGCCCGCGAAAAGAGGAAAGGTCGATTGATGATCTGGTCCAGGGATCGGTTTAACACGCTGCGCAGCAGCGCGGGTCGAGGGATGATTTACGCGGGCGCCACTGCGCTTGCTTTGAGTGTCGCCATGCCTCTGGCCATGGCGCAAACGGCGCAGAGCCCGGCAGTTCCCAAGACCTCGCAAGCTCCCAAGGTACAGGCTGCTCCGGCCGCGGGCACACCGGCCGCAGGCGCACCGGCCGCTGCCGGCGACGCCGCCGCGGCGGTGCCCGACGATGCCTGGGTCAAGCTGTGCATGAAGAACGAGCAGACCCAGAACAAGCAGATCTGCCTCATCAACCACGAGGGCCTCGAGCCGAATACCGGCATGGTGCTGATCGCCGCCGCCGTGCGTCAGGCCGAAGGCGAGGACAAGCAGCAGCTTCTCGTTAGGGTGCCGACCGCCTACGCGCTGGTGATCCCGGCCGGCGTGCAGATCAAGATCGACGACAATCAGCCGATCCAGCTGCAATACACGCTCTGCTTCCCTACAAGCTGCCAGGTGCAGGTCGAGCTGACTAAGGAAATGTTCGACTCGATGCGCAAGGGTAAGCAGATGGTCGTCGCGGCCATGAACATCCAGCAGAAGACGATGGGCTTTCCCGTGCCGCTCCAGGGCTTCGCCAAGGCCTATGACGGCGCGCCGGTCGACAACGCCAAATACGAGGAATCCCGCCGCCAGCTGATGGAAGTGTTCCGCAAGCGCCAGCAGGAGCTCGCCGCCAAGGCCGCCGAAGCGCAGCAGAAGAAGGAAGCTCAACAGACGGCGCCGGTGGAAGGCCAAGCCGCGGCGCCTGCTAACACCTCGGCGGCGCCGAAGAAGGTCGTGCCCCCGGCACCGGTCCAGTAGCACTAAGCTCTCAGCCACATCATGAGGCCGCGCCGGCTCGCCCTGCGCGGCCTCATGCATTTGTGCGGGAAGTGTGGGGGGTTGCTTGCTTGGAGGAGAGGAGGGAGGTCTTAGCCTGCCTCAGTGCTCTTGCAGGAAGCGGAAGCGGAAAATGCCCTCGCGCAGGTCTTCGAACAACTCAGGCACTTGGGGATGGCGCAGCGGCTCGTCGGAGGAATCGGCGACGAGGTTCTGCTCCGAGACATAGGCGATGTACTCGGTGTCGGCATTCTCGGCGAGCAGATGATAGAAGGGCTGGTCCTTGTTCGGCCGCACCTCCTGCGGGATGGAGCGGTACCACTCCTCGGTATTGCTGAAGGTCGGATCGACGTCGAAGATCACGCCACGGAACGGATAGAGCCGGTGGCGCACCACCTGCCCGATCTGAAACCTGGCGTTGCGGACGGTTGACATCATACGAACCCTGTCCCCGAGTTTTTGTCATGAAATAAGAGCGAACCGCGGGGATACTGTCAATTGAGTTGACAGGCTTCAGGACCAGCGGCGATTCGACCACATGAACTGCTCGGGCGTCTCGCGGATCCACGTCTCGAAATGGCGCTGGATCGCCGCGAGTATGTTGCGGATGTCCTCGGCCTGATTGTTGGTGCGCGGGATCCTAAGCTCGTTGACATTGACGTCGAAGCAGGCGCGGTTGCCGATGCGCATGCAGCGGCCGATCCAGATGCGCGCACCGACTCTCCGCGCGATCATCGCCGCGATCGGCATGCTCTTGGCGGGATAGCCGAAGAACGGAACTGCGATGCCGTTGGCGTCCCAGAGATCCGAGATGAAGCCGAGCCGGCCCCCTTGGCGCACATAATCCATGATGAGGCGCGCGGTCTTCTGCGTCTCATCCTGACCAGCCGCGCGGCCGCGTCCGAACAGACCTCCCGGGTAAAGCGTTTCCCGCTGCGAGCGGAGATAGCGGTCGACGTAAGGATTCTTGACCTGGCGGTAGACGCCGGCAGGGCGCACGCCGGCGAGCGTCACCGGCCACATGCCAAGCTCCCAATTGCCCATATGCATGGTGACGATGAGAGCCGGGCCCATCTTGTTCTTGTAGCGGCTGATCCAATGGCCGTTGGTGACATGCAGCCGGCCAGGGTCCTGAAGGATGCGGTCGATGCACATGGTCTCGACCATGACGCGGCCGAGATTCTCCCAGGCCGCAAGCGCGATCTGCTCGCGCTCCTCAGGCGTCTTCTCCGGGAAGGCACGCTCGAGATTGGCGAGCGCGCGTTTGTGTCGGCGGTTATGCCTGGCGATGATCCGCCACGCCTTGGCCGAGATGGCGCAGGCGATGTCGAGCGGCAGCAGCCTGACGAGACCGATCAGGAAGCGCAGGCCCACATATTCGGCCTGATAGCGCAGATCCTGGAGGAACGTGATCTTCTTGGGCTGAGCCACCTCTAGGTCCTTGTTGATGAGCGAGTTTTTGCCGGAGGACCACCCTCGTGGCAAAAGCACTTTACTCCGTCAAGTCTCGGCGCCGCGCATGAGGCTCGGCAAAGCGCTCGGCGGCTCGAGCCCGACTCGCATGACCATGCGGCGCAAAGGAGGCAACACGTTGAGCCCATGCAGAACGATGCCAAGTGCTGCCTTGAGAGGAACGAAGTTCGTAAGCAGCGAGCGATTGAGGAGGTCGACGCCGACCGCGCGCGAGAGGACGTCGAGCCGGCGCGCGTTCATGTAGGCTTGCAGCACAGGATCGCCGCCAGGATCGGCGCCGCGACCGAGCGCACCGGCGACGCTGTCGGCAAGCGCTGCGGCGTCCCGGAGCCCGAGATTGAGTTCCTTGCGCTCCGATCGGCGGCAGGATGTGTCCAGCCTCTCCGACCAGAGCGATGCGCCGCCCGGCAAGAACTCTTCGCGGTCAACCCCGCGACGGGAAACGAGGCGCGCGGGCCGACGCTCTCGATCTGGCCGAGAAGACCATCGAGCCGATCCGCGAGCTCCTCGGCGAAGCGCTCGTCGTCGCGCTCCATGAGCGAGGCGATGTCTGACGCCGAGCCGACGAGGATCAAGGCCGAGGCGCGCGGATCTGGGAGAGGCACCGTGGTGAACGAGCTTCCCTCGCGATGAAGCTCGATCGCAACGCCTTCATGCGCGCGGGCGTGGCGGAAGCTCGAGGCGATGGCGCCCTGATCGTAACGCCACTCGCTCACCTCGATTCCAGCGGCCTCGCGGCAGAGAGAGCGGCGTCCGTCGGCGGCCATCACCAGACGGGCGGCGACTACGCTCCCGTCGGTGCAATCGAGTTCTGACGACATCATCCTCGATCGTGACGCGCTCCACGCTCGCAGGGATGATCGCAGGGAGCACCTCTTGCGCCCGCGCGTACAGCGCCTCAACGAGAGCGGTGTTGGCGATGTTGTAGCCGAAGGCAGGGAGGCCGAGTTCGCTCGCCCTGAACTCGATGTCAGGCGCGCGGATGAGGCTCCGCGATACATCGATGATGCGGATTGCTTTGAGCGGAGCTGCCTCTTCGGAAACGCGCTCGAAAACCTTGAGTGCCTTCAGGAAGTCGACCGAGCTTACGAGAAGTGCCGCGGTGCGCGTCTCGGCGGAAGCCGCGTCCGCCTTTGGGGGAGGCGGCCCGATGAGGGCGACATCGGCGCCGACGTGAGCCAGCGCGAGCGCTCCCGCAAGGCCGGCAGGCCCAGCCCCGACCACGGCGGCCTCGCAAGTCCGCTTCGTGCCTGAGGTTCTGACCGTCGCGCTCATCCGCGTCCTTTTGGCGTCCCCGTGAATGACCCGCGGCAGCCTAACGCCGCGGGGCCTGCCTCGCCATCAGGACCATCCCGGAATGCGGCAAATCCGCAACAAGGGAAATCGGTTCTAGCAACCCCGAAAACAAAGAAAAGCGCTCACCTTGCGAATCACGACTATATTGATAGGGTTTCCCCATCAAAACGGGGGACTAAGCGTCATGACTTGGGGACTGGGGTTACGTTCACGCCTGCTCATCGCCGCCGGCGCCACGCTCATCGGCGGGGTGGTTGCGCACGCGCCGGCCAAGGCTGCCGATCTCGGCGGCGATTGCTGCTCCGACCTCGAGGAGCGGGTCGCGGAGCTCGAGGCGACGACGGTGCGCAAGGGCAACAAGAAGGTCTCGGTGACGCTTTACGGCAAAGCCAACAAGGCCGTGGTGTTCTGGGACGACGGCGCCGAGAAGAACACTTACGTCGTCGACAACAACTACGAGTTGTCACGCTTCGGCATCAAGGGCTCGGCAAAGATCAGCGGCAATTGGTCCAGCGGCTTCCGACTCGAGGCTGAGACCTTGTCCGCTGCCTCGAACGCCGTGAATCAGATCGACGACGATAACGGCACGCGGACGGGGAACGATCCGGCCCAGAGTTCGGCTCCTGTTCCTGCGCCATTCATACCTGTACCTGAACAACAAGGCTTACGGCGAGGTGCGTTTGGGTCTGACGGCAACGCCGATTTACAACGTCACCAAGGACACCAACGTCACCGAACTCGAAGACACGATGCATTCTGACAATCGGATGAACCAGGGCTTCTTCCTGCGTCCGAAGGGTTTCAATACCGAGAGCGGTCTCTCGACCTTGAAATGGCAAGACATCTCGCGTTGCTACAGTTCGACGAACGCCTTCGTCTGCTCCACGCGGCGTAACGGTGTGGCCTATTGGACGCCGAATTGGGAAGGCTTCACCGCTTCGGTGGGCTGGTTCGAGGACGACATTTGGGGTGCGGCCCTTCGCTATCAGAAAGAATGGGGCGAGAACTGGGAGGTCGGCGCTGGCTTCGGCTACGAAAAATTCCGCGACGAGAACATCCAGAACTCGGGCGGTGGCCTGAACGGCTTCCAGCGCGACATCAACGAATGGGCGGGTTCCGCCTCGATCAAGAATAAGCCAACCGGGCTGTTCTTCTTTGGCGCCTTCAGCAGTTCGCAGGACAACGATACCAACCGCAACAATGCCGGCATCTACGACCACAAGGACTCGCCTGAGATGTTTGGTTACGATCTCCAGGTCGGCATCCAGCGCAAGATCCCCGTCTTCGGGCTCGACCAGTTGGGTGACACCTCGATCTTTGGCGGCTTCAGCAACATCAATGACGGCATCGGCGGCGCTTGCGGCGCGACGCGGGCGTGCAAGGTGGGGACGTTTGATAGTGTCACCGTGCCGACTGAGATCACCGGTGCCAACGTCGACCGCTGGTATGTTGGCTACGACCAGGCGATCGATGCGGCGGGGACATTGCACCTCTACGGCGTCTACCAGCACTTCTCGGCGGACGTCGATCTGGTCAACGCGAAGCTCGCTAAGGTCTCGGCGCCGCTCGATGACTTCCAACTGTTCTATAGCGGCGCGCGCATAGACTTTTAAGCCCTGGTCTCCGAATCCCTGCGGAGAGCAGCGAAGGGCCGCCCTAAGGGGCGGCCCTTCTGATTCTCCGAAGTCTCCCCACGCCAATCCCCCAAGTCGGCTCTTGCGCGGTGGTTGCCTCCGCGGCGCTGCCCAAGAAAGTGCGCTGCCCGACGGCGCGCTGAGCGCGATCGGGCCACTTGTTTCAGTAGATCAGCGGGTTAAGGGCTTCGGCAAAACCCGACGCCAAGCCTCGCCGCCCAAACCTCTCCTGTTGCTCTAAGGCAACAGATTTGGGCAAAAACTGGCCTATATCATGGCTGTCATGAGAACGTCATTGCTCGCCAAATAGAAAGCTAGGGACGGCCAAGCGCTTCGAAGGCGCGAGGCCCTGGCGCATGAGGTGTGAGAGGCGGGGCAAGTCTCTACCGAAGAAAAGCTGAGTTACCAAAACAACACCCATTAACAGTGGAGAGGGGTCATGATCGGGGGATTTAAGGGAGCCGCTAGCCGGTTGGCGCTCGCTGCGTTGTTGGGCGCCGCAGGGACCGTGGCTCTCGCGCACAAACCAGCCAAGGCAGCCGATCTCGGCGGCGATTGCTGTTCCGATCTCGAGGAGCGGGTCGCCGAGCTCGAGGCGACGACCGTTCGCAAAGGCAACAAGAAGGTTTCCATCACCCTGTACGGCAAGATGAATCGCGCCGTGCTGTTCTGGGACGATGGCGCCGAGAAGAATATCTATTCGGTCGACAACTCCTACGAGTTCCTCGCGCTTCGGGATGAAAGGCTCTGCCAAGATCAGTGGCGACTGGTCCGGCGGTTACAAGATCGAGATCGAGACCAGAGCCGCCGCTTCGGAAGCCGTGAACCAGCTCGACGACGACAACGGAACGCGGTTCCAGGCGGCACTTTGGGGGACGAAGGCCGACTCCTCCTGTTGCGTCATAACTACTTCTATATCGACAATAAGAACCTCGGTCAGGTCCGCCTGGGACTGACGATGATGCCGAAAGACGACATCACCAAGGACACGGACGTTACCGAGCTCGCTGACACGATAACCGCGGACAACCACATGAATCGCGGCTTCTTCCTGAGGCCCAAGGGTTTCAACACCGAGGTTGGTGGCCCTGGCCAGCTCAGGTGGCAGGCCATCTCGCAATGTTATAGCAGTTCGTCGGCCTTCGACTGCTCGACCCGCCGCAACGCAGTCACCTATTATTCGCCCACGTGGTTCGGTTCCGATGGTAAGGGCTTGTCAGTTTCAGCGGGCTACGGCGAGGACGACATCTGGAGCGGTGCTATTCGCTATAGGAACAGCTTCGGGCTATTTGGTGGTGGGGCGGGCACGTCGAAAGACGACCCATGGGAGTTCGGTGCCGGTATCGGCTATGAGAAATCCCACGACGAGAATCAGGAGACCTCGGGCGGCGGTCTCAATGGCTTCCGGCGCGACATCGATGAATGGGCCGGCTCGGCGTCCATCAAGCACAGGCCAACGGGTCTCTTCGCCTTCACGGCCTTCAGCTTCTCCGACAGCAACGACAGCAATCGTGATCAGGCTGGCGCGTTCGATCATAAGAGTTCGCCGCCCATGAATGCCTGGGACGTGCGTGGCGGTATCCAGCGTGGTTTCTCCTGGTTTGGGCTCGACCAACTGGGCGATACCTCGCTCTTCGGCGGATACTCGGAGATCAACGACGGCGTGGGTGGTGCTTGCGGCGCGACACGACTCTGCAACTCCGGCACCTTCCCCAACCTGTTTGTCCCGACCGAGATTACGGGATCGCAGGTTACGCGGTGGTACGCCGGTTACGATCAGTCGATGGTCTCAGGCTACATACACCTCTATGGAGTCTATCAGCACCTCACGTCTGACGTTGACCTCAAGAACTCGTCGCTGAAAAAGGTCAACGAGCCGCTGGACGACTTCGACCTCTACTACACCGGTGCTCGGATGTATTTCTAAAGCGAAAGCTCCCCCTTCCCAGGAGCTGAGCGGGGCCGCTTTGGGCGGCCCTTTTGTTTGGCGAGACGCGTCGAGAATCGCTTCAAGCATTCTGTTGCATGACGGCCACAGCACTCTGTAAACGGACAAGAATCCCAAGTCTTTACAGCGCGTTAACTACGTTGTGGACAGGCTTGCCCGCTGCATTCCTCAAGCGCATCCTTCCCCCGCGGAGACATTCGATGCGAAGGCACCTGGCCATTGCCGGATTGATTGCCGCGCTGCCGCTCGGCAGTGCTCCGGCCTTTGCCTTTCAAGAGCAGCCGGTACCACCGTCGTCCGCCTCTCCCGAAGCAGCCCCGCAAGCCAAGACCGCGCCGCTCCAGCTCGCCACCCCCGGCGTGACCGCCGACCAGAAGGCCGACACTGGGGGCGTGCACGTCTTCGGGCACACCATCCTGCCCAAGCTCGATTTCGGGCTCGAGCTTCTCTATGGCCAGGACGAGCCGCAGTTGCAGCTGCAGCAGGGGGGTCCGTCCTTCGACGACAACCAGGACGTCACCGTGCTCGGCAAGGTCAAGCGTCACTTCTAGAGCGAGGAGCGAGCCTGTCAGGCGTGCTTGGGGCAGGGCGGAGCGCCGCGTGACCTCTTCATGATCAAGCGCATCGCCGCCGCCTCAGTGCACGTGCTGACCGCCTCTGGCGCCGTGCTCGCGCTTCTTGCGCTGGAAGCCGTGCATGCCGGCGACGTCCAGATGATGTTCGTCTGGCTTGGCATCGCCCTCATCGTCGACGCGGTCGACGGCCCTCTCGCGCGCCTCGTCGACGTGAAGACCGTGCTGCCTCGATTTCAGCGGCGAGCGGCTCGACCTGATCGTCGACTATCTCACCTATGACGTCGTTCCTGCCTTCGCCTTGATCCAATCGGAACTCCTGCCCGAGCCGTTCCGCCTGCCGGCCGCGATCGCCATCCTGTTGTCGAGCCTGTTCCATGTCTCAGATGTCGAGAGCAAGACCAAGGAGGGCTATTTCGTCGGCTTCCCGGCGATCTGGAACATCGTCCTGCTCTATCTGTTTGCGCTCACCCCGCCGCCTTACGTCGCGTTCGCCATCGTTGCGGCTTTTGTCGCGCTGACCTTCGTGCCCATCCTCTGCGTGCATCCCTTCCGCGTCGCACGGCTTCGCGCGCTCACCTGCCTCGTCACGCTGCTTTGGATAGGAGCTGCCGCCGTCGCGGTGGCGCGGCCGTTCCCGTCGCCGATCTGGGTTCAGGGGCTGCTCCTCGTCACCGCCGCTTATTTCGCAGGCATCGGCTTCGCCCGTTCGCTCGCCGAGAGGTGAGGTTTTTCGGGGCCTCCTCATGTGACCATGGACCTCTCCGTCCGCCTAAGCTAAAGCTCAAGCGGGGACCTGACTGTCGCTTCCGCCATATTCTCCGACCGCATGACTCTCTTCGACTGGCTCACCGATCCGCATATCTGGGCAAGCCTGATCACGCTCTCCGCGATGGAGATCGTGCTCGGCATCGACAACGTCGTTTTCATCTCGCTGATGGTGTCGCGCATGGCGCCCGAGCAGCGGCTGACGGCGCGGCGCATTGGTCTCTCCCTCGCGCTCGTCTTCCGCGTGATCATGCTGGGCGGCATCGCCTATATCATTCATCTGACGACGCCGATCTTCTCCGTTGCGGGCTACGACTTCTCGTGGCGCGACCTCATCCTCATCGCCGGCGGTCTCTTCCTCCTGGTGAAAGGCACGCGCGAAATGCATCACGACATCGAGGGAGGGGATGAGGAGGAGGCAAGCACCGGCGCCCGCGTCGTCGATTCGATGGGCTCGGCGATCCTCCAGATCGCCATCATCGACCTCGTCTTCTCCATCGATTCGATCATCACCGCCGTCGGCATGGCCGAGCATGTCGAGGTGATGATCGCGGCCGTCGCGGTCGCCATCCTCGTGATGTATTTCGCCTCGGAGCCGGTTGCTGCCTTCATCGAGCGCCACCCCACGACCAAGATGCTCGCGCTGTCCTTCCTGCTTCTGATCGGCGCCGCTCTGATCGCCGATGGCTTCCACTTCCACATCCCACGCGGCTACATTTACTTCGCCATGGCCTTTGCTGCCGCCGTCGAGGTGATAAACGTGATCGCCATGCGAAGGCGCCAGCGCCTCAAGGCGGCTTCGCGCGCGAAGGGTCACGCCAAGAGCTGACCGCCGCTCATCTTAACTTTGTCACGTAATTCCCTTGGGCCAGCCGCAAATTGACCGTGTTTGCCGGGCGCTATCCGGCCCATTCTCATGTGTCAGTTGCAAGACAAACAAAAAGGGGAAGCGATGAAAATCGGAGCATTCGTCTTGGCTGCGGGGCTTGCGCTCCCGGCCGCAACCGCTCTTGCCGATTCCGCCACTCTGTCGGGGGAGGAGCTCCGCCAGGCGATCAGCGGCAAGACCGTTTATCTCAACGTCTCCGGCTTCGAGCTGCCGATCCGCTATTCCGCCAACGGCCGCATGTCCGGCAAGATGAGCACGATCGCTGCGAGCTTCTCGCGCGGCGACGGCGCCTCTGACCACGGCAAGTGGTGGGTCGCCGACGACCAGCTCTGCCAGCAATGGTCGAGCTGGATGGATGGGAAGAGCTATTGCTACAAGCTCACGCGGAACGGCTCCCAGGTGCAGTGGGTGCGCAACGACGGCCATTCCGGTACGGCCCGCATTGGCGGCTGATTGGTTGCGAGTTCGTCTCGCATCGGAGCTTAATCGTGCAAGAGCCGCCTCCGGGCGGCTCTTCTGCTTTTTGGAGAGGCACTGTGATGCGATTGCGCAACAGACGCGCGGAAAGACGGCGACGCGTGCAAACTCAACTCTGGGGTCGTTGTCGGTAACCGCGCGTTTGCGTTAGGGTGCTATCACGTATTGCGTAGCGTTTCTTGTGCGTATGACTGTCACACGGTTGCGTCGGTTGCGTTGCCTCGTAGCGTAGATAGCGTTGTCCTCAGATTCTCACCATATCGAGCTGTTGCGCCGCGGCCCTAGGGCGTGGAACGTGTGGCGCGCGCAAAATCCCGACATCACCCCGAGCTTGACCGGCATCACGCTGAGCGCGGCCGAGCGGCAGATGGGCCCGATCAATGGCGGCCCGATCAACCTTGCCGGAGCGCGGCTCAGGCACGCTTCGCTCCGCTTCGCCACTCTGAGCGGGGCCGATCTTTCCGGAGCCGACCTCTCCAACACCGATCTCAGCGAGGCGCGGCTGAACGGCGCCAATCTCGCGGGCGCCGATCTGACCGACGCGCTGCTCGATCAGGCCGACTTTGCCGGTGCGCGCCTTGCGGGCGTCAATCTGTCTGGCACGAGCCTGCTAGAGGTCCGCAACATCACGCAAGCTCAGGTCGACGAGGCGAGGGGCGACCTCCTCACACTTCTGCCGCCGCATTTGAGCCGGCCGCGCTCCTGGACTGGAACCGTGTCCCAGGTCGTTGGCGGCCCGTCATCGCGCCCGGCGCCCGAGGAAATGCCGGTTAGGGGCCCTTCGCCAAGGGAGCCGGCCGCGCCAGTGCGGGGCGAGAGAGTTTCGTGGCTGGTCGGCGGCCCGCGCTCGGGCGAGACCTCCCGGTCGACCACGCCCCTGCGCGGTCCACAACGCGTCTAGCCTCGAAGGCAGGCATAAACATCGCAAGCCGGCGGTCCGCATGCGAGGATAAGGGCTCCAGGAGCAACGGCAGGTTAGACCGCGACGATTCGGCGGGCTAGCCTTGGACCCAAAGCATCGTCTTCCCCGAGGGAGAACGACCGTTGCCGCTTTACGACGCCTTCATCTCCTACAGCCACGCCAAGGACAAGCCGATCGCCGCTGCGCTCCAGTCGGTGATCCAGAAGCTCGGCAAGCCCTGGTACCAACGCCGCGCCTTGCGCGTCTTCCGCGACGACACGAGCCTGTCCGCGACGCCAAGCCTGTGGCCGTCGATCGAGCAGGCGCTGGGCGAGTCGCGATTTCTCGTGCTTTTGGCGTCGCCCGAAGCGGCGGCGTCGCCCTGGGTCGAAAAGGAGGTCTCCTTCTGGCTCGCGAGCAAGAGCGCACAGACTCTGCTGATTGCGCTCACCGAGGGCGAGCTCGCTTGGGACAATGCGAGCGGCGATTTCCTGTGGCGTGATGGAACTCCGCTGCCGCCGGCCTTGAAAGGCCGCTTTGCCGTCGAGCCGAAATGGGTCGACCTCCGCGCCTATCGCGATGGCGCCAATCCGCGCAATGCACGTTTCATCGAGGCTGGCGCCGACCTCGCCGCGGCCATTCGCGGCATGCCGAAAGAGGATCTGCTTTCGCAAGAAGTGCGGCAGCAGCGGCGCGCGGTCAATTTGGCGCTCTCGGCCGCCGCGTCGCTCCTCGTGCTGGCGGGGCTCGCCGGCTGGCAATGGACCGTGGCGACAGAGCAGCGCGATCGCGCCGAGCGGACGCTCGAAGCCGCGACGCAGACGGCGAACAGCCTGGTTTTCGACTTGGCGCAACAGCTGCGCGACCGCGCCGGCATGCCGGCTGATCTCGTGCGCAATATTCTCGACCGGGCGCGAAAGCTTCAGAGCCAGCTCACTGAATCGGGCGAGACCTCTCCCGAGCTTCGCCGCAGCGAGGCTGCGGCTCTCATCGGCCTTGCCGACACGCTCTACTCGCTCGGCGACAGCAAGTCAGCTCTGGAAGCGGCGAGCAGGGCGCGCGAAATCCTGGAGGGACTGACGGCCATCGATCCCGCGAATGAAGAGTGGCAGCGCTGGCTCTCCGTAAGCGACAACAAGATCGGCGGCCTTCTCATGTTGGCGGGGCAGGAGGACAAGGCGCTCGAGGAGTATCGCAAGGGCTTGGCGATCAGAGAGAAATTTGCCGCAACCGGGGAGCACGAGTGGCAGCGCGATGTTGCAGTCAGCTACAACAAGCTCGGCGATGTCTTGCGGGCAGAGGGCGGGACGAGGAGGCGCTCGAGCAATATCGCAAAGGCCTCGCGGTCGTGGAGACGCTCTCGGCGAGCGACCCCAGCAATCTCGAATGGCGGCGCGATCTCTCAGTCAGCCATACCGAGATCGGCGGCACGCTCATGGAGCTCGGCCGTCGTGACGAGGCCCTGGCCGAATATCGCAAGGGGCTCGACATCGACCAGCAATCCGCCGACTCGGATAAGGGCAACGCTATGTGGCAGCGCGATCTCGCGGTGAGCCACAACAAGGTCGGCGACGTGCTTCTGGCAAACGGGCAACAAGACGCGGCACTTGACGAATACCGCAAGGCAGAAGCCATCATGGCGGCGCTCGCCGACGCCGACGCAGCGCGATCTTTCCGTCAGCTACAGCAAGATCGGTGACACGTTGATGCTGCTCAACCGACAAGACGAGGCCCTTGAGACCTATCGCAAGGGCCTCGAGAGGGCGGAGAAGGTCGCTTCTACCGATGAGGGCAATTTGGAGTGGCAGCGCGACCTGTCGGTCGCCCACACCAGGATCGGCAGCGTGCTGCTCAGGCAAGGGAAGCGTGACGAGGCGCTTGCCGAATATCGCGCTGGACTTTCGATCGATGAGAAGCTCGCCGCTGCCGATCCCGGTAACCCGCAGGCGCAGATCGATCTCGCGGTGAGCCTATTCAGCCTCGCCGACAGCGGCGATCAGCCGCGCGCGAACCTCGCCCGCTGCCTCGAGATCATGCACGGGCTCGAGGGCCAGGGTAAGCTCTCCGGTTCTCAGGCAAGTTGGATTCCGACCATCGAGCAGCGCCTCGCCGCTCTCCCACCGGGCTAGGCGGAAACATAGCGGCTGGCGGATGGGGAGTCCGCCTAACTGCCTGCCTGCCCCGTCCGTCACCGTTCGCCGCATGCGCACGAAACCGCTGTGACGCAGGCCTTTTCTTTCACTGACTTCCGCAATCGTCCGTTTCCAATCGCCGAAAGCCGTGATATTTTTGGGGACCAGCTTGGGGACCGGGCTGGATTCCAAACGGGGGTAAAACATGGCTGGCAGGCTCACGGCGCGGACGGTTGCGACGGCCAAACGCGGCAAGCACAGCGACGGCGGCAACCTCTACCTAATCGTTTCCGAGACGGGCTCCCGCAAGTGGGTGCTGCGCTTCACATTGCGCGGCACTGCCAAGGAGATGGGCTTGGGGAGCGCGAACGACGTACCGCTTGCCGATGCAAGGGAGCGGGCTGCGGACGCACGACGCTTGCTCGCCAGGGACCTTAACCCGATTGATGAGCGCAAACGGGGCGGCGTCATTCCCACGTTCGGTGTGCTGGCCGACGACGTTTGCCAGACGCTGGCCGCCGGCTTCCGCAACGAAAAGCACAAGGCTCAATGGCGAATGACGTTGGTGACTTATGCTGCCCCTCTTCGCTCGAAGCCAGTCGACACGATCAGCACCGAGGACCTTCTTGCGGTGCTTAAGCCGATCTGGACCGCAAAGCCGGAAACGGCATCCCGCCTGCGGGGCCGCATAGAAAAGGTTTTGGATGCGGCCAAGGCCAAGGGCTTCCGCACGACCGAGAACCCAGCGCGCTGGCGCGGCCACCTGGACCACCTCCTGCCGAAGCCTCTTAAGCTGTCCCGGGGGCATCACGCTGCGATGCCTTACGAAGAGCTTCCTGCGTTCATGGGTGAGCTTAGGCAACGGCAAGTTACCGCAGCGTTGGCCCTGGAGTTTTGCATTCTCACGGCCGCCCGCTCAGGCGAAGTGCTGGGCTGCCGTTGGTCGGAGATCGACTTGGATAAGAAGGTCTGGACGGTCCCTGCTCACCGCATGAAAGCGGGTCGCGAGCACCGCGTGCCGCTCTCTGGCCGTGTCGTGGCCATTTTGCGCGAGCTGGCCGAAGCCGATGCCCGCCCGTTCGTGTTCCCCGGGCAAGCTCGCAACAAGCCGCTGTCCAACATGGCCATGGACATGATGCTTCGCCGCATGAAGCGCGATGCCGCGACGGTGCACGGCTTCCGCTCAAGCTTCCGGGACTGGGCCGGCAACGTATCCAACTTTCCTAGGGAGATCATTGAGACCGCGCTCTCGCACGTCATTGGCGATAAGGCTGAACAAGCCTACCGCCGCAGCGATGCGCTAGAGAAGCGCCGCAAGCTCATGGAGGCCTGGGCTACTTTCTGTGAACCTCGCCAGCACAGGGGCGTCGTCGTGAACCTCCGGTCAGCCCAGGCGTGATAATTGCGTTCGCGTACGCGATGCGGCGTTCAGCCTGAGCTCGCAAGCAGAAGGCGGCGTCCACGACGGGTGCCTACCAACCCGCGGCGGGCGATGCACAGCGGGGAAGGTCAGCTGGGCTGGGCGACCGGAGCCAGGAATTGAGTGAGCCGGAGAGTCCGCTTATGGCACTTTTCGGACATCCCACCTGCACCGACGAATGTCTGCTTCCGGGGGGTAAAGCAGACATGACGCGAACGGGCCATTATGTCGGCTAATGACCCAAAGCGGACATAGCTGTCCCACCGAACAGCCGGTGCGACTCCCCGGGCCGGTGATCAGGAACCTGCCGTAGCGGCCCGGAACAGTGCGGCAAAATTCTCAAGCTCATTCGACGCGGCATCGGACACTGCCCAATAGGTGACCCCTGCATCGCTCCACGAGAGCGCGAGATAGCCTTGCTCCAAATGCCTTTCCAAAGGCTCAGGTCCGCCACGCGTGTTGGGCATTTCCGTCAGGCTGATGAGATGCTTGCCATGGCTGTAGACGAGTGATGCCACCGGTGCGACCCGCACAACATCGATACGTCCCCCCACCAAGGGAAAGCCCTTAGCGCTGAGATCAACGACCGTCGGCGCGAAAGCGAGCTTGCCGTTGAACCAGGGTTTGACCGTGTGATGGTCGGACGACGCTACGTCGATCGGCTGTGGCGCCATCAGGGCTCGAATATGCGCCGATACGATTTCCGCGGCCACGTCATCGCTGGTCCGATAGTTTAGCGCGCCGAAAGTAGTGGCGCCGGCAAGCACGGCGCCGATCAGAAAAGAGGCGGCTAATGCGAGCCATGAGTTTCTATCAGCGCGAGGGCCAAGGTTTAACTTACTCATAATGCGCCGGCTAAGCTCTGGAGATGGCACGTCTTCAGCGAGGTCCAAACGAAGCGCCGCGCGCAAAGCGCGCAGTGTTTCGATCCGAGCATTCAGCGCAGCATCGGAGACGAGGCGTTGCTCAAAGCGAGTGGCCTCAATGGGGTCTAGCTCGCCATCGAGATAGGCATTGAGAAGTAACTCCTCGTGCGCAGGGAGGGTCATAGCGTGTCCGCCGCGATTGCGGCTGTAAGCAGGCGACGCGCGCGCGCAAGTCTTGACATGACCGTGCCAATCGGTAGCGCAGCGACCTCGGCGATGGTTCGGTAATCGAGGTCGTGGATTTCCCGAAGCACTAACACCTCGCGGAAAGGTACCGGCAACGAGGCCATTGCCATGCGGACCTGTTGAGCTTCCAACTTGGCGATCAGCGCGGTCTCCGGCGTTTGCAGTTCATCGGTCGCGGCTTGTTCAATCTCCTCCTGCGCGCTCTGGCTTAGGTCCTCGCTGAGCACCAGGGCCTTGGGTCGGTTCTTGGCAAGCCAGCTGTAACTCGTATTGCGCACGATGGTCAGCACCCAGGCGCGCGGGTCTCCGCCGCTGAACCCGCGAATGTTCTTGAAGGCGCGCATCGAGGCCTCTTGCACGATATCCTCCGCGTCCGCACGGCTACCAGCAATCCAGCGCGCGAGCCGGAAGGCATCGACGAGGTGGGGTAAGACCACCTCGGTAAATCTGGCCTGATCACTGGTGTCGCCCACATTTGAGCCGGTCGAAGCTGCTCTTCAAGCCAGTGTAGCGGCATTTAAGGTGTGACGACGATCTTTCCCGTCATGTGCGGATGGATGGCGCAGAAATACTCGACCGTCCCGGCAGTCGAGAAGGTCTGCGAGAATTTATCGTCGGTGTCGAGCGCGCTTGAGCGGAACTTGCCGGTTTTTTCCAAGACCACGTGCGGGATGTCGTCGGCATTGACCCAGGTCACGGTGGTGCCGGCCTTGACCGTCAAGGTGGGCGGATCAAAGGTGAAATTGGCGATTTTGACCTGGGCGTCTGCGGCGAGCGCCTGCCCGCTGGCAAGGCCTGCCAGAACGACGACGGCGGCGAGTGTCGCTCGAACCCCGCGCGCGGCTGCCCTATCTAAGAGCGATTTTGCCATGTCACTTACCCCGCGAGCGTCGTGTCGGTGACGGCGAGCGGCTTATCGCCGGTGCGCACATCGACGCTTGTGATGCCCAGCATCGAGCGAAGCTGCTCTTTCGGTACGGTCATGGGGCCGGGCGAAGGCGCGGTCCCCGGCGCCGGCTGTGGGAAGCAGGTCGAGCGCGCAGTATGGAAGGTCATATTGCCTTCGACCTTCTGCACGATCTGGTGAATGTGCCCATTCAGCACCGTGACCGAGCCAAACCGCTTTAAGAGATTGAGCGCCTGCAATCCGTCATCGGTGCCCCAGCCCCACTCGGCATACACCGTCCAAAGCGGGATATGGGCGAAGACGACGATGGGAGTGGAATCCGACTTGTCCTTGAGATCGTCAGCGAGCCAGGCGAGCTGGTCGGCTCCCAGCCGTCCGAGGCCGCCAGCCTTGAGGTCAACCACATTGACGAGGCCAATGAAGTGCACGCCGTGGTCGTCGAAGCTGTACCAGCCCTGCCCCTTGGTGCCTTTGCCGTAGCGGTCGAGATAGGCCTTGCCCAAGCCCTCGTCGATGAAGTCGTGCTCGCCAGGAACGTAGTGAACGTCGAGCTTGGCCTCGCTTATGATTTGATCAGCGTTGTCGAACTCGTCAGGCTTGGATAGATGGGTGATGTCGCCCGTATGGATCATGAAGGCCGGGCGGGACTTCACCGCCTGCACCTTGCCGATGGCTTCGCGAAGCGTGCCGAGCGCATCGGGGTTGGCCGGTTTGTTGAAGCCGATATGGCTGTCGCTGATCTGCAGGAAGCTAAAGCCTGCGGGCACCGCCGCGAGCGCGTCGTCTAGCAATCCAAGGGACTTCGGCACACCACCTGAAAGTGTCCACAAAACTCCTGTGCCCGCCCAGACCATGCATGTAAGCGCGCCTCTGCGGCTTAGACCCGACGGCTCGTCTTCTGCTTCAGGCGCTTCGGTTGTGGGATTAACCTTTCAAGCATCACTGTGTCTCCTTCGTTCGCGATCAAGCGTTACGAAGAGGAGACCGGAGCGAGAGGCGATTTATTCCCGCAGAGCGAAATTTTTTTGTCGTGCGCTACGCCATGCCGAGTGGACGTCCCGGACACGTTGAAATCAACAATCCCTCCGCCCCGCACGGCTATACGCGAGCGATAGAGGCGATTGCTCTATTCAGGGGCTAACTCGGAGCCTCCGCCACCAGTCAAGGCAGAGTGGTCCAGACCAGCGCTGGAATTGCGTCGGATGAAGCCGATGCCGCAGAACACGGCAAAGTGACCAGGCCGTTGATCGTGTGCGGGGAATAAAGCCCCTGCCAAGCAAGATTCTCCTCTGTGATCTGCAACAGGAGAGGAACCTCATGACGAAGAAATTGGCGATTGCCGTAGTTGCGCTAGTTACAGGCGCTCTGATGCTCCCCAGCCACGAAGCGTTGGCTCATGATGGCGGCGGGTTTGGAGGAGGCCAGGGCGAGGGCTTTGATGGAGGTGGATCCCACGGTCGTACGTTGGAACGCGGTTTCCACGGCAGTGGTTTCGCCGTGGGTCGCAACCGCGGCGGGAGATTTGGCGGCCGAGGATTCAGTCACTTTGTAGTCGGCCCAGGCCAGGTCGGCGATCCCTATTGGTCTCCGTGCAACTACGATTCCTACGGCACCGACAGTTGCGGGGGATAGGAGCGGCCGCACAAATTGGGCGGCCCCAATCCGATAGTTTGCAGGCACCCGCTCTCTTAAGGGCGGGTGCACTTTTTCTCCGCATCGCATCGGCTGATGGAAAAGGGCTTTCAGCCCTTTTTCCACCGGTTCGAGCGATGTGGCATTGGTAGATTGCTCGCAAGGGGCGTTCATGTCTCCTTCTGGCACTTAGCGCACATCGATGCCGACGCGGAGCATGTCTGCTCTTAGGGGCAAAGCGGACATAGCCACAGCGGCACTTAATGTCTGCTTCTGACCCTAAGCGGAATTTAGCGTTAGCACGGGGATGGAATTAGCGAGAGCCAATAGACGCCCTAAGACGAGCTGGGCTCATAAGCCGTCACGATATCGCGTCGAGTTCCGCTTGGACTTGTTGGGCTGCCTGCAAAAGCGATTCAGCGGACGCGCGAATCTCATCTGCATCTTGGTGTAAGGCCGCTAGGAAGCGCCGGCTTGCGTGGGCTTCGGTGCCATTTGTGCAATGCAATAATTCTTGATCCCGCTATTGTGCAGTGCACCATAGGTTCCCATATGAATCGTTACAGCAACATCCCCGCCTAGGAGCGGGGCCAGAGAGGTATTGAGATGTCAGACGTTCAAAGGTTTGGTGATGAAGTTCAGAGAGCGGGCAAGGCCGGCTTCGATGCCACTGTTAGCGCCTTTGGTGAGGCGAACAAGGGGTTCCAGGCTATTGCCGCGGAGATCACTGCTTATTCGAAGAAGTCGCTCGAGGACGGCACCCGTGCTTTCGAACAGCTGTTCGGTGCAAAGTCGTTCGAGCAGGTTATCGAGATCCAGTCTCAGTACGCCAGAATGGCTTATGAAGCCTATGTTGCCGAGTTGTCGAAGCTCGGTGAGATGTATGCCGGTCTGACGCGCAACGCCTACAAGCCGGTCGAGCAAGCCGTTGCTAAGGCCGGAACACCTAATCGACTTCGAAGCGCCTAGTTCGACGAAAGACCTGAGGGCAGCCTCGGGTCTTTTAATTTCCCGTCTGAATTGCTCGGGCTATTACGCATTTTGCGCTGCTTGCTCTGCTTCGCCGCAGTTGGTGATGATTTTCGCACCCTGCTCCGCGACTCACCTCAAATATCCATTCTCATTCGCGCGGACTGGTTTATCCCCAGCGATCGTGTTGCGACTAGCTTGGCGAATGAATGAAGGGCGATCCCATGACCCAGCACAGCCTCAGCCCCAAGTTGGAACCTGATCGGTCCCACGACGACACGCGTCGAGTTGAGCAGGCATGGGCCTCTTGGTACAGGTCACCTATTTGGAAATCGATCAGAAGGCATAGACTCGCCGAAGAGCCCCAGTGCCGAGAATGTGCGATTGAGGGTCGAACCGCACCCGCGAGCCACGTAGATCACATCGAACCTCACCGGGGTGAGTGGTCGCGTTTCATGCAATACGAGAACACACAAAGCCTATGTCTTCGTCACCACAACGCTCATAGGTATCAAGAGAGACGCGGCTATGCATCTAGGCTTCCAGGATCGCTGAGGGGCAATTCGAGATAATCGCCCTGCATCCATCGGGAAGTCGTTCGTGCAGCCCGGACGCTATTTCAGGATGTTGGTCATACACCAATGATGAGGGACTCTAGCCGGCATCGAGTGGCACTCGCATCGGCAACGTCTGCTTATGGCACTTAGCGGACGTCCATTCCTGTTGTGAGCATGTCCGCTTTTGAGGGTAAAGCAGACATCTTGGATGAACCTTGCAATGTCCGCTAATGACCCATAGCGGACATTCATCCGCGACGAAGCAATGCCCAGGCTCCGATGGCGAGTGACGCGTCAAAAACTCGTAAAAGTCAAAAGTAGATGACCATCACGTAGGCGGCACCGATTACGCCGGGGGGCCTCAGCTATTTGATCTCCCAGGTGGCCTTGTGGTTGACGATCACGGCCGAGCGGCCGCCGACCGCCTCGTGAAGTTCCACCACAGTGTAGGGAACCGTTCCCGTGATGCCTTTATATTTCCCAGTGCCACCCATCATGTAGTGGTTTTTGTCGTCGAAGGTCGTGAATACATTGTCGCCATCTTTGTCGGTTTCAACGCAGCTCCCGTTTAAGTGAAATGTCTCTCCTACCGAGCTCCAGTGATAGAGGCAGCGAACAGACATGTCATTGAACGGACCTTCTCCTTTGACATTGCGGGTGATTCCAGTGGTGTCGACGATGCCTCCCGTGCCGGCTCCGCTATCGATTTTTGCCAAAGTGTTATCCACATAGTACGTGTCGTATTCCGCGCTGCCTGTCTTCGGAAACTCCGCAGCTGCGGCTGGAGCCGCACAAAACGTGAGTACGACAGCCATTGAAGCGAGCATCGATTTCATAGCAGTACTCCTTTCTTGACTACGGTCGAACTGGCGATCTTGGGCCAGCGATGTGCACTGAAGTAACTTCAGGCAACACGACCCAGGACGCTGGTGGCTTGTCGTTTTCAGTTCGCAGGTTTTTGTGCAGGCTCGGGGGCGATCAGATCTTCAGAGGCTACGATTTGCCACGCACCATTGCGGAGAATCCAAGTGTCGGTCCAGACGAAACGAGCGCGGAGCGGCGTGCCGGTGCGCCGCACCCAGGACTCGTTTCCTTGTGCCACAGCCGTGTCGCCGAAAAAGCGAACTTTCACATCGTTGAGATGGTTGGAGATGAATTCCTTGGGAGCTTCGCGCGTGTCGGCGACCATCTTAGCTTTTTCGTAAAGATTGCCATCGGGATCTACGCCGAGGAAGTCATCGGCGAGAATGCGCTCCACTACAGAGGCGTCGCCGTTGGCGACGGATTCGGCCCATTGGCTCTCGCTTTCCTTGATGTAGCGCTCTGCCCCCGCGGTGCTGGATTGTTGCGCCCTGGCGGCCCAGATGGCGGAAATCAAAGCGATAGCAATGAGAAACCAAAAAAGTGCAGTCTTGGCGAGCGTCGCTACGACGCTCGCAGCCAGATATTTTTGCAATGTCAGGGTATTCGTCATGGCCTACCCCTCCTGTCGTGAGAGAATGCGGTCGATGGTGTGTCTAGCCTCGGCGACGGCGTCCGCCTTTCGGGGCGCCAAGGTCTGCGCTCCTTTCTGATCGTCGAGCGACCATTGACGATCATCGCTGAAGCGTGACACGCCGTGCGGGGTCGTTTGCAGTGTGTTACTGTACCTAACCGCACCCCTATGCCGCCGGGACCGGCGCTTTTTCAGCGTTCTTGGAGTTGGAGCGTGACGGTCATTGAGCTCAACAGCTGGAGCGAATCCGACCAGCAGGCTATTCGCGAGCAACTGGACCGCATTCTGAAGAGCGGCCCGTTCCTGAAGTCGCGGCGACGGCAGCGGTTCCTGGAGTACATCGTCAATGAAACGCTAGCTGGCCGCGGCGAGCGGCTGAAGGGCTATAACGTGGGTCTGGCAGTCTTCGATCGCACCGCGACGTTTGACCCCAACATCGACCCCATCGTGCGCCTGGAAGCCGCGCGCCTGCGTGACAGGCTTCGCGAATATTATGAGGCCGACGGCCAAGCCGATCCTATTCGCATCGAGCTGCCGAAGGGCACCTGCACGCCTCACATCGAGTTTTGTCAGCCTGCAACACCTGGTCCTTGGCCGGATCGACCGAACACGACAACTCCGGATCGACCCCTAGGTCCCTCGCAGGGCCCCGTTGCGGCTCAGCCCCGTTGGCGTAAGACGCCCCTCGGATTTCTAGCTGCCTCCATAGCTGCGGTTTTGCTTGCGCTGCTTGCAGGTTTCACCGCTTGGAAATGGTGGACTCCATCCACTTCATTGTCTGAAAAAGCTTCTATTGCCGTCTTGCCGTTCGAGAGCATTGGCAACGATTCTAAGTGGGATCGCTTTGCTGACGGAATTACCGAGGACATCGTTATAGACCTGTCTCACTCCAAAGACCTGTTTGTCGTCGCCCGGAATTCAACTGAAGCCTACAGAGGCAAGCCGGCGGATGTAAGAGACGTCGGTCGCGATCTCGGTGTCCGCTACGTGCTCGAAGGCAGCATTCAACCGAGTGGTGACCAGATTCGGGTGACTGCCCTGCTAATTGATACAAGAACAGGCGGCAACGTTTGGTCGGACCGTTATGATCGCCCCGCCACAGACCTGTTCAAAGTACAGAGCGATGTCACAGAGAAAATTGCAGCCACCCTCACTGGCTACGAGGGCGCAGTTGCTGAGGCCGAGCGTTCACTCATTAGGCGGAAGCCGCCCAGTGATTTGACGGCCTATGACACCTATCTCCTTGGAATGGAGGCCAAGCATAAGGTCACCAAGGAAGGCCTGGACGAGGGAGAACGATTGTTCCGAAAGGCGCTCGAAATCGATCCGCAGCTCGCTCGAGCATATGTCGGATTAGCCTACATTTATGACTATAGGATCGACCTCGGTCTCGGAACTTCCGTTGCTGATAATTTGACCAAGCTGATGGAGGCCGCTCGGAATGCTGTTCGGTTAGATCCGAATGACGGAGAGACCCAGCTCGTTCTGGGACACGCCTTCGCCTACCAGGGAATGGCAGATCAGGCTCTTGAGCAATTTGCCAAGGCCGAGGCCCTGGCTCCTAATAACGCTGACCTTCTAATTAACATTGCATGGTTCCTTCCTCAATTTGGCCAACCCGATCGGGCGGTCGAACTTACAGAGAAAGCGCTGAAACTGAATCCCAACTATCCGTACTGGTACAACCAGGAGCTTCGGTTGGCATATTTCTTTGGCCGCCAGTTCGATAAATCCGTGAAGTATGCGAAACAGGTCACCACCCCTTTCGCCACGGACTACGCATACTTGGCGGCGGCAAGCGCCATGGCGGGCGATATGGCCGGGGCGAAAGTCGCCGCCGCGCAGGTGGTTCTCCTGGATCCCAATTGGAGTGTCGAAAAATATCTGAGCGATGGCGGCGGATACCCAGACGATGCCGCCATGCTGTTCATCGAGGGCGCCAGGAAAGCTGGGGTCGCTGCATGTGTGCCAGCGGACAAGCTTTCGTCAATGCCGAACCTTATTCATATCAAGGCGTGCGACGAGGAGAGAACTCACCAAGCCGCTGGCTAGAGTTCTAAGCCTGCACCCCAAAGCTTCGCGCCTTACTTTTGCAAATGTCCGCTTATGGCACTTAGCGGACATGCCAGCTCATCCGCCGAATGTCTGCTATCGGGGGTAAAGCGGACGTGACGCGGACATCGCGGGATGTCTGTTTATGACCCATAGCGGACATTGTGCCGTGCTTTATCGCCAACGGTACATGATCTTACTGTTTGTGTTTTTCACGAGGCCTTTGCCGCAGGCAGCCTTGAACTCATCCGCCGTAATTTTGCCGTCGCCGTCGACGTCAACCATTTTAAAGTTGACGATGTCAGGCATGGCCTGGGAATGACGCTGCCATTCTCGCCAAGTTCAATACCTTCGGCGTGCGAGCAAGATGCCCCACCTCTATTGCCTACACTCCTTTCAACGCGTTACCGGCAACGAGCACCAAATAGCCCCACAGCAGCACGAGGTATCCGCCAAAGAAGTACCTGCCAGTAGGGAAAAGCGTAAGGCCCGTAACCGCCATAGTCTCAATCATCACGGAGATAAGGGCCAGCGATACGGAGAGATAGAAGGTCACCCGTTTTGGTGGTGTGAGCCGCACGTATTGATCCTCCCGCGTTAGCAACCCCGCAATTTTAGCGATCGCCAGCCTAAAGTACGAGCAAGGTCGCCAATGCCAGCATGAGTCCCATGCTGGCGATATCGGTTCCTGTAGTGAGGAAGATGCTCGATGCAGTGCAGGGATCCGCGCCGAATCGTCGCAGCGTCAATGGCACCAGCACACCGAATAGACCCGAAGCCATGCAGGCAACGGTCATGGCCAGCAGGATGACAAGGCCGAGGAGCACGCTCTGACCGTTGCCGCTTCCACCGGCGTGCCACCACATCGCCACGCCCGCGACGGTACCCGTCAGCAAACCATTCATTGCGCCAAGGGTCAGCTCCTTCGCGATCAACTTGCGCACGGGATGACTGTTCAAGTCCCCAAGCGTGATTCCGCGAAGCGTGATCGCCAACGCCTGGCATCCAGTGTTGCCGCTTTGGCCAGCAAGGATCGGCAGGAAAGCCGCCAGCGCCACGATCTGCGTGATGGTGCCCTCGAAAAGGCTGACCACGAAGCCCGCTGCGAAAGCGGTCAACAGGTTCACCTGCAGCCAAGCATGACGCATCCTGAAAGCCGTCCAGATCCCCGTGTAGAGACGCTCCTCCTTGTCCACACCGACCATCTGGCCTGACTGCGCGCTGATCTCGATCGCCTGACGCTCGAACAGACGCCAACCGCGCACCACGCCGATCACGTGCCGGTCGGCGTCCACGACCGGATAAACCGGATAGTGTCGATGAATTGCCGCCTTGATGGCTTCGGCGAGGTCCATGTCCGTCGTCAGCGCAAAGGGCTCGGGCAACATCACGTCCGTCAACGTCTGATTCGGCTCCGCCAGGATCAGGTCGCGAATCACGATCAGACCAATGAGCTTGGCTTCTGCATCGGTGACGTAGAGATAGGTGATCTGCTGAGGGGTCTGGTGATTTCGCAGAAAGGCGATCGCTTCCTGCACGGTCGTCGTCTCCGGAAGCACGGCCAGGGCCGGGTCCATCATTTCGCCTACGGTGTTCTCTATAACCTCCGCCAGAGACTCCGATGCCTGCAACTGCCATTCCGGGGGCAGATAGGCTTTGATACGGTCGACCAGTATCTGCGGCAGCTCGGCAAGAACAGCCCCGATACGCTCGGGCGTTTGCTTGACCAGCATCTGCGCCGCATCCATGGGCACGCGCGCACGAACCGCTCGAACCAAATCTGCAATGTCCTCTTGCTCGCTCATCGAATGCTCTCCGAACTCATCCTGGGGGAGTTTCAACTTCGGCCTGCTAGATCGAAGCGGAGCCCGGCTGGCGCGGAACCCGGTCGCGACGCGACGGGAGGTCCGGGCACAGGACGAGCTTGCCCTCGAGACCGCCTACCTCAAGACGGCGGTGGGCATCGGTGACCTCATCGAAGGAGATCCGCTCGGCGACGCGGGGCCGGATGGCGCCAGTTGCCAACAGCCCGAGGAGCCGCTCAAGGTCCTCCCTGAACCAGGCGGGATGTCGGGCCCGCATCACATTAATCGAGTAGCCGCGGGCCCGCTTACCGCCAGGCAGCAGCCACCTCCATAGATACAGGCGCGCCACCCACATCAACATGGTGAGCATGCGACGCTGCGCTTGCACGCCCGCCGTGTAGCCGTAGGCGAAGAGCAGACCGCCGCGCTTGAGCGCCGCGAACGAGCGGCGATAGCCGTCCTCGCCGATGCCGTCGAAAACGACGTCGAACCCGCCCGGCAGGACACGCGTGAAGTCTTCGCGTTGGTAGTCGATTGGCGTGGCGCCGAGCTCGCGGATCAGCGAGGCGTGCTCGCCGCGCGCGGTACCCCACAGCTCGAGGCCGGCCATCCTCCCGAGCACGAGCAGCGCCTGACCGACGGCGCCGGCGGCTCCCTGCACTAGCACGCGCTGGCCTCGCTGCACCCGAGCCGCGCGGTGTAGGAGCTGGTACGCGGTCGTCCAGCTCAAGATCAGCGCAGCCGCCTCCGCCGCGTCGACGCCTGCCGGCACGCGGGCCAGGCGGTCGGCCCGGAGCGTGCGATAGGCGGCGTTCGATCCGAGCACCGTCATATCAGCCACGCGGTCACCAAGGTGAAGGCCGCTCACGCCATCGCCGAGCTGATCGATTTCCCCGACGACGTCATAGCCCATTACGAATGGCGGCCGGCGGAACACCCACGGGTAGAGGTGGCGCCGGATCACCACGTCGGTGTACTCCACGCTCGAGGCGAGCACGCGTACGCGCACCTCGCCCCGGCCGGCCGTCGGCAGGAGAGCGTCGACCACTTCCAGCTCGTCGGGACCACCGAAGCGCCTGGCTTGAACAACCCGGTTGCGCGGCTCCCTCATGACGAACTCCTCGCAACTAACGATCGGCGCATTAAAGGCTCAAGGACGACGCGCCGAGCGAACCGACATCGACGGTCTGCGCCGGAATCCGACTGGCGCCCGGGAATTTAAGCCGAAGAGAGGTAAAACTTTAGCAGGGAACTTGGCTGAGAGTGTGGGGTAGCCGCCCATTCATCTCAGGGATCGGTAACATGACTCGCGGGGGTCGACTCGCCATGACGACGGAAGAGGAGAACTTCCAAGCTTGGCTAGAGAAAAATTGGGATCGACCTCTTTCGGACGAGGTAGAGCGGCTACAGGACGAGCTGAAACGCTTAGAGACCATGCATGCAGCCGACATCCGTCGGCTCCGAAGAGCCGAGTCAGAATGGTGGGGCTTGCTCCGCAAAGGGTTCCTAGTGTGTCTGGGTCTGGTGGCTCTACTGCTCTGGTACATGAACAGTTACTCGGAAACGAGAGGTGCGCTCGAAGAGGTATGCGCGCTCATCGGGCGCGATGTGAGCACAAAGATCAAAGAGGATGCAGGGGGAACGCTGGCGGAGGACCTGAAGGAGATTAACAGCGTTTGTAATGAGAACGCCGCTCTGGGGCCTGCCATCCAAAGGTCGAGATGAACAAAGACGAATACTCAGGCTTTAGGGACTTGGTTTCCGTCATTGCGGTGTGTGGTTTCGTTTTGCTCGCCGCTTTGACCGCCCCACTCTGGTCGGGGCCGGCTCAAAATTGGCTCGGATCGCTGAAAGATGGGCTGCCTATGGTGCCATCACCAGAGCAAGTGGGGAAAATGCCTCAGGGACCCACCGCAACTTGGACCGATAAGGAAATCGAGGCGGCGCTCATGCAGTGCATACAAGCGCTGGCGCCTGTAACCGCTGATGTGGCTCCGTTAGACCCAATCCGAGATGGCAATTGCGGTGCGCCCGCGCCGGTGCTTGTGAAGAGCATCGGCGGCGCGGACAAGGTTTCATTCGATCCGCCTCTGGTCCTCGACTGCGCGATGGTGGTCGGGCTCGATCGGTGGCTTAAGGAGAGCGCGCAGCCCGCAGCTAGAGAGGCGTTCTCATCGCCGGTGTCGAAGATTATCGGTTCGTCGTACGCATGCCGCAACGTCTATAGCCTGCCGGATGGCCACCTCAGCCAACATGCCTTTGCTAATGCGATCGATCTGCCGATGTTTGTGCTTGCCGACGGCAGAAAGATTGACTTCACGCACGGCTGGGGTCCCGCTCAGCGCGACCTGGTTGCCGCCGCAAAGGCGAAAAAAGCGGCACCGGGCATTACGAGCTCGCTTGCCCAGCAGAAGACAAATGCTAAGGGCGCAGCGACCGAGGTGGTGAAGGTCTCGACTTCGCCGGCCTCAAACAGCGCAGCCGTGGCCAGTCCGAGTCCGGCCTCCGCTGATGATTCTGAAGTTGCAGCCAAGTTCCTGCGCCTCGCGCATGACGGCGGCTGCAAAATATTCTCCACGGTGCTTGGCCCGGAGGCCAACGACGCGCATCGAACTCACTTGCATCTGGACCTTCAAGAGCGAAAGACGTCGGTGTGCGAATAGATCTTGCCCAACGTGCGTTTCGGGAATCGCAAATGTCCGCCTATGGCACCAAGCAGACGTTCTTGCCCGTCGGATGGATGCCAGCTTCTGATCCATTCGGACGTGGGTCCACTTAAGGGCTTCGACTTTGTGGACTTAAAGAAGTACGGCGATAAACGCGGCGCAAGCTGGCGTGAGTTTCTTTGGCACCATCCCCCGCAGGCGCGGAGGTTTTTCAGACGCTTTGGAGCCGAGCTGGCAAACCGCGCAGAGCCGACAGTTTCTTTGCCACACCGTAGTACGGAACATCGAACGTTGGATGTGATGTAACGAGGGAAGTTCCAACTACCAGCGTCGAGTGCCCTTTTGGTCCTGGGACCCCCCTTTTGGGGTCGGGACGCTTATCTCCCGGGAGGCCGTCCTCCCGTTATTGTATTGCGTAAAGGAGGACGGTCTCCATTGGCGTCCGACCGCCCGTGGATATGCTCAAATGCGCAAATTTCCGCGCAGCGGCTCATCGAATACTGGCTAATGCAGACCTCGATGTGGCCAGTTGGCGCTGACCGCGTGGCCCGAAGACCACCTGCCAACGAAGCCAATCGTCGACCTCCTTAATTACATGGTCGGGAGAGAAGCCATAGAGGTGTCGGATCTTTGCCTCAAGCCGCTCACGCCTTCCCGCGATGAGTTCCAAATCCTCGTTTGTGAGCTTGTCCCACTTGCTCTGGATCCTACCTTTGCCTGCGTCCACATTAGCTCGATCGCGGTCCAATCCATGTTTCCCTCCGCCAAGCTTTTTTCCTAGCGGATGAAGTCACGGTAGCTATTTAAGTTCCGCCGCTCAAAGGAAGCCGGAAGCGTGTTGCTGATACGTCACAGGAAGGCTTCATGAGTATGTCCGCTTTTGGCACTTATCGGACGTTGTGCCCGCTGGTCTGCATGTCCGCTTTCGGGGGCAAAGTGGACATCCATTGTGATGGTTCACCGATCAAGCTTTGGAGCTTGCTCTCCGCGAGTTCGGTAGCTCAACGACCTCGCCACTGTTACCGCCGTCCATTGCCGCAGCAATGTGCCTGCCCGCCGCGTCGCTCGCCGCTTTCACCGGGTCATCGGCAAGGTGAGCATAGCGCGCCAAGCAGCCACAGAAGCTCGTCATCGGCAGGGAAGCCCCAGAAGCGATGGATCGCTGCGAGCGACTTGTTTTCAGAATAGTGGGCGCGCATATCCCGCATCGCTGATTTTTTTCTAGCGCCCTTCGGTCTGAATGACCGGGCGGCGCATTCTTTTTGCGTCCGCCAAGGCGCGGTTTCCGTTACATCGGGGGTTGTTGAGACGTTGATTGACGCCGGCAGCTTTCCAGCCAAGCGTCCAAATCATCAACCGCGTAACCGACGGCGCGGCCACCCAAAGATAAATACCTGGGGGGCAGGCCGTAGAGCCTACGCTTGGCTAAGGTGCTCTCGCTTAGTCCAGTGTATGTCGCGGCCTCCGGGGCTCGCAGCACTCGTTTGGTATCGGTCATTGTTCCACCTTATGTTTCGCAGAGCACGCCTCTGCGTCATGGTGGAGCCTTACCAAATACCTCCAGGCCCGCCTCTCCCGGCAGCCACGGGAAATCAAGTTTTTGATTGCTGTGTAAGGATTTAGTTCTGATCAGCGAGCCTGCTGTCTCGATCCAATCTGCTCTCCAGCTCGCAAAAGGCTAACCAGCATTCGCCAATGTCCCGAAGCGACAGGCGGACTCGCCATTCCTTGCCAACGACTATTTTCATACGAGCGAAAATTTCTTTTTGGGCGTTAGCCGACAGCCGCACCCTGACTGATTGACAGCGGGCACCAAACGTTCGGCCAACCCTTCTGGCCTTTGCGGTGGCGAGCACGCGCTTATCGAGTTGATTAAATCTCTTCCTATTGTGGCGCACTGCTAGGATCGCAGCGTCCATGCGTCTTTGTTCTTCCCAAGAGATACCATCATCCTCGTCCAGAAGGTCGCCATCAAACTCGTCCACTTGTCCGGCCTCGATGACGCCGATGTGAACGCTTGGACGTAAGCGCGAAATCAGCTTAGTGACGTTCCTGATGCCCTTGGCGCGTAGGCGCTTGTGATGTGCCTCGCAGGCCAAATTTTCCAGGCTCGCCCTTTATCTCTTCAGCGCACAGGGCACCAATCCGCCATTGCATGGTTTGGCTCAGCCTTTCGCTTAGAGGCCGGCTACGCTTGCGCCCTGAGCCCGCTCGAGCACCACCGTGCCCGCCTTTCTTGATGTAGGCCATTGAACTCCTCCGCAGGTGCCCGCGAGGAAGGTCGCGCGGCAGCCGAGTGCGAAAACTCGGTGTTCGGGGATCAGCCTAGCCGCGCGATTCGGATTTTAAGGTGTCGTACGAGATTTCGCACTAATGCTTCCCCCTGCCCCCATGCAGAGGTCGAGGCGCCGTCAAATTCGCGCCTTGATTTCTGTCAGACTGGGGAAAGTGGGGCGGTTGCGTCCCTACTTAACTCCATTCAATGGGGGCAACTCGGTGCCTGACGTTCGTGATAACTTACAACGGCGAGCTAACGTGCTTGACCGGCCATCGAATGCAACATTGGCAGAGTGAGGCGCGCCGCAGACAGTAGCACAAACCCGTCGCCCGGCTTGGCTTGAACGGGCCGGCACAAAATTGATGCCGGATCATGACATGCGTGACATTCGTGCCGACCTTCAAGAGCGTGGCAAATTTCTTGAGGAGCAAATCGGTGCAGCTCAAACTCAATTCGACACTATGTTTGCTCGACTCAAGCAGGAACACAAAGTCAAAGTTGACGACCTTAAAAAAGAACTCGATGCAGTGCTTGCTGTCCTTGGCTTCGAGGACCAAAGGTTCGGAGACACAGCTTCGCCTCAGTAATGGTGGACTGGATAATTCACCCGATGAGCGCGAAGAGGGGCGCCACCTGATCCGCCGCTGCACCAAACCACCATACCGGCATAGGCCGCGGTAAGCGTAAGTCGAACCGCTCGGAGCCGAGTTGCCGCTCACTAGGCAGCTCCCGCAGGTTATTAAGCGCGACTACAATCCATAAATCATGATCCTGATGAAGAAATGCGGCAGATGGCGCGACGGAGCGGCGTAACAAGCCCTTCGCATGAAGCGGAGAGCACGTTGAACCAACGTCCCTCAAGGGGGATGGGCCAAAGTTTCCCACGTGAGCAGAAACCCGTGCACATGGATCGCGAGCGGGTAGCCAAAACAGCGAGCGACAAGGAGCTGTGGGAACTCGGCGTCTGGTTCGCTGCCACCACCACCACCACCACCGAGCACTATTGAATTGCGAGCAAGCCTAGCGGCAAAAATACCAACCGCCATCGGCCGCTTGGAAGTAACCTGATCTCGGATCGAAGTTCGGGCCGTGTATCGAGCGGCAATATTGATACCAAGCTGGCGACCAGGCTGGCGGCCCATACGCGGCAGGACCGTAATACGCGGGCGGCGGAGGAGGAGGCGGCGGCGCTACGTAGACTTCGTGCGGAGTAAGTGCGCTGCCGACGATGGCGCCCACGCCAAAGCCGAGGAGACCGGCGCCGACATCATTGTGGCCGGCCTTTGCCGGCACGGTCCAAGAAAGCGCGGCGCTCGCAACTAAAGCCGTCGTCGCAATAGCTTTCAGGTTTGTCATTGTTTTCCCCCGTCTAACTAGCTTCTTGTTCGCAAAGCATACACCTGCGCGCAGGACCGGGGCTAGGTCGTTTCCCAGGCGGCGGCCTCGCCTTCTGCACTAGAGGTCCCACCGAAGAGTCCAAGGTCGGCCATAAGAAGAAGTCTGGGCCAAGGTGGAGACCGGGGCTTCTCAACCAAAGGGATGATCACAGGGTATAGAGACTGCCGCTATCGAGGCGGAAGTGAATGCGCTCAGGGCGCTTTTGCTGACTGACGCCCGCGTTGTCGTCCCCCAGCTCCCTCGACCTCGCTCCCGGCGACGGCCACACTCACGCCTGCCGCCCGAGCCGCTCCGATGCGCTTGGCCAGGTCCTGGTCGTAGACGCCGGGCTCAATAACGATGGTGTCGTCGCGTCCTGCCATATGGATCGCGTGAAGGATGCGTCTGAAAGCGGTGTCGAGGCTCCGACCGTCCCTGGTGTCATTGCTCTTCTTAGAGGTCACATACCAACGCATGGCGCATCCACGACGTCCGAAGCAGGCGAGAGCGGCTACGACACTTGCGTAACCTCGCTTAGTCAGGGCCCCGCGGCTTAAGCCGCCGTTTCAGCCGCCTGAACCGTTTTTTGTGCTTTCCGTGCCTTCGCGGTTTCGGCCTGTAGCGCCCCTCGGGCAGCATGTAATGCAAACCATTTGAGCTTGGCAGAGTCCGTCTCACCGACAGATGCGAGGGCCACGATTGTGCTGGCGAGTTTCCGCCGCGTTAGCGCGGTATCCGCAAGGCCATCTTTTTTAGCTCCTGCCAAGCGTCTTCCAAAGCGGCATCGACGAGACGGCGGGTCTCACGGTCGAAATATTTTGGAATCTCGTTGAGCGGCATAACACTCTCCCCATTATAGGAGCTGGCACAAACTCATCGTGCCCCCGTTACGCCGATGCAGTGGAATAGTAACTCGTTTAGCGCTTGAATGCGAATGGCTGTCTCGCAATGCAATAATTTCGCTTTTGCACCGCGTTTCTAGGCTCTCCCTACGGCCCCTATAGGCCCAGTAACCACGTAGCGCAGTCACCGTCATGGCGGCGTGCCTGTTGGTTGACGACTCCAGAAGCCTCGAGGGGGCGGCCCGCGCACTTTCAGTAGGTTCTTACTTACTCGACGGATTCAGCAGCGGTTTCCCTTGCCCCCACGCGCCATTCCTAATCGACTTCTCAACTTCCCGAGCCGCCTTTCCATCTGGGAGAAATCACTAACCGGTAGCCAAGATTTGCGTGAATGTATTTCCGAACATGGCGTCCATCTGATGGGTTGACGAAGAACAGACGGCTGCTGGCCTGAAAGCTGAAGTTGCCAAACTCGCCGGAGCGGACGCAGGGTCGACAACAGTAAAAACGTCTTGATACTGAATTGAACTGGTTGACACAATCCGCTGCCGCGCCTTCCTCAGGGAAGGAGGTTCGGACGAGATGAATAAAATGAAGACCGCAATAGTTGCGTTTGTCTCATCGGTCTTGTGGACCGCAATTCCAGCGACGGCGGACGAGTGCCGGGAGACCGCAAAACTCTACGGGGCGATGATGCGGGCATCGCTCATTTGTAACTTTCCCGAGCGACCGGCTTTAATGAAGGCGATGTCGGTCCTGCATGAGGTTTGCCCGGCTCCATCGGAGGAGGCGTTTAAAGAAGCGCTAAGGCCTGGGGTCGAGGAGGGGTTCAGGATTTTTGATCGTGAGCGTCAACGTAACGGCAAAAGGAAGGCCTGCGCAGACTGGGATAAGTTCATACGCGCGATCTCCGAATTCCCTTCCCGAAAGGGTCGTTAGGCCGCTTACATGCCACGGCGAGCCTCGAGCCACTAGACTTACGGCACGGGCAACTTGCGCGCGCTGTAAGCGACCGTTCATCGATCCAGCTTGGGAGCGGCTCTCCGCGACCTCGGGAGGTCAACAATTTCGCCCCTTCTTCCACCGTCCATTGCCGCAGCAATGTGCCTGCCCACCGCATCGCTCGCCGCTTTAACCGGATCGTCGGCCAGATGTGCATAGCGCGCTGTCGTTGCCGGCTGGGAGTGACCAAGCATCTTGCCGATAACGACCAGGCTCTGGCCGCCCGATGCAGCCACGCTCGCAAAAGAGTGCCGCAAGTCATGCAGCCTCACGTCATCGAGTTTGGCGGCCGCGCGGATGCGGCGCCAGGGCTTCTCAAGGTTGACGAGATGCTGCCCGGCCTTCTCCCCGCAAATCACGTATGGGTTGCCTTCTAGCCGTGGAATGGCTTGCAGCACGTCCAGTGCGGGCGGGTTCAGGCGAACGGCCTTCCGCCCCGTCTTGGAGTCGGGAAGCATCAGGCAGCCGTGTTCCTTGCTGACGTGCTCCCATCGCAGCGTCAGGATTTCGTTTCGCCGCGCCCCCGTAAGAGTGAGCAAGCGAATGGCAGCGACTACCCAAGGGGAGCAGCTCTTGTCTTGCTCAGCCTCGCGCAAGGCGTCGCCCAGCCTTGCCAGCTCCGCTTGGCTTAGGAAGCGCTCACGCCGTCCCTCGCGGTACTTCTCAACGTGCCGGCAGGGATTAGAGCCATCGGGCCTGAGCCCGTGCTTCTCGGCCCATCCGAAAAACTTGGAGAGCAAGCGCCAGCGTCCGATTGGCTTGGTAGGGCGTGCCCGCTAGCTCGTGATGCAGCTTGGCAATGTCCTGGCGCTTTAGTTCACCGATAAGTCGGCGCCCAAGGCGCGGTAGGATGTGCAGTTTCGCGGTCCGCTGATATTCGCACGCGGTACGGGCCTTCAGCTTCGGCCTGACATGTTCGGCCATGAATTGCTCAAGCACCACAGCAAGCGACTTGCCAGCCTTCGTCGTGTCGCGCTCCGCTGCAGGGTCCCGCCCCGCGGCAATCTCCCCAAGCAAGCGCTTAGCCTCGGCGCGGGCAGCCGTTGGCGTCAGCTCTCCATGCTGGCCGATGGTGACGCGCCGCGTCCGCCCTTTGCGTCCTCCGAGGCGGTATTGCACGAGGTAAACCTTGCGGCCTGCTGGCGTGACCTTGAGGCCGAAGCCAGCAAGCTCTCGATCCCAGAGGTAGCTGTCCGCCTCACGTGCCTTAGCAGCATCCACAGCGCGTTTCGTGATGTTGGCAGTAGCCATTGATGCCTTCTTCCCTGCGGGCGCCACGGGCCTCACTAAGGCCTCAAAGGCGCCACCAGTAAGCACATAGTAAGCACGCTGATAGGAAACAGCAAGAACGTAGCGGAAACACATGGAATAGGAAATGTCGGAAAATAGCGCTTCTAGGAACGGTAGTGACTCTAGGGGAAAGGCTAAACTCCAGACTTCGAATCTGGGGGTTGCACGTTCGAGCCGTGCCGGGCGCACCAATTATTTTATCGAGGCGATGGAACATCCGCGGGCCGAGCCGAATTGGTCGTGCCAAACGGGGGACGACCATGGCGGAAAGCAGTGGCCTCGTCGTCGAGATGATCGACGACCAAATTGTCGTGACCATGCCGGGGACTTTTCTCCTCGCCTCTTATCGCAAGAGTGAGAGCGCAGCTTCGCTCGTCGCGCGCTTCATCCACGATGACCGGCACGCAGCCATACCCCGCTCAGAGTTCGTGGCGCGTTCGTGGAGGCTCGCACTCGCCAGGGCGAGGCAGCTCGGCTGGATCGAGTGATTTGGTGCTCCTATTGCCCGCAGGCTCTCGAGCCCGTAGTGCAGACATAGGGCACGACCACGCCGGTGAAGCACGTCGTATAGAATTGCGGCGTGACGATATCAGGCGAGAGCTTGGCCTTGGCCGGCACGCCATGCGGCCGAACCGCTTTCCAAAACGGATCGCCGGCCACCGCATAGGCAGACAAAGTGAGCGTGCTCCATCCCCTGGCGCGCTGCAAATTGCGGGCGGTCTGCACCGCGAGCGCTTGCGACGTTTCGGCGGCACTAGCCCACGAGCGCGCGCTGTGGGTCGCAGTGATCAGCTGGCAACTCATGGCGTGAGCGGCATCGATTTCGGCGACCATAAGCATCGCCAGTCCCAAGACCCCGCCAATCAGAAAGCTCTTCATTGAAGTCCCCCCTCTAGGTCCCCGCGCCTGCCTGCGGAAACGGTGCGTTCCGGCCAAATTCTCGATTATGACGATCCCCGACGCCTTCCCGATTTTACGTGATATGATGGCATCGGTGGGGTCAAGTCGTTCGCGGGAGGGGTCAGCCATGACAGACGAGGCCTATGCGGGGACGCGGCAGAACGTGACGGGTCGGGCCAAGGACATCGCCATAAGGGCGAGAGACGCACTCAGCGTCGCTCTCATGGAAGTGGCGGCGTGGGACTTCTTCAAGTGGGCGGTGATCGCGCTGCTCGCCATGAACCTTCTCGTGATGCTTCTCTTCCTCGGCAGCATCAAGTCGAGCCTCGCCGAGTTGAAGGATCGCGCGGCTCCGCCGTCGCAGACAGGGGACGTCAGCGCGGAGATCGCCAAGCAGATGGCGGATGTGAAGGCCGCTCTCACCCAATCCATCGCCGACATGCAGTCGGGGCTTCGCGACGACATCACCAAGCTCAGTGCCAAGATCGATGCGAGAGCGCAAGTGACGCAACCTAAGCCGGTGCAGCCAGCGGCCTCGACGGCGCCAAAGCCGCAAGCAGCACCGAAGCCGAAGAAGCCTGTCACCCAGCCGTAACGGGACTTAGCGCGGCTTTCGCCGCCGGTCCCAGAGCTCCTCGTCGAGCACGCGCTTCAGCCGCTCATTGGCGGGGATGGCTTCGATATCGCGGGTGAAGTCGCTGTATTCATCCTTGGCCTCGGGCGAGCCGATGCCGTGGCTGAGATCGGCGCGCCAGGCGAGAAGCCGCTTCCATCCTCTCGCGTCGCCGCCCTTTTGCGGCGGCGGGACGCCAATAGCCAGCATCCGTCGCGTCACGAGCTGAGCCGCCTCGGCCTCGTCATGGCCGCCCTTGACGAGGAGATCGATCACGGCGGCGAGGCGCGCGAGCAAGATGTCGCTCGGGGGCTTCCGCCGGCGACGGTTGGCGCTCCCCTGCCCTTGCGCTTGAGACTTGAGCGCCTCGATGCTCGTCTCGAGATCGACGAGGGGCTGCAGGTCCTCCTGGGGCACGCCTTCTTGTGCCAATTGGGCAATCAGCACATGCAGGCATTTCGCGCCGAGCGCGGTCTTATCGCCGGTATCGGGCCCGCCGGCGTAAGCCCGCCGGAGCGCCCTTAAGGCCGCGCCAAGGCGATCGACTGTTGGTGACAGCGTTTCCATGGCAGCCACCATAGCTATGAAAGGTTGCGTTGTTTTTTACGTCCAGTGCCCTTTTCACCCGCCCTTCTGCCGGGCGAGGTAAAGGAAGGGTTAGCGCGGGCTTGAGGGAGAGCCGTCCCGGGATGCTTGCCAGGCAAGCAGTCCTGCGGCAGTGCGCGAACCTCGGCGTGGGCAATCATCTCCGCTGAAGCGGAGGGTTCACGGATCTGATCCAGGCGATAATCTTCCAAAGGTCATCGTCGGTTTTGATGGTTTCACCAAAGGGAGGCATCGGCCCAACGACAAACTCCGACCCTTTTCGGCGGTAACCCTCCTTCTGGAATTCGACGGTGCCAAGCGCGATCAATCGGAACAGTGTGTCGTCATCGTTGCCGTAGATCCAGATTGGGTTGGTGAGAGGGGCCGCCATCCCGCCGCCGCCGCCGCCGCCGTGGCAGCTGCTGCAGTCGAGCGACATGTATATTTTGTGGCCTTCTTCGGCGGCAGCGCTTGAATGTGAATAAGGATTTCTGAGCCCACCCTTCGGGGTGCTGGCGACCAGCTCTAAAGGTGTCATATTATCACTCGCGGAGATACTGCCGATCACGCTGACGGTGAGGGCTGCGATCAGCAACAGTGTCGATCTCGTTTTTCGCATGGTCACCGCATCGGTCAACCAGGACAAAAAAGACCCCTCAGGTCTAACCCTGAGGGGGTTCTGGTGTTGTGACATAATTTATCCCCGAGGAGAGTTAGCGCTGCGGCCAGTTGGCAGCGAGGGCGTCGGAATCAACAATCTTCAGCGCCTCTGCTGAATCCGCGCATTGAAGGCTAAGAGACTTACTGTCGGGGCTGTCGATGTTGACAATCTGTCCGGCGTTTAGGCGCAGCCGAATTCGAGCCGCTGAGGTGCCACTTTCGTCAGCGAGATTGTACACTACGGCGTAAAGGCCACAGTGAGTTCCATCCGGCTCGTAAAAAGCAATCACGCCCTTATTGCCGAACGTCGTCACAATAGGCACGTTAGCTGGCACGGGACCCAAATTCTGAATGGGCTCCTCCGCACGCGCAGCCGGGTTAAATCCGCCAAGAACGACAAGGGTACCAAACATGGCGCTTATCGCGCTTTTGCTGAGAGTGAACATGGTGAATCTCCTCTATGGTCTGTGCTCAGAACCATTCCGAGCGTGAGAGAGATTCTGGATCATTCTTCAGATTTGCGCTGTGGCCGATGCCACAGTTTTTGCATTTTTGTTCTCACTGCAGTCGAATCTCGCCGAGTGTATCCGCCATTGCAGCTGAACAGCGTGGCCGCCTACTTGCTCGTCAGCTTCTCGAAGCCTTGCCAGTCGGCGGAGGGAGGAGCTTTGAGGTTAGCGTGCACAGCGCTTAGCAAAGATGGTGGGGAACACGTCCTCAGGATCGGGGGCGGACGACCCTCAAACTCGCGATCGAAGTAGCACTGCATCGCTGAGTCCAGAAGCGGTCGCGTGGAAAGCTTCGCCACCGTTCGCTCGGGCGTCTTCGGCGTCAGTCACCTCATAGACATCGAAAGGCTTCGGCTCAGTGGAAATTAATGGCATCGGTGATGTCGCTGCCACAGCTTGTGCGCGAGTCATCAGCGCCCCCGCGGGCATCGATGCAGAGGCCCGTGAGATCGTTAATTAGCGTAGCTGATCACGAAAATCCGATGCCACGGCTGGAGCCCTAAGAGGAAGATCCCGACACTGGCGAGATCATCTCACCGTAGACAGCACAACGCAGCTGCTGATCCCGACGCGTACAGAAACGCGAAAAGCAGCCGCGGTCCGCTCACGCTGCGTTAGCCATTAAGAAGCTACAGCGGGTCAGGAAGCTGGCCGGACGGACTTAAGTCGCTCAGCGCTTCAAGAGTACGATCGGTTGTGACCCAAGTCACCGTACGCATTCCCCGGGGGCTCTCATGTCCCGTACACCGTTGTTCGCCGCCGTAAAGAAGGCGCTTGCCCTTGCTTCTCGCGATAACTCTGTTGTTGGGCCGCGAACCTCGGCGCTGACGCGGCGAACGCTGTTGCGGTCGTCCGCAGCGGCGGCGGGCGCAGCGGCGCTATCGCCGCTGTTGGACTGGAGCGCTTACGCCAGAGGGCAACCAAAAGGGCCGATAGCGATCGTCGGCGGAGGCGTTGCCGGACTGACCGCCGCCTATAGGTTGCAGAAACACGGCGCCAAGCCGGTGCTGTTCGAGGCGAGCAATCGTTGGGGCGGACGCATGTTCACCAACTACGATTTTTACAAGGGTATGTTCTGCGAACTGGGCGGCGAGCTAGTGGACAGCAACCATTGGGATTTAAAGAACCTCCTCGACGAACTCGGCCTGAAAAGGCAGCGATTCGAAGATGAAGGCCAGGATCTTTATTTCTTCAAGGGCGCCTTCCGTACCGATAAGGACATGCTCGACCCGAACACGCGGTCTGGCGCCTATGTGCCGATCGCGGAGCAAATCCGTAAAGACCACAACCGGCTGCAAGACAAACATAAAAATTGGACTGCCTATGCGCGCGATCTCGACAACAATATAAGCTTGAAGAAATATCTGGACCAATTTCGCGGCAAGGCCACATGCGGCAAGACCATAGACGACTGGGCAATCGATCTCCTCGAATTGGCCTATGTCAATGAGAACGGGCTCGAAGCTGAAGATCAGTCCAGCCTCAATCTGGTGCACGTCATCGGCACCGCACTTGATGATGATTTTCAACTTCACGGCGACAGCGACGAATTGTACCGCATCGAGGGCGGATCGAGCGTGCTTATCAAGGCTTTGGTGCACGCGCTCGAGAAGAAGATCGAGATGAAGCTGGGCTACGCGCTGACGGAGCTCGATTACCATGGCGGGCAGATCGTGATGGGCTTTGATGCCCCGGGCGGAGTACAGACGCAAAACTTCGATGCCGTGATCCTCGCTCTGCCGTTCACCAAGCTGCGGCAGGTCAAGGGTTTGGACCGTCTCAACCTCAGTCCTAAAAAGCTGAAATGCATTAATGAGCTTGGCATGGGGCAGCACGCAAAGATCATGGTTGGCACCACGTCGCGCGTGTGGCGGAAGCCCGCCCCGGAGACCGGCTTGCCTCCCTCTGATGGCAGCATCTTGTCCGACGTTGGGGTCCAGGATTTTTGGGAGACGAGCGCCGGTCAGCAGCCCACCGAGGCCGAGGCTGGCATTCTCACCGTCTTCCTGGGCGGCAACGCTGCTGACCCCACCAAGACCGACGAGAAGTCCGTGCTCGCCGCCTTCCACGAAGGCCTCCGCCAGATCTGGCCGAAGATGGCGGAAAGTCTTGATATGGCGGCAGTCACGTCAATGTTCTGGAGCAACTATCGCTTCACCCTCGGCAGCTACTGCGGCGCCAAAGTCGGGCAATACACCACGATGTTGGACGAGGCGGCGAAACCAGCTCTTAACGGCCGCCTGCAATTTGCCGGCGAGCATACGAGCGGCGCAAAGCATTTCGGCTTTATGAATGGCGGCGTGCTAAGTGGAAACCGCGCTGCCCACGAGCTCGTCAAACTCATGGCGCTTCACCCGAAGGAAGCGGTGCGTCATCGACGTCATCGACTTCATCGTTCCTCCGCCGCCACGTGTCAGGAGAGCCCGGGCTTGTAGTTTTGTTCGCTGAACCGGCTCACCTCACGTCCGCTTTGGGGCTAATGCGGAACACCCGCGTCGTGGCTCAGCTGATGCCTTTATGAGTACACGGCCTAGGGCGTGCACTCATAAACGGCATCGGTAGAACCGTAATGTCTGCTTTACCCCCAAGAGCGGACGTGCGGCCTCGGGCGGGGGATGTCCGCTAAGTGCCATAAGCGGACATCTTCTCGTGCGTTTGCTCGCGGTCACCACGGAGCGTAAGTTTGAGGCCCGTTCCCTCGTGGAGGGGCGACGGTCGACCCAAGCAACCGACGTAAGCTGGCCGCGATTTTGAGGGCGGATGCCGGTAAGGGGATCGCTGCATGGACCAGAATTGGTGGCGAGACAACTTGGCGGCGGTCCTAAAGAGTTCGCCCGGCCAAAATCGCGCTTGGCACCTGGGCTGTCATTTGGGCTGTCATTGGGGCTTGGGATCTTTTCCTCTCGGAGTTGATGCCAGCTCGTTGGGCCGAGAACCGCAGTTGGCGGGTGATTGATGTAGTCGAAAAGACCACAGGCTATTTTCCTTGGTGGGTCTGGCTGATCGTCGGCACGCTTATAGTGGTAGCTGCTAGCCTTGCGTACGCTGTTGAGCAGAAACGGAGGGCTGACGCCTTGGTTTCGCTGGGCGACAAGCCGTCTATTGCCGTCCTTCCCTTCGTCAACATGACTGGCGATCACGCGCAGGATTATCTGAGTGACGGCATAACCGAAAACATAATCACGGACCTTTCCCGCTTTCGCGATTTGTTAGTTATCTCCAGTGAATTGACGTTTGCTTACAAGGGGAAGGCGCTGAGAATACAGGATGTGGCGAGCGAGCTTCGCGTGGCATTCGTGCTCGAAGGCAGCGTCCAAAAATCAAGCACCCGGGTCACGATAACGGCTCAGCTGATCGATGGTCTCACCGGCACACACCTGTGGGCAGAGCGCTTTGATCGGAATGTCGAGGATGTTGCCACCGTCCTTGACGACCTCACCCAAAAAATCGTGGTCCCTTTGGGGGCGGGCTATGGCGGGCGCCTGAGCAAGGCGTGGCGAAGACGGGCGGACGAACGAGCCCGCAGAATTTCCGGGCCTATGATTATTTTCAGCGCGGTCTGGACGCCTTCGATTTCACCAAAGGCTTCAGCGCCACAGCCATAAAGTGGTTTGAAAAAGCTATCGAACGCGATCCCTCCTATGGAAAGCCGTATGCCAAGATTGCCTGGGCGCACCTAGTCGATGTCTGGTTGGGGTGGAGCGAAGATCCCTCATTCTCGATGGCAGAGGCCTTGAAATTTGCGACCGCCGCTATCCAGCATGATGATGATGAGGCCTGGGGTTATTGGGCCATGGCAGGTTATCATACGTTTGGCGGGCACCATGATCGCGCCATATCCGCATATCAGAGGGCTCTGGAGCTCAATCCCAATGATGCGGACGTTCTCAATGACTTCGGCCTGTGTCTCAGCTATGCGGGGCGTGCAACGGAAGGCGTTGAGGTCGTGCACAAGGCCATGCGGCTCAACCCACACTATCCTAATTATTGGGTCATGCAGTTGGGGCCTATCTACTTCAATGCTCGCCGCTATGAAGACGCCATCTCGACACTAGAAAAATCGGACTTAAAGGACACGATTGATGTTCAGCTGTACCTCGCCGCAAGTCACGCTGCCCTAGAGCATACGGACCAGGCCCGGGCAAGTATGGCAAACGTCATTAGGCTTGATCCGCTGGCCACGGTTGAGCGGCTCGCGCCAACTACTCTCTACAAAAATGCATCTGATTGGGACCATTTGCGGGAGAATCTCGTCAAGGCGGGGTTGCCGGAATGATGCGCCTTGAACCACACCCCTATGAAGGAAGATGAATAGCGGCGTGGACTTCCAATACGGATGTCCACTAAGGGTCATTAGCGGACATATCAGGCTGCGAGAAAAGCGCCCGCTGCCAAATTCTATTCGGCCTAAGTTCTTGAAGATAAAAGCGTTATCCATTTAACTCCCCAAAAAGAAACTGGAGAACGGCGTCACGCGCGATGAGCTGGTGGAGGCGATCACCCATCTCGCGTTCTACGGCCAACGGCAAGCACAGCTCTGCCCATCGCAAAGCGGGTCTTTGACGAGTTCTGAGGGTTAAGGAGTTCGAGAAGCGAGCAGCTATGGAGGACAGCTAACATGGCCACATGGTCGAAAGACGAGCTGCGCAAGATCGCCGGGACGGACGATCTTCATATCGCGCCGTTCCGTGAGGACGGAGTGACCTACGGAACGCCGACTTGGATTTGGGCCGTCGTCGTCGGCAACGCCCTCTATGTCCGCGCCTACAACGGACAGAAGTCTAGTTGGTACCAGGCCGCGCTACGGCAGAAAGCCGGGCGGATCATCGCCGCGGGCATGACTAAAGAGGTTACGTTCGACCCTATGGATGGACCGATAAACGACCCGATCGACCATGCCTACCGGGCCAAATACGCCGGAAGCGCGTACCTCAAGTCGATGATCAGCGCCCGTGCTCGCTCCGCAACCATCAGAGTCATGCCGCGTGGTTCCAGGTTCTTGTCACAATGAAATGGAATGCACTCGTGAACCCTTCCTTCCATGACAAAGTCGCGCTTGTTACGAGCCTCAGGGATTGGTCTCGCAACCGATAAAGGCGCAACGTCTATTCGTGCCCCTTGCTCAAGAACTGCTCGATGACGTTTGACATGTCGAAGCTCTTGCCGCCTTGAACCGGCGGATATGGGTTGCCCCCCAAATCAAGGGGGAGAATCCCCTGAAGTGATGTCCGCATTGGGTCATTAGCGAACATTGAAACGAGGGCGAGAGGAGTCTGCTTTGCGCCGGAAAGCGGACATCTCAGCGCCCACTGCCAATTACCCCTCCAAGCAAAAAGCCCACCAGATAAGAAGAAGGATCTCTATAAAACGCCACGATCATGCTGCCCACAACGAGAATGAACAATCGTAGCCACATAGATTGTGATTCTTTTGAGTTTTAAGCGCCTCGGCCTGCTCGAAGTCTTGCTGCTGATGTAAATTGCTCATGGAGATGCGTGGCCAGGGTATTAAAACATTCGAAGTATTTTTCCTCACCGCCTTCACCTTCCAGCCAGAAACGTACTTCAGGATTGCTAACCGGACCGTCTGGGTCTTCATCATCCCCGATGGTCCAAAACTCATATATGTTGGCGGTCCCTAATTTTTAGCGCGTCCTCCTCCTCCCACAACTTACCCGCTTTGTTCTTCTTTATGATCTGATTCAGTTTCGCTGTGTTAGTCATGGTTGCTCTCCACACCACCAGCTCGGCACCAAGCTTAGGTTACAACTTTAGCGCACGGGGGGACACTGTTATACTCCCTCATCTCCGATGTGGGAGTATCGTGACGAAGGAGTCCTATTCTGTCGTCCCGTCAGACTAGACATGGTGCATCCCGATACCGAACTGCGATTTGTCAGCCCCGCCGTCGGCTGGGGCGTGTTCGCTACTCGTGAGATTCCCACCGGCACGATCACCTGGGCGCTAGACGTGCTGGACCAGCATTTTTCCGATGAGGACATTCGCCGACTGCCAGATTATGCCAGGGAGCTCGTCGAGGAATACGCCTACATTGACGGCCGCGGTGACCACATTCTGTGCTGGGACCACGCCCGCTTCTACAATCACTCGTGTGATGCGAATTGCCTGGGTGTCTGCGACGACTTTCAGATGGCGGTTCGCGACATCGCAGCCGGAGAGGAGCTGACCGACGACTATGGGACGTTCAATCCGCGTGAGCGTGAGCCGTTCCACTGTTCGTGCGGCGCGGCGCAATGTCGTGGCGCGGTGCTGCCGGACGATTACCTACGGATTGGAGGCAAATGGATGAAGCTGGCGCGGGCCGCATTCTTTCTGATTCCCACGGTCCCACAGCCCCTGTGGCCCGTCTTGCGCGAACGACAGGCCGTCGAAGCAGCGCTGGCGGATCCTTCGCTGCTCCGCATCACTTTTTGCCCTCGACGACGTAAGGCAGGGTCCCGTATGGGCCGCTGACCAGAAATCACCTCGGAGGGCGAGTTCGTTAATGGCGGAGTGATACGACAGTGTCCCGCTTCACGCGTCGTTCGACCAAGCGTGCGTTGCTCACGATCGCAGCTGAGTACGCGATCGTTACAGGAGCAATCGCTATGGCCGCTGCCGTGCCGGACATAGGCTGGCCAGTAAAGGCGCTCGCCATCCTCGTTATCGGTACGCGTCAGTATGCGCTTGGTGAGGCGTTGTTGCACGAGGCGTCGCACTGGCACCTCTCCAACTCGAAGTCTGTCAACGACCTGCTTGGAGCGATTCTCGCCTGGCCGATGTTCACGTCCCTCAGTGCCTATCGCCGCTACCACAACAGGCTGCACCACGGACTTGACATTGCCGATTTGGAGAACAGCATCTGGCACGACTACGAGGATTGGGGCTTGCCGGCTCCAAGCCGGACGCTCGGCCTTGCTTGCGCGTTCTGGCTTCTCGTCCTCCGACCCATAATTGGCCTCACCGGCATCATGCATCTGTTCAAGACAGTACGGGATTTCGGTTACGATTTCGATTTGTGGGAGACGCGTCTGATGCTGACTGCCTGGGCAGTGGTCATAGCCGGCGCGGCCTACTTCTCCCTTTGGCGCGAGTTGATCCTCTACTGGCTGATCCCCTACACCTTCATCTTTTTAACATTACGCTACTGGGCCGAAGTCGAAGATCACTACCGCGTGAGCGGAGCGAAGACGCGCTCGGATTTGAACTGGTTCTACAATACCTTCATTGGGCATAACCTCGGCTACCATGCCTTACATCACAAATATTCCAGCATTCCCTGGTTCCGCCTGCCCGAGGCCTACCGCGCCCACAAGGCCGAAATCGTGGAGCAGGTTAGTCACGGATACTGGGAGACGTTCGCGCAGATCATCACCTACACCTCGGACCTGCAGGGCAGGCTCGAATCGCAAATGCCTCACGCCGGCAGGTCCGGAGCGGGGGTCGGGCCGTGAGGAGGCAGTCTGCATTTCCACGCGACTCTGTCGAGACACCTGCGTTCATCGTGAGGCCGGCAGCCATTGCGGCGAGCCGGGATGAGTTGGTCCGGCTGTGCGGACTGGCAGGCTGCCGTGCGCTCTACTCGCTGAAGGCACTCGGACTTCCCGACGTGCTGCACCTTATGGTCCCTCAGCTGGCGGGCTTCTCGGCAAGCTCGCTTTTCGAGGCGCTGCTAGTACGCTATGTCGTAGGGCCGCACGCCGAGGTGCAGGTGACCTCGCCTGGGCTGCGGGATCGGGATTGCGCAGAGCTTGCCCGGTATTGCGACGCCATATCCTTCAACTCCCTATCGCAGATTGCCCGTCTCGGCGGCTACTTCTCCCACAAGCGCACAGGTCTGCGCATCAACCCGCAGATCTCGCAGATCGACGACGAGCGCTTTGATCCATGCCGCAAGCACTCGAAGCTAGGTGAGCCTGCCAGCAACCTGAGACGGCTCAAGGCGCTTCCCACCGGCATTTCAGGAATACACTTGCACAACAACTGCGAGGCGGACGACTTCTCCGGCCTCAAACCGACGATTGAGCGGCTGCAATGTGAGATACCTCACATCTTGGCGCAGATCAGCTGGATCAATCTGGGCGGCGGGTACGGTTGGTGCGCCCCCCACGCAGTCGGGCAACTCATCGAGGCAACGGCATTGCTCAGGTCAACAGCAATCCAGGACATCTATATCGAGCCCGGCGCGGCCCTTGTGCGTGATGGCGGGACCTTTATGGCGAGCGTGGTTGACCTTATCGACACGGACGGCCGTACCGTGGCAGTGCTCGATACGTCGGTCAACCACATGCCTGAGGTGTTCGAGTATAGCGACCTGCCGGGCAGCGAGCCCGAAGTCCTAGGCCACCGCAACGATCTACCGGCGGGCGAAGGCTTCCGCTACGTCCTTGCCGGAAGCACTTGCCTCGCCGGCGATCTGTTCGGCACCTACCAGTTCATCGAGCCGCTAACGATCGGCTCGCGCGTCGTGTTCCCGGGTATGGGCGCCTACTCCCTGGTCAAGGCCCACATGTTCAATGGCCAGCCCTTACCGAACATCTATCTGGAAATGGGCGACGGTTCTGTCATGCTGCGTAGGGCTTCGAGCTTCAGGGACTTCGCCAGCATCAACCATCTGACCGGCATTTTGCCAAGTCGCGACAACGAGAAGGGATCAGTCAATGCAAGTCTATGAGCAGCAGATACGGATTCCTCTGCCAGCCCAAAGCGATCAGCTCCTGTCGCACCTCGCTGCCCATCTCGGCGAAAACCTCCCCGCCGATGCCATGCCGTTGCGCCTCGTCGCCACCCGAACGGGCGAAGCCCATATTGATTGCGAGATCGGTGTTCTCGTCGGCCTGGCGCACTATCACCCGGCGCGATCGCGCTCAGTATTGAATTTTCGTTCCCGCACGCATGAGAGCTGCGAGCGCTTCACGACCGTCTTGATTGTGCCGACCGGCATAGACGCCGATATCGGCGGGCATGCTGGCGATGCCGGACCTGTGGCGCGCCTGCTTGCGGCCGCGAGCGATCGGCTGATTACACACCCCAATGTCGTCAACGGCGCCGACATCAACGAGATGCCGGAGAACACGCTCTATGTGGAGGGCAGCGTATTGACGCGCCTGATGATGGGAACGGCCGGATTGGCACTGGTCCGCGCCAACCGCGTCCTGCCGCTGGTTCAGGAACACCCCGAGGCCGCGATCTGGCACACGCTCGTAAATGCCGTCTCCGCGGCCTATGGTACGGGCGGATTTCCTTGCCTTCCGGTCGTGCCCTTGCCTGTCGATCTCGTCATGACGGCGCACGTCTCCCCGGTCTCAGGGCGCGCGACGGGCGTGATCAAGGGCTTCGACGCCTTATGCGAGTTGATCGAGAAACGACTTGGCAGCTTCGAGGCGATTGCCATCTCGAGCGTCGTCGACGTGCCGGAGGAGATGCAGCGCGCCTACTTCATGGGGGAGAAGGGAATCAATCCGTACGGCGGGATCGAGGCGCTGCTGACCCACGCGGTTGCGCTTCTCTATGACATGCCCGCCGCGCATGCGCCGATGTACGACACCTTCGAGATCATGAATGCCGACGAGGGCATCTACGAGCCACGCAAGGCAGCCGAGGGCAGTTCGTGCGCCTGCATCCACAGCGTCTTCAAGGGCCTGTCGCGCAGCCCGCGCATCGTGACCGGAGCAGCGGCTCTCACCGGCAGAGGCGTCGTCTCGGCCGAGGACGTCTCGTGCCTCGTCATCCCCGATGGCTGCCTCGGCCTGCCCACGCTTGCCGCCCTGCATCAGGGCATTCACGTCATCGCCGTGCGCGAGAACCGAAATCTGATGCGCAATGACTTGGCGCGCCTCTTTGCCGGCACCGGCCGCTACCATTGCGTCGAAAACTATTGGGAGGCGGCCGGGCTCATTATGGCGCTCAAAGCCGGCATTGCGCCTGAGACCGTGCGGCGCGACGCCAACGGTGAGCTTGCCTCGATTGCCGAAGGGCTGTCGCGGCTTGAGCGCGGCGCGCCGGCGGCGGCGCTGAGGTTGGTAAAGAAGTTGTGAGCGGGGGCACAATGGCAGACTTCGATCCCAAAAATTCCCCCACGGATAAGTTGTTCTTGTTCTGGCTGGCCTATGAGAAAGAGGCCCAGCTGGACCACACGCGGTAGGCCGATTATGCCAGCGAGCCGCACATGGCATCAGCTCGCCGAAGCAGCACGCGCTCGGGTCGACGGATTACTCAGTCCCGGCGTCGACCTCGGTGAGGTCTGCGCTACGATCGATGGACTGATTGCGGCAAGTGAGGCCGACGCGGCTCCCAGCGACGACGGGATCGCCTGCTGCAGGGGCTGCTGCTTCTGCTGTCACATGCGTGTAGTCGTTACGGCACCCGAAATCCTACGTATCGCCGCTTTCTTCGAGCATACCTACTCGGTCGAAGAGCGCGAAGCGCTCGCCCGGCGGGTCGCGACTACCGACGAGCAGACGCGCGGCATGAGCGATGAGGAAAGGGGTGAAGCGCGCCTGCCTTGTCCGCTCCTGGTTGGGAACGAGTGCAGCGTCTATCCGGTGCGCCCGCTCGATTGCCGCGCCTACAATTCTCGTTCGGTGGCCGCCTGCCAGGACGCATTCGAGAGCTATGCCGATTGGGACGTCCCAGTCGATGCCGAACATCAGTCGTTCTACAAGAGCGTTCAGGCAGGGTTATTGCCGGCGCTGGCCCGAAGCGGAAGGCCGACATCGCTTCTCGAGCTGACCGCAGCCCTGCGCGTGATACTCGAGGATCCGGACGCCATTCTCCGCTGGTGCGCCGGAGAGAACGTCTTTGCAGCCGCCGAGCTTTCCCCTGACGATCCCGAGCAGCAGGCTTTTCTGCCGTGGACGCCCTCCGATTCCTTGCGCCGCGCAGCGGAGTGACGCTGTCAACCTCGAGGCGGCCCCGACTGGGTCTTCAATCGACCTTCATGGTAAACGACTTCGCTGCGTTTCTCAGGCAGGCGCCGATCGTGCAACAATCTCCCACTTCGCTTGGTACAAAATATCGGTCAGTCCAATCGCCCAAATCTAAACGAACAGCCGAGTATGCAATCGGGACAGGGCCGGTGTAGAGGAGGCATCAAATTGGCCAGAAATCCAAAATACAACATCTTGTTCGAGCCAATCTCGTTCGGCCCAAAGACCATGCGAAACCGATTTTGGCAGTCAGCTCACTGCACCGGCTATGGGTCGGAGCGGCCGGGAACACAGGCCTATTTCCGTGGCATGAAGGCAGAAGGCGGTTGGGCGGCCGTTTGCACTGAAGCTTGCTCTGTTCATCCGGAGTCGGACGACTATCCGACGCACTTGGCGCGCCTCTGGGATGAGGGCGATGTGATCAACCTCGGTAAGATGTGCGAGGAGCTGCATAAGCATGGAAGCCTGGCCGGCGTACAGCTTTGGTATAATGGCTTACACGCTCCTGGGCTCGAGTTGAGAGAGGTTCCCAGAGCGCCCAGTGGGTTGCCTTCGAATGTTTTTCCCGAGCGCAACGTCTATGCCGCCGTTGCCGATGAGAGCGATATTAAGACGTTCATCGGGATGTATGTGTTGGCCGCCAAGCGCGCCGAGCAAGCGGGTTTCGATTTCGTTGAGATTTCCGGCGGGGACAGCTGCTTGCCAATGCAGTTCCTCGAAAAGCGCTACAACCGTCGCGATGATAAGTACGGCGGTTCTCTGGAAAATCGAGCGCGTTTCTTCGTCGAGCTCATGACGGCCTTGAAAAAGGCCGTCGGTGACCGGCTTGGCGTAACCATCCGTTTCGAGACCGATACTGTGAACGGAGACCACCGCATAGAGCACTTCGAGGACGGCATCGGCTTCGTAGAGCTTATGCACAAGGAAGGAGTGGTGGATCTCTGGGCGTTGAAGATCGGCGACTACGAAGAGTGGGGCGAAGACGCCGGCAGTTCCCGCTTCCGTAAGACGAACTGGATGCGCCCCTTTGTTCAAGATGTAAAGGGTATCGTCGGCAGCGCGATTCCAGTCGTTAGCAACGGCCGGTTCACCAATCCCGATGACATGATCGAAGCCATCAACGGCGGCCAGTGCGACATTATCGGCGCAGCCCGTCCTTCCATTTCCGATCCTTTTCTGCCGACCAAGATCTCTGAGGGTCGAATTGAAGACATCCGCGAATGTATCGGCTGCAACATGTGCGCATCTCGAGTGCAGGAACTAGGCTTGCTCTACTGCACGCAGAACGCGACGTCTGGAGAGGAGTATCGCCGGGGCTGGCATCCCGAGAAGTTCGAGAAGAGCAAAAAATCCGTGTTCGGTGTTGGTCGTCGGGGGGGGAGCCGCTGGCATGGAATGCGCCATCGTTCTCGGCAAAAGGGGCTACGACGTTCATCTGCGCGAAGCAGAGGCCGAACTCGGCGGGCATTGGCGCGACGTAGCCCGTTACCCGCGTTGCTCCGAGTTCGGACGCGTTATTACTTACCGGCAAATCCAATTGGATAAGCTGAAGAACGTCGAAACCCATCTCGGTGTGGGGAAAATGTCGGCCAACGATGTTTTGGAATACGGCGCCGACAAGGTCGTGATTGCCACCGGCGCCCACTGGTCGATCGACGGCACGGGGGCAGAGATTCACCGTCCAATTCCCGGAGCCGATGCGTCTTTGCCGAACGTGTTAACGCCAGAGCAAATCATGGCGGGCAAGCCCATCCCCGGGCAAAAAGTCGTGGTGTTGGACGGCGACGGCCACTTTACCGGCATTGCGATGGCCGAACTGGCGGCGGACCTCGGCAAGCAGGTGACCTTGGTCACCAACATGCACGACGTCGTACAGTTCTCGCTCTACACCATGGAAATGGCGAACAACAAACGCCTCATGTACCAGAAAAAAATCAAAACCATGACTAACCATTGGGGACATGAGTACGTCGGCAACAAACTTTCGCTGTTCTACCTATATCGCGATACCCCCGAACTCTACGAAGTGGAGGAGGGCAAATGGGGTCGTCGCTTGTCGAGCGACACAGTGCATCTGGATTGTGACGCGCTAATTCTCGTGACGATGCGCGTACCGAACGCCGCGCTCTTCCACGAGCTCTTGCGCCGACGGTCCGACTGGGAAGAGAATGAGGTACAGGCCGTCTACCGGATCGGCGACTGCTATGCGCCGCGGCATCTCATGAACGCAATTTTCGACGGCCACCGGCTGGCACGAGAGTTTGAATTGCCGCATCCGCAGTATCCCCTTCCCTTCATTCGCGAGCGGCAAATCTGGGGTCGGGAAACCTACCCGAAGCTCGGTGATGCAAGGCCAAGTTTAGAGTTTTCGTAGTTTGCTTCCGCGGTTTATTGGCGAGCGAAGTGATGGGCGAGGCATCGCTACTTTTTGGGAAAGACGCAGCCAGTTGCGGGTGTCGTACTCTGTTGCCCGTTACTGGTGGGACGGGCCGACAAGCTCGGAA